>JANQQQ010000015.1 GCA_028284935.1 Croceivirga sp.
TCAATAACATTGTATCAAAATTTAAAATAAAGTACAACCTAATAATTTGAAAATTATGAAAACAAATCAATTAAAATCGAAAATGCTTTCTCTGCTTGCGTTGACACTGCTTCTACTATGTGGAAGGAGCTATGCTCAGGAGAACACAAAAGACCAGCCAAATTTCCTTGTCATCGTAGCTGACGATATGGGATTTTCCGATGTTGGATCATTTGGAGGTGAAATAAACACTCCCAACATAGACCAGTTGGCCGAAGAGGGTGTCCGCTACACTAATTTTTACGTAGCACCTACCTGCTCACCAACACGTTCCATGCTACTATCTGGAATGGACAGTCATTTAGCTGGACTTGGAAACATGTATGAAAAAACGGCTCAAAACCAAATGGATGTAGTTGGCTATGAAGGTCACCTTAGAACCGATATTCCTGCATTATCCGAAATCCTAAAAGAAAATGGGTATCACACCTATATGGCAGGAAAATGGCACTTGGGAAAAGCGAAAGAGTATCTTCCCCGTGCACGTGGATTTGAAAGATCATTCTCAATGCTTTCTGGAGCAGGAAGCTATTTTGATTTTAAGGCAATGGATGATCATATCGATAAAAATCATTTTTCTGAAGATGGTGAATATCTTGAAGAATTGCCGAAAAACTATTATGCAACAACCACCTTCACAGATAAGATAATTAGTTACATCGACTCCAACAAAGCAGACGGGAAACCCTTCTTTGCGTATTTGGCTCACCAGGCCCCTCATGACCCATTGGCGGTACCCAATAAATGGTTAAGAAAATATCAAGGAGTCTTTGACAAAGGTTGGGATGTATTGCGAGATGAACGTCTTGAGCGTATGGTGGAGATGGGCATCCTATCAGAAAAAACCGAATTGGGGGAAAGACTGTGGTACGTACCTGGGTTTGATAAGTTAAAACCTTTGGCGCAAGTAGTTACTGCAAGGAAAATGGAAGTATTTGCTGCGGTCCTGGATTATATGGATATGGAAATTGGGAGGCTGATCAAATACCTAGAGGACAACAATTTAAAAGAAAATACCTATATCGTTTTCTTTTCGGACAATGGTCCAGATGTTGCTCAAAAATCTGAGACCTATAAGAAATATCCAGCTACCAATAAGGCAAATTGGATGGCCAAGACCTACAGTCACGGTCATGAAAATTGGGGTAGAAAAGGTTCTTGGACCGCTTACGGTCCATCATGGGCACAAGTCTCAGCAGCTCCTTTCAATGGAACTAAATATACTACTTATGAAGGAGGGATTCGTTCCCCATTGATTGTGGTGACACCTGAAAAAACCAATGCGGGACAAATAAATAAGGAGGCCCTAATGCAAGTTAAAGATATTGCACCTACTTTCTTGGAACTAGCTGGAGTTACTCCCCCTACAACCTTTAAGGGAAAACCAACCCTTCCAATGCAAGGTAAATCCTGGGCTGCAACAATCCACGGTCAGGAAAAGTCACCAAGAACCGATGCTGACTATATAGGAGTGGAGCTTTGGAACTGTAAGGCTATTAGAAAAGGTCCTTGGAAGCTTGTCAGCATGGTTATCCCATACGGAAACGGAGAATGGGAACTTTACAATCTTGATACTGACGCTGGTGAGCGCAATAATTTGGCAGAATCAAATCCTGAAAAGCTCCAAGAGCTTATTGCACACTGGGAAGAATATAAGACCATCAATAATGTAATTGCACCCAGCAACTCAATTTATGATGGTTTGGAGGACAAACTACCACCAAGGCCTGAATTCTACGATCCACACTTCGCCAGAGGTTCAGAGACAGTACCTGAAATCGATGATAAACAATAACAAATCAACATTTTAAAAAATAATCATGAAATATTTATATATCACTTTAATAGCCTTGTTCATGTTTGGGCCAGCCCAAGCACAACTTGACGGGCCAAGAACTTACTTGGCGGCCCCGAAGAAGCTAAATATTCTGAGCGCACACTTTATCAATGCCCAGGCCAACGCTTCAATAAACAACCTGAGTTTTATTAACCCCGATACCTCGGTTGAAAGTAACTTATACATGCTGACCTACACAAGAAGTCAACCTGTTTTGGGCAGAACGTTTTTCTCAAATCTTATCGTTCCTGCTGGTAACATTACAGCGAATCTTAATGTTGATCCGTTAGGCCCTGGGGCAACTTCATCCTCAATTTTCCAACATGGCTTTGGCGATTTGACTTGGTTGAATACCATCAACTTGATTGGAGCGGAGGAACTCATGATTAAGGATTTTGTCAGACATGAAAGTCCTTCTTTATTATATCTACAGGCTGGTATCACTTTCCCCACAGGTCAATACGATTCCGAGAACCCTATTAACATGGGAAGCAACCAGTTTAAGCTAAAACTAGGATTGCCATTTATTCAACGAATCGGTCCTTGGATAACAGGAAAGAGTATGACTTTAGAAGTTTTTCCTGCCTATACGATTATTGGTAAGAACAATGATTTCCAAGGTCAGGAAGTGGAACAAAGTGGGCTGTTTACTTTGGAAAGTCATCTGACCAAGGACATTACCAAGAACGGTTATTTGTCATTGGATTACAGTTATATGAATGGTGGTAGT
>JANQQQ010000001.1 GCA_028284935.1 Croceivirga sp.
TAAACCGCAATATGAATTCTCTGACCAAAATCGGTAAATATATTTGTTACTACGTACTCCGTATTAGTAACCGTTACGGCACTACCAATGAGATTATTGGAGTCATCAATAGCTTGTACTGTCACCGTATTGTTTCCTGATCTTTCTGTTACGAGTAAATATCTATTTGAAGCTGCTGTTATTGGTGCATTATACACAAACTCTACAAAATCAGTAGATGTAATTGCATTGTCTAGGGATAAATAATTTCTCAAATCTGCATCACTATTTGCTAAGATAAGCGCTGGATTAAATACAGACGGACCTTCATCAATATCAGCAATTATATTTGTTTGGTCGACAATAAACTGGTTCGCTGCTGCTTCGTTAGCAAATTGATAATTTGTCAATTCTGGCCTTGCAATACCTGTAAGAGGATTTGGTTGCCCAACTACTGTAATTGAATTTAATGTTGCAGGCAAGGTATTATCTGCCTGGTTATCAACATCAAAAGAGAATTCAGCGTTTGTTAATGGTGCTGTTGGATTACCTGGTGGTATTACATCTAGACATGTATCATCACTGCATTCAAGAGGTGCTGCAAATACATTAGCATTGTTCAATGTACATGCTAAATCATCCGAAAATGTTGCTGTTAAATCAATATCACCACCATCAGCAGGTAAGACTACATCAACAAAAGTATGTGGAGATGTTAGTCCTACAACAGAGACTAAAGCTGTACCATCACCTGATAAGTCTAATGTACCAGTAAGTGGAGCATCTGTAAAAGTAACGGTAATATCTGCAGTAAATGTATCATCGGTAATATCACTTGGAGTACTATTATTATCACACGCATCTATATTGGAGGCAGAAATAGCACTTATATTACATGGCAGTGGGTTTACATTTAATGTTGAGCATTCAATATTCTCGCAAAAGTTGTTTGTGTTTGTAATTACAACACAATATTGATTTCCATCTAGTGCTAAATTTGTTATTACATCTAGACTGGCTGTCGTAACACCCGAATACGTTGCATCGTTTGACAAAGCTACACCGCCAAAATTTGGATCACCTAAATACCATTGATAACTAAAGCCTGTTGCGATTGTCGTTGCCGAAGGATCTGTAAAATCAGGAACTATATTTGGCGCAGATCCAATGTAAACTGTTGTACTTGTTATTGTTGCTCCAACTACTTCAAATGTCGCTGTATCACCTTCTGTTTCTGTTTCATCAGTTGGGGCGGTGTAATTTACCCCTGTGGCCAATATCTCATCACCATTATACCCATCATAACCGTCTGTAATGGTACCACCTGTGGTAACTTGACCAAACGAATTAAACCCATCACCATCCAGTGCGCCATCATTATTGGAATCAGTTCCTCCAGATTCAATTGAATCAAAGCAACCATCATTATCGCTATCTAAATCTTGAAAATCTGGTATTCCATCTCCATCTGTATCATATATATCATTAACTCCATCTCCATTTGCATCAGTGAATGTAGGAACTCCAGCATCACTTTGATCTAAATAATTAGGAATCCCATCTCCATCTTCATCTAAAGAAGGGTCAACACCTGTTCCTCCATCTTCAACAGAGTCTAGAATCCCATCATTATCAGAGTCGAGATCACATAAATCAGGTAGACCATCATTTGGCATAGAACCACTATCAGTATCAGTTGTTTCGACTAAATTATAGTATGTAATTATTCCACCATTACTACCTGGTTGAGCATTATGAGTATTGCCAACATTTGGCGGATCGTTGTGAACACCTGCAGTACCACCTGATAACAACACGTTAATTCCTGCTGGTAAAGTATTTAAGTTGTGTAGTAAAACACCGCCACCGCCACCGCCACCTGGACCATGGATAACTCCTGTATTTAAGCTTTGCCCATCACCACCAGTGATGTCAACATTTAAATTACCAGAATATGCATTAATATCAAAAGCGACGGAACCTCCTGCTCCACCGCCGCCGCCGCCATCAATACCTGTGGCAGTTGCTGTTGCGTCTATACCTGATGCATCTATCGTATTATTATTTCCAACCAAAGTTGTTGCTCGTATAACAACAATACCGCCTCCATTTGAAGCAATAGCTGAATTGTCTGATGTTACAAAACCTGCACCACCAGCCCCACCGAAGAACACTCTATTCTGATTAGTAATAAAAGGGGCAAGCGCATTACCACCAATTCCTCCAGCAGTAGCACCGTTAACATCACACCATCTATCACCACCTATTCCACCTGCACCAAAGTTAGCACCTCCACCTCCTCCGGAATCACCAGAAACACCAGCACCACCACCATTTCCTAAAGGAGATCTACCTTTTTGGTTATTAACACCTGCAGTGGCAACTCCTCCACCTTTAAACCAACTATCTGTATTTGCTATACCTAGATTAAATTGAACATTTGGGCTAATACCGCAGTTATCTGGTGAACCATTTGCTGTCATTTCAGCTCCTATATAACCAGCACCTGATGCATTTACATTCGCATTAAGCGTCAATGTGCCTTCAACGAATAAGGCTATAATCCCTCCTTCACCTGTTGCTGGATTCCATGGAAGTGCTTGTAATTCGGATATAACATTAACATCGCCAGCGTAATTTGGAACACGAACTAGCTGAATTAAACCAGCAGAATCGTATGTGTTTTTTAATGGAGCTGATGGAAAAACAGTATTTCCAACAATATTACCGATATCAAAAAATTCATAATTACCTGCATTCCCTAAATCAATAATATCGCCACCACTAGCAGTATTTGTTTCATCTATAGTAGCTCCCTTTAATTGCACTATTAAAGCTTTATCACCAACAGAAAAAACTGATGCATCTACAACATCAATAGCATTTATACAAGCAGGATTAGTATCACAAGTGCTACAACCAGGGTTGGTAATATTAGTAACTGCTTCGTAATCATTAATGACACCACCTATATCTGTCTGACTATTTGAAACAGAACATAGAAAGGTTAGTAGAATTACGAATAGAAACTTTTGTTTAAACGAGAATCGGGTAAAGATTTTCATAATATTATATAGTTGATGTATAATTCATTTTTGAGCTTCTACCAACAGTTAATTTTGTCGATAAAATGCAAATATATTCGATAAAATGTAAAAAACAAATTTTTAAAGTAAGAAAATAAATACTAAATAACTCTTAAGGTTTTTTAATTAAAACCATTAGATTATAGTAGTCTCCATATTTAAACCGTAAGTACTTATCTAATTGGTAAAAGAAGAGATTTGCAATTAATCAACTTCATATTGTGAAAGTAAACTATTGATTTGGGGACAACTAAACATAGTAATTTAATACTAAATATCATTACTAATTTATTCGTGAGTAAATTAATCATAGATATTTAATTTGAATTAAATTTTCGATGAATTGACAAATTATCCTATTAAGATTAAAATAGTTTTTGATTAATCAATATTATTTGTAATTATGAATTATAATACCTCTGATTGTTTTAATTTTGCATTTCTTTAAAAAATAGTATGAGCTTTAAATCTGAAATTGATAGGCGTCGAACATTCGGAATTATATCCCATCCTGATGCAGGTAAAACCACTCTTACCGAAAAGTTGCTACTCTTTGGTGGTGCCATACAAGAAGCTGGGGCCGTAAAAAGTAATAAAATAAAAAAAGGGGCTACCAGTGACTTTATGGAGATTGAACGACAACGTGGCATATCTGTTGCAACTTCTGTTTTGGCTTTTGAATATAATGGTATTAAAATAAATATTCTCGATACTCCCGGACATAAAGACTTCGCTGAAGACACCTTCAGGACCTTAACTGCTGTCGATAGTGTTATTGTAGTTATTGACGTTGCAAAGGGTGTCGAGGAGCAAACCGAAAAACTAGTTGAAGTTTGCCGTATGCGAAATATTCCAATGATTGTTTTCATTAATAAATTGGACCGCGAAGGTAAAGATGCTTTTGACCTTTTAGATGAAGTTGAACAAAAATTAGGTTTAAGGGTTACGCCTCTTAGTTTTCCTATAGGTATGGGTTATGACTTTAAGGGTATCTACAACATTTGGGAAAAAAATATCAATCTGTTTAAAGGTGATAGCAAACAACATATTAATGACACAATTGAGATTTCTGATTTAAACTCAAGAGAGCTTGATAAATTAGTGGGAGAAAATGCAGCTCAAACCCTTAGAGATGAGATAGAATTAGTAGATGGTATTTATCCTGAATTTGATAAGGAAGCCTATCTCAAAGGTGAGTTACAACCTGTATTCTTCGGTTCGGCTTTAAACAACTTTGGAGTTAGGGAACTTTTAGACTGTTTTATTGAAATAGCACCTAAACCAAGAGCTAAGCAAAGTGATGAGCGATTAGTAAACCCTAATGAAGAAAAATTTACAGGGTTTGTATTTAAAATTCATGCCAATATGGATCCCAATCACAGAAATAGATTGGCATTTGTAAAAATAGTATCTGGAGAGTTTAAAAGGAATACACCTTATCTCCATGTAAGGCACAACAAAAAATTTAAATTCTCAAGCCCTAATGCCTTTTTTGCAGAAAAAAAGGAAATTGTGCATGTTTCATATCCTGGTGATATTGTTGGACTCCAGGATACAGGAAACTTTAAAATTGGTGACACCTTAACCGAAGGGGAAATACTAAATTATAAGGGTATTCCAAGCTTTTCACCAGAGCATTTCAGATACATTAATAATGCAGACCCAATGAAAGCCAAACAATTATATAAAGGTATCGATCAATTAATGGATGAAGGTGTTGCCCAGCTTTTTACACTAGACTACAATGGTAGAAAAGTTATCGGCACGGTTGGGGCACTCCAGTACGAAGTAATCCAATATCGTCTAGAACATGAATATGGTGCAAAATGTATATACGAAAACCTAAATGTTCATAAAGCTTGCTGGATACAAACTGACGATGAAAAAAGTGACGAATTCAAAGATTTTTTAAGGGTAAAACAACGTTATTTGGCAAGAGACAAACAAAATCAGTTAGTTTTTCTGGCAGATTCATTGTTTTCGCTTCAAATGTCCCAACAAAAATATCCTAGTATAGACTTCCATATGACTTCAGAATTTGTATGAAATCAACGTGCATTTCATCGAATAGTGGTTTAAAATAATGTATTTTGTCGATGATATTTGATTTTTATCGATATTTTACTTATCCTTAATATTGAATATCTAACTTAATTTAGAGATTAACCCCAAACTAATCTACTTATTATGGATGTAAATGCAAACTTTTTCAGTAATGAAGATATTACTGTTACCTACGAACCTCGTTGTTGTGTAAATGCTGGTATTTGCGCCAAACAACTTTCAGATGTTTTCAGAAATTCTGTTATTCCATGGATTGATTTAGATGGCGCTAATACTGATACCATTATAAATCAAATTAAAAAGTGCCCTTCTGGTGCATTGAAATTTTACCTTAAGCAAAAGGATGTCGCCTAACTTTTAGGTAGTGAACTCATTAAAATAAAAACCCTTTGATGACTTTCAAAGGGTTTCTTTTTATGATTGTCTAGTTGGCCCAAAGTTTAGTAGGATTGCTCATGTAAACATGTCGAGCAACCTTAAAATTAAACGGGCTTAGGCCTGACCTGTAGGTCCAAAATTTAATGGAATTGGCGGTTGCTCGTAATCCTTGATTTCACCATGAGCCTTCTCAAAACGATTAACATTATCTCCTAAAGCCTTTAGTAAACGTTTAGCATGTTGTGGTGTTAATATAATTCGAGATTTAACCTTACTCTTAGGCGTACCTGGCATAATACTAACAAAATCAACCACAAATTCCGAAACTGAATGGTTGATGATTGCCAAATTGGAGTATATACCTTCCGCTACCTTTTCATCTAATTCTATATTTATCTGTCCTTTTTTTGGAGTGTTTTTTTCGTCTGCCATTGAAAATTTATTTTCACTTCCAACCTATTTGGAAGTCTTATTATTTTATTTTACAATTTAAACAAAGAATCCCGTGATGCAATCTCGGGATTCTTATATTTTCATAATTCTTATACTTAATGAGATTCCGAAACAAGTTCAGAAATAAAATCTACCAAAAGGTTAATCTTCGCCTTGGGCTCAATTAACCTAGGGTTTCATTTAGTTTAGTTAAAGTTCATTTCTTCTTTCGCTTTCATCATCTCATCAAACTCTTCCTTAGAGCCTACAATAATATTATCGTATTCTCTTACACCTGTACCAGCAGGTATTCTGTGACCTACAATAACATTTTCTTTAAGGCCTTCGAGTGTGTCTACCTTACCATTTACTGCTGCTTCATTAAGAACTTTAGTCGTTTCTTGGAATGATGCTGCCGAGATAAATGACTTAGTTTGCAACGATGCTCTTGTAATACCTTGTAAAATTGGCGTAGCCGTTGCTGGCTGTGCATCTCTTGCCTCAACAAGATTCTTGTCTTCTCTTCTTAGAATCGAATTCTCATCTCTTAGTTGTCTTACAGAAACGATTTGTCCTGACTGCAAATTCTCAGAATCACCTGCATCCTCAACCACTTTCATTCCGAAAATTTTATCATTTTCTTCTATAAAATCAGACTTATGGACTAATTGGTTTTCTAAGAAAATGGTATCTCCAGAATCAATTATCTTCACCTTACGCATCATCTGTCTCACAACCACTTCGAAGTGTTTGTCATTAATCTTTACACCTTGTAAACGATAAACTTCTTGTACCTCATTCACTAAATACTGCTGTACTGCAGAAGGTCCTTTAATATTTAAAATATCATTAGGTGTAATTGAACCATCAGACAGAGGCATACCTGCTTTTACATAATCATTTTCTTGAACAAGAATTTGATTAGACAATTTCACAAGGTATTTCTTTACCTCACCTAACTTAGACTCAATTATAATTTCACGGTTACCACGTTTAATCTTACCAAAAGACACTACACCATCAATTTCGCTGACCACAGCAGGATTAGAAGGGTTACGCGCTTCGAACAACTCAGTTACACGCGGAAGACCACCTGTAATGTCACCAGCTTTAGCCGATTTACGTGGAATCTTAACTAAGATTTTACCGATCTCAATTTTATCACCATCGTCAATCATAATATGAGCTCCTACTGGTAAATTGTATGAACGAATTGTTTCTCCTTTAGCATTTTCAATCAATAATGTTGGAATCAACTTCTTATTTCTTGATTCTGAAATCACTTTTTCTTGGAAACCTGTTTGCTCATCAATTTCTACTTGGTAAGTTATACCTTGCTCAATGTTTTCGTACTTCACCTTACCTGCAAATTCTGAAATAATTACACCATTATATGGATCCCACTGGCAGATAACGTCTCCTTTCTTAACTTTTGCTCCTGGTTTTACATAAATATATGAACCGTAAGGAATATTATTTGTACTTAAAACAATTCCTGTTTTAGCATCAGTAAG
The DNA here is from genome assembly GCA_028284935.1 of Croceivirga sp. Taxonomy (GTDB): domain Bacteria; phylum Bacteroidota; class Bacteroidia; order Flavobacteriales; family Flavobacteriaceae; genus Croceivirga. The sequence goes on from JANQQQ010000001.1 coordinate 7,454, forward strand.
TTTTAATTCTGAAGTTCTAGAGATTACAACATCTACTTCATTACCTTCGCTATCTTTAGTCTTAACCGTTTTAAGGTCTTCGATTTCAGCTACACCATCAAACTTAACCGCTAACTTATTTTCTTCAGAAATGTTACCTGCAATACCACCAACATGGAACGTACGTAAGGTTAACTGTGTACCAGGCTCACCAATAGATTGAGCTGCAACTACACCAACTGCTTCTCCACGTTGTACCATTTTACCAGTAGCAAGGTTACGGCCGTAACACTTAACACATATACCTTTCTTAGCCTCACATGTTAATGGTGAACGTACTTCTATAGATTCTATAGCAGAATCACCTATTTGTTTAGCAATAGCATCATCGATATGCCCACCTGCTTCTACTATTAACTCTTCGGTATGAGGGTCATAAACGTCATTAAGTGATGTCCTACCTACAATTCTAGATTCAAGTTTTTCTACGACTTCTTCATTCTTCTTAAGTGCAGAAACCTCAATACCTCTTAATGTGCCACAATCTTCTTCGTAAACAATAACATCTTGTGATACATCTACTAAACGACGTGTTAAGTAACCTGCATCTGCTGTTTTAAGAGCGGTATCTGCAAGACCTTTACGTGCACCGTGTGTGGAGATAAAATATTCTAAGATTGAAAGCCCTTCTTTAAAGTTTGAAAGAATCGGATTTTCAATAATCTCACCACCACCAGCATTAGATTTTTTAGGTTTTGCCATTAATCCGCGCATTCCTGTTAACTGGCGTATCTGCTCTTTAGAACCACGAGCTCCAGAATCTAACATCATATATACAGAGTTAAATCCTTGCTGGTCTTCACTAATACGCTTCATGGACAATTCAGTCAATTCGGCATTTGTTGAAGTCCAAATGTCAATTACCTGATTATAACGCTCATTATTAGTAATAAGTCCCATGTTGTAGTTACCTACAATACCATCAACTTGTTTGTTGGCAGTAGCAATAAGACCTAGTTTTTCTTCTGGAATAATTATATCCCCTAAACTAAATGATAGTCCACCTTGGAATGCAAACTTATAGCCTAAGGTCTTAATCTCGTCTAAGAATTCAGCAGTTTCAGGGACACTAGTCACTTTTAAAATATCACCAATGATATCCCTTAATGCTTTTTTGGTAAGAACTTTATTGATATATCCTGCTTGTTCTGGTACTTTTTCGTTAAATAATACACGCCCAACAGTTGTTTCAATAATTTGAGTTGTTAACTCACCTTCTCCATTAAAATCCTTGGTTCTTACTTTAATACCAGCGTTAAGGTCAACTTTCTTCTCGTTGTAAGCAATAGTTACTTCTTCGGGTGAATAGAAAGTTAGGCCTTCACCTTTAACTGTATAGTCCTTATCAGTTTTACGTAGCTTGGTCATATAGTACAATCCAAGAACCATGTCTTGAGAAGGTACTGTTACTGGAGAACCATTAGCAGGATTCAAAATATTATGGGATGCTAACATTAAAAGTTGTGCTTCTAATATCGCTTCTGGCCCCAATGGTAAATGAACAGCCATTTGGTCACCGTCGAAATCGGCATTAAATGCTGTACACACTAATGGGTGTAACTGAATCGCTTTACCTTCAATCAATTTTGGCTGGAATGCCTGAATACCAAGTCTGTGTAATGTAGGAGCACGGTTTAGTAATACTGGATGTCCTTTAAGTACATTCTCCAAGATATCCCAAACGACGGGCTCTTTTCTATCTATAATCTTCTTTGCAGATTTTACAGTTTTTACAATACCTCTTTCAATTAATTTTCTAATGATGAAGGGCTTGTAAAGCTCCGCTGCCATGTTTTTCGGCAATCCACATTCGAATAATTTTAATTCTGGTCCAACAACAATTACCGAACGTGCAGAGTAATCAACACGTTTACCCAGTAAGTTTTGACGGAAACGTCCTTGCTTACCTTTAAGTGAATCTGAAAGCGATTTTAACGGTCTATTAGAATCTGTTTTTACTGCGGACGACTTACGCGTGTTATCGAATAATGAATCAACAGATTCCTGTAACATACGTTTTTCATTACGCAAAATTACTTCTGGTGCTTTAATCTCCACCAAACGCTTCAGACGGTTGTTACGGATAATTACACGACGGTAAAGGTCATTTAAATCTGAAGTTGCAAAACGTCCACCATCTAATGGCACCAATGGTCTTAATTCTGGTGGAATTACAGGAATCGCCTTCATGATCATCCATTCTGGCTTATTCTCCCTGTTTTCATTTGATTCTCTAAATGCCTCCACAACTTGTAAACGTTTTAAAGCTTCTGTCTTACGCTGCTTTGACGTTTCGTTATTAGCACTATGTCTTAAATCGTATGATAACTGATCTAAATCGATTCTTGCTAATAAATCGATTAGACATTCAGCACCCATTTTTGCAATAAACTTATTTGGGTCGGCATCTTCCAAATATTGGTTTTCTTGTGGAAGTGATTCTAAAATATTCAAATATTCTTCCTCCGTTAAGAAATCCATTTTTTGAACAGGCTCACCTTCTGCATTCAATGCATTACCTGGTTGGATAACTACATAACGCTCGTAGTAGATAATCATATCTAATTTCTTAGACGGTAACCCTAGTAAGTATCCTATCTTATTTGGTAATGAACGGAAATACCAAATATGCGCCACAGGTACTACCAAATTGATATGACCTACTCTGTCTCTACGTACTTTTTTCTCAGTTACTTCAACACCACAACGGTCACAAACAATACCTTTGTAACGTATTCTTTTATATTTACCACAAGCACATTCAAAATCCTTCACAGGACCAAAAATACGCTCACAGAACAAACCATCGCGTTCTGGTTTGTGTGTTCGATAATTAATAGTTTCTGGCTTTAATACTTCACCACGGGATGCTGCTAAAACAGACTCAGGTGATGCTAAACCAATAGAAATTTTGTTAAACTTCTGTACTGTATTCTTATCTTGTTTTCTTGCCATATTCTTATAGTTTTCAGTCGCAGTTTATAGTCACAGTTCTGCCAACTGAGACTGCTCACTGTTTACTGAATAATTTTATTCTTCTAATCTAATATCTAATCCTAAACCTTTCAATTCGTGCATAAGTACGTTGAACGATTCTGGTAGTCCAGGCTCTGGCATTGGCTCACCTTTAACGATAGCTTCGTAAGTTTTTGCTCTACCAATAACATCATCTGATTTTACAGTTAAGATTTCACGTAAAGTACTTGATGCTCCATAAGCTTCAAGTGCCCAAACCTCCATCTCACCAAAACGCTGACCACCAAACTGTGCTTTACCACCCAATGGTTGCTGCGTAATGAGAGAATATGGTCCAATAGAACGTGCATGCATCTTATCATCGATCATATGACCTAGCTTAATCATATAGATAACGCCGACTGTTGCAGGTTGGTCAAAGCGATCACCTGTACCTCCATCATATAAATAGGTATGACCAAATCTTGGAATACCTGCTTCATCTGTATAAGTGTTTATTTGATCTAGAGTTGCACCATCAAAAATTGGTGTTGCATACGTTTTACCTAAATCTTTTCCTGCCCAGCCTAACACAGTTTCGTATATCTGTCCGATATTCATACGAGAAGGTACACCTAGTGGATTTAATACGATATCTACTGGTGTTCCATCTTCTAAGAATGGCATATCTTCCTGACGAACGATACGTGCCACAATACCTTTGTTACCGTGACGACCTGCCATCTTATCACCAACTTTAAGTTTACGCTTCTTAGCAATGTAAACCTTTGCTAATTTGATAATCCCTGCTGGTAATTCATCACCAACCGAAATTGTAAACTTCTCACGTCTTAATGATCCTTGAAGGTCGTTTTCCTTAATTTTATAGTTGTGAATTAAGTCAGCAACCAGTTCATTGGTATGATCATCAGTTGTCCATTTACCAGATGTTAAATGTGTATAATCGTCTACTGCATTTAACATTTTTAAGGTATACTTCTTACCTCTTGGGATAATCTCTTCTCCTAAATCATTATAAATACCTTGTGCAGTTTTACCATTTACAATTGCAAATAGTTTTTCTACCAAAATATTTTTGAGATCATCAAAACGGTTATCGTATACATTTTCTAATGCTTCGATATCTTCCTTATCCTGAGCTCTCTTACGCTTATCTTTTACAGCTCTTGCAAATAATTTCTTATCGATAACTACACCATTTAATGACGGAGAAGCTTTTAAGGAAGCGTCTTTAACATCACCTGCCTTATCACCGAAAATCGCTCTCAATAATTTTTCTTCAGGCGTTGGATCAGATTCACCTTTTGGTGTAATCTTACCAATTAAAATATCTCCAGGCTTGATTTCTGCACCAATACGAATCATACCATTCTCATCTAGGTCTTTAGTAGCCTCCTCGGAAACGTTAGGTATGTCATTCGTTAACTCCTCATTACCAAGTTTGGTATCTCTAACTTCCAAAGAGTATTCATCAATATGAATCGATGTAAAGATATCGTCACGTACAACCTTCTCTGAAATCACAATCGCATCCTCAAAGTTATATCCTTTCCAAGGCATGAAGGCTACTTTCATATTTCTACCAAGAGCAAGCTCTCCATTTTGCGTAGCATAACCTTCACAAAGTACTTGTCCTTTAGTTACCGTATCACCTTTCTTAACGATTGGTTTAAGGTTGATTGATGTACCTTGATTAGTCTTTCTAAATTTAACTAATGGATATTCTTTAACATCGCTATCGAAACTAACCATAGCCTCATCCTCAGTACGCTCGTATTTGATTACAATCTTATCAGCATCAACATACTCTACAACACCTTCACCCTCAGCATTAATTAATACTCTCGAGTCTGATGCTACCTGACGTTCTAAACCAGTACCAACTATTGGCGCTTCTGGTCTTAATAACGGTACAGCTTGGCGCATCATATTGGACCCCATCAAAGCACGGTTAGCATCATCGTGCTCTAAGAAAGGAATTAACGATGCTGAAATTGATGCTATTTGATTCGGCGCAACATCTGTGTAATTTACATTTATTGGCTCAATTACTGGGAAATCACCTTCTTGACGAGCAATTACTTTGTCATGAGTTATTTTACCAGCATCATCAACTTCAACAGTTGCTTGCGCAATCATTTTCTCTTCTTCCTCCTCAGCGCTCAAGTAAGTTGGTGCATTTTTAATATCCACAACACCATCTTCTACTTTTCTATATGGTGTTTCGATGAATCCCATTGAATTCACTTTAGCATAAACTGAAAGTGAAGATATCAAACCAATGTTTGGACCTTCTGGTGTTTCAATCGGACATAAACGACCGTAATGCGTGTAATGAACGTCACGAACCTCGAAACCAGCTCTTTCTCTTGATAAACCTCCAGGTCCTAAAGCAGACAAACGACGTTTGTGCGTAATCTCTGCTAATGGATTCGTTTGATCCATAAATTGAGATAACTGGTTCGTTCCGAAGAATGAATTGATTACAGAAGACAAAGTTTTTGCGTTAATCAAATCGATTGGCGTAAATACTTCATTATCACGAACGTTCATACGTTCACGAATGGTACGTGCCATACGTGCTAAACCAACACCGAACTGCGATGATAATTGTTCACCTACGGTACGTACACGACGGTTAGATAAGTGGTCGATATCATCGATTTCCGCTTTAGAATTGATTAATTCAATTAAGTATTTAATGATGGTTATGATATCTTCTTTGGTCAATACTTGCTTGTCCATTCCAATATCCAAACCTAATTTTTTGTTCATTCTATAACGACCTACCTCACCTAAAGAGTAACGTTGGTCTGAGAAGAATAACTTGTCAATAATGCCACGTGCTGTTTCCTCATCTGGCGGTTCAGCATTACGTAATTGACGATAGATATGTTCAACAGCCTCTTTTTCAGAATTTGTTGGATCTTTTTGTAATGTATTATGGATAATTGCGTAATCTCCTTGCTGTGCACTTTCTTTGTGTAAAAGAATCGTTTTTACTTCGGCCTCAAGGATTTCTTCAATATTTTCTTTATCTACAATGGTATCACGATCTAAGACGATCTCGTTACGCTCAATAGATACTACTTCACCAGTATCTTCATCCACGAAATCCTCGTGCCATGTATTAAGTACACGCGCCGCTAACTTACGACCGATAACTTTCTTTAAGCCCGTTTTAGAAACTTTAACCTCTTCAGCTAAATCGAAAATCTCTAAAATATCCTTATCACGTTCAAAACCAATTGCACGGAATAATGTCGTCACTGGTAACTTTTTCTTTCTATCAATATAAGCGTACATCACGCTATTGATATCCGTAGCAAATTCTATCCAAGAGCCTTTAAAAGGAATAACTCTTGCCGAATATAATTTGGTTCCATTAGCATGGAATGACTGGCTAAAGAACACACCAGGTGATCGGTGCAATTGTGATACCACAACGCGTTCTGCACCATTGATACAAAACGTACCACTTGGTGTCATATATGGTATTGTACCTAAATACACATCCTGAACGATGGTTTCGAAATCTTCGTGCTCTGGGTCGGTACAATATAATTTTAATCTTGCTTTTAAAGGTACACTATACGTTAATCCTCTTTCGATACATTCTTCAATCGTATATCTTGGCGGATCAATGAAATAGTCTAAAAATTCTAACACGAATTGATTTCGTGTATCTGTGATTGGAAAGTTCTCCATGAAGGTGTTGTATAAACCTTCGTTTCCTCTTTCTTCTGATTTTGTTTCTAATTGGAAAAAATCCTGAAAGGATTTTATTTGGATATCCAAAAAGTCTGGGTAATCTGTTCTATTTACAATAGAAGAGAAATTAATTCTTTCAGCCTTATTTGCTAACATTGATGAACGAGATTTTTATTAAATAAAAACTAAAATATGTATATAACGTTTATATACACAAAAGGGTTTAGGTCTCAGAGAATTACTCCAGACCTAAACCATATGTTGTAGGTTAAGCTGAGCTTACTTAAGCTCAACCTCAGCTCCAGCTTCTTCTAAAGAAGATTTTAAGCCTTCAGCTTCGTCTTTAGAAACACCTTCTTTAATAGTGCTTGGTGCTTCATCTACTAATCCTTTAGCATCTTTTAAGCCTAAACCAGTTAATTCCTTAACTAATTTTACAACTGCTAATTTAGAAGCACCTGCGGCTTTTAATACTACATCAAATTCTGTCTTTTCTTCAGCGGCTTCACCACCTCCTGCAGCACCACCTGCAGCAACTGCAACTGCAGCAGCAGCTGGCTCAATGCCGTACTCATCTTTTAATATAGTAGCTAATTCGTTAACTTCTTTTACTGTTAAGTTAACTAATTGTTCTGCGAAATCTTTTAAATCTGCCATTTTTTCTATCGTTTTAATGTGTGTGTTTTTATTATAATTTTCTAAGTGTGTAATTCTTTTGATTATCCTTCTCTTTCAGATAATGTTTTTACAATACCTGCTATGGTTCCTCCACCAGATTTAAGTGCTGAAATAACGTTCTTAGCAGGAGATTGTAACAATGAAATAATATCTCCCAGAAGCTCTTCCTTAGACTTAATATCTACTAAAGTGTCTAATAAATCATCTCCAATGTAAATAGCTTCTTCAATGAAAGCTCCTTTTAATAAAGGCTTTTCAGACTTTTTACGAAACTCTTTAATTACCTTAGCTGGTGCGTTTCCTGTTTCAGAATACATTACTGACGTATTACCTTTTAAAGTCGTTGCTAAATCACCGAAATCTTTGTCCGATGCTTCCATAGCTTTCTCTAAAAGAGTATTTTTTACAACAGCCAACTTAATGTTAGACTTGAAACACGCTCTTCTTAAATTTGAAGTTGTTGCTGCATCTAATCCAGAAATATCCGTTAAATAGATATTGGTATTATCTGCCAACTGAGCAGTCAACTCTTCAATTACTACCGATTTTTCTTCTCTTGTCATAATATTCTAAGTTTAACTACTATCCTATTTTTGTATCTACTGCAATACTTGGACTCATTGTACTTGACATGTAAATACTCTTTACATAAGTCCCTTTAGCAGCAGTTGGTTTCAATTTAATCAAAGTCGATAATAATTCGTTAGCATTGCCTACCAATTTTTCAGCACTAAATGATGCTTTGCCTATTGGTGCATGAACGATACCTGTTTTATCTACTTTAAAATCTATTTTACCAGCTTTTACTTCACTAACAGCTTTACCTATATCCATAGTTACTGTTCCTGTCTTCGGGTTTGGCATAAGACCTCTTGGCCCTAAAATCCTACCTAATGGTCCTAACTTACCCATAACGCTTGGCATTGTAACGATGACGTCAACATCTGTCCAACCGTCCTTAATTTTCTGTAAGTATTCGTCTAACCCTACATAATCAGCGCCAGCTTCTTTTGCTTCTGCTTCTTTGTCTGGAGTTACCAATGCAAGAACCTTCATGTCTTTACCTGTACCGTGTGGTAAGGAAACTACACCACGAACCATCTGATTGGCTTTACGTGGATCTACACCTAATCTTACTGCTAAATCTACTGAAGCATCAAACTTAGTGTATGTGATTTCTTTTAGTAAAGCTGAAGCTTCTTCTAGTGAGTAAAGTTTGTTTCTGTCAACTTTAGCTCTTGCTTCTTTTTGCTTCTTTGTTAATCTTGCCATTTCTAAAAATTTAGTTTGGAGCTTCACCTCCTTTAACAGTGATACCCATCGATCTTGCTGTTCCAGCTACCATTTTCATAGCTGAACCGATCTCAAATGCATTTAAATCTTGCATTTTGTCTTCAGCAATTGCTCTAACTTGATCCCAAGTTACTTTTGCTACTTTACGTCGGTTAGGTTCTCCTGATCCTTTCTTTACTTTGGCCGCTTCTAATAATTGCACTGCTGCTGGTGGTGTTTTGATTACAAATTCAAAAGATTTGTCTTTGTAAACAGAAATCACTACAGGTAAAACCTTACCTGCTTTATCTTGGGTTCTTGCATTAAATTGCTTACAGAACTCCATGATATTAACTCCAGCGGCACCTAAAGCGGGTCCAACCGGTGGCGATGGATTCGCAGCACCTCCCCGAACTTGTAACTTAACTACTTTGTCTAGTTCTTTTGCCATTTTTCAAAATTTAGTGCGCTTTTCTATTTTGGAAGCTTAGATTAACGCTATCTTAATTGTAACAATTATTATAATTTTTCAACTTGCATATAACTGAGTTCTAATGGTGTTTTTCTTCCGAAAATTTTAACCATTACCTCTAGCTTACGCTTTTCTTCAAATATTTTTTCGATAGTACCGTCAAATCCATTGAATGGTCCATCGATAACTTTTACGGTTTCTCCTTTGGTAAATGGAATTGCGATATTAGCATCTGCTTCTATAGCAAGTTCATCTACTTTACCCAACATTCTGTTTACTTCAGATTGTCTTAATGGCACTGGGTCGCCACCTTTTGTTTCACCTAAAAATCCAATTACATTAGTAATAGATTTAATAATATGAGGGATTTCACCACTCAAATTGGCTTGTATCATTATGTAACCTGGAAAATAAACTTTCTCCTTATTTATTTTCTTTCCATTACGTATTTGAATCACTTTTTCGGTAGGTACTAAAACTTGGTCTACATAATCTTCTAATCCCAATCGTGCGATTTCGTTTTCTATGTAGGTCTTGATTTTATTTTCCTGACCGCTTACCGCTCTAACAACATACCATTTTTTATCTGACATCTTCTTCCCTAATTCTTTGTTAGCTTAATAAATCAAAATACACCTTCACTGCTCTACTAAATACAGTATCCACTCCCCAAATAGCTAAAGAAAAAATAATTGAAAAAATTGCTACAAGAACAGTCAATCGTTGAGCTTCTGGCCAAGGTGTCCAAGACACGTGGTTTTTTAACTCATCGAACGATTCTTTGATATATGTTATTAATCCTGCCATTTGATTATTATTTTTAGGTTACTTGTTAACCTGTTTTTTGCTTTGCACGGGTTGCGAGACTCGAACTCACGACACCTGGTTTTGGAGACCAGTGCTCTACCAACTGAGCTAAACCCGTAAACAACAATCAAGGCATCCCGAAATTTCGGGACACCTTTAATTGATTATTTAATTGTCTGTTTAGTCTAAAATTTCAGTTACCTGACCAGCACCAACTGTACGACCACCTTCACGGATAGCAAAACGTAAACCTACGTTCATTGCAATTGGTTGAATCAAATCTACAGTAATTGTTAGGTTATCACCTGGCATTACCATTTCAACACCATCTGGAAGAGAAATATTTCCAGTTACGTCAGTTGTACGTACGTAGAACTGTGGACGGTAGTTGTTATGGAATGGCGTGTGACGACCACCTTCTTCTTTCTTAAGGATATAAACCTCAGCCTTAAATTTTTGGTGAGGGGTTACAGAACCTGGCTTAGTGATTACCATACCTCTAGAGATTTGGTTTTTCTCAATACCTCTTAATAAGATACCAGCATTATCACCAGCTTCACCTCTATCCAAGATTTGACGGAACATTTCGATACCAGTTATAGTAGATGTTAATTTCTCAGCACCCATACCAATAATCTCAACAGGATCACCTGTGTTAGCTACACCAGTCTCAATACGACCAGTTGCTACAGTACCACGACCAGTAATTGAGAATACGTCTTCGATAGGCATTAAGAAAGGCTTATCCATGTCACGTACAGGCTCTTCGATCCACTCGTCAACATTCTTCATTAATTCTAATACTGTATCTACCCACTTTTGCTCACCATTAAGTGCACCCAAAGCAGAACCAGCAATTACAGGACCATTGTCACCATCGTACTCATAGAATGACAATAAATCTCTAATTTCCATTTCAACTAATTCTAAAAGCTCTTCATCATCAACCATATCCACTTTGTTCATGAATACAACGATACGAGGAATACCTACCTGACGACCAAGTAAGATGTGCTCACGAGTTTGTGGCATAGGACCATCAGTTGCAGCAACAACCAAAATAGCACCATCCATTTGAGCAGCACCTGTTACCATGTTCTTAACGTAATCCGCGTGACCTGGACAGTCAACGTGAGCATAGTGACGGTTTTGCGTTTGATATTCTACGTGAGATGTATTAATTGTGATACCTCTTTCTTTTTCTTCCGGTGCATTATCGATTTGATCGAAATCTTTAGCTTCTGATAAACCTGCATCAGCTAATACTTTAGTAATAGCAGCAGTTAAAGTTGTTTTACCGTGATCTACGTGTCCAATTGTACCTATATTAAGGTGTGGTTTTGAACGATCGAAAGTTGCCTTTGCCATGTTTAATTTATTTAATCTTATTTAATATTAGTGTTCAATTTTATTCTAAGCTCCTTAGAATTTAGAGCCAACGACGAGATTTGAACTCGTGACCTCTTCCTTACCAAGGAAACGCTCTACCCCTGAGCTACGCCGGCGCAAAGTGTTTACGTCCTCATAATTACTATGAGATTCCTGCCTTCGCAGGAATTTTGAGCGGGAGACCGGGTTCGAACCGGCGACATTCAGCTTGGAAGGCTGACGCTCTACCAACTGAGCTACTCCCGCATTTACAATTAAGCATTCTTAATTAATGATGCCAATATTTCAAAGTTTTAGAATTACCTTACTCTGTTTTGGTAACCCTTGAAGGGCATCAAAGGATTATTCGCTACGCTCATGATCCCTGAAGGTGACCCTTCAAATAAAATTTCAAATTGCATCTTTACAAAAGCAAACTTTTGACATGTGCTTAATTGAAATTTTATGTGGGGAGAGCAGGATTCGAACCTGCGAAGTTAAAAAACAACAGAGTTACAGTCTGTCCTCGTTGGCCGCTTGAGTATCTCCCCAAAAATTTTCAAATAACATACTCAAACTTCTAGTCTGAGATTCCTGCCTTCGCTGGAATTTTGAGCCGATAGAGGGACTCCCTTCGACTTTGCTCAGGATAAACTTCTCGTCCCTAAAATCTGTAATTTTGATATTAAAATTTGAACAGATTCTCCTGATGCGATATTCAAAATTTCAAGAGCCGATAGAGGGACTCGAACCCACGACCTGCTGATTACAAATCAGCTGCTCTAGCCAGCTGAGCTATATCGGCTTTTTCGGTTCAATAAAACACAAAAAAAGCCCGTTATTTCTAACGGACTGCAAATGTAGCGTTTTTTTCGTTTGTTCAAAACAAACTGAAAAAAATTTTTGGTTAGGCGTGCGCCCTTGTCTTCTCTTTGGTTTTGACCAGTTGGCGCTCTAAGGAACTGCATGCATTATCAACAGCTTCCTCAAAGGTTTTGCATTGTTTTTTTACAATAAATTGGTTTCTGGGAACCTTCACTTTTATTTCTACACTCTTGTTTTTTTTGGAACTGGTATTGTCTACCTTCAGGTAAACATCCGAACTTATGATTTTGTCATAAAACAGTTCCAATTTGTCCATTCTTACCTGAATGAAATCAATTAATTTTCTGTCGGCCACAAAATTTACAGATTGTGCATTAACCTTCATAAAATTTGTCTTTTAGATCCACCATAGGGCGGGAGGTTAAACAATACAAAGAAGCGGTCTACTCTTTGTTTCTTGGATGGTTTGTTGCGTGAACTTCCTTCAATTTGGCAATACTGCTATGGGTATACACCTGTGTGGATGCCAAACTGGAATGACCCAACAATTCTTTTACAGCATTTAGGTCCGCCCCATGGTTCAAAAGATGTGTCGCAAAAGTATGCCTTAGCATATGTGGACTTTTTTTGACCTTGGGCGAAACCTTACTAAGATACTTATTTATAACCCTGTAAACAAGGGTTTCGTATATTTTATGACCAGTAGTTGTCAGTAACAGATGATCAGTGTCCACTACATCAGGGATTGACTTTCTTTCCTTAAGATAGGATGCTATAGTAGACATTAGACCTGGAATAATAGGAAGAATACGTTCCTTATGACGTTTGCCCAATACCTTTATGGTATTTTCGGAAAAGTTGATATCGGTCATCTTAAGATTGACGAGCTCGGCCCTACGGATCCCAGTCGTATATAAAAGCTCGATAATCAGTTTATCCCTTAACCCAACAAAATCCAAAGTATATTCTATGGCATTTAATACCTGTGCCATTTCATGCTCTGAGAATGGCACCTGAATTTTCTTCTCGGATTTCAAAGCTTTGTGCTTGGCCAAAGGATGATGCTTAATATCCCCTATTTTCAGTAAGAACTTATAGTACGACTTTAATGAAGATAGCTTTCTGTTAATGGAACGGTTGGAAACCCCTTGTTCCACCAAAAGAACTATCCAACTGCGTATTAGGGAATAGTTTACATTTTGTATTTCTTCAAGGTGATGGTGGTCTTTGCAGTAGTCCTGAAAGTCACCAATATCTTTGGAATAGGCCTTGACCGTATGAGCCGAGTAATTTTTTTCCAGTTCGAGATAGGATGTAAAAGCTTCAAGAGCCATATACTAAAGGTAATAAACCTATTTAAAACAAAAATCCCGCTCAAAAGCGGGATTCTGTATTTGTTTTCAGTTCTTGGGATTAAAGCTCTTCTTTATCCCTCAAACTTTGGATGTATTGGGCTTTTTGAATCTCTGCCCTTCTCCTAACGGAAGGTTTAGTATACTGTTGCCTAGACCTCAATTGGCGCATTTTACCCGTTTTATCAAACTTACGTTTAAAACGCTTTAGTGCCCTATCGATGTTTTCTCCTTCTTTAACTGGTATTATTAACATTGGCTACAACCTCCTTTCTTTTAGATTTTCCCGACAAATTATCGGGCTGCAAATATACAAATGTATTTATAACCTCAATGGTTATTTTAAAATTTCTTGTTTCTTATTGGTGCCTACGGAAGCAGGGCGATATTCTTTTTTATCGATGACAATCTTGGAAATAATTTCTTTCAGGATTTCAGAAGTGCCCCCTCCAATAGGTCCCAATCTGCTATCCCTTAACATGCGAGCCATCGGGTAATCTTCGATATAGCCATAACCCCCTAAAAATTGTAAACAATTATAGATGACTTCATCGGCCATTTTGGTGGATTTCAATTTTGAGATGGTCGCTTCTTTGACCACATACTCCCCCTTTTCCATCCTATGCACAACGGAATAATTATACTGTCTGCAGATATCCATATCGGCATACAAATCCACAAACTTATGGCGCAACGCTTGATATTGGTTGATGGGCTTCCCGAAGGTTTCCCTTTCGGACATATATTGCAAAGCGTAATCAAGCGCATATTCCGCACGGGCATGGGCATTAATTCCCATGACCAATCGTTCCAAGGCAAAAGCCTCCATAATAAATCCAAAACCCGTACCTTCTTCACCAATTAGGTTTTCTGCCGGAACGATAACATTGTCAAAAGCCAATTCGGCCGTATCCGAGGCACGCCATCCCAGTTTATTCAACTTGTTGGCCGTGACCCCTTCACTTTTAAGGTCAACTATGAAAATACTAATTCCCTTATTGCCCATGGACGGCTCCGTTTTGGCTGCTAGAATAATATAATCACCATATACGCCATTGGTGATGAACGTTTTTGAGCCGTTAACGATGTAATTGTCCCCTTTTCTTATCGCGGTGGTTCGCATGCCTGCCACATCACTTCCGCCAAAAGGCTCGGTAACTCCAAGACACCCTATTTTTTCGCCATGGACGCTTGGCACCAAATACCTCTTTTTTTGGTCGTCATTTGCGTTTTTGTTCAAGTGTGTCATCGCGAGATATACATGGGCCCATATTGCCGCAGCAAGACCTCCGGAGTTGATTTTTTGAAGTTCCTCCAAGAGTATGGCCGTATAAAAAAGATCCAGTCCCATTCCATCATATGCTTCTGGAGTTGCCAAACCAAAATACCCCATCTCACCGAACTTCTTCCAAATAAAACGCTCAATGGTACCTGTTTCTTCCCACTTCTCCAGATGGGGAACAACCTCTTTCTGCAAAAAATCCTTTAAACTCTCCCTAAATAATTGGTGCTCTTCCGTGAAGTAAATACCATTCATAAAATATTATTTAATATGACAAATATAACCCTATTCTATCAATTTTGTTTACTGGAAATTCAGAAACGTTAAACAAATCGGACAAAGAGGTAAAAACTCCATTTTCCTCTCTATACGTAACGATATTTTCTGCCACATTGTATCTTAGGTATATCAATGAGGCCAACTCCTCCACATTGGCGGTATTGATATTTATTTTTTTAACATCGGGTGGCTGAAGCACTTTAAACTCCCGCAAAGTCCTTTGAACGACCTCGGGTTCCAATCCATAAACATCATAGAGTTGTTCATTGATCAAAAACCCACCTAGCTTATCCCTAAACTTTATAATCCTGGCCGACAATTTTTCACCAATGCCTTGTATTTGCTTTAAGTCATTGGCCGAAGCCAAATTCAAATCCCTTACTTTTTTAGTCAATTCTCCTTGTGAAGTAACCTTGACTGATTTCCTTACATTTTTAACCCAGTCCGGGAACTTAAAAAAGGGGGAAATGGTATGTAACAAAGAATCGGATATGCCGGTCACTTTTTGAAATTCTTCCGCAGAATTCACAAACTTATCTTGGGCCCTATATTGGTGCAATCTATCAATTTCCACAGGGGACATTCCCAAGGTATACCCTTTATAATCTGAAATGTAGTTAGGATTGAATGCCCTTTGGGATACATTTTCAGAATTGTTGGTAGCTAAAACCAAGCTATCAAACCTCTTTTGGTTTTCCACGTCGGGTACCAACAAATTGGAGTAGGAATGAACGGGGTAATATTTAAGACCAAAATATCCCAGCTGAAGCAGGATAATCAATATCAATAAAAAGAAAATCCCACTTCTTTGTTGTTTATTAAAATTAAAGTGGGATTTCATAACTATTTGAAAAACGCTACTTCTTCGCCCTTATGGCCTCTAAATAGCGGTTAAGTTGCTTTTTAACAATTGGGAACAAGAAATACAATCCTACCATATTAGGGAATACCATGGCAAAAATCATGGCATCTGAAAAGGCCCAGATAGAGTCCATGCTTGCAGCAGCTCCAATAATCACAAAAATGCAAAACAATAGTTTATAAGTCAGGTCAGTTTTCTTACCCCTTCCAAATAAATATTTCCAGGACTGCAGACCGTAGTAGGACCATGAAATCATTGTGGAAACTGCGAAAAGCACGACCGCAATGGTCAAGAATATGTTAGAGAATGGAATGTATTCCCCAAACGCCTTGGAGGTAATACCGGCACCTTCATAGGGCAAACCATCTATCATAACAACTCCCGTACCGTCTCCACCATAATCAAAGAATCCCCCAAAATTGAAGATAACAATAACCAAAGCCGTCATTGTACATATCACCACAGTATCAATAAAAGGCTCCAGTAGTGCTACTAGACCTTCAGAAGCAGAATACTTTGTTTTTACGGCAGAGTGGGCAATGGATGCCGATCCCGCACCTGCTTCATTGGAAAATGCTGCTCTTCTAAATCCAACCAAAAGAACGCCAATGACGCCCCCAACACCAATGGCTGTAGGATTGAATGCTTCTGTAATGATCAGCCCAACGGCGTCATCAATTAAGGAAAAATTACTGAATATGATATACAAACAACAAACCACATACATAACAGCCATAAAAGGAACCACTTTTTCCGTAACGGAAGCAATTCTTTTAATACCTCCAATAATGATGATGGCCACTAAGACCGCCAAAACCAAACCTATAATGGTCCCTGCCATGGTACTTTCCCAACCAAATAACTCCTTTACCACTATGGTTGCCTGATTGGATTGTGCGGCGTTTCCTCCCCCAAAAGACCCACCGATACAGAATACGGCAAATAGGGCTGCAGCAATTTTCCCAAGGGTCTTGAAGCCTTTATCCTTAAGACCTCGACTTATGTAGTACATGGGGCCTCCATAAACCGTACCTTCCGAATCAACATCCCGATATTGTACCCCCAACGTACATTCCACAAACTTGGTGGACATCCCCAAAAGTCCACAAACGATCATCCAAAATGTCGCACCAGGTCCACCTAAAGCAATAGCAAGGGCAACCCCGGCTATGTTTCCATTACCCACAGTTCCCGAAACAGCGGTGGCCAATGCTTGAAAGTGACTTACCTCCCCTTCATGACTTTCGTCCCTTATGGTATCAGGTAAATCGCCGTCCACTACGTTGACGTCTGATTTTTCAACACCGTGTCCTTCAGGTGATTCCAATTCATCATATTTTCCACGTACCACATTTATTGCAGTCCAAAAGTGACGGATGTTCGGAAATTTGAAATATAGTGTAAAAAAAAGCGCACTACCCACCAATAATATCAATACAAAGGGTGTACCCATAATTTCAAAGAAAATAACCGCATTGAAAAAATCGGAAACGGGTTGAAACGCTTGATCGATCTTTTGGTCCAAACCAACTTCTGCGGTTTCTTGCGCTACTGACAGCATGGGAATTAAAAAAGAAAGCAGGGTAATTAATCTAAATTTCATATTGGTTGATTTGCTTTGTTAAGTAGAAGTTAAGGGAACAATATCCTAAAAAAATCCAATCCAATCAAATTTCATCAGTTTTTAACTGGTCGATGTGGAACATCTGGTTCAATCGTTGAATTTGCTCCGGTCTACCCAAGACGATTACTTTTCCTTTAGGTTCCAATTCCAAGTCGGGTTCAGGATTGATGATGTATCTGCCATCCGGTTTAATGTAACCAATGATGGTACATCCTGTTTTTTTACGAAGGTTCAAATCCCTTATTGAACGACAATCGGCCTCCTCCATAAAATCAGAGATTTCCACTTCTTCCAGATTGGTGGTACTTTCCCCCTCTATGGACAATTGGTCCATAAATGTTATCAAGTCCGGCATAACCACTAAGGAGGCCATGTGGTCCCCCCCAATTTTGTCGGGCATAATCACCTTATTGGCACCAGCAAACTCCAGCTTCTTTACGGATGTGGCTTGTGATGCCCTACTGATGATAAAAAGATCCTTATTCAGTTGTCTTGCCGATAGCACCACAAAAAGGTTCAACGCATCATCTGGTAAGGCCGTGACAAAAAATTGCGCCTTTTCAATTCCCGCTTCCAACAATACTTCGTCATCATTCACATCTCCCTCAACAAATAAGATTTCATTTTCATGGGCTTCAATCAATTCCCGATCTCTTTCAATGACCACAAAGGGCTTTTTATAGGCCTTCAACTTCTGCGCGGCCTGTTGCCCATTTCTCCCATAACCACAAACCACCACGTGATTACTCAAGCCTTTAATTGTATTTTTCACCTTTTTCTTCTTTAGGATTTGCAATGAGTTTCTACTTAATAAATATTCAGAAACCACTGAAATGGCATACCCAAAAATAAAGACACTACTTACAATCAGGAAAATAGTAAAAATTTGGGCATCTTCATCCAAGGGCCTAACCTCTGAAAACCCAACGGTGGTCACCGTAATAATTGTCATATAAATGGCTTCTACCCAAGAATAACTGGCCACAAAACGATACCCTAGGACACCGACCATGAAAACAACCATCATGAGTCCGAAGGCGATGAATATTTTGGAACGGAAGAGTTTAATCATATTACAAATCAAAAACCGAGGTTCTCTTAGTATACACCAAGTCCTTTATCTTTAACCAAAATGCCATGAAGAGATAGAGGGCAAATCCAAAACCCAAGGTTACGAAAGTGAGATAAATAAAAGTCGTACGTACCACCCTTGCCCGTATTCCAAGACGTTCGGCAATACGCTCACAAACTTCAAAGCCCCTTTTTTGAAAGTAATACAATAAATTATACGTCCATCGCATGCCTAAAATTAGCTTTTTCTACCCAATAAGTTAGCGCCTATATGACATTCAAGGCATCTGTTCTTCGTACAATACCCATTATATAACTGAATTTTCGACTGACTCTCAAATGCGGATGTGGAAGAAACCCCAATAGTCCCAAAACCTTTGATAATATTGTTCCTTTCTGCCTGAAGCTGATTCATCAAATCCATCAATTGGTCAACTTGATTCCGGCCCAAGTAGCGATCATATGAAAATCGAAGGGGAATGACCGCATTGATCAAAATCAAATGAATAAAGTCTTTGGTCAGCGTCTTTTTCCTTTTTTTTGATGTCTTACCAAAAGTATAATGCGTATCCCAATAGGAAGTAGCCCCCACATCAAAAAGCTCAAAAAAATCATCGCTCTTCTTCGTATCCATCAACCTTCCAAATAAATTTGGGGATTTGCCATAGATACTGGCCAATTGGGATAATCTAATGGTTGGAAAGTTAGGAGGCCGAAGACCAAAGAAAATGGGTTTTTCCCCTAGATACTCCTTTAACTGAAATTTATTTTGAAGAAACTCAAACTCCCTTCCTAATTGCAGATAGTAGTCATCCAGAATATTCTCTTCACCTAAAAACCCAGCAAGACCAAAGAATAGGCTTTCCATTTGCAGAACATTCTTTGATACCTTCCGTATTACTTTACCGTCCAAATGTTCCGCCATGGCTAAAAAAGCTTCACCATTTTTATTAAGCCCAAAACTTTTCATAAAAATTTTGAAGAGGACCATCTCCCAATCATTTTTGGTCTTGAGCAATAAAGATTCCACCAATACCGATTTTTGCTCCAATCGCTCCACAAACAATCGTTCTTGCCAATGATGCCAAATCATGTCATCCACCATTGAAGCGTCCCTCTCACAGTTGATGAACTTCCTTTTTTTGTTATGTACTAATCCTATATATGATGTTAGCAAAGTGGCACTTACATAGTTCTTAAGGGATAACGTTGGTATTACGGTACCATCCTTCCTGAAAATGGCAACGTCATCTTCCCAAACCACATGTAGGATAACATTATCATAATTGGAATCCTTTTCATGTCCATGCGCGTACCAATCTGATGATTTTAAGTGGACCTCCAGGTTCCCTGCCCATTCCTGACCCTCAATACGAACTCTAGCGTTAAAAAAATCAGGACCACTGGATTTGTTGTGCTGACCGGGATCAATTACCTCAACCACCTCTTTGGATGAGGTCTGCAAGTCAATTTTTAGAAACTTTTGATTTTTCCATACATAATGAAGTAAATCTTCGCGCATGTAACGAAAATAAAAATTTGATTACCAATTACCTGCATAAGTTAAGTCGTCACCACTCGAAAGCTTTAGGTAAGCGTAATGAATGCCATTGATTTGCCGAATATGGTGGTAATCATGTGCCAACCAATTTACCAAGAACTTTTTGGCACTTCTTGGTCCCACCTCAGGATGATCTACGGTCTGTTGCCAATTTGGCTCCCCTAGGGAGAAAAGCCAATCCACTGATTTTTGCCTTTCATCTAGAAACGCTTTTACGGTACTGTCAAAGTTTTTCTGTAAATAATTCCTAGCTACAGGCCATTTGTGCGGTGAGATAGGTGGTAATGGGAGGTTCGGGGTTGTTAAAATATGATTCACCCTAGCCCTAAAATCCTCTACCTCTTCATCCAATAGATGGCATACAACCTCTAATAGGCACCATGAGTGGCTATCTGGTCTAAAAGTATATTCTTCAATGGATTTGTTCTCTAAAAGGTATTTAAAGACACGTTGATTGTCATTGAGTTTTTGAAAGATGGTTTCGGGCTCCATTGTATTTATTCCGTAATCTCCCCTTCCCAGTTCATGAAACCGCCTTCCAAATTATAGGTGTTTTCAAAACCAACGCTGTTCATAATGGCACATGCCTGACCACTCCTATTTCCGGAACGGCAGTACACATAATAGTTCTTGGACTTGTCCAACTCTTCCAAACCATCCAAAAAACCTTGGCCCAAATAGATATCAATATTCTTGGCACCGGGAATGTATCCCTCTTCCACTTCATCAGGTGTTCTAACATCCAGAATAAAAGCGTTACTATCATTTGCCATTTGCTCAGCCCATTCTTCTTGGCTTAAATCCATATGCTTTAAAAGTTTAAGTTTATCAAAAATAAAAGTCCGAAGCATTACCCCGGACTTGAAACTAAGAAATTTTCTTTTTAGACCTTTATGGAACATCCTATCGCTCGGGTAGTAGTCACTTTTATTTCCTTTCCGGCCAACATGGCATCAACTGCATTTTCCGCATATTTCTCTTCCACTTGAGACACGTCTTGGTAATTATCATCAATAGCCCCAATATATCTTACGATATTTCCATTGTCCGTCTTTTCCAATAGGTATACGTGAGGAGTACGCGTTGCTCCATATTCGGGAAATATCTTTTGTCCTTCATCCAATAAATAAGGAAAAGTAAAGCCCTTTTTTTTAGCTCTGGCCTTCATTTCCTCGAAACCATCCCCAGGTTGTTTAGCAGGATTGTTGGGATTAATGGCTATAACGGGCACTCCCCGTTCTTTGTACTTCTTATCCAACTCAATTATTCGGTCTTCATATGCCTTTGCATATGGGCACATATTACAAGTAAAAATCACCAAAAACCCATTTGCATCCGGATAGTCCGATAGCGACACCATGGTTCCATCAATATTCTTCAATGAGAAATCAGTGGCAACATCACCAATACCATAACCATCAGCAGGTGTAAATGAAGTCAACAGACCTGAAAAGGCCAATACCGTCAAATAAATTAATCTTTTCATTTTAATGTGTAAATTTTTTGAGTTCCGTATTCAGTTCTTCGTAAGAAAAACCCCGTTCATAAAAGACCCTATCATTTTTGTTGTAAATCAAGGTTGCTGGAATTCCCCCGCCCCAATTTTCTGCTATTTTGGGAATCCACTCGTTCATTTTTGGATCGTCCAGAATCACCACCTCTCCTTTTAAATTCTTTTCACTTACATAGGGAACCAATCTTTTTTCCCACATGGATGGCATATCCAGGCTTACCAATATCAATTCTACGTCATTGGCTTTCTGTTCTTCAAAGGTCTTCTGAAAATAGGGCATCTCTTCCAAACAGGGTTTACACCATGTGGCCCAGAAATTTACGATATAGGTTTTGTTGTCTTTTTTGTTCAGTAAGGGTTCTAAACCCTCGTAATCATAAACAGGATATGGAAGCTCTACCGATTTATCCATAGCCATACTTTCCGTGGTCTTGGATGCTGTAGGAGCTTCACCATCCTTTTTGTTCCCCACACAAGAAATGAGGGTGAAGACTAAAAACAAGTATGACAACCTAGTGAACAACATTGCCTAAATTTAATTTTAAAAGTAACCATTGCCTTTTCCAAGCCTCTTTTTTTTAACAAAACTTTATCTGGGTTTTCATTGCCTAATCGAAATATGAACATACATTTGTCTATACAATTATTGTAATAACATGAATGTAGAAGAAATCATAAAAACGGAAAAAAAGCTCGCACTTCCCGTAAAGACTATGATTCACTTTGCATTGGTTAGCAATAAAATAAGGGAGGCCTTTGCTTGCGCTTTAAAACCCTATGATATGTCCGAACAGCAATTTAATGTGCTTCGCATTTTAAGGGGGCAAAAACGTAAACCGGCCAACCTTTCCACCATCAATGAACGTATGGTCACCAAAATGAGCAACACCACCCGCTTGGTTGACAAACTAATTCTTAAAGGATATGTTGACCGGGAGGTTTGTGCAGAAAACAGGCGTAAGGTGGAAATTACCATAACGGACAAAGGCATGGAAATTCTTTCTGAATTGGATGAGGTTATGGAAAACACAGAAAATGAATTGCTACACGATTTTAGCGAACGGGAACTTAAAACATTAAATCAGTTACTTGATAAATTTTAAAATGAGTAATACACTGGAAATCAGAAATTGGCGTTATGCCACTAAAAAATTTGATGCCACTAGGAAAGTATCAAATGGAGACTTGGAGACCCTTTTGGAAGCCACCCGCTTAAGCGCCTCCTCGTACGGATTACAACCTTATCACATCTATGTAATAGCAGATCCGGAAATTAGGGAACAACTTAAACCCGCCAGCTGGGGACAATCACAGATCACTGATGCTTCACACATTATTGTATTCGCCAATTCTACCGATTTTGACGAGCATTTGGTAGATGATTACTTGGACAATGTTTCCAAGACCCGAAATATTCCTCAGGAGGGTTTGAAGGGATATGGGGATTTTATGAAATCAAAGTTGCTGGACCTCCCTGCCGAGACCAAAGGAAATTGGACTACCAAACAAGTATATCTGGCCTTTGGGAACGCCATGCAAGCTGCGGCGGAATTGAAAATCGACACCTGTCCCATGGAAGGTTTTGAACCTGAAGTGTATAACCAAGTGCTTGGATTGAATGGGAAAAACCAAAATGCGGCAGTGGTATTGGCCATTGGGTATCGTTCAGAAGAAGATGAAACCCAGCATTACGCAAAAGTTAGAAAATCAGCAGAAGAACTATTCACTCATATATAAATACATCATTAATCCTTTTTAAAACAAATAATTAATTCCAAAATCATGAAAAAGAACATTTTAAGCCTAGCATTTACCTTGGTATTCGGTATTTCGGCATTTGCCAATCCCATCGATGAAGAGAGAAAAGAAGTTAATGCAGAAAAAAGTACGGTCACTTGGAAAGCCTACAAAGTTACGGGTTCGCATACCGGAACAGTAACTTTACAGTCTGGCGCGTTGGACTTCGATGGAGATAAATTAACTGGGGGGGAGTTTACCGTTGACATGACCTCCATTAATACCACAGATCTTGAAGGTGATTATAAGAACAAATTGGATGGTCACTTGAAGTCGGCAGATTTCTTCGGTGTCGATACCCATACTACTTCAAAATTGGTGTTTACCAAAGTAGAAGCTTCTGGTAAGAACTCCTACAAAGTGACTGGAGATTTGACCATTAAAGGAATTACAAAACCCATAACGTTCGATGTATCCATCTATGGAAGTAAAGCCACGGCTACGCTAAAAGTTGATAGGGCCGAGTACGACGTACGTTATGGTTCTGGTAGTTTCTTTGATAATTTGGGGGACAAAACCATCTACGATGAATTTGATTTGGTCGTGGATTTGGAATTCTAAATCTACTTCAGCTTAAGAAAAAGAAAATTCGTTTGAGTGTTTAAAACCTGCTGGATGGTTGTCTCGCAGGTTTTTTTATTTTTATTTGAAAGATTCAATTTTCGTTCTATATTTGAGCAAATGATTAGAACAAATAAAACTTGGTGGTGGATCAACTTACGTCAGACATCGTGAGCTAGTCCTTCCAATCAAAAATTTATATAAAAGGCTTGTCATCACGACAAGCCTTAATTTTTTGAATCCATTTATAATGAAGTTCAAACTAAAGACATCGTACAAAAAGATTTTGGCGGATACCATTACCCCGGTCAGTGTCTACTTAAAAATTAGGGATAAGTATCCCCATAGCATTCTTTTGGAAAGTAGTGATTATCATGCCAATGACAACAGTTTCTCTTTTATTTGCTGTAATCCCATTGCTTCCATTAAGGTAGATGGCGAAAACGTACTGCAAAAATTCCCAGATGGAACAACTTCTGAAATTGAATTGAAGCAAAGCATTGAGGTTACCGAGCTTTTGGATGGATTCGCCCAGAAATTTTCCATAGAAAACAATGACTTCAAGTTCATTACCAATGGCTTGTTTGGTTATGTGGCGTACGATGCCGTTAGATACTTTGAATCGGTTGAAATTTCAAAAAAACCGGAATCGGTTGCCATTCCGGATATCTATTACGCGGTTTATCAAAATATCATAGCCATCAACCACTTTAAGAATGAAGCCTATCTTTTTGCCCATTGCTATGAAAGGGAGAGTAATATCCCAGAATTGGAGCAAATTCTTAAAGTAAGGAGTTTTGCTACCTACAGCTTCACAAAACACGGAGATGCAACATCCAACCTTAAGGATGAGGAGTACAAATCGCATGTGGAATTGGCAAAAAAGCACTGTAAACGCGGCGATGTATTCCAATTGGTGTTATCAAGACGATTTTCACAAGGGTTTAAAGGAGACGAATTCAATGTATACCGAGCTTTGCGATCCATTAACCCCTCTCCCTATCTGTTCTATTTTGATTATGGTGATTTTAAGATTTTTGGAAGTTCCCCGGAGGCCCAGCTTATTGTAAAGGATGGAAAGGCAGAGATTCACCCTATTGCCGGAACCTACAAACGCACAGGAAATGACGAACAGGATGCAGCGCTGGCAAAAAAATTGGCCGGAGATGAAAAAGAGAACAGCGAACACGTGATGTTGGTAGATTTGGCGAGAAACGATCTGAGTAGAAACGGTAATTTGGTCAACGTTGAAACCTATCGTGAGGTCCAATACTTTTCACATGTGATTCATTTGGTTTCCAAGGTAACAGGTCACAAAAAACCAGATATTTCGACCCTGAAAATAGTAGCCGACACTTTCCCAGCCGGAACATTAAGTGGCGCTCCAAAGCATATGGCCATGCAACTAATAGAACGTTATGAAAAGACCAATAGGGGGTATTACGGAGGTGCCATAGGTTTTATGGACTTCAACGGCAATTTTAACCATGCCATTATGATCAGGACCTTTTTAAGCAAAAACCATGAACTGCACTTTCAAGCAGGCGCCGGATTGGTGGCAGCGTCAAATGCTGATGACGAATTACAGGAAACCTATAATAAATTGGGAGCTTTGAACAAGGCTTTGGAAATCGCTGAATCCATCTAAATGGCACGGAAGATATTAATGATAGACAACTACGATAGTTTCACTTATAATCTGGTCCATTATTTGGAAGATCTACATTGTGAGGTTATTGTAAAAAGAAATGACGCACTGACTTTGGAAGAAGTCGATCAATTCCATGAAATAGTACTATCTCCGGGTCCCGGTATTCCTGATGAGGCCGGGCTTTTAAAACCTATAATTAAGAAATATGCCTCCAAAAAACGGATTTTTGGAGTGTGTTTGGGGCAACAGGCCATCGGCGAAGTTTTCGGGGGTACATTGGTTAACCTGGATGAAGTCTATCACGGAATTGCCACTACTATAGAAATCATTGAGGAAGATTATCTCTTCAAGGACTTACCCAAAACCATTGAAGTGGGCAGATACCACTCCTGGGTGGTGAGTAAAGAACTACCTAAGGATTTAATAGCAACATCTGTGGATGAAAATGGTCAAGTAATGTCCCTAAAACATGTTGCCTATGATGTAAGGGCGGTACAATTTCATCCTGAATCCATTTTGACCCCATACGGCAAACAAATATTAAAAAACTGGTTGGACCAATGAAGGATACGTTAAATAGATTGATCAATCACGAAATTTTGGAAAAGGAGGATGCCAAACAGATTTTGGTCAATATTGCCAAGGGAGATTATAATACCAGTCAAATCGCCGCCTTCCTCACGGTGTATATGATGCGTAGTATTACCATTGAAGAATTGGAGGGATTTCGTGATGCGCTATTGGATTTGTGCCTTTCCATTGATTTAAGTGATTACAATCCCATTGATCTTTGCGGCACAGGTGGAGATGGCAAGGATACCTTTAACATTTCAACATTGGCCTCTTTTGTTACGGCCGGGGCAGGTGTTAAGGTGACCAAACATGGTAATTACGGCGTGTCCTCAAAATGTGGCAGTAGCAACGTGATGGAGTTTTTGGGTATTAGGTTTAGCAATGAAGCCAACTTCCTTAAAAAATCTATTGAAGAGGCAGGTATCTGTGTCCTTCACGCCCCGCTCTTCCACCCGGCTATGAAGAACGTGGCCCCAATAAGGCGGGAATTAGCGGTTAAAACCTTCTTCAATATGTTAGGGCCGATGGTGAACCCGGCGTTTCCCAAAAATCAAATGGTAGGGGTTTTTAACCTGGAATTGGCGAGGATGTACGGCTATCTCTATCAGAATACGGATAAGAACTTCACCGTGTTGCACGCCTTGGATGGCTATGATGAAATTAGTCTTACCGGTGCCACCAAAACGATTTCAAATGGTTCGGAAGGTATCTTATCACCAGAAGATTTTGGTGTGCCTTTGGTCGAAGCAAGTACAATTGTCGGTGGGGAGGATGTTGCGGATTCAGCTCAAATATTCATGAACATCTTGCAGGGAAAAGGAAGTGATGCCCAGAATAACGTGGTCTGTGCCAATGCCGGAGTAGCCATTTCAACAGTGGAGGGTTGTTCACCTAAAGAAGGGTTTGAAAAAGCCAAAGAATCGTTATTAAGTGGAAAAGGGTTAATTGCCCTCAAAAAATTGCAAACACTTAGCGCTGCATGAACATTCTAGAAAAAATAGTAGCGGACAAATACAAAGAAGTGCAATTGAAATCTTCTTTACTACCGGTTTCCCAGTTGGAAAAGTCGGTGTTGTTCGAGCGAACCTGTCATTCTTTGGCCGCTGCCCTTAAGGGGAGCAAAACCGGAATCATTGCCGAACACAAACGCCGCTCCCCTTCAAAACAGACGATCAATCAAAATACCAATGTGGCACAGGTAGCCAAAGGTTACCAAAAGGCTGGGGTCAGTGGTATGAGTATCCTAACCGATATCAAGTATTTTGGGGGTTCGTTGGAAGATTTACTTTTAGCCCGTGCCGCTGTGGACCTTCCCTTATTGCGCAAAGAGTTCATCATTGACGAATATCAAATTCTTGAGGCCAAGGCACATGGAGCAGATGTCATTTTATTGATAGCCGCAGTACTGACCAGAATGGAAATAAAGGCATTGTCTAAATTAGCCAAAAGCTTGGGCTTGGAAGTATTGCTTGAGGTCCATAATCAGGAAGAACTTGAAAAGTCAATAATGTCAAGTTTGGATATGTTGGGGGTGAACAACCGAAACCTAAAGACCTTTGAGGTTAGTTTAGAAACCAGTAAGGAACTTTCCGACCTGATTCCTGACCAATTTGTCAAAGTATCGGAAAGTGGCATTAGTTCCATTGGAGCCATAAAAGAACTAAAACAATATGGCTATCAGGGATTTTTAATCGGTGAAAACTTTATGAAGACCCCAAATCCCGGTAGAAGCGCTGTAGAATTTATCAAAGAATTGTCCAAATGAAGTTAAAGGTCTGTGGCATGAAATATAATCCCGTTGAGGTGGAGAGCCTTGAGCCAGACTATATGGGATTTATTTTTTGGGAAAAATCCCCACGCTACTTGGATAGTGTACTACCCTCCATCTCCAGAAAAATCAAAAAGGTGGGCGTATTTGTAGATGCCACCGTCGAAGAAATTTTGCAAAAGGTGACCAAATACGGCCTGCAAATGGTTCAACTTCATGGGAAAGAAACTCCTGAATTATGCAGGCATTTAAAGAACCTTGGTATAGGTGTAATAAAGGTTTTTGGAGTGGACGGGACGTTTGACTTTTCGGTATTGGAACCCTATGAAAAAGTTTGTGATTACTATTTGTTCGACACCAAGGGAAAACTACCCGGTGGAAATGGGTATGTATTTGATTGGGAAGTTTTGGAGAACTACCCTTCTACGAAACCCTTTTTTTTAAGTGGGGGAATTGGCATGGAAAACATTGATGATGTGCTGACCTTTTTATACCGACCCGAATCAAAGTACTGCCATGCCATTGACATCAATAGCAGGTTTGAAATTAAGCCTGGTTTAAAGGATATTCAAAAATTAAAAGAATTCAAAAAAAGAGTGGAAGATGAGTTATCACGCAAATGAAAAAGGGTATTATGGCGAGTTTGGAGGAGCATTTATTCCTGAGATGCTCTATCCAAATTGTGAGGAACTACGTCAGAATTATATCCCCATCATGGAAACCGAGGAATTCCAAGAGGAATTTCGACAATTGTTAAAGGATTATGTAGGAAGGCCCACCCCACTTTATTTTGCGGAACGCTTGTCCGAGAAACATCAGACCAAAATTTATTTAAAACGGGAAGACCTCTGCCATACGGGAGCCCACAAAGTCAATAATACCATTGGGCAAATTTTAATGGCAAAAAAACTGGGCAAAAACCGAATCATAGCTGAAACGGGCGCAGGTCAACATGGGGTGGCCACGGCCACGGTATGCGCGCTAATGGGCATTGAGTGTGTGGTCTATATGGGGGAAATCGATATCGCCAGGCAGGCCCCCAATGTTGCACGTATGAAAATGCTGGGTGCGGAGGTTAGGGCCGCAAAGTCTGGCAGTAGAACGTTAAAAGACGCTACCAATGAGGCCATTCGGGATTGGATAAATAACCCGGTAAATACACATTATATTATTGGGTCCGTGGTCGGTCCACATCCTTACCCAGACATGGTTGCCCGATTTCAGTCCGTAATTTCCGAAGAGATCAAATGGCAACTCCAAGAAAAGGAAGGTCGTTCAAACCCGGATTACGTGGTGGCCTGTGTCGGCGGGGGCAGCAATGCCGCCGGAGCGTATTACCACTATTTGGATACACCTGAGGTTGGTATCATAGCGGTTGAAGCTGCAGGCAAAGGAATATATTCTGGGGAAAGTGCGGCAACCTCGGCACTGGGAAAAATAGGTATCATCCATGGAAGCAAAACCCTCCTGATGCAAACCCAGGACGGTCAAATTACGGAGCCCTATTCCATTTCCGCCGGATTGGACTATCCAGGTGTGGGACCCATGCATGCACACTTATACAAAAGCAGCCGTGGGGAATTCATTTCGATAACCGATGATGAAGCCATGACCGCAGGACTTGAAATGTCCCAACTGGAAGGCATTATACCGGCTATTGAGACCAGTCATGCCTTTGCCATATTCGACCACAAAAAATTCAAGAAAGATGATGTTGTGGTCTTTAACCTATCAGGAAGGGGTGACAAAGATCTACAAACCTATATTGACTACTTCAAATTATGAATAGAATCAATCAAAAACTTCAAGAGGACAAGAAACTCCTTTCCATATATTTTACGGCGGGCTACCCAAATCTCCATGATACCGTTCCAATCATCAAGGAATTGGAAAAGGCAGGGGTGGACATGATTGAAATAGGACTTCCCTTCAGTGATCCTTTGGCCGATGGCCCTACCATCCAAGAAAGTTCGACGGCTGCCCTTACCAATGGAATGCGTACGGAATTGCTCTTTGAACAATTGAAAGACGTCCGTAAAAGTGTAACCATTCCCTTAATTCTCATGGGATATTTTAATCCCATGTTGCAGTATGGGGTAGAAGCGTTTTGTGCTAAATGTGAAGAAATTGGCATCGATGGTATCATTATGCCCGACCTTCCTTTGGATGTCTATAAAGACGAATATGAATCCATTTATAAAAAGTATGGTTTAATCAATGTCTTTTTAATTACACCCCAGACCAGCGAAGAACGCATTCGTGCCATTGACCAAGCTTCAGACGGGTTTATCTACATGGTAAGTTCTGCCAGTACCACAGGGGCCAAAAAAGGTTTTGGGGAGGAGCAAACGGAATACTTTAATAGGATTGCTTCCTTACATCTGGTAAATCCGCAAATAGTGGGTTTTGGCATTAGTAATTCGGAAACGTTTCAAGCGGCAACCGAGAAGTCCAAAGGGGCCATTATCGGTTCGGCTTTCATTAAACATTTGACGCAGAACGGCACAAGTAAAATCGTCGAATTTATTCATGGAATCAAAAACTAGGCAACTCCCAAACCTTGGTTTAAGGGAATTGATTTAAAGATTTGAATTTCTGCAGTAACACCATTGCCCTTTTTGGATAAATTCAGGATGGCATTGTTGTTTTTGAGCATACGTTTACAGATAAACAATCCTTTTCCCGATCCCTTTTCCTTTTTGGTTCCCAAAGAGCTGGTCACCATTTCCCCAGCATTGATTTGTAATAATTTTTTGTCATCAACGTCTTGGGCCACATTGTGCACCCTAAGACTGTAAAACTCATCTTCCTCTATATTGTCAATCAAAATACGTTGGTTTTGAGGTGAAAATTTTATGGCATTGGTCATTAAATTCCGAAGGACCGTCTGAAATACTTCCTTCGAATAAAAGAGGTTAAATTCCTTATCCACACCATTGACAAGTTTCAATTTTTTTTCATCTAAATTTTGGTCATATTGTTCCCGGATGTTTTCAATTAATTCATAAAGGTTAATATCCATATACGACTTTAGGGTCTCATCATTTTGCATGGACCAGTTCAATAGGTTATCCAACATTCCGTAGGTCTTATCTATGGACTGTTGCAACAGTTCCAAATAGTTTTTTCGGTCCTTGTTGGAATTCGCGTTTCTTATGATGGTGGTCAACATTGAAATATTATGAATAGGTGTTTTAAGGTCGTGGGCAATTATTTTCATGATATCCTTTCTAAAAGTGGTAAGCTCCATTAATTCTTCGTTTTGCGCCTGTACCAATTGATGCTGCTTTTGCAACTCATTTTGCAAACGTATCACCCTGCTGAATACAAAAAAGCTAATGGCTCCAACAGAGGAAATTAAAATAAAGGCCAATATGTATTTGCCAATGGATAACTCTGGGTACAAAATAATGCATGCTGAAATAAAAGCGGTATTGTAGCCAATGACCATAAATTGGTGCCATAGCTTTTCAAAAACAGCCAATAACAGTGCCATAACGAACACAATCATCTCAACCCTAGAAAAGTACCCTTCAAAATTCAAGTTGGGGTCCTGCAATCGAAATGGCAAGTAGATCGTCGAGGAAACGATATTGATGTATACCATGATGATGAAAAGAACACTCGTGGACATTAGTCTTAATTTCCAACAAACAGAGGAAAGCAGAATGATCGAGAAAACCGCTAAATGCTTGATAGCATACTTATTAAATCCCCCAATCCCATATTCCGTAAAAAAATTGGTGGCGAGTCCGGTTAAAACCAATACGATGAGGATATGAAAAATGATACTTGACCGGTCAATAGTGACAAGCACTTGTTTATCTTTAACAGCTGAAAAGAGATTTGAATTCAAAACGGTAACCTTTAGCAATCTGAACGAAACATGATGTATTTTCTTACATTTTCTAATTTTTTTTAGATGAAACACACCTTTTTCGTCCTACTTTTCCTGACCCTTAAAATCACTATTGGACAAGACTTGGATAGCGTTGCCTTGAAGTCACAGGTTGCGGAATCCATAAAAAGCCTTAGGGATTTTGTTGCGTTGCCCAGTGATGCATTAAATGCCGATGATATTGAAGACAACATTATCTGGCTTAGAAAACAGTTTGAAAAAAGGGGATTCAATACCGCTGAATTGGAAACCGATAATCTTCCGCTATTTTTTGCTGCCCTGCCCGTAGATGATGAGAAGCCCACGGTACTGTTCTATATGCATTTCGATGGGCAACCGGTTGACCCGAGTAAATGGGACCAGCCTAATCCTTACCAGGTAGTTCTTAAGAAACCTGTTGCAAATGGCTTTGAAAGGGTTTCTTTTGATGCATTGGGGGATGATATCAATTACGATTGGCGCCTTTTTGGTCGTACCACCTCTGATGATAAGGGTCCCATTGTGATGCTATTGCACGCTTTGGACCTGCTCAAGGAAGATGGGAGTGAAATCCCCTGGAACATTAAAGTGATATTGGATAGCGAAGAGGAAAAGGGCAGCAAGCCTTTGCCAAAAGCGGTCAAGGAATATCGCGATCTTTTGGAGGCGGACTTTTTGGTCATCAATGATGGCCCCATGCATCCCTCAGGAAAACCAACCCTTATCTACGGTTGTCGTGGTATTACCACTCTGACCTTGACCACACATGGCCCATTCAAACCCCAACACAGTGGGCATTTCGGCAATTATGCCCCCAATCCAGGATTTCAATTGGCACAATTGCTGGCAACCATGAAAGATAAGGATGGAAGGGTCACCATTCCCGGTTACTATGACGGCATAATCATAAACGAGGAGGTAAAGACCATCCTAAAAAGTGTCCCGGATGATGATAAAAAGATATCGGAACGCCTTCAATTTAAAACAGCGGAAAAAGTAGGGGGCTTTTATCAGGAAGCATTGCAGTACCCAAGTCTCAATATTCGGGGGTTGGGTTCTGGCTGGATCCGTGATGAGGCAAGGACCATTGTTCCAGAAAGTGCCACTGCAGAATTGGATTTGCGCTTGGTCCCCGAGACCGATGGGAACCGTTTAAAAGACTTGGTCAAAAGCCATATTAAGAAGCAAGGCTATCACATCATCGATCATAAACCCAGCAAAGAGGAACGCATCGCATATGATAAGATTATCACCGTAAAAGAGGGCAGTGTTACCGACGCTTTTAGAACGGATTTGGACAATCCCTTCGGTCAGTTTTTATTGAAGACCCTAGAGAAAACCTTTGGTGAAGATGTGGTGCAAATTCGGATTATGGGGGGTACTGTCCCCATAGCCCCTTTTATTAACGAACTTCAGATTCCCGCTTTTGTGGTTCCCCTAGTGAACGCAGATAACAATCAACACAGCCCCAATGAAAACCTAAGGATTGGCCAACTGGCCTATGGGATAAAGGCATTTTATAGCGTATTGCTAACTAAAAAGGAGTAAGGTACCTATTTAAAAGCACTTCCTTTCGTGTATCAAGTGGCAGGAAGCAACAACGCCAATACTACAATTACTTTTATCAAATTTTACCAAAAGTCAACTTTTTAAAGCTTTTACAACAGGTTTGGAAACATTGGCAACTTCCCCATACGTTTTTGGACTTCAGAAACGTTGGTAACGAAATTAATCCCCTATTTCTAAGCCATGAATTTCAAAAAAGTTGCCTCACTATATTTTTTTATTTTAATGCTAGGCATTGGTTGTTCCGAGGACAATACTGTAGATAGTCTTATTGACGAACAAATGCCCGAAGAGCAAAATACCGAAGAACCTGTTGATTCGTGTGAAGGCATCACCTGTCAGAATGGTGGAAATTGTGTCGATGGGACTTGCGAATGTCCTGAAGGTTTTGAAGGGGAGTTTTGTGAGACCCCTCTTGACCCCTGCCAAGAAATTAACTGTGAAAATGGGGGAACCTGTATTGATGGAACTTGTTCCTGCCCTGATGGTTTTGAAGGGGAATTCTGTGAAACATTTAATGATCCCTGCACTGACGTGCGCTGTGAAAATGGGGGAACCTGTATTGATGGAACCTGCGCTTGTCCAGATGGGTTTGAAGGAGAGTTTTGCGAACAGATTTCGGGCCTTAGTTTCCAAACTGAATTCGGTTCAGAAGAAACCCTTAATGTGGTAACTAACGGGATTTTTGCCATTTGGTGGAGTCCAGATTTTGACCATGCAGGGGATACACCTCAGATGTTTGAATACCTAAATAAAGTAAGACAAGACTGCTTAGCTATTTATGGTATGGAAGACCCACCAAATCCCCAAAATGGTTTTTATTATAATGTTTACATACATCACGGTTTGGATGAAACTGTATTGCCCACCTATTGGGGCAACGGTCAGGGTACGGACACCTACGGTATGCCATATCTAACGCTACCGCATACCGCCAATGTAGATTATGCCAATCTTTCCCATGAAGGTTTCCATATCTTTCAGTACAATGCCAACTCTCCCGGTTTTGATTATTCAGGGGACTCCCAATGGTATGTGGAATCCTCAGCGCAATGGTATATGTCCCAAAATGTACCCAACGAAATCAATACCTTTATTGAAGCGGGTACCATTTATTCAAATCCACATGTTGCCCTATGGCATAGTTTCAGTAATGAAGCTCCCGGCGACCCAAGGGATTGGTTTTTTCAGGTTAGACAGTATGGCATGCATTTGTTGCTTCATTATTTGACCGAAGAAAGGGCCGTAGATCCTCAATTAATAACCAGTGGATATTACGCCAATACTTCCCTTCTACCACAAGAATACTTGTACGTGGGTATGGGAGGAGATACCTTTAGAACCTATTTTGCCGATTGGGCCGCACGAAATACCGGAGGCTTTGACTACTTTTCTCAAGAACAGTTGGATAGGGCCTGGTACGAAATGGAGGCTGTTGGTGACCCAGATAACAGTAATCCTTATGTATTGGAACTTTCCGATGATGAGGCAAGCGGAACATTTAGTCCTTCTGAGTCACTAAGACCTAGGGGCTGGGCCTATAATGTGATTAAAATCAATAATTCTTCCAATACCACTTACACCTTTGCCCTCATTGGAGAAGCAACAGGTTCTGAAGGAGCGAACGCACATTTTGAAGCTAGGGTGGTTGTTAAAAATTCCAACGGTTCAGTGAATTATATTGATTTCTCAATGAACAACGCTTTGAATGGAACGGCTTCTGTAGATGTATCTGCAAGTGATACCGAAGTGTATTTGGATATCGTTTCCGTACCACAACATTTTACGGGTAATCAAACATACAACTACGAGGTAGAAATCAGTCGTCAATAGTAAGACTTTGGCTGCGAGAGGTGCTTATGCCTAATTCTTAGCTTGTGGTCTTATTGCTGTGACGCGAAAGCACCACGGCGTTCTTATTCAGTTTTGAAGGTCTCTTAATCTAAGTATTTAGGCGATAAGTATTGTACTAAGGACAAACTTTTTGTTTTACTAAAAAAGGTCACTAAACGTAGTTTTTGACTAAATTTCTGTTAGTGAAAAATTCATTCTTCTTATACTTATTATTCCTGGTACTATCGCTTAGTGCAATGGCTCAACAAGACCTCAGCGAACCTATCAAAAAGCAAATTAGAGTAATAGATGATAAAACTAATCTTAACGAGAGGTATGGGTTTCTGAAAGATGTCATTAAAAATCATAGAATAATGGCCCTTGGTGAGCAAACGCACACCCCAGATGAATCATTTAAGATTAGGGTAGAATTGATTCAGTACTTACTGGAAAATGAAGGTTTTGAAGTCATAATTTTTGAAGCCGGTATGTTTGATCTCCACCTCGCCAATAAAAAGGTGAAGAAGAGCAGGAATATAAGTCATTTACAAAGTTCACTTTATTGGTTTTGGGGGAATACCGTTCAGCACAAAAAGCTTTTTAGGTATTTAAGAACGAAACTTAAAAATGGTCAAAATATTGATTTTGCTGGCTTCGACGTTAAACCCCCTTCCAATCAAAACGCTTTAAAAAACACCTACGTAAAAGCATTAAGGGAACAACTGTTAAATGGCATTGATCATAACGATTCCAAATTTCAGGAGTACATGACAACGGTTACGGCCATTGAAGAAAATAGAAAAAAAGGAGGTGTTCATCTATTGGTATTCGAGATGACCGAAAAGCAGAAAAAACGTTTTTTGTACCTGAGTCAACACTTTCAAAAAGTATTGCTTGAATCAGGAAACCACTACTGGAGTCAAATCATACGAACTGTCGATGAGGGTGTAGTACTTTATGCCGATTATTCCATTCAAAAAGCCGCGTTGGACCCTAACCTCCTTTTGGGAATGAACAACCAAAGGGATCGTCTTATGGCAGAAAATCTCAAGTATTTATTGAATGAGGTATATGGTGATAAAAAGGTAATACTCATTGGGGCCAACTATCATTTTGCAAAGGATGTAAGCAAAATAAGTCCCTCAAATGCATTTAGCTATGACGTATCAAAGGCCATCACCACTGGTCAAATTCTAAAATCCGAATTGAAGGAAAAAATTTTTACGATTGGTTTCATGGCGCCAGAGAATATTATTTGCTGGGAAAAAAGAGACCTCTCACGAACATCTTTAGGTTGTATGCAAAAGGACTTAGGCTACAAAATTGCATATCATCCCTTATATAAATGGAACTTGGAACAACCCAATGTAGGCAGTCAAAGGGTCATTAAACTATTTTCTCCGAAAAGTCCTTCCAAACACCCCAATTGGAATGAGGTTATGGACGCGGTGATACTGATGGAAAAGTAAAGTTCAAATTTAAAAATTGGGCCCATAAAACACTAAGCCGAATTCCTACTCGCATTAATATTACCATATAACGAACGTGTTACAATTTTCTCGTATAGCGCTTTCAACTCCGTATTTTGGGCAATATGATACAATGCATTTTGTTGAATCACCAATAAAGGCAGTACTATTTTTTCTCGAATTTTGACCGATTCCCTGGACACAGCCTCATTTTCCATTAAAACTTTACTTCCCGAAATCTGTAGCAGCATGGTCTTGGACAACTGATATTCGTCGTGAAGTATATTCCAAAATTCCCCGAACTCCCCATCTTCCCTAAGATAACTGGTCAAGTTAAAATTGGTCTTGGACAATGCCATCATACTATTATGCATCAATGCCCTGAAAAACGGAATATCCCTGTAAAGTCCTTTGACCTCATTAATGCGTCCATGGTCTTTCAGGGTCTGAATGGCCGTTCCCAAACCAAAATACCCTGGGACATTCTGTTTCAACTGGCTCCATGATCCCACAAACGAAATGGCTCTTAAATCGGATAAGGTCAATTGTTTTTTGTTGCCTCGTTTACCCGGACGACTACCAATATTGGCCTTGCCATAATACTTCAATGTACTTCGATGCTCCAAATAAGGGATAAACTTATCATGTTCCTTAAGTGCCTCATATTTTTCAAAACTCAATTCCGAAAGCTCTTCGATCAATTTCCGCTGGGCTGCTGAGATTACATGCTCTTTACCAAACAAATTGTTGGTCAAACCTGCCGTTAACATCTGCTCGGCATTATGAATGAACTGTTCTTTGGTACCGTAGGTACTTGTAATCGTCTGCCCCTGAATCGTTAACTGAATTTCGTGGTTGGCCACATCTTTGGTCTGAGCTGCATAAAAGCGGTGTGTTTTCCCTCCTCCTCTGGCCGGTGGTCCACCGCGACCATCAAAAAACAGTGCCTTGATTCCGTTTTTCCTACAAACCTTACTTAAAGTTTCTTTGGTTTTGAGAATGCTCCAATTGGCCTTGAGATAGCCACCATCCTTAGTGCCATCTGAAAATCCAAGCATCATGGTATGGGTATCTTTTCTCCTGCCCAGATGTTCCCTGTAGACAGGCGTATCAAATAACGTCTGCATAACACTCTCCGAAGCTTCCATACCCTTCATGGTCTCAAAAAGAGGAATGATATCAAAAGTAATTTCATCCGTTCTCCATCCGCACCAACGGAAAAGTCCAAAGACGAAGAGCACCGCAAAAATGTCCTCCGAATTACTAATGATGTAACGGTTGCATCCGTCTTCTCCATTTCTTCGTTGAATTTCCTTGAGATTGGAAATATTAATAAGGGTTTCCCGGGCCACTTCATCTTCAATGGCATGCATTTTAAATGTCACATGTTCTTCCAAAAGCAGTTTTGCCAATGCCTGATCGGATAGCTCATCCAAAGAAGAAACAATATGACCGCTCTGTTTTAAAATGGATTCTACTGCGGCGTAATGTTTGCTATGATCCTGACGAATATCAAGTACTGCGAAATGTGTTTTGAAAATATGGACTTTATCCAAAAGCCTATTTAAACCATCAAGATGAAGTGAATGATAGTCTTCAATTAGAATGCGCTTAATTTCTTCCAATTTCTCAACAATTTCCGGGTACGAAATCAAGTAATTCTCTTGAAACATGGCCCGATACAGGCTTCCATTAAGGGCGTTTAGGGGCTTTTGCACTCCCTTGAACGTTAGTTTTCCACGTAAGACCTTGAGCTCGTTATAGTAACACTTCATTAACGTGATTCTAAGCTCGTCTGCTACCTGTTGCGTAATCTTGGCCGTCACAAAAGGATTACCATCACGGTCGCCTCCGGGCCAAAATCCCAATTTTATGATATCGTAATTATCAAAGGTCGCCACATGGATATTGCTTTTGATGTAATCAAAAAGTTCTCCAATGGCATTGTAATACGTATTTCTTAATAGGTGGATAATATTCTTGGCCTCATCAAGTGGGGTGGGTTTATCGGTATTGATCAAAGACGTTAAACCCAATTGTTGCATGGTCAAGTCAAGGTCATCGATTCTGTTTTCATCGATTTGATTTCTCAACTCCTTAATAATATCCAGAATCGCTGGAGAATAGAATTGTGTGGGGTGCGCGGTCAGTACAATTCTTGCACTGAACGACGACAGCTTTTTGGCAATCTTGTCCCAATTCTTATGTTGATCTACCAACTCAAAATAGTCATTTATGGACAGGGAATCCGTGTATTCCTGTAGTTTGGGAAACGCGGCGTCTTCAACACTGTCAAACAATACTACTTGACGCTCCACATACTGAATGATTCGGAACATAAAATCAATTCGTTCCTTTTCATCTTTTAAGTCCGTGAAATTGGCAAAAAAATCTTCCATGATTTCCTGCGGTTTCTCACCGTTGGCCAGGCCTTTTTCACATTGATCGAATAGCAAAGGAACCAACATGCTGACATTTTCCATATCGGCATAAGGCAAACTCAAAAAGAGACTGTTGTAGATATTGAATCGATTGGTAACCGATTTTTTGAATTCCTTTAGTCTTTTGTCTTGTTGGATTTTATCCGTGACCATTCCTCTAATTTTACTTCAAAGTTCGTGATAAAGCCTTGATTCCTAAGGTTAATTTAACCAAATCACAAATTACCTTTATGACCCTACAAACCTAACAAAGCAATAGGGCTTAATCAAAAAAACTTTTGGTATTGCAATACCCTAAAATCCAGTGTATTGAAACTTGGATTTTCATCTTTTAACCGCTTGTATTCGGTAAGACTGCCCACTGCACGGTTTGCCGCTCCCGAAGGGGCCGTTAAAGACACGGTCGCAATCTTTCTTTGTGTTTTGGGATGGGTAAAGCGATGTATTCTGGGTACTTGGTCGTTGACAACTTCTAGCTGTAACCCAAATGCCTTTAATTGTTTCCTGAAAAAGTATTCAGGACCGTTTTTGCTGTTTCCGCCAGTAAACAAGAGCGTGTGTACCGTAGGGTACCGTTCCAGCCACTTTAGTATATTTCGCAACTCAACATTCAGCATTCCCAAATCAGAGGCATCCACTTTGAGCCGTTCCGCCCTCTCAACAATATCACAAACTCCAATTTTGTTCCTTTTCAAAAAATCCTTCCGTTGTTCTATGGCTTCAAACGAAGTCTCAAATTTGAGGTTGAGCTTAAAAATTCGATTCAAAATCGGCCACAATTGTCCATCACGACTTCCGTAGCAAAAATCAACGTCCCCCTCCTTTAGTTGCCCCATAGTGAATCTGGGCGGTGGGAGGGTACCTACAATCAATTTTTCCACCCCATCAAACAAAAAGGGAGCATAGGGATGTTGGTGTACGAACATAGTTCACAAAGGTAGGGGAATGCTCCATTTTTAAAATTCAATGGTATTTTTTAAATTATTGGTCAATAAATCAACATCTTATGGGAAAAGGGGATATTAAAACAAGGCGTGGGAAGATTGCCAATAATTCTTACGGTGCGCGTAGAAAGCGAAAAATCAAAAAACGGACTTCGGTTGAAGAAAAGGTACAAGCAGAAAAACCTAAATAGCTTAGTCTATCCTAAAGTTAAAGGTGAGTTCCCCATCTTCATCAATATCCAATTGGTAGGTGTAGAGCCCAATGGGCAGTGGACTTGAAATGGAATCGGGAACAAAATTGATTACGGTGGAATCTGCCTCTATCCGCAAGGTATCCTGTTGATAGGCCACTTCAAATTCCATGTAGTCCGAAAATCCATCCGCTGAAACGTTCTCAAAAAAAAGGGTGTCCACCCTAACCTCTACTCTTGAGAAGTTCTGACTGCTTAAATTTTGAATTCGAATATTTGGACCGGTCAGATTATCATCACGGTCATCACATGATGCAATAACCAAAACAAGGGTCAGGAAGATTAAGGAAGGGACAAACATTTTCATTACGAAGCGTTTTTAAGTAATGAACGCTTATCGGTCCAAATTATTCTATCGAATAAATACGGGTTCATTGTCTTTAACGGTATGTTCTTGACTAAATTGGTAGTCGTCGTAATCAAAACCCTTGATATCATCCACGGTATGGGCATTCGTATCCAAAATGTAACGCACCATGGATCCCCGAGCTTTCTTGGCAAAAAAACTGATGACCTTCAGTTTATCATTCTTCCAATCCTTAAAAACCGGGGATATCACTGGAACTTTGAGTGCTTTTTCCTCTATCGCCCCAAAATATTCATTGCTTGCCAAATTGATAAATAACTCACCATCCATAAGTACATCGTTTAAATGGTTTGTCAGGTTTTTTTTCCAGAACTCGTAAAGGTTCTTTTTTCGACCGATTTTGAGTTGCGTGCCCATTTCCAACCGATAGGGTTGAATAAGGTCCAATGGCTTCAAAATGCCATAGAGACCAGATAAAATGCGTAATGTGGATTGCAAGTCCTCCAATTTATCCTCCGGAATGGTATAGGCATCCAAGCCTTGGTACACATCACCATTGAAAGCGTAAACAGCGGGTCTCGCATTATCGGTTGAAAATGGTGTGGAAAACTGTTGGTTTCTCTCCCAGTTCAGTTGCGCCAAGTTGTCAGAAATGGACATTAGTTTGGATAGGGCCCTAGGCTTTTTCTTGACTAAAACTTTGTTCAGTTTTTTGGATTCCGATAGAAATTGGGGCTGACTATATTTTTCGGTTGGTAGTGCCGAATCAAAGTCCAACGACTTTGCTGGGGAAATAACGATTTTCATGTAACAGCAATTTGTTTACAAAAATAATCGGTTTTTTGGTTACATTTAAATACCTAAAAACCAATAAAATGAAAATAGTAAAACTCATTATCTGCGTTCTTTTTGGACTCTTCATGCTGAATTCGGGCTTAAACAAAATATTCCAGTATATGCCCATGCCAGAAGATTTAACGGAAGCACAACTGGAAATGTTCGGTCACTTTATGGCCATATCATGGCTTATGCCCTTGGTTGCCGTTGCAGAAATCGTTGGTGGAATACTTTTTATCCTACCTAAACTTAGAGCGTTAGGGGCTTTAATTATGCTCCCTATCTCAACGGGAATCCTCTTACATCATTTAGTATTGGATCCTGCAATGCCTGGCTTGGCCATAAGTATTGTCATATTTGCTATCAACCTTTGGATACTCTTCGACAATTGGTCAAAATATCGGCCTATTTGGAGCTAAACATGCTTGGTGTAATTGCTCCACTTTTCAATACAGTTTGCCATATCCGCCGGTATTTCTGAATTGAACTGAAGTTTTTTTCCCGTTATTGGATGCACAAATCCCAATGTTTTGGCATGTAAAGCTTGCCTAGGTAAGATTTTAAAGCAGTTTTCAACAAACTGCTTATATTTTGTAAAGGTGGTCCCTTTTAAGATTTTATCACCGCCGTAACGGCCATCATTAAACAAGGTATGCCCCAAATATTTCATATGGGCCCGTATTTGGTGGGTACGTCCGGTTTCCAACTTGCAGGACACTAGGGTAACATAACCCAACCGCTGTAGCACCATGTAATGTGTTATCGCTTCTTTACCATGGTCACCATCAGGAAACACCATCATCTGTAACCGATTTTTCGGGTTTCTGCCTAGACGTCCGGTAATCGTTCCCTCATCATCGGACACATTTCCCCAAACCAAAGCGATATACTCACGCTCGGTAGACTTTTCAAAAAACTGTTGTGCCAGGTGGGCCATGGCTACATTGGTCTTGGCAACAACCAACAATCCGGAGGTATCTTTATCAATACGATGCACTAATCCTGGCCTTCCTGAACTGTTGTTTGGTAAATCCTTGAAATGGTGCACCAAGGCATTGATTAGGGTACCTGAGTAATTTCCATGACCGGGATGAACCACCATTCCAGCGGGTTTATTGACCACAAGGACCTGATCATCCTCAAAGACAATATCCAAAGGGATATCCTCTGGTGTCAACAAGAACTCATAGGGTGGGTGTTCAAAAAGCACCTTGACCTCATCTCCCGCCTTAACGCGATAGTTCTGCTTTACTTGAGTCCCATTCACCCATATATGCCCTTGCTTGGCGGCTTGTTGAATTTTGTTCCGTGTGGCATTTTCAATAAAGTTCATCAAAAACTTATCCACGCGAAGGGGCTCCTGCCCTTTTGAAGCTTCAAATCGATAATGTTCAAAAAGTTCGTCTTGAGAAAGTTCAGAAGCTTCTGAATCAGCCATCATTCTTGGGATTCTGCTTTGATAATGGCACTCCCGGGAATAACCCCATTACCACATTCCAGTTCAATCTTTGATGTTTTGGGTAGCTTATCTCCAGGTTTAATGTATTTTCCCTTAAACTTCATGCGATATACCATATCCTTGCCCAACTCATCAATATAAGTGACACGTTGTACATCCAAACCAACGGCGCGCAGCATGGATGTGGCATTTCGGCGGGTCACTTGAATAATGTTGGGAATCGTCACTTTTTTATATCCTGACGGATTTACGGTAAAATAGATTTTTCGATTTTCCTTTACCTTGGTGCCGGCAAGTGGATTTTGCTCCAAAATTGAGAATCTGGGATAGTCGGGATTGTAATTGGTGGAATCCAGGACCTCATAACGGAGACCGGCATTTTCAGCTACTTCCCTCATCTCCATGACGGACATTTTTGAAAAGTCGGGAACCTCCACAAATTCACCGTGATTGGTACTGCTCTTTAACCACCTCAGTGTCAAAAAACAGATGACTATGATTACTAAAATGGCAAGTCCCAGCTGAAGTAAAAAGGTTCTACTTCGTAGAAAATCCAGAAAATTCCTCATACTAAAGGTTTACCGACAAATATAGAAGAAACCCCCCTTTTTTAGTTACTTTGGTGCCGTATAATCGACCAATGTGAAGAAGAATATTGCCATTATTATGGGAGGCTACTCCAGTGAGTACAACATTTCCATGAAAAGTGGAACCGTTGTCCAAACCCATCTGAGCAAAGAAAAATTCAATCTATTCAGTATTACAATTACCCCAGAATCTTGGTATTACAAAACGGAAAAAGGGGAGAAAATTGAGGTGAACAAACATGACTTTAGTTTGGACCTTTCCACAGCTAAGGTAAATTTTGACTGTGTTTTCAATGCTATCCATGGTACCCCGGGAGAAGATGGCCTTTTACAAGCTTATTTCGAATTACTTGGCATTCCACAAACCTCCTGTGGTTCGTACCAGGCTGCTTTAACTTTCAATAAAAGGGATTTACTGAGTACCCTTAAGCCCTATGGGATCCAATGTGCCACTTCTTATTATTTGAATAAGGGGGAACCTATGGATTACAATGCAATTGTAGAAAAAGTAGGTTTGCCCTGCTTTGTAAAGGCCAATAGGGCAGGCAGCAGTTTTGGAATAAGCAAAGTGTACAAGATTGAAGAATTCGGAGCAGCTCTGGAAAACGCTTTTAAAGAGGATGATGAAGTCATTATTGAGTCGTTTTTGGAGGGTACCGAAATTTCTGTTGGGGTGATTACCTATAAGGGGAAAACCAAGGTTTTACCGATGACGGAAATTGTAAGTGAAAACGACTTTTTCGATTATTCCGCTAAATATGAGGGAAAGTCCCAAGAAATTACCCCTGCAAGGATTTCCAACGCACAGGAACAGAACGCTGCTTCAATATCGAGGAAAATCTATGAGCTCTTAAAAATGACCGGCTACTCAAGGAGCGAATTCATTTTTCAAGGAAATGTACCCTATTTGTTGGAAGTAAATACCACCCCCGGCTTGACAGAAGAAAGTATTCTGCCCCAACAGGCCCAAGCAGCCGGTATTTCGTTGACGGAACTATTTGAAAGTG
Organism: Croceivirga sp.; assembly: GCA_028284935.1. GTDB lineage: Bacteria > Bacteroidota > Bacteroidia > Flavobacteriales > Flavobacteriaceae > Croceivirga. The sequence goes on from JANQQQ010000001.1 coordinate 52,074, forward strand.
CCATTGATGAAGCACTGAAATAGCAAATTCTATGTATTTTTAAGAAAATTCACGTTGAACATGAGAAGAGCTATATTTCCCGGTTCATTCGACCCCCTCACCCTTGGGCACTATGACATTATTCGACGGGGCATAACACTCTTTGATGAACTGTTCATTGCCATAGGGATAAATGCGGATAAGAAATATATGTTCACCTTGGAGGAACGCCAAGGTTTTATCGAACAGGCCTTTAAAGATGAACCTAAAATAAAAGTGGTTACCTATGAAGGTCTAACGGTGGATTTTTGTAGGGAAATTGATGCGAACTTCATTTTAAGGGGCCTTAGAAATCCAGCAGACTTCGAGTTTGAAAAGGCCATAGCCCATACCAATAGAAAACTATCGGAAATCGAAACCGTTTTTTTGCTCACCTCTTCGGGAAAATCATATATAAGTTCTTCCATTGTGAGGGATGTTATTAGAAATGGAGGGGACTATACAGGCTTGGTACCGGAAACGGTAATTGTCACCGGTGACCGAAGGTAAAATAGGACCCGCCTACAGTAAATCGCAGTACAACTATGGTCTCCATTAAAATATAACCCCATACAACATCTTTTAAGGAATACACAACATAAACTAAGTTATATAGTTATATTCCTATAATATTGTAAGAAATTACGTATAATTTAAGAGTCCCAAATCTTAAAAGTTACATGTTGAAAGCTATAGAAACCTACGCATTGAGCTATCTTGCGCAGCAATTGCCGCAACCTACGGCATTTATCAATACCTCCTTTGAACTAGTTTGTGCTTCCCAAAGTTGGCTGGACTATTTTGAATTTACACCACATGAAATTGAGGGAAAGCAAATTCTTGCTTTTTTTGATGAACATGGGAAGGGTCACTGGGAAAACTGTTTGGAAAATTGTCTAACCGGTGAGAAAGAGTTCGGAATACAAAATACAGTATCAAGTGTTGGAAAAGAACAATGGTTTGAGTGGACGAACGTTCCCTGGTATGATGAACAAGAGAACATTATAGGCGTAATCATACAAATAAAGGATATTACCAAAAGGCTTGAGAATGAACTGAAGTACGAAAAACTGGAGAACCTGTTAAAAGACCAATCGGAAATTGCCAAAGTAGGAACATGGGAATACAATATTGGTTCAGATTCCCTTTTTTGGTCGGACATGACCAAAAAGATTCATGAAGTTCCGTTGGACTTTGAACCCAACATGGACAGGGCCATCAATTTTTACGAACAGGGCCATTCCAGAAATACCATTGCCATGCTTGCTCACAATGGCATTCACCGGGGAGAGAGCTGGTCTCAAAAATTAAAGTTGATAACGGAAAAAGGCAGGGAAAAATGGGTGATTGCTGCAGGAAAACCCTTGTATAAAAACGGTGAGGTGACCCGTCTCATAGGAACGTTCCAAGATATCACTCAACAAGTGGAACAACAGAAAAAGACGAAAGAAAACGAGCAGCTCTTACGGACCTTAGTTGATAATTTGCCCTTAAACCTATACATCAAAGATGCGGAATCAAGAAAGGTGTTAGTAAATAAGGCGGAATGCCAGTACTTGGGTGTTGAGAGCCCGCAGGAGTTAATAGGACAATCCGATTTTGACCTGTATGACGAAAACATTGCCCAAATCTCAAGGGATGAGGATTTACAGGTAATGAAGACCAAAAAACCGATGATTGGCAAAAGAACGATCAGCATAAAAAAAGATGGGGTCTCCACCTCGTTCCTTACTTCCAAAATTCCATTGTTGAACCTTGAAGGTGAGTGCAAAGGTCTTATAGGCATAAGTATGGACATTTCGGAAATTATCCAAAAGGAAAACCAATTGAGCGATCTGATCAATGTTACGGCAATCCAAAACAAAAAGCTTATCAATTTTGCCCATATCGTATCCCATAACTTACGCTCGCATACCGCCAATTTTTCCATGTTGGTGGATTTCTTGGCAAAAGAGGAGCAAGAAAACGAAAAAGAGCGCATTTTGGAGATGTTGGCCAAAGCATCGGACAACCTAATGGATACCCTTGAAAACCTCAATGAGGTAGTAGATATCAGTACCAATGTCAATTTGGAGAAAAAATCCCTGAACCTAAATGAGCAGATCAATCGGGTGCAGGAAAACCTTACTGCATTTCTACATCAGAATAAGGTAGTACTAGATAACAAAATCTCCGACAAGGTGTATGTAAAAGCGGTTCCTGCCTATTTGGAGAGTATCATTCTCAATCTTTTGACAAACGCCGTAAAATATCAAAATCCCCAAAGGAACCCCAAAATCACCTTGACCACAGAGAAAAAAGGGGATCAAATCATTTTCAGGATTGAAGACAATGGTTTGGGCATTGACATGGAAAAATACGGAAAGAAACTTTTTGGAATGTACAAGACCTTTCACAACAATTCCGACGCAAGGGGGATAGGTCTATACATTACCAAAAATCAGATTGAGGCAATGGGCGGTTCCATAATCGTCTGTAGCGAAGTGAATAAAGGATCAACGTTTAGTGTGTATTTCAAAGATGAGAATTAATTCGGTCTACATAGTAGATGATGATACCATCACCATTTTTGGCCTTCGAAAGTTATTGGCAAAATACAGTGCCGATTTGGTTGTCGAAGAATTCAGAAATGGAAGACTGGCCTTTGATTCCATTTTGTCACTATTGGAAAACAACATTCCTTTGCCCGAGGTGATATTTTTGGACATAAACATGCCCGTTATGGATGGCTGGGCTTTTCTAGATGAGTTTTTAAAGCTCCCCAATACCGCCGGCGTTCATATAAAAATCATTACCTCCTCCATTGACATTAGGGACCGTGAAAAGTGGCAGACTTATGTGAAAAAGACCGGACATCAAATCGATTTTATCACCAAACCCATTTATGAACTCAATCTTGAAGACGTAACACATAATATGGATTTAGCTTCCTAATCTAGGATTTTCTACTTTTGGCATGAACTCCCACAACGCCAGAAGTATTCCATGAAATCATTATCACACCTCCTCTTCATTCTTTCTGTTTTGTTTTTTTCCTGCAAAGATGTTATTGAAACTGACAAACAAACCTTTCCCACCGTTTTTGAAGATTCAGAAGGACAACAAACGGCCACCTACGAGGAAGTAATAGATTTTTATCTTCGATTGGCCAAGGAGTTTCCATCAATCAATGTTCAGACCATTGGTAGCACGGACTGTGGACACCCACTTCATTTGGTTACCTATAATCCAGAAGCCAACTTCAACTTCCAAAAAATCAGGGAAGAAAAAGGCATTTTACTGATAAACAACGGAATTCATCCCGGAGAACCTGATGGTATTGATGCCACTATGCTCTTATTTAGGGATTTGGCACAAAAACAATTGACTACACCAAAAAACGTAGTAATTGCCACCATTCCAGTTTACAATGTAGGTGGTATGTTAAATCGAAATAGCACTACAAGGGTGAACCAAAATGGTCCCGAATCCTATGGTTTTCGGGGCAATGCCCTTAATTATGACCTCAATAGGGATTTCATAAAAATGGATACTAAAAACACCGAAACCTTTTCTAGTATTTTTCATTTGGTGAAACCGGATGTTTTTATTGACAACCATGTGAGTAACGGAGCTGATTATCAATACATCCTCACACATTTATTTACGCAACACAATAAATTGGGTGGTGAGCTCGGTGAATATCTAAATGAAGAACTGGTTCCAGCACTTGAAAAAGGACTTTTGGACGCGAATTTTGAAATTACACCTTACGTCAATGTCTTTAATAGACCTCCGGACAATGGTTTTTCCCAATTTATGGATCACCCAAGATATTCCACAGGGTATACAACTTTATGGAATACCCTTGGAATAATGGTTGAAACCCACATGCTTAAACCCTATAAACCGCGAGTGGAAGGAACCTATGAACTAATGAAAAAAATGGTTGAAATCATTGAAGTCGACCACGAAAAAATAAAATCCCTTAGATCCAAAGCCAACGAGTTTGCCATGAACTCGGAAAAATTTCTGTTCAACTGGACTTTGGATACCGCAAAAACCAATTCTTTCATTTTTAAAGGTTTCAAAGCTGACACCATCACCAGCGAAATAACGGGAATGCCCAGGCTCAAATACGACAAGGAGCAACCTTTTGAAAAAGAAATCCCTTATCAAAACGAATATTATCCAAAGGATACCATTACCATTCCTGAGGCGTATCTTATAAAAAGGTCATGGCTGAAGGTAATGGACCGGCTATCTGCCAATGAAATTGAATTTTATGAGCTGGAAGAGGATACCCTTTTAACTGTTGAGGGATATGAGATAACTTCATATGAAACATTTTCCAGACCCTATGAAGGTCATTATCCACATTATGACACTAAGATTTCAACAGCGGAAATGAGTGTTTCCTTTAATAAAGGGGATTACATCGTTCCAATTAGGCAACCCGGAATTCGATATATACTGGAAACCTTGGAACCCGAAGCCGTGGATTCTTTTTTTAATTGGAACTTTTTTGACACGGTACTTCAACAAAAAGAAGGGTTTTCCCCTTATGTGTTTGAGGACTTGGCCCTAACTATTTTAGAGGAAAATCCAGCCTTAAGGGACAGTTTGGAAAGTAAAAAACGGATGAATGAGGCATTCTCCCAAAACTGGTATGCACAATTGGATTGGATTTTTAAAAATTCCCAATACCATGAACCAGCGCATATGCAATATCCGGTCTATAGGATTCTAAAGGAAAGTGATGCTGCTTCTATTTTAAAAAATTAGGTTTTCTTCAAATAGAATACGAATGTTTTTGTAGGAATTTTTCAAGGCCTTTTTTGTTTTCTTTTGACCTTTCCATTTCACCTTAGTGATACCTTCACCTTCTTGCGGTATCAGTTCCCCATCGTAAGTAGTGGACATTTCAAACCAAATCACCTTTTTCAGCTTAAATCTACCGTTTCTTTTAAAAATGTGATATGTGGTTTGTAAGTATCTCGTAACCCTTAAATTCTTAACTCCGGTCTCTTCCTGCACTTCCCTTATGGCAGCATCTTCCATGGATTCCCCTTTATCCAGCTTTCCTTTGGGAAGATCCCATTTTCCTTCCCTGAAAATGAAGAGTACTTTGCCTTTCTTATTCTTTACCAATCCCCCGGCGGCGACAATCATTGGAATTTTACTAATGAATTTATCCAATATGTCATGTCCCGGCTCAAAAATATAGGCACATTCCAATAGGTTTTTGGAAAGGGAGGTTATAGCATAATCAATGGCGTTATCCTCCAATGTAAAAACATTCCCGTTGGAATTGTCCGGTTGCTGATTGGTCAAAATCAACGGAGACTCATTTACAAAAACTTTATACATTTGCGCAATGATTTTGGACAAGAACAGCGCTAAAAAAACAGCAGAGCTGTTGCTGCAAATTAATGCAATTAAGTTGAGTCCTGAAAGTCCGTTTACTTGGGCCTCTGGTTGGAAATCCCCAATTTACTGTGACAATAGAATAATCCTATCCTACCCGAAAATTCGAAATTTTGTCCGGGAGGAAATGGCAAGACAAGTTGAGGTACTTTATGGAAGACCCGATTGTATTGCCGGTGTGGCCACCGGTGCCATAGGAATTGGAATATTGGTAGCGGAAGCACTGGGACTTCCCTTTGTCTATGTAAGGCCCGAAGCCAAATCACATGGTAGGCAAAATCAAATTGAAGGACATCTTGAACCGGGACAGGCCGTCGTGGTCATAGAGGATTTGATAAGTACAGGCAAAAGTAGTCTTAATGCGGTAAATGCCTTAAAAACCTCAAATGCCGATGTCAAAGGAATGGTCGCCATATTTACCTATGGGTTTGAGACCGCCACTAAAAATTTTGAGGAAAGTAAGGTTCAATTACATACATTAAGTGATTATCACCACCTTATAGAACAAGCTGCCGAAACACAATATATTAAAGAATCACAATTAAAAACGCTAATGGAATGGAGACTGGCTCCAAACCAATGGCATCCTTGAAGTTATGCATTTAGAGAGCCCAACAAAAACGGTAAATCAGAGTAGTGAGACGGTTTTTAAATTTCTTAGTGAGGTTAAAAACTTCGAAAAATTAATGCCGGAAAACATTGATAAATTTGAATTGTTGAACGAGGAAACTTTTAGGTTTGCGCTAAGGGGCATGCCGGAAATAGTTTTGAGGAAAGAGGAGGAATACCCAAATTCAAAAGTAGTTTTAGGTGCCGCAAGCAGTAAATTGAATTTTACGCTAACAGCCAATATCAAAGAAGTTGATACCTTGCAAAGTGACGTTGCCCTTATTTTTGAAGGGAAGTTCAATGCAATGATGGCTATGATGATAAAAGGTCCTCTTACCAATTTTATTAATACCCTTTCATCCAATATGGATGTTATTGGTCAATAAATCATCTGAATTTCCTTAAAGTTAAACGTTCTTATTTCCCCATCCTTTGTTTCAATCCGTAATTGTCCAGATTTTGTTATTCCCATTATCATCCCGGCAAATACATGGTTATCTCCTGGGAAGGAAAACTTTGACCATTCCTTTTTTCGGAACAACACCTTTTCATATTGCCCTTTTAACTCCTCAAGGCCAAGGGGAATAGTCAACTCAAAGTAGAACCTCAACCTATTCAATACTTGGTCGAGGACATGATCCAAGTCGTAGTCCTTTCCAGTACTCAGCTTAAGGGAAGTAGCATTTGCAAAACCTGAAAAGTCTGCTTGGTTCACATTCAATCCAATTCCGACGATGCTTTGTTTAATTTGAGACCCAGCAAAACTGTTTTCTATGAGTATGCCACAGAGTTTCTTGTCTCCTGACATAATGTCGTTAGGCCATTTTACTTTTACTTCAGGTATGGAAAGCTCGTTTAAAACATCGTAGATAGCCAAGGATACAAGACAATTAAGTCCAAAGCTTTGACTTACATCCAAAGAATTAAACTTTTTCAAGATGCTGATTGTTAGATTTTTACCTTTTTCAGAAATCCAATGATTTCCCTTTTGGCCCCTTCCTTGGGTTTGGTGTGCGCAAACTACCACGGTAAAGTCCTCAAGCTTTTTTTTGGAGGCCAATAGCTTCAAATAACTATTGGTGGAAGTGATGGCATCAAGTTTGATTAACTGCATAAAACAATGCTTTTTACCGCTCAATGTTATGTTAAAAACACCGTCGGTCAAAACAAAAAAATAATAACTTTGTAAAACTAAAATTTTTGGATGCAGAAAAACAAAGCGAATGCAGATGAACTAATTGCCTTAATAATTGCCGGTATTGAAGAAGTTAAAGGGATTGATATCAATCTTTTGGATTTAAGGGAAATAGAGAACACGGTTTGCGATTACTTTGTTATCTGTAACGGAACGTCCAATACCCACGTTAACGCCATAGTATCCTCCATTCAAAAAACCGTCAGCAAATCAATTCAGGACAAGCCTTGGCATATTGAAGGTGCTGATAATGCAGAATGGGTGCTTATGGATTATGTCAACGTGGTCGCGCATGTGTTTCAAAAACATGTCCGTGAGTTTTATGACATTGAAGGACTTTGGGGAGATGCCAAGGTCACAATGGTAGAGAGCAGCTACAATTAACAAAATGGCAAAAGAAAATTCAAATACCCCCAAAAAACCTCGATTTAGTTCTTGGTGGATTTACGGTGTGATTATCGCCCTTATTTTGGGCTTCCAATTCTTTGGTAGTGCTACCTTCTCCAATACGGAGAAGACCACAACTTCTGCGATGCAGGAATTCCTTAGAAATGGTGACATTGAAAAAATTGTAATCATTACCAATACCAGAAAGGCCAAAATTTATCTGACCGATGAAGCTATGAACAAAGACGTTCACAAAGGGGTGTCTGACAAGCCTATGCTTCCTACGGCCGGTTTGGTTCCGCAGTATGTCTTGAACTATGGCGACATGCAAATTTTCCAAAATGAAATCAATGAGATCAAAAAGGAAAATAATCTGGAAACCATAGTGGAATTTGATACAGAATCCAACGTTCTCGGCGATTTATTGCTTTCCTTACTTCCTTTTGTATTAATTATTGGAATATGGATTTATCTGATGCGAAGAATGTCCGGAGGAGCAGGTGGTGGAGCTGGAGGGCAAATTTTTAATATCGGAAAGTCAAAAGCAAAACTCTTTGATGAAAAGACGGACACCAGAACCTCATTTAAAGATGTCGCGGGTTTGGAAGGTGCTAAGGAAGAGGTTCAGGAAATCGTGGAATTTTTGAAAAATCCGGATAAGTACACGTCACTGGGTGGAAAAATACCTAAAGGAGCCTTGTTGGTAGGACCTCCAGGTACTGGAAAAACCCTATTGGCTAAGGCCGTTGCTGGGGAGGCTAAAGTGCCTTTCTTCTCACTCTCGGGTTCCGATTTTGTGGAAATGTTTGTAGGTGTAGGTGCCTCTAGGGTACGTGATCTTTTTAAACAAGCTAAGGACAAATCCCCCGCGATTATTTTCATAGATGAAATTGATGCCATCGGTAGGGCCAGGGGAAAAAACAATTTCACAGGTTCCAATGATGAACGTGAAAATACATTAAACCAACTTTTGACGGAGATGGACGGTTTTGGCACCAATACCAATGTGATTGTTTTGGCAGCCACCAACCGCGCAGACGTATTGGATAAAGCATTAATGCGGGCAGGTCGATTTGATCGTCAAATCTACGTGGATTTACCAGATATAAGGGAAAGAAAAGAAATTTTTGAGGTACACCTTAGACCCATAAAGACGGCAGAAACCTTGGATTTGGACTTTTTAGCAAGGCAGACCCCGGGATTTTCAGGTGCCGATATTGCCAATGTCTGTAATGAAGCGGCCCTCATAGCAGCAAGAAATGAGAAAAAGGCGGTGACCAAACAGGATTTTCTGGATGCTGTTGACAGAATAGTTGGTGGTCTGGAAAAGAAAAACAAAATCATTACTCCTGAAGAAAAAAAGACCATCGCATATCATGAAGCGGGACATGCTACGGTAAGTTGGATGGTGGAACATGCGGCTCCCCTAGTCAAAGTAACTATTGTCCCTCGGGGACAGTCCTTAGGTGCAGCATGGTATCTTCCAGAGGAACGCCTCATTGTCCGAACAGAACAGATGCTGGATGAAATGTGTGCGACCATGGGAGGCCGTGCAGCGGAAAAAGTGATGTTTGACAAAATTTCGACTGGCGCTTTGAGTGATTTGGAAAAGGTGACCAAACAAGCAAGGGCCATGGTTACCATTTATGGCCTTAACGATGAACTGGGAAATATCACCTATTACGATTCATCAGGTCAAAATGAATACGGCTTTTCAAAACCCTATAGCGAAGAAACCGCCCAAAAAATTGATGAGGAAATTTCAAAGATTATTGAAAAACAGTACCAAAGGGCTATCGCCATACTTGAAAAAAACAAGGATAAGCTGACGCAGTTGGCAGATAGGCTATTGGAAAAGGAAGTCATCTTTAAAGACGATTTAGAGAAAATATTTGGGGAACGGCCTTTTAAAAAGGAGGAGAGCCAAGAATCCGAAAGCACCCAAACGGAAGAGGAAGTACAGGAAGAAACCAAGTAGCCTTCCCCATACGTGATTCTTAGTGCCCAATTTAGGTATGAGCTTGTTTGACAAACTTTTTGGAGGAGGAAAAAAAGTTTCCAAAGAAACTGCGGAAACCAGGGGAGAGCACATGCCAGATTTACAAATTCCAATAGATGAAAAGTTCACCATATACTTTAAGAAAAACGGTGGCAAGTTTATCTATTGTGAAGATTTTACCGAAGTTCAAACAGCACTTGCGAATATCATATCGGAGAATGATTGGCAAAATCATTTCTTTTATTCCTTGGACAAGAGAATCAATGAACGTTTTGCTTCGGAAAAACTCTCGTTCACCAGTAATAGTACAGAAAGCGATATTTTCTTTACCACATGCGAAAACTTGATTGCCCATAACGGTTCCATTTTAGTCTGTTCCCATCAAATTAAAGAGAAAAAACTCCATGAACTTCCAGGTAATTTAATTGTATTCGCCACTACCAGTCAATTAGTGGACTCCATCAGTGAGGCACTTAAGATTATAAAGAAAAAGTATCCAAAGAAAATCCCGGATAACATTACAACGCTAAAGCACTTTCTTCCTACCCCTGAAAATAAAAACGATTTTCTTTCCTACGGCAGTACTTCAAAAAATGTCTATCTTTTGCTTTTGGAAGATTACTAATATATGAGGGAACTTCTTCGCAGGTCCATCACCGGTATTGTCTATGTTATTTTGTTACTATCGGCGGTCTTTTTAAGCTCAGATGCCTTCGATTTTCTTTTTATGGCATTTGGATTGGCATGTCTTTATGAATTTAAGAAGCTGGTCAATATAAAAGGCTATTATGTTTTTGTAGCCTATCTGGCACTATGGTGGGCGTTCATTTACCTCATTCACGACTTGGACATCATCAAAATCTTAATGGCCATGACCATGGCCATAGACTTGGCCCTTTTGGTTTATCTTTTTTCAGCTCGGGAAATGACGCTTACCGTACTTCAGAAATATTTAGCGGCAATTTTCTATATAGGAGGGGGCTGTATTTTCCTCACCATGATACCTTACAAAAATGAAGAGTTTGCCAAGCTACTCATCATGGGGATTTTTGTTTTGATATGGGTGAACGATTCCTTTGCATATCTGGTTGGAAAAACAATAGGAAGGCATAAATTATTTCCAAGAATTTCTCCTAAAAAAACCATAGAAGGTTCTGTGGGAGGTCTTATTTTTGCACTGATCGCTGCCTATGTTATTTCAATGTATGAACCTATTCTTTCAAAAGGGGAATGGATGATTTTGGCAGTGGTTATTGTTGTAACGGGAAATCTAGGTGATTTACTGGAATCAAAGTTTAAACGAATAGCTGGAGTTAAGGATAGTGGGGCGATTTTGCCAGGCCATGGAGGCCTATTGGATAGATTGGATAGTTTGGTTTATGCAGCCCCATTCGCGTATTTTACGTTAATTTTATTTGTCTATGTTTCATAAAGAAGGTAAAAACATCATATTGACCACTTTCTTTTTAGCCGTTACTGCTATTATTTTAACAGAATACTTGATTCCAACATTCTGGATCAAAATCTTGGTTCAAATCACGGCCTTGGTGGTTTTGGTGCTCATTCTTCAGTTCTTTAGAAATCCACCAAGACCCTTAACCCCAAGTTTTGATGAAATTCTTGCCCCTGTTGATGGCAAGGTGGTCGTCATTGAGGAAGTCGAGGAGCCCGAATATTTTAAAGGAAAAAGGAAACAGGTCTCTATTTTCATGTCCCCTTTGAATGTCCATGTCACCCGATATGCCGCTAGTGGAACCATAGTCTATTCCAAATACCATCCTGGGAAGTATTTGGTTGCCTGGCATCCAAAATCAAGTACGGAAAACGAAAGGACGACCGTAGTCATCCATACTCCAAAGTTTGGGGAAATCCTTTATCGGCAAATTGCCGGTGCCATGGCAAGAAGAATAATCAACTATGCCGAGGAAGGAGAACAAGTGGTACAAGGTCAAGATGCAGGATTCATTAAATTTGGCTCAAGGGTAGACGTGTTACTTCCCTTGGATTGCAAAATTTGTGTGGGACTCAATCAAAAAGTGATTGGAGCTAAAACATGTATTGCCATGTTACCTGAAAAAGATGGTTGACCAAAGTTTAAAAGATAGGTTCGAAGAGGCTGTGGACTATGTGAACCAGTACACAAAACCTATCCCGGCGGACATCCTTTTAAAGCTTTATGCCTACTTTAAAATCGCCAACAAAAATTTCGATAATCCGGGTAGCAAAACCCCACTAATCAATGCCTTCAAGGCCAATGCCCTCATTCAAGCACAAAATATTGGTCGTGAAGAGGCCATGAACAACTATATTGATTTGGTAGAAAAGGAAATTAAATATTAAGCCGGTTGTGTACTGAATTTTGTTTCAATAAAGGTAAAGTAACATCCCGCTAAAGCTGTTATTAAAAAGTACAATCCAACTAAGACGCTTCCCCATGAAAAATGGGCGTTTATACCAAACCAATCCCCTGTAAGTACAATCAGAAGTAGTCCAGCAACCCCTCTAAAAAGCTCAATCCAAACGGCATAATCCCTTTTGTCCATTAAGGTGGTATAACCATAAATGCCTACAAATACATAAGCTCCGTAGAGCAACAAATTGGTAAATCCAATCTCGGAATAATTGTAGAACATAAATAACATCAGGCATGTGTTAAACAACAGTTGAAAAATGGAATATCCTTTTAAGGCGTTGGTAGTTTTTGGTTGATATTTAGAAAATTGATACACATTCTCAATTTTTGAAATTGGATATTTCCCTACTACATCAGAAGGACGCCATCCGGTTGGCATGAACCAAATACGAAGTTTATCCCACCAGTTTTGAGTACGCCATGCATCCAATAGCAATCGCCAAACATGTTGAAAGTTGATGAGTATAGGATTCCAAGTGGCAGCTGGTTTCAAAACCCCATATTGCGGGGGCACATCTTCCAATTCTTCTTGGAAGGTTCCAAAAATGCGATCCCAAACACAAAAAATCTGACCCAGATTCTTATCAATATATTCTGGGTTAATGGCATGGTGCACCCGATGCTGGGATGGGGTCACAATAATGTATTCCAACCAGCCCATTTTTCCGATATGTTGGGTATGATACCAAAATTGTGCGAACAAATGAATAGGGGCCAAAATGGCAATTATTTCATTGGGCACCCCCAAGACTGCAGCAGGAAGTAACAACAAGGCGAAATAGCCGAATATGTTGGATACCGACTGCCGTAGGGCACATGCCAAATTAAATTCCTCACTGCTATGATGAATTACATGTTGATTCCAGAAAATATTGACATGATGACTCAATCTATGGTTCCAATATCCAGCAAAATCAATGCAGATAAAGGCCAAGACCCATACCGCCCAACCTGACTCCATTTGGAAAAGTGCCAAATGCTCCAATAAAAACGGGTAACTCACCAAGACCAAAACAAGCCCTAAAGAATCTTTCACAATATTGGTAAGACCTGAACTCAAACTACTGACCGTATCCATAACATTATGTTTCTGATCCTTAATAAAATGTCCGTAGAGTATCTCCAATAACACCAGTCCCACAAAAAAGGGTATGGCTATTAAAAGGGCGTTTGCATAGGTCTCCATCCCGTTAAATTATAAAATTATCACTCTTTAACTCTTAAAATAAAGCCTTTGCCGTGCACATTTTCAATCTTAATAGTGTCATCTGCCTTGAGATAATTACGTAGTCGTGTAATGAAAACATTCAGACTTTTTCGGTTGAAATAATCATTATCACCCCAAAGTTGTAAGAGGATATTTTTATGGGTGCACAAATTGTTCTTGTTCGATGCCAAGATTTTCAACAATTCCGTTTCTCGAGTCGTCAGCGTTCTGTAATCGTTGTTAAAGATTAATTTTTGATTTTTACCGTCAAGCTCATATCGCCCTATTCTAAAAGAAGTTCCAGATGCACCTAAATCTTTGGGAACCAACCTAGAAAGAATGGCATTGATTCGAGCCACTAATTCTTCCTCATCTATTGGTTTTTTTAAATAATCGACGGCACCTAAGGAAAATCCTTTTAGCACATCTACTTTCAAGGACCTTGCGGTAAGAAACAAAAAAGGTAAATCAACAGCATTCAACCGTATGCGTTCAGCGAGGGCAAAACCGTCCATTTTGGGCATCATCACATCCAAAATGGCCAGGTCAAATGTGGATTGCCCTATCTCGGCAAGGGCCTCTTCCCCATCTTTGACCCACTTTACCATGAAACCTTTCATCCCCAAATACTCAGACAACAGATACCCAAGGGAATCCTCATCTTCCACTAACAGTAGTCTTGTTTTATTTGTCTTCATAAATGGGAATTCGAACGGTTACCGTAGTTCCTTTTTTGGGTTCACTATCCAATTTAATATTTCCTTGATGTTTCTTGACAACCGTTCTTACATAATTCAACCCCAAACCGAATCCTTTAACCTCATGGGTATCCCCAGTATCACCTCTGTAGTACTTTTCAAAAACCTTCTTTTGCTCTGTTTTTGAAATCCCAACACCATTGTCCTTGACTGTTATCATTAGGTTTTTGTCCTCTCGCCATGCGTTCAACTCAATTTTTGGATGGTTTGAATATTTTTTGGCGTTGTCCAGCAAGTTGTTCACCACATTTTGAAGATGAAACGATTCCCCTTTGATTGGATAGGGTTTATCCTTGAGATTATAGGTAAAATCAACTTTTTCTAAAGCAGTCAGCACTTCAAAATCGCAACATACCTTTTCCAGAAAGGGGAAAAGGTCAATAGGTTCCAATTCCACAATTGATTTTTTCCTTTCCATGGTGGCCAACTCCAACACTTTGTCAATATGGTTGGTCAGGCGTTCTGACTGCTGGCTTATGATATCAACAAAGGTCTTCGCAGGGGCATCGACTTTGTCCCTTAACATTTTGGAGGCCAAATTAATTGAGAATACCGGCGTCTTTAATTCATGTGTCAAATTATTAATAAAGGCATCAGTGGTGGTTATTACTTTTCTTTGCCAATAATAGGTGCGCAATGCCCAAATAATTACCCCAAAAATTCCTATGAGGAATAAAAGGCTGGGAAATGTTAACCCATTTAATTGTGATAGGAAATATCTATTCAAGTCTCGAAACCTTAAATTAAGGACAAACCGTTGCTGAAAGGAATTGGGAACGTAACCTTCCAATAAAATTGGAAATTCCTTACTTCTACCTTCTACATCAATACTTTTTGGGGATTTCAGGTAATATATCGAATCCCTTGTCACTAACGAGTATGCAAAATCAGCCTCAATACCATGCTGAACAAGGCTTTCTTTCAAAAAATCATTGAGAAAGTAACTTGAGGCATCCAAAACACTATCGGGACTGGTTTTAAAATAAGAAGTATCACGTTGCATGGCACTTACAAGCAAAAAAGTAAGCTCATTTTCCGTTCGAAGTCCCTTTTTGATGTCCACCATGGCTTCCTCTACTTTTTCATTGAACTGCAACTTGGCCAAGTTTAGACCAATCCTGAGATACTGGTACTGAACGAAAGCCAATCCCAAAATGGATATCACAAAAATGGCAATTATCAGGTTTCTTTTATTCAATGTTGAGAGGAATTTCAACCACAATATACGTTGGTTGAATGGTTTTCGACCCGTCTTAATCTTTCATTAATCTTTTTGAACTTTCATTATCCCATTGCAATCCAACCAACAATTACTTTTGATTAAGTTTAGTTACAATTTCTTTTCATGCATATAAAAAAGGGCCGTTTACGGTCCTTTTTGCCTAGTCAAAGAAAGAAGCAATATCCTGGGCAGCAGTCAAATCAGGTATTTTCTCGGACCTTGGAATACACAGAACACTACCTGGCAATTCAGTGACAGCAGTTTTCACGGCTCCAGGTAGTTCTTTCTCACCACGTACGGGATGGATGGGGCAATCGCACAAAAAAGGATAAATGAAATCCCCTTGGAAGTTAAAAATATTCATGCTCACCCAGAATTTGTCGTGTTTTCTTCCGTACTCCCTTAATTCTTTGCCTTCAGGTTTTTCAATAATGTTGGTCAATAAATGATCTTTATTAAAATCTAATAGGGCGAATTTTGTAATTTTTTCTTGGGAGTGACCCAAAGCAGCGCCATCATAGGCAATTAGGGCATTGCTCGTAACTCTAGTTTCACTCAAGGCTTTAAGGGCACTGACATCGTACAAATTATCACCATTGCAAACCGTGAACCGCTCCTTTTTTAGTATTCCGTATTGTTCCAAACACTGTTGCAAGGCATCCGCCGTTCCGAGGGGCTTTTCTCTTCCCTCTACAAGATGTTGAATCGCAAAATTGACCTCAAGGTCATCAAATAAGTTGTCATCCTTTAGGGTGGCAATGAAGTCCTTAAATGCTTGATTTTCTATTGAGGTAATTAAATAGACCGTTTTAATTCCTGCCTTTACCGCATTTTGCAACAGAAAATACAATAATGGTCGTCCCTTCTTACCTAATGGGATAAGGCTTTTATGATGTTTTTTAGCAACATCCAATACATTTTGATTCAAATTGGAGTTCTCCAAACTTCGCTTCATACGAGTGGAAGCACCACCTGCCATAATAACCAAACTGTTGTTCTTCATTCCCGAGGATAAGTTAGTTCAACTTCGTAGGCATCCCTAGCGCCATTTTTTATAAAAGCACTAATAACGGCCTCTTTGGAGATATCCGAAACCATGGCTACCATACAGCCACCGCCACCGGAGCCAATGGTTTTAGCACCTAGGGCACCGGCATTTCTTGCCGCAATCATCATGTCCACCATTTCTTTGGGAGTATTGCCAATTTGATTTTCCAAAATACGCTGATGTGCATTCATTAATTCTCCGAGTTTCGAAGTATCCCTGTTTTTATTCAACAGAAGCCCTTTTGCCTTTATGGTGATATCATAATTGTGGATGGCAGCGTACCAATGCGCCCTGCAATCCTCAGGGACAAAGGTTAGATATTTACTGTAATCCGCGGGTGTGGAATTTTGGATTTCAAAATCGGGATATTGCATCTTCACTTGTTCAACGGCCTTTTCTTGAAAGGTTCTGGCATTTTGTAGTACTTCAAGGGTTTCCTTGGATATACCTGATTCTGCGACCACCAAGGTGCCGAGATGGCCTTTTAGTCTTTCGGTTTTTCCAAATTTTGTATCGATAAACAGAAGCCCTTGCTGGGCAATGGTATATTGGTCCATGAGCCCACCTGGACCATCAAAAAAACCTACCTCAGCCTGATAGGCCCAATGTCCTATCTTGACATCGTCAATATCAATCCTTTGGTTTTGAACTGCAATCAAAAAACGAATCCAGGCCACCGTAAGCGCTGAAGAACTGGAAAGACCGGCGTTAACAGGTATATTACCCGATATCTCAATTTGATATCCTCCTTTAAATTCAAATCCCTCGCTTTCTAAAACTACCATGGCCGAAAGCAAATAGTCTTTTGGGGGAACCTTTGTTTTCCTATGCTTCAATGGTATTACCCTCGACTGTCCAATATTTGGCAGAAGTAGTTGAAACTCCGGTTCCCTAATGGGCAGGGCATTTAATGTAATGTAGCGATTTATGGTACCGGCGATGACGGGAAGTCCCAAATAATCCTGGTGATCTCCAAAAAAGCAGACACGGGCCGGAACTCTTATTGAAATCATCGGTTAGGATACAATTTTAAGCGGTAGCGTCTCCTTCCAATTGCCTCGCGTAAAATCTGGGAAGGGCTGTGGATATCCACCACTTGCCACTGAGCGCTCACTTAGGGGAGCAACGGCACTCCAAAAACAACCTTCATATACATTTTGGTCCAGGGGTAGCCCTTTTTGGAGGCACTCCACAATGCGATACACCATAATGCCATCCATACCACCATGCCCACTTCCCTTTGCCGAAGCGTTCAATCGTTTGTAAAGCGGATGGTCATACTTTTCATAAAGGGCTTGCAATTGTTCCCCTTGTACCCAGCTGTGATGATCTTTGGTCAGGTCTTCAACACCACCTTCCAAAGCGACCCGAGTGGGAAATCCCGCCAAGGTACCTTTTGTCCCCTGAATCAAATTCAACCTGGAATAGGGTCTCGGACTTGTCTCATCCCATTGTACCATAACGGTCCTCCCTAACTGGGTTTTAACGATAGAGGTATTTAAATCACCCCCCTTGAAGTCCAATTGGTTCCATTGGTGGTCCCTAGGATAGTTCTTCTCTGCATATGCCTTTCGGCCCAATGCAGGGGTTGAAAACGAAACAAGACTACCAAAGCTATCTTCCCCCCTACCCAGATTCATGTATTGTGCCACCGGTCCAAGACCGTGGGTGGGATATAGATTTCCATTTCGTTTGGCATAATGATGGGTTCGCCAGGAACCGGTACCCCGCTCCTGCTCTTCCATCTGCCACCTGAGTTCATGAATATACGCAGCCTCACCGTGCAATACTTCCCCAATGATACCCTGTCTACACATATTCAGGAACATCAACTCATCACGCCCATAATTCACGTTTTCAAGCATCATGCAGTGCTTTTGGGTGGCTTCAGAGGTATCGACAATATCCCACATTTCTTGGAGGGTCACCGCAATAGGGACTTCAACCATGGCATGGGCACCCTGTTTCATGCATTCAATGGCCATAGGGGCGTGGTTGTGCCAATTAGTGGCAATAAACACCACATGGGGCTTGACCTCTTTTAACATTGTCCTCCAGCGATTTTCATCGCCATGGTACAATTTGATATTCTGATGTCTGCCAGTATCAGCAACTTCACGTACCCATCCCTCTTTTTCCATCACCAAATCTTCGTAGACATCGCAAATTGCGACGACTTCGGTATTGGGCAGGGCCGCCAAAAACTTCAGATGATAGCCACCTCTTGCTCCCACACCAATAAAAGCAGCCTTAAGTTTTTCCAATTTTGGTGCGGCAAAGTCGCCCATATATATAGCAGTAATGGGTCGTTCTAACTGTCCTCTTAGGTATTCCGGAAACAATGAAGTAGCTCCCAATGCGGCTGAAGCCAGAGAGGTCTTCTTAAGGAAACTCCTGCGGTTAAACTTTGACATCAGCTTAGATGCTTTTTGAAAAAATCCATGGTCCTGCCCCATGCCAATTCCGCAGCTTCTCTATTATATCGCGGCGTTGAAGTGTTATGGAACCCGTGGTTTACATCTGGATAGGTAAAGGCCTCATAGGACTTTCCCAGCTTTTTTAATGCTTCTTCATAGGCAGGCCATCCTGCATTGACCCTATTGTCCAAACCTGCGAATTGAAGCATCAAGGGTGCATTGATTTTTTCGATGTCTTCTTTAGGCTGTCCGCCGTAAAAAGGGACCGCAGCAGCCAAATCTGACACTTTCACTGCCATCATATTGGATATCCAGCCTCCAAAACAAAATCCGACCACTCCAACCTTTCCCGAACAGTCTTCGTGGTTCCCCAAATACTCAAAGGCGGCTATAAAATCCTCCAGCATTTCATTTCGGTTGCGTTGCCGCTGCATGGCTCGTCCTTCGTCATCATTGCCCGGATACCCACCTAGCGGGCTCAAGGCATCAGGTGCCAAGGTGATAAAACCTTCTAAAGCCGCCTGGCGTGCCGTATCTTCAATATAGGGGTTCAATCCCCGATTTTCGTGTACCACTACAATTCCTCCCAATTTTCCATCAAAACGTTTCGGTTTGGAAAGTAATCCTTTAATTTCTCCACCACCTTTTGGGGAATTGTAGGTAATATAATCGGAATCCAACCCAGGATCATTGGGGTCAACCAAAAGGGTATCCACGTAATTAGGCATCATAAAGCTCATTAAGGAAGCCACCGTGATGCCTCCAACGGCGTAAGCTGATAGCCTTTCCATGAATTCGCGACGTTGTAATTTATTATGGGCGTAGTCATCATAGAGATCAAAAACCTCTTGTTTAACATCCTCTCGTTTTAGCTTTTTCATTTTTTAGGAATTGGTACTCTTCTAAAATACCACTTTTTTGACCTTCAAAATGATTTAATGCCGTTATTATTGGAGTGAGGCCAAGCTCTTTTCCAACGTTTGAATTTTGGCCTCTGCATCTGCCGCCTTTTTGCGTTCAAGCTCTACCACTTTGGCAGGCGCATTGTTCACAAAACGTTCGTTGGAAAGTTTCTTGTGTACCGATTTCAGAAATCCACGTGTATACTCAAGTTCTTCATTGATTTTTTGAATTTCGGCCTCTATATCGATGGCTTCCCCTATGGGGATAAAGTACTCATTGCTTTTGACCCGAAAACTTAACGCTCCATCCACAGTACTTCCTACCGTCTCGATTTCTTCAATATTGCCCAACTTCATAATGATGGCATCCAACCGTGCCGAAGTATCAGAAGTGGTCAGTTCCCTAAGTTGAAGCGTATCTTTATTCGGTATATTTTTTTCCTTCCGTATGGTTCGGATTCCCGAAATCACTCCAGTCGCGTATTCAAACTGTTCTATAATCTTCTCATCATATTCTTCCTTCCTTGGCCAATCCGCAACACAAAGGGCGTTTTTGACATCACGTTCCTTAATATGCTGCCAAACCTCCTCAGTCAAAAAGGGCATAAAGGGGTGTAATAACTTCAGGTTTTGTTCAAACAACTGAATAACCGCATCTAAGGATTTCTTGTCAATAGGTTGTTGATAGGCCGGTTTTACAATTTCCAGCAACCATGAACAGAAATCATCCCATACCAATTTGTACATGGCCATTAAGGCATCGGAGATGCGATATTTGCTAAAATGATCCTCGACCTCCGATAATACTTGCTGAAAACGTGCCGAATACCATTCCAATCCAATTTTAGCCGCTTGGGGCTGATCAAAGTCCGCTACCTCCCATCCTTTGACCAATCGAAAGGCATTCCAGATTTTATTTGCAAAATTGGCGCCTTGTTGGCAAAGGACTTCATCAAATAACAAATCATTACCTGCCGCTGAACTCAACAAAAGTCCCACGCGAACACCATCGGCCCCAAAATCTTCAATCAACTTTAGGGCATCCGGGGAATTGCCCAATGATTTTGACATCTTTCGACGTTGCTTGTCACGAACCAAACCTGTTAGATATACATTTTCATAAGGTCGCTCACCCCTAAATTCATAACCAGCGACAATCATGCGGGCTACCCAGAAAAACAAAATATCTGGAGCGGTGACCAAATCATTGGTAGGGTAATAATAGTTTACCTCAGGGTTTTCGGGTTCCAAAATACCACCAAAAACACTTATGGGCCATAACCAGGAGGAGAACCAAGTATCCAAAACATCAGAATCTTGTTGAAGATCGGATTGTTGGACTTCAGGATTTTTAGATTGAGCAAGTTCCAAAGCTTGTTCCATGGTTTCTGCCACTACAAAATCATCCTGACCATCCCCATAGTAATAAGCCGGTATTTGCTGTCCCCACCATAGTTGTCGTGAAATATTCCAATCACGAATATTTTCCATCCAATGACGATAGGTATTTTTGAACTTCTCAGGAAATAGTTTGACCTCCTCGGTGTCTATAACGGCCTCCAAAGCAGGTTTGGCCAAGTCTTCCATTTTTAAGAACCACTGGTCAGACAACCTAGGTTCTATTATGGCCTTGGTCCGTTCCGAGGTACCCACTTTATTGGTGTATTGCTCTGTTTTGACCAAAAATCCCTTTTCTTCAAGTTCTTTGGCAATTTCTTTTCGTACCAAAAAACGGTCTTTATTCTTGTAGTGCAGACCATAAGAGTTAAGGCTGGCATCATCATTAAAGATATCAATGATGTCCAGATGGTGTTTTTCTCCGAGATTCTTATCATTTTCGTCGTGGGCCGGGGTCACTTTTAAGCATCCCGTACCAAATTCAACATCCACATATTCATCTTCGATAATGGGTATTATGCGATTGCAAATGGGGACAATGGCCCTTTTGCCTTTTAAGTGTGCATATCGGTCATCATTGGGATTGATACAAATAGCCGTATCACCCAAAATGGTCTCTGGTCGAGTTGTGGCTATTGTTACCTTCTCATCAGATCCTTCTATCTCATAGGCCAAATAATACAATAACCCTTGTTTTTCTTCATAGATTACTTCTTCATCCGAAAGGGTCGTTTTGGCTTCAGGATCCCAATTGACCATGCGATGTCCCCTATAAATCAGGCCTTTGTTGTACAAGTCCACAAAAACCTTGATGACTGAGGCTGACATATCGTCATCCATGGTAAATTTGGTTCGTTTCCAATCACAGGAAGCCCCTAATTTTCTAAGTTGCTGCAGAATTACGCCACCGTATTCATCTGTCCAGGCCCACGCATGCTTTAAGAACTCATCACGGGTCAAATCCGATTTCGAAATACCTTCCTCCTTCAACTTGGCCACCACTTTAGCTTCCGTAGCAATGGAAGCATGGTCCATGCCCGGTACCCAGCAAGCATTTTTCCCCTCTAAGCGTGCCTTTCGAATCAAAACATCCTGTATGGTATTGTTAAGCATATGCCCCATATGAAGTACTCCGGTAACATTGGGTGGAGGAATGACAATGGTATAGGGTTCCCTATCGTCTACTGTTGAGGTAAAAAAATCGTTCTTTTCCCAATATTGGTACCAGCGCTCTTCTACCTTTTGGGGCTCATATTTGGATGGAATCTCCATGCTGTGGTATGATTTTTGTCCGAAAAAGAATGGATTGGCCATTTTTGAAAGCTTAAGAATTGGATAAGGTTAAGCTTACATGAATTACCAATCCATTGAATACGAAACAAAAATAAGTAACGTTATAACATTACAAAAGAATTTTGGAGGTAGGTTGAAATGGTCTACTTTTGAATACACCCAAATACTAAAAAAATGAAAAGAGGAATACTTTTATTGTTTGTAGGGCTATTGGCACTTGGACTAAATGCCCAAGAAAAGACTGCAAAAATTGAGTTTAAGAACGAAACCATTGACTATGGGGAAATTGCTAAAGGTAGTGATGGCGTTCGCGTTTTTGAGTTCACCAATATGGGGGAAGCTCCCTTGGTTATCAGTGATGTGAAGTCCAGCTGCGGCTGCACCATCCCTAAAAAACCAGATGCTCCCATTATGCCTGGTGAAACTGGAGAGATTCAGGTCAAATATGATACCAATCGTGTGGGACCTATCCGCAAAGCCATTACGGTTACATCGAATGCTGAGACGCCCACAAAGGTGTTAAAAATAAAAGGAATGGTTAAAGCAGAAGGGGCCAAATAGGTCGCTAACAAAAATTTTGACAATAAGCCTTGACTTCACCGTCAGGGCTTTTTTGCTTCAAATAGATCTTTAAGAACAAAAGAATATAAAATATCCCTATCATATCGCTCTATTAGTACTCGCACACGCTTGCCCTCTCGTTCATTGAGCATTTGAAGTATTTCCTGAAGCTTGTAATCGTGTATTCGTTTGCCATTTACGGCCAATATCACATCACCTTCCTTTAATCCTGCCTCAGCCGCAGGGCTCCCCGCACGAATTCCTGATACAATAATCTCAGGGACCAAACTTAAACGCGTTCTGTTTTGAAGCAAAATCTGTACGTTTCCAAAACCATCTTTTTTTTCCCCGACCTTTACTACGTTGTTTGAATTCACAATACTTTCAGAAATGTAGCGAACTCCATTATGTTGTAAATCAATACCCGCCAAATTATATTGAAAGGGGGTATTGAAATTTGAATTCTTAACCAGTGAAATTTTATTGTTGGGATAGTCAAAAACAATATTAAAACGCTTTAAAACCTCGCCGCCCACACTACCATTACGATTTCCTAAATCCCTGATGGCCTGGAAGGATGATTTGTAAGGAAAAGCAGCCTTTGCTTCATTAAATTTGAAACTTCCTATTCGCATACCTTTTAATTTCGTGCGCTTGCCAAATACACTTCCATTAAGACCTTGACCTAAAAAATCCTCGTAATGTTTTTCTGGGACTTCCAAACCTTTTGTTGCATCATGAAATAACCAGAGTGCATCGCTGCTTCCGGTATCCACTAAGAGCTTCACAGGAATTTCGGTATCGTCTTCCCTAGTTACCGCACCATCAACATAGGCCTTTTTACCTATAATGGCAAGAGGCAATATTTCCGATTTCTTTTTGGAATCTTTGTAACTATAATTCTCAGGAGGGTACAGTTTCAGGTATTGCCTGGAATAATTTGCCTCTACCACAAAATCCTTAAAAACGTCATAGCCAATTATGCCGTGAATTGTCATTCCAAGAGAGGTTGAAAAATTCAAATCCTTATCCAGTACCACATAGAGCATCTGATTGAAAGAAACCGCATTCCCAATCTTAAACGTGTTCTTTGTGGATTTCAAGGCGTCAATAGGTTCCCCTTCCCCCAATCCACGTAGGGTAATTGATGAAACTTCATTAATCTGCACGGAATCCTGCATGGTAAGGTTGAACAATATGGGGTTGCTGACCCCTGAATCCAAAATAAATTTCAATTTTGAACCATTGAGCTCCACTGGAACCACCATAATGTTATTGACTAAATCAAACCGAACTTTTTCAAACTTTTTTTTATCTGAAATGTGGAAACGCTGGGCAAGACCCAATGACGAAAATGCCAAAGCAAATAAAAGAAGATATGACGCTTTTCCCTTCAAACTGCTTATTTAGAATAGATTGCCTTCTTAAATATAAAAATTATTTTTTGGCGGTCATACTTGTTTAACATTCCCTTTTTAAAGTGTATTACCCTATTTTAGGTTGTTTTCCAAGGCTACTTTCACCATTTTTGCTAAAAATATTCTTCATGCCAACAATTTCTTCGAAGGGACTACATATGCCTGCTTCCCCAATTAGAAAATTGGTGCCCTATGCCGAAGCCGCAAAAAAAAAGGGCATCAAGGTTATTCACTTAAATATTGGTCAGCCAGATATAAAGACGCCCAAAATCGCCTTGGATGCCGTTAAAAACTCCAATTTGGATGTTTTGGCCTATAGCAGAACCGAGGGTTCAGAAGAATACCGTGAAAAAATTTCAGGATATTACGCCCAACATGGCATAAAGGTCACTCCCAATCAAATTATCGTTACCACTGGAGGATCGGAAGCCTTATCTTTTACAATGGGCGCCATTTTGGATCATGACGATGAAATCATCATTCCGGAACCTTTTTACGCCAATTACAATGGTTTTGCAGAAGCCAATGGAGTAAAAGTAGTACCCATAGCATCATCCATTGAATCGAATTTTTCACTTCCACCAATTCCAGAATTTGAAAAAAAAATAACCTCACGAACCAAAGCCATCTTAATTTGCAACCCAGGGAATCCAACAGGCTACCTCTATACACACGATGAAATACTGCAGCTTGTTGAATTGGTTAAAAAACACGACCTCTTCCTAGTTGCAGATGAAGTATACCGTGAGTTTGCCTATGATGACAATAGGCATTTTTCCGTACTTCAGGAGCCAGATATGGAGCCGTATGCCATTATGGTGGATTCGGTTTCCAAGAGATATAGCATGTGCGGGGCCCGTATTGGTTGTGTAGTTTCCAGAAACGATATGGTGATGGACGCGGTCCTCAAATTTGCCCAGGCACGGTTATCCCCGCCTACCCTTGCACAAATTGCGAGCGAAGCAGCATTGGATACACCACAAGCCTATTTTGATGAAGTAAAGCAAGAATATGTTTCCAGAAGGGATTTATTGGTCTCGGAGTTAGGCAAAATTGAAGGAATCAAAATTGCCAGACCCAGTGGGGCGTTTTATTGTGTTGCCGAACTCCCCATAGTTGATGCCGACCACTTTGCACAATGGTTGTTGGAACATTTCGAAATAGACGGGGAAACGGTAATGGTTGCCCCAGCAGGAGGGTTTTATGCCACACCTGGTCTTGGAAAAAATCAGATTCGAATCGCTTATGTACTTGAAAAAGGAGCACTCCAAAGAGCGGTTCATATTCTTGCGGAAGGATTGAAACACTATGTTGCCCTTGGAGATTAAAGAAAACTTTTCCTTAAAACCATACAATACTTTTGGTATTGATGTAAAGGCCAGGCATTTTGTTGAGGTTACCGGTCTCCTGCAGCTCCAGAAGCTACTGCAGCTTTCGGCATATCCGAAGAGATTAATTATCAGTGGTGGTAGTAACCTATTGTTGACCAAGGATATTGATGCCTTGGTCATGCACATCAATTTAAAGGGAATTCAGGTAGTCGAAGAAGACGACAAAGCCGTAATACTAAAAGTCATGGCCGGTGAGAATTGGCACAATCTGGTACTTTGGACATTGGACCAAGGTTACGGCGGATTGGAAAATCTTTCTTTAATTCCAGGAAATACGGGAACCGCTCCCATCCAGAACATTGGTGCTTATGGTGTTGAATTAAAAGACGTTTTTTTGGATTGTGAGGCTATGAACATCAAAACCCAAGAATTGGAGGCGTTCAATAAAAAGGATTGTCAATTTGGGTATCGAGATTCCGTTTTTAAAAATGCGGCAAAGGGCAAATACATCATAACATCGGTAAAATTGCGCTTGACAAAAAAGAATCATGCCTTGCACACTTTTTATGGTGCTATTGAGGATGAGTTAAAAGCAATGGGTATTGTCACACCCACCATAAAAGACATTTCCGATGCTGTAATTTCGATTCGAAGTAAAAAGCTACCCAACCCGGAAGACATAGGAAATAGTGGAAGTTTTTTCAAAAACCCGGTTGTTTCAAGAAAGACTTTCGAAAAATTTCGAGAGAAACATCCCAATGCTCCGTTTTATGCCCTGGAGAATAAGGAATATAAAATTCCGGCTGGCTGGTTAATCGAACAATGTGGATTCAAAGGCAAGCGTTTTGGCGATGCAGGGGTTCATGAAAAACAGGCCTTGGTCCTTGTCAACCATGGAAGGGCCAAAGGAGTGGAAATTTTTGAATTGGCAGAAAAAATTCAGGAAACCGTAACGCACACTTTTGGTATTCGCCTGATTCCTGAGGTAAATATTATAAGATAACCCCGGATTCATAGCTGAAAACCGGGGTTATACCAAACCAAACTAACCAAACTTTTATATCGAGAATCTATCTTTGCTTTTGAAGCGCTACCGTTATAATCAATTTTATACTTTAGCGTTATTGGATATACGGAGGAAACCCTGGTTTGGATGTTGTCCTACATTTTTTATTCGGAATAATGTCCTAAAAAATGAGTACGCTACTTGAAAAACATATCGTGGAACTATTGCAGGAAAGGGATGAAAAAGCCATTTCGCTGCTTTACGATAATTATGCAGACACCCTTTATGGGGTGGCATACAAAGTGGTGAAGGATGAGGATTTGGCGCAGGACATCATTCAAGAGAGCTTTGTCAAGATTTGGAAAAAATCGGACTCTTATGACCCTTCCAAGGCCAAATTGTTTACTTGGTTGTTCCGGATTACTCGAAATACGGCTATTGACAAGCTAAGAAGCATAAACACAAAAAGCGATAAGGAAATCCAAATCGACGTTTCTGACGTATATAATCTTGGTGAACAAAGCATTAGGCCAGAATTCATAGATGTAAAAGAAAATCTGGATAAACTGGAGCCAAAATACCGGATTGTGCTAGAAGCCCTATTTTTTGAGGGCATGACCCAACAAGAAGCAAGTGATGAGCTTGATATTCCGTTGGGTACCATAAAATCCAGGTTAAAGATAGGGCTTCGTGAAATGCGAAAGATTTATGGTTCCCTTTTGCTGATGTTCCTTTTAAATGTTTTGGTATGAAAGAAAAAATACGCATATTCTTGGATAGCGACTTGCTTGAAAAATATCTTTTGGGAGATACAACAATGGAAGAATCCCTTCGGGTGGAGCGATACATTGCCATGCATCCGGAAGTTCGAGATTCTTATAATGAACTTCAGGAAAACTTGGAGTCCTACGCAAAATTGCATGCGTTGAAAGCGCCAGAAGGCCTCAAAGACCGTATTCTTTGGAAAATCCGTCAGGAAAAGCGTAAGGGGAATTCGTTTTACAAGTATGCTGTAGCTGCGAGTATAGTCGCCGTACTTTTTGCTGGATCTTCCTATTTCTTCTACAATCAGAACAAAAATCTTCAGGAGAAAAATACCATCGTAAACAACAAGATCAAAAGTCTTGAAATGGATATGAAGGTTCAGTTGGAAGATTTAAGGAACCAATATATTGTACTCAACAATCCCAACACCAAAAAATTGAGGGTAAGCGGGAACAAAAAAGCCAAGGAGCTTAAAGCAGTGGCCTACATCAACCCGGTAAAAAAGCTTTCCTATATCAACGTCAGCCACTTGCCACAACTTCCGAAAGACCAGTGCTTCCAAATGTGGGCGGAGGTCAATGGAGAATTGGTCAATCTTGGGGTAATCAAAAAGTTCGAGAACAAAGAACAACTATTGGCATTGCCCTATTCAGATAAAGCCATTGGATACATTACCATAGAGCCCAAAGGTGGCAATGAAACGCCAACCGTAAAAAATATTGTGGCAAACATTAACTATTGATTGGCCTAAAGAACTCTTAATTAGAGAACTTTTATCTGTTCGTTTTGTAAATTTGCACAAAGTGTACAATGAAGCTAGTATTACTTACTGTTGGGCTTTTAGCCCTTGCATTTGCTGGAATTGCAATTAAAATCTGGTCAAAAAAGGATGGGAAATTTGCAGGTACCTGTGCCAGCCAAAATCCTTTTCTTAACAAAGAAGGGGAAGCTTGTGGCTTTTGTGGAAAACTTCCAGAAGAGCAAGAATGCAAAAAAGATACGGTTATACAAGCCTAACATAACTCTTCAAAGTCTCTCTTTGCTTGAATAAATCGGCCGACTTAAAAGATACCATTGCCAAGGCTAAAAAGGGCAATCAAATTGCTTTTAGCCATCTTTTGGACCATTTTTGGAACGACGTTTACGGGTTTCAGCTGTTAAGAACCAAAAATGAAAATGATGCCGAGGATATATCCATACAAACATTTGCCAAAGCTTTTGACAAAATAAGCTCCTATAATGAATCTTACGAGTTTGGGACTTGGTTGATTACCATATCCAAAAATCTACATGTAGATCTTATTCGAAAGCGTAAGCGAAACATTCTTGATGAAAGGGAAAGGGGAAAATCTGAAGAAATCAATTCCGTATTGGACGAAACTCCTTCCATAGAAGACTCGCTGATTACTGAACAAAATCTGGCCTCCCTTCTTGCCGACATAAAAAAATTAAAACCCCATTACCAAAAGGTCATTAATCTGCGCTACTTTAATGAGATGAGCTATGCCGAAATTGCCAATTCACTTGAGGAACCTGTCAACAATGTTAAAGTAAAACTATTGCGGGCAAAGAAGTTATTGGCTGCTATCATTTCCGCTAGATAAATTCAATAATAATACGCTAAAATTGCCATTTCGTATATTTGTGGTTTCAAAAAATTGTTATGTCCCAGTCCGTCGCAGAACACGTTATTCCCCCCAAGAAAGGAAAGCCAAAGTGGTTAAGGGTTAAGCTCCCTACGGGTAAAAAGTATAGCCAATTAAGAGGCCTTGTGGACAAGTACGACCTCCACACCATTTGTACCTCTGGAAGTTGTCCAAATATGGGTGAGTGTTGGGGAGAAGGAACAGCCACCTTTATGATACTTGGAAACATCTGCACCCGATCTTGTGGTTTTTGCGGGGTAAAAACCGGTCGTCCTGAAACTGTTGACTGGGAAGAACCGGAAAAAGTGGCACGTTCCATCAAAATTATGCAAATTAAGCATGCGGTCTTGACATCTGTGGATAGGGATGACCTAAAGGATATGGGTTCCATTATCTGGGCTGAAACAGTAAAGGCTGTTCGACGAATGAATCCTGAGACTACATTGGAAACCTTGATACCCGACTTTCAAGGAAAGGAAAGCCTACTGAATCGAATATTGAGCGTTTCGCCAGAGGTGATATCCCATAACATGGAAACCGTAAAAAGGTTAACCCGTGAGGTTCGCATACAGGCAAAATATGAAAGAAGTTTGGGAGTGCTTGAATATTTAAAGGAAAATGGGGCCAAAAGAACGAAGTCCGGTATTATGTTGGGACTTGGTGAATTGGAGGAAGAGGTCTTGGAAACCATGGAAGATTTGAGAAAGGCCAAAGTGGATGTAGTGACCATTGGACAATACCTGCAGCCCTCAAAAAAGCATCTCCCCGTTAAGGAATTCATACTTCCGGAACAATTTAAAAAGTATGAGGAAGCCGGACTAAAAATGGGCTTCAGACATGTGGAAAGCGGTGCTTTGGTGCGCTCTTCTTATAAGGCGCATAAGCACATTCACTAAATCATCCTTCAACTTAATGACCACACATGAAAAAGGTCAATGTCGGAATCAATGGATTTGGAAGAATTGGCAGAACATTTTTCCGTTTGTTGGCAAACCATCCGAAAATCCAAGTAACAGCCATCAACGATTTGGCAGATGCCCGTACACTGTCACATTTATTAAAGTATGATAGTATCCATGGAATTTTTTCCAGCGATATTTCACACGGAAATCATTTCATAAAATGTGGTAACAGTGCAATTTCCGTAACTCATGGGGACCATCCCGACAAGCTTAGATGGGAAGATTATAATGTGGATATTGTATTGGAAGCTACAGGTCAGTTCAAAACAAGGAAGGAGCTGGAAGGTCATTTAAAAAATGGAGTCAAAAAGGTCATTTTATCCGTTCCTCCAATAGATGATTCCATTAAAATGGTGGTGTACGGTGTAAACGAACACTTGTTGTCCAAAGAGGATAGCATTATCTCCAATGCCTCCTGCACCACCAACAATGCGGCACCAATGATTAAGGTAATCCAGGAATTGTGCGGTATTGACCAAGCCTACATTACAACGATTCACTCCTATACCACGGACCAAAGTCTACATGATCAACCGCATAGGGACTTAAGAAGGGCCAGGGCGGCAGGGCAATCCATTATTCCCACTACCACCGGGGCTGCCAAGGCATTGACCAAAATATTTCCAAGTTTGGCCCAGGTTATTGGGGGCTGTGGTATACGGGTACCTGTACCCAATGGATCTCTTACGGATATTACATTTAATGTTAGAAAAGAAACGTCCATAGAAGAAATCAATAGGACTTTCAAGGAGATTTCTACAACTCAACTAAAAAATGTACTTTTCTATTGTGAAGACCCCATAGTTTCGGTGGATATAAACAATAGTTGCTATTCTTGTACGTTTGATTCCCAGATGACTTCTGTCATTGGAAACATGGTGAAAGTAATCGGTTGGTATGACAACGAAACCGGCTATTGTTCAAGATTAATAGACTTAATGGCATTGCTTATAAGGAAACACTACATTTAATGTTGGAGCATTTACATAAAAACACTATTGCGATAGTGTCTCTTCTAATAATGCTTTTGTCCGCTTCAGGGATAATGGCACAAAACTCCTTTGACCAAAAGGATTCGCTCCAATACTATTATCAGCAATCCCTTACTTACAGACATCAGGACAAAATATCCCTAGCGATGGAAGTCTTGGAAAAGGCCGCGAAACTAGCGGAAAGGAACGAAGACCTAAAAGCGCTTTTGGACACCTATCACAAATTTGCATTGCTCTATCTTGAAATTGATGATAGGGAGACTACATTGTTTTATTGGGATCGTGCCGGAGTTCTCCTAAAAGACATTGAATACCCTTATGGGGAGGCAGTCCATCAATTTATTGACGCCTCTTTACTCTATCGTTCTGGAAATAACTTCCAAGCATTGAATGAGTTGGAAGAGGCGAAAAAACTGAACAATGACAAGAATTTACTTAATAATATTCTTTTGGCAGAAGCCAATATCTTCTTGAACATCGAAAAATTTGATGAAGCCACCATTAATTATAACGCCCTTTTGGTCAATTCAGATGAATACGAGAGAACCTACTTGGCCACCATGGCCAATTTAGGACTGGCAACACTTTACGATAAACAGGAAAAGTTTGATGAGGGTATAAAGCATGGCGAATCGGCACTTGAACTGGCCCAAAAGAACAACTTCTTCAGGGAAATAGTCACAGCGAGCAACTTTCTGGCCAGCACCTACGAAAAGATTGGGGATTACCAAAAATCTTTGGCATTAAGTAATAACCTAAAAAAAATTAAAGACTCCATATTCACTTTGGAAAAGGTAAAACTGGAGGCTAAAACAGCCGAAAAAATAAAGTTCCAACAACAGTCGAAAACCATTAATGAGTTACAAGCGGAAAACGAAGAATTAAGCGCTTCTGCCAATCGTTCCGACATTATATCAATTCTTACCTCCGCATTTTTGGTCATCATTTCCATCTTGTCCATTTCGCTCTTCCGGAACAATCAAATCAAATTAAAAACAAATGATCTTTTGCAAACCAAGAATGCTGAATTGGAGCAAGCTAGGGATGCAGCCGTTTCTGCTATGGAAGCCAAGAGCAACTTTCTTTCCACCGTAACCCATGAGCTCAGGACACCGTTATATGCGGTTACTGGTCTAACACATTTGTTATTGGATGAAAACCCGGCAGAACATCAAAAGGAGCATTTAAAATCGTTGAAGTTTTCTGGGGACTATCTATTGAATTTCATTAATGATATCCTCCAAATAAATAAGATTGACGCTGATAAGTTGGAACCACTGAATATTGAGTTTAAACTCAAAAAAGTGCTTACGGACGTAGTTGATTCCCTCCAACAAAATGCAAAGGAAAACAACACCAAGGTCGTATTGGACTACGACAACGCCATTCCCTTAAATCTATTGGGGGACCCCCTCAAAATATCCCAGATTTTTATCAATTTGGTAGGAAATGCCCTAAAGTTCACCAAAGATGGACAAGTTGATGTAATAGCAAAACTGAAAAACAAAGAAGACGATACCATTACCGTGCATTTTGAGGTCATAGATAATGGAATTGGGATTTCTGAACAACAACAACAAAATATCTTTGACAGTTTTGAACAAGGCTCCATTCAAATTAACAGAGAGTATGGAGGTACCGGCCTTGGCCTTACTATCGTAAAGAGTCTTTTGGGTTTATTTGACAGTAAGATACATCTCAAAAGTAAGCTTGGCGAAGGTAGTACGTTCTTTTTTGACTTGAATTTGAAAGTTGAGGAAACTTCACTGGATGAAATACCGTTTGAAATGACTGTGGAAGATTTTGAGTTCGCAGGACTTCATGTATTGGTCGTTGAAGACAATAAGATCAACCAGGTGATTACCAAAAAAATGTTGGCAAAAAAAGAAATAACATGTGACATTGCCAACAATGGAAACGAAGCTATCGATGCTGCCAAAAACAATGAATACGCCTGTATTTTAATGGATATCCACATGCCAGGTATCAGTGGTACAGAAGCCACCATCCAAATCAGAAAATTTAATCCCGATATTCCCATTATAGCGCTTACCGCCATTTCCATGGAAGACAGTTTGGATGAATTCTATGAGGCAGGTTGCAACGCCGTTGTTACCAAACCTTTTAAGCCTGAGGTATTCTACCAAAAAATTGGTGAGAATGTTTTTAAGACAAACGTTGGGAATAAGGTTTGATTTTACCCTTCATCGCATCCAACAACTTCCTTTCCCCACAATCCAAAAATTGATGTTCAACCCTTACATAATATAGATTTTCAATTGTATCATTAAGTCGAACATAATCCTTTTCTGTCGTGAGTAGTAAGGGTTTTTTCTTGAGGGATTCTATTTCATAAGGGCTAAATGAATGATGGTCTGGAAATTGTTCATGGTCAAAATCCAAATTGTTTTCTTTTAAATAATTTACCAGAGGTCCCGGATTTGCGATGCCAGTGACCAGAGTAAAATGTTTTTCCTTTAAATCATCCAGCTTTAGATAGGTATGATTCCCATATAAAGTGTTATCGTAGGCCAAGGTTGAAAACAAAACGATTTGATCCGAAGTTTTTTTTAAACGTTTTATAAAGAAGGTCTCTTTGCTCCTTTCCATGTTTTTAGGGCATTTTGTAACGACAATGCAATCCGCTCTTCGTGAAGCGCTCTTAGCATCCCTAAGGTCACCGGTAGGAAGATACCAATCTTCAAAAAATGGATTTGAATAAGTGGTCAAAAGGATGGAAAATGCAGGGGTTACCTTTCTGTGCTGAAAAGCATCATCAAGTAAAATTAAATCCGGACCTACTAGTTTTTGAAGCTTGGAAATACCATTCTGCCTATCCGCATCAACGGCAACTCGAATTCCAGGGTATTTTCGTTGGATCTGAAATGGCTCATCCCCCAGTTGCTCAACCGTAGATTTCATAGTTCCCAATTGAAAACCCTTGGAATACCTTTTATACCCTCTGCTAAGGACTGCCAGTTTGTACTTTCCTTGCAAATTGGAAATCAAAAATTCAATCATTGGGGTCTTACCCGTACCGCCAACACTCAAGTTACCAACACAAATAGTGGGTGTTTTGTAGCTCTTGGACTTTAAAACCTGATAATCAAAGAGTAGATTCCTAACATGGACGACCACTCCATAAATCAGTGAAATTGGCCAAGCCATTTTGCGCAAAAACCACATCTGACGAAAATATAATATTTTATCTTAGGACATTAAAACCGGTTTATGACAGTTGCAGAGGTTGGAAAACTATTGGACACCCTATCACCGTTACATTATGCGGAAGATTTTGATAATGTGGGCCTGCTGGTAGGTCACGAGGAAACTGAAGTAAAGGGCATATTGGTCACTTTGGACACCTTGGAAGAAGTGGTAGATGAAGCTATTGCTAAAAAATGCAATCTTATTGTCAGTTTTCATCCCATTGTATTTAGTGGTCTTAAAAAATTAGTGGGAACGACCTACGTTGAGCGCGTGGTCATGAAAGCAATTGCCAACAATATTGCCATTTTTGCCGTACACACGGCACTTGATAATAACCACCTTGGGGTCAATGCCAAAATTTGTGAAGTTCTGGGAATCGAAAATCCAAAAATCCTTATTCCAAAAAAGGGAACCATCAAGAAATTGATTACCTACGTTCCAAAAACGGCAGCTGATAATCTACGTAACGCGCTTTTTAAAGTGGGTGCTGGAAATATTGGAAATTATAGTAATTGCAGTTTCAATTTGGAAGGTTTGGGGAGTTTTAATCCTTCTGAGAAAAGTAACCCCACCGTAGGCGAAAAAGGAAAAACCCATTTTGAAAAGGAAATACAGCTCAACCTCACTTTTGAATCAGCCATGGAAGGTAAGGTCTTGAATGCCTTGTTTAAAAACCATCCTTATGAAGAAGTGGCTTATGAGGTAACTACATTGGACAACACCAATCAAAATATTGGTATGGGCATGATCGGCACTTTGAAAAGTCCAGCAAAGGAAGTAGATTTTCTAAAGATGCTTAAGGAAAGAATGCAAACGCCTGTAGTTAGACATAGTCCCTTACTTGGTAAGAAAGTAGAACGGGTAGCAGTTTTGGGCGGGAGTGGCGCTTTTGCCATCAATACTGCCAAACGTGCCGGGGCCGATGTCTATGTTACCGCAGACGTCAAATACCATCAGTTTTTTCAGGCCGAGAACCAATTGGTAATTGCGGATATTGGACACTTTGAAACAGAGCAGTTTACAAAAAATCTCCTGGCCGATTTTCTTAAGGAAAAAATTCCTAATTTTGCCGTCACTTTATCGGAAAGTAATACTAATCCCATCAAGTATTTTTAATTTATGGCTACAAAGAATGAAACAACTGTGGAAGAAAAACTAAGGGCACTATATGACCTTCAATTAATTGATTCCAGAGTTGACGAAATACGAAATGTAAGAGGCGAACTTCCTTTGGAAGTGGAAGATTTGGAAGATGAAGTATTGGGACTCAAAACACGTATTGACAAATTAAAGTCTGATGTAGAGACCATTAATTTTGAAATTACCGCCAAAAAGAATCTCATTGAGGAATCCAAGGCACTAATAAAAAAATACAACGAGCAACAAAAGAATGTTCGCAACAGCCGTGAGTTCAATTCCTTAAGTAAGGAAGTGGAATTTCAGGAATTGGAGATTCAACTCGCCGAAAAGCATATTAAGGAGTTCAAAGGACAGATAGAGCAAAAAAAGGAAGTGATTTCCCAAACCAAGGAAAACCTTAGTGAGCGAGAAACGCATCTTAAGCACAAAAAGGGAGAGTTGGACGCTATCATGGCGGAGACTGAAAAAGAAGAATCAGCCCTTTTGAAGAAATCTGAAGAGTTTGAAGAAAAGATTGAGGAGCGATTGGTAAAAGCGTACAAAAGAATTCGAGGTAGCGTTAAAAACGGATTGGCGGTAGTACCCGTGGAAAGAGGTGCTTCCGGAGGCTCATTTTTTACAATACCCCCACAGGTCCAGGTGGAGATTGCCTCAAGAAAAAAGATTATTACGGACGAGCATAGTGGTAGAATTTTGGTTGACCCTACGCTTGCTGAGGAGGAATTGGGAAAAATGCAAAAGATTTTCACTTCCATCAAATAAGTTGGACAACTTTTCTTTTTAAAAGCCATCAAAATTTGATGGCTTTTTTTATAGATTGCTGCATGAGAGTGGCCATATTTAGTATTTTCTTCCTCAGTAACCTAGCAAATGGGCAAAATTTGGATAACTACCTATGGAAGAATAGGGTTGTTATTATTTTTAAGACCGATGACAACACTAGTAAAGTAAAGGAGCAACTTAAGGTTCTTAAACCATTTTCAAGTGAAATTGAAAATCGGGAAATGATAATTCTTGTTCCGAAAAAGGCCGAAAGACCAAAATTATTGGAGCGCTTTAGGTTAAACATTGATTATGCTGGACTTATTTTGGTTGGTAAGGATGGGGGTGTCAAATTGAACCAAAAACTGATTGTAACGCCCCAAACCCTTTTTGATTTGATTGATGCCATGCCAATGCGCAGGGCAGAATTAAGGAACAAATCCAAAAAGCCGGATTAGGCATCCAATAATTCCAATATCCGTTGCTCCACCTCCCATGAGTCCCATAGATTATCAATGTTTGGGATTTGAAGAATTCTTTTCATAATTCCTTCTTGGTAATCACCGATTTTAAGCGCTTCTGCGTATGGCCTATCGGAAAATGTTACCCTGCTGTATACGGGAATCCACTTATCAGGATGCTTTTTGGAAAAGTGTTTTTCAATTTTCTTTTGTAATAAAAAATTGGAATCAGCCGTTTTGCTGCTCATCTCCATAAAGTTTCGATAACTTAACTCGGCTATTGCATCCGCATTAGGCTTACGCACTTTTTGATAGGTGGTAAAAATAGTTTCCCAATCATCCCCAAATTCGTTGATAAGGTCATTCAAAACACTGATATCCTCAAAGCCGGCGTTCATCCCTTGCCCATAGAATGGAACCACGGCATGCGCTGCATCACCTACCAAAGCCACTTTATCCCAATAGGTCCAGGGATAGCATTTCATAGTAACCATGGCGCTTGTAGGGTTTGCCATAAAGCTTTTGGTCAAATCCTCTATTTCCTTCCTGACATTTGGGAAATACTTTTTAAAGAACGCCTTTGCCTCACTTTTGGAAGAAATAGTTTCAAAAGAGACCTCACCCTCAAAAGGCAAAAAGAGCGTACAGGTAAAACTGCCATCAATATTGGGCATGGCAATCAACATAAATTTCCCCCTAGGCCAAATATGAAAAGAATTCTTGTCCAATCTGTGGGTGCCATCATCATTGGGTGGAATGGTCAGTTCCTTGTAACCTACATCAATAAAATCTTGGGAATAATCAAATCTACTCCGACGCTGCATCCGATGCCTTACCCTTGAAAAAGCACCATCGCACCCAAATATGATATCATATTGATACTCCTTCCATTTGCTTTTTTCAGATTTTCCAGTAAAGATTTTGGCTTCGGGCAAGGAAACGTCCCATACTTTTTCATTAAAACGAAACTGCACCCCAAAGTCCTCAGCTAGATCAATCATTTTTCGGTTGAGGATTCCTCGGGAAATGGACCAAATAGCCTCCCCTTCCTTCCCATATTTTTGAAAATACACTGGTTTATCGTTAACATGTAGGGCCCTTTGATGTAAGGGTATGGCAATCTTTTTTATTTCATCTTCCAAACCTAAATTTCGTAGGGTTTTCCAACCTCTATTGCTCATGGCAAGATTGATAGATCTACCAGAAAACGCTACGGTCCTAATGTCAGGCCTTCGGTCAAAAATAGTGACCTGGTGCCCATGATTTTTCAAGTAAATGGATAAGAGAGACCCTACTAATCCAGAACCAATAATGGCAATATTTCGTTGTTTCTGCTTACTCATAAAAATCAATAGTTACACTAAAAGTAACAATTTAATAATATGATCGGTGGAGCTAACAACCCGGGAACCTAGATAAAACAATTGGAAAGGAGATTTTTCGAAAGTTTTAACTTTTTCCGGAAATCCTAATGCGCCTAAGCATACGTAAATAATATATCATATCGCGCGAGCGTCATCATATAAAAAAGTCCTTCACCCCACGGTAGAAGGACTTTTCCCTTTTTCCTTTTAATTATTCCAGTATGCCATCAACAATGCCGTAATCCACGGATTCCTTGGCATCCATCCAATAATCACGGTCAAAATCCTTCATAACCTTATCAAAATCTTGACCACAATTTTCTGCCAAAATCCTGGCACCAATTTCTTTGGTTTTAATAATCTCCTTGGCCTGTATTTCAATATTGGAAGCTTGTCCTTGTGCCCCACCACTGGGTTGATGAATCATCACTTTGGCATGGGGTTGAATAAATCGTCGACCCTTTTCCCCCACCGAAAGTAGAATG
Source organism: Croceivirga sp. (assembly GCA_028284935.1). Lineage (GTDB taxonomy): Bacteria > Bacteroidota > Bacteroidia > Flavobacteriales > Flavobacteriaceae > Croceivirga. The sequence goes on from JANQQQ010000001.1 coordinate 90,449, forward strand.
GAACCCATGGACGCGGCCAAACCGGAACAAACCGTGGATACCGGACTTTTAATTTGTTTTATGGTATCATAAATGGCAAAACCAGAGGTTACGTAACCTCCTGGGCTATTTATAACAAGCTGAATTTCTTTATTGTTCTGCAGGTCTAAATATAACAACCTGTCAATGACATGTTTAGCGGAATCATCGTTGACCATTCCCCATAAAAACACTTTTCTTTCCTCAAGCAATTTTTCCTGAATCTGCTCTTGAATTTTTCCTTTTTTAGAACTCATAGACTAAAATCATTTCAACCTCAAAAATAACCATTTTATGGACTACAGGTGAAATCAACTCAAATTTGACAACGCCTTAGTTCGAAGCAATTCCTACAATTCTTACAAATCCCTCAATAGCAATCCATTGCCATACAAAACTTACTGTTTCACAACATTTTACGAATATCGATGAAAGACGCACGTTTATCCTTATTACAGTCAATAATCGATTAAAACAACACTAACAACGTAAAATTTTTAGGATGGTTCAGGTTTGGAGGTATTTTCGTACGGAATATGATCCCAAATCTATTCAAAACCATAAATCTCAGAACTTAACCTATTGAAACAAACTACTATTTCCAGTTTTAGAATTCGATAGCACGGGTTTTGAGGATTGTAAATTTTACAAACCTAGACCTATGAAGACCACTACTTCTAAAAGAGCTGTATTTAAAGGTGCATTTATTATCATCTTTTTCTTCCTTTTCACAATACACCATCTGCATTCACAGGCCAACTCCATAAGGACAGGGGCAACCTTCAATTGGGCGGATACCCAACCTACAATCAACGACCCGGCCACAATAGAATCCATTGTAATTGATGGTGCCATTTACAATACTTTCGTGGTTCCATCAGCCTATGAATTAACAAGGTTGGGACCTGGGGGTCACACTGGTAATGATATCTTGTTAAATGGTTTTGAAGTGTTGGGAACCAGTAGCGATCCAACTTGGAATATCAGAGCACTTGAAGCCTATCAATCTTTAAACCTAAATCACTATTTTGAATCGAATAGTAATGGTGATAATTTTTGTAGTGATTACAGTGCCGTTTCCACAACGGATACACAAATTCAAACCATTACCTATGCACCAGGTATACCTTCGAATCCTGAGGGCGTTTTGGCGGTAACAGAACGTGGAGGGAATAATTGCTTTTATATTGAAGTATGGGGCAACCCTGTTGGTGGCGGTCCTGAACAACAACTCGGGCAAACCTTTGTGAGAAACGAATTTAACTTAACAGGGGTTGGTCCGCAACAACCGCCAACAGCAAATTCTGATTACTGGAGCAGTGGTCGAAATAATGATAGTGGACAAATAATTGGTATTGCCCTTTATCAACTTTCAGAACTGGCACCTATTGGCTCAACCATCACACAAATCAGATACTATGCTGCAACTAATGACAATGGGGATGGAAAATTCTTCTTGATGCAGACCTATGCTCAAGATGATTCCTTTACTCCTGATTTTGAAGAAGTCTTTGTTGGAGATGCAGGTGCCAATGACAATGTTCCTGTTGGTACCTCTTATACCTATTTTTCCAGTGCTCCGCCATTCAATGGAACCGTGGTAGTAAATACGGACGGAACGTTCACCTATACGCCTGACCCAGGTTTTACTGGAACCGATACCTTTGAAATACAAGTATGCCTGCCAGCCCCCAACCAAGGGGTTTGTGATATTTCTACAGTTACCTTAAATGTCAAATCTGGTGTTAGTATTAACAATGCTTCAGCGGATGAAGGAGATAATCTAACATTTACCATTAATATAAATGACCCTATCAACCAAGATGTTGATTTTAATCTCACCTATGCAAACAATTCAACCACGGATTCCGACTATAGTGGACCTTCTACGGTCACTTTACCGGCCAACGAGTCTTCTATAAGTTTTAATGTGGTTGCTGTGGATGATCTCTTAATAGAGTTTACTGAAACATTTACCGTAACCATGGCAAATCCATCAGATACGGTAACCATATTGGATGCAGATGGAGATGGGACCATATTGGATGACGACGCCATAGGAGTCACCATCGACCTATCCGCAAATACCGCGACCGAAGGGTCCGACATCGTGTTCACCGCCACCATGTCCACTGTCAACAACACCGGCGGCGACATCACCGTGGACATCGACGACCTCTTGACAGGGACCGCCACATCCGGCACCGACTATGACGCCATCCCCGCCAACGCCAC
>JANQQQ010000005.1 GCA_028284935.1 Croceivirga sp.
ACATAGGTAAAAAATTAGACATCGACTGGAAGAAATACATCAAAAGAAGAAGAGCCAAGCGCCACGAAAAGAGTCTTTAGGTAAAAGAACACCAAGTGATTCATTTAATGAACTATCACTGATGGACCAATCGGCGAATTTCTTCTTCTTTTGATGTATTTCTTCCAGTCGATGTCTAAGTTTTTACCTATGTCATGCGTACTTCCGATACTCTGGCGTTCATAGCGGTGCGAAAATACTCGCGAAATGATAATAAACGGCCGATTTGGGGGCTGAATTTTAAAGCCCCCAAAACATAAGAAAATGTAGTCCGATTATGGCCTAGTTGGTATTTATCGACTCTACATACAACCATCTTAAATTTGCTTTCTGAAACAACAACAACCAAAAGGACGGCTTGAAAAAAGGCCAAATATAAGAGAAAAAGCAAGATTTTTAAAAGTGGCGAAAATGGCCATTTTTGGACATTTTCCAAAGAACAAAAGTAAGGCGAAATGGTAAAAAATGGCCGATTTGGGTGCTGATCTTCATGATCTTAGGTGCCAAGAAGTCTCTTTTCAGTGAACTTACCTGCCATCAGTGGATTCTTCGAGTTCTGCTTTCATACAAATCAATACTAGTCAAGTCCTTTGCGCTTGGTTTATTCTCTGTCATTTCCTGACCCAGCGTTGGCTACCTTTTGGTGCGAATGTGTTAAGGCGATTCAAAAATACTAAATTCAAGTGGCAGATTTGGTACAAGATCACACAATATCCACCTACATATACACCGAGTCAAAATTACAGGATATTTCCACTGGTAAATTCGTTTTGTACTTAGTGGTGAAAAGGCAAACAATCAATATTTTCAAGTCATGGCAAACCAACTTTCAGTTTTACTTCAATGTAACGTTGATGTCCCTGCAATGCAATTTTGCGGAAGACCAAAAATATTGCCATTTCTCAGACATAGCACGAACAAAAGGGTTGGGTGACCGCGGGTATTACGTTACCCCAGGTATTCCGTGAACGCTGACATTGCTGTCAATGCATCACCGTCAGTACTGGTTCATTAGGAATAATTATTGTCCTTCGAAAATAGACTTCCTCATTGTTTACTTAGCAG
>JANQQQ010000010.1 GCA_028284935.1 Croceivirga sp.
CTTTATCGGCCAGGTTCGCTCATACATATGTACATGGCCGTACAAACAAAAATCCACTCCATATAATTCGTACAGCGGAACGAGGTCACGGATGGCCACTACACCGTAGGTAGACAAACCTATATAGGTATCCCCATTATCATTTTCTTCCGAACTATAGGGCGGATGATGATGCATCGTAATTTTCCAGGTGGCGGTCGATTTCGCCAAAGCTTGCTCCAACCAGTTATATTGCTCTGAATTTTCGGTAACATCACGATTGGTATCAATTACAAAAAACTCGGCGTTGCCGTAGGTAAAGGAATAATAATACTCCGGTTTTGGGTTTGCCATGTACTGATAGTAGTATTCCGAATCATTCTCATGATTCCCTAGGGCAGTATACATGGGAATGCGACTCATTAACTGATGTCCGTCAGGCAGGAACTGTTCGGTCCAGTCCGTAACCCTCAACCCATTGTCCACCAAATCTCCGACATGGACTACAAAATTTGGCCTGCTGTTCCATACCTTTTCCGAAATTCGCCTCCACACTATCGTGTCCTTTACTTTACTTTGATTTCTTTGGGAGTCGCCAACCAAAGCGAAGGAAAAAGCAGTGTTGTCATTTACATTTGTTTTGAAGGTAAATACCTTGCTCGAGAAGGTATTTCCATCTTCAGATGTGATGTCTACCCTCCAGAAATAGTTGGTTTCGGTTTCCAAACCAACAAGCGCCACCTCATGCATTTTCTTAAGGCCTTCGCTAGCTGTACTTAACGATAGATTAGGAGACTCAGCACCCGCTAAAGCATTTCCATACCTAACTACGGCCCTTGTAGAGCCTTCCGTTTCAAATAAAACACGCATGCTCGTTTTGGTCGAATATTGAAGATACGGTTTAACCTTGAACTCCTGTGCACTTAGTCTGGAAAGTAACATTACTAGAATGAGGAGAATAACTGGATTTTTTTTCACTTACCAATCTCTTTGAATCGTTTAAACTAGAAATACGAATTTATTATTTGTAAACTTTATTTACTTTCTTTAAATATTATAATAGTGTTAATGATTTTAAATTCAAAGAAGATGTAATGTGAAATAGTCTTTCTAAATAGGTTAGTCCATACTTCATTTAATTTAACCTTCGAACGCCCACAAAAAATAGCACAAAAATCGGTTAGTAATTGAAGCTTCATTACCGTTCCAAAGCTGTTCTATACAAGATTACATTATTTCGTGGTTTGGAATCGTATCCTCAAAAAAAGTACTAAAAACAAAAAAAACAATTGAAACACAACCAAAGCTTAGCGCAAAAATTGATGAGAGTACTGAGAATAAATTGTTTGACCTGATATGCTCTCCTTTTTTCTTATCCAACAGTGCATATTTTCATCAGATATCTTCCCTAAACAGAGCGTAATTCTTATTCAATAATTGAAACCTGACGAAGACCATTAAGGATTTGGAGCCTATTTTGAAAGGTAAATTCTATATTAAGTTATTCCAAGCCATTTTTGTGATGCTCCGTTTTTGACTTATTTCGCAAAAAAATTTACCTATGATCATTTTTGTGGATATGGATGAAGTCATTGCCGATGCATATCAAAGGCATATTGATTGGTACAACCAAGCATTTGATGGAGATTTTACAAAAGAAGATTGTCTCGGAAAGGAGTTTTGGCAATGTGTACCTGATTCCCATCAAAAAAGCGTTAGGGCGCATGCTTCACATGTCGGTTTTTTTAAAGACCTCGGGGTAATGCAAAATAGTCAAGAAGTCCTTGAACAATTGAATAGGGAGCATGACGTATATATTGCTTCGGCCGCCATGCAATTTCCCAATTCCCTTAAAGAGAAATCAGATTGGTTGGATGAACACTTTCCCTTTATCCCCTGGAAACAACGAATACTTTGTGGTCATAAGCATATCTTGAAAGGCGATTTGTTGATTGATGACCGCAGCTATAATCTCGAAAACTTTAAGGGACGAAGCCTATTGTTTACTTCTCCCCATAACATCGAAAACAATGATTTTGAACGGGTATCCTCATGGAAAGAAATAGCTTCGCTACTTTTATAAGATGTTAAAGCATATAGGCATTCCGTTTTTTGTGGTAATCATACAATCCTGTATCGCACAAAGTAATTTGGTGGAGGGTGTTGAACAAGTACAGCTCTCCGAAAATCTACAGTATTATCTGTATTATCCCGACACTTATTTTTCCCAAGTAGATGAAGATTTCGGATTATTACTTTTTTTACACGGTGGGGGCGAATCTGGTGAAGAACTTGACGAATTAAAGAAAAATGGTCCACCTAAAATGATGGCTGATGGCTATCCTTTTCCTTTTTTGGTATTAGCGCCGCAAAATCCTTATGAAAAGCGATGGTGGGATGTTAGGGCTGTGAATACCTTGTTGGATTCGATTGTTGCCCACAATAGAGTGGACAAAAGACGAATATATCTTACTGGATTGAGTAGGGGAGGAAGTGCTGCTTGGGAGATGGCCGTTCAGTTTCCAGATAAATTCGCCGCACTGGCAGTAGTTTGCGGAATGGCTCCCACGCCCTATGCACATTGGTTGAATAGGCAGATGCCCATTTGGGTATTTCACGGATCGGAAGATAAGGTGATTCCAGTTTCGGAATCTGACAAAATGGTAAAAAAGCTGAAAGAACTGAAATTTGATATACAGTATTCCCGCTATGAGGGAGTAGGGCATAATTCCTGGAGCCGAGCCTATGAAACTGATGAATTGTACCAATGGATGAATCAACAAAAAAAACCGGAATGAAACCTCTTTTGATTTTTTTGGGAATACTAGCCCTTAGTTGCTGCAAGCAGAAATCGGTGGTTTCCTCCCCTATGGAAACCAAAGAACAGCAAGTTCAAGTTATGGATACTGTTGAGGTAAATACGGAACAACAAATGCCAAAAATCAAAGAATTTGGGGATTTGGCGGATACTACTTTTGTCCGATTGGCGGATTATAGTCACGATTTTGCTTATGACATGCGCTATGCTACAGAGAACAATTTTTTAAAGGCGAAAGTATACGACTGTCCCGAATGCTATGTGCGAACAAAGACGGCCAAAGCATTAATTGAGGTCAATGCGGCATTTCTTGAAAAAGGGTATCGTATTAAGTTTTTTGACTGTTACCGACCTAATTCCGTACAGCATAAAATGTGGAAGTTGTTTCCCAATCCGCAATATGTGGCGAATCCGGTAAAGGGATCCATTCATAACAAGGGCGGTGCCGTGGACATTACTTTGGTTGATACGGAAGGGGAGGAACTCGATATGGGTACCGATTTTGACTTCTTTGGAAAAAAGGCCCATCATGACCATATGGATTTACCCAAAGAGGTATTGGATAACCGAAAGCTACTAAAAGAAACCATGGAAAAACATGGTTTTTGGGGTATCCGGACAGAGTGGTGGCATTACAACCTTTCGGGGGGGAGCAATGATAGGGTGGCAGATTTTACATGGGAATGTGATCAGTAGTTAATTATGCCCAAGTATTCCTGATTTTTACATAGGAATCGGTTGGTAACCAATAAAAGGGATGGTTCCATCTGCTTTCTTCAAACCATGCTGGAAATACCTTGGGAAATCCATAAAAGTTGGTAATAAACAATGTCATGGAAATGACGAGATACCCTACGGACATGAGCATCCGGTTTATGGGAACAAAACCGTAGGGCTGAAACAGCAACAGGATAAGGCCGGCAAGCAAAGGAAGCACAATAAAGGTATCTCGCTTATCCACGACAGAATGTTCAAAAGGGTAAGAGGTGTGTAACCAGTTCCAGTTGACCATTTCCCGAGATTTTTAGTGTATTTAGCTCCGTCCTCCTAATGGAGGGAGGAATGTACTCCTTTATTTATGGTTAAAATTAGGCAATTCCATAGAACGCTGGTATTGACCAAAATTTAGATTTTGGCCATCATAAAGTAGCGGATTATAAGTGACATCATGCTTCAATAGACAAAAAAACGGTTTAAGTATTACCTTAAACCGTTCTTGATATTAATTGGAAGATTACCGTCTTTTATTACTTGTAATAGATATTCAAATTGGCGTTGTCTGGAAATTCGTTGGCGACAACCAATAACGTTCTACCATTAGGGCTATCTTCTGGGCTGATTACCAACAGTCCTTCGGGAGAAGTATTGCGGAGTCTTTGTACAAAACGGGGATTGAAAACGTCGTTGATATTGTACACTAAAACATCACCACTTCTTTCCAATCCAATAATAGCGAAAGTATCCGCACCATCTGAATAAGTGGTAACGGCTTCTGGTTCCGTGCCTTTATCATCAGATCTATTTTCCGGGTAGTTTCCAAAATCAAAAAGGGTTAGCAGGGAGAACTCATTACCAGAATCAAAAAGTAACTCTCCTGTTGTAGTCCAAATCGAGAAAGAACGCGCTCCATACCCATAAATCTGGTCGATATCACCGTCATTATCCGAATCGCCATTTGCTGTGGTTACTTTCAAACGTCCTAGATTTTCTGGCAATTGTAAAGTTGCCGCGTCGGGGTAGGCAGTTGGATCCAAGGTCAAATCATCACCCCGCTCTTCTTCCGAGTACCCGTCATAATCCCTAGCATCACCTTCGTTTGCGGTGATAATATAACCTGTACCTCCAATTTCAAAATAATCAATCGCATCCGGTTGGTAGAAGCTTAGGACAGGCCAAGTCCTTAGGTTACCGACCATTCCATCCTCATCACTTAAATCAAAAGGTACTTCCGAATAATCTTTTGTTCCCAAGGGATAGATATCGGTAATTGTTTTGGATGCAATATCCAACCTGGCAATACCATTGTTTTCCTGCAATGCGATGAATGCGGTCTGTGAATCCGATGAAACTGTTATATACTCGGGTTCAACATCCGTACTTAAGTCTGCCCCCGGTCCAAATACCCGAAAACCTTCGGCCTCGAGCATTGCTTCATTGGCGTTAAAGCCATCAAAGAATACTTGGGTCGCTGTCATGCTAGCCACCTCAATAACGGTAATTGAGCCAACCGGATCTATGGTATAATCATCATTGGGTTCCCCTTCATTGGCTGCAAGGATATAGGTGCCATCTGGGGTAAACGTAACCATATCAGGTAATGCGCCAGCTGTAACCTGGGCCATTGGTGTGGTAAGATTGCTTGTGTCAAAAATAACTATGGAGCCATTATCCGTGGCCGTGGTAGCTTCCACGGCAATGGCCAACAAACCATTTTGTGAGGCAACACTGTTCACATTGCCCCCAAAAGCCGTGACGTCAATTGGCATCCCAATTTGTGGACTTGACGGATCTGAAATATCAATTACATCCACTTCCATTGCTTCGGAATTTGTGGCGAAAACGGTTTGCGTATTCGCATCATAAGCAGCAATCTCGGGTACACCATCACCTAGGCTAACCTGGGCTAAGGAGGAGAAAAAAGTGAGGCCGGTCCCATCCATTCCATCTGCTCCGTCCATGCCGTCCGCCCCATCCATTCCGTCGGTTCCATTTACCCCATCAACCCCATCCATTCCGTCTGCTCCATCGATGCCATCCATACCATCCATACCATCTTCACATGACGATAGTGTTACAAAAGCTCCTAACAGCAGAGCCATAAAAACATTTATTTTTTTTGTGATTTTCATAATGTTCAGTTAAGGTTAAACCTCAAAGATGAAACTTGAAATCAAAATGGGTATTAAGGAAACAGAATTGTTATGTTAACAAAAAAGAGCCATTATCTGGTAACTTTAACCTTAGGTAATCTTTATGTTATAAAACTTTGATGCAGCATATAACGATTCGCTTACTATTGGCCGCTGTTGTAAAAAATAAATAATCTTCCCCGCCATCCAATAGTTGGAACTTCTTTCGCAGTTGCTGAACGGTTTCTGGAAAGTTGCGCGTGGTTATATTGGCCCTAGTTCCAGTAAGTGATTTCATAGCCTTTTTTTGGTAGGGCAGGACCTTTTTGATTTTCAGGACCCTCCCGGGGAAATCGATTTGTTCTTTTGAAGTATACAAATGCGAATGGGGCGCTATTTTTTTAAGTCCCAATTGCTTCCCCACACTATTGAACCTTCCCGCTTTTAAAATAGCAGCGTTGGGCTCATAGAGAAACCCTTCTGGGTGACCATATTTTACCTCGGACGTCTTTTCTTCATCCCATAAAAATGCAAAATGGACTTCCTTCTCTTTTTGTAGGTCGACGGTTTTTATCAAAAGAGATTCCTTTTTCTCTTTTTTTAGGATAAAAAGCACTTCCTTAACTTCGTTTTGAACGGCTACCACATGAATCTGAGCTACATTTTTAAGTACGTTTATCGCTGCGGTCAAATCGAGCAATGGGGAGGTTTTGAGCAAAACGGAATCGGTCCGTTCAAAAATCAAATCAATATTTTGTGGAATATTGGGTTCGCCTTCTTCCAACCGAAAAACTTTACCCTTGACATTATGCCGTCTTGAGGGGTCAACATAAATCCAATCAAATCGTTGCTTTTTATTCCTTAGAAATTCCGGACCATCCCCCACTAAAAAATCACAATTGCCAACTTTCAATATTTTAAAATTATGGGCAGCTATTTCAGATAGGTTTGCATTCACTTCACAATGCGTTATGGTCTCCATTTTTTTGGAAAAGTAAAAACTGTCCACTCCAAGTCCTCCGGTCATATCCATCAGGGATTTTCCATCAACCAAGCGGGCCTTATATTCGGCTGTGATTTCCGAACTTGTTTGTTCAATATTCAGTTTGTTTGGATAGAAGATGTTGGAGGTATTGAACCAAGTAGGGAGCTTGTATTGACACTTTTTTTTGGCTTCCAGTTGTGCTACCAGTTCCCTTTGGGAAATATTGGGAAATACCGGTTTTTTTAGTAAAAGTGACAGGATATCAGTATTCCAATTGTTTTTTATAAAATTCTGAGGACCAGATTTTAAAATGTCTTTATTCAAACTAAAACTTATACATTTTTAGTAAATTTTCGCACAAAGGCATTTTCCTTTAAAAACTCCTTTAAAATCACTTTAATGGCAGTATAACCGGGTACGGCAACCACCATGCCTACCACGCCAAAAAGGAGCCCTGCAATTATGATCACAAGAAAAATTTCCAAAGGGTGCGAGCGAACACTGGTGGAAAAAATAAAGGGTTGCGAAAAGAAATTATCTACCATTTGGCCGACGAATACCCCTATCAAAACATAGGCCGCTTTTGGCAAAATCACTGTGCTGAAATCCATACCTAAATGACTGGTCATGGTCAATGTCACCATGATTACGGCACCTATTATCGGCCCAACATAAGGGATAATATTGAACAGGGCACAGAGAAAAGCGATGACTATGGCATTGTCCACTCCCACTATCAAAAGGGTAATGGTATAAATGATAAAAAGGATGCTCAGTTGAACCAATATTCCAATGAAGTATCGGGAAAGCAATCCATTAATTTTATCAATGGAAACCACCAAACTGCCTTCCTTCTTTTGGGGGACAAACGTGAGCAGCCCGTTCTGTAAAAGTTTGCTATCCTTTAAAAAGAAAAAGGAGATAAAGAGCACGGAGAATAAACCTATACTAAAACTGCTGAGGACGTCTAAAAACGAATTTAAAATGTTGGGAATGAAATTGAGATTAAGACCTTCAAGAACACTCTTCTCCAGCTCCGAATTTTTGATCAACTCATTCAAATCTGTTGTGGAAGCCCCCATGTACTCCAAAATCTGCAGATACAGCGTATTTACATCAGCTTTTAAAGCTTCAATATCCAAGAGGGATAGACTTTTTCCTTGTTCATTGATCAAGGGTACGAAAAGGGCAATAATTCCCAACAGAATGGCGACAAAGATGATCATGGTAACAATGACGGCCAACGTATTTGGGAATTTCAATTTTCTTCGTAAAAGGAGGACTACGGGCCTGCCCAAAAGTGCAATTACCGCGGCTATGGCCAAATACGCTATGACGGACCTTATTTGATACAAAAAGTAAAGCGCCAGCACAATTCCAACGATAATGCCAACAGCCCTTAGGATTCCATTTGCAATACTTTTTGAGTTCTGGTTCATGAAGTAAAAACGTATTGTATAATATTGGCACCCATCTGCAAGGCCCTGTTTCTTACCTCTTCCGGATCGTTGTGCACTGAGGGGTCTTCCCATCCGTCACCTAAGTCACTTTCATAGGTAAATAAAAGGAGCAAGCGCCCTTCGTGAAAAATTCCCAGTGCCTGAGGTCGCTCCCCATCATGCTCATGGATTTTAGGCAATCCATCGGGAAACTTAAATTTTTGATTGAAAATGGGATGATCCGTTCCCAATTCCTCCAAATCTTTTTCTGGAAATACTTTTTTTAGTTCTCGCCGTAAATAGGGTTCCATCCCATAATTATCATCCACATGTAAAAACCCTCCTGCCATGAGATAGTTTCTAAGATTTTCTGCCTCACTATCCGAGAAGAACACATTACCATGACCCGTCATATGGAGGTATGGATAGGAGAAGATGGCTTCACTACCGGTTTCAACAGTTTCAGGCTTAGGCTCAATTCGCGTATCTATGTTCTGATTGCAAAATGCAATGAGATTTGGCAAAGCGGTTGGGTTGGAATACCAATCGCCACCACCACCATATTTCAGAATTGCTATCTCCTGTGATGCCATATCGTGAATCACAAAAAGAGTTAAAAGTGCGGTTGTGAATGTAAGTACTCTAATTCTGGTCCGAATAATCATTGGAATCAAAGTTAAGGTATTCATGGTTAAGAAAATTCTAATGCTAAGTGCCGTATTCTTGGGTTTAAGCTCTATGGCAATATTTGAGGCAACAAAACCCGAGAGGATAACAGTGGTCGAAGGACAGTATGAACCCATTGTGGTGTTGGAGCTTTTTACTTCTCAGGGATGTTCCAGTTGCCCTCCCGCTGATGTATTATTGGATAAAGCCAAAAAACAACATCCAAATAACGTTTTTGCCTTATCCTATCATGTGGATTACTGGAACTATATCGGGTGGGAAGACCCCTTTAGCAGTAGGCAGTTTACTACCAAGCAAAGTTATTACAATCGAAAATTGGGCTATCAAGGCAATTACACTCCTGAAATCGTAGTGAATGGCCGTGAACATTTTGTGGGTTCCAATGGAGCGAAAATAAACGCCAAAATAGCCCAATATGGAAAACTGAAAGCGGAAAATAAAATTCATCTTTCCCAGGCAAAACGCACTGGAAATAAAATAACTTTTGATTTTGAAGTATCTGGGGATTTAAAAGATAGGGTGTTGCGTGCCGTTGTGGTATTGGATGAACGCACAACAGTGGTAAAAAGGGGTGAAAATCGAAACCGTACGTTAACCAATAGCAATATTGTTGTTTTGGAAAGGTACCTCGAGGCCAAAGATGGTTTAGGTGATGCAACCTTGGACGCACCTAGATGGATCGGCCCTGACGAAAAATTGACCCTCATGCTTTTTGTTGAAACCGATGAACTGGATATTACCGGGGCCGCCAAGCAAAAGGTATAACTAGCCGTTGATAATGGCTACCGTGCTACAGGCAACGATTCCAGCCGTTTCGGTACGAAGGCGATTTCTTCCCAGGGAAACGGGTAAAAACCCATGATTTAGGGCCATATCCACTTCATCTTTGGAAAAATCACCCTCTGGACCTATTAAAATGACAACATCCTTATCCGCTTGTACCCTTCTCTTTAGTTCCAATTTTTCCTCTGGGTGGCAGTGCGCAATTAGTTGAAGTTCGCCTTTCACAGCACCTAAGAATTCTTCAAACGATGTCAAGGGATTTAGTTTTGGAAGATAGGTTTGCAATGATTGTTTCATAGCCGATTGCAGTACCTTTTCCAGACGTTCCGATTTTATGACCTTTCTTTCCGAGTGTGCACAAAGTATGGGGGTAATCTCATGAATGCCAATTTCCGTTGCCTTTTCCAGGAACCACTCAAGACGGTCGTTCATCTTGGTCGGCGCTATGGCGATATGGAGGGAGTGTAACCTTGGAAGGGTTTTCTCCTCGGAAACGATCTGTACTTTACACTTTTTGGGATTGGCCTCCAGAATTTTGGCTTCAAAAAGGGAGCCCCTACCATTGGTAATCTTTAAAATATCACCTTCCACCTTCCGAAGCACCTTGACAATGTGTTTGCCTTCTTCTGGCGGGAAAAAGAATTGCTTAAAGCTGTTGTCTAAAGTTGGGTTGTAAAATAGGTGCAATTTCCAGAATTTAATTTATCCAAAAATCCTCAATATCTTGGATATTCTCGTTATCATTGGCAATAAATATGTTATCCCAGTAAAATTCATCCCCTATTTTAACAAATACGCGATAATATCCCGAATCTAGATTAGTGACATCTATAAGTAGGCTACCCGAATTTGGACCATTGAAACTTAAAATCGAATTGGATTCAATTTCATCTTCGCCGTAAGTGGAACTATTTAAAATATGAGTGAAGTCAACAGTGTTGAAAGATTTGTTTGGTGATCCAGGTATTATCCAGACATTGGCAATCTCGGCGGTATTAAAGCTTTGAACAAAAAAATTGCCAATTGCCGGATTGGGAAAAACCGCCATTCCCTGCGTCAAAATATTTGGATTTCCATAAGTAAAAGGAGGTGAATCTTGACTTTGAACCACTCTAATGCCCGTGACCAAATTAATATTTAACCCGCCTTCATTGCCGTTATCGCTATCACAGGACACAATGAAAGCAAACAGTAGTAGTAAACCCCTTCTAATTTTGATCATTTTCTTTTTGGTAAATGTTTCAAGGATTTTGTTCGCTATCGAACGCAACCGTCGAACCCATTCTTCATTAAAAGGCATTCCAATCAGTTGGTATCCAGCCTACAATATATTCATTTTTAATCCGTTTTATCGAGCAAACCAAACCAACATGAAAAACCTAAACCTACTTTCAATAATCCTGTTCGCCCTACTTTTTAGTTGTAACAACGAGCCCATAGATTCATTACTCGAAGATCAAATTGATGAAAATCAAACCGAAGAAATACAGAATGATACCACCGATGGAGAAACTGAATCAGAGGAAGATGAAGAAACCGGGTCAGAAGACGAAACTTCAGTAGAAGAAAAGGTTTTTGAGGGAGATGTAGTTTTAGAGCGCCAGCAAGATGTGGATGATTTCGGAAATCAAAACTATACCAAAATTCAAGGTAATGTTACCATTCTGGGAGGTGCCGATATCCAACAACTTGATAAATTGGCGAGTGTTAGGGAAATATGCGGATTTCTTTACATTTTTAATTTGCCCGGACTTGAGAGTCTCGAAGGTTTGGGAAATTTGACATCGGTATGTGATTATTTGAGAATAAGGCTCTGTCCCTCACTCATCAATCTAAATGGCTTATCCAGTCTTGAATCCATAGGGGGTTCTTTACAGATTCAGTTTAACCAAAATCTTGTTGATGTAAATGCCTTGAACGGCTTATCGATGGTTGGGGAAAATGTGGTTTTTACCGAGAATGATGCCCTTGAAAACATCTCTGGAATTTCAAACATTGGAGCTACAATCAATGGGACACTCTCAATAAGTGATAACCCGAGGTTAGTTGATATTGAGCCTTTACAGTTTATCCAAACGATCACAGGAGATTTGATTTTTGGTTTCAACACAAGACTTACCCATATCAATGGTTTTGGTAACCTTAGAACTGTAGGGGGGTATCTATCGTTTAGAAATAATACCAACCTCTTAAACTTGGATGGTTTTTCCTCCTTGGAGAGCATAGGGGGCTACATTAAAATTTGGAACCATAGAAATTTACAGAGTATCTCCGGACTGGGAAACTTGAGTGAAATAGGGGAGGCTATTGAAATTGGTGGAAATGAAAGATTGTTGAATCTTGATGGGTTGAATAAAATCACTTCCGTCAATGGAGATTTAGAGATTGTAGGTCATGATGTTCTTACCAATGTAGTTGGCTTAGAGAATATTACCTCGATATCGGGTTACATGCGATTTTCAGGAAATCAACAATTGACCAACCTTAACGGGTTGGAATCATTGAAAGATGTGAATAGCGATGTTTTTATTGTTTCGACCAGTCTAGAGAACCTTGATGGTTTGTCCAATCTTGAATCCATTGGGGGGAAGTTGGAAATACGCCAAAATCCCAATTTGATTGATTTCTGCGGTTTGTCCCTAATTCATTCCTTGGATGGGGTAAATGGTATTTACAATATACATACCAACGGTATTAACTTCTATGATGTAATTAACGATTGCCAGTAATTGAAGGGGATTAGTCAATAGAGTTTGGTGTAATGGAATATCTTGCTTTTGCCGAAACATCCTGTGGGGCGAAATCCTTTTCAAGATATTTAAAATAGCCCACAATACCTATCATTGCCGCATTGTCCGTACAGTATTCAAATTTTGGAATGTAGGTGGTCCATCCTAATTGCCCTTCGGCTGCTTTGACCCGCTTTCTGATTTCTGAATTTGCGGAAACGCCGCCCCCAATTGCTATTTCCTTTATTCCAGTTTCCTCCGAAGCCTTTTTTAACTTATCCATCAATATGTCAACAATCGTGCGCTGAATGGAGGCACATATATCCTCCAAATGCTCTGTTATAAAGTTAGGGTTGTCTTTGGTATTCCGTTGGATAAAGTATAGGATGCTGGTCTTCAACCCACTAAAACTAAAATTAAGACCATTTACCTTAGGTTTTGGAAATAGGAATGCCTCGGGGTTACCTAATTGGGCATATTGATCAACTAAGGGCCCACCGGGATAGGGTAAACCCAAAAGTTTGGCACTTTTGTCAAAGGCTTCACCTACGGCATCATCCAGACTTTCACCTAATATGCGCATGTCGAAATAATGATTTACTTGTACAATTTGTGTGTGCCCGCCGCTGATGGTAAGCGCAAGAAAAGGGAAGCTGGGCATTTCCTTATTTCCATCTTCAATATAATGGGCTAAAATATGGGCTTGCATATGATTGACTTCAATGAGTGGAATGTTCAGACCAAGGGCTAGAGATTTCGCAAATGAAGTACCAACCAATAGTGACCCAAGCAATCCCGGACCTCGGGTAAAAGCTATGGCCGACAGCTGTTTTTTATCGATATTTGCCTTAGCCAAAGCTTGGTGGACAACCGGCACAATGTTTTGTTGATGTGCCCTTGACGCCAGTTCAGGGACAACACCACCATATTGTTGATGGATTTCTTGGATGGCCACAATATTACTGAGCACAACATTGTTACAAAGTATAGCGGCGGAAGTGTCATCACAGGAGGATTCAATGGCAAGAATATATTTTTCTGACACGTTCAATGGTTTTGGAACAAAAATTGCCCTACAAAGATAAAAGGTAACGCGCTATCAAAAAATTAAGGAAAATAGCGGTCAGATTTATATTGATCATCATTTTGATAGGTGTTCTGGCTACCCTTGTTTTCTCCCTTCCCGTGATACAGACCAAACTTGCAAACTATGCCACCGACAGTCTCAATGAGGAGTTTGGTACCAACATCAATATTGAACGTGTGCGGTTTTCCCCATTTACTTTAGGAGCCACAATAAAGGACATTTATGTAGAAGATTACAGGATGGATACGTTAATCCATATCCAAAAACTCTCCACTTCCATCATTAATCTTAGAAAAATGATTGATGGTGATATGGAGTTTGGAGAAATTGATGTGGACGGACTCTTTCTTAATATGAAAACATATGTCGGGGAAAGCAATACGAATCTGGATGTTTTTGTGGATAAGTTGGATGATGGTAAGCCGAGGGCACCTGGGACACCGCCTTTTTTTATGTCTGCAAGTGAGATTCATTTGGAAAATAGCAGGTATCGCCTTATTGATGATAACTTTGAAAATGCAACTATACTTGATTTTAGAAACCTGGAAATCAACTCCAGGGACTTCCAGATTTTAGGGCCGGAGGTATCCCTTCAAATAGATGAGCTTGCCTTGCAAAGTGCAAAGGGGGTAAACCTGGAAAAGTTGACAACACGGTTTAAATATACCAAACAACAAATGCGATTTGATTCTTTGGCAATAAATACCCCCGAGTCGGTCCTTAAGGGTATGCTGGTCTTTGATTACAACAGAAAAGACTTCTCTGATTTTTTAAATAGGGTTCAGGTGACGGCCCAGTTCAAGGAATCTACCGTGGCATTTAATGAGTTAAATAAATATTTTAATGAGTTTGGGAAAGATAGGACGGCCACTTTTTCTACCGAAGTTACGGGAGTATTGAATAATCTGGGTTTCCAGGACCTTTTTCTGGTTTCTGATAACACTGGGATACGGGGGGATTTCAATTTTGAGAATATGTTCAATGAATTGGAACCATTTAAAATGGATGCACAGATGGAGAACATTACCTCAAATTATTATCAGCTCCGGGCGTTACTTCCTAATATTTTGACCAAAAATGTACTACCTACATCATTCCAAAAATTTGGACAGTTCACCGTTAGGGGAGATGCTGAAATCACGGAAACATCCATTGACGCCAAAATAAATTTGAATACGGCCATAGGAAGCAGTTATTCAGATTTGCAGATGACCAACATCAACAATATTGACGATGCCTCTTATTTGGGGTTCATTTCACTGATTGACTTTGATTTGGGTAATTTTTTGAACGACCCAAAGTTTGGTAAGACATCTTTGGATGTTAATGTGGAGGGAAGGGGCTTTATAGCTGAATATTTGAATACTGAGGCCATTGGTGACGTTTATTCCATGGAGTTCAATGGCTATGAATATAAAGATGTAAAAGTCTCGGGTATTATTAAAGAGGAACTCTTTGACGGCTCATTGATCAGCAATGATGAAAACCTAAAATTGAATTTCAAGGGATTGGCGGATTTCAGTCAGGAAGAAAATAATTTCAATTTCATTGCTTCCGTGGACTATGCCGATTTAAAGACCTTGAATTTTATAAATGACGAAGTTTCCATTTTTAAGGGTGATGTGCGTATGGATATTACGGGCAACTCTTTGGACAATATCGTGGGTGATGTTAAATTTTCAAAGACGCAGTTTCAAAATAAGAACGACACCTATCTCTTTGATGATTTTGCAGTTTCCTCGACTTTTGAAAAGGACAGTATCCGCAATATTCAAATCATATCCCCTGATATCATCACAGGATATTTAAAAGGTAATTTTAGGGTCAGGGAATTAGGAAGACTCCTTCAGAATTCCATCGGAAGTATTTACACCAACTATAAACCGTACGAGATTTCTGAAGGTCAAAACCTTGACTTTAATTTTCGCATTTATAATAAGATTGTGGATGTATTTTTCCCAGAGGTCTCCTTCGGCCCGGATACGTTTATTAAGGGCAATATCAAATCGGATGATGGAGATTTTAAATTGACCTTCAAATCCCCCAATATTGCGGCATTTAAGAACACCTTCAATGAGGTAGAACTGATTATAGACAATAAGAATCCACTATTCAATACCTTTCTTACCGTTGATGATATGTCCACGGTATATTATGATGTAAAAGACTTTAACCTTATCAACACTACCTTAAAGGATACCTTGTTTTTTAGAACGGAGTTCAAGGGCGGCAGTGAACTTGATGATAGTTACAATTTGAATTTCTATCACACCTTTAATGAGAAGAACAAGTCCGTAATTGGTCTAAAAACTTCAGATGTCAATTTCAAGGGAAATAGATGGGTACTGAACAAAGCAGGGGATAAAAAAAATAAGGTCATTGTCAACCGCACCTTGGACAGTATCCAAATTGAGGAGATTGTTATGGACAATGACAATAGGGAACAGATACGTCTCAGGGGAGAGCTTGCAGACTCGACCTATAAGGATTTGGAACTACGATTTAAAATCGTTTCCCTGGATAAAATTACACCAGCCATAGATAGCTTAAAACTGGATGGCGAGGTCAATGGATTTCTTAATATTCTTCAGAAAGAAGGAAAGTACTTGCCGTCTTCCAGCATGTTGATCAATGATTTCTCCGTAAACGAGATGGTTATGGGAGATATGGAGTTGGTTATTTTTGGGAATAATGATCTTTCACAGTTTGGAGTGAACTCCTGGATCAGCCAAAATGGTGCCGAAAAATTCAGCCTTAATGGAAATATCAATAATGGCCCCAAGGAAACCACACTGGATTTGTTGGCGTCTTTTGATCAACTGGATTTGGAACCTTTTGCTCCCTTGGGCGAGGACGTTATCTCCAATATACGGGGGTTTGTTAGTGGAAATGCACGGATTACCGGCAATGCAAATAATCCGGACATAGATGGGTCATTAACATTGAATGATGCCGGTTTAGGGATACCCTATTTAAATGTGGACTACAATTTTGCCCCTTTGTCCCGGGTTCGCTTGTTTGACCAGACGTTCTATTTTGAAAAAATTCAACTA
Source organism: Croceivirga sp. (assembly GCA_028284935.1). GTDB lineage: Bacteria > Bacteroidota > Bacteroidia > Flavobacteriales > Flavobacteriaceae > Croceivirga. The sequence continues at coordinate 16,410 of JANQQQ010000010.1, forward strand.
TCCGATGTAGCTGAAAACACCACTGCTTTTTTGGATGGTACCATTTCGCATACGGAGTTTGGGGACTGGACGTTGGACTTGGAAGTAGACACGGATTCCAATCGATTTCTGATTTTAAATACGGATTTTGATGAGGAAGCTTTGTACTATGGAACCGGATTCGCCAATGGTAAGGGATCCATTTTTGGTACTACCACAGGGCTAAATATAGAGTTTGAAGGTTCAACAGCAAGGGGAACCTCCCTTAAGATTCCCTTAAGTGATGTAACCAGTGTCGGCGACTATTCTTTTATAAATTTCATTGAAAAAAAGCAAGGAGGTAGTATCGCCTCAGAACGGGTATTGGAAGATTATGAAGGGCTGGAAATGACCTTTGACTTAGCTGTTACTCCTGATGCTGAAGTGGAGATCGTTGTCGATCAAGAAAATAAAAGTTCTTTAAGGGGAACGGGCGAAGGCCTTTTGTTAATGGAAATCAACACCAATGGTAAATTTAATATGTACGGCGAATTTGTTGTAGTAACCGGGCAATATCGGTTTAGAAGGGCTGGACTCATTGATAAAACCTTTACCGTGAGACCGGGAGGGACCATTCTCTGGGAGCGTGACCCTCTCGCTGCGCAACTTAATATGGAAGCCATTTATTCACTCACCGCAAACCCTGCGCCCCTATTGGATAATCCTGGAAATACCCGAAGAATACCTACTGATGTTGTGGTCCGTTTGCAAGGAGAGTTGGAAAGTCCCACTATCGATTTTGATATTGAGTTCCCAGGCTCGAATTCCGTAATAAGATCAGAGTTGGAATACCAATTGCAAGACCCCACCACAGAAAGCAATAATGCATTCTTTCTGCTTGCCCAAGGCACTTTTTGGAACGATCAGACAGCAATTAGTCAACAGGCTGTCACCGGTAACCTGATTCAAACGGCATCTGGGCTTTTAAACTCGGTGCTGGCAGGGGATAATGACAAACTCAATTTTGGACTTTCGTATGAACAAGGTTTTGACAATGCCAACTCAGGTATTGATACCGAGGATAGGATAGGGGTAACCGTATCCACCCAAATTTCAGATAGGGTTTTGGTCAATGGTCGGGTGGGTGTTCCTGTCGGTGGGGTTTCGGAAACGGTTGTTGCTGGCGATGTTGAAGTGCAGGTTCTATTAAACGAAGAAGGGACCTTGAGCGCCAAAATTTTCAATAGGGAGAATGTAATAGAGCAGTTCCTGGCAGAAAGACAAGGATATACGCAGGGCATAGGACTTTCTTACCAAGTGGATTTCAATAATTTCAAAGAGCTCTTGACCCAAATCTTTAGACCCAAAATAAAAAGGGAAGAAAAAAAAGCCGAGGAAATTCCGCCCGGTACCGTAATGGGAAAGGACAGCCTGATTATTTTTCGATCTAAGGCCACCACACAAAACAACAAATAGAATTTTGTCGTTTTTTTATCCATTTTTTTCACGAAAACGTTTGAAAAATAGAAGCCGCACTAAAGTAGGACATTGCTCATTTTTTTATTAAAGGAAGTTTGCTAGTTTTGACGTTCAATTTCTAAAATGCCTCAGAATATCAATAAAATAGCTGTTTTAACATCGGGAGGTGATTCTCCTGGGATGAATGCCGCAATTCGTTCCGTAGTTAGGTCTTGTGCTTACATGAAGTTACAGTGTGTAGCCATCTATAGGGGCTATCAGGGTATGATTGACGGTGATTTCAAAGAAATGAATGCCCGTAGTGTCAACAATATCATTAACAAAGGGGGTACCATTTTAAAATCTGCACGCTGCTTGGAATTTCGAACTCCTGAGGGAAGGAAAAAGGGGTTTGAGCAATTAAAGAAGCATAATGTGGATGCCCTAGTGGTCATTGGAGGTAATGGCAGCTTTGCAGGAGCTCTTAAACTGAATGAGGAGTTCAATTTTCCAGTCATGGGTATTCCTGGAACCATTGATAATGATATTTTGGGAACATCATATACCATTGGTTTTGATACCGCTATCAATACCGTTGTCGAGGTTATTGATAAAATAAGGGATACCGCTAGCTCGCATAACCGATTGTTTTTTATCGAGGTAATGGGTAGGGATGTTGGTCATATTGCCCTGAACGCCGGTGTTGGTGCCGGAGCAGAGGAAATTCTTATCCCTGAGCAGAACCTTGGATTGGATCGTTTGTTGGATTCCCTAAAAAGAAGTAAAAAGTCAGGCAAGTCCTCCAGTATTGTAATCGTTGCTGAGGGTGATAAAACGGGTAAAAATGTTTTTGAACTTAAGGAATATGTAGAGGAGCATTTACCTATTTATGATGTACGGGTTTCCGTATTGGGGCATATGCAACGCGGAGGTAACCCAACCTGTTTTGACAGGGTTTTGGCAAGTAGAATGGGGGTTAGGGCCGTTGAGGCCATCTTGGAAGGTAAAACAAATTACATGGTGGGAATTCGTGATAGCAAACTGATTTTAACACCGATTAGTGAGGCAATTAAAGCACATACAGAGGTCGATGAGGAACTTATTAGAGTTTCCGATATCATGACTACATAAACAACTAAAAATTAAAACACATGGCAAACGTAAAAATTGGAATCAACGGATTTGGTAGAATCGGTAGATTGGTATTTAGGGCATCGGTGAAAAGGGACAATGTAGAAGTTGTGGCCATCAACGATTTATTGGATGTAGAACATCTAGCGTATTTATTGAAGTATGATTCCGTTCACGGCAGATTTGATGGAACTGTTGAGGTACAAGATGGACACCTTGTGGTCAATGGAAAAACGGTGCGTATCACTGCGGAACGCGATCCAAAGAATTTAAAATGGGATGAAGTAGGAGCTGAAATTGTAGCGGAGTGCACGGGAATCTTTACAACCTTGGATATGGCTCAATCCCACATTGATGGAGGTGCTAAAAAAGTGGTTATTTCCGCACCCTCTAAAGATGCGCCTATGTTCGTAATGGGAGTTAACCACAATGATCTCAAGGCTTCGGATACTATTGTTTCCAATGCTTCCTGTACAACAAATTGCTTGGCTCCGTTGGCCAAAGTATTGGACGATAATTTTGGGATCGTGGAAGGATTGATGACTACGGTTCATGCCACAACGGCGACTCAAATGACCGTTGATGGTCCTTCTAAAAAGGATTACCGAGGTGGACGAAGTGCTATGTTGAACATTATCCCAGCTTCAACAGGGGCTGCCAAGGCAGTAACAAAAGTAATTCCTTCATTAGCAGGAAAATTGACTGGAATGGCATTCCGCGTACCTACGGCGGATGTTTCCGTTGTTGATTTAACGGTAAGATTGGAAAAAGATACTTCCTACGATGAAATCAAAAAGGCGTTCAAGGAAGCTTCTGAAGGAGCGATGAAAGGAATTTTAGGATACACTGAGGAAGCTGTGGTTTCACAAGATTTCGTTTCAGATGCCAGAACGAGCATTTTTGATGCAGGAGCTGGTATAGAATTGAATGCCAATTTCTTCAAGGTTATTTCTTGGTACGATAATGAAGCAGGGTACTCTCATAAATTGGTAGATCTTGCGGAACATGTAGCAGGTCTTTAATATACAGAAATTAGATATTCCTGAAAGTTTGGTGCAAAAGCCTTATTTTCAGGAATATTATTTTTTAAGAAGATGATATTAATTGTCGATAGTGGTGCCACAAAGGCGGATTGGATTGCCCTGGATGATAAGGGAGAGCAGTTGTTCAATACGCAGACCCTGGGACTAAGCCCTGAGGTGCTTACTAGGGAGGTAATTGAAGATAGGTTAGCCAATAATTTTGACATTTCAAAAAGTAGGGAATCCGTTACCAACCTATACTTTTATGGCGCGGGCTGTGGTACCGACCGAATGAAAAAGTTTTTGGGTAAAATTTTTGAGGACTTTTTCCCCAACGCCAAGGCGGAAGTAAGGGAAGACACTTATGCTGCCATCTATTCCACAACAACTATAGGTAACCAAGGTATCGTATGTATTTTAGGTACGGGAAGTAACTGTAGCTATTATGACGGCAACCAACTTTTTCAAAAAGTTACCTCATTGGGTTACATCCTTATGGATGATGGTAGCGGAAATTTCTTTGGTAGAAAATTATTACGTGATTATTATTTCCACAAGATGCCCCAAGATTTGGGAATTAAATTTGCCAAGGAATACGAACTTGGAGCGGATAGTATCAAGGAATATCTATACAAACAGCCCAACCCAAACACGTATCTAGCTACTTTTGCCCGATTTATGATTGAGAACAAAGATCACCCTTATTGCAAGGGGGTGATAGATAAGGGCTTTCAGCAGTTTGTGAACAACTACATTATGCAGTTTGAGTTGGCTACCAAGGTACCCATTCATTTTGTGGGAAGTATTGCCCATTTTTTGCGGGAAGAACTTACCACGGTCATCGAACGCAACGACCTTATTTTGGGAGTCATTAGACAACGCCCCATCGATGGGCTTGTTGAATTTCACAAAGCTACCATTTAACGGCAATCATTGAAATCTCCACGTTTACGAACATCGGTAAGTTAGCTACTTCAACGGTTTCCCTAGCGGGGGCCGTATCTGGATTAAAATGACTTCCATAAACCTCATTTACCTGAGAGAACTGATGCATATCTTTTAAAAAAATGGAGGTTTTGACCACATTTTCCAATGTCATGTTTGCCTCTTCAAGAATGGCTTTCAGGTTTTGCATGCATTGTTCGGCTTCCACTTTTACATCGCCCTCCACCAATTTGCCCGTTGAAGGGTCTATTGGGGTCTGACCTGATATATACAGGGTGTCTTCAACCAAAATGGCTTGATTGTAAGGTCCTATGGGTGCTGGGGCCTTAGGGGTATTAATCACTTTTTTCATGGTATTGGATTTAATGGAATTACAAAAAATTATCTTCTTATGCCTGCCTGACTGCGCTGTTCCCACTTTAGGTCACTAAGAATGGAACTGCTGATGCCTATAAAGAAATCCCACCGTTCGTTTCTACCAAATGGTACCCAATTGAATCGTAGGTCAAAACTTTTCAGGTTTCTACGGAACCTTAACTGGGTTTGCGCAAAACCTTTTTGTACAAAGTCGTATCCAGAAGAGACCCCTACGTCCCACCTAGGGGATAGCTGTACATCCCCGCCAAACATTAGGGAAGCATTATTGATTTCATTTTGACGGTTGGAATTATTGTAGCCCAAAGCGAACTGCACATTTAGGCTCCATGGTATGGTTGTGCCGTAGATGGGATTGTCAATATCAGCATCGTCCTTTCCTTCATAGCTCGCCCTTTCGTCGAATCCAGCTCCAAAAAGATTATCGGTTCGTCCACCACTTTGGGCACGATATTGATCACTTGCTTCTCGTGCTTCGTCATCTCGAGCGCCCGTTTTTTTGAAGGTTTCATTATTCAACGCGTATCTGAGATTCAATGTGGCTCGAGTCAAACGTAATAAACTTCCTCCGTTTTGTATATTGAATGTATTGATTCTTCTTCCATTGTTATCAATAGTATAGGGATCTAAACTTCCAGTAAAGTTTACGGTCATCTTATTGTCCAATATTGTTGTTCCGCCGTTGAATCCAATGGGCGCCAGTTTCAGGGAATCTGCCTCAAAATTATAAGCTGTTGAAAAATTAAGGTTATTAAGTATTGATATTTTTTTGGGTTCTGTTGCTGTGGAATCCTTATCCTTGACCTTGGCTTCAATCGTATTTTGCAAGGAAAAGGTAATGGAGTTGGAGCTGTTTAAACTTGGGGCGCCGTTTAAGGTACCCTCGAACCTACTGTATAACACTTCCTCACCGTCATTATCTATGTACGTATCATAGAACTGCTCAAAAGACGGGGTAATCCCCCAACCAATCTGTGGACGCATGACATGACGAATGGCCTGTATTTTTTTGTCCTCACCAAAATTAAAGGTGCCATAAAGTGTGGTACCAATGCTGGCATTAAATCCATAGCGGTTATATCGGTCAAAACCGCTAATGGTATCCAGCACCACTTCCCTATTGGTTTCGTCACCAGCGACTACGCCACGCTCAAAAGTTTCAAAGGCCCATACGTCCTCGTAATTTCCTCCTACTGAAATACTGAAATACTTGGCCACCTTGAAGTTGGTATTGAATGGTAGGGCATGTCTTGCTCCCATCCTTGCATTTTCAAACATGCGTGAGCTAAGAAAATCCTCGTCATTCGTCGTAATCCTATTTTCAGCACGCATATTGTATTGAAAATTGAAATTCTTGATCAATCCCCTTTTAATACCATCCCTACTGGCAAAGGGAAAAATACGTTCCATACTGGCTTGTAAAGTTGGTAAGGTCAGGGAAATATTGTCAACATCCGGATCGCGATTTGCGCTGGTATTTTGGTTATGGGACGCAGTCAGATTGATATTTACCGATGGGTATTCCGGAAATGTCTTGGAATACGTTATCGACGACGAAAGGTTGTTGTTTTGGGTATTCTGAACATTAACCTGATTAAAGGAGTTGGTGAAGAACTCACTACTTCCCAGATTGACGCTTGCAGAAAATCTGGAATTGGGATTGGCCTTGGGGTCTTGCGAGTGGGAGATTTGTATATTATATGTAGTTCTTCGGGAAAAATCATCAAAACCTTTCTGGCTAGTGATTTGGTTCTCAAACCTAAAATTTACGTTTCCCCTGTATCGATATCTTTTTGCGTAAATGGATTGGGTCCTAAAGCCGTAACTGCCATTGGTGAAAAAGTCGCCCATGATACTGAAATCAACATACTCGTTTATGGGCAAATAGTAGCCTCCGTTCTGTATGGCAAAACCTCGGATGGGATCTTGGGTAAACGTAGGAAATATAAGACCCGGTGCCCTTCCAGTGGTCAAGGGAAAATAAGCAAAGGGTAGTGCTATTGGGGTGGGCACATCCACTAAATACATATTGCTGTAGCCCGCAATTATCTTTTTTCCGGGCACAAACTTCGCTTTCCTTACACGTATATAGTAATCGGGGTCTAAGGTGTCCTTTGAGGTGGTCAGTTTTCCATCTTTCATGAAATATACTGAGTCGTTTTCCTTTTTTGTAACTTCCGCCAGAACTTTCATGGCATCTGAACCAAAAGAACCTGCTCCGGCATTTTGCTCGGTTCTGGAATTCCATATTAAGGCTTTCTGTGTATCAAAGTTGAATCGTATGGAATCAGGAATTACAATTTGATCCCCTTGTTTAAAATAAGGCAACTGGGTATAGGTGCCGGTGGAGTCCTTTATCCTTCCCGCATAGACCTCGTTTTTTACGTAGTCCATAACAATGATCCCAGCTTTTAATTCCGTATCCTGATAATAGATTTCGGCCTCATCGTATAAATAGATTTTTTGGTCCTTTTGACTCAGTTTTACGTAGTCTTTGGCCTTATACTTTATTTTTCCCAGCAACGGATTTTTTTTGGCGCTGGTTGAATCGTTGGCTATTGAATCCACCTGTATGGAATCCCCTGTGATGGTAGGTGGTGGCAAAGGTGCACTGATGGTATCTTGAATTCGCTTAATGGGCAAGGGCACAATCCGATCTTCCTGTGCTAAACCCAACTGGCCCGCAAACACCAAAAACAATGGAATGAGGAAATGAAGTTTGTTTGTTTGCAAAGCGATAAATCCTATTTTTGTAGAGGTTTGGCTTAGTTTTTGGTGGTCAAACTTACATATATTTTTTCTTCCCCTTATGTGGTGTTACCATAAATTTAACCCATGGGGAAGACCAGAAATGAACAGTTCCTATGAATCGAAATCGGTTAGTTTTTACCATAATTTCCGGATTTATTTTTCTTCTACTTTCTTTTATCAAAAATGATACCGAACCAAATGCCAAGGATAAATTCATAGTTGTTTTGGATGCAGGTCACGGCGGTCACGATCCCGGAAATCTGGGCAATGGGTATTTGGAGAAAAACATCGCTTTGGGCGTTGTATTGAAGGTGGGCCAATTGCTTTCCAAAGATAAGGGTATCGAGGTCATTTATACCCGTGATGATGATACCTTTGTTGATTTGTTCGTGAGGGGAGAGATTGCCAACAAGGCAAATGCGGATTTATTTGTGTCCGTGCACTGCAATGCGCATCGCTCAGATGCCAGTGGGGCGGAGACATTTGTGCTCAGTCTTAATGGGAATACCAAAAATATCGAGGTCGCCAAAAAAGAGAACTCCGTTATCTATTTGGAAGATAATTACGAGGAAAAATATAGTGCATATGATTTGAATTCACCGGAATTCGTCATAGGCTCAACCATCATGCAAGAAGAATTTTTAGATCAAAGCATCGACTTGGCAAAAAGGGTACAAGGCAATTTTGTGAAAAAGCTAAGTAGAAAGGATAGGAAAGTGAAGCAGGCAGCTTTTATTGTTTTACACCAGACATTTATGCCAAGCATTTTGGTGGAACTAGGTTTTTTGACCAATAAAAACGAAGGGGCCTATTTGAATTCTGATAAGGGTCAAAAGGAAATGGCCGAGGCAATTGCCAATGCAATCTTGGACTACAAAAGTGGTGTTGATGCCAATTTAATTGAAACCGAGACCATTCAGGACAACCCTTTGGAAAAGGCAGAAAAAGAAATTACGGAGCAGACCAAGGTGGATCCACTGACAAGTCCTAAAGAAGAAACCAAGGTGGTTTCCCAAACGGAACAACCCAAAAAAGAAGTCGCGAAGGAACAACTTAGTGAAAGTCCATCTGACATTATTTTTAAGGTGCAACTTTTGGCAAGTTCAAAGGTCATTCCCTTGGAGCCTGAGAATTTTAAGGGTTTACGGGGACTTTCCTCAGAGCCTTACAAAAACATGTACCGTTATTTATATGGTGAGACCGATAGCTACAAAGTGGCAAGGCAACTAAAGTCAGAAGCTAGCACTAGGGGGTACGCCACCTCCTACATCGTAGCTTACAAGGATGGAAAAAGAATTGATTTAAAAGAAGCCCTAAATTCATCTTCTACCCAATAAGCCTCGGAAAATTATTCCTAATTTTGTTTTTAATTGAAAACACCAACTTTTGAAACTATCTAGGGAAGTAAAGACGGGGATTTTAGTGTTGTTGGGGATTCTCGCAGTTATAATGGGCTTTGGTTATCTAAAGTCCTCTTCAATTTTTGATAACTCCCGTACCTTCTACTCTGTTTACGACCATGTAGGAGGTCTACAGACCGGTACACAGGTTTCCCTGAACGGTTTAGTGGTTGGGACTGTCAGTAGCATTCGATTTAGGGATACTTCCGGAAAACTTGTGGTTACCTTTATGGTGAACAATGATTTCGAGTTTTCCAAAAATAGCAAGGTGGAGTTATTTGATACCGGTATCATCGGCGGAAAAGGATTGCAGATAATACCCGCTTTCGATGATGCTCCAAACGCGCAGTCGGGCGACACCTTACAGAGCGCAACAAAACCTGGGCTTACTGAATTGGTTCAGCAGAACCTTACGCCTTTACAGATGAGCTTGGAAAGTACGGTATCCGATGCGGACACGCTGCTGACAAACATCAATTCCATTCTGGATGCCAGAACCAAAAGAGAGCTCCAACAAAGTATCGTAGGTCTCAACCAGTTGGTAGGAACTTTCCAAGGAAGTGCTTCAAAATTGAATACCTTATTGGAAGCCAATGGGGAACAATTGGATAGTACATTGAAAAACGTAAATACCATCACCGGTAACTTTTCCAAAATTTCTGATTCGTTGGCCAATGCCGGACTTGGAAAAACCTTAGCAGATTTGCAATCCACTGTTTCCAGCCTGAATCTAGTTTTAGGTAAAATTGAAAGGGGAGAGGGTACGCTAGGAAAAATGGCAAATAATGAAGAACTCTACAATAATTTAGCAGAGGTGTCCAGGGAATTGGATTTATTATTACAGGACTTTCGTCTAAACCCCAAGCGTTACGTCAATGTATCTGTCTTTGGAAAAAAGCAAAAGGAGTACGAGCTTCCGGAAAATGATCCCGCCAATAAACAATAGTGAGTTAAACCTTTTATAGATTTATTATGCATGCATAATAAATTTTGTAGTTTTGAATTTAATTATTCCAATGATTTCATTTATACCAAATATTGTCTTCGCCCTTTTCCTTGCATTCGGTATTGGCTATTTTATTAAAAATGTAAAAAAACTCATTCGCAATATTAAACTAGGAAGGGAAGCCGACATTACCGGCAATAAGGGGCAACGATGGAAGAATATGGCCATGATTGCCTTAGGGCAATCAAAAATGGTAGTACGGCCCATTGCAGGACTCATGCACATCATTGTCTACGTTGGATTTGTCATCATCAATATTGAAGTACTCGAAATAATTATTGACGGTCTCTTAGGTACCCATAGGATATTTGCATTTCTAGGCGGCTTCTATGATTTTTTGATAGGGTCTTTTGAAATTCTCGCGTTTTTAGTCATTGTGGCAGTCCTCATTTTTTGGGTGCGAAGGAATGTTATCCGATTGAAACGGTTCATAAAACCTGAAATGGAGGGTTGGCCCAAAAAAGATGGAAACCTCATCCTCTACATAGAATTGGTTCTGATGTTCCTTTTTTTGACCATGAACGCAACCGATTTGCAATTACAACAAATGGGTGTGGAACACTATGTGGAAGCTGGGGCCTTTCCCATAAGTCAGTTTATTGCGCCTTTATTTGAAGGGATGTCGCAGGAAAGTCTGGTTCTTATGGAAAGAACGGCTTGGTGGTTACATATTTTAGGAATCCTATTCTTTCTTAACTATCTATATTTCTCAAAACATCTTCATATTTTATTGGCTTTCCCAAATACGTTTTATGGCAAATTGAATCCTCAAGGGCAATTTAACAATGTGGAAGCGGTGACCAATGAGGTCAAATTGATGATGGACCCTTCAGCCGATCCTTTTGCTTCCACGACAGAAGAGGATACTGAGGAACCGGAAAAGTTTGGGGCTTCAGATGTCATGGATTTAAATTGGGTGCAATTGTTGAATGCCTACACATGTACTGAATGTGGCCGATGTACTTCTGAATGTCCAGCCAATCAAACCGGTAAAAAGCTTTCCCCTAGAAAAATTATGATGGATACGAGGGATAGATTGGAAGAGGTTGGTAAAAACATTGATGCGAACAAAGGAGCCTTTCAACCTGATGGAAAGCAGTTGTTGGACGACTATATTTCACGAGAGGAACTTTGGGCCTGTACTACCTGCAATGCTTGCGTAGAGGCCTGCCCAGTAAGTATAGATCCTTTGTCCATTATCATGGAAATGCGCCGTTTTCTAGTCATGGAACAATCCGCTGCTCCAACAGAACTCAACAATATGATGTCCAATATTGAAAATAATGGAGCGCCATGGCCATATAATCAAATGGACCGCTTGAACTGGGTAAACGAATAATTTTTAGAACAATGGGTGAAGCACTTGTGGTAAAAACCATGGAGGAATATATGGCGGAAGGGAAAGAACCTGAAATTCTTTTTTGGGTCGGTTCTGCCGGGAGTTATGACGATCGGGCCAAAAAGATATCAAGGGCCTTTGTGAAAATACTAAACAAGGCCAAAGTTGATTTTGCAGTTTTGGGCCCCGAGGAAAGTTGCACGGGAGATGTGGCAAAGCGTGCGGGAAATGAATTTTTGTTCCAAATGCAGGCCATGATGAATATTGAGGTGTTGAATGGTTATGGTATTAAACGTATTGTGACCTGTGACCCCCACTCCTTTAATACCTTAAAAAATGAATATCCAAGCTTAGGAGGAAACTATAGCGTGGTCCACCATACACAATTCATTAAAGAGTTGATGGATACCGGTCGTTTATCCATTGAAGGACAGACTTACAAGGACAAACGAATCACGTTCCATGACCCTTGTTATTTAGGTAGGGCCAATTCAGTATTTGAGGCCCCAAGGGAAGTCCTTGCCAAGACAAATGCCAAGATTACTGAAATGAAACGCCATAAAAAAACGGCCCTGTGCTGCGGTGCCGGAGGTGCACAAATGTTTAAGGAACCTGAAACAGGGGATATGGACATCAATGTACTACGTACCCAGCAAGCTTTGGAAACGAGTCCGGATATTATTGCCACGGGTTGTCCATACTGTAATACCATGATGACAGATGGCATCAAGGCCCATGAGAAGGAAGATTCCGTGAAGGTATTGGATGTGGCGGAATTGATTGCCAGTTCAGGAAACTTATGACTCTGGTTTATGTTAAAAAACAGCCATATGTTTTGTAATGGGAATACCAAGTTTCCGTCAATTTCAATATAATGAACCCTTATTGGATTTAGGATGAAAAATAAAATAACCATCGCTCTTTTTGCCATTTCTTTTCTGGGCCATGCCCAAGAAGAGGCACTAAAAGAGCGTCTCATTTTTTATGCTCCATTTGATGGAGACGTACAAGCGCAAGTGGCACAGGGAGACGCTAATATTTATACCGCTTTAGAGAGAAAAGACCTTGAAAATGCAAATCCTGGATTGCAAGGCTCTAACGTCGTCCATGCCAAGGGTAAAGGGCGCAGCGGAGATGCCCTGGATTTTAAGAGGAAAGGGAAGCCCGTGGTGTTTTATGATGCCAGCCAGAATGTGGCATATTCCAACACCTCTTGGAGTGGCGCGGTTTCATTTTGGCTACGTTTAGATCCCGCAAAAGATTTGGAACCTGGGTATTGCGATCCTATTCAAATTACGGACGTTAATTATAACGATGCCGCACTTTGGGTGGATTTTACTAAAAAAAACCCAAGGGATTTTAGGCTTGGGGTCATTGGCGACCTCAAACAATGGAATCCAGAAAATTTAGGACCTGACGATAATCCAGAATTTGAAAAAAGACTGGTTAGGGTTAAAACCCCTCCTTTTGGGAGGGACAAATGGACACATATCGTGATAAATTTCTCAAAGTTGGGCACGGACCGTGCGGTATCACAATTGTATGTTGATGGAAAGCTACAAGGCGAGGTAGCGGGATTAAAGGATTCCTTTACTTGGAGTGAGGAAAAGGCCAAAATTCTTCTAGGTCTTAGTTATATTGGTCTTATGGATGAGCTTTCCATCTACAATCAAACACTTTCACCTGCGGACATTGAGAAATTGAATGGGTTGACATCCTTGAACGAAATACTGAAATAAATATGTTAGTTGATTTTAACGACCTGCAGCATACTTCCAGAATTTGGATTTACCAATGCAACCGCTCTTTTTCGAAGGCTGAATTGGATGAATTACACAAATTATTTGATACGTTTTTGACCCAATGGACTGCTCACGGTGCCCATTTAAAAGCGGGCTATGAAATTCGCTACAATCGTTTTCTGGTCATTGGTCTTGACCAATCCATGAACAGTGCCTCTGGCTGTTCCATTGATGCATCGGTACACTTTATCCAAAGCTTGGAACAGAAGTTTCAGGTAGATTTATTGGATAAAATGAATGTTTCCTACAAACAAGGGGAGTTTGTGGCCTATAAGCCTTTGAAGGACTTTAAAAAGATGGCCAAGGAGCGTGCCGTATCCAAAAATACGGTTGTTTTTAACAATTTAGTCGCCACTAAACAAGAGTATTTAGAGCATTGGGAAGTTCCTGCATCAGAAAGTTGGCATGCCCGTTTTATGTAAGTTTATCTTCTAAAATCACCCATACACCATATTTTTAGGGCATTTCTCGACCAAATGCATATTTTTGGTACGTAAATTGAACCCAACAATTTATGATTAAAAAATACTATTGCTTAACCCTACTGAGTTTTGCAGTCTTTCTTTGCTTTGGTCAGAACGATCCATTGGCAGTAAAAGATAGTCTTGCTCAATCCCAATGGGTAGACAAAATATACGCCTCCATGAGCTTGGAGGAACGAGTTGGACAACTGTTCATGGTCAGCGTAGCTTCCAACCAAAACAAAGATGCTATTTCAGCCATACAAAATTTGGTTCAGGAGCACCATTTGGGTGGTGTTATCTTTTCAAGGGGCGGACCTGTGAGGCAAGCTAGATTGACCAATCAGTTTCAGGCGGCGGCAAAAACACCGTTGTTAATAGGAATGGACGCTGAATGGGGATTGGCCATGCGGTTGGATTCTACCCACGCCTTCCCATGGAATATGACTTTGGGTGCTATTCAAAATGACGCTATTGTCGAAGAAGTGGGATATCGTGTGGGATGGCACGCTAAAAGGCTTGGGGTACATATCAATTTTGCACCGGATATCGACATAAATATCAATCCCAAAAATCCGATTATTGGTAATCGTTCCTTTGGTGAAGATGTTGAAAATGTTGGTCGAAAAGGTACAGCCTTCATGAAAGGTATGCATAGGGCAGGAATTTTGTCTTCTGGAAAACATTTCCCAGGCCATGGTGATACGGCGACTGATTCGCACCATTCCTTACCCTATATGGATTTTACAAGGGAACGGTTGGACAGCGTTGAACTTATGCCTTTTAAGAAGTTGATTGATGAAGGGGTTTCAAGTGTTATGGTGGCCCATTTGAATATTCCTAGCTTAGAACCAAAACCCGGATACCCTTCCTCATTGTCAAAAAGTATCATTACCAATCTTTTGAAGAAAGAATTGGGATTTAAAGGCCTGGTATTCACCGATGCCCTAAATATGAAAGCGGCAGCAGCGTTTGCCCCGGAAGGGAAGGTGGAGCTTTCTGCATTTCTTGCGGGAAACGATATGCTATTAATGCCGAAAGATGCTGTTGCGGGAAAACAACAAATAATCGAAGCACTCAAAGCTGGAAAGATTAATGAAGATAGGTTGGAGCGATCGGTGAAGAAAATCCTGAAGGCAAAATACAAAGTGGGATTGCATCAATACCAACCCGTAGAAATTGGAGATGTCGTAGCCGATTTAAATGCTGTTGAGGATAGGCTTCTTCATGAGAACGCCATTGAAAATTCAATCACGGTGGTTAAGAACCGTTTTTCATTGATTCCCATTAGAAAATTGGAAAATAAGAAAATTGCGTATGTAAAGTTCGGGGATGCCGATGGCTCCACTTTTGTGAAAGCCTTGAAGAAGTTTGGTCAGGTCACGGAAATTAGAGCCAAGGATATGGCTGGTTATCGCAGCAAGCTCAAGGAATTCAATTTAGTACTTATTGGTTTGCACAAGAGCAACGCCAGTCCTTGGAAAGGACATCGATTTAGTGATAATGAGCTTTTTTGGCTACAAGAGATATCCCGAATGCGTACCCACAATACCTTATTGGCAGTGTTTACAAAGCCCTATGCCCTTTTGGATGTCATCAATTTTGATACTTTGGATGGAGTAGTGGTTTCCTATCAAAATAGTGAGGTGGCCCAAAAGAAAACAGCTGAAGTACTTTTTGGCTCAATAGGGGCCCAAGGTAAGTTGCCCGTAACGGCAAATGCTATTTTCCCCGTAAACACCGGTGTTATCACTAAAGCTATTTCTAGATTGGGATACAGCATTCCGGAACGTGTAGGGTTCGATTCCCAAAGATTGGCCTATGTGGATACTTTGGTACAACAGGGATTGGATTCCCTCATGTTTCCAGGAGCACAGGTTTTGGTCGCCAAAAAAGGAAAAATCATTTATAACAAAAGCTTTGGTCGCCCTACTTATGATGCTACTGATAGCATAACGGAAAACCATATTTACGATTTAGCGTCGGTAACCAAAATTTTGGGAACACTTCCTTTGGTCATGAAGATGGAGGAAGAAGGAAAACTAAGGTTAAACGATACTTTTCAAGACTTGGTCCCCGAATACCAAGAATCCGAATTAAAGGACGTCACGGTGTTAAAGGCGTTATCACATTATGGACGACTTCCGGCCTGGATTGCCTTTTACCTGAGTACTTTGGATGAAAATAGAAGACCTTCCGACCTCTTTTACAAGCGCTATCCAACACAGGATTACTCCATTAAGGTGGTTGATGGAATGTATTTGGCCAATTTTTATCAGGATTCCATTTATAATAGAATTGGTCGGCAAGAGTTAAAATCCAATAGGTATCGTTATAGTGATGTGTCTTACTATGTTTTAAAGAAATACATAGAGGATTCTTTTGAAAAATCTTTGGATACCCTACTCGACGATTTTCTATTAAAACCTATGGGGACTACACGATTACTTTATAATCCAACCAAAAAGTTTGAAAAGGAAGAAATCGTCCCCAGTGAAGAGGACAATTATTACAGGTACCAAACCATACAAGGATATGTGCACGATATGGGAGCCGCCATGCAAGGTGGGGTAGGAGGCCATGCGGGACTTTTTGGTAATGCCAATGATGTTGCCAAAATAATGCAGATGTATTTGCAGGGAGGCTATTATGGGGGGGAGCGTTATTTGGATGCCAGAACAATTAAAAAATTCAACACCTGTTATTTCTGTGATAAAAATGTGAGAAGGGGAGTTGGTTTTGATAAGCCGCAATTGGAAGATAAAGGTCCAACGTGTGGATGTGTATCACGCGAAAGTTTTGGGCATAGCGGATTCACTGGGACCTATACTTGGGCAGACCCAGAGGAGGAATTGGTATACGTATTCCTTTCCAATAGAACGTACCCCACAATGCGTAACAACCTTTTGGTAAAATCAGGTTTACGGACAAGAATTCAACAAGCTATTTATGATTCCATTATCAATTAGCTTTAAAATATTGCGCTACATTTAGCCTATGAAGATTGCAATTGTATGTTATCCTACTTTCGGAGGAAGCGGCGTTGTTGCTACGGAATTAGGTATTGCCCTTGCGGAGCGGGGCCATGAAATCCACTTTGTTACTTACCAGCAGCCGGTTAGGTTGGGTCTCTTAAACAATAATATCCATTTTCATGAAGTACATGTACCGGAATATCCCCTTTTTAGGTACCAACCTTATGAATTGGCTCTATCGAGTAAACTAGTGGATACCATAAAACATTATGGCATCGAACTTTTACACGTTCACTATGCCATTCCACATGCTTATGCAGGCTATATGGCAAAGAAAATGCTCAAGGAGGAGCATATCTATATTCCTATGATTACCACTTTGCATGGCACGGATATTACGCTTGTTGGCAATCATCCTTTTTATAAATCAGCAGTAACGTTTAGCATTAACAAATCAGATGTGGTGACCTCCGTTTCGCATGATTTGAAACAAAAGACCCTTCAAATTTTTAATGTTAATAATGAAATCGAAGTGATACCCAATTTCATTGATCCAACAAAATATAGTAATACTTTTACCGATTGTCAGCGTTCCCTTATGGCTTCGGACGGGGAGAAGATAATTACCCATGTGAGTAATTTTAGGAAGGTAAAGAGAATTCCTGATGTAATCAATGTATTTCATCAGGTCCAGAAACAAATCCCATCCAAGCTGATTATGGTAGGTGAGGGTCCCGAAAAAGAAAAGGCAGAGCTACAATGTGAGCGACTGGGCGTTGAGGAAAAAGTACTTTTTCTAGGAAATAGTAATGAAATCGATAGGATTTTATGCTTTTCAGATTTGTTTCTACTACCCTCCGAAACCGAGAGCTTTGGTTTGGCTGCCTTGGAAGCCATGGCCAATAAGGTGGCCGTAATTTCAAGTAATACAGGAGGTATTCCTGAGGTAAACCAGCAAGGGGTAAGTGGCTTTTTGAGCGATGTGGGTAATGTGGATGAAATGGCAAAGAATGCGGTTTATCTTTTATCCGATGACAAACGTTTGGAAGGATACAAGGAAAACGCCCAAAAAATATCCAAGGAATTTGAAATAAAGAATATTTTGCCACTTTATGAAGATGTTTATGAAAAAGCGTACAACTCAAGATTTAAAAATTCATATTGATGAAATATGCAATACTCTTGGTGGTACTCTTCACGTTCTCCTGCAAGAGTCAGAAACAGAACAAGGAAACAGATGAAAGATTAAAATTATTGGTTCAGGATGGTTATTTTCCAGTTGACATCCCAGAAACCCATGTTATAAGGGACACCAAATCCCTAAGAACCTTTTTTTCCAAGGTAAATCAAACTAGAAAGCCGGGATTGCCCATCCCAGAAATAGATTTCAAAACCCATAGTGTTCTGGTGGCTTGTATGGGCGCAACGAATACAAACGCTCTCCCAATCATGAAATTAAAAAGTGAAACAGCGGAAGAAATAACCATTTCCATTCAAATACGCAATGAAGATAAGGATTCAAATGTTCCATCCTATCCCTTTTGTATGTACTCCATAGCTAATGAAGACAAAAAAATCACCTTGGAAGTAGAGTGATTATTTGCACTTTGCCGTAGATAATTGCCATTGGAACATCTTTTTTCACGAGTTGTCCTATTTGGATTACTTTTGTCCCCATAGTACCCAAATTCCAAAATATGAAGTTAACCAAAACATTGGCGGTCATAGCTTGCCTGGTATTCTGGTATTCAGGATTTTCTCAAAGTATTCAATTGACAAAAAAGGACACCATAGTCCAAAGCGCATGGATTGTTGGAGTGGGGTTTAATGCTGTTGATGACGCAGGTTCGGAATTTACTAACTTTTTCAATGTCACCGATAACTGGAATATTGTTCCATTTCCCTCCCGATTAAGTTTGGGAAGATATTTTAAAAATGGGTTAGGGCTAGAAGCCATTGGAACCTACAACAGATATAAGGAAGGCAAAACGATAGATGGGTTGGTCAATACTGAAGATATTGATTATTACGCTATTGACTTTAGGATAAGCTACGATCTTAACCAAATATTGGGGGAAACAGCTTGGTTTGACCCCTATGTTGGCATCGGCGCTGGTTATACAGATGCAAACAACCAAGGAAGGGGCACCTACAACGCGTCAGTAGGTTTTAGAACCTGGTTTTCCGACAGGTTCGGTCTTGATTTCAACTCAACTGGAAAATGGGCCATGAGTACGGAAAATGCAACCAATCATATTCAACATGCCGCAGGGGCCGTATATCGATTTGGTATGGAAAAAGGACTTTCCAAAAAGGGTGAGGAAAAGCTGGCCCTTATGAAAGAAATAGAGCAGGAGCAACAGCGCGTTCAGGATTCCATTGCCGCTGCCCAGCGGGCAGAAGAAGCACGGTTATTGGCCGAGCGTGAGAGATTGGAAAAGGAAAATGAATTGGCTAGACTGGCTGCAGAGGAAAAAGCGAGAATGGATGCCAAGAATCAAAAAATGCAGCAGATCAAGAATGCCGTTGAAGGTATTGGCAATGTATATTTTGATTTTAACTCGTCATATTTAAACAGAGAGTCCAAAATTGTTCTTGATAACCTCTATGAACTATTAAAAGAAAACCCAGAAATAAAAGTCAAAATCAAAGCTCATACTGATTCTAGGGGTACGGAGGAATATAATAATTGGTTATCTAGTAGAAGGGCAAAGAACACAGTTAATTATTTAAAGGAAAAAGGTCTCTCCGATTCTAGAATTAGCGGTGAAGGTCTAGGTGAATCCAACCTGATTAATGATTGTGGTGAAAACATTCCATGCACAGAATCAATGCATCGTCAAAATAGAAGATCTGAGTTTTTGACTATAGATTTAGACAGTATCAAGTAGCAGCGTGCTAGAATTTACAATCTAGAGAAGGTCAACTTAAATATTGCAAATACCGAATTCTTTTTTAGGAATACGATTAGTACCAAAACATACTTACCAAGCCCTCTAAACAAGGTTTTGATGGATTCAATGTTTAAGATTGATTTGGTACTTCTTCTTTCATTCCATCAGAATGGTGCCATTTAACATGCTGCAAAGGGCACGAGAAAATAGAAGTGGTTCAAGGCAGAATCCATTTTCAACGTCGTTCGGCTTATAGTAGAATAAGAAATTTCCCCCATACATAATGATGGATATATAGTGGCTTGATAATAATACAAGACACACGCATTTTATGGGAAGTTTTTTCAATTAAGATAACAATAGCTCGTCTGTCCCCTCTGACTAGAAATAGTCTTTTTTACAAGGTAATTGAACCCAAATCCCTTGTTATATTCATCGAAGCAAGCAGAGAGACCAAGAAATGGCGCAACGGTTTTTTGAGAAGCAGAAAATTTGAAGAATTTGAGGAGGCGAACGTCCAAAACTATAATTTTACAATCAAGCATTGAGTACCGGACATTTCAATAATGGGTTCCGGTTTATCTTTAAAAAAATTGTCAAATGCTTTTCTGACCCCTGGTGCAGAAATATAATCATGTGATAGTATAACTCCCCCTTTATTCATTCTTGGATAAAAGAAATCTAAGCTTTCTAACGTGGCTTTATGTAAGTCCAAATCGAGATGAACAAATGAAAAATCGTTGTTTTTTATTGGGTCAGCAGTAGTGGGGAAAAGTCCTTTGTAAAAATGAACATTTTGATACTTCCTTAAATAACTTTTGACATCTTCCAATGAAGCTGAATAATTCCCTTTTTGGAATTGTTTTGGATTGTCATGTTGAGACAAACCAGGAAGCCCCTCAAAAGTATCAAATAAATGGAGCGTTTTATTTCCCATTGCTTCACAGATTAATTTTGCAGATCCCCCCCTATAACTACCAACTTCTGCAATATCTCCATTTATTTTCTTTGTTCTTTTGACAGCCATAAATACTTGATAAGCTTCATTATCGCTTAACAACATTTCATTTTCCTTTTTTACTTTTCTAATGATATCAAAAACCTTTGATCTCTCAGCATCATCGTACCTAACAATGGCCAAATTTGCATCCCTTAAAATTGTAACCACACTAGATCTTAGAAAAGATAGCATCTTAGTGTGGACTGCCCATTTGATGATTTTTTTCGCGATTTTCTTCATCATAATCTTATTATGATTAAAGACATTTGTAAAGTCCCTTCATTGGAGAACCCCACAAATTAATCATAATAAATTTATTGTGGCAGTGTGAATGTCTTGTTACGATTGACTTTTTAAATCCAAAAGAACGAATCCAAAAAAAACACCGGTTTAATCATGAGTAACATGATTAAACCGGTGTTCTTCTTTTCATTAAAATGCTAAGCAAAGCCGTGCCGCGAAACTCACAAACAAACTAAACTTTGCTATACCTACTAACTCAATGATTCCGTTGAGTTCTGTAAAAAGGAATATTTTAAGGGAATTGCTGAAATTTCCTATATCTGTCAGGCACCGGGAATTCAGGAGTTACACCATGCCAGAACATATTGATAATCCACCATCTGTCCTGATAGTAGGCCAATTGAATACTTTTTACATCTTGTTTGTAAGGTTTGTTGTTGGCCATATCCTCCTTACTATGGAAAGCCTCGCAGTGGCTAAAGGCATGACCAATATTCCCATAGGTTTCTACCACCCTACCTAATTCTCTTTCATAAAAAGCAGTTTCTCGAGTATTATTAAACCAAAAACCAATGCGCTCTATATAGTCATTAGGGTGTATCCATTGAGGTCTAAAGTTTCGGTTAATGTCGTACTCATAACCAATCTTCATCCCTTGGGGATGAAATAAAAATTTCATAAACTCCCAATCTCTTTTCTCACCAGGCTCACCGCCAAGACAAGCGTAGAATGCAGTAATTAAGTCGTCAATGGTTTGTACCTTTTCTAAATATTCTTTTTTCATTATCTATGGTTTTATTGGTATCCCATTTATTTTCAAAATACCTAAACGCGAAGTAAAACCAATTATTTCAAAAAATTTTAATATCAGAATGATTTTTGGATTATTTACTCCTTTGTACCGCTGAATGGTAATACGCGGACATGAACCCAATTCCACTATTGTTTTTGAATTTTGGTAGTGCCTCTAAGATGGATTCTTTATAGTTTAACCCTTTCCTGCTTTCGGTTGCCGCATCAAACCCTTTGAACAGTGACCGGAATCTGTCCATTTAAATGGTTTTTCAAAGCTTCCCTAATCTCTACGTAATTCGTTTCAAATTTGTGCATCCGAATTAAAAGGTAGTTGTTTCAATCTCTTGTTATACAACCTTTGGAACAACCTTTTTTAAATGAACTATGAGCTAAACTGATATTTGTTTTACTTTTGTTAAAATTTGCATTTAGTTCACCTCAGGAGCTAGGTGGTTCACTTTTTTTGAAATTATTTGGAGTAAATGAAAATACTTATTACCGGAGGTAATTCTAGCGTTTCAAGGTATCTAATACCTTTGTTGTCAAATGGTTATGAAATAATTACAGTTGGTCGTAGGGACTGTGATATTAATTTGGACCCTAATAGGCCTTTTACTGACCAGCTTCCCGATCAGGTAGACATTGTGATTCATACGGCGGCCGCATTTGGAAGACAAACAGATGAGCAGATATATGAAACTCAAAAGTTTAATGTATTGGACACAATGCAATTGTGTTTTCATTTGAAAAAAATGAATGTGAAACACTATGTTTACATTTCAAGCATATTTGCCCATTTGGAAGAAGGTTCACCACTATATAGCATATACGCTATCTCAAAAAGGCATTCAGAGGAGATTATACAATACTGTTTGAAAAGGGACGAAATTCCATATACCATTTTAAGGCCCTCTCAGTTATATGGTAATGATCCTTCTTTTATACCTCATCATCCGTTTCTTTATCAAATTATAGAAAAAGCATCTAAAGGTGAGAAAATCACCTTATTTGGAGAGCATGGTGGAAGTGCGAACTATCTTCACATTAAGGATTTTACGGAAACCATTTACAGGGTGGTCAAAAATGGTGTATTTGGAGTATATGATTCTATTACAAGGACTCCCAATACTTATCTGGAGATTGCCAGTATCGTTTATGAATTAACGAATAACCCTGTTAACATTGAGTTTTTAAGGGATAGAAAAGAATCAGGTCAAGGATTTACCTTCGATGATACCATTTATAAAAAGTTAGACTTTTTTCCAAAAATGTCTATGAGAGATGGTTTGTCAGAGATACTGGATGTAACCTAACTTGGGTATTATTCAACCATTCGTTCGTCCTTAAAATACTACCTCAACGGCTTTTGGGTGCGCTGCAAAAACTTGAGTTGTTTTTCCATTGGTTGGGTCGGTTAGGCTGAGTATACCTTTAATTGGCATGTTATCGACCCAAATACCCTCCATCTACGGGAATTACAGTTCCAGTTACATAATCACTGGCCTCAGAAGCTAAAAAAACCGTCAGTCCCTGTAAGTCTTCCCCTTTTCCCCATCTTTTCATTGGTACTCTCATAAATACCTCATCAGTACGTTTTTTATCGTTGATGAGCGCAGTGTTCAATTGAGTATCCATATACCCTGGGGCAATGGCATTAACGCAAATACCTTTTGCTGCCCAATCATTTGAGAGGGCTTTGGTCAACTGTCCTACACCTCCTTTAGAAGCTGCATAGGCAGGTATGGTAATTCCACCAAGAAAACTCATTAGGGAAGCGATGTTTATAATTTTTCCGCCGCCATTTTCAATCATGGTATTCCCCGCATACTTACAATAGTAGAACGTGGCGTCTAGATTAATCGCTATCACCTTACTCCATTCCTGTTCTGGAAAGTCTTCACTGGGATATCTTCTTTGGATTCCCGCAGAGTTAATCAAGATATCAACCGTACCTCCTAATATGTCAAGTGAAGTAGCATAAGACTCCTTAATTTGTTCAATCTGGCTTACATCGGCTTGAATGGCACTTACGTCAAGGCCATCTGCCTTAAACTCGTCGCAGATGTCAAAAACCCGCTGATCAAAATCAATGACCACAGTTTTTGCCCCCGCCTGGCTTATGGCTTCTACCATGGCTTTGCCAAGATCTCCTGCACCTCCTACTACAATTGCCTTCTTTCCCTTTAAACTAAATTTGTCTAAAATGTTCATTTCATTATTTTTTAACAGATTGGTATTGAGAGATATAAGTAGTGTTGATGGTTTTTGTTAAAAAAACCCAGAATTTTAACTGAAAATATAATCCTCTGTTTTCCAGGGTTTTAACCACTCGATTACCATATCGTCGCCATTGGAATCAGTGACTTTCAGGGTATTTTTTATGTCTTCGATGGTTTCATTGATTCCAAAGATGGAATCCGCTGCCGTATAAATTCTGAATAAAACCTGTCTTTCTGTTCCAATCCATTCATCCTTAACGGTATCTCCAACTTTAAATCGTTCTACGACAAAATTCACGTTCTTATGAGATTTTACGGCATCCAACCCTTCAATAGATTCTATTTTTCCACCTTTTAACAACACCCAAACAGAGCAAGCAGCCCCACCCTTTAACATATAATCGTTTCGCTCTGAAAAATCACTTTCACCAAAAACACCGGTAAGGGCATAGTTGATCAACATTTTGCGATGATCGAACCCATTGATATGGGCCAAGTGGATGTGTGGGGCCTCACCTTGCAATCGAAATCCTGGATCATAGCTATAAAAAACATTGTCCTCTACAAAGAATTGTACATTAAGAACACCGGTCTGTATTTCCAGTCCTTTAAACATTTCACATAGTTTAGGGTGAACCTCTTTTACAAATAATTCGGTATACGTTGAGGGATATACCGTACCAATGGCTATTGGACTGGAATCACCTTGAAGCCTGGTTAGGTATCTATCATAGGTGGCAGAAAGATAGGGAATGCCATCTTTGAATGTATAGTAGACAGCCATATCATCACAATGGGAATCCATATACTTTTCGACCAAAACCACGCCTTTCTTTGAGAACTTCAATACGTTCTGAACCGTTGCGATATAGTCTTCTTCATCACGGCAAATCTTCATGCCCACACCTCCGCCACTGTCCACCGGTTTTACCATCAATGGAAAATCAACATTTTCGGGTTTTTTTACTGCAGTATCCCTATTCAAATAAATCCCAGGAATATCTTGAACGCCATATTCAGCGCAATAACGTTTGTAACCATCTTTACTGCAAAAGGCCTCTATTGTTTTCTCGTTGGCATAGCAATGCACACCTAATCTCTCACAAATTTCGCGATAAGGTTTGACCAATATATCGGCAACTCCCACTAGGACACCATCTACCTTTCTATCCTTTGCTACAGCAACGATACCGTCAATGTCAAAGCCATCGATGTCATGGGTTTCTGCAGCGTTCTTTTTCGCCGGTGCATTGGGATTGGGGTCAATAACAATAGTGTAAATGCCCATAGCGTTGGCAATATCCACTAAAACTCCCGTTTCTGGGTTGCCGCCCAGAATTATTAATCTTTTTTCTGACATGTTGTTTTATTTCTAATGATGAATATTGATCGGATTGTACCTATAAGATGTATCAAAGTTAAGTTGACTTAATAAAAGTTTAATCTCAGTTAGTTCAGTTTTAAGTTTTGAAATTTTTTGTTCTGAAATGCCAAATAACAACAATTCTTCGGTAATATTCTTCCAGACTTTTGGATTTATGGTAGCAATAATGATAGCCTCAAATTTTAAATTGGCCAAACTGCTTATGGGTTCTACTATGTTCTTCCCGATTTGCAGTTGATGATAATCTATGTCCACCCAGCCCACAATATCAAAAAAATTATTTTTTAAATTATTATTAAGTAGGTGTTGACCAAACGAGCCTGAGCTATAAACCGCAACCTTTGCCCCCTTCCTTATTCCTAAAAAAGGATTGTAATTGACATTTTCAAAATCTTGATTTACCAATCCACCTGTGCGCACCAATATTTGTGAATATAAATAATAAGCAAGCTGTTCATTTAAATTGTCTTCATCCAAAACCTCGGATAATTCTGTTTTTAGATAGCTCATTAATAACCCCAATCGGTAGAATTCTTTATCAAAGTGCTCTATGGATTTAACAATGGAATCATGGCGTTGCCTGTAATAATACAAAGGTATCTTGCTGATTACCAAGTTGTGACTAATGGCTAAATAGCTATAGGTTATTGCCGCGTCTTCGCCCATCACAATTTCGTTGGGTACATGGGGAAGTATTTGGGTAAGTAAATCCCTTCGGAATAATTTGTTCCAAACGTACGTGGAGACACCATGTTCACAAAACGCTCCGGAGTAAATTGCCTTTGGAAGAATTTGTTGTTCAATTTCTTTTCGGTCATAAATACCAGGATTAATGGGTCTAATGGTTTCTATTTTCCCGTCAAACTCCCTGAAATGCCCCGTGATAACAAAATCTGCATTATTTGCCAAGGCGTAACCCACCATGGTATCCAAAAAGAAATGATCTATCCAATCATCACCATCAACAAAAGAAATGTATTGGCCTATTGAAGCATCGAGCCCGGCTTTCCGTGCACTTAATAGGCCACCATTTGATTTATGGACAACCCTCACCCTTTTATCACGACGGGCATAATCGTCACAAATAGTGGGACAATTATCAGGGCTACCGTCATCTACTAAGATGAGTTCAAAATTCTCAAACGATTGTTCAAGTATGCTATCTACGCATTTGTGAAGATAGTTTTCCACTCCATAGATGGGAACAATCACACTGACTATTGGTGGGGTCATTTACTGTAATTTATTATTCTCAAAATAAAACAATCCTCCTCCTAAATTATTGTTTTGTTCATTGGATTTTGCTGTAGTAACATACAGACCACCTTTGTTATCAAAAGTGCAAGAGGTGACATTTGGGCAAGGTAACTCCAAAACCCGTAGTTTTTTTCCAGAAAATGGATTCCAGAGCGAAACACATGCCCCCCCCCATTCGGCAATCCAAAGATTTCCGTCCTTATCCCTACACATTCCGTCTGGACTTCCGTTTTCTTTAAACTCAATGATGTAGCCCTCAAATTTCACATCACCAGTGTCGATATTATAGGAATATTGTGCCACCTTTCTTGAAGGAGTATCAATGAAATAGAGTAAGGAATTGTCTTGGGAGAACGCAAGACCATTGGAAATAGTGGTATTTTCGATAATCATCTTGTATTTTCCTTTGTAAAAAGAAAAGACTTTTCCTCTCTTTGGCAATACTTCTGGATACCCCATGGTACCAATAAGCAATCGACCTTGAACATCTTCAATGCCATCATTAAAGCGCATATCATTTTCAATTTCAATTTGAAAAGCAAAAGTCGCTTTTAGGGTGTTGAAGTTTATTTCATAAAAACCATTCTTGGATGCCGCCATAACCTTTCTATGGTCTTTTAGATAGACATTACTGACGGGTGAATCTAGCTTTACACTTAGAATTTTTTTGGCAGCAGGTTCGTAACAATAAACCAAACCATCAAAAATTGAAACAAAGTAGAGTAAGCTATTGACATGATCAAAAATTGGACCTTCCAGTAGTTCATTGTCCGCATAAAAAATGAGTTGAGCTTGCATAATCAATCAAATATATTCGCCACCTGTAATTCTAATTAGGGAACCGGTGGTCATTGAAGACTCATCGGAAATAAAATAAAGCAC
This sequence comes from Croceivirga sp., assembly GCA_028284935.1. Taxonomy (GTDB): domain Bacteria; phylum Bacteroidota; class Bacteroidia; order Flavobacteriales; family Flavobacteriaceae; genus Croceivirga. Next base: position 43,707 of record JANQQQ010000010.1, read on the forward strand.
CGCGGGTACAGGATCGGATGGATTTAGCATTCGACCCATGGGGATGATACCTTTTGCCTTGTTTTTTAGGTCTTCTTCCCCAGTGCCTTCACTGGCTCTTAGTTCAACTTCCCCCTCAGTATTGGTCCAACCCATGACCAGGTAATTTGACCGAATACCATGTTTTGCATAGTGATGGGCAATATGGGTGGATAGGGTATACAATGTACTTTTCGTAAGGGCATAGGCAGTCCTATCTTCTTGACCATAATCCATATGCGCAGATCCAAAAAATACTATGGATCCCGATCGGGCATTTACCATAGTTTTTAGCACATGTTTTAAAAGGAAAAATGGAGCCTTAAGATTAACGTTGAAAACACTATCATAAAGATGCTCTTCAGTATCCAAAATGGATGCAACCGGCGTAATTCCAGCGTACAAAATCAGAGCATCTATTGTTCCAAACCTTTTTAGGGTTTCATCATGATAATTTTGGAGCTCATCGATTTCATTTAAGTCCAACTGGTGAAAATAAAGCTGGCTTTCTGCGTTTGAAGATGCTATGATTTCGTTACCAAGCTTTGCATTTCGCCCACAAAAGGAGACATTATACCCTTTCTCCAAACAGGAGTAAAGAATTTCTTTACCAACTCCCTTAACTCCCCCTAAAATCATTACTGTTTTCATTAACAATGCTTTAACCTCAATTTGAAAATTTCAGTCTCAAATCTAGTTATTTATTCCATGGTAATTTTTTTTCTTCTGCGTAAGTAAATTATTCTCGTTTAATTGGAAGGGATTTGCATTGCATTTGAAAATCTTAAGGTAGTCTTGCGTCAGGTACCCAACGAATTGGACATGGTACCTTGGGGCATATCACTCGAATAACAATGAATTGATTAAAGTGGCAAGGGTGTTATGTCCCGGCCTGCCAATGACTTGAAGTAACCTCACACTTAAATTGGATTAAATGAAACCGTGGTTAAGTTGTTTATATTGCACTGTTTTTGTAAAAAGCTATCTGGTCCGAATTTATGGTTTTTAGTCGATAATACTCCAATGTGACCAATAATTGTCCTTTATTCGAATCATCAAACAGACTGTTGCATGTTGACCTTTGTTGTTCCCGTTAAGAGTAAATTAGTAACCTCAGATTGGGATAAATTCAGTCAATTATTTGAGAGAACCCTAAAGTCAATTTGTAATCAAACGGATTCAAATTTTAAACTTGTGGTGGTCTGTCATGAAATTCCGGAAACTACTTTCTGTCATCAAAACCTTCATTACGTACATGTTGATTTCAAACCTCCTATTCCCAAAGGCTCAGAAAGCTCAAAGAGTCATTATAAAGCTAAGGAAATGGACAAAGGAAAGAAAATATTGCTAGGGGTGGAGTATGCTTCCAAAGCGTTCAAGACGGATTACATAATGACTGTAGATTCAGATGATTACGTAAGTAAAAATATCTCGACATTTGTGAACAATAACAGTGGACATATTCCTGGTTGGTATATTAAAAATGGATATATTCATTTTGAAGGTAGAAAGTTTTTAGCTAAAACATTTAAGTTCAACCACCTCTGTGGGAGTTCAATAATTGTTAAGCCTGAACTCGTGAAGTATTTTATTGGGATTGATTCAACATTTTATTTTAATCATAGACTAACAACCCTTGACTCAAATATAGAACTACAAAAAGTTCCCTTTCCAGCTGGCATATATAATATAGGAAACGGCGAGAATATTTATATGTCTTCCCAAAAAGCTAAAGCATTCAGTCAACATGGAAATTGGATTTCCTTGAAGGGGCTCAAAAGATTACTAGGTAGGTTGAAAAACTACCGCTTTAAATTAATAACTAAGGGTTTACGGGATGAATTCAATTTTTACCCAGTTATGGATGAGTAATTGCATTACAAAATGTTGTGGGACCAGCATTGGGTTTCTATAATTTCTTCCTATCTACCAGATTTTAGCTCTAAAATAGTTGTTTTCTATTTTTGGTAAGGTACATCCGAATGACAGAGTAGTAAATACTGCCTAGTTTCAGCTATTGATTGGTAAACGAAAATTTCTCAATCAGTATGAAGGCCGCCTTATAGTCTAACGTTTTTGTGAATTTCTTTCCTTAATCAACTTTTGCACTAAGAGTTCGTATGCTGCGTAAATTGATTTGTCTTTATAGATAAAAGGTTTATGTTTTTCAAGACTTACTCGTTTTGAAGACTTACCCGCAACTGGTCTAGTTTTCGGGTAGCACTACACACTGTATTCCAAATTTTTAACTTCTTCGCTAATAATGGAAACACCCGTTTTAATTAAACAATCATGAATAATTTCATTGCTTGCCGTATCGGCCTCGGTCAATGGAGAGTCATTATCCTTTATTTTGACATTAAAATTAGGCCTGTCATAGATGTCCAAAATTTTCTGGCCCCCTAAAATGGCTGCTTCTATGGCTATTTGTAAATCATCCACACTATTGGATTTACCTTGGTATTATTTTGACCAAGAAACAAAAAATTAATAGGGAATACCGAACTTAGAACAAATAAGCGATGAAAGACCCAGAAAACCTGACTATTTAAAAAATCCAATTCTCCGATTTTTGAATTTAAAGAGATACTGTACAAGTAATACACCTTTAAGTACATTTGTTTGTATCTTCTTTAGGACTTTTGTAGGGCATCGCCCCATCAGTGCGGCTCTTCAAAATAAAATCTCTAACCGAATGGTTTACAAGTTTTGATGAAAGGCGAAACGCCCTAAGGATTAGTGAAATTTAGGCTGTATGCTGACCTTTTTCAATTGTTAATATTGCTAGGTGTTCCCCTTCCAGCCTGCAAATATAGTTGCATCTTCAACGGAAGACACTGCCTTCCTATTTACTATTTTTTCAACTGTTTTCCACAAGATTTTCAGATCGTTCTTAAAATTTAAATTATCGACATACCAAACGTCATAAATAAATCTTTTTTCATAAGATACAGTCGCGCGTCCGTTTACTTGAGCCCAACCAGTAATACCGGGTTTGACGTCATGTCGCCTTGCTTGTTCTTTATTATATAAGGGAAGATAATCAATCAATAAAGGCCTAGGGCCAATTAGAGACATATCGCCCTTCAAAACATTGACCAGTTGCAAAAGTTCATCCAATGAGGTCTTTCTAATAAACGCACCAATTTTTGTGATACGCTGCTCTTGATTACTCAACTCACTTTCATTGTGTTTAGGATCTTTCATGGTCTTGAACTTAATGATGGTGAATATTTTTGTGTTCTTCCCCGGTCTTTTTTGAAAATAGAACGGTTTGCCATCATTGGCAAAAAGCAATAGTATGATCAATAAAATAATCACCGGAGAAAACAAAATCAACGCTACAAGTGATATTGAGAAGTCTAAAATTCTTTTAAAATACTTTTTGTACATAGAATGATATTACTTAATTAAATGCTTATGCCATATCAACTAGCAGTCTAAAATATCTTGTAGAAGAACTAAAACGATTACAAGTAAAACTTATAATTTTTTCAACGCTCCACTAAAATCCAAAACAACCTTGTTGTCGAGTTCAATGAGTTCTTTAAATTCTTTGTGTGCAACCAACACTGCAATGATATCTGCCTCTTTGACAGCAGCTGAAAGATCGGTTAGTTTAAACACGTTATGATCCTCAATATTTGGTTCTACAATGTAATAATCTTCGTTATTGGAATCCTGCAAGACACGTTGGACTATGTATTTGGCAGGTGATTCCCTTAAATCATCAATATTTGGTTTGAAGGCCAATCCTAAAAGAGCAACTTTCGGTTTTCTGCCATGACGTAATTCAAATTCTAGCTTGGTTGAAATAATTTTCTCAGCACACCAGAAAGATTTATAGTTGTTTACTTCTCTGGCTTTTCCGATTATTCTTGATTCCATGGGGTATTCACTAACTATGAAATAAGGATCAACGGCAATACAGTGACCCCCAACTCCACAGCCAGGTTGCAAGATATTTACCCTTGGATGTTTATTGGCCAAGTTGATCAATTCCCAAACATCTATATTGGCTTTATCACAAATAAGGGAAAGCTCATTTGCAAAAGCAATTTGTACATCACGGGATGAGTTTTCCACCAATTTGCACATTTCAGCGGTTCTAGCATTGGTTTCATGCAACTCACCAGTAACATATTTCCGGTAAAACTCGACGGCTTTTTTGGTACTTTTCTCATCGATTCCCCCAATAACTCGATCGTTATTTACAAGTTCGTACATAACATTGCCTGGTAATACACGTTCTGGACAGTAGGCAATAAACATCTCTCCTTTTAAATCAGGCCTTTCTTCATGAATTAGGTTCATCATTTTCTCAGTCGTGCCCACCGGGGAGGTTGATTCGATAATGTACGTATCTCCTTTCTTTAATAAGGGTATAATGTTTTTGGTAGCAGATTCCACAAAGGAAATATCTGGCTCATGATTATTTTTAAAGGGCGTTGGCACCACTATTAGGTAAGTGTCTGCCTTTTTAGCTTCTGTGCCTGCTTTTAAAAACCCATTTGAAACAGCCTGGGAAACCGCTTCTCCTAAATCGGGCTCCACAATATGAATTTTTCCATCGTTGATGGTATCTACAACACCTTGATTAATATCTACCCCATGCACATATGTACCGTTTTTTGCAATTAAGGCGGCAGTCGGTAAACCAATATAACCAAGACCTAGAATATTTACTTCTGGATTTTTCATTGTTTAGAGTTTTTTAATGTATTCTACTATTCTTTTACATGCCTGTCCATCACCGTAAGGATTATGTAACATGCTCATATTTGAATATTTTTCTTTATTATTTAGCAAATCATTGGTTTCCCCAATAATCTTATCCTTATCCGTTCCCACTAGTATTACGGTACCAGCTTCAACGGCTTCTGGCCTTTCTGTGGTATCCCTCATTACTAGAACTGGTTTTCCTAAGCTGGGAGCTTCTTCTTGAACCCCCCCACTATCGGTTATAATGAGATGTGATTTATCCATTAACCAAACAAAGGCGGGGTAGCTTAAAGGGTCGATCAAAGAGATATTTTCAATACCGCCCAATATTTCTTTAACCGGCTTTTGCACTTTGGGATTTAAGTGAACAGGATATATAATCTGCACTTCCTTATGGTTTAGGGCAATATTTTTAAGCGCTTCACAAATACGAATAAAACCGTCCCCATGATTTTCACGTCTATGGCCAGTGACTAGTATTATTCTCTCGCTGTCTATTATTTCTTTAAGGCTTACGATTTCTGGATCATCAAGTTTATTTACCTTTTCTATACTTGTTAAAAGAGCATCGATTACAGTATTCCCTGTGATACAGATGCTTTCTTTGCTGATATTTTCCTTAATGAGATTTGAAAAAGATTTCTGGGTAGGGGCGAAGTGGTAATCGGCCAAATGACCGGTAAGGGTCCTATTAATTTCTTCAGGAAATGGCGCCAGTTTGTTATAAGTCCGTAAACCAGCTTCTATGTGACAGATTTTGGCACCGGAATAAAATGCTGCAATACTTGCTCCCATTGTTGTTGTTGTATCCCCATGCACAAATACATAGTCTGGGTTGAAGTCTTCCAATACGGGTTGCAAGGAGGTTATTATATTGGCGGTAAGACCATAAAGATTCTGCCCAGGCTTCATTAAATTCAAATCATACTCCGGGGTAATATCAAAAAACTCTAGGACTTGGTCCAACATCTCCCTGTGTTGAGCGGTTACACAGACTTTCGTTATAAAATCGTCTTCATTTTGTAATGCCTTAACCAAAGGAGCCATTTTTATAGCTTCAGGTCGCGTTCCGAAAATGATTAATAATTTCTTTTTCATGGGAAGTAAGTTTCTTTTTATCTATTAGGAGTTTGTATGTATTAGTTCTTATGAAACACTACATTATTTGCGCGTTACTTTTTTAATTTCATCTAAATACGTAAGGGCTAGTTTATCTCTATCAAAATGCTCTCTAGCATGATTGTATCCATTTAATCCCTGTTCAACCATATTGTGTTCCCCTTTGAGGTAACCTCGGATTTTTTCCGCTATGTCTTCAGCATTTTCGGGTTCCGCAAAAACTCCACATTGGGCTTCTTCGATCAGTTTTCTGGAAACACCATCAATTGCCAAAAGTATTGGCTTTTTACAGGACATATAGTCAAACGTTTTGTTGGAATAAATGGTTTTAAAGGTGTCCACCTTCTTTAAAACTGCAGTACCCATATCAGAGGCGAGTATATATTTGAAGGCTGTTTCTTTGTCTACACCTTTAATAAAACGCACATTGTTTAATTGACGTTTTTTTACTTCCTTCTTTAACATGTCTTTTGTGGGTCCTCCTCCTATAAGCTGTATAAGTACATTGGTATCCCTTAGCTTTTCAGCAGCATCGATAAGTTGGATCAAATGGTTGGCGATTCCATGGGCACCCATATAGGTAATAACAAACTTATCATCAATCCCTTCTTCTTTTCTGAATGCCTTAGGATCAAAGCTTTGCGCAACCTTTTCTGCCAAACTAAAATCTGCGGCATTTGGGATATAAAATATTTTTTCCTTTGGGATGCCCTTTTTTATCAATGCTTCCCTAAAAGCAGGGGTAAGCACATTGATTCGTTTTGAATTCCGATATATGAACGATTCAAATTTATAGGAGAACTTTATTAAAGCTCGATTACTTATCACTCCAGTATCTACGGCCGACTCAGGCCACAAATCCCGTACCTCAAAAATCAGCGGTATTCTTTTTAGTTTGGATAATATGTACCCCGTAATCCCTACGAAAAGGGGAGGGGAGGTGACGATAAGGGCATCATATTTACCTTTGACCAAAAATAGACCCGCCCAGGTACCTGAAAAAACAAAAGAAAAATAGGCCCACAACCTTCCCAAAAAATTCACATCATATTGTTCTGACACATGGCATCTATAGACATCTATGTTTTTTTCAAAGTCTTTTTCCAAAAAGAAAAGCTTCCCTTTGTACCTAGGGTCTACTTTCTTTGCTCCTTGTAGCATTCCAGCAATTACAGATACTTCATGGCCTTGGTCTGCCCAAGTTTTGGTCATTTGATTAAACCGCGAGCCTCCACCTTGATTTTTTCCTAAAAAATATTGATGTATTAGTAATATCCTCATTTTAACTTGATTTCAATAGTTGTTTCAAAACCTGTTTCCGAACTATAGGTGTGCCTAATTGAAGGTTCTATCTCTCCATAATAATTAGAGCACCATTTTTCTTCAATTACTGGATTGAGAAGGTTTCCATTACAATCTTTACAAACTATATCAATTTGCTTATATGTTTTAGGATTGAAATGCCAATAAAGTTGAGCGTTCAAGTTTTCGGCATTTTGGATTGAATCTGAAATTGCCCATTTATTCTGACCCTTCTCTTTTCTAAGTGATCGTTTATGAACAACCTTGTTCCCTAATTCTGGAAATCCTTGGAATTGACCAGTAAACATATAGCAATCAGTGGTTTCTGAAAGCTTGGCCTTTGCCTTTTTGGTCCAATAGTTCCAAATAAACCTACTTCCTTTTAGCATCTGATCCTTACCATCCAAGGACACTGTATTATGCCCGTGACTTCTTGGGAAAAACGCGCTATATTCTTCTGTGGTGTTGTATTTATAGGTTCCTGTATCCCAAACGTAGTTTTCACCACCTAACCAAATATCAACGTGCAAATTATCAGCATGTCCTGGTCTGTCTTTGTATTGCGCACACTTAACAAAGGTCTTGGTAGAATCATCATTGATAACATAGTTTCCACCCAAGTGAAAAGAAGCCATATCTTTTTTTTCTTGAGTAATTACTTTTGAATTGGTTATTCCATACCATTGTTGACTTTCATCTTGTTTTGAAACTTCATTAACGAGAACAGCGCTTAAATCATTTAATTGTGATGTATATACCCGGTAATCATCATTCGTTAGTTTGAAAAAAAGTGCGCCGTCATTAGCCCCGTAATTAGGAAGTTTTCCACTTTGATCGTCTTGACATTGCCTTAAAAAGTACAACGATCTTTTAGCCCTTTCATATACTGTTGAATTAAGCCTAGAATTGTGAATTTCACTAAGCTTAATTCCCCAGGTAAGTAATTGAATGGCAACCCGATGGTAATTCATGGAAAACTGCAGAAATGTTCCATCTTCATAAATCTGATAGGCAATCTCTTCCTGGAACCACTTTTTACCTTTTGAAGACCATTTTTTGGTATCGGGCAAAAACGGAAATAGTAAACCTCCCAAAAAGAGCATAAGTGTTTCGGTAAGGGCGTGGTTGTTTCGTACTGCAATTCTGGAGAAATTGATGTTATGGTATACATGATGTAACTGCCAGTAGATGGCGTTCATTATAGACTTAAACCTTTCCTCTGTTAATGCTGCCGAGTTTCTGTAATAGTACAGGGCAAATGTCCAGTTGAGAATCCTTAAACTTATTTCCTGACTACACCTGTAGTTGGGTCCTAAGTTTATCGGGTTATGAACCAAAAAGGATCCAATCTCGCTGAACACCAATTCGGAACAGTCTTTATCAAAATGATAATCATAACGAATAATGTCGTATAAGAAAGAAAAACGCGCCTTCTCCCAAACGAATTTAATGTCACCTGCCTGTTTGGAAAGGTCAACTATCTGGGACCAGTGTTTTAATTCATATTGATGTCCCGTCTCGGGATTGGTAATCCAATCAAAGTCTTTTCCCAATGATAATTTTGTTCTACTGAAAAAGGTATAGGTGTAATTTTGAATATCGTTGAAAGTCTCTAGTAGTTTAGGATGTTGATTCTTGGGGATTTTCAATGATTCTTTCGATTCAAAGAAAAATTTTGGGGCATTCTTTTTCCATTCTTCCAAGGTCAAAGCGCAATCAACGAATGCCGGTTGCTTGGGAAACCTAGACGTTAAAAGTCCCGTTTTCCTGCGTATCTCATAGGCTGATCGGAACAGGGTATAGCGCATACCCATATTTCGAATGGTATTTAATAGTCTAAGAATTTTCAAAGTGCGGGAATACCTTAGTAGGTTTTTTATGTGGTTTATCAAAGTTCGAGAACAAACTTAATTCGGATATCATTAATAAATTAAGAAATCAGATAATAACTTCAAAAATTTAGATGAACAGAGCGTTTGAACATCAAAACGATTGTTAGGACTTATTAGTACAATTACCCAATATCTGGAATACCGTAGTCGAATAAAATGGTGAAGAAATGGGATGCTATTGAAAATTATTAAACAACAATAATTCAGTGACTTATTGGAATTGACAAAGAAAAAACCTACAGGCTGTTAAGAAGTATGGCATTTATTAACTCAGCTTGGTATTCGGCATTATATTTTTCCATAATGACTTTTTTACAATTACTTCTCATCAACTCTTCAGACGTGTCTTTGTTTTCAACAATCCATTGTTTCGTTTTTAAAGCAAGATCGGAGATGGAATTTCGTTTAAATAGCATTCCATTGACACCAGGTTCAATAGCTTCATATTCTGGCATCTGATAATTGAAATCATCATGTGAAAGAACCGGTTTTCCGTTAGCTAATGCTGACATTGCTGTCAATCCCACCTCACCTGGCGATACACATAGGTCACTGATAGCAAACAGTTTTTCAAGTTCTTCTTTCTGAAAACAAGCGCCATAAAAATGACAATAACTGGTAAGTTTCAGGCTTTGAGCCAAGTTTTCCAAATCGTTTCTGGCCTCGCCATCACCTACATATAGCACATTTACTTTGAAATCTTCTTGACGCAGAATATTTGCCGCTTGTAGGATTTGGTCTAATTTTTTGACGTAAGTAAGGCGGCCTACAAATATGAGTATGGGTAAATCTGGATGCTTAAATAGTTGTTTTTTTGTTTGGTTCCGTTCTTCAATAGGAATCTCATTTTTAACGATTAAATCATTAATGCTTCCTGTTGAATTATAAATGACATGTAGCTTTCTTTGTGGAAAACCATTTTTGGCCATTACCTCCCTAGCTTTATGGCCATATAGGAGTACCCCGTCGCTTAACCCATAAAAAACCTTCCTAAGTCTCCATTTCCAATCCTTTTTTGTAGTGATCACGCCATGGGTCCACATATATACTTTCTTACCTGTCATCTTGAGATAAAAGGTTGCGAACCATGTAGAAAGGTAGTACGCATTCGCCAAGAAAATAACGTCATCAAATTTTTCTTTCCGTAAAGACTTCAATAACCCTGATTGCCAAAGGATAGCTTCCTTATAGAGCCATTTATTTTTTACAAATTTCCAACGGAGACCTCCGTCCTCTAAATTTTTGTTGGCTATATCAGGGTCTATTTTTTTAATATCGTTTCCCGAATCGGGGTCTGAAATCAGGGTGTATTTAATAGCAGATTTTTTCGCAAGTTCTTGCAAGACAGGTAATCTATAATGGGCAAAATAAGGATAAATTATGGCCACATTTTTTATAGGTTTATCCAAATGGTTCATATTTTGGCATTGATGTTTGAAAGATTAAAGACATTCCCAATTCTTATTACTAAAACAACCCGAAATATAGTTGTCCAAACTAAAAAGGCACCTAACAGTAGGTCTTCAAATTTATATTTTATTCTTTGGGACCAGATAGAAAACAGTTTATTCTCGTTTAAATTGTAAAAATTTGGGATGTATTTTTTCTTTAATGGTGTTTCCCAAAAAAATCACTGCATAGATAAAGAAATTGAATACGATTTTGATCTAGATTATTCGGATCAAAATAGGGTTGCTTTTTGAATATTCTTTTGTTCGATCAAAACCAGTTTTTAATCTATTAAGTCGGCGTTCCTACTTGTTTTTTAATTTAATTTGCCCTTGGATGCATAATGCCCTTAAATAAATTATGATAAGGACTTTCAATATTCTCAATGATTGCTGTTTAATATTACTTGTATTTTCCGTAACATTTGAAAAATGGGATCCCTTTGGCTTAGTTGGAATTGTTTCGGTCACTTTTCTTACGACCATACTTTATTTTGGAACCTGGGTGCCATTAATTGGAACTAATTTTCAGTTTGCACCCTTTAAAAAATTTGTAATTCCCTTGTTTTTTTTAATTGTAACTGGGTTTATTTGTTCTGCGATAAATACTGAATATGTTACGGGATTGAAATTTGCATTTCACTATAGAGCAGTTCTTCTAATTGTTTTAATGACCTTTATTGCTGCTCATATTCATAATAAACCTAAAATATTCCCAATAGTTTTGAACAGCTATGTTGCTAGTATGTTGTTGGTTTTTTTATTGGTTTCACAGGGCAGCGGTGTTACCTATGTGAACGATAGGTTATTGTTGTTTGGAGAGAACCCTAATGTTTTGGGAGCAAAAGCTGCCTTAGCTTTTTTGATTACTATTTCAGGGTTAATCAATAAATTCTCCCTTAAAAGATTAATAATTAATGGCACTATCTGTTTTGCATTTGTTGGCTTAGTGGCCACATCTGGTTCACGTGGAGCTTTTGTATCTATGTTTTTAGGATTGGCTGTTCTACTTTATTTTAGAAGGACAAGTATTGTTAATAAATGGGCATTACTAACTTTTGCAGCATTTGCTTCAGGTATACTCATAATCTATTTATTGGAAACAAATCCATTGCTTGCAGAACGCTTTTTAGATACAGTGGAAAAGGGTGATACAGGAAGAAATGGAGTCTGGGATACCGCATCTAACGTAATTAAAGATAATATCATTGTTGGTGCCGGATTTGAAGGTGTTTTACCCAGGATGTACGCCTATTCAGGAGTTCCTTTGTTACCACATAACGTTTTTCTCAATCTGTATATCGCTGCAGGTCTACCCGGAATAATTTTATTTATAACTTTTCTGATTCGGCTAGCGAGATTACTACTGCTTCATTTTAAAGAGTCTGGAAATTCTTTGAATCTTGTGTTATTTGTTATTGTTGTCTTTAATATGTCTAAGCAGGGAGGTAGTTTCGGAAAAATATTATTTTGGTTCTTTTTTGCGGTGTTAATAGGTTCTACTGCTCATATAGTATCCAAGGTTAAACAAGAAAATTTGAACAATGAAAATATTGGTAGTATCCGATAATTATCCATCTTTAGAAAATCCTGCAAGGGGTACATTTGTCTACAATTTGATACAACAGTTTTGTAAGTTGGGACATGGGGTGACCGTAATATCCCCAAAAAGTTTTTTATCTAAAGGAGCAAAAAAAGTTGAGTCCTATGGCGAAGAGAACTGTACGGTTTATCGCCCAATGATGTTTTCTTTTTCCAATCGTAATATACTAGGATTCAACACCTATTTATTAGGCCAAAAGACAGCTGTAGAATCGGTAAAAAAAGTTGTTACATCACAAAATTTGGTATTTGATGTTATTTACTGTCATTTTCTTACTAATGCCATAGTTGCTCAAAGAGCTTTAGGAAAATTTAAGAAACCTATATTCGCTGCCATTGGGGAATATGACAATCTAAATGTGCGAAGAAATTATTATAGCACTTCAACGTATAAAAAGTATCTAGATAATGTTTCAGGATTTATTGCGGTATCTCCTAAAATAAAGGAAAGGCTTATTGAACACGGAGCGGACAAAAGAAAAATTATTGTTGAACCGAATGCCGTGGATTTTGAATTGTTTTATCCAAGAAGAAAAGAGGAAATGAGGATAAAATATGGGCTCCCACTAGATAAGAAATTAGTCATATTTGTTGGTCGTTTTCTGGAAAATAAGGGACCACTTCGAGTGTTAAAGGCAGTTGAGTGCAATCAGGAATTAGGCGCTATTTTTGTTGGAGGAGGTCCACAAAAAGTCGAAGGAAAGGTTGTTGTTTTTAATAAAAAAGTAGCTAGAGAGGAAGTTCCGGAATTACTATCAGCCGCAGACCTTTTTGTGCTTCCAACCTTGCATGAAGGTTCTTGTAATGCCATTGTTGAGGCAATGGCCTGTGGATTGCCAATAATTTCATCGGATATACCTGAGATACAATTTCAATGCGATCCTTCTTTTTCCATTTTGGTCGATCCCTTGGATGTAAAAGCCTTGGAAAGTGCTATAGATTCGATTATTAGTAATGAGAACAGAAGAGCAGAAATGTCCAAGAACGCCTTGCAATACTCAAAGAATTTTGAAATTGGTGAAAGGGCCATGAGCATACTGAATTTTATTCAGGGTAAGTCAAAAGAATAAGTGATAGGGCTTACTACACTAGAAAAACTAATACAACTGTTGGATGAGTCTTAGCGGGAAAATTAAGCATGCAGGTAAATGGCAGTCATTTTCGGTCTTATCCCTAAGCGTTTTACAGATTCTTTATTTTTCCATTATGACCAGGCTTTTGTTTAAAGAAGATTATGGTCTAATGGCTATTATCAATGCAATTATAGGTATTGGTAATATTTTTATACTGGGGGGCATGGGAACCGCACTAATACAGCGAAAGGAAATCAATAACAGACATGTTAATGGAGCCTTGCAAACCAACCTATTAATAGGAGTCATACTCTATGCCGTTTTTTACACGATTGCTCCATTTATTGCTTCGGCATACAATGACCTTAGGTTGGATAATCTTATTAAAGTATCGTCCTTGAATCTCATATTGCTTGCGGTAATCAATATATCATCCAATTTGCTATTTAAACATTACTTGTTTAGAAATGTCGCAATAGTCAATATTATCTCAAATTTAATTGGGTATGGTACCGGTGTTTATTTGGCAATGAGTGGCTATGGAGTATGGTCTCTTGTTATTGCAACCCTTATTGCCTCCTTACTAACCGCCATTGCTTTGTTTTATTTAGCTCCAATAAGCGTCAGCTTGAGGGTTCACTATAAAGAGGCCCGTGAGTTGTTTGGTTTTGGTTTTGGCATAATATTGTTGACGTTTAGTAGTTTTTTATCGAGAAATGGGTTGAATCTAATATTTGGAAAAATCTTTGCACAAGATATACTTGGTGTCTATGAGAGAACTGCTAGGGTAAAGGAAATACCTAGTGAATTTCTTTCTAAGATTATGAATCAAGTTATGTTTCCTGTGATGTCCGAAATCCAGGATGAGAATGAAAGGTTGATTAAAATATATAAATTTGGGTTGGGGTTTAGCAACTCAATTATGATTCCCGCTACGGTTTTTCTAGTTTTGTTTTCGGCAGAAATTGTTCAAATCCTGATGGGAGCAAATTGGCCGGAAGCGGTTTTGCCCCTGCAAATTATGTTTTTTATTCTAACCTTCAGTAATGCTGGAAAAACCACGGATGAAGTTATTAAGGCCAAAGGCCTTGTTTATAAAAATGTCACTCGCAAGTATATCTTTACAGTAATCATTTTAGTGCTTTCCGGTGTTTTGGGCTATTTATACGGAATTAATGGTGCGGCCGTTGGAATTGTAATAAGCCATTTTATAAACTATGTAATGATGATTGTTTTGGTAAAAAATGTTTTTAGGGGATCTATTGGAGAATATTTTTATCAGCCCTTGGTGGCAGGATTGAAATTGGGACTGTATTTAGGTATTTTGATCTTTGCATATAAATATATATTCAATTTATGGGGAAAAACAGATGTCACAATGTTTTTTGTATTTATGGTAGGGGTGCTGATATTATGTGCTGTTTTTTTAAAGTTTAAACCTTCCGTATTTGGGCAATATTTGGAATTGGCGTACAGCAATGCGTTGAAAAGAGGGTAATACCCGTATTTTACCTCTTGCCTATAGCCTCACTACCCAATATTTAGATCAAAACTGCTTGGTTGTTCGTCCGCACCTTACGGCATGATATAATTCTTAATGTACTTTGTAAATTTCTCTGCTCCTTTTTTATTTAAGTGAGAACCTCCAAGCCAATCATTATTTGGATCAAGGACTGCATCAATATCAGGACCGTTAAAATTGTATAATTTTATTTTGGTAGATTGATGATAATCCATTTCATATGGACCAATAGATTGATTGTTTCGAGTATTTCTGAAACCTGGCATCTCAATTAATATTAGTTCAATATTATTTTGGTCACAAAGTTGTGCCATCTGTTTTATGTATTCGGAATTTCGGTATTCTGAAAAGGGAATAGTACCTGTAATTTCCTTTTTTTTTGTCTTGTCCGCTACCGTTCTCGTAATGCGCAATTGTCCTTGTACAATCTCAGCATTCCTATGTTCTGAACTTATAATTTTCTTAATCAATTCGATGAAAAGCCATTTAAATTTTACTACAGGTAAATCAGTCAATTTATAGGTATAATCTGATTTTGTAAATTGAACGATAGGGTGAATCTTATTTTTTTCAAAAATATTCTCTCTGTATGAACCAATGCCAAGTACTACTCGTGTAGGTTTTGTTTGGGCAATCTCTAAATACTCAAACAGTTGAATATAATTGGTGTTCAGACTAGCTCCTCCTAGTGCTAAATTATAAGTGTTATTTGGATCACTGGACAATAACCTGGAATCAATACCATCCATGGCCAGACTATTACCTAAGATGATATTTTCATAGGTTGGCTTTTTTAGGTTTAAAGCTTCAATTCTTTTAGAAAAATTCCAGTCAAATTTTTGGATAATAATTAGGTAAAATATATTTATCAGGAGAAATGATAGTATAAATAAACCAATTTTGAAGATGAATTTTTGCATTGACTTAGAATTGAAAATAAATGAAATCTTGTTCAGAACCGCCCAGCAATAGCGTTAGTGTGAAAAGCAGTGAGTAAAATGACCATCTAATAATAGGAGACCATTTAAAACCAAGTCTTTCTAAGGGATATTTCGAATCTCGCCCAACCCATTCAATAAAGATGAACACAAGTAAAAGCAATAAGACAATCATAAAACTAAAGTTATTGCTGATGATTGGAGCTTCAAAAAGACTTGACGAAAAAATACCTGAAATATAGCTTAATGCGTGTTCAATATTATTTGCTCTGAAAAATATCCACGCAAAAACAGTTAAACTGAACGTGACTAACATTTTTAAAAACTCTTTAATACTAGGTAAGAAATTCCCTTTCGCCACAATATCCAAATTGGTTCGATTTTTTTTGGTAAGTAATAGTGGTAAAAAATAAATAGCGTTTAATGCTCCCCAAACAATAAAAGTCCAATTAGCCCCATGCCAAAACCCACTAACAATAAAAATTATAAAAGTATTTCTTACTTTCATCCTAGTACTACCACGACTACCACCTAATGGAATATATAGATAGTCTCTAAACCAAGTCGAAAGCGAAATATGCCACCTTCTCCAAAATTCAGCAATGTCTCTTGAGAAATATGGAAAAGCAAAATTTTGCATTAAATTAAAGCCAAATAATCGAGATGTACCTATTGCTATATCTGAGTAACCTGAGAAGTCCCCATAAATTTGGAAAGTGAAGAACAATACTCCTAAAAGAAGAGTGCTGCCATTCATGTCTGTTGAATTATTGAAAATCTGGTTGGCAAATTCAGCGCAATTGTCGGCAATGACCATTTTTTTGAACAATCCCCAAAGTATTTGACGCATACCATCAACTGCTTTCGAATAGTCAAAAATTCGTTTTTTATAGAATTGGGGTAATAGATTTGTGGCCCTTTCAATTGGTCCTGCAACTAATTGCGGGAAGAAACTCACAAATGCAGAAAAGGCAATAAAATCCTTAGTTGGTTCAAGTTTCTTTTTAAAGACGTCAATAGTATAA
This sequence comes from Croceivirga sp., assembly GCA_028284935.1. Taxonomy (GTDB): domain Bacteria; phylum Bacteroidota; class Bacteroidia; order Flavobacteriales; family Flavobacteriaceae; genus Croceivirga. The sequence continues at coordinate 60,368 of JANQQQ010000010.1, forward strand.
CTTAATGTCTGAAATGTGTAGAAACTAATACCTACCGGAAGAATTATATTTAGCGAATTTGCTTTTAATTCCGTACCGAAAAATGAAAATGCAGTTATAAAGTTCTCAAGAAAGAAATTGTAGTATTTGAAAAAACCTAAAAACCCAAGGTTGACCAAAATACTTGTCCATAATAAAGCTTTTCTTGTAAGTTGATTTTCTTCATTTCTTAGTTTTTGTCCAATGGTAAAGTCAACAATGGTACTGAATAAAATTAGTGACAAAAATCGCCAATCCCACCAACCGTAGAATAAGTAACTTGCAGCAACTATAAGAGCATTTTGTAGTTTTAGGTGTTTATTTGCAAGTAACCAATAAAGTGCAAAAACTATTGGCAAAAAAATCGCGAAGTCTATTGAATTGAACAGCATTGATTTATCAGTTTATAGTTTCTAACATTTTTCTTAAACATAACACAGCGAGCCGTATTCTGTGAAGTTCGAAGAATCTTTCGGAAATTTAAGAAAAAGTTAGGGCTACATTGGTTGTGCTATATTAATTCTATCCAAAACTGAGATACCTTGATTTTTATTGTGTTGGGAGGAGGTCATTTTTGGCTAGGATACAATTGTATCAATACAAAATGGGGGCAATTGTAAGGGTCGAATTATGTGCATACAGCCAATAATTTCGCCTAGGCTTTTATGAGAAGCCAGCACTAACAGGTTTTGATACGATAATTGATTCTCTTGAACAGCTATATAAGGTGGTGATACAATTTATTTCATCCACTAACCGAGAAAGAATTGAAAAAAAATATAAGGAGTTGACGATTCTTTGTTAAAAAAGGTAGTGGACAAATCCATAGAACTAGATTGCCCTTGCGCGGTTTTAATCTTATCAAAGGAAAAGTACCTTGGAGCTTAAACTCGATAGCTAAGATGGAGGTTGTTTTAATAAATTCCATTTTGAAACCTTTTGTAAACTTTCTAAAGATAAGTACGATAGATTGTTCTGAACATTTCTTCTTTCATGAGGGTTAGTTAAAATCTACTATTTATCCGTACATCCTTTGCATGAAATTTGGATTTCCCAATGGTAATGAGGCCATTTAAAGACCGAGGAATTATTGTCGTTTATTATGGTGGTAGTTAATTATTAATGTTTTTTGGCATTAATCTACTTCCGTAAGCCTTTGAGTTAATACTATCTTACTTTCAACAGTCGACGCCCTAGGCAGACATTTTTCTTGGTCCAAAATTCCCAAAGTTGTTTGGTATTGCATACCTGCAAGAGTTTAATACGCTACCAACTATGATTGATCAGTAATGATAGCTGTATAGGGTTCATCGGAATTGGTTATTTCTTCGTTGAAACCTAAACGATTTGTTAAAAAACAGTGTATTTCATCGAATAAAAAAAACGGTGAAATCCAAAAACATGGTTCGTTGCGTAAAAGGTTTGGTGTCAAATGGGTATTTCGTCGAAAAACTGATGCCATTTGCCGATAATTATTGAAATTAAAATATTTTTATAACCCGAATTTACTTGTCAAGTAACTTAATCTATTTAACCCTATGAAATCTTATATTCACAATTCCTTAGTATTGTTATGCTTTATTTGCAGTTTTATATTACTAATTTCTTGTAGTAAGGATTCAGATTTATTTAACGAGTATGTCCTCTCAGACATTGAAACAGAGCCTATAGAAAATGCCGATGGTGATGGTACTGACGATACTGACGGTACTGATGAAAGTAGTGAAGACGAGGAAAATGAGTCAACAACACCAACTTCTAAAGATAGTGGTGTTAATTTATTACTGAATGGAACTTTTGAAAATTCAGATGAATGGGATTTGTTAAACGGGAGTACTGTTTCAGGAGGTGTTCTAACCATCGTCGCCAACGGTTCCATAGGTAACATTGAATACAATTGGTCCGCTCTATACACCAATGTGTTGAACGAACAGTACTACGCTACTCGGAGATTCAGAATGACTTTTGATGCCAGGCAAACTAGCGGTAGTGGAGAGCTTCAAATCGGGCAAAGGTTCAACTCAGCTTTTGATCAAGTTATTACAGACACTTGGACAACCTATACTGTTGATTTTGATGGCAATGTTAGCAATGGTGGTAACGATATAAATATAGGTGGAAGAGACGTTGGTGATACGTTTGAGATCGATAATATCACCATGGAAATTATCGGGGATACTTCTAATCCCAGAATTCCGGGACAACCAGCACAAGTAACATTTTTTGCGGACTTTGAATTTGCGACTTACGGGTATAACCAATGGGGAGCCAATGGTGCTAATCCTACAGAGGTAAACCAATTCGAAGTCGACCATGGTGAACCAAGAACGACCGACCATCCAGATTCACCGCTAAAGGCTGGGCGTAATGGTACTGGAACGGCTATATGGCTTGGTCAGTATAACAACAACCTTACAAGAAATGAAATTGGAAGAGATGTATCGTTACCGTTCGGTGAACATTGGATTGGTTTTTCATTTTATGTGCAGGATTCCCTGCCTGACTCTAGGATGTTGATGCAAAACAGGAACTTAGCACCTGGCGGTAGCTCCACAGTTAACTCAATTTCTATGAGGCAGGATAATGATACTGGAGATATATATTTTAGCCTTGCTACTGATGTTAACTCTGTAGACCAAACAAGAGAATCTTTGGGAACTTGGAACGGAGCAGGTACAAATACCTCAAGCCATTTTTCCGACTATAAATTTCGTGCATGGAATGATGTGGTGATACATTACAAAGCAGCTTTTGGGGCAAATTATACAGGACCCGACACTTCAGCCCTTTCCGAAGTTTTCGGTTATGATCCTAGAAGCGATGGTTTTATCGAAATATGGGTCAATGGCAACAAAGTTGTTGACCATGTCGGAACTACCATATATCGTTATGAAAGGCGAGGTGGTGAAATAAGGCTCGGCATGACCGGTAATATAGGTACTTATTGGAGTGATTCCTTTTCACCACAGGGAAATGTTTATTACGACAACTATAAAATATGGGTAGGGCCAAACGGAAGTTATGAAGAAATGGATCCCAATAGATAAATAAGATATAGAAGCAAGAAGAAAATAGCAGGGTACTGGACTGGTTTTTTTCTAGCAATAAGCACTTATAAGATTACACCTCCATAGGATGTACAATTTTTCCGATAGACCTTTGGGTTTAATCCACAATCTCAATAATGTGTGCTATTGGAAGAATAATAGTAATGAAGATTTAAGCCCTAGGATTGAGTCCCAGCGGGAATTGGCTCGAACGGTTCATGAGCATTAGGCAAAACAAATAAAAATCCTGACGATTCCGTTGGGATTTTTTAGTTTATTGTTTTAGATATCAAAGTCTGGCATCCACACGTTCTTTTATGATCCCTTTTACATCGTAAAGGACGCCTGTTTCTTTTAGTAAATCCCTTAAGTTCAACTGCAAAAACTCTTGATGGGCAACGGCAAGTACAATGGCATCGAATTTACTTTTTGGTATTTCTCTGGTAGTATCCATACCATATTCATGTTTTACCTCGGATGGAGAGGCCCATGGATCAAATACGGTAACCTCTGTTCCATAACTTTTTAAGTTGTTGATTACATCCACGGCCTTTGTATTGCGAACATCTGGGCAGTTTTCCTTAAAGGTTATACCCAAGACCAGTATTTCAGAACCTTTTACTTTGATATCATTTTTCACCATCAATTTTATGACTTCAGATGATACATACTTTCCCATACCGTCATTCATTCGCCTTCCTGTTAGAATGATTTCGGGATGATAGCCAAATTCTTGGGCCTTTTGTGCCAAGTAATAGGGGTCTACCCCAATGCAATGACCCCCTACCAGCCCAGGTTTAAAGGGTAGAAAATTCCATTTGGTACCTGCCGCTTCCAGAACTGCGTGGGTGTCAATTCCCATTAAATTAAAAATTTTAGCCAGTTCATTAACAAAGGCAATATTGATATCCCGTTGGGAATTTTCAATCACTTTGGCCGCCTCCGCTACTTTGATGGATGGGGCTAAATGGGTTCCGGCAGTAATTACGGAAGCATACAAATCGTTCACCAGCCGACCTATTTCAGGAGTAGAGCCCGAGGTAACCTTTAATATTTTTTCTACAGTATGTTCCTTATCTCCCGGGTTGATTCGTTCAGGGGAATATCCCACAAAAAAATCTTCATTGAACTTTAAGCCGCTGATTTTTTCAAGAACTGGCACACATTCCTCCTCGGTAACACCTGGATAAACAGTGGATTCATATATGACAATGTCTCCTTTTTTTAATACTTGACCCACCGTTTCACTGGATTTGTACAAAGGTGTCAAAATGGGTCTGTTGGTACTATCCACGGGTGTAGGAACTGTAACGATATAGATGTTGCAATCCTTTATATTTTCCAAGTCATTGGTACAAAACAATCCTGTTTTCATATCGGGGCTATCCTGTATTACTGCTTGTAAAATACTATCCTCTACCTCAAGGGTTCTATCTGTTCCTGATTGAAGTTCGGATACCCTACCTGCATCAATATCAAAGCCTATGACAGGGTATTTGACTGCGAACAACCTTGCAAGTGGTAGGCCTACGTAGCCCAAGCCGATAATGGCAATTTTTATATCATTCATAATTTTGTTGTTTAACTTTCTTACCAAATTGGAGGTATTCAATTCCCAGACTATACTGGTTACTACTTTCGGAAATGTCGTAACCCTACAACGTTAAGGAAGTTTTATAGTTGTTTTACCTTTAAGTTTTTCCAATACCAATCCACCGCCTCCTTAAGACCTTTCGTGATATCATATTTTGGTGCATAGCCTAAGCGTGTTTTTGCCTTTTCAACAGAAGCCAGGGAATGAGGCACATCACCTTGACGGTTAGGACCATAGTTTACTTCAATATTTTCAATACCACTGTCGTATTCGCTCAGATATTTTTTTAATAGACTTACCAATTCGTTTAAGGTTGTTCGTTCCCCATAAGCCACATTATATATTGTGTTTACTGCATCTTCATTAGTAGTAAGTAGCGCTCTTATATTCATCTCAATTACATTATCGATGTAGGTGAAATCGCGTGAATAGGACCCATCCCCATTGATTGTAGGGGATTGATGTTTCATTAATTGAATTACAAATTTGGGAATAACTGCTGCATAGGCTCCATTTGGATCTTGTTTTCTGCCAAAGACATTAAAGTAGCGCAGTCCTATGGTTTCCATATGGTATGTTCTGGAAAAGATTTCAGCATACAGTTCATTGACATATTTTGTGATGGCGTAAGGTGAAAGAGGTTTGCCAATTACATCTTCTATCTTGGGCATGGTTTCAGAGTCACCATAAGTGGATGAACTTGCTGCATAGACAAAACGTTTTACCTTGGCATCACGCGCCGCGACCAACATATTAAGAAAACCTGAAACATTAACATTGTTACTGGTAATTGGATCCTTTATCGACCTCGGAACGGAACCCAAAGCAGCTTGATGTAATATGTAATCTACATTTTTACAGGCCAATTGGCAGTCTTCCAACTTGCGAATGTCTCCTTCGATGAATGCAAACCTTTCATTCAAAAAAAATCTATTTATGTTTTCTTTTTTTCCAGTGGAAAAATTGTCCAAACAAATCACGGTATTGCCGTTCTTGAGCAAGGATTCGCAAAGGTTAGAACCTATAAAGCCAGCCCCTCCCGTTACTAAAACCTTATATTTGGAATTAAAATTTAATGATGAAATATCCATTTTTTTGTCTATATGAAATAAGCTGTAAAGATGCGATTTTTTGATTTTTAAATAATCCAAATTCGCTAGATGGTATATTAAATAAGATTAATGTAACCCTTCGTGCATTTACAACAATATTCTTGCAAAGTTCTAGTCTAAAATATTTTCAAAGGGAAGAAACGTTTAACTCAGGATTCAAAAATGAATCCACTTCTCAATCCAATCCCTGAATAAATCGGGAAAAATTCCCTAAATACACCAGGGGTTAATGTAATTCTATCAAAGATATTTAACGATATTCGTTACATATTTGCGCCAATTAATTCCCTTAGTCCTTCTTATTCTATAAGGATGTTCGGTTATTTTTTTCGTCTACCATAGTTAAATAGAGCGATGAATAATAGTCTTAGGCCAATTTCAAGTGTATAATCCAAAATAACATGTTTAATAATAGTTTTTATACCAATCTATAAAATGCGCTATACCCTTCTTTACGGGCGTGTTTGGCTTGTAGCCATAGTCCGAGATTAATTCATTTACATCTGCCCAGGTTCTAATAACATCTCCAGGTTGCATGGGTAGCATCTCTTTTTTTGCCTCGATTCCAAGACATTCTTCAATGGATTGAATAAAATCCATGAGTTTGACTGATTGGTTGTTTCCTATGTTGTAAAGTTTATAGGGTATGGCCGTTTTTTGGTCTACTGTATCCGTTTCAATGATTTTTGTAACTCCTTCCACAATATCATCAATATAGGTGAAATCACGCTCAAGTTCTCCGTGATTAAAGACTTCAATAGGTCTATCATTTAAAATGGCATCGGTGAAAAGAAACATGGCCATGTCCGGTCTTCCCCATGGACCGTATACTGTAAAAAAACGCAGCCCCGTAGTGGGCAGATTGAACAAATGACTATAGGTATGGGCCATTAATTCATTACTCTTTTTGGAGGCGGCGTATAAACTAACTGGATGGTCCACCCGATCATTGGTTTCGAAAGGGACTTTTTTATTTGTTCCATAAACGCTTGAGCTGCTCGCATAAACCAAATGTTTGATTTTGGAATGCCGGCAACATTCCAAAATGTTAAGAAATCCAACAATATTGCTATCAATGTAGGCCTCAGGATTTTCTAGGCTGTAACGCACGCCTGCCTGTGCTGCCAAGTTGCAGACGACATCAAACGATTCGGTTTTGAAAAGTTCGGGAAGATTCGTGCGATCTTCCAGCGCCATTCTCACAAAACGAAAATTGGTATGCGTTGCGCTTTGTACCGGTAAATTTTGATTCCTTGCCTTCTCTTCCGGGATACCAAGTTCATTAAGTCTGTCAAATTTCAGCTTGGTGTCGTAATAATTATTGATGTTATCAAGGCCTACTACCTGATGTTCTTTTTCCAAGAGGCTTTTGCAGACATGGAAACCGATAAAACCCGCTGCCCCTGTCACCAAAATCTTCATGATTGCCCTATTTTGTAATATTTAAACCCTATATCCTTTATTTTTTGGGTTTCCAACAGGCGTCGGCCGTCAAAAAGGAAAGCAGGTTTTAACATATTTTCAAAGACTTTTTCCCAATCCAACGTTTTAAACTCATCCCATTCCGTCATTATAGCTACGGCATGGGACTGTTCCGTTGCTTTAATTGGGTCATTAACAACTTTTAACAATTCTCTTGTCTCGCTAAAATCTCGACTTCCTAGGTATTCAAGATCTGCATATATCTGTTCTTCTGATACTTTGGGGTCATACACCACAATCTCCGCTTTCTCATCCAACAGCGCATCGGCAACGTAAATGGCGGCGGATTCCCGGGTATCATTGGTGTCCTTTTTAAAGGCCCAACCGTACATAACAATTTTTTTTCCGGATACGGTGTTGTAAAGTGTTGTTACTATATTCTCCGCAAAACGGCGTTTTTGGTAATCGTTCATAATAATCACCTGTTCCCAGTAATCTGCCACTTCCATCAATCCATAGCTTCGAGCGATGTATACAAGATTAAGGATGTCTTTCTGAAAACAGGAACCGCCAAAACCAACTGAGGCTTGCAAAAATTTTGGGCCTATTCGGCTATCAAAACCAATGGCCCTCGATACTTCCTGAACATTGGCGTCGGTCTTTTCACAAAGCGCGGAAATGGAGTTGATCGAAGAGACCCTTTGGGCCAAGAATGCATTGGCGACCAATTTTGATAATTCTGAAGACCACACATTGGTTTGCAATATTTTTTCCTTAGGAATCCAATTCTCATATATCCCGCTTAGTGCATCTTTAGCTTCTTGACCCGATGGAGTGTCATCACCACCGATCAAGACCCTATCTGCGTTAAGAAGGTCATCAATTGCTGTTCCTTCAGCCAAAAACTCAGGATTGGAAAGGATCTCAAAATCTACACCATTGCTTGTATTGTCCAATATACTTTTTATAGCCTGCGCCGTTCTTACCGGCAAGGTAGACTTTTCAACTACTATTTTGTTATCTTTAGCTACTTCAGCAATATTTCTTGCACACAGTTCTATATATTTTAAATCTGCGGCCTGACCTTTTCCCTTACCATACGTCTTTGTCGGTGTATTAACGGATATAAAAATCATTTGGGCCTTATCAATGGCCTTATCAACTTCCGTTGAGAAGAAAAGATTTTTATTTCTATTCTCTGCGACGATCTCTTTAAGTCCAGGTTCATATATGGGAAGATTATCAAGGTTTTCATCGTTCCAGTCATCAATACGCTTTTGATTGATATCAACTACGGTAACGTTGATTTCAGGACATTGATTTGCAATAACCGCCATGGTAGGTCCTCCCACATACCCTGCTCCGACGCAGCAAATTTCCGTGATTTTTTTCATGAAATGATTTTATTCATTGAGGGTGCAAAGATTAGTAAATTACTCTGCATATAACAAAATATTGTCGATAAATGAATTTTTAAGGCGACAAGATGGTTAGCTGTCGAATAAGGGACTTCAACTCTATTTGTTTAGCTCGGAAAAGCCCTTTAACCGATATTTTTTTGGTATTAATCGAATTATGTCAAATTTTTGACTTGGGCCAAAAAACTATAGCTAATTTGGCTCTGTATTGTATTTGAATCTTACTGAAATTTAACCTTGTGGAGACACTAACTAAGATTTGGCTTTCCTCCCCCCACATGGGAAGCAACGAAAAAAGATTTGTGGAAGAAGCTTTTAGGACCAATTGGATTGCACCTCTTGGTCCTAATGTTACCGGATTTGAGAAGGCAATTGAGGAGTATTTAGGAAATGGCACACATGTGGCAGCCCTGAGCTCTGGCACAGCGGCCATACATCTTGGACTGAAGTTGTTGAATGTTGGTCCAGGAGATGAGGTGTTGTGTCAAAGTTTTACTTTTTCGGCCTCCGCCAACCCTATTACTTATTTGGGCGCTCGACCCATTTTCATTGACAGTGAATTGGAAACTTGGAATATGTCACCCGAGCTTTTGGAGATGGCCATACTTCAGCGTTTGGAAGAGGGTCGCAAACCCAAGGCAATAATTGCGGTCCATTTATATGGAATGCCATACAAAGTAGGAGAAATACATGCCATAGGCCAAAAATACGACATTCCCATATTGGAAGATAGTGCTGAGGCCTTGGGAAGCACTTGGGCGGGTCAACACTGTGGTACTTTTGGTGATATTGCCGTACTTTCCTTCAATGGCAATAAAATCATTACAACCTCTGGAGGGGGTGCATTGGTATCCAAGGACATAAACAAAAAGGAAAAAGCTGTTTTTTTGGCCACCCAGGCTAGGGATAACGCCCCACATTATCAACATTCTGAGATAGGGCATAATTATCGCATGAGCAATGTATTGGCCGGTATTGGAAGGGGACAAATGGAGGTCTTGGACGAAAGGGTAGAAGCAAGGAGAAGGAACTACAGCTATTACCATGACGAGCTTAGTGGTATAACCGGCTTGTCTTTTCTTCCTGAGCCGAAAGGGATGTTTTCAAACAGATGGTTAAGTTGTCTTTTATTTGATAGTTATGCGGTAAGAGAAAAGGTTAGAGCTGCGTTGTTGGATGAAAACATAGAATCGCGACCTTTGTGGAAACCAATGCATTTACAGCCCGTATTTGAAAAGAACACTGCGTTTGTCGATGGGACCTCGGAAGCATTGTTCCATAGAGGACTTTGTTTGCCAAGTGGTTCCAACTTGAGCCCAATAGATTTAGAGCGTACTGCCCAAACCCTAAAAAAAGCTGTTCAATGATACAAAGTTACTTAACCAATACTGTAGAAAGATATGCCTCTAAGTGGTTAGTCTTGGCTATCGATGTGGTTATTGTATGTATTGCTTTTGTGCTTTCCTACTTTATAAGGTTTAATCTCACTTTTAATTTCGAGGTAGAAAACCTATTGATACAAGTACCACTTGTTGCTATCGTTGCTCTTTTTTCATTTTTAATTATTGGTTCGTATAAGGGCGTAATCAGACATACGGGCATAAAAGATGTTTACAACATTTTCAATGCCATATGCCTTACAAGTATTTTGACCATATTTATTGTTTTGGCGTATCGATCTTTTGGGATGGAAAGAAGTTTTACAATTCCATTGTCCATAATTATCATCAATAGTCTTATTAGTTTCGTAATGATGGTAGCCTCTAGATACGTTTTTAAGGTATTTTACCTGAATGTACTAAATGAAAATCGCCCACGGTCCTCAAAGAATATTGTTATTTATGGTGCTGGTGAATCAGGGATACTAACATATAATGCTATAATAAATCTATCTAAGAACAATGTTAAGGTTGTTGGATTTGTTGATAATGACAAAAAGAAAATTGGCAAGGTCATTAACGGTGTTAGTGTGTATTCTCCTGATGTACTAACCGAAGCCTTCATTGTCAAGAGAGACATCTCTGAAATCATTTTTTGTATTCAAACCATTTCGAGCTCAAGGCTAAAGGAATTGGTGGAAGGATTGATGGATTTCCCCGTGGTAGTTAAAATTGTGCCTCCAGTTGAAGATTGGATCAACGGCGAGTTAAAGGTTTCTCAGATTAAAAACATTCAAATAGAGGATTTATTAAATCGTGCACCCATTGATTTGGATAATTTGAATATAGAAAAGGAATTGCACAACAAGGTTATCTTGGTTACTGGGGGAGCAGGGTCCATAGGGAGTGAATTGGTAAGGCAAATATGTAATTTCAAGTATAAATCCCTAATTATCATTGACCAGGCAGAATCTGCTTTATATGATTTACAACAAGAGTTAAAACAAAAAGGTTATCATAATTTTATTCCTGTCGTTGGAGATGTAAGGGATAAGAAAAGAATGAATAATCTTTTTGAGGAGTACAAGCCCAATATGGTATTCCACGCAGCGGCATATAAGCATGTTCCGCTAATGGAACAGAATTCTTATGAGGCAATTAAGATAAATATTGCAGGAACCAAAATTATTGCAGACTTATCGACGGAACATAATGTGGATAAGTTTGTGCTGGTTTCAACGGATAAAGCCGTAAATCCAACAAATATCATGGGTGCCAGCAAGCGTATCGCTGAAATTTATGTGAGCTGTCTTCAAAAACAAAGTGATACTCGTTATATTATTACTAGATTCGGAAATGTTTTAGGTTCTAATGGTTCAGTCATTCCGTTGTTCAGGAAACAGATTGAAAAAGGTGGGCCGCTTACACTTACCCATAAAGAGATTACACGCTATTTCATGACTATTCCCGAAGCTTCCCAATTAGTATTGGAGGCTGGTTCCATGGGCGTTGGTGGTGAGATTTTTATTTTTGACATGGGTGAGTCCGTCAAGATTTTCGATTTGGCCAAAAACATGATCAAGCTTTCTGGTTTAAGATATCCAGAGGATATAGATATTACCATTACAGGATTAAGGCCAGGAGAAAAACTATATGAGGAGCTTTTGGCAAATGGAGAAAATACACTTCCTACCTATCACAAAAAAATTAAGATTGGCAAGACTCGGGAATTGGAATATGGAAAACTCAAATCTTTGATTGATGAGCTTTGTATAGCCAATATGTTTTTCGGTGAAAATACTGTTAAGCTGATGAAAGATATTGTTCCTGAGTTTATATCAAACAACTCTAAATTTTGCGAATTGGATAGGAAAGAAAGTGCTACTTTTGGAGCGGACCAAAAATTCCAATCAGAGCAACCCCACAGCGCATTAAATTAATAAGTTTTATTCCTTGGTTTATGAAAAAAAATGATTCGGTAGTATTCGTTAGGGCAGTGCTTGTATGTATTTTGGCTATACTTTCTTCTTGCGCTTCCAGAAAAGATGTGGTCTATTTTCAGGATACCGGAAATTTTGAAACTTTGGTCAACGACAATACATTTGTTTCGAAGTTTAAAGTTGATGATTTAGTGTCCATTCATGTATCTTCATTGAATCCGGAGGCTAGTGTCCCCTTTAACCTGTTTAGAGGTGCTTCTGAAGGAGGCTTTCGAGCTGAACAAGTTGATTACTTAGTAGATCAGGCAGGGGAAATCGATTTTCCAGTGATTGGGAAACTTAAAATTGAAGGACTTTCCCCGGACGAAGTACGTGTCCTTTTAAGAGATCGATTATCAGTTTACCTGAAAGACCCTATCATAAATATAAGGTTGCGCAATTTTACGGTGACTGTTTTGGGGGAAGTTTTAAGACCTGGTACGTACCCCGTGAATGGAGAACAAATAACAATTTTGGAGGCTTTAGGCCTTGCGGGTGATTTGACCTTACGAGGTGTTCGAAACAATGTCTTGGTAATTCGGGATTTTAATGGCACAAAAGTATATACCCGTGTTGATTTGACCTCCAAAGACATTATAAAGTCGCCTGTGTATTATCTCACCCAAAATGATGTGGTTTATGTAGAACCGAACAAATCCGGCATCAAAGAAACTTCTCTCGATGCAAGAGCTACCATCTATGTTTCCATTGCTTCGGTGCTAATTACCTCGACTGTTTTATTGCTCACACGGAATTAAATTGGGTTTTAACATGCAGATTGAAAAACAAATAAGCCCAAATAATAATGTTGACTTAAGTAACCTGATCAAGCCATATGTTAAGAATTGGAAATGGTTTGTAGTTTCAGTTATCCTTGCCATAGCCTTTGCCATTTTGTACATACGGTATACGGTGCCTGAGTATGCCATCCGTGCCAAGGTAAAAATATTGGAGGATCAGAATTCAACTTCAGAACTAGGGGCATTCACGGATTTAGGTGTTTTGGGCGGGACTAGGAATAATGTTCAGGATGAGATAGAATCCTTAAACTCTAGAACCAACCTTATCGAGGTGGTCAAAGAACTCGGATTAAACAAAAGAATCATAGCTATCGGTAACATCAAGAATACGGCCTTATATGACAACCCACCTTTTAATATCAACTTTTTGGGACCGGATTCCCTTGTTCAAAAAACCGAACATCAATTTTACATCAGGTTGATTTCGGACACCAAATTTGAATTTTCCAATATTGAGAACGATGCTTTTAAAGCGTATTCTTTTGGAAAACCGATACCCTCGTCCTTGGGCGATTTGATTATTACTCCTAATGTGAATTTAGATATGAAATCCTATAGCGGGAGGAATTATGAAGTTAAAGTCAGTCCTTTAGCAAAGATGGCAGCATACTATCAAATGAAGATATTGATTACACCTACAAATGAATTTTCCAATATAATTTCAATAGCCCTAAATGACGCCATTAAAAAAAGGGGGAGGGATATCATCAACACTCTAATTGACAAGTACAACCAGAATGCTGTTGATGATAAAAAGGCAATTGCCGACCGTACCTCTAATTTTATCAATGATCGAATTGCCGATATATACGGAAATTTATCAACGGTAGACCAGAATGCCGAAGACTTCAAGGCCGGCAGGGGAATAGCTGATATTACCTCCCAAACAAATGTGAATTTAGAAATTGGAGCAGTTAATCAACAAGAATTACAGAACGCAACAGTGCAATTGGATATCGCTTCCTCCATGAAAGAACTTGTAGATAATCAAAATGGATATGAATTGCTTCCGGCCAATGTAGGGTTGGCAGATCAGACGATTGCCAGCACAACCGCACGATATAATGAACTAGCCTTGGAGAGAAAAAGACTTCTGGAAAGCTCAAATGAGAAAAACCCAATCATCGTTAATTTGGACCAACAGTTGGATGGTTTGAAGCGAAGTATGAAATCAAGTTTGAACAGTGTTACCAATAATCTATCACTTCAAGTTAATAGTCTAAGCGATCAATTATCCAGAATCAATTCCAGAATCTATTCTGCCCCAAAAAATGAGCGTGCACTTCGCGATATCACGCGCCAACAACAAACAACGGAGTCCCTATATCTTTATTTGTTACAGAAACGTGAGGAGTCGCAGATTACATTCGCGTCAGCATCACCCAAGTCAAAAGTTATCGATAGGGCTTATCTTCTAAATAATGCTCCCGTCTCTCCCAAGAAAACAATTGTGCTTTTGGCTTCCATTATTATTGGCCTTTTAGTGCCCTTTTCCGTAATGTATGCCAGGGATGTTTTGGACAACAAAATCCATAATAAAGTCAATTTGGAAAAACTGACAGGCGATGTTCCGGTCCTGGCGGAACTACCCAAAATTTCTAAAAAAGAAGACACTTTAATAAAGACCGATGAACGAACGGTTTTGGCCGAATCCCTCAGAATTTTGAGAACAAACTTGGATTTTATCTTAAAAACCCGGCGGGATGTCAATGAAAATTACGGAAAGACCATTTTTATAACCTCCAGTGTGCCAGGAGAGGGTAAGACGCTGGTTTCCTTTAATCTGTCCATGATTTATGCCAATGCCGGTAAAAGAGTTCTTCTAATGGGTGCGGATATCAGAAATCCAAAAATCTATGAATTTTATAGAGGGAAGAACGTTGACAAATTGGCAAAATCAGCTATGAACAAGGACAATAGGGGATTAACAGATTTTTTGTCCAACGAAACTTTGAAACCAAAGGAAATTATTTCTTCAATCTTGGTAAACGACCAAACTATTGACATAATTTTCGCAGGGACCATTCCGCCTAACCCCACTGAATTATTGATGAGCGAAAGAACAGATGAATTATTTGAAGCGGTTAGAACGAAATATGATTACATCATTGTTGATACTGCTCCACTGATGGTGGTTTCCGACACGCTACTTATAAGCAAAAATGCCGATCAGACCCTTTACGTCACTAGAGCTGGGATTACGGAAACCAATATAGTTGGATTTCCGATCCAGTTACAAAAAGAAGGCAAATTAAAAGGATTATCCTTTATTGTAAATGGCGTGAAGTCCTCCAATTTGGGTTATGAGGGAAAATACGGTTATGGATACGGAGGTAGAAAGAAGAAATGGTATCAAGTTTTTAGTTAAATTGATTTTATACCAATGTTCTATTGTTATGGGCCAAGTACACTAGATTTGCTGCATAGCGCTCCTTAAGTTTAATGGATTTTAAAGACTGTATATGTCTCGTGTTGTGGGCATCGCTTCCCAAAAAGTCGTATAAATTATGCTTTAACAGTTGCAAAGCAGCTTTCTGAACATCAACACCATAATACCCTCCCAGGGATAGTAAGTTCAGTTGAAACTTCAGTCCTTGCGACTTTAATTTTTCATAGTTTTTTAGGTCAGAATTTAAATACTGATAGCGCTCTGGATGGGCGAACACTGGGAATATCCCCCTTTTTATAATTTTTTCGACAGATTGGTTAAAATTGATACTCGGTTGTAAGTAGGACATTTCAATCAAGAGATGATTTTCATTTAAGCGTATTACTTGGTTTTCTTCCAACTTACGTTCAAAATCATCATCAATCATATGTTCGGCAGCATACTTTAAATCTATTCCGTGAATATTTTCTTCTCTAAGCGCCAGTTTCAACTTATCACAGGCCTCCCTAACAGACTCAGGGGTATTGTCATAGTAGTCATGCATGATATGTGGAGTACAGATAAATTGGTTAATGCCAAGCTCTTGGAATGCCCTAATCATTTCAATGGACTCACTAACACTATTTGCCCCATCATCAATCCCTGGAAGGATATGATTGTGAACGTCCACCATGTCTTCTAGAAAATCCACTAGAAATCTATTCTTGGAAAAAAAATATAGCATGGATTGGAATTGGAGAGCAAATATACTGTAGACACCTATACGGATCTATTTTCCGATACAAAAATTGGAAAATATATTTCCCAATAAATCATCGGTTGTTACATTTCCCGTGATTTCCCCCAAATGAAACAGTGCCTCACGGATGTCTATGGCCATTAAATCACTGGCCAGTCCTTCCCACATGGCCTCTTTCACTTTTTGAATGGCCTCTAAGGCTTTCAATAAGGAGTCATAGTGCCTATTATTGGTTATTATAGTGTTATTTTTTCCCAATTCACCTGCATTGGTCATTTTCAAAAGAAGCCCTTTTAAATTAGGAATGCCCTCTCCATTTTTGGCAGAAATAAAAATGATGTTGGAAATATCGTTTTTCAGGGATTCCAATTTCGATTCAGATGATTCATCAATTTTATTGACGACGATCACTATTTTCTTTTCAGGATACTTTTCTTGTAGCGCTTCTATTTCCTTTTTTGCGAAGTTTTTTGCATCGACCAAATAAAGCACCAAGGCGGCTTGTTCTATTTTTTCAAAGGAACGCTCAATGCCTATTTTCTCTATGCTGTCCTTGGTCTCTCGTATTCCAGCGGTATCAATAAAACGAAAATTGATTCCCTCAATGGAGATTTGATCCTCGACCGTATCCCTTGTGGTTCCGGCGATTTCACTTACAATTGCGCGTTCTTCATTCAACAAAACGTTCAACAAGGTGGATTTGCCTACGTTCGGTTCCCCAACTATGGCAACGGGAATCCCATTTTTAATGACATTGCCCAAGGCAAAAGAGTCTATTAGTCTTTCGAGAACATCGGTGATCTTATTCAGAAGTCGATTGAATTGTCGTCTATCTGCAAATTCCACATCCTCCTGTGAAAAATCCAATTCCAATTCAATAAGCGATGCGAAATTCATGAGCTCCTCCCTTAAATTTTGGATTTCATTACTAAAACCGCCACGCATCTGTTGAACCGCAATTTGATGTGACGCTTTGCTATCACTTGCTATGAGGTCAGCTACGGCCTCAGCTTGGCTTAAGTCCATTTTTCCATTAAGGAAGGCGCGAAGGGTAAACTCTCCGGGTGTAGCCATTCTACACCCATTCCGTAAAAACAATTGGATCATTTGCTGTTGGATATAAGGCGACCCGTGGCATGAGATTTCAACTACATTTTCTCCTGTATATGAATGGGGACCTTTGAATATGGATACCAAAACCTTGTCCAATACATTGCTGTTTTCAATAATATGGCCAAGATGTAGGGTATGGCTTTTTTGGGATCTTAAGTTTTTCTTTCCATTAGGTTTGAACTTTTTGGAAACAATCTCTAAGGCATCCGGTCCGGATAGCCGAATTATGGCAATGGCTCCAATCCCTGGTGCTGTTGCCAGGGCAACAATGGTATCTTCCTGCAGCATAGTACAAAATTACAAATTGAAATAGTGCCTCTAACAGAACAATCAATACACCTGGGCAATATAATTCGAGATTGAATTAAATTGTTGTATTCTTGACTTTGAAATGAGTAAGAAAAATGAAGCTAAGTATATTGATTCCCGTTTACAACGGAGAAATTTATATTGAACGTGGCCTAAACGGGATTTTGCGGCAAAATCTAAATCCCAATGACTACGAGGTTATTGTCATTGATGATGGTTCAACAGACAATACTTATGAAAAGGCAAAAGAGTTTGAAAAAAAACACAATCAGATAAAGGTTTTCACTCAACAGAATAACGGACTCTTTAATACTAGGAATAAGTTATTGGGAATGGCGAATGGCGAATACATTTATAATTTGGACGTAGACGATGCTCTGATAAGTGATCGATTGAATACTATTGTGGAGTTTGCTATTGAAAAAAATCTTGATTTCATTGGATTTAAATCCATTCCGAAAAAAGAAATTACCGGAAGCGATGTAGAATGCAATGATTTACCAATTTCAAAAGTATATCAAGATGGAGAACAATTTTTATTGGCAAATCCCAGTCATAGGGTGGAAGTGTGGTGGTACATAATTAAACGTAGCTTTTTAATTAATCATAATTTTAGTTTTGAGGACAATCAAAATAATGCGGACGTCTTGTTCACCTATCAAGTACTTTTGAAGGCAAAAAGTGTCGGTTATTTTGACTGGTTGTGTCATTTTTACTACCAATCACCTGATTCAATTATGAGAACCACCGACTACGAAAAGGAAAAGGCTCTTGTGGGTACAATGCACGAGATGATACTTTCCTTAGGAAAATTAGTGCAAAGAGTAGCAGTAAAGAATGGGAAAAAAGAAATTTCAAGGCTTATCGGAAGGCGCATGCAACAGTTCGCTTTTGGAAATTTAACTAAGATGTTAAAAATAGGAATGGACTTTGAATTTATACAAATTAAATTGAAGGAGTTGAAACTAACCGGAACCTATCCTTTTAAAACGGAAGATTTAATTCTTTCCAAAAAGCTAAAGCTTTTTGCAATTCTAGTGAATTCGTCATTTTTCCTTTTTTTGACTGCGAAGTTTTTCAGGTTTCGAAAATCGATGAAAAAATTGTAACTAAGTCGGCCAAAAATACTCAATATTCTGGATTGTGAATTTAATGTAAAGGCTGAATATAAATGAAAAAAGCCCCAGGATAAATATCCTGGAGCTTAGGTGTTTAAAATTGAGAAGGTATCCTTTTATTGATTAGGTACCTATCCCTTTTTTTAATGATATCTAGGGCAACATCTCAACCTGAAGTCAAAGTCCATCACCCAAAGACGTTCGTGGGTATGTTTGTCAATAATCCATCCCCAATTGCTGAAACCATGTGCACCGATATTGGAATCAAACCCAGCACCGTTTGGTCCTAACTGCCCCCTTAGATTCTCTCCGCGTTGCTCCAATCCAAAGCAACCAGTACCTAAACAATCGCTTCCCCAAGAGTACAACCAGCTTCTTTTAGAATCCATTTCGTAATAAAGTAAATCTCCTGGAACGGCTTCCTGTGATGCGCATCCTGGTTCCAATTTAAATTCGCCACCTATCGCCGTAAATTCATCGTAAGTGCGTTTGTCTTTTAACCATGCATTTACATATACTTTGCACTTTCCGTCATTCATTGAAGTAGTACCTCTAATTAGGGCCGTTCCGTCATTGAAAGTCACAAAAATCATTCGGTGATATTTGGTGGAAGAAAAGTATGCGGAAGGAACAAAGAAATCAGTTTCGTTCTCAGGCCACCAAAGGTTGGCAGAGGGTTGGCGATCTGAAAACGGACATCTATCCGCGTCTTTTACTAGACACAATGAAGTAATTTTACGTCTTTTTTTCTTTTTGTAGTGTCCTAAGGACATATCTTCTTCGGATACAAGCTCACTATTCTCAAAATCGAGAGGTGCTAAGCTTAAATTCTCAGACTTTAAGAAATCCAAATTCTCAATTTCATTCAAAAATTGACTTTGAATGGCTTCTAACTCTTCAATTTCAATTTCTTCTTCTACAGCGGTGGTTTCTTGTTCAACCACTAATTCGGTATCCAAACCGGTATCGACTTGCTCTAAAGTTGTGGAAATTTCTTCGTTTTCGCAACCCACCATAGCGAAAACAGCAATAATTGCTAGTGCATTAAATTTTTTCATAATTCAGTATTGTATAGGTTTAATAATCAGTAATTTTAATCTAAAAGTCTCGTGTCCTAAATAATATTAGTTGAATTGCCAATTTTTCAGATATCTTGACCAACTGTAGGAGAAAGAGCCTAATGGTACTGAATCTTCTTACAACTAATTCACTTTCAACGGTTTCTTTGCTTTTATTGGTACCTCTCAATATCAAATATGCCTCGTAACTTAACACCAGGGGTTATCTGTGTTAGTGTAACAATTTTGGTGAAATCACTACATATTAATACATCAATCAATTATAAAAATGGAATTAGTTAATAACACCGCTTTACGAAAAGACAATACGCTGTTGGCCATAACGCACTTGTCACAGCTATTGCATTACGTCACAGGATTTGGTGGTTTTTTGGTACCCCTGATCATCTGGTTAACGTCAAGAAAGAATGTGGAAGGTATGGACGAGCACGGGAAATCCATCATTAACCTACAGTTGAGCCTTTTGCTGTATATTATTTTAAGTATTCCGGCAATTTTGCTCTTAGGCTTGGGAATCCTTACGTTAATCGGGGTAGGTATTTTGGGCTTTGTTCTTCCCATTGTAAATGCTGTAAAGGCATCAAATGAAGAACCGCCTTCCTACTTTTTGACCATAAAATTTCTATAAATCGAAATTCAAGGATACCCTTTTGGAGATAAAACTTTAGGATAGTTGTTGCTTCAACTGAATTAATTGTTCAGCATAACGGGCATTACAAGCATGGTTACTTGTTCCCCTTCATCCAACCCATCGGAAGGGGTCAAGATTCCAGCTCTATTTGGTAAACTCATTTCTAAGGTCACATCATCTGAAGAAAGATTGTTCAACATTTCTACCAAGAAACGGGAATTAAACCCTATTTGCATATCATCACCTTGGTAAGAACAGCTCAAACGTTCTTCTGCCTTATTGCTGTAGTCGACATCCTCCGCTGAAATGTTAAGCTCAGCTCCTGCAATTTTTAAGCGTATTTGATGGGTTGTTTTATTGGAGAAAATGGACACCCTTCTTACCGAGCTTAAAAATTGATTCCGGGAAATGGACAATTTATTTGGGTTTTCCTTGGGGATAACTGCCTCGTAGTTAGGGTATTTTCCATCGATAAGCCTACAAATAAGTTCTGTTTCGTCAAAAGAAAACTTGGCATTACTCTCGTTATATTCAATTTTTACATCGGATTCGGAGCCAGCCAAAATGCCTTTAAGAAGATTTAGCGGTTTCTTGGGCATAATGAATTCAGCCACTTCCGTAGCACTGATATCACTTCGCGTATATTTTACCAGTTTATGGGCGTCCGTTGAAACGAAAGTCAAATTTTCGGGGGAAAACTGAAAGAATACTCCGCTCATGACAGGTCGTAAATCGTCATTACCGGCTGCAAATATGGTTTTTGAAATAGCCGTTGCAAGCACATCACCCAAAACCATTGTGGAGCTTGGGTTGGTCAATTCAACCGCTTTTGGAAATTCGTTTCCATCAGCATAAGCTAAAGCATATTTACCGTGGTTTGAACTGATCTCTACGGTATTATTGTCCTCCACCACAAAGGTCAAAGGCTGTTCAGGAAATGTCTTGAGTGTGTCCAGTAATAACCGAGCGGGAACGGCAATAACACCCTCAGACTCTGAATCGACCTGTAAAACGGAACTCATTGTGGTTTCCAGATCGGAAGCGGAAACCATAAGTTGTTGTTGTTTTAGGTCAAACAAAAAGTTATCCAAAATGGGCAAAGTATTACTGGAGTTAATGACTCCCCCCAATACTTGCAATTGCTTTAACAAATAAGAACTGGATACAATAAACTTCATTAAATGTATGGTGTTGATGAAAGCCGTCCAAATTCCAATTAATCAACGGCTAAAGACAAATATATTTTAAAAGTGTTGGCTAAGGAAACTTAGTTATTAACACTAGGCTGCAAATTTTCTTTTTCTCCAATAGGTCTGAACAATTCCACCCAGTAAGACCAATAAGACAGGTAGCCCAATGGCTAAAAGGCGCCACTTGGTTTTGTGTTCTGCTACCTTTTCTACATCCAATAAGGGAATGGATACATTTTTGCTCCTAATGTTTATAAATCCACTGTCATCCAACAAATAATTGATACAATTGACCAAAAACTCCTTGTTTCCGTAGAAATTACTGGTCCATTTGTCATAACCCAATTCCAAAGGTCTACCGCGCTGTAATTGATTTTTAGCGATATCACCATCCGCGATGACGACCATTTTATTTTCCTCGCCTTTCTCAAGGGCATTCTTTAGAGGAATAGGCTTAATTCGATTCAAATAGGCAGATGAAAACTTACCTTCCAACAATACGGCCAATGGAAAACCACTATGAGGGGGATAATCCTCTTTGTTCAGTGGGGAATTTAGCTTGTTCAACCCAATTTGCTGTGGAACTCCTTCTAATTTGGAAAGGGGAGAGGATTGCAGAAGGACCGTTTTTCTGTTGGCATTGGCCAAGGTGTCAATGGTATTGGCGAACTGCAATCGAATCGCCTCGATATTGTTATTTGTAGGATGGTTATCCTTAGAAAAAACCATAGGGTGATAAACCCAGGGCAATGGATTGTATTGGGATTCATTTGCTTCGCCATTCGCAAGAACAATAGGCGTGTTGTAAAGGTCATTGACAAGGACAGAATTGATGCGCACTCCATATTTAAAGAAAAAATCATCCAGGTTCAACTCCTTTCTTACGGCTACATTGCTTCCTGTTTCATTGAAAAGACTATCAAGTTCCATGGCAACCTGATCGATCATCCACAACGATTTTCCACCTTTTACTATATATTGATCAAGTACATATTTTTCCTTTTCGGTAAATGTTTGAGTGGGCTTGGCTATTACCGCTAAATCAAATTCTGAAAGCTGATCTAACACCTTTTGGGCATCTTTTTCCGTGGAGTCCAATGTAATGGCACCTATATTGTAGTATTCTTGCAGACTTGTGAGTAAATCTGCAATATTTAGGTCCGCTAGTTCCCCATTTCCCTTGAGTACGGCAATTTTTTTCTTTTGACCTATTTGTAGCTTTTTGAAAGCATCGGCAAATGCGTATTCCAAATTTTGAATGGAGTTGTTGATTCTATTTTCTGAAGTTGCGCCCAATTTGTTTTTTAGCAAGGGTACCTTTACGGTTTTGTTCTTGTGGTTGACCATGGCCCAAGGAAAAACTAGTTCTTGTGTAGTTTTTCCATTTTCTTCTACAGTGATGCTTGCCGGTCTTAAACCGAGTTGTTGTAGGTTGGCAATGGTTTCATTCCTAGTTTCCTGTTCTTCCAATGGGTCGACCAAGTTGTAAATGATGTTTTTGTTTTCAGATTGAAATTGCTCTAACAGCAGGACAGTCTCTTTTTTTAATCTCGCGAACTCCCCTGGTAGATCACCATCCAACAAAACGTCCACGACAACTGGGGAACTAAAATTTGAAGCGGTTTCCAATGCTCTTTGTGATAAAGTAAAACGTTGATCTTTGGTAAGATCAAAACGCTTAAAGGCGTAGTTGGAGACCACGTTGACCATAACCAATCCTAAAAATGCAAGAAATATGATCGGCCCTTTCTTCATTTGGACGTGTTTTGATTGGACAATCTGGAAACGGCCAGAAATATGAAAAAAGCGGTAAGGCTTAAAAAGTAGATGATATTCCTTGTATCTAGTACACCTTTTGAAATATCCTCAAAATGCGCCTTGCCACCGAAACTTTTTATGTGTTGTTGTACACTTCCGTCGGAAGTCAAGGTTGAAATGGCCTCTGGACCATAGAACACTAGAAAACAGAGTGCGGCCCCCATAATAAAGGCGAAAATCTGATTGTCCGATAACGATGAGGCGTAAATTCCAATACTGCAGTAAAGCGCCAAAAGAAAAATGGTGCCGAAATAGGAACCTATAAGTACGCCAACATCATAATTCCCTGATGTGATTCCCAATTCTGATATGGCAAAAACATAAACGATGGTGGGAATCAATGCAATGAGACCAACGGCCACTACTCCTAAAAACTTGCCCAATATGATCTTAGTTTTGGAAATGGGTCGAATCAACAACAGCTCCAAGGTACCAAGCTTTCGCTCCTCGGATAGGCTTCGCATGGTAATGGCAGGAATCAAAAAAAGAAACACCCAGGGCAACAGTAGAAAAAAATTGCTCAGATCGGCAAACCCATAATCGAAAATATTGAAGCTACCCCTAAATACCCATAGGAACAATCCGTTAAGGAGAAGGAAAAGCAGTAAGATCAAATAACCTATGGGAGCGTTGAAAAAAGAATGCAGCTCCTTTTTAAAAATGGCCATCATAGTATTAAGCTAAGGAAACTTTATTGGTGACACTCCAGGCCTCTGGCTTATCCAGAAATAGTTTTTTGGTGCGTCCCCAAACGGATTTGAAAAATTCAGAATTTCTATAGGCTTCAAGATTCATTTCCCCCTCCCATTTGCTGTAGGTAAAAAAAACATTTGGATGTTTCGTGTCCTGGTACAATTCCAAAAATTGACATCCTTCAAAATTGCGAATGGTCTCTTTTGTCTCTTCAAATAAAGCTTCAAAGCTAGAAATATTTTCTTCTTTAAACGTCAATTTTACGATTCTAATCAGCATTTAAAGAAAATTTATGGTTATGATGTCCTGGTGCTTCAAGCCAATTAAGGAAGATGCCCCACCAACGGTTTTTAAATCGCTTTTAAAAATGGATAGTTCCAAGTGACCGGCAGAATTGAATAAGGCCAAAAAATCACTGGGCCCTTTCCGTTGATTTTTTGGGAGTTCAAAATCAATGAGCTCGGAATAGGTGTTGAAAATGGCAGTAAGCTTATGACTTCTTGCCATTACCTCAAACCGTCGACCATTGCGATATGCTTCAAAAAGGGTTTTGGTAATACTGGTGACCACATTTCCGTAATGGTCAATGTAAATAACGTTACCTACTATGGTACCCCCATTGTTGGACACTCTTGGCGCTATTAATTTAACTTCCTTTAAGCCATTAAATGGCTGGCTCACCACTTCCATTTTTCCACCACGAGCCAAATGGCAAGCCACTTTGGTGAATACCTCAAGCTCGGGAAAGGGGCTGGGTGTTGCGTTCGGCAATGCTATTTTATTTACTTTTTCCGGCGTTATTTCCGAGGTGATTATAGAAAGCACCCCATTATTTGCACCAATGAAATAATGTCCATTGATTAATGCAAGAATATGTTCGTTTTCAGGCGACCATTCGGATTCCAAACCTATAATATGAATACTGGCTTTGGGAAATTCTGAATACGTGCACTGAAGTATGTATGCACATTCATGCACATCAAAGGGAGAAATATTGTGGGAAATATCAATAATGGTGGTTTCGGGTACCTCAGAGAGAATCCTTCCCTTAATGGCAGCCACAAAATGGTCTTTTGTTCCAAAATCAGTGGTTAATGTAATAATGGCCATAAAGGATTGTTGAAAGAATTCTTGATGCTAAAAAATGAATTTTGGTTAAGTTTGTTGGTAAATTTACATAAAAGGACAACAAGGAATCTTCCTAACCCCACTAACTTCTAATATTGATTTTTTGAACGAATTAATAATTGAACTTACTGACATCAGTCCAAGGGAATTTTTTGGACTTCAAAATGAAAATATAGAACTGCTTAAAAAGTATTTTCCCAAACTTAAAATAGTAGCCAGGGGAAATAAGGTAAAAGTCTATGGTGATGAAGAGATGCTGGAGGAGTTTGACCGTCGTTTTGACATGATTACCGAGCATTTTGCCAAGTACAATACGTTGGACGAAAATGCCATTGAACGGGTACTCACCAGTAACGGCAAGGAGGATTACCAATCATCCCAATCCAGTGGTGAGGTGTTGGTGCATGGAGTCAATGGAAGGTTGATAAAAGCGCAAACGGCCAATCAAAGAAGGATGGTGGACGCCTGTGCCAAAAACGATATGGTTTTTGCCATTGGGCCAGCTGGAACAGGAAAAACCTATACCGGTGTTGCACTCGCCGTAAAGGCGTTGAAAGAAAAGCAAGTACGTCGAATTATCTTGACGAGACCAGCGGTGGAAGCAGGAGAGAACCTTGGATTCCTTCCTGGAGACTTGAAAGAAAAGTTGGATCCTTACATGCAGCCGCTTTATGACGCGCTTCGGGATATGATAGCTCCCGAAAAACTGGAAAAATACATCGAGGACGGAACCATACAGATTGCTCCAATGGCCTTTATGAGGGGAAGAACATTGGACAATGCCTTTGTAATACTGGATGAGGCCCAGAATACCACCCATGCCCAGATGAAGATGTTTTTGACAAGAATGGGTAAGAACGCCAAATTTTTGTTGACAGGGGACCCAGGCCAAATTGATCTTCCAAGACGTGTTATTTCAGGACTTAAAGAGGCGCTATTGATTTTAAAGAACGTTAAGGGAATAAGCATTATCCACTTGGATGATAAAGATGTGATTCGCCATAGACTAGTGAAAAAGGTGATTGACGCCTACAAGAATATTGAGCACCAAAACCAGTATTAATATGGCGTCAAACACCTTAATGCATACCAATTTTAACTTTTTAGGACAAAAGTCGGTGTATAGGGGAAAGGTTCGCGAGGTCTACACACTGGAAAACGACGTTTTGGTAATGGTGGCCACCGATAGGCTTTCCGCCTTTGATGTGGTTATGCCGAAGGGCATTCCCTTTAAGGGTCAGATTCTAAATCAAATAGCCACCAAAATGATGAAGGCCACCGAGGATATTGTTCCCAATTGGCTATTGGCAAGACCTGATCCCAACGTGGCTGTGGGTAAGGCTTGTGACCCCTTTAAGGTAGAAATGGTAATACGTGGCTACCTTTCTGGTCATGCTGCCAGGGAATACAAAACGGGCAAAAGATTGCTTTGTGGTGTGCCTATGCCGGAGGGGATGAAGGAAAACGATAGATTTCCTGAGCCTATCATTACCCCAGCCACCAAGGCGGAAAAGGGGGACCATGACGAAGATATATCCCGTGAAGACATTTTAAAAAGGGGGATTGTTTCCGAAACGGACTATGAAGTTTTGGAAAAATATACTCGGGCTTTATTTCAGAGAGGAACCAAGATCGCTAAACAGCGAGGTTTAATTCTGGTCGATACAAAGTATGAGTTTGGTAAGACCAAAGACGGTAAAATTGTCTTAATTGATGAAATCCATACGCCTGATTCCTCAAGATATTTTTATGCGGAAGGCTACCAAGAGCGCCAGGATAGGGGAGAGCCCCAAAAACAATTGTCCAAAGAGTTTGTTCGGCAGTGGCTTATTTCCAAAGGTTTTCAAGGTTTGGAAGGCCAAACTGTTCCAGAGATGAGCGATGAATACATTGAATCGGTTTCCGAACGCTATATTGAACTTTACGAAAGTATCATGGGTGAAACCTTTCAAAAAGCGGAAATATCCAACATCCACGAACGTATAGTCGGGAATATTTCTTCTTATTTAAAAAACCCTTAAGGAAGACCTCCGTCTCTTACTAAGAACATCCCAAAATTGTATCATTTGTTAAGTGTTAAGAAGGTATATTTAAACAATTATTTTGTTTAACGCTAAATTGATATATTTATGCTAAAATAATATAGCTCTAATGGAATCCTGTCCAAATTGCTCTTCCAATAAATTTACCAAAGCGGGTATCATTAAGAACCGACAGCGCTACAAGTGCAAATCCTGCGGCTATTTCTTTACGGTTGGGAAGTTGGGGAAACAAATAGATGATTATTACGTAAATAAGGCGCTGCAACTTTATTTGGAAGGGTTAACGTATCGAGAGATCGAACGTATTCTTGGAGTTTCCCATGTTTCCGTAATGAATTGGGTCCGTAAGTATAACATTAAGCGGCCTTACAATTCAAAATACCACCCGACATATAAAATCTTAAACCAAATTGAATTGCAGGACTACTTCCAAAAACCTGAAAATATTACTGGGGCAGGGGTGCTGGTCACTGAATTAGGGGATAAGTTTATGCTTATAAAATGGGAACGTTTCAGGGATTAGGTATATTAATTGAGCAATAAAGTATATTAACTTTTTTTTGAGAATTTTTTTTTAAGATGTTCGTTGGGCATGCAACAAACCAATAACATCTTAAAAATGAAAAAAGTAACTCTTCTGGCGGTCATAGTAATGACCACTCTAATGACAACTGCTGCATACGGTCAGGATGAAACCACTGAGGTAGATCATTCTTACAAACCACTAAAGGTTAATCTAAATGATGATGGCAGTAAATACATTCGGTTCATTTTATGGCATCAAATGTGGCTTGAGGGGCGGTCGGGCCAACAAGGTCCCAAGTTTTCCATTCGAAGGTCAAGAATGTTGGCCTATGCGCAGATTTCACCTCGATTTTTGATATTGACCCATTTTGGATTGAATAGTTTGGGTGCTGGAAATCTTACGGCCAATCCAAATTCCCAAACAGCCAACCAGCGAAGTTTGTTGTTTTTGCATGATGCTTGGGCGGAATTTATGGTAGTTCCCGAAAAATTATATATCGGTTCCGGGTTGCATTATTGGAACGGGATCTCAAGACTTTCCAATCAGAGCACGCTTAATATGATGACCTTGGACAACCCAGGGTCAGGAAACGGTGATGCACGATTGTTCCCCTGGAATAATATAACCACCAGCGACCAGTTTGCCCGTCATTTGGGTATTTACGCCAAAGGAACCTTGGGCAAGTTGGGCTATAGGGTATCGATTAACAATGCGAGAAACAATATTGGAGCTTTGGGAGCTGTCCCAACCTATCAGGTAGATAACAGTGTGGGCACAGGGACTTGGAATTATGCAGGTTACTTTAAATATGACCTCTTGGACAAGGAGTCCGATAAGCTCCCTTATTTTGTAGGTTCCTATTTGGGTTCCAAAAAAGTGTTCAATGTTGGCGCCGGTTTTTTCCACCATCCTGATGCATTGGCGGTGAACACCCTGGAAGAAAGGGAGTCGGTTACCCATTTTGCTCTGGATGCCTTCTATGATGCCCCAATAAATGATAAGCTCGCCATTAATGCCTTGGGCGCCTTTTACAATTACAATTTTGGAGATACTGATGGGTTTAACACCGGGGGTTTGGTGCCCTCCTCAGGAACCATTCTTCACGGTCAAGTGGGATTGCTTTTCAGAAAGGCCAAATTGATGCCCTACGTGACCTATAATTCCCAAAACCTGGACTTTACCCCGGAAAATAGTAACGAGGTAGGCTTTGGCCTAAATTACTTCATCAATGGTCATTTTGCCAAAATTACGGCTGAGTACAGTACTGGTACGATCGGTGTTGCCGGAGCGGAATCCACTAATATATTTAGAATTCAAACACATATATTCTTATAAACCAACAAATTATGTCAGAAAAACAAGAAAAGGCTTCGGCCTACTGGAAAGAGAATCTGAGGTACCTGGTCATTCTTTTGGTCATCTGGTTTGCAGTGTCCTACGGCGCGGGCATCCTCTTTAAAGATGCGTTGAACAACATTAAAATAGGCGGGTTCAAACTCGGGTTTTGGTTCGCCCAGCAAGGTGCTATTTACGTATTCGTCATTTTGATTTTCGTTTACGTGCGATTAATGAACAAACTGGATAAAAAATACGGCTACGACGTCGACTAACTAACCAAAAACGAAAGTAATTATGAGTGATGTACAAATTTGGACCTATGTCTTGGTATTGCTGAGCTTCGGTCTCTACATAGGAATCGCAATATGGTCGCGAGCCGGTTCTACAAAGGAGTTTTACGTTGCCGGTGGTGGGGTTTCCCCCTTGGCCAACGGAATGGCCACGGCGGCAGACTGGATGTCGGCGGCTTCATTCATCTCCATGGCGGGTATCATCTCCTTCGCCGGTTACGATGGCGCTGTGTACTTAATGGGTTGGACCGGGGGTTATGTACTCTTGGCACTGTTGTTGGCCCCCTATCTAAGAAAGTTTGGAAAATTTACGGTACCTGATTTTATTGGGGAGCGGTATTATTCAAAAACGGCGCGTATTGTAGCGGTAATCTGTGCTTTGATCGTTTCCTTTACCTATGTGGCAGGACAAATGAGGGGTGTAGGTATTGTTTTCTCCCGCTACTTAGAGGTAGATATCAATACCGGTGTGATTATTGGAATGGTCATTGTACTTTTTTATGCTGTATTAGGAGGTATGAAGGGGATTACCTACACGCAGGTGGCGCAGTATTGCGTATTGATTTTTGCCTTCATGGTGCCCGCTATCTTTATTTCCATTCAAATGACGGGCAATCCCATTCCACAACTAGGATTTGGCGGAACACTGTCCGATGGCTCTGGAACCTATCTTTTGGATAAACTGGATGGCCTTTCGACAGAACTTGGCTTTGCCGAATATACCAACGGCTCCAAAAGTCTGATTGATGTATTTGCCATTACCTTTGCTTTAATGGTGGGTACCGCCGGTTTACCACACGTTATTGTAAGGTTCTTTACGGTAAAGCGCGTAAAAGATGCAAGAAAGTCAGCTGGTTTGGCCTTATTGTTTATTGCCATCCTCTATACCACTGCACCAGCAGTTGCCGTCTTTGCAAGAACCAACCTTATTGAAACGGTGAGCAATAAAGAATATGCCGAAATGCCCCAGTGGTTCAAGAACTGGGAGACCACCGGTTTAATAGGCCATGATGATAAGAATGGGGATGGCGTGATTCAATATGTTGCCAATCCAGAAGTGAATGAATTGAAGGTTGACCGTGATATTATGGTATTGGCAAATCCAGAAATTGCAAACTTGCCAGCATGGGTCATTGGATTGATAGCAGCAGGTGGATTGGCCGCAGCGCTTTCAACAGCAGCGGGATTACTTTTGGTAATTTCCTCTTCCGTATCCCATGACTTGATCAAGAATGTATTCAATCCCGATTTATCTGAGAAGGGAGAGCTATGGGCGGCACGTATTTCTGCTGCTGTAGCCGTTGTAATTGCTGGATATTTTGGAATCAACCCACCAGGTTTCGTGGCGGCAGTGGTTGCTCTGGCCTTTGGTCTTGCGGCGGCATCGTTCTTCCCGGCCATTATCCTAGGAATATTCTATAAAAAAATGAACAGTAAGGGTGCTATTGCGGGTATGATTGTAGGTATTTCCCTGATGCTATTTTATATGTTGAAGTTTAAATTTGGAATATTCGATGGTGGAAAGGCAGCAGTTGCCGGATTGAAAGACGGCTGGTGGTTTGGAATCTCCCCTGAAGGGTTTGGTACCATAGCCATGCTAGTGAACTTCTTGGTTGCACTGGTTGTGAACCAGTTTACCGAGGAGCCACCCGAAGATGTACAGGAGATTGTTGAGAACATTAGAATCCCTAGTGGTGCAGGTGAAGCCTCATCGCATTGATTATATTTAGTTGGTTACAGAAAGCGGTGTGGTATATATATGCCGCACCGTTTTCGTAATTTTAAAGAAGACCTTAATATGAAGATGAAGAAACGACATCAACAAAAATTAGTGGTATTGGGCGTTGTCCTGTTTTTTATATGGAACGTGCCCTTTATTTCCATTTTTGATGGTGATTTTCAGGTTTTGGGATTTCCCGCCTTTTATATCTTCATTTTTTTGAGCTGGTTGTTTTCCATTATCATCACATATATCATTCTGAAAAAGTTCTATGAGTAATTATGTGCTCATATTAATTATAGTAGTCTATCTGGCCCTTCTTTTTTTCTTGGCCTATTGGGCAGAAAAACAGCACAGGGGTAAATTGGTCAATAACCCCTACGTATATGTATTGTCTTTAGCCATTTATTGTACCGCTTGGACCTATTATGGCAGCGTAGGTATAGCTTCAAGGTCTGGAATCAGTTTTTTGGCCATCTACCTGGGTCCGGTGATTGCCCTGCCCCTTTGGATCGTTTTGATGCGGAAGATCATTAGAATTTCCAAACAACATAAAATTTCGAGCATTGCCGATTTTGTTTCGCTACGTTATGGCAATAATAGACTCTTGGGGGCTTTGGTTACCTTAGCTTGTCTTTTGGCTGTTATCCCCTATGTGTCTTTACAGTTAAAAGCGGTTTCCGAAACTTTTGCCTTGGTCTCCGATGAGAATAGCTATGTATCAACAGGTATTTGGGACGACTCCACATTTTACATCGCATTGCTCATTGCAATTTTTGTGGCTTTTTTTGGCACGCAATCCACCGATGCTTCACAAGGCAAAAGAGGAATTATGGCCACAGTTGCTTTCGAATCAGTTCTAAAACTGGTATTCTTTTTGGTCATTGGAATTTTTGTGGTCTATGTTCTCTTCGATGGAACCAC
Organism: Croceivirga sp.; assembly: GCA_028284935.1. Classification (GTDB taxonomy): domain Bacteria; phylum Bacteroidota; class Bacteroidia; order Flavobacteriales; family Flavobacteriaceae; genus Croceivirga. Next base: position 92,184 of record JANQQQ010000010.1, read on the forward strand.
CGATCTATACCAAAAGGCGTCCTTGACCGAAAATTTTAAACAGCTAAGTTCTTTCGGAGGTTTGGAAAATGGATTTAATTGGATGTTTACCATATGCCTTTCATTTTTCGCCATTTTTCTGCTGCCCCGGCAGTTTCATGTGGCCGTTGTAGAGAACCAGGACATCAACCACTTAAAGAAGGCCATTTGGCTTTTTCCACTCTATTTATTGTTGTTCAACATTTTTGTCATCTTCATTGCTTGGGCGGGCAACCTCAACCTTCCTGAAACGGTCAACCATGACTATTATTCCTTGTTGCTCCCTTTACAAGAGGGGAATGCCTTTTTAGCACTGTTGGTTTTTATGGGAGGGTTTTCTGCAGTAATCTCAATGATTGTGGTTTCCACCTTGGCCTTATCCACAATGGTGAGCAATAACATCATCATACCCTACGGTTTCACAAAAAAATTGGTCGAGGGTAATCCTGAAGAAAACGCCAAGCGTATCAAAACCATTAGGCGAATTGCCATTTTCCTTTTAATTATAGTGGCTTACTTTTTTTATGTCCAATTCTCCAATCAACTTTCGCTGTATTCCATTGGTTTGATTTCTTTTGTCATCATTGCCCAACTGGCGCCTTCCTTCTTTTTGGGACTATTTTGGAGAAGGGGAACCGCCTTTGCGGCCAAAGTGGGGATTGTTGTGGGATTACTGATTGTCATTTACACGCTATTACTGCCTATGGTTGCCCCTGGTTCGGAATTTGTAGGGAACGGTCTTTTCGGGATTGAGTGGCTAAAACCTTCCCAGTTGTTTGGATTGAATTACCTGACTGCAGAAAGTAATGCCTTTTTATGGAGCCTTAGTTTCAACTCCTTGGCGTTCGTTGGACTTTCCTTATTGGCCAAAGGAAATTATCGCGAACGCAACTATGCTGAAATGTTTGTGCATCATGAAAACTATGAAAATCTTCAAGAAGGGGCATTCATCTGGAAAGGTGAGGCCTATGTGGCGGATATTAAAAGACTGCTCAATCGGTTTTTGGGAGAACATCGGACCCAACGTGCATTGACTTTATTCAATAAAAAGTATAATATTTCCGATCAGGAGGACAAGGCTGATTCCAGATTGATCAATTTCTCCGAAAAGTTGTTGACAGGTTCTATTGGGAGTGCTTCTGCTAAAATACTATTGGCATCCGTATCCAAAGAAAAACCAATTAGCTTGGTAGAGGTTTTGAACATTTTGGAGGAGAACAAGGAGACCAAGGCAAACAACAGACTACTCATTGAAAAGTCGGAAGAACTCTCCCAAATGGCCACTAAGCTACAGTCTGCCAATGAGGAATTACGATTACAGGATAAACTCAAGGATGAGTTTTTGGATACCGTGGCCCATGAACTTAAAACCCCAATAACCTCCATAAAAGCGGCATCCGAGATTCTTGAGGATGAAGATATGCCGTCAGAACTTCGGCAACAGTTTTTGGAGAACATTAGTAAGGATACGGATCGATTGGCCAAATTGATACATAATATTCTTGATCTTGAAAAATTATCTTCCAATCGAACCGAATTGGATATTCAAGCTCGCAAGATCAACCTAACCATCAAAAAAGCAATAGATGGTATTGAACACATAGCCGCCAAACGTGGCGTTAGTGTTGAATTTAAGGCATCTGATTACCTCGAAGGACTTTATGATGAAGACCGTATTCTTCAAGTGTTGACCAATTTATTGTCCAATTCCCTGAAGTTTACGGATAAGGAAAAAGGCGTAATTAAGGTCCTCTTGGAAGAAAGGGATAAAGAAATCGCCATAGCGGTAGAGGACAATGGACGCGGTATTCCGTCAGAGGACCACAATTACATATTTGAAAAATTCTATCAATCGAAGAACCAGAATACCAAAAAGCCCCAGGGAAGCGGTTTCGGTTTGGCTATTTGCAAACGCATTGTGGAAAGCCATAAAGGCAGTATTTGGGCTGAACTGGAATTTCAAGAGGGCGCGCGACTAGTGTTTACAATACCAAAAGCAAAATGAGCAAAAAAATATTGATTGTTGATGATGAACCAAACATTGTGATGTCCTTGGAGTATGCCTTCAAAAAAAAAGACTTTGAGGTATTCATTGCTAGGGATGGTACCGAAGCTTTGGAAATAGCAATGGCGGAAGTGCCCAATATTATTCTGTTGGATATTATGATGCCGAAAATGGATGGGTACGAAACCTTAAAAGCGTTACGCAAAAACAAAGAATTGAAACGGATCAAGGTCATATTCCTATCGGCCAAAAATAAAGTGGCCGATGTGGAAAAGGGATTGGAACTTGGCGTCGATGGTTATATGACCAAACCTTTTTCCATTAAAAAGATAATTACCGATGTTGAAAAAATGATAGCCTGACCCATTATGAACTACAAAGATTTTTATTCGGAGAGTATCCAAAACGCAGAGGGCTTTTGGAAAGAACAAGCCAAGGAATTGGCATGGAACCGTTTTCCAACGGAAATATTGAATACTGCCCTAAATGGAGCAAACCAATGGTTTCCCGACGGGGAATTGAACATGAGTTATTTGTGTATTGATAGGCATATTGAAGCTGGTTATGGTGACCAAGTAGCCATTTATTATGATTCCCCAGTGACGGATACCAAAGCGCAGATTACCTATTTGCAACTTGGGGTTGAGGTCTCCAAACTTGCAGGCGGACTTAGGAAGTTGGGTCTTCAGAAGGGAGATACTGCAATCATATACATGCCCATGATTCCACAGGCCGTTTATGCCATGTTGGCGTGTGCTAGGTTGGGGGTCATCCATTCGGTGGTTTTTGGTGGATTCGCTCCTCATGAGCTAGCCATTCGTATTGATGATTGTAAGCCAAAAGCCATCATTACGGCTTCCAATGGCATCGAAGTCCAAAAGATAATTCCATACAAACCCTTTGTGGATGAAGCCATTACTTTGGCGAGCCATAAACCGGAGAGGGTAGTGATCTTTGATAGAAAACTGGGGGTACACATTCCCCAAAGGGATTATGATGTGGACTATGATACCTTGGTGAGAGGTTCGGAATCCGTATCCCCCATGCAGGTATTATCTACCCATCCCCTATATATCCTTTATACATCGGGAACTACTGGAACTCCTAAGGGCATTGTTAGGGATACCGGGGGTTATGCCACGGCACTGAAGGCCTCCATGAAATATGTATATGGAGTTGAGGAAGGGGATGTTTACTGGGCAGCAAGTGATGTGGGCTGGGTGGTTGGACATAGTTATATCGTCTACGCTCCCCTTTTGAACAGGAATACGACCGTTCTCTTTGAAGGCAAGCCCATAAAAACCCCTGATGCCTCCACATTTTGGAGGGTCATTTCTGAGTATGGGGTTAAGGTAATGTTTACGGCGCCAACTGCTATCCGTGCCATTAAGAAGGAAGACCCAAATGGCCTCCTGTTGAAGAAATATGATTTAAGCTGCCTAGAGTATCAATTTTTAGCTGGGGAACGATGTGATGTGGCCACTTTGGAGTGGACACAGGAAAAATTAGGGGTTCCCGTAATCGATCATTGGTGGCAAACAGAATCAGGTTGGCCCATGTTGGCCAATATGGTAGGTGTAGAGCTTCAAACCGTAAAACCTGGATCGGCTGGCTTCCCCGTTTTTGGATACGATATTCAGATCATTGGAGAGGATGGAAACCCTTGCGGTGTAAATGAAGAGGGCTATGTTTTGGCTAAACTTCCTTTACCTCCGGGATGTCTTTTGGATGTATGGAACAATCCACAGCGCTTTTTTTCAGGGTATTTGGAAAAGTTTTCGGGTTATTATTTCTCCGGTGATGGGGGCTATAAAGATGAAGAGGGATACGTTTATATCACAGGTCGCGTGGATGATATCATTAATGTTGCCGGCCATCGACTGTCCACTGCCGAAATGGAAGAAATAGTGGCCTCACATTCTGCGATTGCGGAATGTGCGGTCTTTGGAATTCATTGCGATTTAAAAGGACAAAAGCCCCTTGGTCTCGCAGTGCTGAAGTCCGGGACCGATATTTCCCCAGAAGATCTACAAAAGGAAGTCATACGGGATGTGCGCCGTGAAATAGGTGCTGTGGCTTCCTTCAAGCAGCTGCTTGTGGTCAACAGGCTACCTAAAACACGTTCGGGGAAGATATTGCGAAAACTGCTAAGGAACATTGCTGATAAGTCGGAATATCCCATTCCGTCCACAATTGATGATGTCGCCATTGTAGATGAAATAAGGCAAGCTTATATATCAAATAACATAGGAATTTTAAAACAACAAGCCATATGAGTAATTATCACATAAAACATTTGGAAGAGTATTTTCAGGTTTATAGAAAATCTGTTAGGAACCCGGAAAACTTTTGGGAGGAAATTGCGGAAGAACATTTTGTTTGGAGAAAGAAATGGGACAAGGTCTTGGATTGGGATTTCTCAAAGCCCGAAATCAAATGGTTTGAAGGAGCAAAACTCAATATTACTGAAAACTGTATTGATCGTCATATTCATATTCGTGGAGATAAGACAGCCATATTATTTGAACCAAACAATCCTGATGAAGAGGCACAACATATAACTTACAAGGAACTCAGGGAGCGGGTATGCAAAATGGCCAATGTGTTGACGGAAAAGGGAATTAAGAAGGGGGATAGGGTGGTGATCTATCTTCCCATGATTCCAGAATTGGCTGTATCCCTTTTGGCTTGTGCGCGAATCGGAGCAGTACATTCCGTGGTATTTGCAGGCTTTTCTTCCACGGCACTTTCCACAAGAATCAACGACTGTGGAGCCAAGATGGTACTTACCTCGGATGGTTCGTATCGTGGAGCAAAAACCATTGATTTAAAGGGTATTGTGGATGATGCTTTAAAAGATTGCCCTGATGTGGAAAGTGTTTTGGTTGCCAAACGTATCAATTCCAACATTCATATGGAAGAGGGGCGGGATGAGTGGTTGAAGCCTCTGTTGGATAAAGCCTATGGGGATTATCCACCCGAGGTAATGGATGCTGAGGACCCCTTGTTTATTTTATATACTTCAGGTTCCACCGGAAAGCCCAAGGGCATGTTGCACACCACAGGAGGGTATATGGTATATACCGCCTATACCTTTAAAAATGTGTTCCAGCATAGGGAGAATGATGTGTATTGGTGTACAGCGGATATCGGTTGGATTACGGGTCATTCCTATATTGTATATGGACCATTGGCTAATGGAGCCACTACGGTAATGTTTGAAGGCGTACCATCTTATCCTGATTTTGGACGTTTTTGGGACATCGTCCATAAACATAAAATCACACAATTCTACACAGCGCCAACTGCCATACGTGCTTTGGCCAAGGAAAACCTCAATTTTGTGAACAAATATGATTTATCCAGTCTTAAGGTTTTGGGTACCGTGGGAGAACCTATAAACGAAGAGGCCTGGCACTGGTATAACGACCATGTAGGTGAAAAGAAGTGTCCCATAGTTGATACTTGGTGGCAAACGGAGACGGGCGGTATTCTGATTTCACCCATACCTTTCTCCACACCTACAAAACCAACATATGCTACGTTACCCTTACCAGGGGTGCAACCCGCGTTGATGGATGAGAATGGAAAAGAGATAAAGGGCAATTCCGCAGATGGAAGATTGTGCATCAAATTCCCATGGCCGTCAATGGCGCGTTCCATATGGGGGAACCATCAACGTTATAAGGACACTTATTTTTCTGCCTTTGACAATATGTATTTTACTGGTGATGGTGCGCTTCGGGATGAGGTAGGATACTACCGAATAACCGGTCGGGTTGATGATGTCATTATTGTTTCGGGCCATAATTTGGGTACGGCGCCCATAGAGGATGCCGTCAATGAACATCCCGCAGTAGCGGAATCTGCCATCGTTGGTTTCCCGCACGATATTAAAGGCAACGCCCTATACGGCTATGTGACCTTAAAGGAAACAGGTGAATCCAGAGATCGCGACAATTTGAAAAAGGAAATCAACCAAATGATTACGGAGCATATTGGACCGATAGCAAAATTGGATAAGATTCAGTTTACCTCTGGTCTTCCAAAAACCAGAAGTGGTAAGATTATGAGGCGTATCCTTAGAAAAATTGCATCCAAGGATACGAGCAATCTAGGGGACACTTCAACGCTATTGAATCCGGAAGTGGTAGATGAAATTATGAAAGCCGCACTTTAATACTTCCAAAATTCCCAAAACCTGTCTTTTTTGAGTAGTTTTTCAAGGGAGACAGGTTTTAATTTTTCCAGAATTCTCAAAAAAGCTATTGCGGTGATATAGGCATCGCCCAAGGCGGTATGACGATCGGTTTTTGAAATATTGAAATGGGCGCAAAGTTCATCCAAGCTATGATGCCCTTCCGTTTTCCTTTTCGACCTTGGAAGGATTTTATTGTATAGGATAGCCGTGTCCAACTCCTTGTTCATCAGTTTTGGCAGGCCATTGCGCTTTAGGGCAGCGTTGATCATACCCACATCGAAGCCCACATGATGGGCTACTAAAACAGCATTTTTCAAAAGGTGGAGAAGAACTTTAAGACCTTCAACTTCTGAAATTTTCGTCGTTTTACCCTTTTTTAATATGCCATGGATTTCCACAGTTCTGCCGTCAAAGGTGGTTTGGTCCAAGAACACTTCAAAAGCCTCTTTGGCCTTAATGGTACCATCTTGAATTCTTAGCGCACCAATACTGAGAATACGGTCATTTTTTAGGTCAAATCCCGTGGTTTCCGTATCCAAAACAACAAAGGAGGTCTCTTTTACACTGGATGGAAGCCCTTGTTCAAATGAAGCGTGGTACTCATTCCAAAATTCCGGTGTTGTTACTTTTTTTGAAGCCATAAATTATCGTACCCTGGAAACCATAAAACGAATGTTGATAACCTCTTGTATTTCCTTTATGGTCTTAAAGGTCCGCTTTAGTTTCATCTTTTCCTCCTTATTCAACGCCTCCAAGTTAATATATCGGCCGGAATCCTTATTCAACAAGCCCTGTTTGGTCCTGAACCGCAGTAGGGCTTTGGTGGCATAGCCACAGGCTAAAAAGAGTTCCTTGTTATTGGGTTCCAGTTCGGCCATTTTTTCATAGCGTTCCCAAGTATTGCTTATATCGGGCACATTCTTGGAAAGTATCAAGACCCTTGCCGCATCCACCAATGGCATTAATGCCCTTTGTTTTATGTCAAAAAAGTCTTTGTGTTCCCCATCCTGTTCTACCAAGAATTGTCTGAAAAAACCGGTCGGCGAGGGATTCATGAGGGCACTTCCCCCGAGATGGCTCAGAAAGATGGGATATTTTTCCACTGTATTGAAAATGTGCTTTGACAATTTAGTCACCAGTTCTTTATCCCCATAGGCTCTGCTGTAATCAAAGAAAATGGAAGAGAGAAGTACTTCTTCCGGACCTGGACTGGCAATCCACGTCGTTGTCATTTTCTTAAACCCAGAAAGGCTCTGGCACCATTTTGGGTTGGAGCCCATCATATCGGCAGGACAGAACTCATAGCCAATAGTATGTAAACCTTTGGTAATTAAAGAGGCCAACTCCAAAAAATAACCCCTTGTTTGCTCGTATTCTGAATCCGGTACATCCTCAAAAAGTAAGGCATTGTCTTGGTCGGTATGCAATAACTGCTCACTTCTTCCTTGACTTCCCATAGCCAACCAAGCAAATTTGGTAGGAGGTTTAGTATCCATTTGTTGCAGTGAAAGCTCTACCGTCCTTTTGATACAGACATCATTCAATTCTGAAATAATTTTTGAGGTCAATGCCATAGGGATGTGTTGGTCCAGATACCCTCTAAGGAGGTTCATGACCCCTTTGCGAAGCGGTTTGATTTCTTCAACAGTTGCTGACCGTTTAACGGCCTTTACCAAAGCCGCCGGATTATTGCCAAGGGAGAGCATAATATCATGCTTGGACAAGATGCCGACAGCTTTTGTATTGACCGTTCCATCTTTGGTTAATATCAAATGGCTGATGTTACTTTTCATCATGGCCATTTGCGCTTGGGTCAGGGTTAATTTGGTAGGATAGGTAATCACCGGAGACGACATAATGTTTTTTGCCTTTGAGGTAATCGGATATTCTCCAGTAGCAATTTGGTTTCGGAGGTCTTTATCAGTTATTATCCCTATGGGGAGACCATCTTTTTCAATGAGCATGGCCCCAATTCGTTTGGAAGTCATTCTTTGGGCAATGGTTTTAATGGTGGTTTCCGTCGAAACGGATTCTATATTTTGGGAATAATCTACGGGTTGAAGGTCTAGTAGCTGATTACTATGGTTGGTGCTGGAGGGAACAACATCGCCCAATAATTGCCCACGATTACTTTTATCATAGGGATTACGGGTGTTGGAAGCGAAACTTTCCACCAAAAAATCGGCTACCCTTCTATTTTCCCTGATGTACGGTTTGAACTTTTCAATGGGGATGGCATATAGAATGGTTTCTTCCTCTGTCTTTGCCGTTAGGCGGTAATTTTCGTTCGCCATTAAAGGTCTTAGTCCAAAAATGTCACCCTCATCACAAATATCTAAAACCGATTTTTCAGCCAGGTTCCAAAGTGCCACGGCACCTTTGTGCACAACATAGAATTGAGGGTGTGCAGATTCATCGATGCTAAAGATGGTATGGCCCTTTTCTTTATAGATGATGGAAACTTCCTCAGAAAGGGTTTCAAGTTGCACCCCCAATAAGTTGGAAAAGGGCGGATATCGCTTCAAAAAATCTGCAATTCTATAGGAAATGGTATTCTTCATGCCTTAAATTAACCATAAAAGGCAAGCTTTGAAATATGAAGCTAAAAAAAGTAAAAAAGAAAAATGCCCAGGTTTATGGCATGATACTAGTTGAGAATAGGTAGAAGATGATGGAAGGCATGCTTGTATTCCAATACTTTAAAAACTGCGGGAGTAGGCCCAAGGTTTTCCAAGTCATTGATATAATCCTTCCCAGAGTTTTCAATATATTGAGTGTCCCCCTCATTGACACGGATAAGGCTTATCCTGCCATTGCCAAACCTACTTTTTAGAAGAGCATTGTTTTCGGAAATCCAGGAATAGTTCTTATTGTGTCTTAGAAAGGGCATGCGCTCCCGTGCGTTTAGCTTTAGGTTCCATAGTCGAATGGAATCATCCTCGAACAATAATATATTCCCCAAGGATTCCTTAAACTCAAGGGCATGCAATTCTTTGAGATATATATTCTCCCACTTCGTAAAATCATTGGCGGGATTTAACTCCAAACAGTCCACTGCATCAATTTTAGAGCCGGCGAAAGTACTTACTTTCAGTGAATTAAAATTCCTCAAAAGAAAGTTTAACTTTTAATTAAAAATGCATAAAAAAAGGGAGGTTCCATACCTTTAACTTCCCAAATATTTGGTTATTATTTTAATGAATTGGCAATTGGGGACGCGTCTGAGAACGAAAGTATCTCGGTCAGTTCCGTTCCAGTCTTAAGATTACAAATGCCTCATCATCACTTCCATCTCGATTGACGTCGTATTCAACGGGTCCAACTATCGTAAAAATTCCGTCAACCACTGATCCCTGTAAATTTTCTGGTTCGTTGGGGGCGTCATCGTATCGCATAGGCAACGATCTTCACCGAATGCCAAATCTCCCCGTGGTTGAATCGCTTGCCACTCCACTTTCGGTAATGACCAATGTAAAACTATCATTTGCTCGTCATTGAGAGTTACCGTTCCTCCTTCCGCAATAATATCTATTTGTTGGGATGTGCCAGGAATGTCAAAATTTGCTTTTGTTGCCGTCCAGTTTCTGACTACATCGGATATTGAAAAATCAATACCACCTTCATCATCCCCATCGCAGGTACAGGAAAGTATACCAAAACTTGGGAGCAGCTGAACTGAAACAAAAGGATCATTATTAATTTCAATTTTGTAGATCTAAAAAAATGACAGGGAAATAAGCGAGTTACAGCAGGTCCAAACTTTTGGGTGAATTTATTGGTTAAGGACTTTTTTTCTGAATTCTGATGGCGTCATTCCTACGCTTTTTTTGAAGGTTCTGTTAAAAGAGGCTTTGGAATTGAACCCACATTCAAAAGCAATTCCCAATAGGGTGAGGTGACTTTTTTCATTGGATTCCAGACATTTTTTTACCTCTTGTATCCGATAGGAATTCACAAAATCAAAGAAATTCTTTTTCTCGTTGGTATTGATGACTTGTGAGAGATGGTTGGGCAATACTTGCAGTTGTTCTGCCAGGGAATACAAAGTCAGTTCGGGATTCAAATAGGGTTTCTCACGTTCCATGTATTCAATGGTCTTTTTATGGATAGCAATTACCTCCTTTTCCGTAAGACCGGATTTTTGATATTTGGGCCGCGTATGTTTCGCTGTCGGCTTATGATCCGATACCTTTTTTGAATGCTCTATAAATAGTGAAGGCTGCCTTACCCCAAAATACCCTAAAACGAATATAAAAATGGAGGAGGCAATATTGATTAACAGTCCTCCATATTGTGGTATTCTTACATTCAGGGCCCTATCAAAGAAAAGACTTACAACGGCGATTGTCCACAGGCACAAGATTCCTAAGGCTACTAGGAATAGCCATGTTAGGTGTTTTTCCAAGGTGTTGGAGAAGATGTCATTGACCTTCTTTTTATGGGTCAACAAGATGCGTATCACAATGGTAATGTAGATGAACAAGCTCAACATTTTCAATATCAGAAGCACGTTTCTTAGATTGAAATCAGCTACCTCATTATAAAATAGGGGCACCGTAAGCAGGGAAAATGAAATTAAGAATGGAATGGCGTGAACCCCAATTCTGGGATGAAGCTCATATGAAAACGTTGTCAATGATAAGGTGTAGAAATATAAAATTGGGCCATGAATAAAAATCGAAGCGTCACTGAACTCCAGCACCAATTGCTCCCAGAAAGCGAAATCGCCATGCTTCGTATTGAGCAAAAAAACAGAGACAAAATTGACCGTCAATATTAATAACCACAGAACCAATAAATGGTCTGAAACACTTCTATCCCTTTTTCCCAGGATTAATGCGATTATAAAAACTGCCATTCCAACGCTGGCAGCGTGTAGGTATGCCATTATCATATCACCATAAAGGTAGTCCTTCCCTGGATGAAAATGATATCGGTGGGATAGGTATTTCCAGTATTGGTAGCATCTTACACGCTGGGTCGATTTATGGTATTGAATATAGTTGATTTGCCTAATAACAATCTCAGGAAAATGACAAATATCATCGAGACGAAAGGTTTAAAAAAGGCTTTTGGCCCCAAGGATAAAGGGGTGGTGGTCATTGACCAACTGAACCTGGCAATACCCAAAGGCAAGTGTACCATGATTATGGGGAGTTCGGGTTCGGGCAAGTCCACCCTTTTGTATTTGTTGAGCGGTATGGACGAGCCTACCGAAGGCACTATCGAAATTGATGGCATTGCTCTGGACAGCTCCAATGAAAGGAAGATGTCCTTGTTTCGAAGAAACAAGGTTGGCTTTGTTTTCCAAGACCATAACCTTATATCGAGTTTGACACTTAAAGAGAACATATTGGTTGCAGGCTATTTATCTAAGGAAAGCCGCAAAATGGTAAAGGAAAGGGCGCATGCACTTATGGAACAATTGGGGATAGTGTCATTGAAGAACAGATATCCCAGCGAAGTCTCTGGGGGACAAAAACAGCGGTGTGCCATAGTAAGGGCCATGATCAACCAACCGGATATTATCATGGCAGATGAACCCACCGGAAACCTCAACTCATCCACGTCCATCCAGGTTTTGGATTCCCTGATAAAAGCAAAACATAAAAATCAGTCCATTATAATGGTCACCCATGATCCTAAATCAGCTTGCTATGGGGACCTAATAGTATTTATGCGCGATGGGAAGATTGTTGACTCCCTCATTTTTGGGGAACATGTGGTAAAAGGGGAGCGATATGAGGCACTGCTGAACCTGTTAAAAAAATACTCATGGTAAACAGGGTAGGGGCCATACGAAGCATTGTATTGATTGGTAAGGAACGATTTAGGTCCAATCTTCGGCAATACCTACAAATCATGGGGGCATTGGTGATGACCTCATTTTGCATTTCGTTGGCATTGCAATTGGTTGTGGTTTTGGAACGCCCCTTTGATATGACCTTTGAAACACTGAAAGCCTCCCATCTTTTATTATTGCTCGAAGACAATGACGAGCTTGGCAACGAAATCTCCGAATGGTTTGGGCAACAAGATGAGATAGCACATGTTGGGGCGTTGCAACCTTATTACGTACAATCAAAGAACATACTATACGAAGGTCGCGAGTTGGACATGGATATTCAACTAACGGAAAGAATTGTTGGAGATACCGTTTATGACCAACTAAAAATAATCAAGGGAAAGCCAAGGGGCCATCCCAACATTGGGGAAATCTGGTTACCCTATCACTTTGAGGCCATGCATGGCATTCAATTGGGAGATACCCTGGGGATTCCTTCCCAGGGCGGTTTTTATGAGGTTGAGGTCAGCGGCTTTGTGGTGGACCCCCACTATCTCAGCAATGTGTTTAATCCCACAAGAGCATGGGTAGCCCCAGGCGAGTTGTCGTTTTTTCTGCCGATGCAAGATTTGAAAAATAGAAGTTTAGGGATTCGATTTAGGAATCCTGAATCGTTGGACACCGTCTGGAAAAGGTTCGGTCAAGAATTCGATTATTCGGGTATCGACCTTCGGCATACCGTTTTTAAAACAGCCTATTCCGGTTTCTCCAAAATCTTGAGTGTGGTACTTCTGGTATTTGGAATGGTGCTTCTCATTATATCCATATTGATTATTAAAACCACGATTTCAAGCAATATCCTTTCAGACTTCAAGCAAATAGGTGTTCTAAAAAGCATAGGATATACCAAGAACAACATTATAGGTTCCTATATTTTACAATCCATGGTTTGGTTGTTCATTGCCATTCCGTTGGGACTCTTTTTGTCCAACATAACAATGGGGCTCATAATGAATTCTACCTTACAAAAACTCGGCATATCAGAGTTGACAATCGGAACTTTATCCCCCATTTTTAGTACGGCCCTAATGATGATAGGTTTGGTGTTGGTCGTTTGCTATTGGATTTCGCGTAAGGCCGGCAACGCCAAACCAACGCAGGCGTTACGCAATTTAAAAACCCCAAATACAGCATACCATAACGGATTTAGGTTGTCTTTGGATGGAGGTTTTCCGCTGGCCCCTTGGTTTGCGCTTCGATTTATCAGAAACACCCTTCCAAATTCCATTTCATTGATTTTGGGATTTTTGGGAACCTTTATCCTCATCTTGTTTAGCATCAATCTCTACAACTCCTTTGGTTCCCTTGAAAAAAACAAAACGGCATGGGGATTTGATGAAAGTGATTTGGTCTTAACACGACAATCCTCCATCATATTGCCTTTGAATCATGCTGAACTTATGGATATTTTGAAGCTTCAGAAGCAAGGTTCCATAAAAAGGATTATACCCTTTGGCAGTCTTACTGCACAAATCATTGATGAGGAGGGTCAAAAACAACAAGTTTTTGGTAAAGTGTATTCCGATCATCTTTCAAAAGCAGGTCTTATCAATATCAAGGGGCAACACCCCACAGGGAAAGATGAGGTAGCCCTTTGTATAGGAACGGCAAAGCATAGCAATAAGCAAATTGGGGATTCAATCATTCTACAAATAGAGGGATTCAAGAAGGCTTTTGTGGTGACAAGCATTTATCAGGATATCAGTGCCTTTGGACAAGGCTTTCGGCTTCATCAAAGTGCGCTATTGCCCTTAAATCCGCTATATGAGCCCACATCTTACGGACTTGTCCTTGAAGACCAAGTGGAAACCGATTCAATCAAGGAGCATCTTTTGGCACATTTGGGAGAAACCGTGACCATTGAGGGAAGTATTGAAAGTAGAAAATCGATAGTTGGACTCTTACAAAACATGAAACTTGGAATACTTTCCATATCCATCCTGTTTACGCTAATTCTTTTGGTAATCATTGGAAACGACATCACCCTACAAATTAAACAGCATGATTTGATATATGCGCAAATGAAGAATATAGGTTTCTACTCCAACCAACTAAGGGGGATTATACTAATTAGGGTGATGCTATTGTTTGCGATAGCTCTGGTAATGGCCATCCCATTGGGTTTTGCACTGGGAAAACCCTTTGCCCAAGTACTGGCTTCGGGTTTGGGTATCCAGGACTTCCCTTTTTATATCTCTCCATCAAGCATTGCTTTGGTGTATCTGTTGTTGTTCCTTTTTGTGCTTGTCCTCTGTTGGTTCACCTCTAAACTAATTGCAAAAATAAACCCCAGAAAACTGGTTGAAACCTAAAACTAAGCCATATGAACACTGTATTAAGGATTTCACTTGCTTTATCGTTCTTAGGATGCTTTAATGGTCAAGCACAGATGGAAAGAAAGATTGACGATTATCTTAAAAAAGTATACCAAAACCATACTATTCCAGGTTTTGCTGCTGTGGTGGTCAAAGATGGTGAAATTGTTTACAAATCTGGATTTGGAAAAAAGAGTCTCGGAGAACATGCGGCATTCACCCACAAAACGGTTTCTGATATAGGTTCTCTTACAAAGTCAATTACCGCTTTGGCCATAATGCAGTTAGTAGAGCAAAACAGAGTATCCCTGGACACTCCCGTGGTACAGTATTTACCCGATTTTAGAACTGCCAATAAAGAAATGAGCGATAAGATTACGGTAAGAATGCTGTTGAACAATACAGCAGGCCTGAAGTCCAATTCAGTTCCTTCTTATCATCCTTCTACAAAAGCCTTGGAACATTTGCTTGATAATTTGAGGACTACCTTTCTATCCAAGGAACCTGGTACTTCGTACGAATATAGTAATGCCGACTTTGGTATAGCCGGACTCCTGATCCAGCGGTTAACAGGAATGTCCTATGAGGCTTATGTTGAGGAAAACATATTTGCCCCTTTACAAATGAACAGTTCCATTTCCAACTCCTTGACCCTTGATACTTCCCTTTCATTGCATGGCCACTACTATGGTACCCAACCCCTTCCATCACAAAATCGAGGCTTTGCAAAATCAGGGGAATACGTCCCGGCGGGTAGTGCCACGCAATCAACGGTGGAAGATTTGGGCAACTACCTAGTGGCCCTGCTTAATCGGGGGCGTTTTAAAGGAAAAGAAGTTTTTTCCGAAGAAAGCATTAAGCACATATGGCATCCCAATATTTCCTTTCAGGGATTGAGCAAGGCCGATGGGGGTAATGGAAAAAAATATCAGTATGGATTGGGTTGGATGATTTCTGAGATTGATGGCAGGAATGTTGTTCATCACGGAGGTAGTACTGGAACCATGTCTTCCTTCACCATGATTGATGTGGTAAACAAGACGGCTACTTCACTGCTTTTCAATTTGGACCTCACTTTTATCGACAAACATCAATTTGTACCCCATTACACCATCGCGAACAACATTTTGCATTTGGCCAATGAAGAGGATATCTCAGCATTTGGGATACCTATTGTGGGGGATGAAACCAAAAATACTTTTGAACTGAATCTTAAAGAAAAGGACAAATACGTTGGTGAATATCATTTTGAAAGCGGGGGTTTCTCCTGGATGAATTTTGGTTTGATTTTGAAAGTTGAAATGACCCCTCATCAAGAGCTTAAAAGTATGGTTTTACGGGATAATGAAACGGTGGGAGAATTCTACCTCGATTTCATTAATCCCTCAACATGCGTTACCCGTAACATTGCCAATCCAGAAACAATTCGGTTTACGTTCACTCCGAGAGGGGAAATCAAGGGATTGTTTTGGAATGGACGTCGCTACAAAAAGAAAAAGGAAACGGATATGGAAAATCGGCGAACGTATACACTGGCGGAAAACAAGCGTGTAGTTTTACCGGACAATTGGACTTTTGATAAAACATCTTCGGGTTTTATGGCATCCCATCCAGAAAGCAAATCCAAAATAACGGGATGGATAAATTCCACCTCAATAGGCATGGATAAGTCTAATATAGCTACATACCTGGCCAATCTACAATTGACGGGTCAAGGTCTTAAAACCAAACAGAATTTTTCAATCCATACATGGGAAATGCAGAGTTTTCAGACGGCACAAGGCGCAATACTAACCATCTTCAGTTCCGTTACGTCCGAATCCCAAATACATTTGGTTCTGGAATCAAACGGGAGTGATCATACCAAAAATGTTAGTGATGTAATGATACCACTAATAACTTTTCTAATGACCAATTCCATTTAGGATACAATAGGGCAAACGCAAAAAGATGGAGTTTGACAAAGATGTCCAAATGTGCCATCAAAACTTCAGGGACTGGACGATGTGGCTTATTTTGGGATTCAAAATAAACTGATAGTTTTTGGTAACCTGCAAGGGTGAAAACTACTTGTTCGACTTGCCTATTAAAGAAATCCTACATAGTTTGCCTCCTGATCAATTCTTCCAATTAGACCGACAGGTCATTGCAAAACGTAACGGTAGCTCAAAAACAATTCCTACAGATACCCGCCGATTGGAAATCGAGCTGTGCCCATCCATCCAAGATGAAGTATTTGTGCCAAAAACTAAGGCCACTGATTTCAAGACTTGGCTTCAGGGCGCATGAGATGTCCGTTTTAACTGGCTCTTTGTCCGTTTCCGTGAACGGGGCGGTCCATTCTTATTAATGGTGCCCCGTCCCTTTTAATTTTGCCATAAAACATAAGGTGCCAAACGTCGCCTACAATCCTTTTTTTCACTATGAAGCTAATGGTAAGAAATATCCTTTACGCCATATTCACTTTGGTGAGTATTGTCAATAAAGGTATCACACAAAATCTGGACTCAAAACTCGATAGGTTCTTTGAACACAAAATGGGAAGGGCCCAAATTGTAGGCCTACAAGCTGCTATCGTCAGCGATGGCAAACTGGCCTGGACGGGCAGTTACGGAAAAAAAGATTTCGTAAGAGGTACTTCCGTGAACGATAGCACGCTTTTTATGATCGCTTCTTGTTCCAAACCCATTACAGCCTTGGGGCTTATGAAATTATATGATGAACAACGCATTGGCCTGGATGATGATATCAATGGACATTTGCCCTTCGAGATTAGAAATCCGAAGTATCCCTCAGAACCAATTACCTTTCGTATGCTCCTCGCCCATACCTCTTCCTTGCGGGACG
The DNA here is from genome assembly GCA_028284935.1 of Croceivirga sp. GTDB lineage: Bacteria > Bacteroidota > Bacteroidia > Flavobacteriales > Flavobacteriaceae > Croceivirga. The sequence goes on from JANQQQ010000010.1 coordinate 109,415, forward strand.
ACACACCATTATTGGTGTCGCTATACACCTTTGAAAACGGCGGGGATTCACCAATTTCCCTTGAGGGTTTTATCAAAGATTACTTTCTGCCCAATGGCAAGTTCTATGATTCCGAAAAGAACTTCCTGAATACTAAACCTGGAACGGAAAAAGCCTATTCCAATGTTGGTTATGCCCTATTAGGCTATTTGATACAACAAATCACCGGAACCGATTTTTCTAAATACATGTACGAGGAAATATTTCATCCTTTGGGCATGAACGACTCCTATTGGTTCATTAAGGATATCCCCCACAACAATATTTCCATGCCCCATGAATTTGTTGGGAGCGAAGATTTGGATTCCGCTTTCAAGGTGCTGAAGCACTATGGATTTCCAGATTATCCAGATGGTCAACTTCGGACCCATGTCTCCGATTACGCCAAGGTCATCGAAATGATGGTCAATGAAGGAAGAGTGGATGGTCGCAGCTTTTTAAAGGAAAAGACAATGAAAGAATTCTTTGATGTGCAATTTCCCAAAGCAAATAAGTGGCAGGCCGTTGCATGGAACTACAATGAGTTCGACAATTGGCTCTACTATATGTTGATGTCCCGATTACCTTCACATACCGGTGTCGACCCCGGTGTTGCCACGGTTACATCCTTTGACCCAAAAACGGGTAACGGTGCTATCATTTTTGCCAATACCCTTACCCATAATTTCAAAGGCCACAAAATACTTTATGTGGATATGATCAAGCGATTATTGAAAACCGCAAAAAAGTTCGATTAAAAAAGCTAAAAGGTTGATTTAAATTATGGAGTCTAAATTCGCTTTCAAAATTTAAAGGAGTAAACCGTTCAAATTTTTATTGGACCAATATGGAATATTTCTTAGGATAAAGGTTTTGTGAAAACACAAAACTGGATGTTGATTCCAATAATTTATAAAGTCTTATTTTTTAGCATGTCTATATCAAAACAACGTAACCTTTACTCTTGGATTGTTTTCAAATTTGCTTGTTTTCAAGAAATGCTAGAATTCTTTCTTTGTATAGATTTCCTAGTGGGATGGATTTCCGTTGAATTACGACATACGTATTCGCGTAGTTCTCAATATGATGAAGGTTGACCAAATATGACCTGTGAACCCTCATAAAAATGTCCCTTGGTAATTTGTCCTCCATTTTCCCTATGCTGACCAAGGTAATATAAGTATCGTTTTGTGTGACGATTTTCACATGATTCTTCAGACTTTCGATATAAAGAATGGATTGCAATTCCACTTTAATATTTTCTCGCTCACTTCTAATAAAAATGTAGGAGCTGAACTCCGGTTGAACAATAGGAAGGTTATTTAAAGGGGTATCCTTTTCAATTTTAAGTCTTTTGGCTTTTCTAATGGCCTGCATCATCCGATTTAATGAAATGGGTTTTAAAAGGTAGTCTACCACATCTAGATCAAAGCCTTCCAATGCAAAATCCCTATGCGCTGTGGTGACCACGACCATTGGTGGGTTTTTGAGCGTTTTCAAAAAAGAAAAACCATCCATTTTGGGCATTTCAATATCTAGAAAAATAATATCGATTTGTTCTTTTTCCAGAACTTCAAACGCCTTTATGGCGCTGCGACATTTTGCAATCAACGTTAAATCTTGGAATTCCTTTAAGTGCGATTCAATTACTTTAATCGCAATTGGTTCGTCATCAACTATAAGACAGTTCATGCTTGTTGATCTTTAATTTTACGCTATACGTTTCTTCTTTGGATATCTCAAGGGTAAATGCATTCCCATAAATCAATTCCAGTCTTTTTTCCACATTGGAAAGTCCTATTCCACTAGTGACCCTTGACACTTGGTCGCTTTTAACGGTATCTTTCTCATCCAGACTATTCTCTACGGTAAAGAAAAGTGTATCTTCTTCAATAACTACCACAATGTTAATCCAACTTTTTACGAGTTCATTCGAAGGACCATGCTTGAAAGCGTTTTCGACGAATGAAAACAATAGTAGAGGGGCAATTTTGTGATGTTGAGGTGTCCCTTCAATCGCATAGTTGACGGTGAGCTCTTCGCCATATCTCAGTTTCTCCAGCTCAATGTAGTTGGATAAGCAGGCAAGTTCTTTTTCCAAAGGGATTTCCTTATCATTGGAATGATACAGCATATAGCTCAGTATTTCTGATAATTTCAGTACCAGTTCACCAGCATTTTCGTCCTTGGTAATAATAAGCCCATACAAATTATTCAAAGTGTTGAATAAGAAATGTGGCTGCAATTGATGCTTTAGAAAATTGAGCTCCGTCTCCAAATTCTGTGTAAGCAAAGCCTTGGTTCTTCGTTCCTGATCAATTTGTCGCTGAATAAATTTTATTATTAGGACCAGGGCAACTACAAATAATAGGTCAAGGGCCTTATATACAATTTTAAAAGATAGAAATTCCCTAAAATAGGTTTTATCCATATGGACTTTGGATGCGAGGTTACTATCACTGAGATGATAAAACTCAATCCCTCGGAATATGAAACCACCGATGACAACAAGACTGATTACCCAAATAAAAAATAAAGGATATTGTTTGTCATTGGCATATCTTGGAAAAAGAAAATAAATGGTGAAATAGGTTATGGAAAGTTTTAACGGTAAAATGTGAAGCTCATATAAAAACCACGGACTATAACCACCGTTTTCATATAACCCAGCGTTGACCACCGTGTAAAATAGCCACCAAAATGTCCAGTACGCAATGTGCCTTGATATGCGCTCTGCGTTCCAAGAGTCATATTTTTTGGAAAAAAATAACATGGTTCAAATATAATTGCTTCGATTTCATAATACTTTAACAAAAGGATGCAAATGATGGTTACTTATACGAAATGTATCATTTGCATTACCAAGGGCTTTTTTTGAAATATAAAAAAATTACAATTACTATGTAACCTTCTGTAAATTAGGGGTTAAACTAATAAAGCATAAGAAAATGGAGCCTAGCTTTGTTTTTGTGGTCCATATTGGGTTCTAAGTACTACAACCCCATTAGTTAGTCACTATTAATCTGATATACAATAATTTAGATATAGTTTTGACTATTATTCATCAATAAATAGTAGTGTTATGAAAACAACATTTAGATTATTCGTAGTTGCTGGATTTTTGGCCTTTCAAAGTTTTGTAAATCCCCTTATGGCGCAAGAAAAGGCCAAGGAAGACCCAAGAATTCAAGTAGTGGACAACCAAGTGAAGATTTGGCTTTTTAATGCGGAAGGTTCAAATATATCCGTTAAGGTCTATGACGAAAATCGCAGGGTCATTTCAAAATTTCATTTGGGTGATGGATTGACCGTTGGAAAAATTCTGGATTTTAACGGTTCTGACAAAGCATACTACCGACTTGTGGTTTTGGATGGAAAGGAGGTACTGTATACCGATACCATTCAATTGGGTACGGCCTAAGTGAGGTTACTGTCAATGGCATCCGAATGAGGGTGCCATTGATCAATTGACAAGGCCCTCGAAGGAATGTCACCTTGAGCTATAATTCATTTTGAAGGGTTGATAGGATTTGAAAAACCAACTTAGTATGTACAAAGATCTTCCGGGCCGTTACAACTACCAGTGGATTATCCAGCCAATCAAATGGATTTATCCAATCAGGATGTTTCAACCTTGAGTTATTCTTAACAGCAATCTTTACACTTAAGACATTTAGTAACTAGGTACATGGTTCATCCTTATAATTATACGTTTAGCCTAAATCCAAAAACAGGTAAATCTCCTTGCATAAAGTCCAAATCAACTGCCCTTTCAAAGCCCATATTTTCATACATTTTTCATGCTCTTTTCATCGTTTTGGTCGTATGGATCACCATTGTTTTGGAGTCACTTTTTTTTCCTTTTTCTATACAGTATTCCGTGAGAAGTTTGCCGACCCCTAAACCCCTTATTTTGGGATCTACCCCCAATAACCTAAAGCCACAGGCATTTTTTTCTTGAGTCGCTTTTCCACCAGAACCATAATCTTTCATATCATTGAAATAGACCACTGCTCCTCCTATGGTTCCCTGTTTGGAAACAGCCGTAAGGAGCTCCACCCTTTTATTTTCTGTAAGCTTCCCAACATTTTTTAGCATCCCATAGTATTGGGGCTGTTCAAGTCCATTCGGGAAACCGCTTAGATTCGAATAAACTTCTACTAAAAGTTCACCAGTTCTTTCAAATTCATTCTTTTTGGCATTTCTTACAAAATAGCCATGGGTCTTTTCTAACTTCATTGTGATTCTATGTAAGATTGTCAATAAGCAGAATTCTCTTTTATTAGGATTCTAAACATTTCGTGATTTTTGGTTTTACGTTCTGTAAAACCATATTTTTCATATAATTCCCTGGTTTCATTGGTTGCTGTTAAGCCTATGTATACATGTGGTGATGCTATCGTTTTAAAATAGGCCTCCATATCACCAATAATGAGGTTACTTACACTTTTGCTGTCATAGTTTGGGTGTACTATAATATCCTGAATAGTAAAATAGATGGCCCCATCACCTATCACCCTTCCCATTCCTACCATTTTGGAACCATCTAAAACTACCACACTATACACTTCTTTTCCGAAAGCAGTTTTTGAAAACTGATGATTCGCTGAAGACCTATCGGATTGCCCAGTTAAAGACCAATACTCTTGTGGAGTAGGGGCGCGCTTTTCAACTCGTAATTTTTTAACTTGTTCAATTATCAATTCCATATCTAATAATTTTTCTTCTTATTTCCTGATATTTCTTTTCTTAATGACCAGAGGGCCAAGATTGCCCCCCGGTCATTGCTCAACCCAACACAGTTTCTTTGTTCTGGCACAGTATCATGTGTAGTGTTGAAGAATTGTCCCATGTTTAAAAACTATATCTAAATCTCAAGAAAATGCTGTTTCCCAAGTTTTTAAAATCATTCTCTTGTTTCCCATAGAAAATTTGCCCGGTTACGTCAAAGTCCCAATTTTGGGAAATGTTGTACGTGAACTGTGGTGTAAGGAAAACCGAGTTCAAATCCACCGCATATATGGAAGCCAATGATCCCGTAATCGCTGGTGTAAATGTTTTTGAAAACTGACCAAATAGCGACCACTTATTCGGCATTAAACTTTTGGCATCAATGGTTGCATTGCTGGTGAGGGAGCCACCAAAAAAGTCCATATCACTTGTTCCATTGCTGTTGTAAAGCGTCGATATATTGACGGACATGTCGTTGGCGAAGTAATAATCAAATGAAACAGATCCAACAAAAGAAGTATTTCCTTCGGAACGGTCAATTGGCATAAAATAACTTAACTCACCCTTAAAACCAATATCTTTAATCACACCTTCCCAGCCCATTCCCAAGGTGAAATCATTCAAAAACTTAGCTGCCAAGAATTGAAAGTCGTATTGGTATGTATTGAAATTATACTTAAGGGCCAAGGTGTTGTCTTCCCACACATCCGCATAACTGATGGCAAATTCCAAGCTGGAGTCCCCAGAAGTAAAATGTTTTACCCTAACGGCATCTGCTCCCGGACGTTCCTCATAATCAAAATCCAAAAAATTATAGGCGTTGAAAAGATCATTGGGATTCCAAACCAAGTTTTTTCCCCAATTTATGCGTTGACGCCCCAGAACCAATTGCCACTTTCCTTTATGATAATCCACATAAAAACGGTCTATGGTGGAGAGCATAAATAGTGCAGGTTCATTCAGTAACAACGCATTTAGGTCGATATCTTGATTGGGATTCTTCACCGTTGACTCAAAATTGGGAAAGGACCTTACCGATGTTCCCCAGAATACCCTGTTCCGCAATTCGAGAGCCAACGTCAAATCGTTATTGGCATACAATTTAAAATTCGTCCGGTTATGGATCAAATTATCATTGCCGATGCTATCCAATGAAACAAAACTGGAGGTGTTTAAAAATTTCACATAACCTGATACAGCCAGATGTTCGGAAGCCCAACTTTGTTTTTCCTGTGCCACTAGGTCAATCAGGGATTGAAAGACCAAAATAGATACTACGATGTGTTTGTTTGGTATCAATTTGCTTGTAAAATGTCCGCTATGATTGTACCATCTTCCATGGTGACCACACGACGGGCCCTGTCAATGACCCTTTGGTCGTGGGTTGAAAAAATAAAAGTGATTCCCTCTTTTTCGTTGAGCTGTTCCATGATGTCCAAAAGGGCAGCTGTGGATTTTGAATCCAAATTGGCCGTGGGTTCATCGGCCAAAACAAATTTAGGCCGGGAAGCCAATGCCCTTGCCACCGCAATGCGTTGTTGCTGGCCCCCGCTCATTTCATTGGGCCGTTTTAGGGCCTGGTTTTCCAATCCTACCGATGTAAGCAGTTCATCAACCCGCTCATTAATGGCCTCTTTGGGTTCGTGCTGTAGGAGCATAATGAACCCCACATTCTCCTTGGCATTGAGTACAGGAATTAAATTATAGGCTTGAAATACAAAACCAATATTCCGCAATCTAAAGTTTATGCGTTCATTTTCTTCCAACGCAATGATGTCCACTTGGTCTACAAATACATTGCCTGAATGTGGTTTGTCCAGTCCCCCGATAATGTTGAGCAACGTACTTTTACCAGATCCGGACGGACCCACAATGGCCGTAAACTCACCTTTATCGATAGTTAGGGACAAACCGTTTAACGCCAGTACTTCATTTCCCTTACCCTCGTTATAGACCTTCCTTAGGTTTTCTGTTTTTATAACATTCATTTTGTTTGTCTTTAATTGATAGTTCAAGTAATTCCCTTTTTAAATTGCCTTTACTGCTTCAGCCGGATTCATTTTCAATGCCCTTCTTGCTGGTACCACAGCCGCAATCAATGCCACAACAAGTGTCATCAAAGTAATGTTCACATACAGTACAGCGGGTAGTTTTGTATACACTCTTGACGCCATTCCGAAGCTTTCCAATCCTTTGCCCACGGATGAAAGATCAATACCGTGAATTCCAAAATATTCTATGCCCCAAAGGGATAGGAGAACACCTAGAGGCGCTGCCACCAGTGCCAAAAAAAGGGTCTCCAACATAATCATTGCAAATACTTTACGTCTGTCCATGCCAACGGAAAGCAGCATGCCCAGTTCCCTTTTTCGCTCCAAAACAGCCATGAGCATCGTGTTGACAATTCCGAAGGTCAATGCCAGTAGAATGATACCCATGAAGATGTAGAGAAAGTTGTTCATGGTTTTCTGCGTGTAGCCCAATTCCGGTGAGAGCTCATCCCAAGTCTCTACTAAGTTATTGGTGGAAATTTGGGTTTTGACGGGTATCGTTTCGTTCACATTGGTGCAGCGAATGGCTATTTCGTGAAATTTGCCACTTAAGTCAATAAGAGGCGCTAAATCATTGTATTTTACAAATACATTGGCTTCATCAAATGAACTGTTCACTGTTTTGAATATTCCTTCCACCCTAAAACTGGTAGCTATAGTATTGTTACTGGCATCCTGAAAGTTGAGCACAACTTTGGAGTTTACCTTTGCATTTAATTTGTTGGCCAGTTTTTCGCCAAGAACAATCGGATTTCTTTTCAGCTTATTCAAGTACGTACCCTGCACCAGTTTTTTGGAAATATCCGTGACTTCTTTTTCTTCATTTTGAAAAATGCCCATGATTTTTACACCATAGTTGCCATGGGCCGTAGATGCCATTCCCTGCAAAACCAAGCGTTTTGAATACGCCTGTACATGTTGCATGGTATCTATTTTATTTAGAATTGTTTTGGCGCCGGTAATTGTATCTTTTTTGTCAAAATCTTCTAAAAACCCAGGATGATGTATTTGAATGTGTGATAGATAGGTATCAATGGAACTTTTCAAACGCTGATCGTTCAATCCTGCCGTCACGGCCATTATAAAGAGGCCCGCCAAGATCCCTACGACTATGGAAGCGATAACGATACCACTCCGTAGCTTATTTCTCCACACGTTTCTCCAAGCTATTGTTACTAGTGTTTTCATCTTTTCTGGTGATTTAACCCCTCATGGCCTTTAGGGGATCGAGTTTTTTGATTATTACAATAGGATAGATTGAAACGAGCAGCGCAATGGAAAAAATAAGTGACGCGTGGACCATTGGAAGATCGGGTTGGATGTAAAAGGGGATTTCAGCGCTGAAACCAAAGGTCTCCATCATATCAGCTTCCGTACCTGGTAACACCAAAGGGTCATAGTGTTTCCATAGCATAATGGGATAGGCCAAAAGCACACCTACCAACACTCCCAATAGCGATAAAATGATGGTTTCCAAAAACACCATGAGTATCAGTTTGCCTTTTTTCATTCCTATGGAGACGAGCACACCAAATTCATATTTTCGCTCTTGGGTCATCATGAGGACGGTACCAAAAATGCCGAAGATGAGAATCATATAAAGAATGGCCACCATCAATAGTCCGCCAACATTGTCGGCCAAAATGGTCTGCTGCAGTTCGGGCATCATTTCCTGCCAGTTCATAACTTCATAAGTGTCATCCAACTTACCTGCAATGACCTTTTGTACTGATTTTAAGGGGGCATTGTCCTTTTTATCTATTACAAGACTGGTTGCAATTCCGTCAGCACTGAAAAGATGCTGGGCACCCTCCAAGGACATTAAGGCCGTCGTTTTATTCAATGCTGGATTTTTAAGATCTATGACACCCGAAACATGAAGCTTGTCAGCGGCCAACATGCCATGATAGCCTTGTCCCAAGAACACCACCGTATCGTTCACATCCGCTTTGAAAAACGACGCCACTCCTCTTCCTATCATAATGTCTTTTGGGTTTTTGGGAAGTGTACCATTGACCAGTTTTGCCTCGATGTCTTGAAGTCTTTGCTCTTTTTCAAAATCCAACCCGTTTAATACTATAACTTTTGTGAGGTCTCCCACGGATAGTAATCCATAGTTTTCCAAGCGTGGCAACAAGGCTTCAACACCCTTGGTGTTCGAAACTTTATTCATCAAACTGTCGGTCATGACCACTGCCTTATCAATGGAACGTTTGTCCCAATACCCATTTTCATGTATCTGTATATAGCCCGTATAGGAACCCACCACATTGTCTATCATACTCTTGTAAGTTCCCAATTGCACGGAACGCATCATTAGGGAAAGGAACACCGCAATTAAAATGGAAGCAGCAGTGATGACACTTCGTTTTTTATTTCGCCAAATATTTCGCCAGGCAATCTTTAGAATCACTGTTTTACCGTTTTGGGATTAATGGATGCGCTTCATATAATTGGTAGTGAAGTATTCATCTGGGATGTCCATATCAAACTTCCATTGGTTGTACGTGATTATGGTGGACTGCCCTGGTTTGTCTACAGGTGTGACCGTTAATTTTGAGGGGAGTAGCTTACCATTAAAGTCCTTCACCTCCGATCCAATCATCTGATTCACTAAAAACAGATCTTCATCGTAATAATCCGTCTGCATTTGCATGTATTCCTTTTTGTCAATCCAAATGACGATTTTTCCCCACACAACCGCTGCGTTGGGCTTTGGCGTCAGTTCGATCTTCCAGCAGGGGTAACCCTCTCTCTCTTCTTCCCCAATGATTTCTTTTGTATAATCCACTACCAAAGAAGATTGTTTGATTAAATCATCATTGGTTAGGTCGGTACCCATCCAATTTTGTAGCATCATGGAGGGGGGAAACTTTATGGTTCTTTCCAAGGTGAGAAGGTAATTCCAAACCTCCTTTTCGCGCATTAGAAATACGGTACCTTTTTCTTTGGCAGGACTTGTTATAACGGAAACGGAGTAGTCCGAACCCCTGGTCCATCCCCTCATTTTCATTTCTTTGGACCATTTTGGCCGAATGATATCAATGGTCAGTTCTGTATAAGAGGAGTTGCCCCGTAATTTGTCATCCGATTTTTTGACAATTTCATCAGCGGTTTGACCGAATGAAAAGGATGTTATTGCCAAGAATAAGGTGTATATTTTTGTTCGCATTGTTCTATTTTTTTTGGTTCATATAACCGTTGATAATGTTTTCTTTGATTTTGCGCAGGGGATAGCTTTCACCAAAAACCATATATTGTATGCCTATTCCATCAATCAATGCTCCAAGTTTGAACGCCTCGTTTTCGGGGTCGGGATGACCCATGCTGACAAAAAGCTCCTGCAGTTGTAAAGTGAGGTCTTTATATACCTTGGAAATTGTTGTATGTACTGACGGAATAGATCCTACGTGGATGGCCAAGGATACGATAAGACTCCACAACTCCTTTTTTTCTTCAAGTACGGTAAAGAAGCCTTCAATAATCTCTTTGATGATTTCCTTGGGAGTTAGCTCCTTTAATTGATCTTCGGTCAAGTTGAGTTCCGTGGCCTCTTTTAAAGCAAAATCAATAGCCGCGTTCAACAGTTGTTCCTTGTTTTCGAAATAACTGTATAGAAGTCCTTTGGACATCTTTACTTCCTTGGCAATATCACTGATTGAGGTATTGAAATACCCTCTTGTTGCAAATAAAAAAAGGGCATCAGAAACAATTTGTTCCCTCTTTGCCGTTCTGTGTTCGGCTAATTGTTTTTCTGTTCTAGGACTCATTTTTTAAAATTGAACGATTGGTCAAAATTAAAAAATAGTTTTTTGAAAAAAAGGTTTTTTGAATAATTTAACACAGAAACTTAAGAACGAAATTTTTGGTATTCTGCAAATAATATGATGCCCCTCCGACTTAGAACGCCTCTGAAAGATTAAAGGAAAAGGTGGTCTGTCTACCATTGACCCCATTGGCATTCTTCCGTAGGCCGTACCCATAATCAATTCTTAGGTTCATACGGTTCTTCTTGTTGAACAAAATTCTTAGACCTCCTCCAATGGCAATGTTTGTGTTGGATAATTTGTAGGAACCGGTCTCACCATACACTTGTTGGCCATTTACAAAGAATACCGCCCCTAGACCTTTCCAAAAATGAAATCTTGGATAGTCCAAATTGTTATCGACCCAGAACGGTAAACGATACTCCATATCAATCTGTTGGGAATGTCTGTCCTGAAACGTTCCCAGGAAATAACCCCTTGCATTGGGTCGGGAAAGACCGTACAATGGGATGCTCCCGGTACTGCCAAAAGGGTGTTTCCAATCTTGAATGAAACGAAACGCCAGTGTGTGATTTTTAAATGGGGTCATGTATTTAGTGAATTCAACCCTTGACGCACTGTAATCAAAATCACTTCCAAAGATTTTGGAGTTGACCAAAAACGACGCTTGCAAAAAATGGCCCGTCCTGGAATTGATCACGTGGTCCCGGGTGTCAGAAGTAAACGTAAGCCCTATACCCACTCGCATTCCTTCAGTTCGGTTTTGCAGACGATCCAATTTTTCGGTACTTTGGATGATTTGAAAGGAATTTGGCACGGTATCATATCGTGCCACATTTTCAACATTCACTGAAGGGCCCAAAAACAGTGTTCTTCCTATTGTTTTTTGGTAGCGGGCTTGAAATCCTATTCGTTCTACATCAATATCGAGATAGTTAAGAATTTCGTTGGAGCCATCTTTGATCACCAAAAGATTGGGAGTGTTACCCAGACCATAATTTCTGTCAGGGGCATCAAAATAGTAGAGCCAACCATCAAAGCGGTCACTATTGGAAAAAAAGAACTGATAACTGAATTCAAGAAACAATTGGTTGCGCGTAGTATACACGGCTGACATATTCAAGAGTGAAATGGGAATATCTTTATTCCCTTTGCTGAAGTCAAAATATCGTACACCTAGTGCCCCAAGGTTCAGGGCGGATTCGGCGGAATACGTAATAATGGGAAGGAAATCGTACCTCCTTAAGTCATTCGAATCCTGGGGGTACAAGTTTTGCAATAAAAAAGTGGCAATTATCATTGCGATGGATGATTTCATGATGTCTTGAATTTGATTGATGATAAATGATGGTACAAGCAATTAAACTTTGCATGACCTTCTTGAATATTTTATTTTGATAATAGGTTTTTCCATTTAGTCATGTGAATGAATCCCAATGCGGCGAGCATCACTACTGAAAGAGCCATACTGAAATAAAACGGATCATAATGGGAACCCATCATAGGGAAAACAAAGACCGATAGGTTGATTTGCATATGGAACAGTATAATCATCAAAACGTTGCGTCCATATTTTAGAAATAACCAAACCATTGCGATCCTCTTAAGTACGGAAGCGGCATATTGCCAGATAATCCAATAGCTTTCTTTGCCCATCTGGACATATGGGATGATATGCCAAATGGCCCAAACTGTACCAATAATGATGCCTGTGTATAGCGTGCCATGACTTTTTAAAAGTTTATTGGTTGCATAACCAGTCCATCCAATCTCTTCCAGCACGGCTCCAAAAAAAAAGAGTACTACTAAAACCCCGGTATCCAAAAGTGAGATATGAACTGTTGGCAGGTCAACACCGGAATACTGCATAATGAAAAATGTCAAGGTCAAGACGATTGGCATTGTTGAAAGGGCCAACAAATATCCTACTGGATTCCCAGACTTCAATTGAAAGCAATTTCGGGCGACTAGTTTTAATTCCCTGTATGAAAGGTGTATTGCCAAGGCTAACAGGGGGCACACAACCATTAGAGCACTGATCGGTAATCCAACCGGAAACCAACCTTTGCCAAATTTTCCGATGGCGTAGAAGGGTAGGGAGAGGACCATAATCCAAAGGAAATAGTTGACCGTTTTTCTTAATCCTGCCATTTTTTGATGATTACATGCAAAATTGATGGGTTGAAATGAAATGGGGAAAGAAGAGTTGTTTCGGTTACAGTATTCAGGACAAGTGGGAATTTTTCCTCAAAACGGTCTTTGGCATATAAGGCTCATCCAGCACGGTTCCCCCTTATCTTGTTCCAATAAATCTTTCCACTTTTGAAATTGTTTTTTTTGAATCGTTCCCAATCCAAAAAAGATGGCCCCATTCATTCCGTAGGATTTCGAGCATTGAGTTTTCAATCATTCTATGGGCATGTCGGGCATGCGCTATGGAGACAGTATTGTCATTTTCACTATGAATGATCAGTGTGGGACATTTCACTTTTGCAATCAGATCATTAGGTATGATTTGGTCGATATCATTCAAAAAGCCATACCCGGAATTATAGTGGTTCATTGCAGCAATCAGTTCATGCACATCGCTATTTCTTAATTGGTACGTTGAATGTTTGGAAAACTGCTTAAAGAAATTCTTGGCAACTATTTTGGGAAAAGCCCTGGAAAGCCACTTTACCATACCCCAAGTGAATTTTTCAATTTTTGGGTTGAACAGTACTTGTGCCGTTTTATAGGTTTTCTCATTTTTATTGAGCCATTTCTTGGTAACTGCAGAGGCTAGGACCAATTTGCTTACCCGATTGGGATATTGGGCTGCTAATGCGATTGCTGTTGGGCCTCCTGCTGAAATGCCGTAAACGACGAATTGATCCACCTGCAATACGTCCAATAATGCCCTGATCAAATGAGCGGATTTTTGTGGAGTGCGTAGCGTATGGAAATCTGTTTTTCCGTAACCTGGGCGTGAAGGGGTAATCAATTGAAATTCCTCTGGGTCGAGTCCCTTATGACTAAGGCTTTCTTTGCAGTTAGAATGCCCCCCATGCAAGAAAACCACAGGAATTCCGGTTCCAATTGAAGTGTATTCAATGGTGCCCAGTTCCGTATGTACTAAATGACGATCCACTATTTCCAAGAAACCTTGTTGGTCCTTATTCTCATGTGATGGGAAGTGAAAAATGAATCTTTCAAAATCACGATGTACTCCATTAACCGTTTTCCCTGAGTTTTAGTTCTTTATCAATCGGTAATTTTCGTATTCTCTTCCCAGTAGCCGCATAAATAGCATTGCAGACCGAGGCATAGGTTACGGGGCCTGCAATCTCGCCAACGCCCCACGGTTTTGGTTCGTCATTTTCACAAATATGAACTTCAATTTCAGGAATTTCATTGATACGCAACACCTTATTGTCATGAAAATTACTGCGTTGTACACTACCATCCTTATAGTCCGTTCCACCATAAAAGATGGCTGAGATAGCCCAAATAATTCCCCCTTCCATTTGTTGTATTACCAAATCAGGATTTACTACAAGGCCACAGTCAATGGCAAGGGTCACTTTGTCCACTGATATGGTTCCGTCTTTAATGGATACGTCCGTCACTGCGGCACCATAGCCATTCCCGTGCATATAGGGGTATGCCGCTATACCTTTTCCTGAACCGGAGGACAGTTCCACGCCCCAATTTGCCTTTCTTGCAGCCAACAGCAAAGCTCCCCTTAATCTTCCCAGGTTGCATTTAAATCTATGGTTGACCGTTAACATCTTGTTGGCCGGCAACATACTCAATCGAAACTCCAAAGGATCACGATTCAATGCCAAGGCCACCTCATCAATAAAACATTCCGTGGAAAATCCCTCAGCATTGGCCATCACGGAACGCCAGGCACCCATTTGGGTGAAGCCCTTAACCTTGATTTCGTTCGCCGAGCGGTTGGGCACATCATAATACAGCCAAGCACTGAGTCCTCCCCAATTGTCCATCACATTTTTGAGGTTCCAGCCTATAATTCTGCCTTCTTTTATCTGAATAGTGTGTTTGTTGAGCTCGAAAGGGTTCAGGTAGTCGAATTTAATATCGTCTTCTCGGGAATAGCACATCTTAACGAGGTCTCCTCCGGCAGCCTCGGAAACCATCAAGGCCTCTAAGGCATAGGCGGAGGAATATCTTAATCCGAATCCACCGCCACTTGGGTGACAATGGACCTTTACGTTTTCTTTCGGGATTCCAAAATGTTTTTCGACATTCCCGATGACTTTATCCGAAGATTGCGTTCCTACCCAGATTTCACAGGAATCAACATGGTACTGTGCCGTTGCATTTAAGGGTTCCATACAGGCGTGGTGCTGGTAGGGAAATTCATAGGTGTGGGAAATCGTGTCATCGTAGTCCGTAACTTCATGCACCACCTCATCTACCAAGATTTGCCTACCTTCTTCCTTCTCGAGCAATTGGTAGCATTCTTTTTCAAAACGTTCAGGGTTGATGTTTTTCTTTTCCCCAAGATCCCACTCTGCCACTAGTGCTTCTTTTCCTTTAAATGCGGCCCAAGTTGAGTTGGCGATAACGGCTATTCCATCCCTTACATGGGTGGCTTCGTCAATAACTACCCCTTTTATTGGAACTACCTTTTCGACTCCTCGGATATTGATGGCTGCAGAATCATCATAGTTTTTAAGAGATCCCATAAAAACGGGACATCGGGCAATAGCGGCATATTTCAATCCAGGAATCTTGAGGTCAATGCTATAGGGATGTTTCCCCAGAACGATGTCGGGTATGATCTTGCTTTTAAGACGGTTTCCTATGAGGTTAAACTTGGAACGGTATTTAAGGGGAACCTTGTCGAAGAGCTCGCGATAGTTTTCCGGTACTACCACCTTTTCCGCCAACTGCCCGTATCCCAATGTTTTTTTAGTACCTAAGAGTTGTACAACGCTTTTCTGTGCCAGACATTGATCAACATATACCGACCATTCTTTTGCCGCAGTGGCCATCAACAGACTTTTGGCAAATGCTCCGGCCTTTCTCATCAAATCCCAGTGACTGAGGATACTGGTACTGCCCCCGGTAATATTGGCCACATCCTTAATCGGCTCGGCATACCTAATATTAATTTTGGACCAGTCCGCTTCCAGTTCTTCTGCAATAATGGCAGACAGACCAGTACTTACCCCTTGGCCCATTTCGTACTTGGTTAGGGCAACAAAAATACTTCCATCTGACCGAATCTGTAAAAAATCCGTAATCGAAGTAGCTCCGTCCTGATGGAATACATTTTCGGACAGTGGGAGTGGATCTTTGAATTTGGGATTCACAATGACCTCTCCCACACAGCTTTCCAAAAGATGTAGACCAATGATAAGTCCTCCACCCGCAATTGAGGTGTTACGGATGAACTCCCTCCGCGAAACCATACTTTTTTGCTTCATGCCTCTTTATTTTCGATTACGGTTTTAAGGGCCTTAATGATGCGGGGGTAAGTGCCACAACGACAAATGTTTCCTTGCATGGCATCGAGTATTTCATTTTCAGTGGGATTGGGATTGGTCTTAAGTAACCCTACCGCGTTCATAAGCTGTCCGCTTTGGCAATACCCACATTGGGGAACTTGTTCCTTTATCCATGCCATTTGGAGTGAGCGGTATGGTGTATTTTCCAATCCTTCTATGGTATGTATTCTCTTTCCCTCGGCAAATCCTACAGGTACACTGCACGATCTTACGGGTTGATCATCGACCAAAATGGTACACGCACCACACAGACCTTTACCGCAACCATATTTCGTTCCCGTAAAGCCTAGTACATCCCGTAATACCCATAAAATGGGCATGTTGGGGTCAAAGTCGCCTTCATAGTCCTTGTCGTTCACATGTATACGCATACTACTTTATTTTATGTTTTACGAGAAGATATTCAAACCCAAAGTTCAGACGCCGATAAAGTGCCGGACATGCCATTTTGTAGTACGAAGTTGGGCATTTTGTGGACCAATGGTCTTGTGAATTAAACAGGTAAGAACTTGGCTAATGATGGCAAATCATTGCAACCCCATCTTAGCTGTCAATGGCCTATTTCTTTCTGATAAACCATTTAGTACCCCATCTACGCATTTCATGATTTACAATTTCCCCGGTAATAACATTTCTCGTCATCGTGTCATTTTTTCCAGTGGTAGAGGCAATCAGTGACCATTCCAAGTTTTCTTTCAGCACAACCTCTTCCTCTTTAAAATTTGGAACTTGGCCCACAATGGGGTCAATCTGGGCGGTTACAAACTTTCCTTTCGGACCGTTCATGATGGTGAAAAACTTTACCAGTGCGGTATGTTCAACATAAGTATCCGAATTTCCCGGTCTCATGGAATTATAATAAATCCTGACCGTTTCGCCGTTTTGGATTTTTGAAATGAAATTATCCAGATTTCCATATAGCGTAGTACCATTAGCGTCATTTTCATAAATCAGTGTCCAATTGTCTTGGGAAAACCCGGAAACTGAAATCCATACGATGGTGATAAAAAAATACAGTTTCATATTATTTGTATAAGGGATGGTTTACATGTTGTGTATTTGGCGGATTATCCAAAAACCAGGTCATCTTATGATGTTGTGGCCAATCTTTGATTAACGCTCCGGTGGTTCGATCATAAACCTTGGCATTAAAGGATCCCTTGGTAGTCATAATACACTGCCAAAGATGTCCTCCCTCTCCAAAGCGCTGTTTGTCAATATCAATATAGCTTTCCAGCATGGGATGGGGGTCTATTATGGCCGATACAGTTTTATCTTGAATAATACTTATGTACAATGGTTCTGCCATATGCTCAAGCCTTAGGATGGAATCACCTAGTTTTCTTTCCCAGCCCCACCCAATTCTAACATCGTATCCGTTCCGTATGCCCACGATCAAGGAATCAATATGGCCCTCAAGAGTATTCCCATTTTCATCGTTCTTGAAAACGGATTGCCATCCTGATTTCATCGGTTCCTGATGCTTTGGATGGCATGACCCAATGAAAATGATTAAAATCAAACCGTAAAAAATATTCTTGGATGTTAGCATAATGATTCTTTTAAAAAAATTGAAAGATATAATGGTCAACATAGTTCTTCATTACGACCAATTATTTATAATTATTTTGTTCTAGTCTACGATTGAAGTACCTCCTCAAAAAATAATTTCTTAGTATACTCAAAAGAGTCAAATAAATGGTAATCAAGGTATTCTTACCGGAATTGTTTTCCATCCCCAAAAACGGAAATATGATATGTAATGAAATTATAGTAATTAAAAACCCTATGGCTACATTGGCCAAACTTTCAATAAATGTCTGTTTTTTAGTTTGCATTGTTCATGAACCTAACCTCTGAGGAAATTCCGTTATTTCCAATTTGAATAATTCTATAGCCAGAAACTGCGGTGTCTATTTCTATTGCATCAGTTTCCTTCTTTATTTGAAAGGCGACCGCTGGAGTAATACATTGTGCAACATTTTTATGAACAGAAGTATTTGCCATATGATAGTGACCACAAAAGATGGTGATTTCATTTTGTGCTTTCACCAATATTTTAAGGAGGTCTTCCCTGTTTTTCAACTTTCCAATGTCATCCACTTTTAAATCAAGCCCAACAATCGGGTGGTGAATGAAAATAATATTACGTCGTGATGATACAAGTTCCCTTTTAAGCCATTCTAGTTGTTCAATATCAATACTACCTTTGGAAGAATCCAAATAAATAAGCTTAAAGCTATGTTGGAGCTCACTACGATAGATTTTTTCTGAATCGTAATCCGTTCTTAAATTGTGATGTTTGGAAATCCCTTTAAGGTCATCGTGGTTACCTAAGACAATCGATAAGTTCATCTTTTTGAACTGCTCAAAGAAATAGGGGATACCTTCATTTTCTCCAATGTCGCCAGTACACACCACATGATTGATACCTTCCTGTTCAATACTGTCCAAGATGTTATCAAGTCGCTTTCTTGCGGATACTTTCTCACCAAAGGGAAAGTCCTCGTCAAGATGTAAATCGGTAATGTGAGCTATCTTTTTAATATAGTTTGATGTGATTTGAACACTTCTTTTGGAGCCTTGCTGCTCATATCGATTAACCAATTCCATTTCCCATCTTTTTTGACAAATACATTCACCATTTTGGATACATCGGCTTGTCCCGTGGACTTTCGCTCAAAGAGAAAATAACCCACATCGGTTGCCATTGTGTGGTCTTTTGAGTAAAATCTTTTTTCTATTTGAAACTTGATGTCAATACTATCCCCATTTTTTGTTAAATCGTTAAAAAAACCTTCAATATTAGGCACGAACTCTTCATGCCCATCTTGGATTTTTCCATCAAATATTAAGTATTGGGCTTCACTTAGATAGAGCGATTTGAACAAATCAATATCCTTGTCCTTAAAACTAGCACTAAATTTTTGGTAAAGCACATCTATTTCCCCGTCATCATTTTCTTGGGCATTAGCATGGTTGATAAAAAGCAAAAAGAGTACGATGCATAATTGATTGGCAATTGTTCTTGTTTCCATAACTATCAAATTAAGAATGGCAATTACTGTTTTGATGGATTCTTACAATCTCTGTTAGGTTCAGTTTGGGGAATTGAGACCGAGTCTATTTCCTTCCGTATCCAAAAACAGGGCAAAGAACCCACTCTCATCTGCATGGGCTGTTTTTGGAACAATAATCTTTCCTCCATTTTTTTCAACCTTATCCAAAATACTTTGAAGGTTGTCGCCACCGCTCAGGTAGATGCTCACACCATCGGGAGAAGGGTTATATCCCTCCCCTTCAATGATAACTCCTGTAACCGTTTGATTTTCGTATGGGAATACCCCCATTTCCATTCCAGGGATTTCCATTCGCTCGATATTGATGTCCAATATTTTTTCGTAAAAACTGACTGCCCTTGAAATATCCGTTGCTGGAATTTCAAATAAGGAAATAAAACTGTTCATATTATTTGTTATTTGTTCTTGTTTGTAATCTATTTTTTGTGGTTCTGGTTTCGATTTGTTTTGCCCTGTACACATGATAGAACCCAAAGCCACTATTGCTGTAAAAAGGGTACGAATTATTTTCATTTTGTATAAGGATTAAAGGTGGTTAACGGTATCATCATTTTCCTTTCATTTTATAGTGCAATTGAACAAGTCCAGAATCATACTTCTTTACGGATAAAAGTTGAAGCTCTTGTTCCGGTGTTCCTTTCTCAAAAAGTTTTATACCATTGCCAATCAAAACGGGAATAATGGAGATAATCATTTCATCAAACAATTTCTTATTTAAAAGTTGGTTGACGATTTGTGAACCGCCGTCACAAAAAATGTTTTGTCCTTTTTTGGATTTCAATTCCCTGACCAGGGTTTCCAAGTCACCATTGTAGAATCTTAAATTGCTGTGGTTACCCTGTTTCTTTCTGGTTATTATGTACAACTCTTTATCTGCATGTGGAAAATCATATCCTTGCCCAATTACCCATTCATAAGTTCTCCTTCCAATAATCACAGTATCTATGGTCTTAATAAACTTATTGTATCCATAATCCTCGCCTTCTTTCTCGACTATGCTCAAAAACCCAAGGTCTTCATTGGGTTTGGCTATGAATCCATCAAGGGAGCATGAAATGTATAGGATGAGTTTTCTGTCTACCATTTTTATATTCGATATTCAGTTCTGTTTTTTAATAATCAATAACAGGTTTGCTACTTCTTTTCCACTAATTTTCTATGTAACCGATAGATATAGCAGATGGATTTGCCAAATTTTCTTTCTTCCATGAACTGAAAACCCAATCTTTCATAGAACCTATGTGCTTTGGTGTTGGTTTTTAACGGATCCACCAAAATTTCATTGACGTCTGGATTTTGGAAACACCTTTCAATGGCCAGCTTCATCATGAATGTCCCATACCCCTTGTTTAAATTGTTTTCTTCTCCTATCCATATATCTATGGCCCTTTTATCCGGTTCAATTTCTCCCCAATACTTTGTATCCTCTTTATGGGGATCGATTATTTGTAAAAAGCCTATAGGTTCCCCTTTCAATTCAGCGACTAATTGTTCTCTCCATTCTGGGTCTCGATGGAGTTCTGTTTCCCAATTCCAGTCATCATCAGGATCACAATCAATGATATGTTGTTTTGTATCCCAATATTGAAGTAGCTCAAGGTCCTGTATGGAAGCTTGCCTTAACCGTACCATATCGTTCTATTTTTGTAACCGGTGTCCCTTGAAAAAGTTCCAAATTTCCCTGCTGGCATTAATTGTTTGGTTGGTATGGCCCAGCTTCCCCGAAATTAGTTTGGCCCATCTTGGACTTCCGGGCCATGTATGCCCACCATTGATTATTTTGTAGAGAATTACGTCTGCCTTGTTGGTCTTGCCTGTATAACTTTCCTTGACAACGGTTGATGTTGATTTTGAATCGGCGTAGGCCAAAGTATCAATCTTGGGAATATCAATAGTCTGGTTACGCTTTTTCCAGATTTCTATTTCATCGGATACGCCAATAAATTCATTTACCGAAAGTGATCCCCCCTCATATTTTACAAATTTGTCTTTGGTTCCATGCATCATCAATACCGGTATGGGTTTTGAATTTTTGCAAACTGCAGGAAATTCAGAGGTTCTTGTACACGATACAGGTGCAATTGCCGCAATTTTATCCTGTAAATCACAGGCTAAGGCAATACACATTGCAGCACCATTGCTAAACCCCGTTGCATAAACTCTTTTTGGGTCAATACGGTATTCCTCAATCAAGGCATTAATCATGTTTGCAATAAACTGGCTATCATTATGGGTACCCTCCTTGTAGTATGCATTCCAGTAATTCTGATTGGATGCAGCATAGGTCATACCTTGGGGTAGCGCTATAATGAAACCTTCCTTGTCGGATATTTTTCGAAAATCCCCATAAATCAGTTGCTGCCAAGGGTTACTACTATGGCCATGAAGATTTATTAAGAGTGGAACAGGTTCCTTTTTCCTATAGTAGGATTTTGGTATGTAAAGCTTGTAGTTTCTTACTTCGCCATCCAAAGAGATACTTTCATTCTTGGTATTTCTCTGAATGTTTTTATAGCTATAGAAAACTACAGCGAACACTAAAAATAGAGCACTTAAAACCATCTGCATGAGTTTTGACTTCATTAATTGTTCATCATTAAATGATCAACTTCGCTTTAAAGCCCCTTTTAAACGTTGTCTGACAAAATCAAACTAGTTCGCCATCCCTATTAGCTGTTTTTTCAATTTTATAGAATAGGGTAGGTTTGTTGTCCTCCATTCGTTTCTCCACAAAGGACATCCCCAATCGTCGTGCTACTTTTTGGGATGCCAAATGGGGTTCATCCGTGGCAGCGGTCAGATATTCAAAACCTAATTGATCCAATGCGTATCGTATTATTGTTCGGCTCGCCTCGGTTGCATATCCCTTTTTGGTATGTGGCTCCAATAGTGCATAAATCAACTGTGGCTGGGGTTCATCAAAAAAGTGCCAGAGCCCTACATAACCTATTGTCTTTTTGGAGTGCTTTAGCTGTATCTTCCAAAGACCATATTGATTCTCTTCAAAATGCCTTAGGTTTTGTTCCATGATATCGTCTGCTGTCATGGCATCAATGGGATTGTCATCCCAAAGGAACCTTCTTATAAAGGGGTCGTTGTTCAAGTGTCGAAATGCTTCGCTGTCCTCCAATATATAGGGCAACAACTGAAGTCTTGCCGTGTAAAACTGTAAATTTTCCATTTCGATATTTTTATGTTCAATTATGACTCGTACTCACTTTGGTCAATATCCTTATCAATTCCTCATTGAACCGTTCCGGCTCTTCAAAACAAGGGCTATGGCCTGATTTTTCGAATGGGATGAACTCTTTAATGGGAGCTTTGATATTGGCATGGTATTCCTCTACCAATTCCCAGGGCGTATTATAGTCATGGACACCTGAAATGAAGAATACCGGGACTTCAAACTCTTTGTATTTCTCGGGGATATTATAGTTATTGAAATCAGGATCGTAGATAATATTTCCTGCCGAAAACCCGGAACTCTTGCCATACCTGATTAGGTCGCCAAAGGAGTATTCCCTTGAGAACCAAATGTTTCTAATCCAATCCGAATAGTTGGTTCTGCCATAGCGCTCACCACCAAGTTTTAAGAGCCAATGCTTTTGTTTCACCAATCCCCAGAACCCATTTTTGTACATCGTAGAAAAATCTCCCGATTGTGGTGC
This sequence comes from Croceivirga sp., assembly GCA_028284935.1. Classification (GTDB taxonomy): domain Bacteria; phylum Bacteroidota; class Bacteroidia; order Flavobacteriales; family Flavobacteriaceae; genus Croceivirga. The sequence continues at coordinate 132,249 of JANQQQ010000010.1, forward strand.
GCCACTTTCGGTAAGGTCTTGAAGTGCTTTTTTATGGTTGATTTCCTTAGCCTTTTCCAAGGTGTATTGGTAAGAAAGAAGCTCTCCTTTATGGGCCTCCAGTTCTTGGCCAATGCCCACATACGCCATAAAGTGATCAGGGTTTCTGGCAATGGCATAAATCCCCAATCGTGACCCCCATGAGTGGCCCACAAGGAATAACTTTTCTTTATTGAACCTTTTCCTCAAATAGGAAACCAGGAAATCAACATCTTCGTTGTAAAGACTGACCTTGATTTCCTGTTTCGGAAATTTTCTGTGATACGATTTTCCAGCATTTCGTTGATCCCAGTACACAACGGTAAAGTACTTTTCCAATTCGCCATTATACTTGCGCAGCAAGGCGGTGGCAGAAGCTCCAGGACCGACATGAAGAAAAAGTAATATCGGATTATTCCGGTCCTCGCCCCTTATAAGAACATATTGTTCTGTTCCGTTAATATCCAAATAATTGACTTCCGATATGCCATTTTCCGCTTTTATTCTTTTTGTGGAAGAACAGGAAGTCAGCGCTATCCCAATTAAAATGATTAAAATGTATTTTTTCATATCAAATTCTTTTTGAATCAATTCTGTTCGAATAAAATTTTAAACATTCCTTGACATTTGTTTTTCCGTTCCAGAAATCCAAACTTTTTATAGAATTCCTGTGTCCCCTTTGCCGCTATCAATCCAATGTATGCATACTGTATTGCCATTGATTCAAAATAGCGCTCAATATGTTCCATGATCAACCTCCCAACACCTTGATTAAGGTATTTGGGATGCACTATGATGTCCTTGATAAAGAAATAGGAAACCCCATCGCCCACAATACAGCCCATACCTATGATTTTTAGTCCATCATAGGCTATGATACCATACAAGTTACCTTCGGACGAAAGCTCATCATTGTTGTTCATCACTATTTCCCTGCACGACTGATTTTCCAAGGATTGGTAGTCTGCTCTGGTAGGAAAACGTTCCTCAACGCGTACGTTTGTCAATGCTTCAATTCTCATTTCTTACGGTATTTCTTTTTCTCAAGACCAGGGGAGACGCCACTACGCTACCCCCGGTCATTGATTAACTAAACACTGATTAACTGTTTAGGCACAGTTTCATTGGTAGGGTTGGTTTTAATATTCCCGTTCTATTTGGTCTGGAATTTAATTTTAAATGCTCCTTCCACAACTTCCGTAAGATCATTGGTGTCGCGAACCACACTGGGATTTGCTCTAATATGATACAATTCCCCCTCGAATTTTCCTGAAATGGTATTGTTATCAATACTATCTATGGTGATTTTCACCTCATCAACACCCACACCGGAATAGAAACAGAGCACATCTGGAGCAGCGCAAGGTCCCTGTAATTTTTTTACCGATTCATCCACCCAAGTAACAGTGCCCTCAACACCGGTCAAAGTATACGGAAGGGTTAAATTTTCAATATCCAACCCAAGAAACCTAATGGTCCAAAAACCATCGCTATCATCCTTACCATTTTTAAAGGACTGAAGGAAAAGTGTTTTATCCGTTCTATTGAATACATTAACGTTGCCGTTACTTCCCCCATCAAAAACGGTTTGTTCATATTCAGCGGTATCGTTGCCTATTTTGGCCGCTATAGAGAATTCTGATGGCGTTGGTGATCCGTTATCATCGTTTTGACAGGACAAAAGCAAGGCGCCTATCATTACGTAAATTGTTGTTTTTATTGTTTTCATTGTTTTCAATTTATGGGTACATGGAATGGCTGTGCCTAGATAGGCGGCCATCACGTCTACGAAAGTTTGTATTTGTTTTTATGCAATGCCCATCATAGTGGCTTTGAGAGGGCGAGACCCAAGTCTCGCCCTTAATTGACTTGCTTTATACAATTGCTGTTCCTGTTAAGGCTGGGGTGTTAATCGCAAATACGTTTTCACCTCTTCAAAACCTTTTGGGAACAACCTTTCCGCCTCATCATTGCTCACCGAGGGAAGAATCACGCAATCTTCTCCATTTTTCCAGTTTGCAGGAGTCGCCAGTGACTCATACTGCGTTAGCTGTAAAGAATCAAGAACCCTTAGTAATTCTTCAAAGTCCCTTCCAGTAGAAGCAGGATATGTCAAGATGAGTTTCACCTTTTTATCCGGTGCAATAATGAAGACCGAACGGACCGTCATGGTCGTATCATCATTGGGATGAATCATACCGTACAATTCAGCTATTTCACGTTTTTCATCGGCAATCAAAGGAAATGCTACATTGGCATTTTGCGTTTCCTCAATGTCCTTTATCCAGTTAAAATGGGACTCTAGGGAATCTACACTGATTGCCGCCACCTTGACATTTCGTTTATCGAATTCTTCCTTGTAATTGGCCATTGTACCCAGTTCCGTGGTACAAACAGGGGTAAAGTCAGCGGGGTGCGAAACCAACATGCCCCAACTATCCCCAAGCCATTCATGAAAATCGAGTTTTCCGTCAGTGCTTTTTGCGATGAAATTTGGGGCTACATCCCCTAGTCTAATTGTGCTCATTTTTAATTGATTTTTATTATTAATTCGCTTTTTAATTGATGTATTCTGTTTTAGGTTCATTTAGCAAGTTATCGCCGCTCTATCGCCAATAACTCAATACCCTGTAATGCGCCCACCGGACCACATGGATGGCTTATCCCATCCACCAGGTCGTATACAATTTTTACCCTCAATCCATCTACCCGGTATTCTTTATCCAAGCTTAATGGAAACAGTGCGTTGTCATTTGCGGTTTCTATAACAAAATCTCCACAATCCTCGGGAGGAGTAAGTAGTTTAATTGTTGCACTTACCATAAAGACTTCCGGGGAATCATCGATATTGATACAAGAGGAAAATAGTATTCCCATTGCTATAACCAAGATTTTACCACGTACTCTCATTTAGATTCCTATTTTTTTATTTCTTAAAAATTCCATTTGTTTTGTTTTTAGGGCAAAGTTGTATCGCAAAATGCTTTTCTAAAAACATTGGTTGTTCGGAATACCGCATCTAGGACAACACACTAAAAATTGTTGTAGGTGTTAAAGGCCATCCTATGAATAAATTTAAAATGCTGAATTCCAGTCTTCTTTGAAATGACTTTACCGTTAATATTGGAATACTGGATTCCCATTATCGCATGCAATGACTTTTGGCGCGGCAGGCGAGGAGCAATCGCTACTGATATCCCATCGCTCATTGAACTCCTGCTGTGCTTTTTTGTGCTTTGCTACCATTTCTAAAAAAGCAATGGTATCAATAGTTACAGGAAACGCGATATAACCAACAGGTCCCCCACAGGCTTTGCTGCCATAACTTGTATAGTGCCAATCTGCGGGATCGTTGCAACTTGAGGAATTGGCCATATTGTGGATTTTTGACAATAGTTCGTTTAAGTTTTGTTCTTCCCTTTCCCGATTTGAATCTTCATCATCACATGATATCATTAAAATTGAAAGTATTAGGGTGGTGAAAAATTTAAGATGTCCCATAGCTTTTTTTGTTTGAAGTGTTTTACTTTTTCAGGTGGCCCTTGGTAATGATTCCCTATTGTTAAATCTTGGAAATCATGATAAAAGGAGGTTTTTATTTTAGGGTGTATTGAAATCCCAATCGAATGGAACGATTGTATACTTTTTGAAAATCAGCCTGCTCTTCCACATTGAGCAAGCCCAAATCGTAGCCCAGACGGATACCGATATTTTTATTGAAGTCATAACCTAATCCAACAGTCCCTGCTAAGTCAAATGTTCGGTAAAAGTCTTTTACACTTCTACTGGAGGATTCTCCATTGACCTCACTTTTCATAGTGGCCCCCAGCAAAAATGATGGTTGTAGCCCTCCGTGTATGGACCACTTGGGCTGAAGATGATATTCCAATTGTAATGGAATATCGATATAACTCAAGCGAGTGGTATTGGATGCCATGGCATTGATTTCTGTTTTACTTCCTTTTTTGGTAAAACGAAGCTCAGGTTTAACCGATAGTTTTGAATTTAAGGGAATGGTTGTACCTACTCCCACAAAATAGCCTATAATGGCCTCTTGGGATTCCCCACTGAAAGGGCCGGAACTAGAGCTGGCCCTTGCGTTGCTGGCTATGGGGTTTTGCCCTTCGGATACTTGTTCAGATGATGCTTCCAAAGGAACTATGCTTTCCCCGTATGGGGAGTATTCATTGTCTACGCTTTGATTGGAAACATTTGTCCCTCCATTTACAAATAGTGTGTCAAAGACAGCCGCACAACTTGTATTTAAGACAATAAGACCTAGCATTGGGATTACTCTGATTGATACAGTTTTTGATTTCATTTTGTTCGTTTTTTGATTCTAAGATTTTTATTGATTGTATGTTGATGAAATGAGTTTTACCGACCAGCTCCTTTAATTACATTGACCTGAACCCGCTGAAAACACATAAGTAGTATTCCCAAGCTTCCATTTGCCGGCCATCAAATTTTGGATGTATATGGGATAGAAACTTTTAGCTCCCAAGTAGTCCGTGATTTCCAAATAGTAAGAACCCTGATCTTCCACTACTTTCCAGTTCCCTTGCTTTTCTGCGACTCCAGCTCCATAGGCCCTATTATTTCGATTGCTGGTGTTCTGCGTTCCTTTAACTGTATAGGAACCATCGTAAGAATAGCTGTACCTACCATTGGGACAGAAATCAATGTAGGTTATGGCACTTGCCACATTATCGCTCAGATAGGATGATTCAGAATACATAACAAGCTGGCTACCATTTATGTGGTTTGTCAATTGTTCCACATTGTTTTGTGCGTTGACTTGGGAATAGGTTGATGCCAAAAGGGCAAAGAATAGTATATTGAACCTGTTCATTTTCTTTTTTTTATGTTGTAAATTCTTTTATTTAGGAGGGCTTTTAGAACCCTCTTTTTTGATTGTTGGATGGAGACCCCTTCCTAAATTCAACAAAGCTATTGGCGACCCCATTTTTTTGAATAGGTTGAATTACCTATTTTTCCAGCTACCTCATTCATTTTTTAGCAAAGTTTGGACAAGAAATCTTGCTAAAAAATCTTGTATTGTTCGGAATACCGAATCCAGGACAAGCGCCTTGAGTTTTACTTCTTCATTTTTTGATGGTAACGAGTATTAAGTTTTCGATTTTTTTTTTGAACACAAACCTAAATCCCATGTGTCTAGAAAAGAAGTACTAAGTTGCCAAATGGGGAATCCATGTTGTAAGCTATCGTGTGTTTATCATCCATTTTCTCAACCACTTTAAATTGGCCTACATCAGCACTATTTTTTCCTAATGGCTTCCAACCACCCAATTATTTTTTCCAACTTTCTTTTTAGATTTTGTTTAGTGTATACTTCATTATCGTTGCTATCGGTCAAGCCAATTTCTAAACGCAATTGATCTAACCCTGCTTATAATTAATTCTCCGTTAAAAGGTGGTTTCAAGTCCACTTTTAAACGACTGTTAAAATACCGATGAACGGACGCAATGGACTCAATATTGGTTATACAATTTCTTGTTATTCGAAAAAAGGAATTAAGATTTATTTCCTGTTCCAGATCCGAAAGACTATGGTCAATTATCTTACGTTTCCCATTTTTGAGAACAGCAAAGGTCGCCGTCTCTTCCGAGAAAAAATAAGCGACTTCATTGATATTGATAAAACTGATTCTATCACCCATTTGTACAGATATGCGTTGCCTAAAACTATTTTTTTGGAAATAGGAAACCAGTTCTTGCAAATCAATGCTCGGTTGATTCTTAGCAAACAAATTTTTGTACTTATCCATGGCGCTTTTCAACTTAGTTCTTGAGATAGGTTTCAACAAATAACCAATTGAATTTTCTTGGAATGCCTGAATGGCATATTTGTCATAGGCCGTTGTGAAAATAATGGGAGCCTCTATTGAAACATGCTTAAAGATTTCAAAAGATAACCCATCGGACAACTGAATATCCATAAAGATGAGATCAGCTTTATTTTTCTTTAACCATTCAATTGATGATTTCACAGAGCCCGTTTCTCCAATCACGGAGATATCAGGAAAATGCCTGTTCAACTCCGTTTTTAAATGATTCCTGGAAAGTCTTTCGTCTTCAATTATTAAAACGTTCATAGTAAAGGAATTTTCACGGTAAATCTCTCACTTTCATTAGTGACCATAATCTCAGAGCCATTTACAATTTTATATCGCTTTCTTATCATGTTCAACCCTATTTTATTTCCTTTTGAAACAACAATTTTTTTGTTTAGCTTATTGCTAACAATCAGTTCATTTCCCATTGATTTTATGTTAACCTCTAAGGGGTACATTTCATCAACTATGTTGTGCTTAACCGCATTTTCGATTAACAATTGAAGTGTCATTGGAACTATTTTTTTGCTCAGCACCTTTTCATGAATATTGAAATTTACCTGCAGTCCTTCATCATATCTGAATCTTAGTATTTCAATGAAATTTTCTATGAATTCAAGCTCTTCTTTTAATGGAACCAGGTCCTTTTGGTCCTGAAATAGCACATAACGATAAATCTCTGAAAGATTCTGAATAAACAATTGGGCGTTATCCTGATTGGACTTGACCAATGCAGATAGAATGCTAAGGCTGTTGAACAAAAAATGAGGATTGATCTGGTTCTTCAGCTGTATATACTTTAAGCTAAGGTTCTCTTGATTGAGCCGCTCATTCTCCATTTCCTTTTCATTGCTTGCCCTTATTTGAAAATGTATCTCAAGAATCGTAAGGGTAAATACTCCAATGAGCAATGCCATCACAAAAGTGTCTCCAAAGATGTTAATATGCTCCTTCAGCTCAAACTCATTGATGTTTTGTGTAAGCTCTATGATTACACCAGTTGTAAAGACCAGTATGGCCGTAATAAAAAACATTGAAACGATTTCCAATACTAACCTGAGGTAAACCTTGGAAGAAAAGAAGCGATTTAACAACCGTACTACCTTGAAAATAAGAAAGATATTAAGTAGGAGTACAGGCAAATTAAAGAAGAACTCCTGGACTAGTTTTGGAAAAAAGCTTGTCTGATCCTCTACCAGCAAAAACCGAAAATATAACAACAGTAGAAAGTATAGGACAACCCCAATAATCGAGGTCGTCCATATCCTTGTTTTATTTGATTTCATGAAGTTCTTCATTTAGCAATGCAGAATGCTCAAAATTAAAGTTCTAAGGCAACACCAAGATTGAAACCTATCCAGGCACTTATCAATCGATCATCATTGACATCTTCGAAAATAGTGTAGGGGACATTTAAAGTTCCGAATGCTCCCTCAACTTCTTGATCCGTGATATAGGTGTTAAGTGATGGCCCGGCAACTATTTTAAATGTATCATTTAGGGAATACTGAAAATTAAAATCAAGTTTGCCCAAGATATTCAAGCCATCCCATTTACCATTGTAAATAATGTTATTGCCGCTCAGCTCCAATGAGATTCCGTGCCTTTTGGCAAACGAAAACAACGATCCAAATCCCAAACCGGCGCTATAAACATTTTCGCCCTTAAACCGGGAATAGCCTGTTTTGATAATTGTATAGAATTCCCTAGCGCCAAATTTAAAACTTGTATTTGCAAATAGTGTTTCCCCACCAGATACTTCTAAGGCATAGTACCCATTTTTTACAATGTTAATTAGTCCAATGGGGGTTCCACTGGAAATTGTATCTGAAACGTTGATCAGTCCAAGCTGCAAGCCATTTAGTCTTTTTGTATAATTGAAAAGTCCAAGTTGTAACCCTTTGTGCTCCGCTCTAACGACATTGGATAATCCCATCTGAAATCCTTTGGAATTTTGACCAGCTATGTTGGCAATCCCCGAAATCTGAATTCCCTGGGTACTTCCAGTATTTATATTGGCCAATCCTCCAAATTGAAATCCTCTGACATTTCCTTTATTATAATTGACCAAGCCTCCAAATTCAAACCCATTTACCCCGCCATTAAGCCCCATTAGAATATTGAACGAGACATTATTGGTATAGTCAGTGGAATTTACTCCGTTGGTGCCCAACGGATAAATAAATGTGATTTGTGATTTTCTAATTTCTTTTTTGTCCTGAGCATTCGTTAACACACTCCATCCCGATAATAGAATAATAAGTATCATTCCTTTTAATTTCTTATGCAAACCCATTTTGTTTTGTTTTTAAATAATTTTCATGACAAAAGTCTTGGGATTGTTGACCATTGAAAAGCGCTAACTACTGAACATAAGAGTTAGGGGTATGAACTTTAGGATTCTTTGAATGAATTTAAATTACTTCGGCTATTTATTTGATTTTCAGTATGTCATTGGTTATGGGTCATACCTGTTTAAAGAAAAAATGACTGGGTTGCCAAACAGTGAATTCGTATCGCAATGCCTACATCGTATTCTCTTTACGTTAATGGTCTTTCCTTTAGTTATATAATCATAACAGTGACTATTCCAATTGAATTTAGACCGCTGAAATCCCTTCGGTTGCTTGTTGAAAATGCTTCCTATTTATCTGATAGGGTCATTTCAATATTGCCTTAAAGATTCCCTCCATGGTCTTCTTGGATTGGATGATTTCATCAAGTTTCCCATAATTCCCATTACTGGCCCATGATATGGCCGTTTTCTGATTGGGGAAATATACCATGCTGGCAAAATAACCAATGGCATCTCCGCTATGCAGGTACGCTGGTCCGAAGTCTGTCATTATCCGAAATATGCCAAGGCCATAATATGTTTCAAAACCATTCCCATCCTGTTCGTTGGGCGCTATCCAATTCATCATTTCCATCAAAGACGCTTCCGATAACACTTCTCCTTGGAACAGTTTTTCCATAAATAGGCTCAAATCCGATGTATTCGAGATGAGTCCGCCATCAGCTGAAAAGTAGTCCCATCCACTATAATAGGTGGAATTGATAAGGTTTAAATTGCTGTAGAGATCAACGTATCCCCTTATTATTCCATCGGGAACGGGGTCGGTTGCCGCAAAACTTGTGAAGCTAAGGTTCATTGGGTGGAAAATTTTTTCTTCGAAGACATGGTAAAATGGAAGCCCCGTTACCTCTTCAATGATTAGTCCCAAAAGAATATAATTGGTGTTGGAGTATCTTACATCCGTTCCAATATCAAAATAGGCATCCCTACCTCGGGAATACTCCAAAAGTTCCTCTGGCTGCCATTCCTTGATTAAGTCATTTAGGGAAGCGGTTTGGAACGAATTGTCTTGAATATAATTATGGACGCCACTGGAATGGTTCAGCAACTGTCTGATGGTTGCTTCTTTTGCGTTTTCAATTCCATTTAAAACTCTTTTTGAAAGATATTTGGAAATAGGTTCGTCAAGGTTCAACAAGCCATCCTCCTGAAGCATTAATATAGTGACCGCAGTAAATGTTTTGACAGTACTGCCCACTCTGGTTATATTACAAGGTTTTAAGTCAATATCACTGGCCAGATCACTTTTTCCAGTGCTCTTAGTATATTGACCTTCAACGTTGCGTACACTAATCATAATTCCCGGAACGCCCCTACTGGTGAAATTTTTGGCCAGACTATCGATGCTATTTGCCAACGGGTATTGCGGATTATTGGATATATCATTGGATTCACATTCGTAAAAGGAGGCTTCAAAAACCTCATCTTTTTCCATACAGGCGCCTAGTAGGAACAGTATTATAAGTTGAAGTATTTTTTTCATCATTGTTCGTTTTTTTCAAATGGATAGAACCTTAATCCCAAATGGAGATTAGTATGTGCCATTAGGGGAATAAACCCGGGGGAATAGGGGTATTCCAACCACGATTGGTACAAAATGTATATTTCTGAAGAGTTATTCTCCTTTTGATTAAGGCGATACCCCAGTCCTGTAGTGAATGAAGGCATTAACCTCGAGTTTCCTTTATCGGACCTGCTTTTGTACTCACCATCTTCAAATTGAAACTCCTGTTGTGTGCTGAACGTTCGTAAGTATCCCAGTCCAATCTTGCTTTTAAGGTTTAGTCCAAAGGAAGTTTTATAATCAAACCCTAGTTCCAGATTGGCATATAGGCCTTGAAACAGCTTCCTGTGAAACATATATCCAACTGAAATTGAAGGATATAACCTAAAATGTCTACTTTCTTTCCAGTTAAATTCCGTCCCAATTTGTACTCCCGGATGTATGGGTGTGCTGAATAGCCGATCATAGGGTATGGCCGTGGACTCGTTGAAAATGGATAAGGTAACTGGTTGTTGCGCCAAAACATTTTGGGTCAAAAAAAGAATAAAGCACAACAGGGAAAATCTTATTGTCCTCATGATTATTGATTGATGATGAGGTACAAATTTAAATGCCAAAATTATCCACCTATCCCAGATTTTGGTTTTAATAAGTAAACAGGACAAATAAAGAATTGAAGCGGACAGCTAGGCGTTCTCCAGCCATTTTAGAAACTTGGTGGCATTTGCTTTAGCCACATAAATCTCGGAATCTGTACCTGGAGATAATTCTACCTTTAGCCGTCTTGTGTCCGTTTTGGTAGATTTTACAATGCTTGATCTGGAACTGATGATTTGTCTATTTAGTTGAAAGAATACCTCTGAAGGCAATTTTTCAAGAATACTTTTGAAAGGGTGGTCATAAACATAATCATTCCCGTTTTTAGTAACTAGGAAAATGAAATTGCTGCGCTTTATGAAATAGGCAATTTCTTGGATGGGGACCTTAATGGCGCTATTTCCTTCCCTAACAATTAGATTTTTCCTTTCCAGTCTATGTTTTTGATTTAGGGCAATTAGGTAGGTGGTCTGGGAATACATAAATAGGTATACTCCATTAATCAAAATAAGCAATAAAATAGCAAGGGGAAATTCAAGATAGAATATGGAACTCTCCCCAAGTTCAATTCCAATGATTTGCAAATACATGATCTCTGCCAGAACAACAATCAAGGCAGGAGCTAATAAGCCAAAGACGAATTGGAACCTTAAGGCTTTCATCAGATTTTGGTTCCAGCCGATTTTATTGTTTATCGTGAAGGCAATTTTTTTGATAAAAAGCCCAGACCCGTAGACACAAATCAAGGCAAAAAGAATATCGGTATAATAACTGGGCATGCCCAATAGTTTTAGAAAACCATTGTCATTTCCCAGGTGTACCGCCAAAAATGCAAAAACGGGATATGCAAACAGGAACAACCATTTGTCGTTTATACGGTATTCTTCTGAATCTGATTCTTTAAAATGGAAGATCATAAAGGTCTTGAATAGATTCGCTATCACAAAAGTACCAAGACCTACATATAAAGGCTTCAAAGCAAGCATCAAAAATGGGGATGTTTTACCGTTAAAGATGTCAATTCAACATACTTTCAATCAATCGATTGAGCCTAACGGGATACTGCAATTGTAAAAAGTGCCCAGCGTCATTCCATTCTTTTAGCGTCAACCGTGGAATCGATTGGGTCAACCATTCCATATATTCTGCATCCCACATGGGATTGTTGGCGTGCACTATGGTCACTGGACAACGAATGTCAAGTGGTTCCCAAGTGTTGGGGTCACTAAGCACATTAAATTCGGCCAAAGTGACCGCTTTTGGTGTACTTAGCCCGTCTTTTTTTAAGATTTCAACATCTTCCTCCTTCAATCCTTGAACGGGCATATTTTCAATATTGTTCTTCATATAGTCTGCATAATCCGATCGTTCCAGACTGCTTCGAAACCAATCCAACATTTCAGGGGCCAACAATTGTTTTAACATTCCATCCAACAGTAACATTTTCGATACGTATTTGGGGTGATTTCTATAATATTCCTTGGCAACAATCACCCCATTGCTATGGGCAACAAGTACAATTTCTTTGAGGTCTTCCTGCTGGGCAATTGCATGAATTCCTACAACCCAGTTTTCCATGGAATAGCCCTTGTCTGGTTTGTCACTGCTTCCGTATCCAAGAAGATCGACATAAATACTTTTATGACCTAAGATGGCCGAGTCCTTTTGGTATTTCCAAACCCTACTGCTTGAGCTAGCTCCGTGAATAAAAACGACTCCCTTTGGTCCCTCACCCAACGTCTCATATCGCCATGTTCCATTTTTGGCAATCAATTCCTTCTTCATTATTTCTCCTTTTACATCTTTAATTGGCGCTGAAGATTTCTGCAGATTTGAAAAAAATATAAGAATTCCGACTAAATACTTACAAATAGTTATCATGACGTTCATTTTTTGATTGCTTATTTCAAGTGATACTTGGTAAAGTGCTCCATGGCTTTTCTAAGAAATTCCGCGAACTCAGGTCGAGGTTTACCTTCCATGGTGGTGTATCGTTCATCTGTTGTATAAAGCCGTCCCAAACCTGTATACATTTGCGCCTGGTTATCTGAAGATTTATGGGTTCCCCAGAATTTTCTAATGATTTCATAGTGCTGTTTTATGAGCCATTGTACCTCAAAACTTTTGTGGTTTTGATTTTGCAGCTTAAAAAGTTCCTCAGTTGTTCCTTGTAATTTTTCCTTGAGCATGGAATAATCCGATTCGTTAAGTTTTACCAGTTCTTCCTCAGAACGTTTTACCTTTTCTTCCCCAAACTTTTCGATGGCTTCATCCCGAATGGAGGTTCCCATCTCCTTGGGAAGGCCCTCATATAATCTTTCAGGTTTCATATTTATTTTATTGTTTGTTATGTATTCAATGGTAGTATCAATGGTTTTTAATAGTACCCCAATCCGCTTTCTTTTTTTTGATAAATGTGCTTTATGTTCATGAAGGGCCTGAACCAGATCAAAATCTGAACTACTTAAGACTGATTCAATCTCTTTTAAAGAAAATCCCAGTTCTTTGTAAAAAAGGATTTGTTGAAGTCGTAAAAGTTCCTCCTCCCCATAATAACGGTAACCGACTTCGGTCCTTTCAGCTGGCTTCAACAAACCGATTGTATCATAATGATGCAACGCCCTGATGGTCACTCCTGATAATTTGGACAATTCATTAACCCCGTATTTCTTCATTTGTGTAAGGATTTAATTCTCAACTAGATCAAAAGTAGCCTATGACGTAAGGTAAGAGTCAAGCATGCACGTCATTTTTTAACAAAATATTTAGAAATGAAAGACGCACTTTACTATTTAAACGGCATCTATGCCTAAGCATTCAATTAATATCTTTGATATAAGACTTTTCGGGGAGCATGAATTCCACAATCTATTTTATCCTTTGGGCGGCTTTATTGCAAGGTTTTTTCCTTGCCCTGGTCTATATATTTTCCAAACGAAACAGAAGTTTTGCCAACACCCTTCTGGGATTGTTCTTAATATCCGTTATTCTAGAAGCCCTTAAGGCCAATTTACCTTGGAACAGGGTTGGGAACTACAATATAGCAGAGTATTTTTCCATTCCGGAAGTCAAGCTTTTTATTCCCGTTTTGCTTTTTCACTTTGTTTTGGAAAAATTGGGCAAAACCCGAAAGTATGTATTGTTTTTGAGCATAAACTATATAGCTGCCATACTCATCGGTTCCATTACGTTATATAACCTTTACTTGTTTGCTGTTCATTCCTCTTCAATAGTTGGGCAATATGATTTTTTAGTAATAGATAGGACACATTTACTATTGCAGTCATATGCCTTTTTGATGAGCGTTTTTGTTTTGGCGATATCGCTCAGGGAGATTTCCCATAGTAAACGTTTGGTTGAGGAGGAGCTATCCAACTACAATATGTTGCAAATTAAATGGCTTTGGCGTTTTATCTTTTTGTTAATTCCGGCAGCACTTTTCTGGGGAGCGGAAATATTTCGCGTTATGCTCTGGCCGGACAAAACATCGGCTCTTGTATTACTAATCGTTATTTTCGTATGCCTCTTTTTATATTATTTAAGTTATCAGGCCTATAATTATCCGGATTGGTTTTCCCAAGTTCCCAAAAATGTCCTTAGTAAAGGAGAAAAAAAGTCAAAACCCTCAAAGGAAACCTATGTCTGCAATGGGGAGGAAAGTCTGAGGTTACAAAGTTTAATGATGGAAAACCAATACTATCTGGATCAAGATCTAACCATAAGTTCCTTTGCCCAGAAAATACAGGTGTCACCCAGATTGATATCCAATTGTATCAACCAAAATCTTGGGCAAAATTTTAATGAATGGGTAAACGGATTTAGGGTACGGAAGGCACTGGAGCTTATCCAAAATGATAGGAAAAACAAGCTATCTATTGAAGGTATTGGTCAGGAATCGGGTTTTAAATCCAGGTCTGCGCTTTATGCGGCATTCAAAAACAAGTTGGGATTTTCCCCTGGGGAATTTCGAAGAAGGAATTTACCTATTTCTTAATCTATTCCATGTTTGATTACTGGAGGTTATTATTGAATAGGTGTTAATCGGATAACATGGCGAAGCGAGTATGGCCTTTAAAGGTAATGGTTCAGTAGATGGGTTCAATTGTTCATTTTTTGGTTGGGGCAGCTTTTTTGCAAGGCTTTTTTTTATCTCTCATCTACATTTTTTCAAAAAAGCACAAAAGTGTTGCAAATACGTTTCTTGGGCTGTTTCTACTAGCTACGGTGGTTGAAGCCTTAAATTCTGATATTCTACCTTTTGAAAAAGTTGGAACTTATGTAACTAGGGAATATTTTGCCCTACCCGATGTGGTTCTTTTTATTCCACTTTTTTTCCTCCGATTTGTTCTAGAGAAACTTGGAAATTCCCATAAGTATAAAAGGTTCTTTTTGGTAAATTATATTCTAGCCCTTTTGATTAGTCTTATTACCCTTGTCAATTTGTATTGGTTCTTCTTTGAATCTTCGTCAATATCCCTAAAGTATGGTCCTCAATTCATCTTTTGGATACATTTTGGTATAAAGGCATTTGCATTTATTATCACTACATACTGTTTCTTACTGGCCTTGAACGAAATTTTACAGTACAGAAAGTTGGTTAGAAATGAGTTTTCTGACTACAACTTGCTTCAAATAAATTGGTTACTGAATCTAGTTTATCTGCTTTTACCAGCAATTCTCCTTTGGGGTATCGCTATACTATTTGCGGCTGTTGCGCCTTATCCAGAGGATTTGGATATGGGTATTTTTGGCATCGTTGCTATATTTCTTTTCTACTTAAGTTATCAGGCGTACGTTAGGCCCAACTTGTTTGAAAGGTTACCCGATAGTATATTGAAAAATGATTCCAGTTTTGAAGATGATGGGTGTTCTCAAGAAAAAAGTAGTCAAATAGAAGCTTTGATGGTTGAAAATGAATTTTTCTTAGATCAAGACTTATCACTGCATTCTTTTGCTAAGGCTATTAGCAGGTCACCTAGAATGATATCCAATTGTATTAATCAGAACTTTCGTCAGAATTTTAATGAATGGGTAAACGGATTTAGGGTGCAAAGGGCCCAAGAACTTATCAAGAATGACAAGAAGAACAGACTTTCCATTGAAGGCATCGGACTGGAATCAGGTTTCAAATCCAGGTCTTCACTTTATGCCGCATTCAAAAACACAACGGGTTGTTCACCAGGGGAGTACCGAAAAAGAAACCAATTTAGTCACTAACCCTCTTCCTTAGCTTTTTTACCCCGTATATTTTTTATGTCCTGAATACAGTATCTCAGACAGGCTTTCTTTTTTATGCTCAGATGAACTTAGGAGTTTTGCCCGTAAACCAATTTATGATTCTTGGATATGAAAACATTTCACCCAATCGTAGTTGCCTCTAGAATTGAGGTGGTCGATGTTCTAAGGGGATTTGCCCTTTTCGGAGTGCTACTTGCCAATGTTCCCTATGATCATATTGCTGCAGAGGCCAGCCCAATAAATTCCTTCCTCAGTTTTTTCCATGACATGTTCATCAATAGAAAGTTCATTACGCTTTTCTCAATGTTATTTGGGTTTGGATTTTATATTCAATTGACACGTGCCCGTCAAAATGGTATCAACTTCCAATGGTATTTTATAAGGCGAATGGGATTACTTTTCCTTATTGGAGCTTTGCACTGTTTTTTATTATGGAATGGGGATATTATCATGACCTATGCCGTTGGCGGAATCCTGCTCTTGATTGTGAGGGATTGGTCCGTTAAAAGGCTCACTTGGCTGGCACTGATTTTTAGTATTGTTTTGACCGGGGTTCTCTTTATTGGAAATGCCGTATTGGGATGGCAGGAACATACCTATGATTTTGACTTGGTATTACGGCATCCTTTGGCAGAATCTTACCTCGAATACGTAGACATTAATTTTCGAATTGCATCATGGGTGAATTTTGCCCAGGATATGCCGGTTACGTTGGTGTTTACTTTTGGTAATATGTTGGTTGGATTGATATTGGGGAAACTCAATTTTTTTAGTAATCTTCAAGCATTGGGTTTTCTTTACCGGGCTTTTATCTTTTTGGGATCTACCCTTGGACTGCTCTGCAGCTATCTATTTTATTCGGTCAATTCCGGTACTCTTGAGCTTAGTGCTTCTTTGGTATGGTTACCTTTCTTCGTTATTGGTGGAATGATGTTTCAAACACTTGCGTACATTACAATTTTTGTGAAAATGAGTGACGTGCCAATATTTAGAAAAGTAACGGAATGGTTAAAATATGTTGGAAGGACGGCGCTCTCCAATTATATTTTTCAATCCGTCTTCTACGTATTTGTCATTTTTAAAGCTATACACAAGTATGGCCTTTACAATGACCTATCGAGGATTGAAATCTACTTTGTTGCCGTAGAGTTCTTTTTATTTATGTCCGTTATTAGTTACTTATGGCTAGAAAGAAATAAACAAGGTCCTATGGAATACATCTGGAAAACTTTGTCTTACTATAAACTCTATCGACATAAGTAGTGGGCTCCCTGTGCTATTGGCCATAATCAATTTATGCAATGATCTTGTCCTATAATATTGTGAGCAGGATTTATAATTTAAAACGTTCCCAACATGGATTCCCCAGTTCCCAACTTGACCCTTTTCTTTGTTGATGGTCATGACTAGGTTTGTTTTGAATTTAAAAACCAAAGTCATGATAATTAAAAAGTTGGTATGTAGTGCATTGCTACTGACCTTAGTGTTTACGGTAACTACCGCACAAGAATCAAAAACAAAAATCAAAAAGATTGCAGCTCAATTTGTTAAGGGGGCCGATGTCAATGATGGAAAATTGTTAGAGGATGTTTTGGAGCCGAATTCGCTTCAATATGTCCTAGTTGGGGGAAAGTTGAATACTTTTTCGGCACAGGATTACATAAAGATGGTCAACGAAAAGCAATTGGGCGGTAAACCTAGAAAGATTACCTATCGCCACGCAGAATTTCTTGGGAGCAATTTGGCTGTTGTGGTGTTAAATGCCGTGAGCGAAGAGTATGATTTTCTTTACCAATTGTCCATGACAAAGTTGGCCAATGGCAAATGGGAAATTGTAGGGGTGACCGCTGAAATAAATGGAGTCTAGAAATGAAGGGTTTGCAAATACTAGTGGTTTGTGCCTTGAATTTTTGTTGGTTTGCTGGTCTTCATGGCCAGCAAACTGCAAAAGTTTCGGGAATCACTTTTACCTATGAAGTTGTTGGAGAAGCCTTGATATGTAAGTTGGATGCACCAACGAATGGTTGGGTTGGGGTCGGATTTAATAACAAAAACTCCATTGTAGGAAGTGATCTGTTGCTGTTTAACATTATAGAGGGCAAGCCCTCCGGCACTGATTTATTCGTGAAGGGAGCTGGAAATCCGGTTAAGGACAAGGAAAATGGAGGTAAAAACACCATAACCATTTTAGGCGGTTCAGAAAGGGATTCCTATACCACCATAACTTTTTCCATACCTATGGATTCCGGGGATTCCAATGATTTTGTGCATCAAACGAATAAAGAGGGGTGGCTCATACTTGCGTATTCCGTAGATGACGATTTTAAGCACCATTCTAGGGTAAGAAAGCATATTCCCTTTGTGATACACAAGGATTGAAATTCCATTTGTACCTTTCTTGAATGATTCTTCGACAAAACAGAACTAAAATTGCTATCTACCTCATATGGGTGGTAGCCGCTCTGTTTACAAGCACACAGTTGTATTTGAAAACCCTTCAAGCCAATGGTACGGATTCTTGGGCAAAGTTGTTCGTCATTCAATTTGTGGTTTGGAATATATGGGGAGGCTTGAGTCCGCTGATTTTTTGGCTGGGAAAACGGTTCAGGATTGACAGGCACACCTACTATAGGGGGCTATTTATCCATATCGTTTTTGCGGTAATCATTGTCTTGGCCTATTTGGCCATATATTCCATTGTTTGGAACTTCTTTGGTATAGGTTCTTTCAGTTGGCAAGCATTCACTACCTTCTTTAAAGTGTTTTTTTTGAATCTTTTTCACTGGCACTTTTTTATTTACATGGCCATAATCGGTTTGGCACATGCCATAGAATATCAAAGGGAGCTCAAACAGCAACAACAGGAATCCATTGAACTGGAGCGCGCATTATTTAAAAGCGAACTGGATATGTTAAAGGCCCAACTCTCCCCGCACTTTCTCTTCAATACCATTAATAATGTGGTGGGAACCATAGAACAGGGAAAAAATAATGTGGCATCCAGGATGTTGATTCGACTCGGTGAGTTTCTGCGAATGTGTTTGGAAGAATCCAAGCACAAACTAATACCCCTGAAAAAGGAATTGGATTATGTTCGAAAGTATCTTGAGATAGAGCAGTTCCGAAATACCGATTTAGAGGTGATTATTGGTTCTAAAAAGGAACATCATACTATTATGGTTCCCAGCTTTATCTTACAGCCTATTGTGGAAAATGCAATAAAGCATGGGATTTCGAAAAAGGAAAATGCCAATCGCATTGAGATTGGCAGTAGTTTAAAAGAAGGTATTCTGACGTTGTTTGTATACAACGAAGGCCCCAGTCTTGTCAGTGAAGGGAATAGGAATAAGGGGATTGGTCTTGAAAATACAATGACAAGACTCAATAAGCTCTATGGAACTGAGGGACATTTGGAATTATTCTCCATAAATGATGGCGTAATGGTTGAAGTACAAATACCAATGGACAATTCTTTATGAAGTACACGGTATTAGTAGTGGATGATGAGTTGGAGGCCCAAAAAAGGCTCTTACTTCATTTAGGGAGGTTAGACGGACTTCAGCTTTTGGAGGCCGATACCAATGGAAAGGAGGCTTTGGAAACCATCCGTTTAAAATCTCCAGATATCGTTTTTCTGGATGTAGAGATGCCCGAAATGAACGGTATTGATGTCCTGGCCAATTGTAACCCGCCTTATCCCTATATCATTTTTGTAACCGCCTATAACCAATATGCGGTTGAGGCTTTTGAGCAAAATGCCGTTGATTACATTTTAAAGCCGTACACTTTTGAACGTATTCAAAAGGCGCTGGACAGGGCAATTGAAATGATTCAAAAAGATCGTTTGGCAAGCATTAACGAAAACTTTAAGGAGTTACTATTTTCCTTGTCCAGGAATAATAAAGGTAACACGAATGCCATCTTCATCAACCGAATTGCGGTCAAATCCATTGGGGAAACCACTTTTATTCCGGTTGAGGACGTAATCCATATTGAAGCAGCAGACCAATATGTGGAGGTTTGCACCAATAAGAAAAAGTACACGGTACGGGAGTCCATGGATAAATTGGAAAAGTCATTGGATCCCAAGTCCTTTTTTAGAACCCATCGTTCGTTCATCGTGAACCTGGATTGTGTTTCCGCTATTGAAACCGTTGATAAGCACATTAGCTTGGTAAAGTTGAACAATGGTAACAAGGTAAAGCTTTCAAATAACCGAAAGCAGGATTTCAAAGCGAAGATGAACTTTTGAATTGATTCCGTCCACCATGCACAATTTGTCAATTTTGCTCAGGAAGGAGTGCCCTTATCGCTAGGCTTTTTTCGGGAAATAATCCTCCTTGGTGGGCCCGCTGTTATCTGAATTCGGGGGGTTGGAACCTCCTTTAATGGAGCTGCTCCTTAGGGACCTTAGGTGGAAAAGTGTACCTTATTGGTTTTGAGGTGATTGGTCCTGACCTTGGTTGGGGTGACTTTTAAATTTTCCCATAAGGTACCAAAAGGGAGAATCAATGCGCCTACCAATCCCTTTAAGGGTTCCCAATCGCTCTTTTAGGATAAGGAAGAGCGGTTTCTCGGTCCACATCATCCTAGTATAAATCTTAGGTTAGGAGATGGATGGTTCCTTGGACGGAACTTACGCGTTTTCGTGTGCCTTTTGAAAACATGGGAATGTAAAGGCAAAAAAAACGGATTGTTACACACAATCCGTTGATTTAATTACCTTTAAAAAAAGTAGCGAGAGGGAGACTTGAACTCCCGACCTCAGGGTTATGAATCCTGCGCTCTAACCACCTGAGCTACCTCGCCATATAGTTTAAGCGGCTGCAAATATACTGGTTAATTTCTGCTACTTC
>JANQQQ010000018.1 GCA_028284935.1 Croceivirga sp.
CAGGGCTTTTTCTAAATAACCAACCAAACTTTAAATTATGAAAAACCAATACTTAAAGTTGTAAGGGAACCACCCCTTACACTTACAAAGATAAATTTAGTGTAATGCCCTACTATGTTTTTAACCAACTTTAACTATAAGGAACAATGCTTTTGGAGTTCGTTAATAAAATTTGAAGTTAAAACCAGTAACCTACGCTAAAAAACACTGTAGAATCATTGATTTGGGGCGAAAATGAATAATAGATTTGAATGGGTCCGACAAAGGATTCCAAACCATAGCCCACACCATAACCTGAAAAATCGGGAGCAGTGAACCAATCTCCTGTCCTAAACAGGTCATCATCCACATTGGCCACATTGGCTGCAAATAATAAATGGCTTTTTGGGGAAAGTTTATAATCCAGTCTAGCATATGCCTTTACGTAGCTGTTGCCCGGCAAGCTCAGGAACTCATACCCAAAAAAGGGTATAAAATTATTGATGAGGTCATTCCCGAACCCCCCTAGGACAAAATCGAAGGAAGTTACAGGAGAGGTTCCTAGTTTAAAACCACCTTCCGATTCAATGTTCAAAGAGAGGTCTTTTATGGGTTGGAACGCCCCACCTATTCTGGCTTTGGATATTGAAAAAGCCCTGAAATTATTGTTGAAATCGGATGAAAAAAGATACCAATGAAAATCCCCATCAAAGAACAATCCTCTGGTGGGGAAATATTTATCATCGTAAGTATCCAAGGTCAATCGTCCATAGGTGCTAAAATAGTTGCTATCCTCAAAAAACACCCTACCTTCTTCCGATGGTTCAAAGGCCTCATTCCCATTTGGGAGCAAATTGCTCAATGTGCGTGTACTGTACCGTAAAAGCTTATGTTCCAAACCTGCCCTAAAAGCAAATTCCTCCCGTACCACGGTCTGTAAGTAAACCTGGTTGGTCAAATCCGTCACATCCAAATTAATTTCTCCAATATTAGGGTCATCCACTACATCAAAATTGTTACTGATGACATCAAAATCGATTTCCTCATCAAAATCCGTAAAATTGGAATTTATGCCAAAACTCCAATAAAATCCTTTATCCAGATAATATTGAAAATTGTAGCGAACATGATCGCCCAAAATCAAATCAAAAGAGGCAACATCATCTCGGAAGAAAAGATTCTTTTTGGTCAAATTGATGAGCGCAGCACTTTTGAACAGATCATCATAATGCGCCCCCATTTTTATGTACATGGTATTTGGATTTTCCCTAAGGTTGAGCACTAAATCTGTTCCTAAGCCATTGGAAACCAATTTATACCGAATGGCTTTAAAGTTGCCGGTAGCAGATAGGTTACCCATGCCCTGTCTCAATTTTTCAAAAGGAATTTTGTCACCGAGCCCAAATCTTAGTTTTCCCTTGATATAGGCACGGGTGTAGTTGTCGTTTCCAGTTAATATCAATCGATTAATGGTCAGACTATCCATTCCATTTTTTGGGACTGCTTGCCTCTTGCTTTTCTTTCTAGGGGTAATTTTTTTAAGTACATCCAAGTGTTTTCTAGCTTCAACCGATCCACTTTCAATAATTTCATCCCTGCGTTCAAAGTCTATGACCGAAAATTCCCGAATATCTGGCTTAATGTAGATGTCGGTTTCCTTTATCTTATTGACCATATCGTTCACGGTGCGGTAATTATTGATCTGCACAAGAATTTCAGTGGCGGAGGAAAGATCGTCTCGTTTTGCGAGTGCATCCTGAACGTCAACACCAATAATAATATCAGCGCCTTTAGCCTTGATTTCATCCAGCGGGTAATTATTCACCACCCCACCGTCTATTAAAATTTGCCCATCCACTTCAGAAGGCTCAAAAAGTGAAGGTAGGGTCCCACTTGCTATTATGGCTTCAGGTAAATAACCATTATCCAACAAAACAGACTTCCCAGTTTCTATGTTTGTGGCCATGCACAAAAAAGGGATGGGGAGCTTATTAAAGTCTTTAATGTCCTTAACATGGAACAATAGGCGAACAAATTCATTGTAAATATTCTGTCCTCCCGAAATTCCTTCAGGAAAGGAAACCTTAAAATCTTCAAAGGGTAAGCTCAGGGCATATCGTTCGGAATCATCCTTTTCATAAAAGGTTTTTGCACTTCTCGGTACATTGTCCTGAATTAACTCCGTTAAATCAACAGATTTGAAAATGGAGTCCAATTCCTTCCCTGAGTATCCAGCAGCATAAAGCCCTCCAACTATCGCACCCATACTGGTTCCACCAACATAGTCAATTTGAATGCCTAAACTGTCAATTATCTTTAACGCCCCAATATGTGCCAATCCCTTAGCACCACCACCGCTCAAGACCAGTCCAATTTTAGGCTTCTCTTGAGAAATGAGAACCTGGGTAATGCACAATAACATAAGTATGGAAATCTTTTTTAGCATTTATGGTTCAATGAAAGGATTCATAAACTTTTTTTGCTTTCGCCCGCCCAATGGATTCGGTTAAGCTATCCAAGGAAGCTTCTTTAATCCGTTTTACGGATTTAAAATGCTGCAAGAGTTGTTCTGCGGTTTTTTGACCTATTCCTTCAATATTCTCCAGTTCCGTATTGATGGCTGCATTGCTTCTTTTGTTCCTGTGGAATGAGATGCCAAAGCGGTGTGCTTCATTGCGCAACTGTTGGATGATTTTAAGTGTTTCGGATTTTTTGTCCAGATATAAAGGGATGGGGTCATCCGGAAAATAAATTTCCTCCAACCGTTTGGCAATACCAATGATGGCAATTTTACCTCGTAACCCCAGAACATCCAAACTTTTCAGTGCAGAGGAAAGCTGCCCCTTGCCCCCATCGATTACAATCAATTGGGGCAGGCTTTCGGCCTCATTCAATAGCCGCCTATAACGTCTGAAGACCACTTCTTCCATAGAAGCAAAATCATCTGGCCCAGTAACGGTCTTAATATTAAAATGGCGATAATCTTTTTTTGAAGGTTTTCCGTTCCTAAAGACCACACAGGCAGCAACAGGGTTGCTCCCTTGGATATTGGAATTGTCAAAGCACTCGATGTGCCTTGGTTCCTCTGAAAGCCTTAAATCACCTTTCATCTGTGCCATTATGCGTTTGGCATGTCGATCTGGATCGACGATTTTCATTTGTTTAAAACGTTCCTGTCTGAACATTTTGGCATTTTGAAGGGAGAGGTCAAGTAACTTTTTTTTGTCACCTAACTTTGGAACTGATACTTTCAGGGCATCGCCAATTTGCAATTGGATGGGAACGTAAATTTCTTTTGACGTCGATGAAAAACGCTGTCGAATTTCAACAATGGCCAATTGTAATAACTCCTCATTTTGTTCATCCAGTTTTTTCTTGATTTCAATGGTATGTGATCTTATGATGGCCCCATGGGATACTTGAAGAAAATTAACATAGGCATGGGTCTCGTCAGAGAAAATACTGAACACGTCCACATTACTAATTTTGGGATTCACTATGGTTGATTTTGCCTGATAATTTTCTAAGACCTCAATTTTTTCTTTGACTTGTTGGGCCCTTTCAAATTCCATAGTACTGGCCAATTCCTTCATTTGATGTTTAAAATAGTGTAGGGAACTTTTAAAATTACCTTTTATAATTTCACGGATGTCATCAATTTGGCGGTGGTAATCCCCTGCTTGCTGTAATCCCTCACAAGGGCCCTTACAATTGCCCAAATGATACTCCAAACACCTTTTGTACTTACCCGCCTCTATTTTTTCATCGGAAAGATCGTAATTACAAGTCCTTAATGGGTAAACGCTTTTTATTAAATCCAAAAGGGTTCTTACCGTTCTCATGCTGGTAAAGGGGCCAAAATATTCTGAACCGTCCTTTATCAATTTTCTGGTTGGAAATATTCTTGGGAAGCGTTCATTTTTAATACATATCCAAGGATAGGATTTATCATCCCTTAGTAGCACATTGTAGCGTGGCCGATGTTTTTTAATTAGGTTGTTTTCGAGCAAAAGTGCGTCAGATTCGGTTTTAACAACAATATGCTCTATCGCTTCTATTTTCTTTACCATGACACGCGTTTTCCCATATTCGTGGTTTTTGGCAAAATAGGAGGCAACCCTTTTTTTAAGGTTCTTTGCCTTTCCTACATAGAGTATTTTTCCTTCTGTGTCATAAAATTGATACACCCCTGGATTATTTGGCAATGAGCTTAGTTGTACATTTACGGGTACCCTGGGCATAATGGGAAAGGCAGATTTGTTTGAAATATGAAGGTACTATGTTTTTTTTACTCTCTTTTCGTGGAAAAGGAAAGAATAATGTCTGGGTTTTTACAAAAACGCTAACGTTAATGTTTTAATAAAAAAAGTGCATTTCAACGGAAAAAAGGAGCGCTTCATAGGATTTTAATAGAAAAATTCTTTATTTTTAGGGAAAGTTAAAGTTAAGACATGGAAAATTATTTAATAGTTTTGGGCATGTACCTAATTTTAATGCTTTTCTTTAGGATATTTTTTGCAGTATCTACCAAAGACTAAGTTTAATTAAAGGTTCCCCAAAACTGTCCCCGTTCTACTGTTGGTAGATGCACAAAAAACAACTAAGACTACATTTTCGTAAAAAGAGAAATCTACTTAGCCCCCTTTCCATTGAAAATGACAGTTTAGAAATTGCCAATAAGGTATTGCAAATGCCTATTTGGGATTCTTTCTTTTTTCATATTTTTCTGTCCATTGCAAAAAATAAGGAGGTCGACACAACCCCCATACTGTCCATAATTCAAGGAAAGGACAAGAATGTGGTTATCCCAAAGACGTTTCCCAATGGAGTCCTTAAAAATTTCCTGCTTACCGATAGTGTTCTTATAAAGGAGAATGCGTTGGGTATACCCGAACCTATTGAGGGAATAGCCATTGCTGAAAACCAATTGGATGTTGTTTTTGTTCCCCTATTGGCTTTTGACCGCAAAGGACATCGAGTGGGGTATGGAGGGGGGTACTATGACAGGCTCCTTAAAAAGTCTAGGTCGAAAACTTTAAAAATTGGATTGTCCTTTTTTGAAGCTGTTGACGAAATTGAAGATATCGATGAAAACGACGTTCGGATGGACTATTGCGTTACCCCGAAAAAAATCTATGAATTTTGAACTTCGGGGTTATCTTTTCCGAAAGCCTTTTTATTGAAAATCAATAGCACACCAACACCTACACTTATAGCAGAATCCGCCACATTGAAAATAGGTTCAAAAAAGCGAAAGTTTTTCCCTCCAACCCTTGGCACCCATTCGGGCCAGGTAGTATCGATCAGGGGAAAATATAACATGTCCACTACTTTCCCATAAAACAATTTACCATACGGTTCCTCAGAAAAGATAGAAGCCAACTGATGATCGCTGTTGTTGAAAATAATACCGTAAAAAACGGAGTCAATAATATTCCCAAGGGCCCCAGCAAATATTAGGGAAACAGCAAAAATTAAGAGCTTTGGTGAGTTTTTCCGAATAATATCGTACAACCAATAGCCAATACCGGTGATGGCGAACAATCTAAAAATGGTCAAAAATAGCTTGCCAGCAGATTCTGATATGGGCAGAATATCACTAAGTTTTGTTCCCCAAGCGGCCCCTTCATTTTCTATGAATAAGATTTTGAACCAAGAAAAAACCTCAAAGGATTCCCCTAATACAAAATGTGTTTTAATGTAAATCTTACTGATTTGATCAATTAATAAAACAACAAATATGATAATGAGGGACTTCCTTAGAGTCATGCCTGAATTTTGAGAAATGCAAAAATAGTGATTTCAACCATTGTTCCCATTGACTATTATGGTACCCTCAACCGATTGAAGCAAGTACGTCTCATCACCGTGTGGTATAGGACCTTTTTTCACTTTGCCATAAATACTTTCCGCAATAATGGTACCTCTGCCTGCGTTTACAACGATTTCTCCAGTTTGGGTCCTAACATTTACCTTTTCGGAAACTTCAGTTAAAGAACAATTGCCATCTGACAAGGTGATAGATAGATTGGAATACCTTCCTTGAGCTATTACATTGGTATTTGTGCCATAGACAGAAGCTGTCATGTACTCTGGCATTGTTACATGAAGTGAAATGGAGATTACTTTGAGCGCACTAAACTTATACTTGGGTTCTTTGAAATTTGGGAGAAAATCAGCACTGACACCTATGTTTTTGCCATTCTCCTCCAACTTAATGACCAAATCTTTGGCATCTTCCCCTTCTATTGCCGCTTCCACCTTTAAAAGGTTACTTTGATGTGTGCTCAATACCAATTGGAAACACTTGTTGCCATCAATTTTAATGTACTTTGTTTTTGGATGGAGTACGGTCTTCTTTACCAATTTTTGGGAGGTCCCAAATTGGAGAAACAATAAAAAAGAAATGAAAACAAGTCTTTTGTGCATATGCAGCACACCCAAGGCGTTTGTTACTTCTGCATATTCTTCGCCTCAATGCTCAAAGTAGCATGGGGAACCAATTTCAATCGTTCTTTGTTGATTAACTTTCCCGTTACTCGGCAAATTCCATAGGTCTTGTTTTCTATCCGCAACAGGGCGTTTTTCAAATCACGAATGAATTTCTCTTGGCGTATGGCCAATTGAGTATTTGCCTCTTTGCTCATCGTTTCAGATCCTTCTTCAAAGGCCTTAAATGTGGGGGCCGTATCATCGGTTCCGTTATTACCATCGTTCATGTAAGAACTTTTCAAAAGCTCCAAATGCTTCTGTGCTTTTTCGATTTTTGCTTCGATAAGCTCCTTAAATTCTGCCAAGTCCTTGTCAGAATATCTAACTTTTGTATCCTGCGCCATTGTTCAATGTTTTTGAATAAATAGTTTTGTTTGTACTTCATCAAAGGCTACTTCCGTGCCTTCTTCCAATTGTTCCTCAAGGTTGAGAATTTCCGTAAGGGTCTCACTTTTTAGGTAAGCTTTATTGTTTTCAACGGCCTTCTCCACATTCCCATCCTTTAGGATTTTCAATTCAATTTTATCGGTCACCTCCAATCCAGATTCCTTTCTTAAATTTTGGATTCGGTTCACCAATTCCCTGGCAATACCTTCGTTCCTCAGCTCCTCGTCTATGGTAATATCCAAGGCTACGGTCAAAGGCCCAGAGCTGGCCACCAGCCATCCCTCAATATCTTGGGAAGTGATCTCTACATCCGACAACTGTAATTTAATGTTTTTATTTTCTAGATTCAGGGTTATTTCGCCTTCCTGCTCAATTTTTTGGATATCTTCCTGTTCAAGGCCATTTATGGCATCGGCAATTCCCTTCATTTCCTTGCCGTATTTTGGACCCAAAACTTTAAAGTTAGGTTTAATGTGCTTTACCAAAATATCCGAAGCATCATCCATCAATTCCAGTTCCTTAACGTTCACCTCGGAGGTAATCAGATCAGAAACCG
Source organism: Croceivirga sp. (assembly GCA_028284935.1). Taxonomy (GTDB): domain Bacteria; phylum Bacteroidota; class Bacteroidia; order Flavobacteriales; family Flavobacteriaceae; genus Croceivirga. Next base: position 7,415 of record JANQQQ010000018.1, read on the forward strand.
CTAGAATTTCTTCTTTTTGAGCCTTATTCAAAACAGGAACCATTATTTTCTTTAACGGCTGTCGTACCTTTATTTTTTCCTTCTGACGTATGGAGAGCACCAAAGAAGCAATCTTCTGTGCCGTCTGCATTTTATGTTCCAAAGATGGGTCCACCAATTCAACCTCATACTTTGGGAAGTCTGAAAGGTGTACGCTTTCAAAATCTTCCTTTGTGGTTGCCCCATTCAAATCTTTGTACAGTCTTTCCGAAAAGAAAGGTGCTACAGGGGCTACGAGTTTGGCCGTGGTTGCCAAACAGGTAAACAAGGTTTGGTAGGCCGATATTTTATCATGTTCATAATCGCCTTTCCAGAAACGTCTTCTACTTAACCGAACATACCAATTGGATAAATTCTCTTGAACAAAATCCGATATGGCCCTAGCGGCTTTTGTCGGTTCATAATCCGTGTAGGCCTCATCGACCAATTTAATAAGTGTATTTAATTCTGAAAGGATCCACCGGTCCAATTCTGGTCGTTCTTCGAGCGGAATTTCGTTTTCATTGTAGGTAAAACCATCAATATTGGCATAAAGGGCGAAAAAGGAATAGGTATTGTAAAGGGTTCCAAAGAACTTCCGTTTCACCTCTAGGACCCCTTCCATGTCAAACTTCAAGTTATCCCAAGGATTTGCATTGGAAATCATGTACCAACGTACGGCATCGGCCCCGTGCTTGGGAAGCGCTTCAAAAGGATCTACGGCATTACCCAATCGCTTGGACATCTTTTTCCCTTCTTTATCCAAAACCAAACCGTTGGAAACAACATTCTTGTAAGCTACCGAGTCAAATACCATGGAGGCAATGGCATGCAAGGTGTAGAACCAACCGCGCGTCTGATCAACGCCTTCGGCTATAAAGTTGGCTGGGAAAGCTTCACCTTGGTCAATTAAATCCCGGTTTTCAAAGGGGTAATGCCATTGGGCGTAGGGCATGGAACCGCTATCGAACCAAACATCGATTAAATCAGACTCTCTTTTCATGGGTTTGCCGGTAGGTGAAACCAGAATGATCCGATCTACAAAATTCTTGTGAAGGTCGATTTTATCATAATTGGCCTCACTCATATCTCCCACAATAAAATCTTTGAAAATGTCGGTCTTCATGAATCCAGCGGCAACCGATTTGGCCATCTCTGATTTGAGTTCTTCAACCGAACCAATCATGAGTTCTTCCTGACCATCTTCTGTTCTCCAAATGGGTAAGGGAATGCCCCAATATCGCGAACGGGAAAGGTTCCAGTCATTGGCATTGGCCAGCCAATTTCCAAAACGACCATCACCTGTGGATTTTGGTTTCCAATTGATACCTTGGTTCAATTCGAACATTCTATCTCGAATAGCAGTTACCTTGATGAACCACGAATCCAATGGATAATACAAAATAGGCTTGTCCGTACGCCAGCAGTTGGGATAACTGTGAACGTACTTTTCTACCTTAAACGCCTTGTTCTCAATTTTTAATTTAATGGCGATTTCTACGTCCACTGATTTTTCAGGGGCCTCACCATCAGCGTAGTATTCGTTCTTAACGTATTTGCCGCCAAATTCGTTTAGTTCAGGTCGGAATTTACCCTGTAAATCAACAAGAGGCACAGGATTGTTGTTTTTGTCAAGGACCAGTAGGGGAGGGACTGGGGGGTTGGCCTGTTTTGCAACCAAGGCATCGTCTGCCCCAAAGGTAGGTGCAGTATGTACAATACCTGTTCCATCTTCAGTGGTCACAAAGTCTCCGGCGATGACCCTGAACGCATTTTCGGGATTCTCGTACGGCTTCGCGTAATCAATCAACTGTTCATATCGAATCCCTACCAAGTTTTCACCTTTGGTTTCCAATAGAACTTTGTACGGAATTTTTTTGTGACCTGCCTCATAAGTCTTGAAATCCGCATCAGATTCCGACTCGAAATATTTGCCGGAAAACTGTTTGCTGACCAAAGCTTTGGCCAGGACTACAGTGGTAGGCTTAAAAGTATACTGATTGAACGTCCTGATAGCTACATAATCAATTTTTGTACCTATGGTTAATGCTGTATTGCTGGGAAGGGTCCATGGCGTGGTCGTCCATGCCAGAAAGTAGATATCACCTTCAAACTCTTTCAAAAAGTCGGGAAGTGTCTGTTTTAAAGCCTTAAATTGAGCCGTTATGGTCGTGTCGGTAACATCTTGATACGTTCCAGGCTGGTTCAATTCATGGGAACTCAATCCAGTGCCTGCCTTTGGGGAATAGGGTTGTATGGTATAGCCTTTGTAAATGAGCCCTTTGTCATAAATCTGTTTGAGCAACCACCAGACGGACTCCATGTATTTGGATTTATAGGTGATGTAAGGGTCGTCCATATCCACCCAATATCCCACCATTTCGGTCATTTCATTCCAAATATCGGTATAGCGCATCACCGCCTTTCGGCAGGCCTCATTGTACGCCTCGACTGAAATTTTTTTGCCAATGTCCTCTTTGGTAATTCCCAGTTCCTTTTCAACACCAAGTTCAATGGGCAGACCATGGGTGTCCCAACCAGCCTTTCGTTTTACTTGGTATCCCTTCATGGTTTTGTAGCGTGGAAAGATGTCCTTAATCGTGCGGGCCATGACATGGTGGATACCGGGCTTACCGTTTGCAGAAGGGGGTCCTTCGTAAAAAACGTAGCCTTCCTTACCTTCTCTGGTGGATACGCTTTTCTCAAAGATGTTTTCCTTTTTCCAAAATTTCAGAACGTCTTCTGCAATCTTGGGAAGATTAAGGCCCTTGTATTCCACAAATTTCATACGTCTTCTCGGTCTCAAATTAAAGTTTGCAAAATTAATCAATTCGCATGAAAACCCCGCTTTTTGAGGTGTCAAAAGGATGTCAAACCCTTAGCTTAATTGCTGGGGTCCCCTATTTAAAATTTATACCCCACTCCAGCAATAAAATTGATACCTGGAGCAACAATACCTGAGGAATAGGTCCTGTAACGTTGGTCGGTAATATTTTCCAGGGATACATTGGCATGGAGTGCGTTGGAAAATTGGTAGCGCGACCTAAAGTTCAAAGTGTACCAAGAGGGCGAAAAGGGGTTGCCGTCTTCATCCTGAGCATAAATGAACTCTTTGTTGCGTTCAGAAAATGTCAAATCATCAAAGGAAATTTCACCGTTATAGTTTAAGAAAAAATCTGCTTTGAACCTGTCGTTTCTCCAGATGATATGGGCGTCGGCAAAGGTGGGCGCCACATGCCTGGCCGGGGATTCAAGTCCATTGTCATCCTCTTCCACTCCTTCGGTGATGGTGAGATTACCAAGGAGTGACCAATGTTCTCCCAAGAAGGCTTCGGCGCCAAATTCAAAACCATAGACATAGGCATTTGCCGCATTTTGAATGGCCTGTACGTTACTTAGTTCCCCATTATACACAATTTCCCGCTGCCCATTGAACGTAAAATCCCTTCGCACCAAGGCGTCCACTAAATAGGTATAGTAGGTTGAAGCTTTCAAGACGAGCTTGTCTTCGAAGTTCTTGCGAATACCGAAATCAAGGTTATAGGCATACTCCGGGACCAATTCCGGGTTGGGAACAACCACGGAACCCGGTTCGGAATCAAATATTTTTCCAATATCATCAATATTAGGTGCCCTAAAGCCCGTGGATCCGTTCAATGTGATTTGTAAATTGGCCGATGGGAACCAGCTAAGACCCAAACTTCCGGTTAATGCTCCTGTAATAATATCAGCTTCAGTAAATGGGAATGGGAAAAAGGTATCGTCAAATTTAGCATCTACCCATACCTGGCTATAGCGAAGGCCTGCTAGAAGGGTGAGGTTAGGTTTTGCGCCATACTCACCATTGATATACCCAGCGAAGGTCTGCCAGGTGGCCCCATCGGGATATCTTGAGGCAGATGGATTGGTTTCTTGGGTCTCAACATTGGTTTGTGTACCTTCTGAATTTACTTTGTTGAATAAGTATTCCGTACCATAGTACAAACTTAGGTTTCCAATTTTTTTATTCTCAAAATCAAGGTTTACGGAAAAAGCGCCCAATTTTTCTTGAGTTCTAAATAGGTCCACCTGCTGAAAATTTCGCTCATTTCTGCTTTCCTCAAAAAATTGATATGCAGTAGTCAATTTAGCTCCGCTAAAAAACCTGTTCTTCCCCTTTTTAGTGATTTGAAGATTCCCCATAAACCATTTTTGGGGGCCATAAAACCATTCTGCCGAACGTAGGCCGTCACCGGAACTGCTTGGGCGAATAAGTCTATCGTACCTAGAATAATCCGAAGTTTCGGAATAATAAAGTCCCAAGTCGTAATCCCAATTGGTATTTGGGCGAAACTTGAATTTTTGCATGAGGTTGATTTGGTCATAACCGGAAGGGGTCTGTACCAATGGATCTTCATTGGAAATTAACAGATCCTGTCCGTTTTGGCGAATCACACGATTATTTCTTAAATAGGACTCCGGGCCATGGGAACCCATGCGCAAATCACCAAAATTATTGTAGGTGATACTGGTATGGGAGGCCCAAGTTTGGTGACCTAAATTGAAATCGGCGTGAGCGGTATTTTCGTTATTGGCCGTGGCAAAACGATAAAAGGCGTTTCCAGAAAGTGCCAGACTATCCGTAAATGAAAATCGAGGTTCTTTGGTAAAAAAGTTCATGACCCCACCTATGGCATCACTACCATAAATCACAGAACCCGGACCAAAAATAACTTCGGTATTTTTTACCGTAAAGGGGTCGATGGAGATAACATTTTGCACATTTCCGCCCCTAAAAATGGCATTGTTCATTCGCACCCCATCAACAGAAAGCAACACCCTGTTTGTCGCAAACCCCCGAATCATTGGGCTACCCCCTCCTAATTGACTTTTTTGAACAAAGACTTGGCCGCTGCTCTGTAATAAATCTGCAGAAGTTTGTGGGTTGTTAAATGCAATGGTTTGAGCATTGATATTTGCAATTTTCTGGGGAATATCCTTACGTTGTTGCTCCCATTTGGAAACAGACATGACCACTTCATCCAGTTGTTCGGCGGTCATTTCCAAATATAGGTATCCTCCCTTTTTTTGAATTTGGGATTTCGTGGTCGTAATGGTTTCGTAACTAATATGCTTGACAGTTATTTTTTCATCTTTCCCAAATAAAGTCAAATCGATAATGCCATTAAAATCTGAAATGGTCGACTTGGTTTTGTTCTCATTGTAAACGGCAACATTGGGCACAGGTAGTCCAGTTTTTGCATCCAATAGCGTAGCTTTTTGAGCGCTCAACTGAAAAAACATAAATAAACAAATGGAAACCAGTATGTTCCGCATATTAGTGGAAAACAACGTTTAAAACCGCCAAAGACTTGGGCGTTCTAAATCCGTGCAAATGTAATTGAAAATACAAAAGCAACTTTTTTAATAGTTCTTGGCGTTGATTGTTATTTAATTTTACGGTAAATAGTCCATCAAAATTTATGCCTAAAAATTGTTTGAAGTTCTTTAGGGAATCACCTTCAAGAATGGGATTAAGGGAGGGGGATGATAGAAAACAAGCTTCGAACAAATCAAAATAAGGTTGTTCGGTATTTGATATATCTGGATAAAACCCCAAATATTTGGTTAAGTGCAGTAAAAAAAGAATGTGAAAATTGTTGATATCTTCATTGGTATCCAACCAGAAAAGGGCATACCCCAAATAGTGGTACAGTCCTGAGTTTTCTTCTTCCTCCTGTATCACAATGGATAATGTCTCTGCCAGAAATAGGACCAAGCTATTTTTTAAAACGTCCAAATGCAGGGTTTGATAGTGGTAGATCACCTTAGCTTCGCGGATGCTTTCAAGAGTGCCCTTGTTCTTGTGATTCGCGACTATCTCGAGTTGGGTCAATGGTTGGAAGAGAGCGGGTTTAAGTTTTCCTTTTTTGGAAGTCAAAATACCTTTGAGCAGATACGACTTCAATCCATCCGAAAGGGTAAACGCCTTGACAATAAGGCTGGTATCGCCATATTTTAGGGAAGAAAGAATGATAGCATTGGTACTGACTTGCATTGTTCAAAGATAAAAGACCTCCAAGATTTCGAAATCTTGGAGGTCTTTGTTTTTGATTTCATCAAGGAGTTTAGATGACTCCTTGAGCAAGCATGGCATCCGCTACTTTTACAAAGCCGGCAATATTTGCGCCTTTAACGTAGTTGCAATAGCCGTCCTCTTCGGTGCCATATTCAATACAAGAGCTATGGATGTCATTCATAATACCTTTAAGGCGTTCGTCAACTTCTTCCCTGGTCCAAGAAATCCGTAGTGAATTCTGTGACATCTCCAAACCTGATGTAGCTACGCCACCTGCATTGGAAGCCTTACCTGGAGCAAATAATATTTTCGCCTTATGGAATGCGTGTATGGCTTCAGGTGTGGAAGGCATGTTTGCCCCCTCTGATACCGCAACACAACCGTTTTTCAAAAGGGTTTTGGCATCATCACCATCCAGTTCATTCTGTGTAGCGCACGGTAGTGCTACATCACACGGCACTTCCCAAGGGGTTTTCCCTTTATGATATTCTGCTGAGGGATAGGTGTCGGCATATTCTGAAATTCTTCCGCGACGATTGTTTTTGAGATTCATGACCCAAGCCAGTTTTTCTGCATCAATACCTTCCTTATCGTATACGTAGCCTCCAGAATCTGAAAGGGTCAATACCTTTCCCCCAAGATGCAATACTTTTTCGGCAGCAAATTGGGCCACGTTGCCTGAACCTGAAATAACTACTTTCTTCCCTTCAAAGGAATCATTTTTGGTTTTCAGCATACTATCGGCAAAATATACGGTTCCGTAGCCCGTGGCTTCAGGACGGATGAGAGATCCGCCCCAGGAAATACCTTTCCCTGTCAAAACACCGGTAAACTCATTTTTGATTTTCTTGTATTTCCCAAATAGGAAACCGATTTCCCTTGCGCCTACACCAATGTCCCCGGCTGGAACATCCGTATAAGGCCCAATATGACGGCTTAACTCTGTCATAAAAGCATGGCAGAAACGCATGACTTCGTCATCAGATTTCCCTTTAGGGTCAAAGTCGGATCCTCCTTTTCCACCGCCCATGGGTAGGGTGGTCAAGCTGTTCTTAAATACTTGTTCAAAAGCCAGGAACTTCAAAACACTGGCATTTACGGTTGGGTGAAAACGAAGTCCTCCCTTATATGGTCCTATGGCCGAATTCATCTGGATGCGATACCCACGGTTAACATGAATTTCACCATCATCATCTACCCATGCTACACGAAACGAAAGCAAGCGTTCCGGCTCAACCATTCTAAGAAGAATGTTCTTACCATGATAAATATCTTGTTTTACGATATAAGGTATTACGGTTTCAGCCACTTCTTGAACGGCTTGGATGAATTCCGGCTCATGACCATTTCTGGTCTTCACCTCATCCATAAATGCTTTAATTTTTGCTTCCATAAGGGATTAGTAGATTGTTAATTACGACCTTGTTATAAGAGTCTTTTTTATTGAATTAGGAATTTGGCGACAAAAATATGTCAAGAATATAATATGAAGCCGAAAAATTGAAAATATTTCAATTTTATTAACCTATCGCCTGGGCTAAGTCCGCGATAAGGTCATCCACATCTTCAATTCCTACACTCAATCGAATCAAGGAATCTACGACTCCGCTCTTTTCACGCTCTTCTTTTGGTATACTCGCATGGGTCATACTGGCTGGGTGCCCCGCCAAACTTTCTACGCCCCCTAAGGATTCAGCCAATGTAAAGACTTGGAGGTTTTCAACGATGCCAATGGCATCTTCAAAGGAACTTCCTTTAGGAATAAAGGAAATCATTCCCCCAAAATCATCCATCTGCGCTGTGGCGATAGTATGATTGGGGTGGTCTTTGAAACCGGGCCAATACACTTTTTCTACCTTAGGATGGTTTTTAAGGTATTGCGCAATGGCCTCGCCATTTTCACAATGCCGTTGCATACGTACATGTAAGGTTTTGATACCACGAAGGGTCAAAAAACTATCCATAGGCCCACAAACGGCGCCACTGGCATTTTGTATGAAGTACAGTTTGTCCGCCAGTTCCTTATCCTTAACGATTAATGCTCCGACAACAATGTCGCTGTGCCCACCCAAATACTTGGTAGCGGAATGCATAACGATATCCGCTCCCAAATCCAAAGGGCGTTGTAGGTAGGGGGTGGCAAAAGTGTTGTCAACCGCCAATAACAATCCTTTTTCCTTGGCCAATTCAGCTATGGATTTGATATCAATGATATTCATCATGGGGTTGGTGGGAGTCTCCACCCATAATAATTTGGTATTGCCATTTATTTTTTCGGCAATGGCATCAACACTTTGCATCCCAATAAAGTGGAAAGTAATTCCATATTTCTCAAAAACCTGACGGAACAGACGATAGCTGCCTCCGTATAAATCATTGGTGGAAATCACCTCATCTCCAGGGTTCAATAGTTTTATAACGGCATCAATGGCGGACAGGCCGCTGGCAAAGGCCAAACCATAATTACCATTTTCAATGCTGGCCAGGGAGTTTTCCAGTGCCGTTCTCGTTGGATTGGCGCTACGTGAATATTCAAATCCCTTATGTCCTCCGGGAGTGGTTTGGGCATAGGTAGAGGTTTGATAAATAGGAGGCATCACTGCACCATAAGCAGTATCTGGGTGTTGTCCTCCGTGAATGGTCTTGCTATTGAATTTTAAATTTTTTGCACTCATGCCCCTTTTGTTCGAGATTCGGATGCAAAATTACACTTTTACGGCTCGGGCAAGGGCCATGATGCTTCCCAAATGCAGACCTTCGTGAAAAACATTGAAAGCCAAGGCATCCTCAACCGAATTCAATTCCACCTTTGGTGAGGTCATGTACGTTTTAAAGTTCTTAAAGATTCCATTTTGGTAATCTTTGATGGTTTGATTGGGCAATTCAAAGAGTAACTTCTTGATTTCCTCAACTTCGTCGTCACTGGGATTCTCATTTGGAAAGGTTCCCTTTTGGTATTTTTCCACCAGTTCCTTCGAGATATTCAAGGGTAGGTGACTTAAACCGTAAACCAATTTTTGCTGGGTCACAACAACATGGGCAATATTCCACCAAATATTATTATTGAATCCTTTGGGTATGGTGAACAACGGTACCTCAGATAGGTCGGTCAGGAATCGATGTAAAATTTTTCGGTTCTTGTGGGTAATGGTAAAAAGCTGATTCATAAAACAATATTAAAACATATCTATAATTCTAGATATATAAATATAAATTTGTATTTTTGCAAAGTGAATATAGTCGAAATAAGCAAGGTATTGTCAAACAAGACCAGGGTAGAGATTCTAAAATGGCTCAAAAATCCTGAGGAAAATTTTCCTCCTCATCAAGAAATTGACCATTTTGATGACGGCGTTTGTGTAGGTTATATTCAAGATAAGGCAGGTCTTTCACAATCAACAATCTCGACCTATTTGAATTCCATGCAGAACGCCAATCTTTTGATTCCGAAACGTCATGGAAAATGGACCTATTACAAGCGGAATGAGGAGGTAATCACGAAGTATTTGGAAAAGCTACGGAAGGAATTATAATTTTTTGGATGAACATATTGAAATATACCGAAATATAAATATAAAAAATGAACTGTACCCTAATTTGTAATGAAGACATGGCGAATCAACAAAAGATTGGTGTTTTACCTCGATTTATAACGTGGCTACAGACCATTAAAATTGAAGGGGCAGAACAGCTATCCAAAACAAAATAATGATGAAAACAATAGGAGTCATAGGAGGGATGAGTTGGCAGTCTTCCAAATTTTACTATCAATATCTTAACGAAATTGTCGCTGAAAAACTTGGGGGGTCCCACTCTGCCAAGGTCTTGATGAGTTCGGTGGATTTTTCTGAAATAGAGCGATTTTCATTTGAGGGGAATTGGGTGGAAATTGGTCGTTTGATGGCTATGGAAGCGAAGCGTCTGGAGCAATCCGGTGCGGACATTGTGATTTTGGCAACAAATACCATCCATTTGGTCGCCAAACAAATCGAAGAGGCCATTTCCATTCCGTTTTTGCATATTGCAAGGGCGACAGGAGCTTCAATTACCAACAGGAATCTTAAGAAAGTGGCTTTATTGGGTACCCAGTTTACTATGGAGAAAGATTTTTACACCAAAATCCTCAAAGAGGATTTTAAGTTGGAGGTTTTGACTCCAAAACTGGAAGAGCGCCAATACATACAGGAGCTCATCTATAACGAGCTCGTCAAAGGACAGTTCACTCAAGAGGCGAAGCAAAAGTGTTTGGAAATCATAACCGGATTGCAGGAAAAGGGAGCTGAAGGTGTAATTTTGGGCTGCACAGAACTACCCATATTAATTCCAAGCCAGGAGGTTACCATTCCTTCTTTTGACACCACCATGATCCATTGCCTGGCCACTATCGATTTTGCCCTTAATTGAAATTTCTTAAAGGCATTATGTTTTTCTTTGCACCTTAAATTGAACACAATGAAAAAAATATTTCACCTAGAAACCTGTAAAACCTGCCAAAAAATCTTGAAGGAATTGGAACCTTTTGATGGTATTGAACTTCGCGAGATAAAATCAAAGGGGATTACTCTGGAAGAATTGGAAGAAATGCGTGCGCTGACGGACAGCTACGAGTCACTCTTTAGTCGTAGGGCCATGTTGTTTCGTCAACGCGGACTGAACAATCAGCAACTTTCCGAAGATGATTTTAAAGGCCTGATTTTGGAACATTACACTTTTTTAAAGCGCCCGCTAGTGGTGGTCGATGACCAAATATTCATTGGCAATGCCAAAAAACAAGTAGAAGGGGCGAAGGTGGCCCTACACGCATGAGCAGACGTACCCTAGCTTTTTTGGCGGCCATAGGGGCCACTTTAATTTATGGAATTAATCATACCGTTGCAAAAGGGGTCATGCCTACCTACGTCAGCCCTTTTGCCTTTATCTTTTTAAGGGTGGTAGGTGCAACACTACTGTTCTGGGCCATTTCTTTTTTGGGCCCCAAGGAAGCCATAGAAAAGAAAGACTGGGTGCGACTGGTAGTTGCAGCACTTTTGGGGATGGTCATTAATATGCTCTCCTTCTTCAAGGGCTTGGAACTATCCACCCCTATTAATAGTGCCGTTCTCATCACGATCAGCCCCATTATTGTGGTATTGTTAAGTGCCTTCTTTATTAAAGAACGAATAACGAAAAACAAAGGATTTGGTATTGCTTTTGGCTTTATTGGGGCGCTGTCGCTAATACTTTTTGGAGCGGAAATGCGAGGGGATGCGCCAAATATCCCTTTGGGCAACAGTCTTTTTATTCTCAATTCATTGGCGTATGCAGGCTATTTGATAGTCGCCAAAAAGCTGGTGGAAAAATATCATCCCTTTACGCTGATGAAATGGCTTTTTACCATTGCCGTCATCATTAATTTCCCAATCACGTTTGGAGACTTTCTCCTCATTGAATGGTCATCCATGCCGTTATGGGTCTATGGTGTGGTAGGGTTTGTGGTGCTGGGTACTACCTTTTGTACCTATCTCTTCAACATTTTTGCCATGACGGAACTTAAGGCCAGTACCATCGGGGCCTTTATCTATGTACAGCCACTGTTCGGCATTCTCTTCGCACTAATTACCGGCAAGGACACCTTGACAACGGTCAAGATTTTATCGGCAACATTGGTGCTTTTGGGGGTGTATCTGGCAAGTAGACCCGTCAGGGCGAAAGTTTAGTCATTGGAGTTAAAGAGGTCCAACTGTTTCCCCTTGGGTGGTTTGGCATATCCAAAAACACTTCGTCCACCATACTTGTAAGAATCATCGTTTTCTTTTTTCACCAAAGCATTAAAATTTTGATTGGGCACAAAGTTTTTCTCTGCTCTCTGGGACATTTCGGTCAACTTTTGAATGGCCTTTAGTTTGTCAGTGTGTCCTATTTTAGCTTTTTCGACAGCCGATTTCATGGTCAAAATGGTTTCGTCGTAGACTTTGGTGGGCACGGGAAAGGGGGCAGCGTCCTTACCGCCATGGGCAAAGGCAAATCGAGCAGGGTCCGAAAAACGTGAAGGGGTACCATAAATCACTTCACTCACAAGTGCTAAACTCTGCAGTGTTCGTGGTCCCAAACCTTTTAAAAGCAACAGTTCTTCAAACTTCTGGGTCTTATTTTCCTGGGCAAGCCATAAAATACTGCCCATACGTTTCAAGTCAACATCCTTGGCCCTAATGTTGTGATAACTGGGTACAATAAGGTGTGGTAGTTCCTTAGCAATTCTATCGGGATGCTCCTTGGTAATTTCCAAAATCGAGTTTTGGGTAGCTTCGGCTTCCTTGTGTACCAAGTTCAAGATGTTACCTTGATTATCACCACAGACCGCAGTATGGGGTTCCTTTACAAAATTGGTCATGGCCCTAGAATGCCAATGATAGCGACGGGCCTTTCCATTCTTGTTGTTCATACCTTGTTGCACTACGGTCCAATCCCCTTCATCCGTGACTAAAAAATTATGGATATACAACTGAAATCCGTCTTGAAGCGCCGTATTATCCACTTTAGCGCTCAGCTTGCTGGCTTTGACCAATGCATTTCCATCCAGCCCTGTTTTCATACCCACATGAATGAGTTCTTGAGGCGTTTTGAGGGAGTGTTTTCCTTTTCCCCCGCAGACATAAAGGCCCAACTGCTTTGATACGGGAGTAATCACCTGTTTAAGGACATTCATTACCGTAGTAGTCACTCCAGAGGAATTCCAATCCATACCAATTACTGTTCCAAAACTTTGAAACCAAAAGGGATGGGCCATTCGTTCCACAAATCCGGCTTTGCCATGCTCATGAATAATTGCCTCAACCATAGGTAGTGCCAGCCCCTTCATCCGATTAAGGAGCCAAGGCGGCACATGACCTCCATGTAAAGTCAAATCTGCGGTCCCACAACGTGGCATTTTACAGTTTTAATCCATAAAATTACAAATTCAAAAAGTAGAATCTGAACAATGCTCCCTTGTCTTAAAATTTAGGAAAATGTTAAATCCTATTTACAATATCTTAACAAGGGAGGGGGCTAAAATTCTTGCGGTTTGCTTTATTTTTCGCTTACATCCTAAAACCATTTCATTAAATAGGCAAGCAAAGAACAATTTTGAATTAGAAACAAAAACAAAAAACAATGAGCGAAAACAAACTTGAGCTATTCTCAAAGGAATGCATTACACAGGAAGAAGTTATTGAAGCCCAATTGGAATGGGGTGAAGGGATTGTCAAAATCGGAAAGGCGTTTTCTGATGGCGGGGACTTTGTTCAGGCCGCAAAAGACCATATTCAGCATCTTTACGGCTATGATTTGAGTCAGGTGTTGTTTAAGCCGACCTTGGCATCCGAACATCAGTTTAGAGAAACCTTTGATGCAGCCTTGTCCTATTTTGTTGGTGGAAATGACACCTATCCTGAGGACAAAGGTTTCGCTATTGCGCCCTACACCAAAGTCCGATGGGAGAATAGTGGCATCATCAATTATACCTGTACAATGGCAATAGCTATGGGAAATTATTATTTTACTAAAACTGATGGTGAAGAAGTAAAGGTCGAATATACATTTGGATATGTAAAGGACGTTACGGGAAAGTTACGCATTGTAGTTCACAAGTCTGCCTTACCCTACAGTCCAGCATGAACGTCTAAAAACGTTTAGAAGTTTGGCAGGTTACATCTTATACCAAATACTTACGTAATGGCCTTTGGTTTCCAATTAAAAGGCCATTCTTTTTTATGTACTCTTGTTAATTTAGATTCTTCGGGGATTTAGCGAACCTCTTTGTATCTGCATTGGTTAGTATACGAAAGTCTTCATCCCTTGGGACCTCATCAAATTTTGCCATAATTCCTGGGGGCAAATCCATGAGCTTCCGGGTCTTTAGGTTCATCCAACCACCCATGAGTTCCAGTCGCGCAAAGTTTTTTCCATTCGCATCATAATAATCATGGTGAAATTCAAAAAACTTGCCTGTTTCGCTCAAACCTTTTAATCCCAACGAAACCTTTATTTTTCCTGCAAAAACCTCTTTGAAATAATACATGTGCTCATAAAAGATGACAGGGCCTATTTGGTTCGCCATCATGTACTTCATATCAAAACCAATTCCGTCCAAGAAGTCAATTCTTGTATGGCTGCCATAATCTATATATGAGGAGTTTGCTAGGTGTCTGTTCGCATCCAAATCACTCCAACGTATTTCTATTTCCTTATAAAACATGATTCAAATTTACTATGCATGCATAATATTTCATAAAAATACCATAGATTTGATATTCTGCCTTGAAAAAAGGCGACTTAATTCTTAAAATAAGAAAATGAGCCAAAAAGCCACATTTATCAACGATTTGTCATTGCCCGCCATAGCGGCCCCCATGTTTCTGATTTCCGGACCGGAATTGGTGATTGAAAGCTGCAAAAATGGTATTGTAGGTACTTTTCCTGCTTTAAACCAGCGCACCAGTGAAGGTTTTGAGGAATGGCTTGTCCAAATAAAGAACGAACTGGCCAACTGGGAGAAGGAAACCGGAAAAAAAGCGGCTCCGTTTGGGGTGAATCTGATTGTACATCAGACCAATCCACGATTGGAAGCCGATGTGAAATTGTGTATTAAACATCAAGTACCACTGGTAATTACCTCATTGGGAGCGGTAAAAATGGTGGTCGATGCCATTCACAGTTATGGCGGATTGGTATTTCATGATGTCATTAAAAAACGTCATGCACTAAAAGCGGCAGGAGCTGGTGTTGATGGCTTGATTTTGGTCGCAGCTGGTGCCGGCGGACATGCAGGAACGATTAATCCAATGACCTTGGTGGCCGAGACCAGACAGTTTTTTGAAAAGACCATTATCCTTTCAGGATGTATCAGTACGGGTAGGGACATTGCTTCTGCCATGCAGATGGGGGCTGATTTGGCCTACATGGGAACGCGTTTTATCAATACCAAGCAAAGCAGGGCACCTGAGGAATATCAACTTATGATTGATGAAGCAGGAGCCAGCGATGTGACCTATACCGCCGCAATTTCGGGCGTGCATGCCAACTTTCTAACCAAGAGTCTGGAAGCAGCTGGGCTAACGGCTGAAGATTTGAAAAAAGACCAAAAAGTGGATTTTGGCAAAGAACTGGATACTGAACACAAAGCATGGAAAACCATTTGGTCGGCAGGTCAAGGTTCCGCATTGATTTCTGATAGTCCCACGGTGGAAGAGTTGGTGGAACGACTCAAGAAAGAGTTCAAATCGGCGATTGAGGAACAACACCAGCTGTTGGGAGTATTTCCTAAATAATCCAAGATGTACGCAGGACAGTAAAAGACCAAGTCTATGCCCCTGGTTCCGTCCAATTACAAACCGCCTTTTTTGTTCAGGAATGGACATTTTTCCACTATTTATGCCGGAGTCATAAGAAGGGTACATGGATTGCTTCAGAAACGGGAGCGATTGGAGCTCCAGGATGGGGACTTTATGGATTTGGACTGGAGTGATTCACGGTTGCCGACCCAAAAATTGGCTATTCTTCTCCATGGCCTAGAGGGAGATGCCCAACGCCACTATATAACAGGTAGCGCCAAAAAACTCAATTATAATAATTACGATGTATGTGCAGTGAATTTTAGGGGCTGCAGTGGAGTGCCCAATAGGTTATATCGTTCCTACCATTCCGGGGTGACGGAAGATTTAGTTGAGGTCATTGAACATGTTTTGAATACCCGAAACTATGATCAAATCTATCTTTTGGGTTTTAGCTTAGGAGGCAATCTTAGCCTAAAATATTTGGGGGAGGGAAATGATATGCCCCCGCAGTTAAAGGCTGTAGTGGCCGTCTCTGTTCCTTGTGATCTGAAAGACGCATGTGACCAATTGCTCAGTTCTAAAAATGTACTGTATTCTGCCCGTTTCAAGAAACACCTCTTAGCAAAACTCAGGACCAAAAGAAAACAATTTCCTGATAAGATAACGGAAGAGAAAATCAGGGCCATTGTCACTTTAAAGGACTTCGATGATGCCTACACCGCACCTGCACATGGATTTAGTGATGCCTTGGATTACTATGCCACGTGTAGTAGCAATCAGTTTTTAGATAAAATTTCAGTACCCACCCTCATATTGAACGCCAAAAACGACTCCTTCCTTGGTGCTGGGTGCTATCCCTTTGAAAAAGCTGAAAAGAACCCTCACCTCTATTTGGAGGTGCCTGATTTTGGGGGACATGTGGGCTTTTGGGGTCGTAAGAATAGTAGTTATGCTGAAAAAAGGGCGGTGGAATTCTTTAATAGTGTACATTTATAGTAACACTAACTATTTTCAATGAAATCCATAATTCCATTTCTTGGGATATTTCTGCTTTTTAATGCCTGCGTGAAAGACCGTGATTTTGACCCTTCAGAAGGGAACTGCACTTCCGATGTAGAGGCAAATGCATCTTTTTCGGAGGTAAAAGCATTGTATAAAGGGGAGCTTTTGCAAATTCAGGAGGATTGGATAATCGAGGGTTACGTGATTTCTTCCGATCGAGCAGGCAATTTTTTTAGTACGCTATATTTTCAAGACCGCCCAGTGAATCCCACGGAGGGATTCCAAATTGAAATTGATGTGAGGGACAATCATTTGTTATTTCCTGTTGGAAGTAAAATTCTCATCAGATTAAAAGGCCTTTATCTGGGTCAAAGCAGGGATGTTTTTAAACTTGGAGGCACTTTTGCAGCTTTTGGAACCACTTCGGTGGGTCGGCTACCAGCCTTAAAAGTGCCTGAACACGTTTTAGTAACTTGTGAGGGATTGGCAGAGATATCACCTGAAATCATCACTATTTCAGAAATTGATTCGACCATGACCAACACTTTGGTACGCTTAGCAGGAGTTGAAATTGCAGAACAACAACTGGATAGTGTTTTTGCCGTGGAGCGGGAGGAGACGGAACGTACACTGACGGATTGTTTGGATAGCGAGCTTATCCTTCTGAACAGCGGGTTTTCGGATTTTCAAGATGAACCATTGCCCCAAGGTAGTGGTACAATACAAGGAGTTTTGATTCGGGAAAATGATGATTTTTTTCTAGCGATACGGGATTTGGAGGATATAGATTTTGATAAAGAACGATGTGAAGATGTAGTTACTGAATTCACTTCAGGGGAGATTTTCTTTTCTGAATTGGCAGATCCCAATAATAATACTGGGGCAAGATTTGTGGAATTGTACAATGCCGCTTCGGAACCCTTGAATTTAAAGGGATGGACCATTAGACGATATACCAATGACAATGCAGAGGTAAGTTCAACTCTTGATTTGTCCGGGTTGACAATTGATGCGCAAAGCACCTTGATCATTTCTCCAAATGGCATTGAATTTGAAAACGTCTATGGCTTTCCTCCTGATTTGGGCGTTGGAACCAACAGTCCTGCAGATTCCAATGGGGATGATAACTTGGAATTGGTTGACCCCTTTGGAACGCTAATCGATACATTCGGGGTCATTGGTGAAGATGGATCTGGAACCAATCATGAATTTGAAGACGGTCGTGCACTAAGAAATTCCCAGATTTCGAAAGCCAATCCCACTTATACTTTTACGGAATGGACTATTTTTAATGATTCCGGAGGGAGTGGTACCATCAATCAACCTCAAAATGCTCCGGAAGATTTTACCCCGGGTTCAAGAAATTGAGATTATGGCTGGAAAAGAAGAATTTTTTAATGCTATACGCAGTGGAAACTTGGAAGGGATACAAAAGGTCCTTACCAGTGTTCCGGAGTTGTTAAATGCTATCGATGAAAGGGGCTCCACGCCCCTATTGCTTGCCACCTATTACGGCCATATGGAGGTTGCTAAATATCTCTTGGATTCAGGAGCTGAAGTGGATGCAAAAGACAGCTCTGGGAACACAGCCTTGATGGGCGTTTGTTTTAAAGGCTATGAAAACATTGCAGCACTTTTGGTCAATGCCGGTGCTAATGTAAATCATGTGAATAGTATGGGGGCAACGAGCCTCATTTATGCAGCAAGTTTCAATAAAATAGGAATTGCAAAAATCCTTTTGGACAATGGAGCTAACATCAACACCAAGGATGCCAGGGGTAATACAGCTTTGGAAAATGCACAAATGCAAGAAGCCAAAGAAATGGTAGAATTGTTGCAACAATACCGCTAATGGACGCTAGGGAACAGTTGGATGTTGTAAAAAGAATCAAGGCCATTGCGGAAACAGGTTTGGTGTATACGAATGGGAGCTATGATAAAGAACGCTATGAAGAGCTTAAGGAAATTAGCCTAAGATTAATGGCAGAAATATCTGGTATTCCCTTTACCAAGTTGGACAATTTTTTTCTACCCCAATTGGATTATCCCACCCCGAAAGTGGATGTTCGAGGATTTGTTCTGAATGACAAAGGCCAAATTTTAATGGCACAGGAACGTGTGGATGGCAAATGGACCATTCCAGGTGGATGGGCGGATGTAGGGAATACCCCGACCGAAGTGGCCATCAAGGAAATCAGGGAAGAAACTGGCTTGAATGCCGAAATTGTGCGTTTGCTCGCCATTTACGATAAGCAGCGACATCCCCATCCCTCTGAACCATACTATATCTATAAGTTGATGTTTCATTGTAGGGTGACTGGAGGTAAGTTAAAGGCCGGATTTGATATGCAGGGTGCTGATTGGTTTTCTTTGGATGAACTACCACCATTATCGGAAGAACGTATTTTGGAGAGCCAGTTAAACCATTTATTTACATTGGTCAAGAACGATATTCAAAAAGTATATTCTGATTGATATGGAATTAAAGGTAGCTCTGATTCAATCCGTTTTGCATTGGGAAAATCCTAAAGCCAATCGTGATATGTTTATGGAGAAATTTGATAGACTTCCTGAGGATGTAGATGTTATTGTTTTGCCAGAAATGTTCACCACAGGTTTTACGATGAAACCTGAACAAATAGATCCCTCTGAAGGAGAAAGAACATTGCAATGGATGAAGGATTGTGCTTCTGAAAGGAGTACCGCAATATGTGGGAGTCTTGTTTTTAGTGAAAAGGGCCACTATTTCAACAGATTGTTTTTTGTGTTCCCAAACGGCAAATACGTTCAATATGATAAAAAACATGCGTTTACCCTCGCTGGCGAAGACAAAGTTTATACAGCAGGCCACAAAAAAGAAGTGCTTGAGTATAAAGGATTCAGCATCTGCCCATTAATTTGTTATGACCTTCGATTCCCTGTTTGGGCCAGAAATCTGGAGGATTATGATATTTTGATATTTGTTGCCAATTGGCCCAAACCTCGTATCAACGCTTGGGATACCTTACTAAAAGCCAGGGCTATTGAGAATATGGCCTATTGCATTGGAGTAAATCGGATTGGTTTGGATAGTTTGGGCCATGAATATTCAGGTCATTCCGCAGTATATAATGTTTTAGGCGACAGATTGGCGTATTCCGAAGGGGAAGAAGTCATTTATGCTACGCTATCCAAGGAACATATTGAGGACAATCGAGCCAAACTTCGTTTTTTGGAAGATAGGGATACGTTTAATTTGATATGACAAAGGTTTGTTCCATTTCCCAATTGGCGCGAACTTCAATGATATCGGGAAAATAGCTTATCCGCTCCGGTTGATTTTTTTTCAAGTAATTTCCGGTATCCCATTTACCATTTCCGTTTTCATCAAAAATAACCCGAATACCGTATTTGCCCGGGTCTAAATACTTGAAAGGTAAAGGCTCCGGCTCAAAACTTATCTGTTCCCGTTGAACTTCTCCCTTCTCGTCGGTCAACTGTACTACAATGGGATAGCGCACATCGCCTGTGACCGTGAGGTTCATATTGCCTAAATCAGTAAGCTTGGGCGTTGACAATCGTACACCAATGGTATCATTCTGCATGCCAAAGAAGTCCTTAAAAGCACCTGGTAGAAAGGTCAAATTATACCCTTGCTCCTCAGAAAGTTCAAAATCCAATTCAACCTTGTTTTCTATGGTATCCAACTGAGCAGCAAAATCCACAATTATGGAATCCTTGTCCATGATTTCTATGAGGGAGGTATCAATTTTAACCAATGGTGTATTTGAAGCCATTTGAAATTGTTCACCAAAGCTTATCTTACTGGTAGGGCTTGGCGTTAGCTTTAAACTATCAAGGGCTAATTTTCTGGTTTTGACCGTAAAAGTATCGATGACCTTAAATGGTTCATTGCTTACGGTAAATACAATGGAATCAATATCTGTTGGGGTAATCCAATAGTTTAAAGTGTCTTTGTCCCTTTCTTTTTTGATTAGGGTTGATACGGAATCTGGCAGTTGTGTCAGGGGCTGAATTCTAATACTATCACTATTTCCACTATACCCAAAAATGATTCTGTTTTTTGCTACATAGCTTGGGACGGAAGCCGCGTAATCCGGTATTTCTTTGAACAGGTTGAGTAGCAGTAAGGTATCCGTTGGTAGGGTAACGGTATCCTGCAGAAAAGCAATTTTGTCCGCCCTTTGGTCAAAAACATAGTTTTTTCCTTGATCTTTAACCCCAAATAACTTGTATTTACCTGCTTTTAGATTGTTCAGTTGAAAAAAGGGAAGACTGTCCCCGGTATTTGCCAAATAATTGGGAGGAAATTTATAAATGGTGGAATCATTGTAAACACTGTCAATTTCGTAGAGCATTACGCTAACAAACTCATCAGGATTGCGATTATAGGCATCCTTAACTACACCGGACATGGAAAGGGAGTCTATATAATCTCCAGTTGAAAAAACATAGGTTAAAAAACTATTGGGATTTCCTTCATTGTTGTCCACAATGCTTTGTCCAAAATTGATGGTGTACGTAGTGTTTGCCTTTAAGGTGTCCTTTAAGGTAATTTCAATGAATTTGCTTGTACCACCCAAGGGTTTGATTATGGGAATATTTTTAAGGGGAGGGGAAACAATCATTTGATTTTGGACATCCTGAAGTTTGATGTACTCATCAAAATATAGTCGAATTTTATCGGAGTCAAAGTTTGTTGAAAGGTTTTCGGGATTCGTTCGCAACAGTACCGGGGGGGCTACATCTTTTGGCCCACCTGATGGGGTTCCCCTTCTTGCACATTGCCACAATGCCATTAGTGTGAGACCTAAAAAAACAATGCTTAAGATACGCTTTGCCAATTGTGTAAACATATATCGTGGGGCAAAGAAACGATTTTTGAGGCAATCCCAACGTTAACTTGTGTTAAGGAACCACAGCCATGGTGGCCACATAAATTTCGGAATTCGGAATTTGCAAGAGTGCAGCGGCACAAGCTTCAATTGTAGCACCTGTAGTGATGACATCATCAACCAATAAAAGGTTTTTTTTGCCCATTCCGTGTGAATCCATAATTACAAAAAGATCTTGACTGTTTTTCCAACGTGCCAAACGGTTTTTCTTGGTCTGTGTCTTTGTGTTTTCGGTCTTTATCAGAATATCATTTCTATATTGCGCTTTTAGGTGATATGAAAGTTGTTTTCCAAACAATTCAACTTGATTATACCCTCGCTTTTTTAGTTTTTTGGGATGTAATGGCACAGGAATGACAACATCAATACTTAGGGCGTTTTCTTGTGCTATTTTCGCACCAAACCAATTTCCAATAAACTCACCTACATCTTGTTGATTTTTGTATTTCAGATAATGCAATAGGTTTTTTACGATTCCCTGTTTGGAAAAATAAAGAAAACTCGCCGCCTTTTTAATGGGCACACGCCCATAAAATATGCGGTCTACCGCGTTTTCTTCGCTAAAATTGTAGTCGGTCAACGGCAAATCATGTCGACAAACGGTACAGAGCAAGTGCTCTCCTCCCGATAATTGCGCAGTACATCCAAAACACATTGGTGGCAATAGGATGGAGTTAATATCGTTTATTATCTTTGACGGCCAGTTCATGAACAAATCTTATACCTGCAAAATCAGCCACTTATCTGATGGAACCCCAAGATACCACTTTCAATTATAAGATTATCCTAGCGGCGTTGGTGGCGGTAATTATTGCAATTCTAATTGCTTTTTATTACAGTTATGCGCAGTCCCAAAACCAATTGGGGTATTTGGAGGATGAGAAAAAATTATTGGTTAAGGATTTGACCTTGATGAAGGCTGAAGTAGACCGACTCTCCGGTTTAAACGAAGTAAACGATATTGAACTGCAAACATCCAAATTTAGAATTCAGCAATTGTTGGATTCCGTAGGGCGACTGAACTTCAATATCGTAAAACTTAAGGAGGACCGAAAAACCTTAAGGATATTGGAAGCCAAGTTTGATAGTTTAAAATTGAAGAACAACTTTCTGCTCTACAATAATTCGTTGCTTACCCAAAAATACGAACGTACCCTTCGGCAAATTGAAGAATTACGTGGCAAAACCAGTACTTTGGCTCAAGCAGAAGCCTTAGCTCGACAAAAGAACCAAGAGTTGGCAAAGGAACTTAAGATCAAGAGCTACCTGAAAATGGAAAATTCCGAAGGCAGTGGTTTCCGTCTTAGGGCTGGCCGTCCATTGAAGACCAATAAGGCCGATGTCATTGAAAAACTTCGGGGTTGTGCTACCATCCAAGGTAATCCCAACGAAACCAATGAGATTAAGGTGATTTACCTTCAATTTCTAAATCCAGATATGGTCGTTCTCGAAGATAATGCCAATGTGGTTTCCGTAGGCGGCAATACCTACAGTAAAAGGGTAGAGGTTGTGTATTTAGGAAAAGAAGTTGGTTTTTGTGATGCCATTACGGTACCCGAAGGTTCGCTGCAACCTGGAATCTACACCTTGAATATTTTTGAGGATCAACGCCTTCTTTCTTCCTCTGAATTTCAGTTGAAATAACATTTTCTCTTTTTGGGCTTTATTATACTTTTGCCCCTATGGCAAATCACGAAGACATTTTTAAGAAAGTCATCTCCCATGCAAAGGAGTACGGTTACATTTTTCAATCCAGTGAAATCTATGACGGGTTAAGTGCTGTCTACGATTATGGTCAGAACGGAGCTGAGCTAAAGAAAAATATTAGGGAGTATTGGTGGCAGGCCATGGTGCAGCTCAATGATAATATCGTAGGGATTGACGCCGCCATTTTTATGCACCCCACTACTTGGAAGGCCTCTGGTCACGTGGATGCCTTTAATGATCCCTTGATTGACAATAAGGACTCGAAAAAAAGATACCGTGCGGATGTTTTGGTCGAAGATCATGTGGCCAAGATTGAAGCCAAGATTGATAAGGAAGTCGCCAAGGCAGCCAAACGGTTTGGTGAGGCTTTTGACAAGGAACAGTTTGTTTCAACCAATCCAAGGGTGGTTGGTTATCAAGAAAAGGCAAATGCCATTCTAAAGCGATTGGCGAAATCGTTGGAGAATGAGGATTTGGGAGATGTCAAAGCGTTGATTGAAGAGTTGGAAATTGCTTGTCCGCTTTCCGGTTCCAAAAATTGGACGGATGTGAAGCAGTTCAATCTTATGTTTGGCACCAAATTGGGTGCCACTGCCGAAAGCGCAATGGATCTTTACCTTCGACCAGAAACGGCCCAAGGAATTTTTGTCAACTTTTTGAACGTGCAGAAAACAGGGCGGATGAAGATTCCATTTGGAATTGCCCAGACCGGTAAAGCCTTTAGGAACGAAATTGTTGCGCGTCAGTTCATTTTCCGTATGCGGGAGTTTGAACAAATGGAAATGCAATACTTCATCAAACCGGGGACCCAAAAGGAGTGGTACAAAGCCTGGAAGGAAAAACGCATGAAATGGCATCTTTCACTAGGGATGGGAGAGGATAATTACCGTTTCCATGACCATGAGAAATTGGCGCATTATGCCGATGCAGCAGCGGATATTGAATTTAGGTTTCCGTTTGGATTTAAGGAATTGGAAGGCATTCATTCGCGCACCGATTTTGACTTGGCCAACCACGAAAAATATTCCGGTAAAAAACTACAGTACTTCGATCCAGAAGAAAACAAAAGCTATGTGCCCTATGTATTGGAAACCTCCATAGGACTGGATCGTATGTTTTTGGCTGTCTTTTCCAATTCCCTACAAGAAGAGGAACTGCAAAACAATACAACCCGAACTGTATTAAAACTTCCTGCGGTATTGGCGCCGACCAAAGCGGCCATTTTACCTTTGTTAAAACGTGATGGACTCCCTGAAGTTGCCAAAAAATTAGTGGATGACCTAAAATGGGATTTTAATGTCGTCTATGATGAAAAGGATGCGGTAGGTCGTCGTTACCGCCGCCAGGATGCCGTGGGTACTCCTTTTTGTGTGACGGTCGACCATCAAACCTTGGAAGATGAAACGGTAACCATTCGCCATCGTGATACCATGGAGCAGCAGAGGGTGAAAGTGTCTGTGGTCAAAGGTATCATAGCTAAAGAGGTAGGGATGAAGGAGTGGTTAAGGCGGGTTTAGCCATTGGTAAGTGAGAAGTGCATTTCATCTTTTGGACCTAAAGGCCTTACACAGCGCTTTAACCTTTTTCAATAGTCTAAAATATGTCTCACCTAGGTAATTGTAATAGGAGCTGATATAGGTATTGATAAATAGAAGAAAAGCGGCCAGGAAACCTGAACCGCTTTACAAATAACGCTGATTGGGTTAGTCAATTGAACCGTCTAATCCCCTAACTTTTAGAAGGGCATCAATTTTAGGTTGCCGTCCACGGAATTGTGTGTATAATTCCATGGCTTCTTCGGTAGAGCCCTTTTCGTATACATGCGTTCTAAGTTTTGCTGCAAGTTCAGGATTAAATACATCCCCTGCTTCTTTAAAAGCTTCAAAACCGTCCGAATCAAGAACAGCGGAGTGAACATAACTATAGTACCCAGAGGAGTATCCACCCGAAAAGATATGCGAAAAATAGGTGCTTCGATATCTAGGTGCTATCTCTTTGATTAGACCAATTTTGGCCATCGAAGCTTCTTCAAAGGCATCTGTATCTTTTATTTCTTCTTCTGCGGTAATGGTATGCCAATCCATATCCAATAAGGATGCAGCCAGATATTCTGTGTTCGCAAAGCCTTGATTGAACTTAGAGGCTTTTAACAATTTGTTGATTAAATGATCGGGAATAGCTTCACCGGTGTCATAGTGGGTGGCAAACGATTTCAGGATTTCAGGTTCGCTGGCCCAGTGTTCCATTAGTTGTGCAGGGAATTCGGTAAAATCTCGAGGGCCGGATGTGCCGGCCATGCTGCCATAGGTCACATTGGTCAATATACCGTGCATAGCGTGACCAAATTCATGAAATAAGGTAGTAACATTCCCAAAACTCAATAGTGCCGGATTGTCATCAACCGGGGGCGGGAAATTACAAACGTTCACAACAACTGGGCGTTCCATACCATCGAGATTGGATTGCCTCTTAAAACTGCTCATCCAAGCTCCACCACGTTTGTTCGATCGAGAAAAATAATCACCTATGAAAATTCCGAGGTGAGTACCATCTTTGTCTTTTACCTCCCAAACGCGAGCATCCGGGTGATACAGGTCAATATCGAACAGCTCGGTAAACGTCAAACCCCATAATTTGTTGGTAGTTGCAAATACGCCATTAAGCACATTATTCAGTGATAAGAAGGGTTTGAGTGCAGCCTCATCAAGGGCATATTTTGCCTTACGCACTTTTTCCGAATACTGCCACCAGTCCCAGGCAGCTATTTTAAAATCGTGACCTTCTTCATCAACAACTGCCTGCATATCGGCAATTTCTATTTTAGCCCTTTCCAGTGCTGGTCTCCATAACTGCGTTAATAGGTCATAAACTTCGGTAGGTGTTTTTAGCATACGCTCTTCCAAAACGAAATGTGCGTGCGTTTTATAGCCCATTAAGTGGGCGCGCTCTGCACGTAGCTTTGCTATTTTCGCCGCAATTTCCTTATTATCCGTTTCGTTGTCGTTATCCCCGCGCTGCACGTAAGCTGTGTACAACTGTTGTCGCAAGTCACGGCGATTGGATTCCGTCAGGAAGGGATACATACTACTGCGATGCGGCGTAAATACATATTTGTCCTTGTATTTTGCTTTTTCTTCGTCCGTTTCAGCCTTTTCCATTTTTTGTGTAGCTGTTTCCGCAGCAGCACTAATAATATCTTTGGACAGCCCGTCTAGGTCATCTTTGTTCAAAACAAGCTCAAAACCATTGGTTTCAGCCAATAGATTCTGACCAAATGCCGTTGTCAACTCAGAAATCTTGGAGTTGATTTCCGTAATTTTATCCTTTTCTTCTTGGTTAAGCAGTGCGCCACTACGAACAAACGACTTACGAGTATCTTCCAAAAGCTTGCGCTGTTCATTGCTCAAATCCAGGCTTTCACTTGCTTTCCAAATTGTTTCAACGCGTTTGAATAGTTCTTCATTTAACGTTATTTTATCCCTGTGAGCAGATAACAATGGACTTAATTCACGTTGTAATTCCTGTAATTTTGGATTGGTATTGGAACTGGCCAAGTTGTAGAAAACTGACTGCACTTTTCTAAGTAACTTTCCAGATCTTTCCAATGCTTCAAGGGTATTTGCAAAAGTTGGCGCTTCTGGATTATCCACAATTGCATCAATCTCAGCAAGATTTTCTTCCATACCTTTTTTAAAGGCAGTCATGTAATGTTCATCCTTGATTTCATTAAAAGGAGGTACTTTAAACGGGGTATTCCATTCCAGTAGAAATGGGTTATCCGGTATTTGTTTTTTGGTTTGATCTGTTGAATTTTGACAAGCACCAAAGAGCACTATGACAACCATAAGAAGAAGTTTTTTCATTATTCGTATTATTTATGACTTTGTGAAATTAGTTGTTTTAGGTATTCGATGCCACCTTGGGAATATTGGTATACGATTTTATTTTATAAGGAACTAAAATAGCCAAAACTCATTTTAAAAGTCCAACCCGCTCGATTTAATGAAACGGCAATACGTTACTATTTAGGAAGTGAAAAAAATCATTGCCAAAAAAGCAGGAACGAAAGCGTGGTTAAAAAGAATTTGTTAAGGCTTAAAAATCAGTTACGGGTTAGCGGTTTTAAAGTGACGCGTCGACTGAAACCATCATTTCTTAATTAAAAGAACTTCGGTACTGCAATGGAGTCTGGTTGGTCTTGGACTTAAAGAGTTTACTAAAGGATTGTGGATGCTCAAAGCCTAGACCATAAGCAATTTCACTTACCGATAATTCCGTAGTGGACAGTTTTACTTTGGCCCGTTCTATCAATTTATTATGTAGGTATTGTTGTGTGGTCTGCCCTGTTAAATTCCTAAGCAAAGTGCTAAGGTAATCTGGGGTAAGATTCAAACGTTCTGCTACCTGTTGGACCCTTGGGAGACCTTGATTGATCGTCTCATCAGTATTGAAATGATCCTCAATAAGCAGTTCCAGTTTTTCCAATATCTGGTGACTTGTAATTTTCCGCGTCAAAAATTGGCGTTTGTAAAAGCGTTCGGCATAGTTCAATAGGAGTTCAATCTGACTGATGATGATTTGTTGGCTGTATTCGTCCAAATTGGCCTGGTATTCTGCCTCGATGTTCCTCAATAGCCCATTGATGATACTTTCCTCTTTTTCGGATAGGAAAAGGGCTTCCCGGACCGAATAATTAAAGAAAGGATATTTTTTAATCCTTTCCGCTAAAGAAGTACCAAAGAAAAAATCAGGATGAATGGCTAAAATCCAACCGGAAGGTTTAGGATGGGTAAGGTCTTCTTCAATCAATTGCACCGAAATGACCTGTTCAGGAGCAAAAAAGGTCATTACCCCTTCATCAAAATCATAGGATTGTTGCCCATAACGGTATTTTCCCGCTACGTTCCGTTTTATGGAAATGGTATAAAATTCCTGTATCCACCGCAACTCATTGTCAATTGCGGTAGGCCGTATCTTGTTATAATCCAACAGGCTTATCAAAGGATGCTCCGGGGCCTTTAAATTATTGAACCGGTGAAGATCACTTATCGTTTTTAACCGCTGTGTTTGTGAGTTGGGCATAAGATGAATTTTTTACTGTTGTTGACTTGAAAGGGAGCCATAAAATGACCCCCTTGTACATTTTAGCTGTTTAGACCTTTAGCTTTAGCATGTCACCCATACCAAAGGCATTGAAAAGCCCTTCGTGGATTTGTGCCAATTGGTTGTTGTACGGACCAATATGGTCACCCATACCCATTTTATCCACTACGGTCCTGGCAGGACGACTGCCCGCTGGGGTGTTGATAAGGCTGGCAATGGCATCTGCTACATTTTGTGGGTTTTGTGCTGGGTTATTGGCCAAAGCGCCCTCAAAATTCTCAAATGCTTGTTTAGGGGCGTGGACCATATCACCATAGCTCGCATCCTGGGAACGGTCTGACGGTTGCATTAGACTATCAAAAAATCCAGTTGGATATCCGCCGGGTTCCACAATACAGGAATCCACTCCAAAGCCTGACAACTCGATGCGGTAATTTTCAGCCAATGCTTCTACCGCCCATTTTGATGCATTGTAGGGACCATAGAACGGAAATGTAATTCTTCCCAATAGGCTTGAAATATGAATCAACAACCCAGACCCCTGTTTTCTCAAAAAGGGTAATGCCGCCCGATTGACGCGCTGTATTCCAAAAACATTGACATCGAATAACTTTTTGAAATCATCAATAGTAAATTGCTCCTGAATTCCGAGGACACCAATCCCCGCATTGTTAACTACAACGTCAAGACCACCCAAAAGTTCAATTGCTTTTTCAATTCCTGTACTTACACTTTCGTCATCGGTGACATCAAGGTCAACGATGTTCGCCCCAAGTGCTGATAGCTCATCGGCTGCCGCTTTGTTTTTTGACTCCGGATTTCGCATGGTGGCCACCACAGCATGTTCTTCTTTTAATAATGTTTTTACGGTTAAAGCCCCAAAGCCTCCGTTTGCTCCTGTAATTATTACTTTTGACATCGTTTTATTTTTTTAAATGATACTTGTACAAATTTCAAAATTCAATCCATACCCCTTGTAGCCAAATCCGAGGATGTTGTAGCCATAACAGGAAGTTTTTGTAATAAGATACCAAAAGAAAGGCATCTTGTAAGCTAAAGTATACTTAAGAGTTCAATAAGGCCCCTTCCATTGTGGTAGGGGCATTTCCATGGGCCAACCTTGTTTTCTTCAGAATATGGATTTCCATTGACATCTACCCTAAAGAACCACTCCCCATGTTTATGATCAAGGATGTATTTCTGGGTAAAGTCCCAAATTTTAAGACAATGTTCTAGATAGGTATTCCCTTGGGTGATTTTCCAGAGGTAGACAAGGCCGACCATGGCCTCAATTTGTGGCCACCAGTGACGATCGGTATCCATTTCTTTTGTGATGCGGTCCTGGGCGTTGACAACTCCAAATTCATTATCCAAAGCCTTTTGTAAAAAAGTATCTACTATCACAATCCCCAGTTTTTCAAAAGTGGTAACGTAGTTTTTGCTTCCTGATGTTCTGGCGGCAAGTAGCAACAGCCATACCGCCTCAATGTCATGCCCAAAAGAGATTTCGGTGGATTGCTCCTTCCAATCCTTGGAAAAGAATAACTTTAAATGACCGTCTTCCCTGAACAATCTGTCCTGGAATAGCTGCATCAAGCGTTCCAATGCTTTTTTGACCTCAATTTTTTGGGTCACCTCAAAGAGGGTGGTATACGCTTCCAAAATATGCAAATGCGTATTGGTAGTTTTTGGGGCGTTGAGGTCTTTCTCGCTTAGCCTTACATCCTCAATAGGCTCCCAAAACTCCCCAAAAGCTTCAAAATATCCACCGAACTCTATATCATATGCCCTTTCCTCAATATGTGAAAAAAGTGCAATGGCCCAATCCAAGGCTTCAACCCTTTTGGCATATTTGTAATATTCGGAAAGTGCATAAATGCAAAAAGCCTGGGCGTAAATCTGTTTGCGCTTATCCGTGGGATTTCCCTTGAAATCTACTTCCCAATAGACCCCACCATGTTCCATATCCCTAAAATGATTCCATAAATATTCAAAGGCCCTTTTGCATTCTACTCCGTATCTGTCATCACCATAAAAATTATTGGCACGGGAAAACGTCCAAAGAATTCTGGTATTCAGAATAATTCCTTTGGAATGTGTGGTATCCATGGTATTGTTGTGGTCAATGCGACCGATGAAACCATCATTGTTATGGTCAAGGGTATTTTGTTGCCAGTAACTAAGGACATTTTCAAGTTCCTTCTCGAGACTCTCCCTAAAATCAATAAGTACTTGATTGCCCATGGTCTTAGTAGCGTCCTTTGTTCTTTTCAATTAAAGTCATGATGGTATCAACCGAACCAACAGTGGTTAATTTGTCTTCCGGTGTGTTTTTGCAGTAGTCTACCAATGTATCAATAGTTGAAGTGGCCACATGCATACGTGTATCCGAAGAGGCATAATAAATGAACACCGTGCCATCTTCATCCGCAATCCAACCGTTACAGAACAATACGTTACCCACATCGCCAATTATTTCCGCATCGTCTGGGGCCATGAAGTACCCGCCGGGTTGATGGGTGACCTTTTCAATATCATCCAAACCGGTCATAAAGAGGTAAAGTACATAGCGCAATCCGGCGGCGGTATTGCGAACGCCATGGGCCAAATGCAGCCAACCTTCCTTGGTTTTGATGGGTGAAGGGCCTTGTCCGTTTTTCAGCTCATAAATTGTGTGATACACTTTGGGATTAATGATTACTTCGTCTTCGACCTTTGGACATTGCATATCCTTGATATAGCCAAGACCAATACCCCCTCCCGCACCGGTGTCAATAAACCCATCTTGGGGACGGGTGTAAATGGCATAGCGACCATTGACAAATTCTTGATGAAGGGTCACATTGCGCTGTTGGTTGGAATCCGAAATTAAGTCGGGAAGTCGCTCCCAACGTATCATGTCCTTGGAACGGATCATTCCGGCGTTGGCAATGGCAGATGAGGTATCCGTTGCGGGAACGGAAGGGTCTTTTCTTTCGGTACAGAAAATACCGTACACATAGCCATCCTCGTGTTGGGTCAGGCGCATATCGTATACATTGACATCAGGTTCTTCGGTTTGTGGTAGTACCAAAGGGGTATCCCAAAAGGTAAAGTTGTCAATGCCATTTTCACTTTCGGCAAAAGCAAAGAAGGACTTTCGGTCTTTGCCTTCCATTCTAACCGCAAGCAGGTATTTCCCGTTCCATTTAATGGCACCTGCATTGAAAGCCGCATTGACTCCAATGCGCTCCAGTACCTTAGGATTGGTTGCAGGATTTAAATCGTACCGCCAGTGTAAGGGGGCATGAGCAGCGGTGAGAATAGGATATTGGTATTTGGTAAAAAGATGTGAAGGGTGGGGAACGGCAGTGTTTTTGCGTTTAACGAGGTTATGATATTCTTGAAATAAGCTATTTATGATGATGGTATGATTTGATGTATCCATAATGGCTAGGTTGTTTGTTCACCCCTTCTTTGGGCGAGTTCTTGGTTTATTTTTTGCATGAGGGTATCGTCCAGTTTATAAAATACGAGAAAGGCTGCGGAGAGGAATGCCCCAATAGCGGGCAGTATACTCATCATCATGCGAATCCCGGTTTTGGCGTCTTCAGTCTGTTCCATATTGGCCTCAAATCCGTAAAAGGCCAAAATCCACCCAGTTAATGCGCCACCAAGCGTCCAACCCATCTTTTGTGACATGGAGGAGGAGGAAAAGACCAATCCTGTGGCCCTCCGTCCTGTTTTCCATTCCGAATAATCCGCAATATCTGCATACATGGACCACAACAAGGGGAAAATGATACCGGCACAAATACTGATTAAAAACTGAAAGACAAAAATCAAGGTGATGTGTTCTGCTTGGAAAAAGAAGAAGATGATGCTTAGTACTGTTGCGGTTGCCATGGCCATGATGAAAGTCCGTTTTTTACCAATCTTGTCGGAAACAGGTTTGGCTGCGACCACCCCAACAATATTCGCTGCCTGGCCCAAAACCAAGTACAGGGTACTAAAGGTCAGAGGGACATGGAGCAGCGGCAATTGCAAGGCCTCTTGTGTTTCAAAATAATACTTGAAATAATAGATGGTGGAACCATCCCGGATGGAGTTAAAAATCAAGGTACAGATTCCAGCTCCCAAAAGAATGAACCAAGGCTTGTTTTTGGCAAGGTCCTTCAAATCATTCTTTAAGGAGGTTTTTTGCTCTTTTGGCGGTTGGATGCGTTCCCTGGTCAATCGAAACGTACCATAAAAGAGGATGACCGCCAAGACACTATAAATGGCCATGGTAGATTGCCATCCTTTTTGAGGGTCGGTATTTTTTCCAAAAAACTCCACGAGGGGTTCTGCAGTGGCCAGCACCAAAATACTGCCGGCGAAGGCGAAGATGAATCGGTAGGAAGCCAAGGATGTCCTATCCTTTAAATTGGAGGTCATTACCCCCAACAGGGAGGCATAGGGAACGTTCACTGCGGTATACACAATCATCATGGTACAATAGATGACATATGCGTAGATGATTTTACCGGAAACCTCCAAGTTTGGTGTAGTAAAAAGGAGTATCCCAAAGATGCCAAAGGGAATGGCCATCCACAATAAATAAGGCCTAAACTTGCCCCATTTGGTATTGGTCCGGTCCGCCAGGATGCCCATTAATGGGTCATTGAGTCCGTCAAATACCCTTGTGATAAGAAACATGGTGCCCACTACAGCGGCGGAAATTCCAAAAACATCCGTGTAGAAAAAAAGGAGATACACACTGAACATTTTCCAATACATGGACGAGGCAAAATCGCCCAGTCCATATCCCATTTTTTCCTTTAGCCGAAGTTTTTCCATAAGTCAAGTTGTTTGATTAACGCTAGCGTATTTTTTGGATATCCTCCAAAAAAAGAACATTGGCCAGAGATTTGAATTTTTTAAAGTCCTCACTACTTTTTTGTCCAACATATGGGGCAAAAAAATGATTTGGCCATGCGTTACGCCAAAACAAGGCCCAAGCAATACCTTTATTGGCCACACTTTTATCCAGCACGTTGGTCCACCAATTCTCAACTGTGACCATATTCAAACCACCTTCGGTCATAGCATAGGGTTTGTTTTTCCGTTTTCCTACCTGAGCTAGTAGCGATAGGTTGTCTTCCAACAATTCCAAATATTCTTTTGTGGTCCCTTTGTGGTATAGGTCCATTCCCAAGATATCCACATAGGCATCACCGGGATAAAACTTAAGGTACTCTTCCTCGTTTTTTACCACGTCTGTTGAATAGCAATACAAGAGGTTGTGAACGTTGTGTGTTTTTGTGAGCAGGTCATAGGTTTGTTTCCAAAGCGATTGAAATTGCTCTGGTGTGCAGTTGCCATGGCCCCACCAAAACCAGTTGCCATTCATTTCATGAAAAGGACGAAATACAATAGGGATGGGCTTTCCTTTTTGAGTTTTGAGTCCAAGCATAAATTCGGCCACTTGGGCCACCCATGCTTGGTATTTGGGATGAAGCAAACCCCCCTCCAAAATTTCGGATACCGCAGGAGAAGGGTCCCAGGCCGATTTCATGGTTGCAGGGTTATTAGGGTGCCAACTGATGGTAACGATACCTCCGGATTTATGTGCTTTTCGGATGAGTTCGGTCATCAGTCCAAAATTGACTGAATCCAGATTTTGTTTGTGCCCCAGTTCAATGTGTCCAATCTCAAACCCAAAAACGCCAGGGAAATCTCCAGTTACTTCGGCCACATCACTTTTGTATAAAGAACCATCATTTTTCCAACCCATACCGTAGGCGGTGGCATCTTGATGTCCAAAGGCATAGCCCATTTTCGAAATTTGGCGAATTCGAGCCATCAGATATTTTGAGTGGTCATCAGCTTTTTTATCGGAGAGGGATAATGTCCTAGAAGAAACTTCAAGAGAACTTTTGCATGACATAAAAAAACTAATTAATAGTAGTAAATAAACATATTTATTTGCATTTTGATATTTTTTACTCATTCTTAAAAAACTATGTATTGTGTTAATTATAAATAAAATGGATTATATTTATTGATATTTAATTTTAAAAGCTTTTATAGCAACAAAAAATAAAGAATATACAATTTAAAGATAATACTAAATACACTTATAAGATGCGCATATATTGTCATAGTAACATACAAAATCGAAGTAGATGACCATAGTTTCTCATGATGCATACAGAGAAATTATTCAAATGGGGTCCCATGACAGTTTTTTGGTTTTTGACAGAACCAAGGAAGAGTTTGATTTTCCTTTACATTATCATCCAGAATATGAGTTGAATTACATTTCAAATGGATCTGGCCTTCGAAGGGTAGTGGGAGATAGTATTGCTGAAATTGGGAATAAAGAATTGGTTCTTATAGGCCCAAATTTGGAACATTGTTGGGAACAAAACAATTGTACCCAAAAACCCATGCGGGAGATTACCATACAGTTTCAAAATACCTTACTTCCTGAAAGCTTACTGATGAGGGGAATTATGATGCCCATAAGGAAGATGTTGGAGAAATCAAGAAAAGGAATTGTTTTTTCGGGTCAAGCGATCCAAAATGTGGAATCCAGGATTCTCAATGTTACGAAATTGGATGGCTTCGATTATTTTACGGAGTTGCTTACCATATTATATGACCTTGCTGTTTCCAGAAATCAACTATTGCTGTCCACATCAATGGCAAGAACTGAAAATGGTCGGAATAACGAAAAACTGGACAAGGTCTTTATTTTTATCGAAAAAAACTACCAAAGAAAGCTTACGCTTGAGGAGCTATCCAACTTTTCTAACATGACTCCAGTTTCTTTTAATCGGTTTATTAAAAAACATACGGGGAAAACTTTTGTTGAATATCTTAATGATGTTAGAATTGGTAATGCCTGCAGACGACTCATTGAACAAGATGATAATGTTTCGGGTATTGCTTATGACTGTGGCTTCCATAGCATTGCAAACTTCAACCGAGCTTTCAAGAGAATCAAAGGATGTACCCCCACCCAATTTCGAAATGATTTTTGGGGAATCAAAAAAGTTCTTTGACCCCTGAAGTTATAGGTAGACATAGCATACCAAAACGTGGGATAGCATTTCTTTTAAGATGAAAATCACCTAATTTCCATTCGTAGCGCTAGCCTTTGAATCTATTCAAATTGAAAAGATGCGGGGGAACTTACCGTTCCGCTGGCATTGACTGCTTCAATCTTAAAATTTCCCGTGGTATCCTCTAAAAGATATTTAGTGCCATAGGCTTGATGTACAAATTTCCCATCTTTGAAAATATTGTAGGCCACTACCCAACTTCCCTTATCAGGGTCATTTGAAGCTTCCCAGACCAAATACTTTTGTTCTTTGTTTTCAGCCAGTTTGATGTTTTGGGGGGTGGTAGGAGGAGTTTCATCCAATTTTGGCACATCCCCCAACATGAGTTCCTCGATTTCCTGTGCGATAAGCGTATCCTTGCGTTTTTTTTGTATATGGCCTTGCTTTCTATCAACTATATTATCCCAAGCACAAATACCTTTTTCGGTCAAGGTAATGGTACCATTGGTAAAGGCAGTGTAGTTTTCCCCCTCACCCCGGATGGCGTAGTGCAATGCACATTGATCATTGCTATGTCTGCTGATATCATGGGCCCCTCTGCGATATTCAAAATATTTTTCATACCCCACGCGAATAATGTGATCTTCTGGAAGTGTTTTTAATCCTTGTCCCGTCATCACGTTGCCGTTGTTGGCGTTAAAGTAATCGCCATTGCCATTTTCCCAACCCGACGCCATAAAAGGAGCAGGACAGTTTTCAATAACGTAACGGCACATGAGGTTTCGTTCCTCATTTAAGCACGACCAATCCGTGTAAGAACAGAGGTGTTCCGATCCGCCCCAGTTGGTGCGGTCCCAACCTTTATTGTTTAAAAAGTTTCCGCCCATGGTGGAAATTAATGCTACTTTTTCAGCTACCAATTGTTTCCCCGTTTTAGTGCTGATGTCATCTGGTCCGGATTTTAACAGGCCATAGACATTGTGCATGGTGCCCACCACAATTATGGTAATGCTGGAGTCCTGAGCGCTCTCCAGTATTTCCCGGTACAACTTCACCCCATCACTGATATCTTCCCACTTTTCATGATATCTCGGATAATCACGGGCTATGTGGTAATCGTAGCTTTCCTCGGGAGCCTCTTTCTTTTCTGGGTACCCCATATAATCTCCCACGGGAATGGCTTTTCTGTTATAGAAATAGTTTACCGCACTGATGCACAGTGGAGATTCAATTTGGTGCATGGTATTGACAATTGCAAGGATTTCGCATTCACCATTGGTGGCCATATTGTGCATCATGGCCATACAACCCATATCATCGGGGTCGTAGGAAGGATCCGTGTCAAGAATTACTTTTTTCTGAGCGTTGACTGTTAGTGCAAGCAATGTGAATACCAGATATATATTTTTCATTTGAATAAACTTTTTTAGGTTGTTGAATGTTCTATTTTAAAAATCACCTAACATATATTTTTCGATTTCAGTTTCCATTTTCCCTTTGGGCCATTGAAGGACCAAATAGGAGTGTTTTGAAGTGTTGGACGCTTCCCATGTATTGCGTCCCTCATCATCGGGAATACAGATTCCATTTTCACTTCGGGTCCAATAATCACCGACACCATCCCTTATGGCATAGAGCACAGCGGTTTGGTCATAGGTGGAATTGTCATAAATTTTTCCTTTGAATTGATGGTTCAACCAAGGGGCGTTTTTACTGAAGTGATAGAATCCTAAGTACAACGGAGAATCTTTGGGCAGTTCATTGAATACCTCGCCCGTTTTGATATCCAAACCAATTTCATAACCCAAAAAGGTAATGGGCACATGGTTCAGGTGTTGTAGCACATATTTGGTAATACCCAACATGTTGCCATCAAAGTTCCATTCCCTTCGCTCACCCTTTGGGAATTGCCCTCCCATAATGACAAATTCCTTCACTTTCGTTTCGATGAGTTCTTGACCGTTCAGTGTTGAATAATCATCTGTTTTGGAATCAATAAGGCGCTTGATATTCAGCAAGGGGCCGACCGTAACCAGCGTAACACTTTGGTCTTCTGCTTCTGCCAAGAGTCTTCGATAGAGCTTGGTAGTTTCCTGTGCATTTTTATAGGAAGTGTCATGCGGAAGCTTATCGGCCAATACTTTGGTATGGTTCCATTCGGTAATCTGTACGTCTTCGGCTCTACGCCCGACGGGGATATCTGGATTCCCATAAAACGTATTGACGGCATCAACAGCGCTCACGGCATATTTTTCGGTACTCCAACACATGACCGCCAATAGGTCACATTCCCCTCTATTTTGAAAATGGTTCAACATGGCCAGTGCTCCCAAATCATCCGCATCGCCACCAAAATCAGTGTCAAAAATGATTTTGGTCTGAGCGGTGAGGTTGATACTTAGTAAGCACATGAGTCCCAAAGGCCATCCTATATACTGTTTTGGTTGCTTTTTCATCTTCAATCGTTTATTGTATTTTCTAGAAGTTGATAGGTAATGGCATCATGGGTTTGGTACCTGAATATGTCCATGTCCCCATCGTTATCATAATCGACGGCTTGACCGTTGTAGATACCCTCTTCCGAAATCACCAAGGTGTTCCATTTGGAATGGTTTTCATTAGATAAGAAAATCGTGATGGGAAAGGTTTCATACGCCAAGCCCTGTGCCCTGGATTTATTTACCCCAGCCAATACATCAAAATCGCCGTCCAAATCAAAATCAAATACCTGAAGGGTATGACAGGCGGGAATACTATCTGAAATGACCTGTTCTTTCCAAACACCATCCATTTTTTTATAGTAAGAAATGGGAAAACCGGCACGCTCCGAATGGCTGATAAAAACTTCGCTAAGGCCATCATTGTCCAAATCCCTAAGGAAGGTTTTTGTGCCATTTCTTGACCAATCCCCAGTTTGATTGTTCCATTTTTCATCAATGTTTTCAGTAACCCAATCCACATCTAAATCTTCGCCTGGACTTTGGAACAGATGCCCTCCCGCCACAATGTCCAGAAACCCATCACCATTGACATCCCCCACATCCATTCCTTCATGTAGGTTGCCATAATTTTTATACTCCTGAACCAAGGTCCAGTCATCAGAAGTGTTTTGCTGAAAGATACGCAAGGTACTTACCTCAAAACATAAGGTGGCAACATCCCTTTTACCGTCGTTGTTGAAATCGGCAATGCTCACATCTTTGATGAAGTTGGGCGCTTCTCCTATGGGATGGGCCTTCCAGTTTGGATTTTCATACCAATAAAGTATGGATGGTTCATTAGCTGCTTCCCATTCCCCGCTATGGCGGGCGGCCACAATGTCAATATCCCCATCATTATCCATATCAGCTGCTTCAATATCGCCCATGGCCAATTCCTCAGGAATGTCAATTAGGACTTTTGACCAAAGGCCTTTTTCTTTTTGACCTTCATAAAAGCCAAGTCTTCCTCCATAACCGTTGTTGTCAATGAACAATAGATCAGCAATGCCATCACCTGTAAGATCGACAGGGTCAGTGGCCCATAAAAAAGTCAACGAATCTGCGATGGTGGTCTGTTCAAAGGCCAAAACTCTTGCCTCCGGGACATTTTTTTCAATGGGTGCTTTTTTTTGTTCCTTGCAACTCAACCCTCCTAAAATCATGGTCGGTATCACAAATGACAGTATTGTTTTCATCTTTGATTTATTCGATTACAATTGTTTTCAAAAATTCGGAGAGGGCTTCATGCTCCGTTTCGCCCTTTATTTCCTTGGGATGGAAACCAATGATAAACCTGTTCCGTCCGCTAAGCAGGGGATTGGTGTCTTCTCCACGTCCAAAACCAAAAACCGTCATCCCATCCTTGCTTTCAATACCCTTTTCACTATTGCCCAAATAAGAAACCAGTCCCTTTTCCGGGGTATTCGTTTTATGCAACATAAAAAAGGTGACGTTAAGGTTGTCGACACCAAGATAGGCCCATTGCAAGGGCTGGAACTGTGCTTCCCCCTTATAAAAATCTGGGGTATTCGAACTTTTTACAGCAGTATCCGAACCGTAATAATAGCTCTGGGGTTTAAATTTTCCGCCAGGAGTACCTTCATATAAAAACCAGTAGTTGCGATTTGGGTCCACTCTTAGAATCTCCAGTTCAGCATGGGAGTCATGGAACGTCCAGCGCCATTTCCATAGCTTACTTTTGGACTCCGAGTAGAGCATCCCATTTTCAAACCATGAGTGGCATTGGTCAAATCCGGGATGTCCTGCCCCATTATCCTCACCCTGATAGACGATATTGGGGAGACCCCGAAATGTGCCCGAAGCCCCTTGGGGATAATTGGCTGTCAGCTGTTTGAAGGAGATCCAGTCGTTGCCATATGTATCCAACATTCGGGAGAATCCTCCCCCCGCGATATCGTAATAATAGGTGGCCCCTTCGGTTTTTATGACAT
The DNA here is from genome assembly GCA_028284935.1 of Croceivirga sp. GTDB lineage: Bacteria > Bacteroidota > Bacteroidia > Flavobacteriales > Flavobacteriaceae > Croceivirga. Next base: position 46,951 of record JANQQQ010000018.1, read on the forward strand.
AGTGGTCCTTGCCTTGGTATTGGGCAATGAGATGGTCCGTTTTTCGACTTTTGGAGGGATTATTCCAATAGTGCACCCAACGGTAATTGTCCCATGCCGAACCTATGATATCCAAGTCGCCATCATTATCCATATCAAAGGTTTTGGCGCCTAAGTGGTTTTCCTTACCCGTGTCCAAAACGGTTTTTGTAAAAGTGGCCTTTCCGTCATTGGTCCAAAGTTGCAGTTCCAGTTGTTCCCCTTTATGTTCGGCAGTAAGGATGTCCAAATCGCCATCCTTATCCATATCCACCAATTCTAAGTTGTTACTGGAATATTGTGTGGTCAGGGTCGAGGTCTTCCATTTGCCATTGGAATCGTCGCGCTCAAACCAAAGAATGTTGCTATCGGGTTCCAATCCAGGATAGCGTTCTTCGGCAACCACGATTTCTAGTTTCCCATCGCCGTTTAAATCCCCTAGTTGAATACGGTCGATAGGGTGTTCCGTTTGGGCAACATAGTGGTCCTTCCAAGGGGTATCAAATCGTCCTTCGTTTTCAAACCAAACCAAGATTTTGGGTTCCCTTTTGCCTTCCGGTCTTCTTCCACAAGCAATATCCATATCCCCATCGCCATCAATGTCACCCACGCCAATACCTTCGTCAGACGTATTGCTTCCAATCAGCTGTACAGGCCATGCCATTTCCGAAGGGTTTTCAGGAATAGTAAGTAGATAGACATTGCCGTTTCCAGCAATCAGAAGTTCTTCTTTTCCACCAGAAATGATCTGTGCTTTTTCAAAACCCTGACTATTGACATGTGAAGTGGCAGGAACTTCAGCAATTTTATGACGAACAAATTGTGTTCCATTGGGGTGCACCGCCTCATACCAATAGATGCTCGGCAAGGCCTGCGCAATAACATCCGCATAAGCATCGCCATCAACATCCATGATGAAGATACCATCTACGTTGTCGTCAAGAACCGTACGTTTCCAGGATTGTTGGGGACTACCTTTAGGTTGATGATATATATAACGTCCTGATACCACATCCAATAGCCCATCTTGGTTGACATCACCTGCATCAAGTCCAAAATAACGTAACCATTGGGGCTCGTCCCAGTCGCCCCACTTTTGTTTGACACTATCAATGGCGGTATACTCCCATTGGGGATAAAGGACTATTCCAATAGAAAACAAAGCGAGGAAAAGAACGAAGTTTTTCATGGCTTTATGGGTATTGCTGAGACCGATGCTCGTTCGATAAAGGTGGGTTTCAACATTTGGGGGTTGACCTTTTTTCCTTCCAAAAGCTCAAAAAGGATTTCAACGGCAACTTTGCCAATGGTCTCCATGGGCTGTTTTATGGCTGTAAGGGGAGGGGATAACAATTCAAAAAGCGGTTGTTCGTCAAAAGCAATCAGGGAGATATCATTGGGAATGTGAAACTCGTTTTCCTTTAAGGCTTTCATGCAGCCCATGGCGATTTGATTGTTAAGGGCAAACAATGCAGTGGGAGCTTCAGGTCTTGCCAAGAGTTCCTTGGTATTTGCGTAGCCATTCTCCATACTATAATCATCTCCTACAACTTTAATACAATCCATCAGGCCATGGGTCTTCATGGCCTCTTGATACCCTTTGACCCTGTTGTCGTTTGGGGTGGTGCCAGCAAGCCCTTGGATGCAAGCAATATTTCTGTGCCCTTTTTCAATCAGAAAGGAAGTAGCCTCATAGGCCCCAAAAAAGTTATCCGTAGTGACATAGGGAATATTTTGGTCCTCGAAATAGCGGTCAATAAGTACTACTGGAAGTGAGGTGTTTTCCATAAAGTGTTTTGAATCCTTTCCCACTGGGGCTACCAGGAGACCGTCTACTTTTCTGCCCTTGAGCAAAGCCATGGATTCCTGTTCCAAATCAGTATCGTCCTTGGTATCGCAGAGCAGAACCATTTTTCCCCTTCTTCGAAGTTCTTCTTCTACTGTTCGAGCGAGATTGGCGAAGAAAGGGTTAGATATATCTGGGATGATCAGACCAATAGTGTTGGTTTTTTGCAGTCGCAGGTTTCTTGCGATTTGGTTGGGTGCAAAATCGAGCTTATCGGCAACCTCGCGAACGCGTTGCGCCGTCTTCTCGCTGATGCGATATTTTTTCTCCTGCCCGGTTAATACCCGAGAGACCGTTGTAGTGGACATTTCCAGTTCCTGGGCAAGTTCTTTTATGGTCATTGGTCAAGGTATTATGTCTATGCATTTTAAGAAAACTTGGGGATTTCGATTTTAATTCTTAAATTGCACAATCGTTTGTGCAAAACTAGATATTTATTTTGAAATACTAAAATGGAGCGACAAAAAATTATTGTAATAGGGAGTAGTAATACTGATATGGTACTGAAATCCAGTTACTTACCTTTGCCCGGAGAGACGGTGTTGGGAGGAAAGTTTAACATGAACCCTGGGGGTAAGGGAGCAAATCAGGCGGTAGCCGCTGCTCGCCTCGGTGGTGATGTCATTTTCATTGCCCGTGTGGGAAATGACCTCTTTGGAAAACAAGCGGTCGATGGGTTTAAAAACCACGGTATTGACACTCGTTTTGTTACCAAGGACGAGGATGAGGCCTCCGGTGTTGCCTTGATTATGGTAGATGAAAAGGGAGAGAATTCCATTGCTGTGGCCTTAGGGGCCAATGGGACTTTATATCGTAATCATCTGGAACCGGCATTGGAAGAAATCAAAAACAGCGCTTTTGTTCTGACACAGCTCGAGTCTCCCCTACAGACCATAGAATTTTTGGGGCAATTGGCCAAAGAACACAATTTAAAACTTGTCTTGAACCCGGCGCCTGCACAACACCTATCCGATGGGCTATTGTCCTCATTGTACATGATTACGCCAAATGAAATTGAGGCTGAATTGTTGAGTGGTATCAAAGTAGTGGATGAGGATTCGGCGAAAAGTGCTGCTACGGTTTTGCGACAAAAGGGGGTGAACATCGTCATCATTACCATGGGCAGTAAAGGGGCTTATGTACTCTCGAATGACTTGGATGCATTGGTTCCTTCCCAAAAGGTCAAAGTGGTCGATACCACTGCCGCTGGAGATACGTTTAATGGTGCTTTGGTAGTCGCCTTAGCCGAAGGAATGGACTTGAAATCGGCCATTGAATTTGCCAATAGAGCTGCGGCTTATGCGGTTGGAATTTTAGGCGCTCAGACCTCAGCTCCCCTCAGAAAGGATATTGAAGTATCAACCAAAATACAGTAGTTATGTTTATACCCGCAACCTATGCCCTTGCCGTTTTTCTTTGTGTCATTACCATGCTGTGTTGGGGCTCTTGGGCGAATACCCAAAAGCTGGCCTCAAAAACATGGGCTTTTCCCCTTTTTTATTGGGACTATGTCATCGGAATCGTTTTGCTCAGCCTGGTTTTTGGATTGACCTTGGGCAGTACTGGGGAATTCGGTCGGGGCTTTTTGGACGATTTGGGACAAGGAAGTGAAGCTACCTATTGGTCCGCTTTTCTAGGAGGCGTTGTCTTTAACATTGCCAACTTATTGATTGTAGCCGCGATTTCGGTTGCTGGAATGGCGGTGGCCTTTCCTGTGGGCATTGGAATTGCATTGGTCTTGGGCGTGGTGGTCAATTATGTCGCCAATCCTATTGGCGACCCGCTGTTGCTGTTTTTGGGTGTAGGGTTGGTCGTAGTAGCGATTGTTTTGGATGCCCTGATTTATAAGCGATTGCCCAATCAAAAGAGTGCTTCGGTGGTAAAAGGATTGCTACTTTCCGTAGCGGGAGGGGTATTGATGGGTTTCTTCTTTCGGTTTGTGGCCGCTTCGGTCTCCACGGATTTTGTACATCCTGAAGCTGGGCTCTTCACCCCCTATAGTGCTGTTTTTGTGTTTTCCCTTGGCATTTTTCTCTCCAATTTTTTGTGGAACAGTTGGTTTATGTACCGACCCATTGATGGGGCAAAGGCAACGTACAAGGACTATTTTAAACTCGGAACCCCAAAATTACATCTCATCGGTATTCTTGGTGGCATCATTTGGGGCATTGGCATGTCCTTAAGTATGATCGCTTCTGAGAAAGCGGGTTTTGCCATTTCCTACGGTCTTGGGCAGGGCGCTACCATGGTCGCGGCTGCTTGGGGTGTTTTTGTTTGGAAGGAATTTAAGGAGGCCCATAAAGGGACGAACTCGTTAATTGGTTTGATGTTTTTGCTCTTTATTGCTGGGTTGGTCCTTATTGTATATTCCAGGCTTCACTAGTGAAAAGTAGGGAAACTCACTTGTTGAGTTTCTGACCGCAATGAGCTATACACAATGTTACCACATGTTATTCTATTACTTTGATTATGATTCAATCAACTCTGTACATGAATACTCCGGCGGTTCCTTGATACTCCAAAAGAATAGCTTCTCTTCCATTTACATTTCCTTTTCTAAAAGCTCTGAAAGTCTCAGTTCCTGTCCCGCCATTCACCAAGGGAAAACCTTCATTGTTTGTACTTTTTATATTTACTCGATAATAATCCTCTTCAATAATTTCGGTTATTTCAAACCTTACTTCATTGAATTCCGCACGATAATCCCTCCTGTAATCTACATTTCCATCAATACAGCATCCTTCTTCAATTATATTATTTGAAGAAAAAGTGTATGTCGGATTTCGCAATGCAGGATTTTCCCAAGTACCCCTTAAAAAACTAGGTAGTGAAAACTTACTTGAACCTCCTTCATCGGATGAACAAGACAATAAGGCAATACTAACTATTAAAATTGAGATTTTTCTCATCTTCCCATTTTAGGTTTTAATATGTGGTAACGGTCTCGTGTATAAGCAGTAGCGCATTTCAAGCCACTAAATTGGCCGATAGCACCGACCTTTGATTTACAGTTTTACGTTTCAAAATAGCACTTGAGTCACTATTGCTTATACACAATGTGGCAACTGGCCTTATTTTATTTAGTCCAGATATGTTTCGATATTCGAACTTCTATGTTTATCATTCATTTGCTTTATTTCGGCCAGTATCCTCTTTATTTGATTATTGTCGATAAAATAGTCCTTTAAAAAAACATACTCGATTTTTTTAGTATTAGTAATGTCTTTCAATGGGTTTGAGGATAAAAGAACCAAATCAGCTTGATAACCTTCTTTGATTATTCCCGTTTTGCTTCCCATCCATTCGCTTGGCTGGACTGTAGCAGAATACAAAACTTCCGAATTTTTCATCCCCATTTGATTAAGACACTTAAGTTCGTCATGTAAGGAAAACCCAGGAACCATTATAGGCGTATTTGCATCTGTGCCAGCCATTATATCTACATTGTTTCTTATCAATGCCTTTGTTATAGTTCTACTGGCTTGGACGTATTCCGTCCAAGTCTTTCTAGAGGACTCAATATCCTCGGTAGATTTGCTTCCTTGGTATTCGTAGATATTTTCATCGGGTAGCCAACCCAATCTATGAAGTGGTGTACCTTCCAGAATTTTAGGGTTTACATATTCTAATTTGACGTTCTTTAAGGCCGAATCTAAAGCGAACCTTTGTGATACAAAGCTTTCTGTAAGGGCTTGCGTAGAAGTGATAAAAATATCTTTCTCTTTAAGTAGTTTAGCAATACTGTCTGAATAAGCTTCTAAATATTCGTAATAATTCTGAGATAAGTCACTTGTCCTGTTATCAAAATCATGTATACTTTTCTTAACTAATTCTTCGATGTGGGCAACTTCTTTTTGATTTGTTTCAAAAAAATGGCCTAAATTCTCATTTGGAATATGTCCAACCACTTTAAGATTGAATTTTTTAGCCATATTCATAGAAGCTTTTGCCATTTCCGAATTGGTGAAACTATATATTTTTAAGGCATCATAACCTTGCTGTGAAAGTTCCTGAATTTTTTCTTCAGCTTCTTCTTCCGTGGTATAATTGATTGTTTTTCTTGACCAACTAAAGAATAGACCTTTTATGCCTTTTTCAGAGGATATTAAAGGCGAGGCTACAAAAATTTTAGGGGTAACAGCCTTAGTATTTTTCCAATCTATTACAATAGGTCTTCCTGACATTTCCCTAACATAGGTTATACCATTGACTAAATATAAATAAAGATCATTTTTGCTCTCCTTCAAATGCACATGGGAATCTATAAGGCCAGGAATTAGATATTTGTCAGAACCATCAATTTTAAGATAATTGCTTTCCAATTTAGTATCAAGCTCAATTTTTTCAATAAGGCCATTTTGAATCACGACATCCAGATTTTCTTTAAAATATGAGCAATCTTCTGATAGGACGTTAGTATTTTGAATTATAATTCCCTGATGTTCTTTTACTAAGTCGTTAATTTGGATTTCTTTAGTGGATGATCCGAGAACAGATTTTAGCTCCATGTCTGCCCAAATGAAAATGGACACTGCAAGTACGATGAGGGGTACTAAAAAATATAATGATATTCGGAACTTATTATTCATTTTGTTCATTCAGGCTTGTTGCCAACAATTGTATATAGATCATGATGAATATATATTTTATGTGTGGAACTAAAATAATCAAAATCAATCGATTTTTATTCTTTCATAGCCAAACGTAATAATTACATAACGCAATTAGATAACCTTCTCCTTAGTTTTAGACGTGATAGCCTTACTTTTAAACTGGAAAAAAACCTAAAAACACTATTAGATATGGATCATTCTCACAACGGCGGCGGCGACCCAAGCCAATGCCCTTTTTTAAACGGTGCCAACACCACCATTGAGCAAACCAGCGTGACGGGTTGGTGGCCCAACACTTTGAACTTAGACATTCTGCACCAACACGATACCAAGACCAACCCATTGGGTGAAGATTTTGATTATCATGAAGAACTTAAAAAATTGGATGTGGAAGGCCTTAAGAAAGACCTTCATGACCTCATGACCGATAGTCAAGATTGGTGGCCCGCCGATTGGGGACACTATGGCGGATTGTTCATTAGAATGGCTTGGCATGCTGCCGGATCGTATCGAACCTCTGACGGCCGTGGTGGTGGAGGTACCGGTAATCAGCGTTTTGCCCCTTTGAATTCCTGGCCTGATAATGCCAGTTTGGACAAGGCAAGACGTTTGTTATGGCCCATTAAAAAGAAATATGGAAATAAAGTGAGCTGGGCCGACCTTTTGATCTTGGCCGGTAACATTGCCTATGAGAGCATGGGTCTCAAGACGTTTGGTTTTGGTTTTGGCCGAGCGGATATCTGGCATCCTGAACGGGATACCTATTGGGGATCGGAAAAGGAATGGTTGGCGCCCAGTGAAAACCGCTATGAAGATTTGGAAGATGTATCAACTTTGGAAAATCCATTGGCTGCAGTGCATATGGGCTTGATTTATGTGAATCCGGAAGGGGTAAATGGCAATCCTGACCCTGCCAAAACCGCTCTGCATATTCGTGAGACCTTTGCACGAATGGCCATGGACGATGAAGAGACTGTTGCGCTTACCGCAGGGGGACATACTGTGGGTAAGGCCCATGGTAATGGAGATGCTGGAGCGTTAGGCCCTGAGCCAGAAGCAGCGCCTATTGAGGAACAAGGTTTTGGATGGACGAGTCCAACGGATGGCAAGGGTAGAACTGCTGTTACAAGTGGCCTGGAAGGTGCTTGGACCACCCATCCCACAAAATGGGACAATGGGTATTTTGAAATGCTTTTTAACCATGAATGGGAACTGAAGAAGAGTCCAGCAGGTGCACATCAATGGGAGCCCACAAGCATTTCGGAACAAGATATGCCGGTAGATGTGGAAGACATGACGACAAGATTGAACCCTATGATGACCGATGCCGATATGGCCATGAAAATTGACCCTATCTACAAAGAAATCTCATTAAAATTTAAAAATGATTTTGAGGCCTTTTCAGACGCCTTTGCCCGTGCTTGGTTTAAATTGACCCACAGGGACATGGGCCCAAAGGTGCGCTATTTTGGTCCTGATGTGCCACAAGAGGACTTAATCTGGCAAGACCCCGTTCCTGCTGGTAAAAAGGATTATGATGTGACTGCAGTAAAAGCCAAAATAGATGCTACGGATCTGACCGTTTCTGAAATGGTATCCACAGCTTGGGACAGTGCCCGTACGTTTAGGGGTTCTGATATGCGTGGAGGTGCCAATGGCGCCCGTATCCGATTGGCTCCACAGAGCACTTGTGAGGCGAACGAACCCGACCGATTGAACAACGTACTTGGGGTTTTGGAACCTATTGCTACTGAATTCGGTATCAGTGTGGCGGATGTTATTGTATTGGCAGGTAATGTCGGTGTGGAAAAGGCTGCAAAAGCGGCAGGACATTCCATTGAAGTTCCGTTTGCACCTGGTCGGGGCGACGCCACTGCTGAACAGACCGACGCGGCTTCTTTCGAGGTATTGCTTCCGTTTGCAGATGGCTTTAGAAACTATCAAAAAGAGGAATACGCTTCAACCCCCGAAGAAATGTTGCTGGACCGAAGCCAGTTATTGGGCTTGACCGCCGCAGAAATGACCGTGTTGATCGGCGGTATGCGGGTAATGGGTACCAATCATGGGGGAACGCGCCATGGGGCATTTACGGATAACTTGGGTGCATTGACCAATGATTTTTTCGTCAACTTGACCGATATGGGCAACGTTTGGAAACCCGTTGATAATGGAATTTATGAGATACGGGATCGTGCAACGGATGACTTTAAATACTCCGCTACTCGCGTGGATTTAGTGTTTGGTTCCAACTCCATACTACGTTCCTATGCCGAAGTATATGCGCAAGATGACAGCAAAGAAAAATTTGTGAATGATTTTGTGAAGGCGTGGGTAAAGGTTATGAACGCTGACCGTTTTGATTTGAACTAGCATTCCAATTGCTATGAAAGGGAAAAGCGTCCGCCACTGGCGGACGCTTTTTTTTGCTATTCTTCAGACCAAACGGCCAACTCATTTCCAGAAGGGTCTAAAAACTGAAAACGCCGTCCTCCTGGAAAGGAAAAAATATCAACCGAAATCTTTGCTCCCAATCCAATCACCCTTCCTTTGATTGTTTCGAGATTTTCATGGTGTAGCACGACCAGCACGCCATTACTTATAGGTTTTTCCGTGAGTTCAAAACCCCCTTCCATACCACTGTCTGAAAATGCCGTGTAGGTTGAGCCGTAATCGGTAAACCTCCAGCCAAAGGCTTCGCTATAAAACTGTTTGGTTTTCTCTAGACTGGCGGATTTGAACTCGATATAGTTAATAGGAACGCTCATAGTTTCTTTTGAATTTTGCAGGGATTACCAAAGGCCAGTACATTATCCGGGATGGATTTAGTCACCACGCTTCCCGCACCAATGGTCACATTGTTTCCAATGCTAACCCCTGGGAAAATTACGGAATTACCCCCAATCCAAACATTGTCGCCAATAATCACAGGTTGACTCGATGTCAAATACCTTGTTCCTTCTTCTGATGCTATTATTCTTTCTGAAGCTTTTAAGGGATGCTCGGCAGTATATAGCTGAACGTGTGGACCTATTAAGGCATTACGACCAATAGTTATGGTATTGTTATCGATAAAAATGCAATTGGCATTGATAAAAGTACCCTCGCCAATGGAAATATGTTCCCCATAATCACAGAGAAAAGGAGTTTCTATCCAAACCCTATCTCCACAAGCATTAAAAAGTGATTGAAGAATGGATTCACGTTCTTGGAGTTCCTGGGAATCTAAATGGTTATACCGCTTTAAAAGCGCACGGGCCTTATGGTATTGTTGTAACAGTTCAGGGTCCCTAGAGTTGTAGTTTTCCCCATTCAGCATTTTTTCCTTTTCGGTCATTCTTTTATGTTAATGGAAACGTTATCGTGAACTCGATTTATGGTTGTTTGTAACTTTTGTCATTTCGAACGAAGAATGAGGAGAAATCTGAAAAAAGATGAGATATCTCGTCACTCGTCATACTCGTTCTGTCGATATGACATTATACTAAAAATCAGCACTTTGTTGAAGTAAAAATTACTTGAGTTTTCGTTAACCATCACTAATTTGAAAGTTCTTCTCCAAGGTGCTTTTTATAGAATTTCCATACTTCATGGGCCACGTCCCGCCCCAACTGCAGTCCGGCAACGTTATCGGCCTGAACGTGATAACCGCCCATGACCCTGGAAATCCCTGCCATTTCAGCAGTTTGGGTAAACGTAGGAAATTTTAAGGTCACTGTATCACCCAAATGTTCTGGATGGGTCAATGCCCCGGCTACAAGTTCCACTTCCTCACCAAATTCATCACTGCCCGTCCATAGTTTTAGCGCTTCACCACAACCGCCACTAATGGTGCTATGCCCCGAGGTATAACTTGGAAATGGAGGGCATAAAAAGATGTCGGGGGAATAAGGCCGCCATTGGTTGCCATCCATTTCAATCATTCCCTTTCCAGGGCCGCCCCAACCGGTAATGGTCTTACCACCATAATACTCATGAACCAAAGCGTAAGGACGCGCGTAATCGTAGAACATTTTGGAATCCCAAGAGGCAATAAAGCCATCCATGGCCACTACTTGGTTATAGAAGTATAGTTGCACGTCTTGGTCCAAGATATGATTGTCCCTTCTGGATACATCTTGTGCAAATTTCAACCAATGCCCGGCTTGCTGTACCGATTTTGGGCCGTCTCTCATAAACTCGACCAATGCCTTTTGTTCATCCGTTAATTTGGCCTGTAGTTCCACTACTTCGGCAACTTCTTTCTCCAATTGTGCGGAACCTACAAATGGTGGTGGGCCTGGTCTGAATTGGTCCCCGGATTTTAACGCAATGGGTTTGACCTTGTCCCAGAAAGGGGTCAAGCATCCCGGCGCAAATTCACCTCCTTCTCCATCAGAAAAATATTTGGGTTGCCAACGGTTGATGTCTACATTTTTATCTGCAGAATTTACAGGCTCATAGCCCACGTAATTGAAATAAGGTTCCCCATTGGAACCTTCTTCTTCGCCATATTGGTTGGCACCGTCGTTCTTTCTCGCTTCAATAACGGCCTGGGCAGCCAAGTTTCCAATTCCAATGGGTGTTTTGGGGTCAGTGGAAGTGTCGGTTGGATCCAGTCCCAATTCGTCCTTCATGAACTTTTCGAACAATACTTTATCAGAGTAGTAGTATTCATTCATAGCCCGTAAGGCGGCATAACTAATGGCAACTTCCTTGTTCTTCAGGGTCATTTCATCAGTTGGCCGGCGTTCCACGCCTTCCAAATAAACGGGAATCGCTTTTTCATCATACCGTGACCAAGCGTCAAATACTGCCGTAAAAATGAGTCCTAGATAACGTGAGGTAATCGTAGGTCTTGGGGCAAATCGTTCGGTGTCCAAGGCTGTGGCCTCCAAAGCCATTTCGCCCCATTTGTAGGCCACATTCTCTACACCCTTGGGTTCGGGCATTTCGGTTTTGTTTGAGTCGTTCTTACAGGAAAGCCAAAGACCGGCAATAACGCACAGTGCAAAAAATTTTTTCATTTAATGCTTTATTTATTGTTTTGTTAAAGACGTAAAAATAAAAATTGTCACGGATACCTTTACTGATGAAAATCAGTTAATAGTTGGCCCATAACACTAACAACTTCCTCAGCATTTTCCTTGGAGAAACATAGAGGGGGTTTGCTTTTGATCACATTATCTGCTGGACCATCCGTACTGACCAATATATATTTTTCCCTTAAGGCGTTTTTTAGATGCTGTGCCAATTCGGTATTGGGGTCTTTTGTTCCAGCATTTACGATGTCAATGCCTAGAAAAAGTCCCGAGCCGCGTACATCCCCAATTGATGGGTGCTGCTGTTGCAGTTCATGCAAACATTTACGGTAATACTGACCCACTTCATGGGCGTTTTCCTGAAGCCCTTCTTCATCAATGACATCCAAAACCGCCATGCCAATAGCGCAAGAAACGGGATTACCTCCGAACGAACTGAAGAATTCCACACCTTTTTCAAAGGATTTGGCAATTTCGGTAGTAGTCACCACGGCGCCCAAAGGGTGCCCATTGCCCATGGGTTTGCCCAATACTACAATGTCGGGTACCACCTCTTGCTGTTCAAACCCCCAGAACACATCGCCCAAACGGCCAAAGCCTGTTTGTACCTCATCACTGATGCAAACACCTCCTTGGTCTCGAATAGCCTGATAAATAGGTTGTAGATACCCTTTGGCCAAAGGCACCTGACCACCGCAGCCCACTATAGGTTCCGATATAAAAGCGGACAGAGGTTTTGAAAAGGTATTAATATTCTCAATTGCTTTTTGTGCGTATGCTATGCCCGCTGTTCCGTCATTTTGAGTGTAATGACCTCGATAGGTATCAGGAATCGCGGTTCTATAAATATGGGAGGCTTGCCCTTGTCCTCTCGGATTATTGAATTTATAGTCGCTAATATCAATACCCATCTGGGTATTGCCATGGTACCCGTGTTCCATGACCAACAGGTTTTGATACCCCGTATGGGCTTTGGCCAAACGAATGGCGAGATCACTTGCTGCACTTCCCGAATTCACAAAAAACACCTTGCTCAAGGGTTTAGGGAATTTGGAGAGCAAACGTTCTGCATACTTGGGCAGTACATCAAACAAATATCTAGTGTTGGTATTCAATACTCCCATTTGTTTTTGTCCAGCTTCCACTACCCTTGGATGCTGGTGCCCCACATGGGGAATATTGTTGTAGGCATCTAAAAAGGAACCCCCATAGGTGTCGAACATATATTGAAAAGCGGCCCGTTCCATTAAAATGGGCTTTTGATAACTTACCGAAAGGATGGTACTCAAATAACTGTTCCTGTGATTCAAAGCCGCTTCAGTGGATTGGATATCTTTCTGTCGAAAACCCAATGCTTTTCGGAAAACGTTCTCTGCCTTTTGCGGACCGATCCGCAACCATTTTTCCAAAAGGGTCCATGCTTTTTCTTCGCTTACAGAGGTGTACTCATTTTCCGGGTCTGAAATCTTAGCGTTGGCTGAATTGCATACACTGGTGCACAGTCTCATGGCAATAAGCCAGTACAATACAGCCACTTCATTTTCTTTTAAAGGAAGTATGGCGTGATAAGAACTCAGCAAAGGGTCCACAAATTCCAAGGGGTCTTTGGAAGCATAAAAAACATAGGTCGCCATTATGGCCACCTCATTGATCAATTGGGAATGTGCGCAATCCCCAAAATCAATCAGTCCTGAAACCTGATTATTGGTAATAAGAATGTTCCATTCATTCAAATCATTGTGAATGGTGGCCGTACGAAAATCTTCAAGAACTGGTAAAACGTAGCTTTCGTATTGTTGAAAATAATAGGAAACCAAATTCCTTCTTTGCGGTGATGCGATGTGGCTTATATGCTTTTTGTTAAGAAGCACCGATTGTAAATCCCATTCCCATTTTCTTGCCCGCAACGCAACATGATCAAAATCAATCAAGGCACTGTCCAATTTTGCGGCGAAGTGTCCCAAAGAACAAATTAAATCCACGGTCATGGCAGCATCACCCATAAAAGTTCCCTCCACAAAGGTCAACAGACGGCAAAGGCTTCGTTGGCCTTTAATAGTAACCACTTTTAAATAAGAACCGTCCTCAAAGGCAATGGGTTTTGGAATTGTTGACAACCCCTTTGATTGGAGATGTAACAGCATTTGATTTTCTGCTTCGGTTATCTCAAAAAGCTGTTCGTATTCCGAATAGGTTTTAAAAATGAGTTTCCTTCCAAGGGTGGTTACCAAATAGTTTTTGTTGGCATACCCGTTTAGCAATGTAATGGTAACCTCTTTTAGCGAAAATTCCTCTTCCAGAATCCCACGGATGGTCATAAGACAGTTTTTTAAGAAAATACAGCCAACCTATTTTTGAAGCAAACCCGTAGCTACTTGCGATACCTAATCCAAGAGAGCCACGCTTTAAAGTTTCGACCTTAAAAATAAACTATTTAAACGCTTGGTCAATGGAGTTCCTGATACGATATTGCAACTGAATCCCAGCAAAATAATTCCTTCCATTTCCGGGATAGAAAAAGCGGGGTTCAGCTCCACCAAAACCAACGGCGTTTACGAGTACCGATTGTGCGAAGTTGTTATCGAAAATATTGTTAATGCCAACATTGAGTCCCAAGAAAAAATGGTCGCCGATATTGGTTCTGTAGCGGGCTTGGGCATTGAGTACATGGAACGATTCACTGAAAAGTGTATTGGCATCTGTAAGGGGTATTTCGTCCACAAATTGATGGGTCAAATTGAATACAAAGCCTTTTGTATTTCGTATGGCCAGACCAGAGTTGATGCGATGTTGGGGAACTCCTGCCAAATCATTGCCGGAAAAATCATTATCCCCATCCACAAAGTCAACAAAAGTATGGTTGCTGTAACTATAACTTATCCGTGGTAGAGCCATCCAATTTCGTGTAATTTGAAATCTATAGTTGGCATCCAATTCAAGACCACGATGACGGGTTTCTCCTGCATTTCTGCCAATAAACAAATCTTCATCAATTCTTTCGGCAACCAACAAATCCGTGATATCCATCTGATAGATCGATAGTCCTAACGTCAATTTTCTTTTTGCAAGTGAACCTATCCCGCCCACTTCAAAGCTCCATCCTTTTTCTTGATTGAGATCAGGATTGATGACCCCTTCAGGCGTTAAGGTCTCTTCCAATCCAGGGTTTGAAAAACCCCTGCTGGCATTAGCAAAGAGTCGTCCCTTATTCATTTGGTATTGCAATCCAAAACTGGGCAATAAAATAGGATCGAAATCCCGTTGTGCAGAGGTGTTGTCTTCCCCGGTATTGAACAAATCCCTAAAATCAAATTGGGTCTGATTAAAATTTAAACCCACTTGCGCCTCCAGTTTTGTAGCAATTGGGAAGGTATAACCCCCAAACAGGTTGAGTTGGGATCGGAACTCTTTATTATCGCTTAATTGTTGTCCTTGCAGGCTTCCATTACCATCGTTATCCCGAAACTGATTGAAAAAAGTCTGCCAATTGTATTCATCCTTATAAAGTTCAGCACCTACCGTGAATGTGCCTTCCCATATATTCCCCTCAGTAACCGAACGAAAGCCAAAACCATGTGTGAATTCATCCAAAATGTTAAAGGGGCGAGGTTCGTAGTGGTCCAGATAGGTGTAAAAGATACTATTTGTGGTTCTCAGCTTTGGATTAAATTGGTGGCTGTAGGAAACCCCCGTTAAGGTATACCTATTATCCTCAAAACCTCGGGCGGCCAGCCAGTTCGCCGCGGCCCTTCTGGGGTCTTCCCTAAAATCTGTGGCATTTATGGTACTGGGAATGCCTGCATTGTAATCGATATGGTTGATTAAAAAGTCCAGCTTGCCTTTCTTACTTAAGCGAACTGAAGAAGTCAATAAAAATCCATCCCGTTCAAAACTATTATTTTGTCGGAATCCATCCGTCTGAAGATGGTTGTAGCTAAAATTAATATTGAATCCTTTTTCTGAGTGTCGAAACGCCAAGTTGTTCTTTGTGGTGTTGAAGGAACCGAAAGTGAAGGTATTGTTCAAAAAGGTTCGGCCCACTTCAGGAGGCTTGGTGTTAAGAATAATGGCTCCTCCCAAATTGGCACCTAGGGAGGTTCCTTTTGGGCCTTTCACCACTTCAATCCTCCCCATATTCTCAAAATCATAAGCCTCAATGGCAGAGACCCCTGTGCCATTGGTTACCGGAATGCCATTGAAATACATTCTAAGTTTATCCGTACCAAAAGGTGTTCGAGCCCCTATACCCCTGATGGTAATCCTATTGGTATTTAATGCTCCGGAAAGGACGTATAGGCCGGAGATTTGATTAAGACCATTGGCAAAATCAATAGGGCTGAACTGCTCTAAATCGGTAATGCCTACGCTTGAAGATTCGGTGATACCAATAGCCTTTTTTGAAATGAATTCCTCAATAAGGGTGACCTCATCTAGGGTGTTTATTGAATCGATTTGTTGATTTTGGGAAATTGCCAAACTGGGAACAAGAAAAATCCAAAAAACTATTTTTTTCATTGTTCCAAAGATGGGAATTTTAATCCTTAAAAGCTCCTTTATTTTCTGAAGGAAAGCAAAATAAAAAATGCTCCTATAAAGCCTAAAACGATTCCCAATAAAAACAATAGGGCATAGTAAAATGGGGCACCTCCAAAGAAATAGGTAGCCAGGGCAATTGTGGTCATGGTAATTCCACTAATGGCAAAAGCCCTTCCCAAATTATAGTTTTTACGATTTTTGTCATTTTCCATGATGGGCCGGTTAGGTTGGTTATTTTTAGCAAATAAATAAAAAGATATGAAAATTGTCTCGTACAATGTAAATGGTATTCGTGCTGCAATGAACAAAGGGTTTGTGGAATGGCTGGGGGCAGTGGATGCCGATGTGGTCTGTATCCAGGAGACTAAGGCTATGAAGGAACAAGTTGACGTTACTGCCCTGGAAGGCATAGGATATGAGCACCATTACTGGTTCAGTGCCCAAAAAAAGGGGTACAGTGGAGTGGCGGTATTATGCAAGAACCAACCGGACCATGTGGAATTTGGAACAGGAATCGATTATATGGATCAAGAAGGTCGGAATCTTCGGGTCGACTTTGGTGACGTTTCGGTAATGAGTATGTATTTACCCTCAGGAACCAATTTAAATCGCCTTGAATTTAAACTGACCTATATGGCCGATTTTCAAAAGTATGCGGATGAACTACGTAAGAAACGCCCTAACCTTGTCGTTTGTGGGGATTACAACATCTGCCATGAGGCCATTGATATCCACGACCCCGTTAGGAACAAAAATGTATCCGGCTTTTTACCCGTAGAGCGGGAATGGATCGGTAATTTTATTAAAACCGGATTTATAGACAGTTTCCGACATTTTAATGAGGAACCCCATAACTATACCTGGTGGAGCTACCGAGCGAATGCCAGGGCAAATAACAAAGGATGGCGGTTGGATTATGGTATGGTCAATGAAAGTCTTAAAGACCGCTTAATGCGTTCCGTGATATTAACCGAGGCCAAACATAGTGATCACTGTCCCATTTTATTGGAAATTGAAAAATAACGTTCCCTTAAAAAGCCGACCTTGTCGGTTTGGCTATATTTGACGTTTTCTAAGCCAAACTATGCCTGTATGAAATATACAAGACTACCCACCACCAACATACGTATCAGTAAAATCTGTTTGGGAACCATGACTTGGGGTCGGCAAAATTCAGAGGAGGAGGGGCATGAGCAGATGGACTATGCCCTAGATCAAGGCATCAATTTCTTTGATACGGCTGAGCTGTACCCTATTCCTCCAAAAAAGGAATTATACGCCGTGACTGAAGAAATCATCGGAAGCTGGTTCAAGAAAACTGGAAATCGGGATAAGGTGGTTTTGGCTTCAAAAATTGCAGGGCCGGCTCCTTTCACAAAACATATTCGAACAACAGGTTTCAGTAGGGATTCCATTAGTACTGCGGTGCATGGAAGTTTGAAGCGATTGCAGACCGATTATATAGATTTGTATCAGCTACATTGGCCGGAACGGAACACCAATTTTTTTGGGCAAAGGGGTTATGATTCCGAAAACCATGATTTTTGGGAGGATAACATCCATCAAATATTGGAAACCCTTCGGGATTTGGTCCAAGAAGGGAAGATTCGTCATGTAGGATTGTCAAATGAGACCCCATGGGGAGCTATGCGATACCTTGAGGAAAGTAAGGTGCATGAAGATTTACCGCGAATGTTGACCATTCAAAATCCATATAGTTTATTGAATCGATTGTTCGAAGTAGGATTGTCTGAAATATCCATGCGTGAGAAAATAGGCTTATTGGCCTACTCTCCCCTAGGTTTTGGAGTCTTGAGCGGAAAATATTTAGAAGAGATTAAACCTAGAAAGGGAAGGTTGACCTTATTTCCCAATTATAGCCGGTATAGCGGGAAGAACGCCACCCTTGCTACACAGCGCTATGCTGATTTGGCAGAAGAACATGGTCTGTCCTTAACCCAAATGGCGTTGGCCTTTGTGAATACACGTCCATTTATAACCAGTAATATTATTGGTGCTACCACGATGGAACAGTTAAAGGAGAATGTTGACTCCATTAACGTGAAATTATCGGATGCCGTTCTGGAAGGAATTGAGGCCATTCATAACGAAATTCCCAATCCTGCTCCATGATACTCAACATTTTTTTACGAATAGGATTCGGTCAAGTAGTACTAATAGTTGTAGTTATTTTGATCATCTTCCTTGCCACCAGGATGTTTCGAAACAAGCGGTAAATCCAAATTCAGTTTTATATTAATCCGAGGATAAGGTATATGCCCTGTACTCATCTCCAGAAGCTGTACCCATCTTGCCGCCTCCGCAGGCGATGACCAAAAATTGTTTTCCCTCCACTTCATAGGTAGCAGGCGTGGCGTATCCTCCGGCAGGAAGTTGGTCTTCCCATAATTGTCTTCCAGTATTTAAATCAAAGGCACGGATCTTTTCATCATTGGTTGCTGCGATGAAAAGTACGCCCCCTGCAGTGATGACCGGACCGCCATAATTTTCGGTTCCTGAAACGGGAACATTGGGGTCGTTGAGTTTTTCTTCATGACCCAAAGGTACTTTCCATAGATATTCCCCTGTATTCAAATCAATGGCATTCAAGGTGCCCCAGGGCGGTTTTACCACGGGAAAGCCTCTTTCATCTTTAAAACGGCCAAAACCCGCCACGGCATAGGGTACTTTTATAGATGATTGTTCTGCCCGGTGATCGGTTTCCATTTCCATTTTAGATACAAAATGGGCAATGGCATCAATTTCGGATTCCGATAGATTGGGCATGCCAGGCATGGCCCCTTTCCCATTTTTGATAATGCTTCCAATGGAATCCAATCCAAATCGTTCCTTTACATGCTGCAGTTCTGGAATACCGGCCAAGCCTTGTAGTTCACCACCATGGCATCGCGCACAATGAATTTGGGTCAATGCTTCCCCGGGATGAGTGTCTTGACCATCGCCCTCTGTCACCTCTTTCATGCGCACAATCCAGGCCATCTCATTGGAGTTCACGTACATGACCCCATTTCTGGGGTCAAGTGCGGCACCACCCCATTCCGCACCGCCATCGGCTCCAGGATAAAGAATGGTTCCTGTAGTATCGATGGGAATGAACTGTCCTTTTGAAGTAACACTTCGTAATTTTTCCAATACTGTTGGAGGGTCAATATTTTGGTCTTTATCCACAAAATCATCTACAAAAGCGGGACGGTTAGGGTCATATAGATCATCTTCATTTAGTTGTTGTCTTGCAAAAGGTTCGGGCTTTTTAGGTAGGGGTTGGGTAGGATGTGCCTGTTCCCCGGCCAGTGAAGAAGCTGGATAAGATTTTTCTTCAATTGGGAACATAGGTTCGCCAGTAACCCTATTAAATACAAAAACATGGCCGCTTTTGGTCACTTGGGCCACGGCCGGAATTTTTTCACCATCCCTCTCCATTTCAAAAAGATTGGGTGGAGCTGGTAAGTCCCTATCCCACATATCATGCCGTATAAATTGAAAATGCCAGAGGCGTTCACCGGTTTTGGCATCCAGAGCCAATAGACAATTGGCAAATAGATTTTCCCCATGACGATCCCCGCCGTACCAATCAAATGCTGCAGAGCCTGTTGGAAAATAGACAATTCCACGTTCCAAATCCACAGCATTGCCCGACCAACTATTGGCCCCTCCCACCGTTTTATGGGCGTCTTTGGGCCAGGTATCATAGCCAAACTCTCCTGGTTGGGGAATGGTGTGAAATGTCCACTCTATTTTTCCCGTGCGCACATCATAGGCACGGATATGACCGGGGGAGGAACCGGGGCCTTCACCTACCCGAGTGCCCATGATTATAAGATTTTTAAAGATGGCCCCAGGAGTATTTGCGTACACTGCCATTTGGGCAATCTCCCTTCCAAGGCCTGCCCTTAAATCAATACTGCCGTTATCCCCAAAAGTGGAAATGGGTTCTCCCGTTTTTGCTGAAACGGCATACAATCGAAATCCAGAAGCAAAAAATAGTCTTGACTCCTCATCAGGTTGATTTGATTCCCAGTAACTCAATCCCCGATTTAAACCAAGTCCAGTGTTATCCTTGTCCGAAGGAACATATTTCCAAAGTTCTTCTCCAGTTGCTGCACTTAGTGCAAAGAGTTCGATAGCGGGATTTACTCCGTAAAGAATACTGCCAATGATTAAAGGATTGGTTTGTATCTGCGTGGTTCGCCCCTCTTCCAAACCACCACTTTTATAGGTCCACGCCAGTTCCAGTGAACTGACATTCGAGGTATCTATTTGATTCAAAATGGAATAGTGGGTTCGTTCCGGGTCACCCAAATAGTGTTGCCAAGTGGTAAAGGAGTTTTTTGAGGTGTCTTCTGCACATGAGAACAAAAGGAAAATAAGGAGGGTAAAACCATACTTTTTCATGCTGGCGATTTTCCTAAAAATAAGGAAAATATCAGCCAAACAAATAGGTAACCACATCTTCTACTTTGGATACCAATCGCACTTCAACTTTTGGCTTTTTAATACCGATTTTATTGCTTTTGGAAATAAAAATGGTCGAAAAACCTAATTTTTCAGCTTCAAGAATGCGCTGGTCAACGCGTTGGACAGGCCGAATTTCCCCTGCCAAGCCAATCTCAGCAGCAAAGCATATTCCTTTTTCAATGGGAATATCGGCGTTACTGGAAAGGATGGCAACCATGACTGCCAAATCGATGGCGGGATCGTCCACGGAAATTCCGCCGGTAATGTTCAAGAAAACATCCTTAGCTGCCAATTTAAAACCAGCTCGCTTTTCCAAGACGGCCAATAGCATGTTCAGCCGTTTGGCGTTAAAACCCGTGGCGGAACGTTGGGGTGTTCCATATACCGCCGTACTGACCAAGGCCTGAACCTCAATCATTAAGGGCCTTATGCCTTCAACGGTAGCCGCAATTGCGGTACCGCTGAGCTCTCCTTCACTATTGGAGATTAATACTTCAGATGGGTTCACTACCTCCCTGAGTCCGTTACCCTGCATTTCATAAATACCCAACTCAGCAGTGGAACCAAATCGGTTTTTTAAAGAGCGAAGGATACGGTATACATAGTTACGATCCCCTTCAAACTGAAGCACGGTATCCACCATATGTTCCAAAATTTTGGGTCCTGCGATGGTACCATCTTTTGTAATATGCCCAACTAAAATGACCGGGGTATTACTTTCTTTGGCAAATTTGATAAGTTCGGCCGTACATTCCCGAATCTGCGAGATACTGCCAGCAGCTGATTCAATATAATCCGTGTGTAGGGTTTGAATGGAATCAATAATGATTAAATCAGGTTCCGTAGCTACAATTTGTTGGAAAATATTTTGTGTCTTAGTTTCGGTAAGCACGAAGCAGTTTTGGGAATTCGGAAGAATTCGGTCTGCCCGCATTTTGATTTGCTTTTGGCTTTCCTCTCCGGAAACATAAAGGGTTTTCACGGGCAGCTTCAGTGCAATTTGAAGGAGTAGGGTGCTTTTCCCAATTCCAGGTTCACCGCCCAAGAGTGTTAAGGAGCCAGGGACCAACCCACCACCCAAAACACGGTTGAACTCTTGGTCCAACATAGTAATACGAATCTCCGACTCATTTGTAATTTGATGGACCGGGAGCGGTTTGGCAGTTCTGGAAGAACCGTTTGTGGAAGTTTTCCAAGTGTTCTTGGGTTGTTTTTGCACCACTTCCTCTACAACGGTATTCCATTGTTTGCATGAGGAACACTGTCCCACCCATTTAGGGTATTGGGCGCCGCAGTTTTGACAGAAATAGGCAACTTTCGTCTTGGCCATCTAAAGCTCGGAATTTGGCTAAAGATAGTGTTTTGGATGGTTGGTACTTGAATTCCAGAACTAAGAAATATACCGAAATAATTATCAAAACATGGAATCCAACTAGTATCCAAAATCTGCCTTAATGGCATCAATTTTTTCCAAAGCCATGTCTTTGGTCAGAAAGTCAATGGGCTCCATCAAAAATGATTTTTCAAAGGCCTTCATGGCTTTTTTGGGTTCGCCAGCGAGTTCTAAATGTTCTCCTTCCAGATAAAATCCGAGCATGGTTTCTGGAAATTGCTCTTTGCAGATGTCAGCGAGTGCTTTCAAAGAATCAAAATCATCTTTCTTTAAAGCACCGGCATAAATGGCCATGATATCATTTAATTCCACTTCCTTTCTAAAACCCAACAGGTTTTCTATCATGCCATATTTGTCCTTCAAGTATTGGATAACGGGCTCATTGGAAGTTAGGATTTGCTCTTTATATTCCTTGGGACTTATGGGACGGAACAGTTTGAAAACGTTGTCAAATGCTTTACTGATGCCATAGGCAGCAATGGATATATGATCGGGTTCTTTGTATTCATCAAAGAAATAGTGCAAGTTCTCTTTGCCAATGGAGGCAATGGCGTTGTTCATTTGAAGGATTCGGTTGCGGTCCTCGGCCTTACCTTTTTCCAACACGAGGTTATAGAAAATCTCCTGATTTAAGTCGGACAGTCTAGAAGGTATTCTACTTTCCATTTCGGTAGCCAAAACGGGTGAAATGATTAGATATGAATTGAACAATGACTTGTCCTTAAATAAAAAGTAATTTCCAAAATTGGCCGTTATGTCATATCCAATGAACATTTTAAAAGGAGCCACGTTGTAGCTGGTCTCTAAGTAAGGAATCAATTCAGTTCCCAAAAACTCGTAAAAGAGCTTCCCTTTTTCTGTAGGTAATCCGGTGGTTTGCTCAAAGTCGCAATCTTCCCAGCGGAGCTCATTTTCTTCTTGATGTACCCCTACAATAATGGATTCCGGCATGCGGTTGTATTTACTGAAAAACTTGGCATTGGAAACTACAAGGTCAAAGAGATAGTCTGCATCCAACACTAAAATCAAGGGATATTTTTTGTCTTCGGAATAATTCTCTGGGAAATAGTAGGAGACGTCCCTTCTTTCCTGCAATTTGAACGATTCAAAGATTTCTTTTTTTACTTGGCCGTTCAGTCCAAGGCAGAGTAAGCCAAAAAGGAAAAGTAGTGGTTTGTTCATGGGGTATTGGTTTGATAATCAGAGATTATCGATTTCGATTCAATAACGGTAAGAGCATAAAGGATATTGCCCCAAGGATAACGATCATTAAGGTTTGGGCAATCCACATAATCCATCCAAAGGCATCGCCGGAATTGGATGAAATGCCAAATAGCGCCAGTGCTGCACTGACAAAAACAGGATAGCCCCCTAATCCTCCTGGGAAAACCATCATGGCAAAAGCTCCTGCGACGAAGGCCACCAAAAGCTCGGACAGCCCCAAAGCCGTAGTTTCAGGAATCGCAAATTTTATGGCCCAAAACATACCCACATAACAGATCCAAATAAAAAACGTATGAAGAATGAAAGGCCATTTGTCCCTCATTTTTAAAATGCTGCTTACCCCTTGGAGCATCCCATTTAAAAACTTTTTGATTTTTAAAAGGAATCCGTCTTTCGCTTTTCCAACCAAGCGTAAAAGCACAATAAGGCCAAAAATTCCAAGGATGAGGATCGCAATACTAAAAACCAAGTTAAGGCCATAATCTTCTAGATAGCCAAGGACAAAATTTGTTTGTAAGAGCAATGCGCATATAATAATGAGCAGCAACATAATAACGTCAATGACCCTTTCCGTAACAATGGTCCCAAATCCTTTTTCAAAAGGAACATCTTCATAAGTGGTCAAAGCAGTGGCCCTTAAAAATTCTCCCGAACGTGGAACACCGAGGTTAGCCAAATAAGCTATCATGACCATAAAGAAATTATTGCTGACCTTAGGGGTATAACCTAAAGGACGTAAGAGGTAATTCCACCTTATGGCTCTTGAAACATGACTGAGTATTCCTATGACTATCGAGATTGATATCCAAAATGGGTTGGCTTTGGCAATATTGTCCACAATATTTTTTCTATCCGCCGGAGATGTACTGCTGTAAAGAAAAATAAGCAATGCAATCCCTAAGCCAAAAGGAACAACAATCTTAAGTGCTTTTTTAAACGTTTTGGACAAATTATTTCAATAAGTTGGTATCCTCATTGGGAAAGACCAAGGATGGATTAAAAACCTTTGCTTCTTCAATATCCATCCATGCATAAGTAATCAAAATAAGAACATCACCAACGGCAACCTTACGCGCAGCGGCACCATTTAGCGTAAGCTCGCCGGAGCCCCTTGGACCTGGTATCGCATAGGTTTCCAAACGCTCACCGTTGTTATTGTTAACAATCTGAACTTTTTCCCCACGAATGATATTTGCGGCATCCATCAAGTCTTCATCAATGGTAATGCTACCAATGTAGTTAAGATCGGCTCCAGTTACCTTTACACGATGAATTTTGGATTTTACTACTTCTACTTGCATATTATGGGGCAAAATTATTTAATTCAGGGCGATATTGTCAATTAAACGGATGCCTTCCGCATAAACAGCAACGAAGGCCCTATATTTTCTATCCTTTTGAATTTTAGTTGTTGGAGTTAGGGTGTCCACATCCGTTATTTCAAAATACTCCAATTCAAAAACCGGGTTTTTATGGAACTGTTGGAATACCCACTCATTAATATTCTTAGCATTTTCCATGCCAAATTTAGTTTTGGCAGATAACAAAGTTTCATGAATGAAACCTGCTGCTTTCCTGGTCGATTGAGACAGTCTTTCATTGCGCGAACTTCTGGCCAAACCATTGGGTTCCCTTTCGATAGGGCAGGGTACAATTTCCAAATCAAGGTGGGATTGTTCCACTAATTTTTGGATAATTTGTAATTGCTGGAAATCCTTTTCTCCAAAATAAGCCCTTGTAGGTTCTACCGCTTTAAACAGCAATTCTACAATGGTCGCCACCCCGTCAAAGTGCCCTGTTCTAAACTCTCCCTCCATTACTTTTTCCAAGCCATTAAAATTAAAGGCCTTGGAAGTTACATTTCCATCATATATTTCCGTTTGACTAGGCGTAAAAATGACGACTTCTTTTGAAACCGAAAGTAAAAGGGCGACATCCTTTTTTAGATTCGAGGGATATTTGTCCAGGTCTTCCGTGTTATCGAACTGGGTCGGATTTATGAATATAGTCACCACTACAAGGTCATTATCTGCCAAGGCTCTCTTCACGAGGGAAAGATGACCTTGGTGAAGTGCTCCCATAGTTGGAACCAGGCCAATCGAACAGTTTTTCGATTTCCATTCCTTTAGGA
This sequence comes from Croceivirga sp., assembly GCA_028284935.1. GTDB lineage: Bacteria > Bacteroidota > Bacteroidia > Flavobacteriales > Flavobacteriaceae > Croceivirga. The sequence continues at coordinate 72,206 of JANQQQ010000018.1, forward strand.
CTTCATTAAGCTCTTTTTTACTTTCTAACACCTTCATGACCTAAAACAAAAGCGTGCAAAAATACTATAAATACTGGTATTAGGCATAATTTTTGTACTTTTGCGCCTACGTTAAGTCAGATGAACAAAAATTGCATGTATGACTGGTAAAAAGATATTGTTCGTATCTTCTGAATTAGTGCCCTACCTACCTGAGAATCAAGTTTCCTTAATGTCTTACGAAGCCCCAAGAATGGTAAACAGTAACGGGGGTCAAATTCGTATTTTCATGCCAAGGTATGGGAATATCAATGAACGAAGACATCAATTACACGAGGTAATTAGGCTTTCTGGAATGAACTTGGTTATCAATGATATGGATATGCCCCTTATTATTAAGGTGGCCTCCATTCCAAGGGAACGTATACAGGTCTATTTCATTGATAATGATGAATATTTTAAGAGAAAAGCCACTTTTGAAGATAAAGATGGAAATCTGTTTCAAGATAATGATGAACGGGGGATTTTCTTTGCTAAAGGCGTTGTTGAAACGGTAAAGAAATTGAATTGGTCGCCAGATATCATTCATGTGCATGGTTGGATGGCTTCTTTACTACCCTTATATCTAAGGGAATATTATGCTGATGAGCCTATCTTCATGGACAGTAAAATTGTGACCTCGGTATACGGAAAAGGATTTGATGGGGAATTGAGTAATGAAATGTTGGATAAAATTGCATTTGACGGGGTCGATCAAAATAAAATTGAGGTCCTAAAAACTCCTGACTATAATAATTTGTTAAAGGTTGCCGTGGATTATTCCGATGCCATTATTTTAGCCTCCGAAGAGGTTCCTAATGAATTGGTTGATTATGTAAATGAGCAGGGCAAACCAACTCTTCCCTACGTTTCATTCCAAGAAACGGATGAAGCCTATGCCAATTTCTATAACACTCAAGTTTTAAGTTAAGCCAAATGGTTTTTAAGTACGGTAGGATTTCAGCGTTAGCTGGAATTTCTTTTTTATTGGTTTTTCTGGCTTCCTGTGAAGAAGATTTAGATACCTTGGGAAATGGGGTGATTTCTAACGAACCCTTTGTTACGGACAAAGCTGAGTTTGATGTTTTTGCCTTCAACAGAAGTGCTGTGGCCGTTCAGACCAATAGGTTACCGTTATATCAAATTGGGGTATATAACGATCCAATATACGGAAGAAGGCAAGCGATTGCAACATCACAAATTACATTTCAAAACATCCCAGGTAATCCCGTTTTTGGAAATTTTACGCAAGATGTGGAGGATTTGCCAGAAGGGCTTCGCAACAATGACGATATTTTGGACACCATTCCGGAAAACGAGACCATCAAAGAAGTAACGCTTTATTTACCATATCAATTGGTGCCTGCCTCTACTAATAGGGATACCGATGGTGATGGAATACCTGATGAGTTGGAGTCCCCTGAGGATAGGGATAACCCGGATAGTGACCAAGATAATGATGGTCTTACCGACATAGAAGAATTCCGTGCTGGAACCAACCCTTTTGATGCTGATACTGATGGTGACGGTGTGCCGGACGGCGAGGACGAAAACACGATCGTCAATAGTTTTGCCAACACATTTGCGTTGGATAGTATCCTTTCAAGCCGATTTATAAATATTGAAAACGAAAACCAATATGTAGGGGAAGAATTTAATCTAAGGGTGGAACGCTCCTCATTTTTCCTTAGGGATTTAGATCCAGGTTCAAATTTTGAAGAGAATCAGGAATATTTCTCAAATACGGATATTACTACTTTCGTTGAAGGAGAGCCCTTATTTGATGAAACGGTAACCATTGATAACAAGGAAATAATAACTTTCGATGAGGATGATCCAGATACGGATGAGGATGAATCCTTACTAGTTGCAACCAGACTTGGTCCAGGGATACAAGCAACGTTGGACCCGCAGTTCTTTCAAGAGAACATCTTGGATAAGGAAGGTAGTCAAGAGCTATTGAGCCAGAGCAACTTATCAAATTTCATCCGGGGACTTCATTTTTCCATTACCCCATCAAGTGAAGATTTAATGATTTTGTTTGATTTGACCCGGGCTAACATCACAATCACCTACGAATTTGATGACTTTGTCTTGGACGAAGAGGGGGATGGAACCGAAGGAACCATAGAAAAAGCCGAAGGTCAATTTGTTTTTAATCTGTTACAAGTAAATAATAATATTATTGTCGGAAATGCCGTCAACACCTTTATAGATGATCCATTGCCCTCAGAGATTGTTGCTCAATTGGGCCAGGACCAAACAAATGCCGGTAGACTTTATCTTAAAGGAGGAAGTGGAACTTTTTCAGACCTACGCTTGTTCGATCGAGATGAATCCATTGCGAATGCCATCATAGAGGACATTAAGTCCAACAACTGGGTAATAAATGAGGCCAACTTAGTTTTTTATGTAGATCGGGATGCCATTGATTTAACCGGAGGTACCGTAGAACCTCCACGAATCTATCTTTTTGACGCGGAGAACAGTAGACCACTTTTTAATGTGGCTACCGAAACCCAAACCTCTGAGGATCCTTTGGGACTTTTCTTAAATTATGATGGAATATTGGAAAGGAATTCCGCTGGCGAGGGAATTAAATATACCATTCGGATAACGGAGTATTTAAATGACATTATCGTTAGGGATTCTACGAATGCACCACTTAGACTGGCATTGACATCAAATATTGGAATTGCAACAACTCAAGAAGCTGAGTCCAGTATGGGAGATAGGGTTGATTTACCTATAATGAACACTCTAAATCCTTTAGGAACCATTTTGTTTGGCAACAATGTCCCCATTGAAGAAGAAGGCAAAAAGCTTAAGCTTCAAATTTTCTACACGGAAACGGACTAAGTTGGGTCAAATTATACAAGTCAAGGGTTTTTTACGTTATATAACCTAGATTTCAAATGAAATTCGCATTCAAAGACTACTTTTGCGGCATATTAATAATTTGATAATTGTTTTAAATACTAATTCATGTGTGGAATAGTCGGGTATATTGGTCAAAGAGACGCTTATCCAATCATAGTAAAGGGACTTCAAAGACTTGAATACAGAGGGTATGACAGTGCTGGATTGGTCCTTTATGACGGCAACGACATTTGCCTAACCAAAACCAAAGGGAAAGTTGAAGATCTTAAGAATAAGGCCGAGGCAGCTTCCTGTAACACAGGCCAATTGGGATTGGGACATACACGGTGGGCCACTCACGGAATTCCAAATGATATTAACTCCCACCCTCATTATTCCAATTCTGGTGACTTGGTCATCATTCACAATGGAATAATAGAAAACTACGAGTCCATCAAAAAGGCGCTTATAAAAAGGGGCTATACCTTTGAATCCGATACGGATACGGAAGTTTTGGTCAACCTTATTGAAGAGGTTAAGAATACGGAGGAAGTGAAATTGGGACAAGCGGTTCAAATTGCTTTGAACCAGGTCGTAGGGGCTTATGCCATTGCCGTTTTTGATAGAAATAAGCCTAATGAAATTGTAGTGGCCAAGTTGGGCAGCCCGCTGGCTATAGGTATAGGGGACAACGAGTATTTTGTTGCCTCAGATGCCTCCCCATTCATTGAGTTCACCAATAACGCCGTTTATCTTGAAGATGAGGAAATGGCTATTATCCGTCCAGGCAAGGAAATAAAGTTGAGGAAGATTAAAGATGATGCCATAGCCTATCCAAACATTCAAGAGCTTCAACTCAACATAGAGGAAATTGAAAAAGGGGGCTATGACCATTTTATGCTAAAGGAGATTTATGAGCAACCACGCGCAATTTTAGATACCTATAGGGGAAGACTTTTGGCAGACCAAGGACTTATTAGAATGGCTGGAATTGACCAGAATCTTGAAAAGTTCCTAAATGCCAATAGGATTATTATTGTTGCTTGTGGTACTTCTTGGCATGCTGGACTTGTGGCCGAGTATATCTTTGAAGATCTTGCAAGAATACCCGTTGAAGTAGAGTATGCTTCCGAGTTTAGATATCGAAATCCAGTAATAACGGAGAACGATGTATTAATTGCTATTTCGCAGTCGGGGGAAACAGCAGATACTTTGGCTGCAATTAAAATGGCCAAGGAAAAAGGGGCTTTTGTATTCGGGGTATGTAATGTAGTGGGGTCTTCCATCGCCAGGGAAACCCATGCCGGGGCATACACCCATGCGGGTCCAGAGATTGGAGTGGCCTCCACGAAAGCATTTACTACCCAAATTACCATCTTAACCTTAATTGCCTTAAAGCTGGCAAAGGAAAAAGGAGCTTTTTCAGACTCAAAGTTCCATGAATATCTAACAGAATTGGAAGCAATTCCCGAAAAGGTGGAAACCGCTTTGCAATCCAATGTCCTTATCGAGCAGATTGCGGAAGTTTACAAGAATTCTTCCAATTGTCTTTATCTAGGGAGAGGATATAATTTTCCAGTGGCCTTGGAAGGCGCACTTAAACTAAAGGAAATTAGCTACATCCATGCGGAAGGATATCCTGCTGCGGAAATGAAACATGGCCCTATAGCATTGATAGATGACCAAATGCCCGTAGTGGTTATTGCCACTAAAAAAGGGCATTATGAAAAGGTGGTTAGCAATATTCAAGAGATAAAATCAAGACACGGAAAAATTATTGCAGTGGTCTTTGAAGGTGACGAAATGGTGTCTGAACTGGCCGACCACATCATTGAGGTTCCAGAAACTTCCGAACCACTTTCCCCACTTTTGACCACCATTCCACTGCAATTATTGTCATATCACATTGCTCTGATGCGAGGTTGCAATGTAGATCAACCTCGAAATTTGGCAAAATCGGTTACCGTGGAGTAACTAAATGATTACATCGTTTTAATGAAGAAACCGCTATTAAGGCGGTTTTTTTTGTTAAATCCTTAGACTTGAACACGAATTTCTAAGAAAAATATACTATGCATGCATAATTATTTTTAAATTTTATGGGATTCAAGTCAAAAAAATGTATCTTCCACCACTGTTATTTAACTTGATTTTAAAACTAACTTAACGCAAACTCTTCCCCGATGAAAAAATTGATTTTCGTATTTGCACTGTTGATTGGGACAATTACGTATGCCCAAACTACGGTTACAGGAACAGTAGTAGATGAGAATAATGAACCCGTTCCTGGGGCCAATGTTGCAGTGGTCGGAATAGCCGAAGGTGCAGTGGCCGACTTTGATGGTAATTTTACCCTGAGCACATCGGCAACCCCGCCATTTCAATTGAAAGTTACCAGTATTGGTTATTCTGAGGCAACCGTTGAAGTTACCTCAAACAACCAAGTCCTTTCCATAACCCTGCGTGAATCATCCACCTTACTGGATGAAATTGTAATTTCCGCTTCCAGAACACCTGAACGTATTTTTGAGTCTCCGGTTTCTGTGGAGCGATTCGGCATTCAGGATATTAAAAACACTACAGCCGAATCTTTTTATGGGGGACTCCAGAATTTGAAAGGCGTTGATATCAACACAAACAGTTTAACCTTCCAATCCATCAACACCAGGGGTTTTGCCACGTTTGCGAATGTGAGGTTCATGCAATTGGTGGACGGAATGGATAACTCCGCTCCGGGTTTGAACTTTGTACTAGGTAATTTGGTGGGTATGAACGAGTTGGATGTGCAAAGCGTTGAGATTCTTCCGGGCGCGGCTTCGGCCTTGTACGGGGCAGGTGCCTTCAACGGTATTTTGTTCATGCAGAGCAAGAGCCCATTCGACTTTCAGGGAATAAGCACTTATTTAAAAACAGGGGTTACTTCGCAAGAAGCAGCAGGAAGCAACCCATTTTATGACGTTGGTATTAGGGCAGCACATGCCTTTAGTGACAAATTTGCCGTAAAGGCCAATTTCTCCATCTTACAAGGGGAAGATTGGCAAGCGGTAAACGAAGACAACTTAAATAATCCCGGTCTCGGAAGGGAAGACCCAAATTATGATGGCTTAAATGTCTATGGGGATGAAGTGAACTTTCCCCTAAATTTTGACGCCCTAGCGGGTCTTCCAGCGGGAACATTGGGATCGGCCGTGGTTTCCAGGACGGGGTATAACGAACGGGATTTGATTGATTACAATGCACAAAGTGTAAAAGCCGATTTAGCGTTGCATTACCGCCCTTTTGGAGACGACTTGGAAGTGATTTATAATGGTCGTATAGGCCGTGGTACCACCATTTATCAAGGTATCAACAGATATTATGTAGATGGTTTTAAAATGCAACAACACAAGTTGGAGTTGAAAAACGACAACTTTTTTATCAGGGGGTATATCGTATCGGAGAATTCCGGGAACGCTTACGATTCCAGATTTGCCGCCATCAATACCAATAGACGTTGGAAATCAGATGCGGATTGGTTTGGTGACTACGCAGCTACATTCATTGGAGCTCGTTTAGGGGTAGGAACCGGAGTTCAAGCTACCGAGGAACAGGCACATGCTGCGGCAAGGGCCGCTGCGGATACCGGCAGATTCCTTCCGGGAACGCCGGAATTTGATAACGCTTTTAATCAAGTAATCGCAGACGGCGACTTGACAACAGGAGCTCGTTTTATCGATAACACCAAATTCCGCCATGTGAACGGCAATTATAATTTGGCCCATTTGATTGATGATTGGGCGGATATCCAAGTTGGCGGTTCCTTTAGGGAATATGAACTGAACTCCCAGGGAACCATCTTTACGGATATTGACGGACCCATTACCTACAGTGAATTCGGGGGATATGTACAGTTTCAGAAGAAAGTCTTTGATGATCGACTTAAATTGACTGCATCAGGGCGCTATGACAAAAACGAATTTTTTGATGGCTTTTTCTCTCCAAGGGCGGCCCTGGGCTTAACTTTGGGCGAAAGACGCAATCACAACATAAGGGTGTCATTTCAGACTGGTTTTAGAAACCCAACGACCCAAGACTTGTTCATAGGATTGGATGCCGGTAGGGCCGTTTTAGTGGGCTCGGCTCCGGACAACTTAGATCGTGACGTACGGACCTTTGAATTAAGCCCAGCGGGACAAACCCTTACGGGAAATACAACTGCCCAAGTAGTGGGTAGGGCGGCCTATGAAAATGCTTGGGACGCCTTGGCATTGGGAGCCGGGAATTTCCAGGCCATTAATACTCCAATTGTGCAGCCAGAGGAAATCACGGCTTATGAGGTGGGGTATCGGGCGCAAATTGGCAAGTTCTCCATCGATATGAATGCCTACTATAATCAATACACCAATTTCATCGCAGGGGGATTTGTTCAAGTTCCATTTTATGGAAATGTTTTTGGAACGGAGCAAGAACAAAATCTTGCCAGAGCAGCAGTTGCCAATGGGGATAGTAGGTTGTATCAGACCTATACCAATTCGCCGGAAGAGCTAACTGCTTATGGCGCTAATATTGGCGTGGATACCAAAATTGGAGGGTTCAACGTAGGCGTGAATTATACCTATAACCTTCTTGAAGATGAAGAGGAAATTCGGGCGCGTGGGATACGGACCAATTTCAACACCCCGGAGCATAGGTTCAAAGCTTCATTTGGCCACACGGAACTGTTTAAAAACTTTGGTTTTGGCCTAAATTATAGATGGAGCGATGAATATTTCTGGGAAGCGACCTTCCAGGATGGGGATATTGATTCCTTTAGTGTATTTGATGCACAGGTGAACTACGCTGTACCTAGTATCAAATCCGTCTTTAAGCTGGGGGGATCCAATATATTGAATGAAGAGTACGTGACCGCATTTGGTACGGGTAACGTTGGAGCCATTTATTATATTAATTGGAGTATCAATCCCTAAAATTAAAATAAAGCAATACGATAAAGGTGTTCGTTTGAGCACCTTTTTTTATGTCCAAAAAACAAGGAATGAAGTTTCTTTTAACGAGTGGAAAATCATATCTTTGCGCCCGAAATTTGATAGTGTATTCTCCTACAACGGAACAATCCTAAATTGAAAAGCTGAAGTAATGTCCAAAACTACAGGAAAAGTTGCCCAAATCATTGGCCCGGTTATCGATGTTGAATTTGAATCTGGAACCGAAATCCCTAAGATTTACGATTCTCTAGAAATTAAAAAAGCTGATGGAACAATGTTGGTTCTAGAGGTGCAATCGCACATTGGTGAGAACACGGTGCGGACCATTTCCATGGATTCCACGGATGGTCTTAGTAGGGGTGTTGAAGCAACAGCGACAGGAAGTTCCATACAAATGCCAATAGGAGAGGATGTTTATGGACGACTTTTCAATGTCATCGGGGATGCCATTGATGGAATGGACAACTTGCCGAAAGCCGGTGACAATGGATTGCCAATTCATAGGGAGGCCCCTAAATTTGAGGATCTTTCCACCTCTACGGAAGTATTGTTTACGGGGATTAAGGTTATCGATTTAATTGAGCCCTACGCCAAAGGAGGTAAGATTGGATTGTTTGGTGGTGCAGGTGTTGGTAAGACTGTATTGATTCAGGAGCTGATTAACAATATTGCAAAGGGACATGGCGGCCTTTCCGTTTTTGCCGGTGTAGGTGAACGGACCCGTGAAGGAAACGATTTGCTCCGCGAGATGTTGGAATCCGGAATTATTAAGTATGGCGATGACTTCTTGCATTCCATGGAAGAAGGAGGATGGGATTTGAGTAAGGTGGATAAAAAGGCCATGAAAGAGTCCAAGGCAACATTCGTTTTCGGTCAGATGAACGAACCTCCAGGTGCAAGAGCACGTGTAGCCCTATCAGGATTGACCATAGCGGAGTACTTCCGTGACGGTGCTGGTGATGGACAAGGAAAAGACGTACTGTTCTTTGTGGATAATATTTTCCGTTTTACCCAAGCTGGATCTGAGGTATCCGCACTTTTGGGACGGATGCCTTCTGCGGTAGGTTACCAACCAACGCTGGCCACCGAGATGGGTGCCATGCAGGAAAGGATTACTTCCACCAAAAGGGGGTCGATTACCTCCGTACAGGCAGTTTACGTGCCTGCGGATGACTTAACGGACCCTGCTCCTGCGACCACCTTTGCCCACTTGGATGCCACCACGGTATTGTCCCGTAAAATTGCGGAGTTGGGTATTTATCCTGCGGTGGACCCATTGGATTCCACTTCTAGGATTTTGACTCCTGAAATTCTCGGGAAGGAACACTACGGATGCGCCCAACGCGTAAAAGAGTTGTTGCAACGTTATAAGGAACTACAGGACATTATCGCCATTCTCGGTATGGAAGAATTGTCCGAAGAAGATAAATTGGCCGTAGCACGTGCCCGAAGGGTGCAACGTTTCTTGTCACAGCCTTTCCACGTGGCGGAACAGTTTACGGGAATACCTGGGGTGCTGGTAGACATTAAGGATACCATTAAAGGATTCAATATGATTATGGACGGTGAATTGGACCACCTTCCAGAATCGGCCTTTAACCTCAAAGGAACCATTGATGACGCCATTGAGGCAGGGGAGAAAATGCTGGCCGAAGCTTAAGCCAAACTTGGATTGGAGAATTCCAACAATTCAAATTCCAAGTTGGGGTTTGTTATTTGTAATTTGAGATTTTAAAAAATGTATTTAGAAATTGTATCCCCGGAAGCTACATTGTTCGCTGGCGAAGTTACCTCAGTGACCGTTCCAGGAGTAAACGGTGAGTTTCAGATGTTGACGGATCACGCTCCAATTGTTTCCCTACTTCAAGAGGGGCAGGTAAAGGTGCAAGGCGATATTGAAATTGAGGAAGAGTTTCAAAACAAGTTCAGTACAGGGACCAATGGAGAAACCGTACTTTCCATAACTAGCGGTACCATTGAAATGAAGGATAACAAAGTCATTGTTTTGGCGGATTAATTGGGCCATAAACTTGATGATTTTAGCCACTTTTTGAGTGGCTTTTTTATTCTTCAAGGATAATCAAAGACCAAACTTTTCCTTCTGAAGCATGCCGTGACAATTCTTTGAATCCAATAGCTTTGTGAGCATTCATTGAACGAATATTTCGTACATCCACTTCGGTAATGATTGAGCCAAATTCATCTTTCGTGTAGGCTTGCATATTCCTGTAAAGGCCTCTAAAAACCCCTTGACCGCGATGGGTCTTTGCGACACAGATTTGACCCATGACTATAAATTCCTGTCCGGAATACACCTTTTTAATTTCTTCAAATAGGGATTGCAGTAGGGGAATATCATGTGCGAATTCTGGGGTCATGGAAAGGGCATAACCAATTACTTTGCCATTTTCCACTGCCAAGGTATGCGGGAAAGCAGCGTTCATTTCCCATAACAAATCGAAAGAATGCTCTACAGTCAAAAATCCTTGTTCCTGCATTTCTTTTTTGCTAAGTTTATTAGGAAGGTTTTGTTTTTGTAAGGCAAGGATTTGCCTAATTTCTTCTTTTGTCCGGGCCTGTTTGTATGCAATCATTATCTTAAAGATAGTACTTTTGACAAATGGTCAATTTCCCACAAAACCTCCAAAAAAGACTGTCCAAGCGGCATACGGAAAATGCCTTTAGGAAACTGGATTCAAAACTTGGATTGGTCGATTTTTCGTCCAATGACTATCTCGGATTTTCAAGGGAAGGGGCAATTTCCAAAATGGCCCTGGAAATAATGGTTTCGGAAAAAATCAACCAAAATGGGGCCACTGGTTCCAGATTGCTTTCTGGGAATCATGGACTTTACGCCACCTTGGAAGCGTATCTTTCGGAGTATTACAATGCTGGGGCGGCCTTGGTTTTTAACTCAGGTTACGATGCTAACCTAGGGTTTTTTTCAACCGTTCCGCAAAAGGAAGACATTATCCTTTATGATGAGTTCTGTCACGCAAGTATCCGGGACGGAATTCAACTGAGCCATGCCAAGGGGTATAAATTTAGGCACAACAGTATGGATGATTTGGCAAGGAAATTAGATTCATTGCTTATGAAGCCCAGGAATGCGGATTCCGAAATCTACGTTTCCACCGAATCCATTTTTTCGATGGACGGGGACTCCCCCAATTTAAATGAATTGACTTCCTTTTGTGAAAAACACAACCTACATTTAGTAGTCGATGAAGCCCATGCTTTGGGAGTTTTTGGTAAAGGAATACTAAATGCCCTTGGATTGGAAAAAAAGGTTTTCGCCAGAATCATTACGTTTGGCAAGGGCTTGGGAGTTCACGGGGCAGCTGTTTTGGGAAGTACGTATCTAAAGGACTTTCTGGTCAATTTTTGTAGAAGTTTCGTATATACCACTGGACTGCCTCCCCATACGCTAGCCACCATTTTAGGGGCCTATCATTTTCTCGAAAGTCAAGGAGGGGAACAATTGATGGGAAGACTTAAGGACAATATTACGTATTTTAAAAGCGTAGTTGTTGAGATGGGGTTGAGCACCTATTTTATAGGGAATCATTCGGCCATCCAAAGCTGTATCGTAGAAGGGAATGAAAAAGTAAAATTGCTATCCCATAGCTTGGAGGACAAGGGCTTTGATGTACGTCCCATCCTAAGCCCCACTGTGCCAAAGGGAGCGGAACGCCTTCGGTTTTGCCTTCATGCCTTTAACACTCAAGCAGAAATTCTAGGGGCATTGGAAGTAGTTAAAAAGAATTTTGGATGAAGACTGAGTTTTATACGGTAACCTCCTCAACATACCCTGCGGATATCCAAATTCTAAAGGGGAAACTGGAATCTGAGGGGATTCCTGTTTTCTTAAGAGATGAAAACACCATTAATACAGATCCCCTGATCAGTGATGCCATAGGAGGGGTAAAACTCCAGGTATATGCGTCCGATAGGGAAAAAGCCATTGGTATTTATAAACAATTGAAGACCTATGTTTCGGACGAAGACGGTAATTTAGTAGCTTGTAAAATTTGCGGTAGAAAACAATTGGAGGTGATTTACTTAAGGAAAAACTTAGTATACAAACTATTTCCTTTTCTTGAACCCAAAAAATACAGATGTGATAATTGTAATTTCTTATCAAAAAGTTTAAAATGAGAATCTTTGTAACCGGTATTTCAACAGAGGTCGGTAAAACCATTGCTTCGGCCATCATCACCGAAGCCCTTCAAGCAGATTATTGGAAACCTGTTCAAGCGGGTGATTTGGACAACTCCGATAGTCATAAGGTAGCGCAATTGATTTCCAATACCAAGACCAAAATTCATTCCAATAGCTATGCCCTGAATACCCCAATGAGTCCCCACGCCGCTGCGGAAATTGATGGAATTCAAATTGATGTAAACAAAATTGTAGCACCTGAAACTAAAAATCGCTTGGTTGTTGAAGGCGCTGGCGGTCTTTTGGTTCCTTTGAATGAAACCGACACCATTTTCGATATCATAACATCCAATTACAAGGTCATCGTGGTTTCCCGCCATTATCTAGGTAGCATCAACCACTCCCTTCTTACCATAAATGCGCTTATGGAAAAAGGATTTGGCGTAGGTGTCATTTTCAGTGGAGATGAACATCCCACCACCGAAAGTATCATTTTAAAAAAGACCGGAGTAAAAATGTTGGGCAGAATTAATGAGGAAAATGGATTTGACAAGGCCACCATTTCAAAATATGCATCATCTTTCCAAAGCAATTTAGAAGACTTTTTAATGGATGATTAGAAATCCAATCTCACATAAGAATATTAAGTTCTTTTACTATGCCAATGGCGCCTTTTTAGAGGTTCTAAGAAGGCTGGGAAATAAAAAATCACGTGAAAAGTGGGTAAGGATAATTGATTCCCTGGATAGGGATATCCTGGAAAAACGGCTTGCGTACTACAATAAGTTACAGACTTCTTTTGAAGTTTCACAAGAACCCATCCGTATTAGGGATTTGGAGTTCCCCCGAAAGAATAAGGCGTATTACTTTGATTTGCTTGAATTCACCCGCTATTTTAATGACGATTTGAAATTGGCCTATGAATTTGGGGATGTTACCGCAATACCGGCGGCACCCACCTTGGTCAAAAGCAGACCTATTTCCGGTTCCAATGAGAATTCCATTTTGTTCAAATTCAATAAGATTAGGCACTATACCTTCACCAACGACAGAATTCCTTACCAGAAAAAAAAAGATAGGCTCATTGGCCGCGCCAGTGTTAAGCAAGAGCACCGCCGCAGGTTTTTGCGAAAATACTTTGACCATCCCATGTGTGATTTGGGGCAAATTAACTCTGGTACGAATCACGACCAATGGTTAAAGGATAAAATCTCCATCAACGATCATTTAAAATATAGGTTTATCTGGTGTCAAGAAGGTAATGATGTGGCCAGTAACCTTAAATGGGTGATGAGCTCCAATTCCATTGCGGTAATGCCGAAACCCAAGTATGAAACTTGGTTTATGGAGGGTACTTTACTTCCAAACGTACATTATATAGCTTTAAAAGATGATTTCAGTGACTTGGCGGATCAATTGAATTATTATCTAGAGCATGAACAGGAAGCCATGGAAATCATCAGGAAGGCCAATGCACACGTACAAGGGTTTAGAAATCCAAAACTTGAAAATGCGCTTTGTCTCCTGGTCGTGGACAAATATTTTACGCTAAGTGGGCAATTAAGGCCTTTGTTTCCAAAATGGTATTGATTTGAGGTATTCTGAAGGTTTACCGCTATTTTTGCTTCCTAAATTTTAAGACTTGAGTTTAGTTCATCGGGATAAAAAGCACTTATGGCATCCACTGACCCAGCATAAAACGGCGTCACCACCTTTGGGTATTGTGAAGGCGGAAGGTGCGCTGTTGTTTGATGAGGAGGGCAGGTCTTATATAGACGGTATAGCTTCTTGGTATACCTGTATGTTTGGGCACGGCAACAAAAAGATCATGGATGCCATGACCAAACAAATGAAGGAGCTGGATTTTACCATGTTCAGTGGTTTTACGCATCGTCCCGCAGTAGAGCTCTCCGAAAAGTTACTGGAAATCCTTCCAGAAAACCAATCCAAAATTTTCTTCAATGACAACGGTTCCACAGCAGTTGAGGCAGCCATAAAAATGGCATTGCAATACTATTTTAATAAAGGGGAAAAAAGGGATACGTTGATTGCTTTTGAGGATGGATTTCATGGAGATACTTTCGGTGCCATGAGTGCTTCCGGACTTTCATCCTATAATGGTCCCTTTGAGGATTTTTTGTTGAAGGTGGAACGGATTCCAGTCCCAACCGATGATACCATTGAAAGTGTTATTTCCCAGTTGGGAGGAATTTTAAAAAATAATGCTTGCGCCGCCTTTGTTTTTGAGCCTTTAGTGCAAGGCGCTGCGGGAATGAAGTTTCACTCCGCAGAAGGTCTAAATGCTTTGATTGGTTGCTGTCATCAACATGAGGTACTTTGCATTGCCGATGAGATCATGACAGGTTTTGGTAAGACAGGACGACATTTTGCTTGCGATTATCTAACACAAAAACCGGATATTTTTTGTTTGAGCAAAGCCCTGACTGCAGGCATGTTTCCTTTGAGCATTACCAGTACCACAGAAGCTGTTTTTAATGCTTTTTTGAGTAATCAGGTAACCAAAGGTTTTTTTCACGCTCATACCTACAGTGCCCACCCCATTGGTTGTGCAGCTGCCATCGCAGCCATCGATTTGCTCACTTCCGAGGAAATTGGTCAGGGCATTCGTAGAATAGCGAGCTCCCACAAAATGTTTCAAAAAAGGATTGAGACACACCAAAAGATAAAGGAAGTACGTACCATAGGAGTCATTTTGGCTTTGGATTTGGATGTGGAAATGGATAGGTATGGAAGCCTGAGGGACGAGCTTTATCAACTATTCCTTGATAGGGGTGTCATCCTTAGACCTTTGGGGAACACTGTTTATGTACTTCCTCCTTATGTGATACAAGAACAAGAGCTGTCTTTTATTTATAACAGCATAGAAGAAGTTTTGGAACAGATTTAGTATGCTAAAAGCCCCCATTTACATTACCGCACTTTCCTCTGTTTCTGCATTAGGCTCAGATTCCAAAGCGATTTTGGAAGCATATCAAAATTCAAATCACCTCCTGACCTACAAGGAATTGGGGGACAAAAAGGAGTGGGTAGGAGCACTTCCAAGGACCAAAAAAGAGGCCATTCAAAAAATGCGGCAGGTGGACACCAAGTATAGAAACCTTGATGATTCTGTGTTGTCCGCAATGTATGTTTCAAGAAAAGTACTGAAACAGGCAGGTTGGTCCAAAGGTGATGATTTTGGCATCAATATCGGTTCTTCGCGAGGAGCAACGCAACTTTTTGAAGCCTATCATACAGAGTTTTTGGAAAAAGGGAAAACATCAACCTTGGCCTCACCAACAACCACCTTGGGCAATATTTCGTCATGGGTAGCCCATGACTTGCAAGGTAAGGGCCCGGTGATTTCACACTCCATTACCTGCTCTACGGCTTTACATGCTGTTTTAAATGGTATAGCTTGGATTAAAAGCGGACTAACGAATAAGTTTTTGGTGGGAGGAAGTGAAGCTCCCCTGACACCATTTACCATCGCCCAGATGAGAGCGTTAAAGATTTACTCAAAAGCTGGCGAAACCGTTCAGGGTCCAAACTACCCATGCCGAACCCTGGATTTTGGGAAAAGCGAAAACACCATGGTATTGGGAGAGGGGGCAGCAATGGCCTGTTTGGAGAAAGGGAACCCTAAAAATGCACTGGCAAAAATTATAGGGGTTGGTTACGCCACCGAAGTTTTAGACCATAATGTCTCTATTTCCACCGAAGCACGGTGTTTTCAAGATGCCATGAAAATGGCCTTGGGCAATATAAACCCAGGGGAAGTCGACGCTATAGTTGCACATGCCCCAGGAACCATTCAAGGGGACATGGCAGAAGTCAGAGCTATTGAAAGAGTGTTTGAGGAAAACATACCATTTTTAACCTCCAACAAATGGAAAATTGGGCATACGTTCGGTGCTTCCGGCATGCTGAGTGTCGAAATGGCCATTTTAATGCTACTTCACCAAAAACCTTTAGTGGTTCCTTTTGTGGAACATGGGGACCTTCCTAAAAAGATGGATAAGGTTTTGGTCAATGCTGTAGGATTTGGGGGCAATGCGGTATCTGTGCTTCTTTCTAGATAAACTAAAAAAGTATGTTTTTTGTCATAGTAGACATACTTATGTTTTTTCTATTTTTGACCTTATGAGTGAAACACGACACAACTGGACCAAAGAAGAGATACTTGAGATTTATAATACACCCCTTATGGAACTACTCTATAAGGCTGCTACCGTCCATAGGGAAAATCATGACCCCAATACGGTTCAGGTCTCTACACTACTGTCCATTAAAACTGGGGGTTGCCCTGAAGATTGCGGGTATTGCCCACAGGCGGCTAGGTATCATACCGATATTGAAGGAAACGATTTAATGTCCGTACCACACGTTAAGGCACAAGCGCTACGGGCAAAAGCTTCAGGGAGCTCAAGGGTTTGTATGGGAGCGGCATGGAGAAACGTAAAGGATGGTCCCGAATTTGATCAGGTGTTGGAGATGGTCAGAACGATCAATAAATTGGATATGGAGGTATGCTGTACCCTGGGCATGGTAACTGAAAATCAAGCTAAACGTCTCGCTGAGGCTGGGCTATATGCTTATAATCATAATTTGGATACTTCTGAAGAGTATTACAAAGAGGTGATTTCGACCAGAGGTTATGAAGACCGTTTGCAGACGATTGAAAACGTTCGCAAGACCAGTGTTACGGTTTGCAGTGGTGGAATAATAGGTATGGGTGAAGCAGTGGAGGACCGCGCAGGAATGTTGGTCGCCCTTTCAACCTTAAGTCCCCAACCGGAATCGGTACCCATAAACGCTTTGGTAGCGGTGGAGGGAACCCCCATGGAAGAGGAAAAACCGGTGGAAATATGGGAGATGATCCGAATGGTGGCCACTACAAGGATTGTCATGCCTAAAACCCAAGTACGTCTCTCTGCTGGCCGGACTCAAATGAGTCGTGAAGGCCAAGCGATGTGCTTTTTTGCGGGGGCCAATTCCATTTTTGCTGGGGACAAACTTTTAACCACGCCAAATCCAGATGTTAATGAGGATATGGCTATGTTTGAAGTATTGGGCCTTAATCCGCAGCAAGCCTTTGAAAAACATCCTCAATCCGTAACCGTGGAGGCCGAAGACTCCAAATATGATGCTATGGGCGAGAAACCCAAATGGTCAAGACCGGGACACAAAATTGAACGTAACGAATTGGCCAAACAAAAGGCAAAAGTTACGGCTGAAAAGTAGGACGATTAGGACATAAATTCCTTTTTACTAAATTAGTCCGTTCAACATGTTACGTTTTGAAGCTTAACCTTGAACAGATACCTAGAGTAAAAACGCTTTCTAAAAAGGCCTTTATAAGAGATTATTTTAGGCCTCAAAAACCAGTGGTCATTGAGAGTTTTATTGAAGACTGGCCGGCCTTTCACAAGTGGAACCTGGATTACATCAAAGAAGTCGCAGGGGATAAGGAGGTACCCTTGTATGATGACCGTCCAGTGAAGCATGATGAGGGTTTTAATGAACCCCACGCTCGAATGAAAATGTCGGATTATGTTGATTTGCTTCAATCCAAACCTACCAAGTACCGTATCTTTCTCTGGAATGTATTAAAAGAGGTCCCAATTTTACAAAAGGACTTCAAGTTTCCTGATTTTGGAATACGGTTGATGAAAGGATTACCTATGCTTTTTTTTGGCGGAAGTGATTCACACACTTTTATGCATTATGATATTGACCTAGCCAATATTTTTCACTTTCATTTTGAAGGGAAAAAGCAATGCATTTTATTCTCGCAAGACGAAACCAAGCACCTTTATAAAATACCCCATTCGCTCATAACGAGGGAGGATATCAATTTCGCAGACCCCGATTTGAAGAAGTGGCCGGCTTTGCAACATGCCAAGGGCCATATTGCCCATTTGGAACACGGCAACGTGCTTTACATCCCCGAGGGGTACTGGCACCATATGAAATATTTGACCCCTGGTTTTTCTATGAGCCTACGCGCTATTGCCAGAAAACCAAAAAACTTTGCAAAAGCAGTCTATAATATTTTCTTCATGCGGCATTATGATAATTTTATGCGAAGACGAAAAGGCCAGGATTGGATTGATTGGAAGAATGAAGAGGCCATTCGAAGAACCAATGATTTGATGGGTGCAGCCTAAACCAACTCCTTGATTTTTTCATAAACCAAATCACTTTCCCAACCCCTATACAACAAATAATCCGCCAACTTCCTTTTTATTTTTTGGGGATGGGTTTCCTTGATTTCCTGTAAACGTTTTTTTGCCAAGGCATCCAAGGTAGTTAAGTAATCACCTTCTGAAATCTCTTGGAGCGCGGATTGAATATTGAATTTGGAAATATTCCGATGTTTTAATTCACTGATAATTCGGTTCTTCCCCCATTTTTTGCTTCTGAACTTGCCACGGGCAAAGCTTTTGGCAAAACGTTCTTCGTTGAGATAGTTCTCTTGAATGAGATGGGCCAAAATGTGGTCCCTAGCTTGGGATAACATACCAAAAGATGTGAGTTTGTCAACCACTTCTTTGTGACAGCGTTCTTGATAAGCACAGTAATTCTCTATTCTCTTTTTGGCCTCGGCTACGGTCATATCAACAATGGTATTAAGAGCTTTGGATTTGAGGATACATGGTACCTACATCCATAAGACCCCATTTTGCGGCAAGATACCCCCCTAAGAAAAATAATAGACCCAATACTAGGGTTAGACCAATTAGAATTCCAAAAAATAGAAGGATTTTTAAAATTAATTCCGCTAGGGACAATTGATACAATTGTTTATAAGCATAACAATAAAGGTAAAATGTAGCCAATAGGTTAAGGAAAAATAGCATGGGGTGGATGGTAATTGCCACCAAGAAAAAAAGAGTGGTAAAAAGAAATCCAACCCCTTGAAGATAAGCATTGATTACAAGGTGTTCCCCAAAATTATAGGGCTTCCGGAAAACCAGCCAGCACATAAAGGCATATACCGGTAAATTAATAAGTGTTAAAATATTTAGATAGCGCAATACAAATACTTGGGCCTTTTTGGAGTCCGCTCTTGATTTCTCCTGAAACGCCTCACTTTCATAAATCCCACCAATATTTTCTGCCATCCATTGCATTTGTGACTCGTTGGCTCTATCGGAAATGGCCAAGTACTGTTCACTGAAAACGTTAAATAAAAAAATACCAATCGTCAGACCAATTACCAAAAACCCAATGGGGTTCATGTACTTTTTTCGTGTCCCGTCAATATATTCCCTTAACAATATACCTGGACGAGCGAACATCGTTCGCACTGTGAAAAAATATTTATTGTCCCATCCGAAAATACTGGTAATTGCCTCAGAAAGCAAGGACCTTAATGTGATACGATTTTTGATGACTTTTGCGCCGCAATGCTCACAAAAAAATGCATCATCATTTAGGGGATGATTACAATTTTTGCAATTCATGGGAGGTCCCTTTCAAAATACAAATAGATGTAAACCGCAGCTCCGAAATTCGTGGCATCAGTTGAAACCAAATGCCATCCCTCTTTTGACATGATGTCCAATTTCTCTTGAATTTCCTTTTTTGAGGACTTGACAATATGTTTGGAGTCAAGGGTAACTTTGGAGTAATAAATCAAAGTTTCAACTTTGTATTCTTTCATAATGGGATTGGTTTTCCAAAAACAAGATATAAAAAAAAGCGACCCCGTTTCCGAAGTCGCTTTTTATCATTTTAAAACCTTACCCTCTTTATCTTTAAATCGATATTCCAAATAGGTATAGGCATCCCTGGGTTGAATTTTCACCCATTTTTTATGTTCCAGATACCATTTTGTCCGTATGGATGGAAACCCTTTGGTCAAATAAGCTGCAATAAATGGATGTAAATTAAGCACAATCCCATTATCGGTGTTTTTGCCCTTTAGGATTCGTTCTAAATCCACATTTATTTTGTCAATCAAAACAATGGGGGCCTCCACTTCTTGTCCATTCCCACTGGGGTTTTCCTCACTGGTTTTGATTTTCATCTCAGGTCGGACCCGCTGTCGGGTGATCTGTACCAAACCAAATTTGCTGGGGGGCAGGATTTTGTGTTTAGCGCGATCGTCCTTCATTTCATCCCTTAGGTGATCAAAAAGCTTTCTTCTATGATCTCCGCGTGTCATGTCAATAAAGTCGACAACGATGATACCTCCCATGTCTCGAAGTCTCAATTGGCGGGCTATTTCACTTGCCGCCAAGAGGTTTACTTCCAATGCAGTGTCTTCTTGGTTTTTTGCCTTGTTCGATCGATTTCCGCTGTTGACATCAATAACGTGCAATGCTTCTGTATGTTCAATGACCAGATAAGCGCCTTTGCTCATGGATGCCGTTTTCCCAAATGACGTTTTTATCTGGCGTTCAATACCAAATTTTTCAAAGATGGGGGCAGCACCATTATATGGCTTAACAATGGATACTTTATCAGGGGCAATCTCATGTAGGTACTCCTTTATGTTTTCAAAAAGGATTTCGTCGTCAACATGGATTCCAGTGAAGGAATCATTAAAAACATCTCGCAAAATGGATGATGCCCTGTTAACCTCTACCAATACTTTGGATGGATGCTCAGCCCTATAAAGGGATTTACACATATTGATCCACTTGTGGTGAAGGTTTTGAAGGTCTTTGTCCAGTTCGGCTACTTTTTTGCCTTCTGCTACAGTGCGTATAATTACGCCAAATCCTTTGGGCTTAATGCTGGTTACCAGTCTTTTTAGCCTATCCTTTTCTTCTCTGCTCCCTATCTTCTGTGAGACGGAGACCCGATCGGAAAAAGGGACCATGACCAAATAACGTCCGGCTATGGAAAGCTCAGAACTTATTCTTGGGCCCTTTGTGGAAATGGGTTCTTTTACAATTTGCACCAAAATGGATTGATTGGCCTTAACAACTTCGTTGATACTGCCATTCTTATCAATATCTTTTTCAAATGGAAAATTCTTAAGGGAGAAATCCTTCAGTTTTCCGGTACGTGCCAGTTTAACAAATTTTAGAAGGGTAGAAAGTTGCGGGCCAAGGTCATGATAATGCAGAAAAGCATCCTTTTCATAACCAACATTTACAAAGGCCGCATTTAATCCTGTCACGGGTTTTCTGATTTTTGCCAAGAAAATATCTCCAACCGAAAAACCATTATCGTCCTCTTCCTTATGAAGTTCAATTAATTTTCCATCTTTTAACAAGGCAAAATCAACAGCATCGGAACTAGAGCGTACAATTAATTCTCTATTCACCTTTATGTTAATTTTGTAGTTCCACCAGTAGTAGTGAAACCTAGATTATACAATTATATATTTCCGATTATATATCGAATTTGTAATGGAAATTTTGTCCAGTTATGTCAAAGAACGTATAAACAAAAAAGTAGTCGAAGGCGACTACTTTTTCTTGTGTCGGTTGGCTCTTCTGCGTTTCTTACGCTTATGGGTGGCCACCTTATGTCTTTTTCTTTTCTTACCGCTAGGCATATAGTGCTGGTTTAATGTTACTCGATTACTTTACCTGTACATTACTTTTAACTCCCTCTACAAAAACCTTGGCAGGTTTAAATGCTGGAATGTTGTGTGCTGGAATTTTTATGGTGGTGTTCTTGGAAATGTTCCTTCCAGTTTTTTCCGCTCTCGTCTTGATAATGAAACTTCCAAAACCTCTTAGATAAACATTGTCCCCATTCTCCAAGGAGTTCTTCACTTCCTCCATAAATGATTCAACCGTTGCCTGTACGTCTCCTTTTTCAATCCCAAGTTTTTCCGAGATTCTAGATACAATATCTGCTTTCGTCATTGCGTATAAATAATTTGGTTTTTTTTAGGCTTGCAAATATATAAATGTTTTGTATAATGCCCTAAAATTTAAGTATATAAACTCCCAGTCAAAAGAAATAGTATTTTCCATACATGGATTTTTCAAAAAAGATTCTTCAGTGGTACCAAGGGAACAAAAGGGAATTACCTTGGAGACAGAGCACTGATCCCTACAAAATTTGGCTTTCTGAAGTAATGTTGCAGCAAACCCGGGTAGCACAAGGGCTACCCTATTACGAGAAATTCGTGGAAGCGTTCCCTTCCGTTCAGGATTTGGCAACGGCCAGTGAAGAAAAAGTATTAAAACTATGGCAGGGTTTGGGCTATTATTCGCGTGCAAGAAACATGCATGCAACGGCAAAAATGGTTGTAACCAAGTACAAGGGCAGTTTTCCAAATACCTACCATGAATTACTGCGATTAAAGGGCGTGGGAGACTATACCGCAAGTGCCATCGCATCCATTTGTTTTGATGAACCTGAGCCGGTAGTGGATGGCAACGTGTATCGTGTGCTTTCCAGATATTTTGGAGTGGATATTCCCATCAATTCGACCAAGGGAGTAAAATATTTTAAGGAATTGGCGAGGAAAGTAATGGACCGTGAAAATATCCGCGATTATAACCAGGGGATCATGGAGTTTGGCGCTATTCAATGTGCCCCAAAGAAACCGTATTGCTTGTTATGTCCTTTAAAGGACGGTTGTGAGGCCCTAAATGGGAATCGAATACAGGAGTTGCCCGTAAAATTGAAAAAGGGAAAAATTCGTGAGCGATTCTTTAATTACTTGGTGTTCGTGGATAAGAAAAACAATACAAAACTGGAACAGCGCAAAGGAAAGGGTATTTGGCAGGGACTTTTTCAGTTTCCATTGATTGAAACAGAGGAATTCGTTACGGAAAAACAGCTAAAGCCGGCCATAGCTGAACAATTTCCCAACCTTGATATTGAATCGATGAGATTGTACAATCAAGAAGCCATAGTACACAAACTATCCCACCAGCATCTACAAACTAGGTTCTGGATAGTCGAGGTAAAATCAAGTTTGACTACTACTGTTTCTTGGTTGAATATTGAGGATTTCCCTGTTCCCATCCTTATTGCAAACTTCATTAAAAGTTTTAAAAATCACTATTTTTGACAAATATCTTATATGAGCGGAACAGTAAACAAAGTGATGCTGATTGGGCATCTTGGAGATGAGGTCAAAGTCCATTATTTCGAGGGCGGCGGTTGTGTTGGGCGCTTCCCATTGGCGACCAATGAAACCTATACCAATAAACAGACAGGGGAAAAAGTAACGAATACGGACTGGCACAATATTGTGGTCAGAAATAAAGCGGCTGAAATATGCGAAAAGTATCTGAGTAAGGGAGATAAGGTTTACGTGGAAGGTCGCCTAAAGAACCGGCAATGGCAGGGTGAGGATGGCAATACAAGGTACACTACAGAGGTACACGTTCAGGATTTCACTTTTTTGTCGAACAAAAATGAGGGACTCGGCCAGTCATCCCGCCCCAATGTTCAAATGCAAGAGCCAGCATCCCCACAAGGAAATGATGTAACCCCATCTGTGATGGAAGATGACGATGATTTGCCATTTTAACCTTTCCAAATATTCTTGATTGGACCCCGAACCCCATAGTGCGATACTACTAGCCACTCTTGACGGAATTTTAGTTATTAAGTGGTGTATTCTTTTGGTACTTCTGTTGTGTTCGGCCTTAATTTCCGGAGCTGAGGTGGCATTGTTCGGCCTGTCCCAAACAGACTTGAATTCCATTTCCGAAGAAAATACCAAGCGAGGAAGTATTATACTTCGATTGTTGTCCAAGCCCAAAAAATTGCTGGCAACGATTCTCATCGCCAACAACACCATTAACATTGGAATTGTTTTATTGTTCAGCAATATTGGGGATACTTTGTTCAGTAAAATTGATCAGGTTTTGTTTGGATTGGTTTCGGTATGCTTCCTTTTGGAGGTGGTCGTTGCTACTTTTCTTATTCTGATGTTCGGGGAGATACTTCCAAAAATATATGCAAATCGCAATAGCATCCAGTTTGCCCATTTTATGGCGATTCCCCTTAATATATTGGACTATCTTTTTACTCCCTTTAGTAATCCAATGCGTTCCGCCACCCTCTTTTTACAGGACAAATTAGGAAGGCAGAAATCCAATCTTAGTGTGGACCATCTTTCCCAGGCCCTGGAATTGACCTCCGAAGGGGATACCACTAAGGAAGAACAAAAAATTCTTGAGGGCATCGTTACTTTCGGAAATACGGATACCAAGCAGGTGATGCGCCCCAGGCTCGATATTTTTGCTCTTGATGAAGAGATGAAATACCCAGAGGTTTTGGAAGAGATTAAGAAGAATGGATATTCCAGAATACCTGTTTTCTCAGAGAATATGGATAACGTGCTGGGTGTACTTTATGTGAAGGATTTGTTGCCCTATCTGGATAGGAAGTCATTTAATTGGATGTCGCTCATTCAGGAACCTTATTTTGTTCCTGAGAACAAAAAATTGGATGATCTCTTACAGGAATTTCAGGAACAAAAAAAGCATATGGCCATCGTAGTGGACGAATATGGAGGTACTTCTGGAATAGTGACATTGGAAGACATCATCGAAGAAATTGTTGGGGATATCAGCGATGAGTTTGATGACGAGGACCTTACCTACTCCAAACTGGATGAGCATACTTTTGTGTTTGAAGGAAAAACCAACCTCAAGGATTTTTACAAGGTCGTTAAAATGCCGGATGAACATCAAGAATTGTTTGAACAACAAAAGGGGGAGTCCGAAACTATCGCTGGATTTGTGTTGGAGATATCGGGGAGCTTTCCAAGAAGGGGCGAAAAAATTAGTTTTGAAAATCACCAGTTCACTGTGGAGAGTCTGGATAAAAAGCGGTTGAAACAGATAAAAATAAATTTACCCCATGAGGTATAGTTGGTTATTGCTTTTCATTTCAATGGTATTGACTTCCTGTGGAGGGGATACTTTGCCCAAACCCAAAGCAATGCTCCGTTTGGAGTTTCCTCCGGGAAACTATCAGGGATTTCAGGGCGATTGTTCTTATGGATTTGCCGTAAACGGACTTTCTACCTTAAAGCAAAAAACAGATTGCTCCATGGAAATTGATTATCCTATGATGAAGGGATCCATTTACCTTACCTATAAACCCATAACCAATAATTTGAACAAGTTATTGACAGATGCCCAACGACTGTCCTATGAGCATGTTGTAAAGGCGGATAACATTATTGAACAGCCTTTTATTAATGCAGAGGACCGAGTATTTGGGATGTTTTATGAGGTAACGGGAAATGCAGCGTCACAATCGCAGTTCTACGTAACGGATAGCCTCAATCATTTTGTAACGGGCTCCCTTTATTTTTATGCCAAGCCAAATTATGATTCCATCTTTCCAGCTGCCATCTATCTCCAAAAGGACATACGAAGGATTATGGAAAGTTTGGAATGGAAGTAGCCTCTTTCTTTTAGGGAGTACTATTCTTTGCCAAGAAGTTCTTCTGCCTTTTCCAAGCTGGAATTGATTTGTTCCTTAAGGGCTTTTACCTTTTCCTCCTCTTCATTGAGCCATTCCAGTTTTTGAGGGGTCAATTCCTTTCCATTTAAGATTTCATCCGAATCAAAACGATCACCAAAGCCCATCATCCAATCCATCATGGATGTATTGGCATTTTGTAAGTCCATCATGGCAGCTTCATATTGTTGACCCATTTCGGTTGTGTCCACTTTTGCCTTTAATTCAGCCGTATATTTCGCCAATGTGCCCATTTTGGGCATTACTTCATCATGGATGGCCATGACCTGCTCCATTTGGGTAGGCTCTTGGGAAACCTTTTTTTCTTGTTTACAGGAAATCATTAAAAAGATAGATAGAAATAGAATAAAACAACCTTTCATAACGCGAAAACTAATTAGAATGAATACCAAAATTAAACATTGTCAATGGTATTCGTATTGATATAATTCTTAAATTAAAAGAGCAACAACAACTTGAAAATCATGAAAAACATTACCCTTCCCATCCGTTTTGGTATTGTCGCCAGTGGCTGTTTAATTGCTTACTTTCTAGTTCTAGCGTTGCTGGGGAAGCATACAAACGTCTTCTTTAGCCTGTTCAATGGTGTAATTACGGGATTTGCCATTTATGAAACCTTGAAGTACACCAAAATTCGAGAAGGGGCACAATTTGGTTACGGGAGCGGTTTCAAAGCCGGCCTTACTACTGGGATTGTGGCGACCATCTTATTCACAATTTTCTTTGCCCTATATTCCACAGAATTAAATCCTTCTTTTTTACAGGAATTGTCAGAAGTCTGGGCCAAAGACTACTCTAATTTTAAGGGGATAGTGTTCTTCACGGTATTCATTATGGGCATTGCCACCTCGATTGTCCTTACCTTAACCTTCATGCAATTATTCAAAGCATCCAATAACCCTAAAAAATAATTGGGCTAAAACATGCAGTATCTCTTGTAGATTAGTGATTTAGCAGTATATTTGCACCCGCTATTTAAGAAAATAGCGAGCTGTAAATAACAAATAAACACATTATGTACGCAATTGTAGAGATGGCAGGGCAGCAATTTAAAGTTGCAAAAGACCAGAAAGTGTACGTTCACCGTTTACAGACGGAAGAAGGCAAAAAGGTTGTTTTTGACAAGGTACTTCTTTTGGATGATAACGGCAGCGTGACCGTTGGCGCCCCAGTCATAGAAGGTGCAGCCGTTGAGGCAAAGGTGGTTAAGCACCTAAAAGGCGATAAGGTCATTGTCTTTAAAAAGAAAAGAAGAAAGGGATACCGCAAGAAAAATGGTCATAGGCAATATTTGACCGAGATTGTGGTTGAGGGAATCGTGGCCAAAGGTGCCAAAAAGGCGGCTCCGGCCAAGGCCAAGGCGGAAAAATCCGTTGCTAAGGAAGAAGCTCCTAAAGCCAAAAAGGCTGAAGCGCCAAATAAGGAAACAGCTCCTAAGAAAGAAGCAACCCCAAACGCAGCAACAGCTAATTTAAGTAGTAAAACAGTAGCTGAGCTTAAGGAGATGGCAAAAGCAGCTGGAATCACTGGAATTTCATCAATGAAAAAGGCCGAGCTTATTGAAGCTTTGAGCAAATAACAACTGTAAAACGAAAACATCATGGCTCACAAGAAAGGTGTAGGTAGTTCTAAAAACGGTAGGGAATCAGAATCGAAACGCTTGGGTGTTAAGATTTTTGGTGGACAAAAAGCAATCGCTGGTAACATTTTGGTGCGTCAGCGAGGTACAAAGCACAATCCAGGGGAAAATGTATATGCAGGTAAAGATCATACGTTACATGCCAGGGTTGATGGAACTGTAAAGTTTGAAAAGAAAGCAGGTGGAAAATCCTATGTTTCCATTATCCCAGAAGCTTAGATAGCCACAAAGAATTATATGGGAAGCCCCGGTCAATTTTGGCCGGGGCTTTTATTTTTAATAATTTCTTAAAACTTAAATAATCTGAAGTTCAATAGGATTGTACTTCTTGATGAGGTTTTAAGGAAAAAGAGTGAAAAAGCAATTTCTTCTTGGCTGTTTTTTATCCTACACCTTTGTTCTTTATGGGCAGAAGGCCAATTTCAGTTCATCCTACAGACGGCATTCCGATTCCCTATTTTTTGTGCTAAAGTCCAACTTGGAAACGGCCAAAAAGGGATTCTCACCCATACTTCAGGCAAAAGGACACTTGGCACTTGGGGAGTTCTATAGAACAACGGGGGTCTATTCCGAAGCGATGGAACAATTCAAAACGTCTTTGGAGCTTTTGGGTCCCATACCAAAGGATACCCTTTATCTTTCCTTAAACAATAGTATTGGAAAAGTCCATCTTTCCCTAAACAGATTTGAGCTGGCAGAACAATACTTTCTTGAAAGCGTCAACCTGTCCAATGTATTGGGCAATACCAAGGGTTTGGCAGTTTCTAAGGGACTCTTGGGGGTATCATACGAAAAGGAAGGAAGGTATTTAGAGGCTTTGGAGTACCAAAAGGAAAGTCTTTCCTTGTTCCAAACCCTAAAGAATAGCAAAGGAATTGCTGTTGCCAACGAAAACATTGGGAGTATCTATGAAGACCTTGAGCAGTATGAACGGGCTCACGACTATTTTTTGAAGTCCTATGGGTATTTGAAGGGGAAAGGTATTTGGCAGGAAGCAAATGTGCTTAATAATTTAGGAGATGTGTATAGAAAAAGTGGCGATTACAGCAATGCCATGGCTTATACGGAAAACGCAATGGATGTTGCATTAAAAATCAGGGATAATCATCAATTGGAAAGTGCACACAAAGATTTGTCCAAAACGTATGCGCTTACGGAGGATTTTAGACAAGCCCATTATCATTTATTGGAAGCGGAAAAGTTTCACAAAGCTTGGTTGGAAGACCAGAATACAAACCAACTCAATGTGCTTCATACCATATATGATACCAATAAGAAAGAGAGTCAAATTGAACTTTTGAAGGAACAGAACAAGACCAACAGGGCCAATCAAAACGTGTTGTGGGTTGCCCTTTTTGCCGTATTGGCCATTTTTACGGT
Source organism: Croceivirga sp. (assembly GCA_028284935.1). Classification (GTDB taxonomy): domain Bacteria; phylum Bacteroidota; class Bacteroidia; order Flavobacteriales; family Flavobacteriaceae; genus Croceivirga. Next base: position 100,655 of record JANQQQ010000018.1, read on the forward strand.
AATTTATATTTACCTGACCAAAAAGCGCAAGGCAAAGCTTAAAATCCAAGAGTACAAACAACGCGTTCTCAAAGCTGAGTTGGAGAAAAAGGAAATGGAAGAGAAGAATTTGCAGGAACAAGTGCAGTTAAAAACAGCGACATTGTCAAGGTACAGTCTACATCTTTCACAGAAGAACAAAATACTATTGGAACTTTCAAAAACACTAAAAAATATCGTTGCGAGAAGAAATACCGACTTTAGTTTTAAATTAAGGGAACTGGTAGGAGAGATTGATTTCAATTTGCAGCAAGAAGATGAATGGGACGAATTCATGAACTTCTTCAAAGAAATACACCCAGAATTTATCAAAAAGCTCTCTTCCCTTTCCCAAAACAGTTTATCCCCTTCAGAATTGCGCTTGGGAATGTTGTTACGTTTGAATTTATCCTCAAAGGAAATTGCCTCCATTTTAAGGGTTACCCCAGATAGTGTTAGAGTAGCACGTTACAGGCTGCGAAAAAAACTTCCCATAGACCAGAAAGAAGAATTGGTTCACTTCATGGTTGACCTTTAACGGTCATAGTTTTAGGGATGGTTATCCGTTTGTAAATTAATTGTAATTGTTGCCTTATTGTTTACCCTGCTCTACACTTTTGTTTCCTTTTTGTTGCCCTTAATATTAAATGCTAACCAATTGATATATATAGCTTTGGGATAAAACCTAACACGCTATATCAATGAAATCAATACACCTACAACAACTACTTTTTGTAACGCTCTTTTCCCTTTTTGGGTGGATACAAGGCATTGCCCAAACAGGTAATATTTCCGGAACCATTTCCGATGAAAATGGTATTTATGTCTCGGGAGCCAACGTTTATGTCGAAAGCCTAAATAGGGGAACCATTTCCAATTTTGATGGACGTTTTACTTTGGTCGGAATTCCACAAGGCACCTATAACGTTAAAATTACCTATATCGGATATGGTGACGTGGATGAAAGGGTTACCGTATCCGAAGGGGAGACGGTAGGTATATCCGTGTCACTATCCCCTACCAATTATCAGTTGGATGAAGTTGAGGTAGCTGCCCATGGACTTAGTGGTCAGGCCAAGGCGTTAAATACCCAACGTACCAACCTGAACATTACCAATGTGGTATCCACCGATCAAATAGGTAAATTCCCTGATGCCAATATCGGTGATGCCGTAAAGAGAATACCCGGGATTACCATGCAAGTAGATCAAGGTGAGGCAAGAAACGTAATTATTAGGGGTCTCTCACCGCAGCTGAACTCGGTTACATTGAACGGCAGCCGTATCCCTTCCGCAGAAGGGGACAACCGTAATATCCAGATGGACTTGATTCCCTCGGATATGATTCAGACCATTGAAGTGAACAAAGCGGTGACCCCTGATATGGATGGGGACGCCCTAGGTGGCTCTGTTAACTTGGTCACCAGAACCGCACCACAGGGATTTCGACTTTCGGCTACCGTGGGTTCTGGAATCAATTTTATCACGGATAGGCAGAACCAGAACCTTTCCTTCCTTTATGGAGATAGGACCAAAGACGGGAAATTTGGTTGGATGCTTGGAGCAGTAATTCAAAATAACGATTTTGGATCGGATAATTTTGAGGCTGAGTGGAACAATGAATTTTCATTTACCAACGCAGGTGGCGAAGAAGAAGATTTGGAGGTTTCTCCGTATACCGACGTTTTTGAGCAACGAACTTATTTGGTTCAAAGGGTACGACGAAGCTTTTCGGCGAATTTAGATTACCAATTTGATGCCAACAACTCCGTCTACTTAAAGACCATGTACAACTGGAGGGATGATAGGGAAAACCGCTTTGTTGTTGCCTCGGAAGTCTTGGATGCAGAAGATATTCAAGAAGGTGATTTTACCATAACTGGGGGCGTTCCTACCCGTTTCCCAGCTGAGGTGGCCCGAGAGACCAAAGGGGGTATTGACAGCGATCGAAATCAGAATACCCGACTGGAGGACCAACGGATGCAAAACTATACTTTGGGGGGGGACCACCTTTGGGGAAAAGTAAAAGTGGATTGGTTGGCTTCCTACGCAAAAGCCTCTGAGGAACGTTTGGACGAACGCTATGCGCAATACACAGCAGAATATATTGTGAACAATGACAACAGTGACCCCGAGTTCCCTATTATGACCGCCGAAGACCCGGCCAACACCGATGATTTGGGTGCTTTTGAATTTGATGAGATTACCAACGAAACCCAATACACGGATGAAGAGGACATCAATCTCTTTCTTAACGTTGAACTTCCCGCAGATTTATTTGGTAAGGGAGATGGGACCATTCAGTTTGGGGCACGTGGCAGATTTAAAAGCAAAACCCGAGACAATAACTTCTTTGAGTACGATTTGGAAGATACCTTTCCAACAATGGACGGCATACCAACAGTGAATATGACGGACCCTGATTTTTTGGCCGGAGGGGAATATGCGGCCGGCTTTTATCCCAGCGCCAGATGGCTGGGAGGCCTTGATTTGAACGAAAACAATGGGGATCCGGTTCTGGAGGAATTCTTACCCGGTAATTTTGACATCACTGAAGATGTGCTTGCGGGTTATGTAATGTTCAACCAGAAAGTATCGGATAAGTTCAGTGTTTTGGCCGGGGTTCGTGTGGAAAATACACAGTTGGAGTCCAATGGTTTCAGTCTAAATTTTGGGGAAGATGATATTGTTGTTGAGGAAGTCGGTGATGATACCTCATACACCAATGTTTTGCCCGGGGTCCATTTGAAATATGACATCTCCAATAGTACCATCTTAAGATTCGCGTGGAGCAATACCTTGGCACGACCCAATTATGAAGATTTGATCCCAAGGGCGGAAATAGTGAATGCCGATAACGAAATTATTCTGGGTAATGCGCAATTGGATCCCACTACCTCAATGAATTTTGACTTGATGGCAGAACACTACTTCCAAAGCATCGGGGTAATTTCTGGAGGCCTTTTTTATAAGGAAATCAATGACTTTATCTATACCTTTATTTCTGAAGCTCCAGACGATTCCTTTGGGCCCGGAACGGCTGGTTTTGATGTATTTCAACCGTTGAACGGGGATGATGCTTCCATTTTTGGGGCGGAATTTGCCTTTCAACGTCAACTGGACTTCTTACCGGGATTTGCCAAAAATTTCAACATCTATTTGAACTACACCTTCCTTACTTCCAGTGCCAATGGCATCCGGAATGAGGATGGCGATGAGCGTTCAGATGACCTAGATCTTCCCAATACGGCACCTAATATGTTCAATGCCTCACTAGGCTATACAGGCAAGCGATTCAGCGCTAGATTATCTGCCAACTTTTCAGATGCCTATATTGATGAGTTGGGAGGTAATGCTTTTGAAGATAGGTATTATGACAAACAGTTTTTCCTTGATTTCAATTCCAGTTACGCCATTAACAGCAAGCTAAGGATCTATGCGGATTTGAATAATATTACCGACCAACCCCTCCGATTTTTTCAAGGTGTCAGCGAACGTACCCAACAGGCGGAGTACTATGGCTTACGTCTCACCTTTGGTTTGAAATACGATTTGTTCAAAAGAAGACAATAATCATAGAAATACCCTCTATTCATTCTTTTTTAAAATGGATGGAGGGTTTCCCTACAGTATTCTTTATGAAAAGCTATTTTACAATTTTTGTTGTGGTCATGATTTTGGTTTCCTGTAATCAGAGTAATCTGCCCGCTATTCCCCCTGACGTTATTACGGAAAAGACCCCCAATGATACGGATGACCCTGCCATTTGGATCAACAGGGAAAACCCAGCAGAAAGTATCGTTTTTGGCACGGATAAGGAGACCAATGGTGGTGTTTATGCCTTTGACCTTCAAGGAAAGATGATTCCGGCCATGAGCATTAAAAATATCCAAAGGCCAAACAATGTGGACATCGAGTACGGGTTTGCCTTGAACGATTCCATTAAAGTGGACCTTTTGGCCTTTACCGAAAGGGAGAAACAGCAAATACGCCTGTTTTCCGTTCCAGCTATGGAACCGTTGGATGAAGGGGGCTTTCCCGTTTTTGAGGATGCCACCGGTTTTGAGGAGAACCTTCCTATGGGGATTGCACTATATAAATCACCTAAAGACGGTAGTGTTTACGCCATTGTGGGTCGCAAAACAGGACCTTTGGAAGGGTATTTATATCAATACTTGCTGAAATCGGACAGTTTGGGGCTTGGCTTGGAACTGGTTCGGAGGTTTGGAAAATACAGCGGTCAAAAGGAGATTGAAGCCATAGCAGTGGATGATGAAAAAGGGTATGTATACTATTCCGATGAAGGGGTATGTATTCGAAAATACCATGCCGAGCCCAGTATGGGTGATGAAGAGCTATCCTGTTTTGGAGGGGAATATTTCCTTGAAGATATCGAAGGTATAGCCATAGCAACGTATCGAGATGGAAAAGGATACATTATTGTTTCGAATCAACAAAAAGGGGAATTCAATATTTTCTCAAGGGATTCCAATACGTTTGTAAAACCGGTAAATCTATCCACCACCGAGACGGATGGCTGCGAAGTGGTCACCCTTCCCTTAAACGATACGTTTTCTGATGGTCTTTTCGTTGCAATGAACGATACCAAGGAATTCTATTTCTATAACCTGGGCAAACTAGGATTGGCCGAAAAGTAGCCGCCCCGTGAATACCAATTCTATCAAAAAGCCTCAGCAAACAGTTCTTGTAGACTGGCCCACGATTTAGCATCAGCATCGGCATCATAGGCCAAGGGTAATCCAAACTTTTCCCCATTGGCATCTGCTTCTTTGCTTGTAAAACTATGCTTTACCCCAGGGTAGGAGATATAGTCATAGCTGGCCCCAATAGAGTCCATAGCCTTTTTAAAGGCTGTAATGGATTCCGGACTGATAAAGGGATCGTCCGCACCATTGCATACTAGAACCTTGGCCTTGAGTTGGTCATTGGGCATCACCGGAAGCTGCACCCCACTGTGAAACGCAGCAACGGCGTCCAAATCGGCCCCCGAATTGGCCATGGTCAATACCACCCCACCTCCAAAACAATACCCAATGGCCCCGATTTTATCTCCATCAACCGATTCATGTGACTTTAATAGGTCCAAGGCAGCATTAAAACGCGCTGTGGCCTCTGGCATATTGGCAAAAACGCTACCTGCAAACTTTCCGGCATCATCAGGGTGATCGGCGAGTTTACCATCCCCATACATATCCACCGCAAAAGCAGTATACCCCAATTCAGCAAGCATGTCGGCACGTTGGCGGACGTAATCATTATGTCCCCACCATTCATGGACAATCAGCACACCAGGGCGTTTCCCTGCTAGGTTTTCATCATAGGCAATATAGCCCTTAAGGTTAGTGGAATCTGTGGCATAGGTCACTTCCTCCCCCTTAATTTTTATGGGAAGTTCTTCTTGGGTTTCATTGGTTTCTACGGTCTTCTCCGTTTTGGATTTGCACGATGCCAAACTAATCAAGCCTGCTACCAGCAATAGGGCGGTGATTTTTTTCATTTTTGGGATATTCATGGTTTGATTAAAGATAAGCAATCCTGTACCAAATCACTCTCCCAAAATATCCTTTATGATCTTGAGGTGATGGTTGGTATGGATTTCCAAAAACCTACGGGTCTGGTCCCGATCCAGATGATCAAAAACCGGATGGGCAAAAAAGGCATTCTCATCCAAACTGGAAATGGCGCTGAGGTTTTGTCGAGCCTCGGTCAATTGTAATTGCAAACTATCCAATTGGACCACATTGGGTGGTCTCACACTTTGAGGGGATTGTGCCCTTCCCCTTGGAATAGTGCCAGAGGTATGTACCACAATTCTCTGGATATTGAATTGGGAATGGTATTCCTCGGGGTTGGAGGCCCTAAGTCTTTCCGAAATTCGATTAATGGTTTTGAGCGTATGATCCAAATGCCAGGCAACATTGGCTTGGGAAACCGCTGTGTTTTCTACATCCCTTTGGGAAAAATAATTTTCGATTTCCAAGAGCTGCCCATCTAAAAAGTGGGGGTCGTCTTGCCTATTATTCCTTATGGAAATAATGGTAACGCCCACTACCAAAAAGGATAACACCCAGGATACACGCTTCATGTTTATACTGTTTTCCATCCCCACCACATAACGTTGTGGCGAATTGCCTTTCTTTTTTTAAATGTAAACGAAGTAGTTTTTAATTTCTTCTCCTTCTCTCTAACGATGTTGTTTTTTGCTTTCACTTTGATTGTTTTTTGATTGATACTTTATTTGACGTTCAAAATTGAAATTTGTAACCAAAAACATAAAGAAATAAACTTCCTTTTCGATTTTGTTTTAAGCGTAGGTCTTTTGATGTTTGGTCATTCCTCCCATGACCTTACTCATGATATGAATCTTTCCCCACCTGGGAACGGTTCTTAACCCAGAGACCAAAATTTTGGTCAACAATCCCGGGAAGACCGTATGCTTTTTACCCAGTGCCTTTAGTATGGCCGAAGCGACATCATCCGGTTTCAACGCATTGTCCATTTTCAAGTCGGCCACTTGACCAAAACCGGATCTTACAGGCCCCGGAGCAGCTGCCAAGACATCAACGCCAAAGGGTTTTAGTTCATGGTATAGCCCCTCTCCCAAGGATTGTACATAAGCCTTTGTAGCGCTATAGTGCGCTGCGTTGGGAACACCTTGAAAGCCAACGATGGAACTCATCAGTATAATGCCACCTCTTTTTTGTTCGGCAAACTTTCGGGCAAAATAATGGGTCATCATCATCAAGGCCAAGGAGTTTACTTTTAACATGCCCATTTCTTTCTCAAGATTTGTATCCTTAAAATGTCCAGAGGTGCCAAATCCGGCTGAGGCGATGAACAATCCAATGGGAATATGCTTCACTTCCTCAACCACCTTGTAGACCTCTGGAGTTGATGCAATATCGGCTACGACGACCTCGGTGATGATGCCGTGCTCTTCTTCGAGAGCATCACTGAGGGACCATAATTTTTCTTTGTTCCTGCCCGATAGTACAACATTCATCCCGATGATGGCAAGATGCGTGCTCAAGGCTTCCCCAATTCCTGAGGAGGCTCCCGTAACCAATGCCCAGGGACCATATTTTGCAACAAATTGGGTATTAAAGTTTTTTGAAAATGCCATGGTATTGAATTAGAATTGAAATTTATATCCGAAGTCTGGAAAGAACCCTATTTGATTCACTTGGTCCACTTGATTGGTCAATCGGTTATAACGCCGTACAAATACGTTTTCATTGTTGGTCACGTTTTGTAAGTCGACATAGAATTGATGTGACCTTTTCTTTGTTTTGCTGTTTAATCGAATTCCGAATTTAACATCCCATCGGAAGTAGTCATCAAAGCGTTCGCTAAATGCCAGCTCTTCCCTGTCCACTTCAAACCCTGCTTGTTCGGACGCCTCAAGGTCGATGGGTGTAAAGTATTGACCTCCTGAGGTGGCCAGACGGGTATCTACAAACAGAACATTACGTCCACCCGCCCCTATTTTAAATTCCCGTCCCGTTAAAAAATTGAGAACATATCCATTGTTAAAAGGCGTATTCCTTTCAATACCATCACTTCCCTCATATCTGCTTTCGAAAAAAGAACCGGTCAAAAGGCCATAATACCCTTTACTAAAGAATTTTTCCAAGGTAAATTCTATTCCACGGTTGAAGCCCGTTCCTTCATTTACCAAACCCGTTCTATTGTTGTCAAAAACAAAATCGGCTCCCTCTGTAAGGGAGGAATAGCTTGAGGGAAAGGATTCCACGGCGGCGTTATCAATGTCCTGATAGTATACCTCCACCTTTCCACGCCAGCTGGGGGCCAGTTTTACATCATAGCCCAAAACGTAATGGGAACTTCGAACAAAATCTAGATTTCTATTGGTCTGTACGACTACACCATCAATGGTCTCATTGATAAAAAGTAAGGGTAAGGGTACAGGTTGATGGTGCAACCCATAGCCTATACTCAAGCTCTGGGAATTGGTAAGCGCATATTTAAGGCTGGATCGGGGTTCAAAAACGAACTGTTCGTTCAAACCGTTGTAAAGACTGTGGAGACCCGCATTTAAGGTTAGCTTTTCAGTAAGTCGAAAACGCCCTTGTATATAAGGCTGAAGCGAAATAAATGATTCATCCACATCGCGGATGACCGTAAAATCGGGATCTCCGTCACCGTCGTTGTCGGGTTGCTCCTCCCTATCCCTAAACAAGGATTGCAAACCAAAGTTTTCTACCAAAAGCCCTGTCCTAAAGGTAATGCGGCTGTTTATTTTGCTATTAAAAAGTGTGGAAAAGGTAAATCGGTTTTCTCGGTCATCGGTATCAAAAAACGGAATAATACGTTCTTGGGGGGTGTCCTTATCAATAAATCGATCCGCATTGTTTTGACTTTGCGATAATGAGGCTCCAACCGTTGTTCTTAGAAAGGAATTTTCTCCAATACCTACCTGATGTTTCAGACCAAGGACCCCAAAGCGCGATTCCACAAAAAGGTTTTCGTCCTCTGATGCAAAGAGGTCATCCCCATCGATTTCGTCCCCAAGAAAATCAATATCCGATGCCGCCAAGATTCCGAAAACGGAAAATTGTCCGAGTTTTCCCTTGCCAAAGTTTAGATTAAAGGAAACATCTGCATAATTTGGTACGGCAGTGGAGGCACCTCCGGCACCTCCGCCTACAAGTCCTACCAAGGAATATCTAGCGGCTACCAAAAAGGAGCCATTGTTTTGACCCATGGGACCTTCTGCGGTGGCTTCCAAACCAGTAAAGGCACCTGCTTGGAACGAGTATTCATAGTCATCTACATTTCCGGTTCTAAAGCCTAAATCGAAGACCCCTCCAATGGCATTCCCATATTCGGCGGGAAAAGCTGAAGTGATAAAATCAGAGTTTTTAAGCATGTTGGGGTTAATGGCGGATACCGGTCCCCCTGTGGTGCCAAAAGCAGCAAAATGGTTAGGGTTGGGTGTGGGAATACCCTCCACCCGCCAAAGCAATCCAATAGGGGAATTTCCCCGAACAACAATGTCATTGCGGCTATCATCAGGTGTGGAAACTCCGGCAAAGTTGGCTGCTAATCGCCCCACATCGCTTCGTCCACCGGAGAATCTGGTTACTTCTTCAATACCGAATTGACGGGCAGAAACGGCTGCGGCCTTGTTCAATGGTCGGTCTTTATTGGTATCCGTAGTGAGGACTATTTCATCCAGTTGGTTGAAGGATTCCAATAGCGAAATATTCAAGTCAATATCTTTTCCCGTGGTGACCACAATATTGGGAATGGTGGTACTTTCATATCCGATAAAACTTACCCTGATGGTTTGTCGTCCCAGAGGGACACCTTTTAAAATAAACCGTCCATCAAAATCGGTGATTACACCCGTGGCAAGTTCGGTGTTCAATAACTCAATGGTTGCCCCTTCCAACGGATTTTCTGATTGTTTGTCCCGCACCACTCCTTTAATGGTTCCTGTTTGGGCCATGAGTTGTTGCCCTAGGATGATTACTAATAATACGACTAACTTTTTCATAATTTTTTTGCTTTGTTGTCCCAAAGATGTTTGCCTTAACTGAACTAGTGGTAAACAGAATCGTTAAACCGTTGATTTTGGAATTGACGGCAAAGGTTAGGCAGTTAGACTGATTTCAAGGTCGGTTTTACAAGCATCAACAACTTAAATGGAATAGAAACAATTCAAGATACTTTTTGACAATCCATACTTTTGAAGAATAGCTACTTTTAAGACTTAAGTATCTTTAAGGTTGATATGAAGCGCTATTTTACTAAAAAGGGATTGTGGAAACTGTTTTTTAGGTGGATGGTAGTCAATATTGTCTTCTTTTTTATCAAGATTTCTGTAGAACACGGCCAAGGGGACTCTGATTCCTTTTTTCAACCGACCGCAGTTTTCTATTATGTAACGGCTTTCTTCTTTTTTATAGTGACTTGGGAGTACAATGACCGACTTATATATAAACAACTACAATCAGGAGGGCTCAATCTAAAGAGTAGCCTTATGATTTTTGGAAAGACCATGGCATTGTTGGTCCCCTTAACGGTCATTATCTATTACTTGGCGCTTTTTCCACTCAGGGAAACGATGGGAATTGTTTGTGAAAATCCACCAGTTGAGTTCAGGGGAAATATTTTTCGGGCGTGGTTATTGGGTTTTGCCGTAATCTTTGTCAACCTGTTTTATTTTTCCATTAAGCAAAAGGACGAGATTACCCGCCAAATGGAAGATTTAAAGCGGGAGATGATGGCTTCGCAATACACTTCGCTTAAGAATCAAATCAGCCCCCATTTTTTATTCAACAGCTTAAACACCTTGACTTCCTTAATGTATGAGGATCGAGATCTGGCTTCAGATTTTGTGACGCGCCTTGCAAGTACCTATCGCTATATTTTGGACAATCGGGAATATGATTTGGTCGACTTGGAAAAAGAGCTCAACTTTTTGGATGCTTATATCTTTATGATGAACGTGCGTCACAAAAATGCCGTTGACATCACTACTGAAGTGGATTTGGACACCAAAACGTATTTTATACCTACACTATCCCTGCAAATGTTGGTCGAAAATGCACTCAAACACAACCAGTATAGCAAGGAAAAACCCCTTACTATTGCTATCTCCACCATTCAGCAAGATGCCCTAGTGGTACGTAACAACCTTCAAAAAAGGGGTGATGTAGCGGCAACTACTAAAATGGGGTTGCAGAACATCAAAAAAAGATATGCGTACTATTCAAACAAACAGGTTTTGGTTCGAGAGGAAGCCGATTACTTCGAGGTTATCATTCCGTTATTGCGAAATAATGATATGAAAACCACCTTAAAAGCAATTTCGTGATGAGGGCGGTCATTGTTGAGGACGAGGAATTCGCAGCCAAACGCTTGGGGCAAATGGTCAATGAACTGGCCCCTGAAATCCATGTGGAGACCACATTGAATTCAGTAGAAAGTGGCACTCAGTGGTTTTCCATCAATGAACAACCTGACTTGATTTTTCTGGATATTCAATTAAACGATGGGTACGGTTTTGATATTTTGGATGACTTGAAAGAGCACCCTCCTGTCATTTTCACTACCGCTTACAATGAATTTGCCATCCGTGGTTTCAAATACAATGGTCTCGATTACCTACTTAAACCTATTGTTAAAGAGGATTTGAAGAAGGCCCTTGAGAAATTTAAAAAAAATATCACCAGAAATGGCAATGGGGCAACGGAGAATTTGGAACATCTAAAGCAATTGTTTCACAAGGAATACAAACATCGCTTTATGGTCAAAGTAGGCAATATGTTCAAGTCCTTTAATGTAGGGGACATCGCCTACTTTAAATCCCATGAAGGGATGATTTTTTTGTATACCCATATGGGACAGCACTATCCCATTGAATACACCATCGATCAGCTGGAAAACATTTTGAATCCCATTCATTTCTTCCGAATTAATCGCAAGTTCATGGTTTCTGTAAAGGCTGTAACTGAAATCCATAGCTATTTCAATAGCCGCTTATTATTGAAAATCCTTCCTAAAGAGGAGGAGCAGGTCATCGTTTCAAGGGAGCGTACCACCAACTTTAAGCGATGGCTGGATATGTAAATAAAACCCCCGCATTGCTGCGAGGGTTTTTCAAATCTTACATCTAAATCCAGGTTCTAGTATCTATAATACTCCGGTTTGTACGGTCCTTCAACACTAACCCCAATATATTCCGCCTGGTCTTTCTTTAACTCGGTAAGCTCAGCACCCAATCTAGCCAAATGGAGTTTGGCCACTTTTTCATCCAAGTGCTTGGGTAGCATATAAACTTCGTTATTATAGTTTTCGCTATTCCTCCAAAGCTCAATTTGTGCCAAGGTTTGGTTGGTGAAAGAGTTGCTCATTACAAAACTCGGGTGACCTGTGGCACAGCCCAAATTTACCAAACGACCTTCTGCCAAAACGATAATATCCTTACCATCTACAGTGTACTTATCCACTTGGGGCTTTATTTCATCCTTGGTATGCCCATAGTCGCCATTCAACCAAGCCATATCAATTTCATTGTCAAAGTGTCCAATGTTACAGACAATAGCCTTATCCTTCAATGCACGGAAATGCTCTTCTCGAATGATGTCCTTATTTCCAGTGGCCGTAATCACCACATCAGCGTTTTGAACAACGTTTTCCAATTTTTTTACCTCGTAACCATCCATACAGGCTTGTAAGGCACATATGGGATCTATTTCGGTGATGGTCACAATGGCACCTGCTCCTCTAAAAGAAGCGGCAGTTCCCTTACCAACATCGCCATAACCGGCAACAACCACACGTTTACCGGCAAGCATGGTATCGGTGGCCCTCCTAATGGCATCAACCGCACTCTCTTTACAACCGTATTTATTGTCAAACTTAGATTTGGTCACTGAATCATTTACATTAATGGCTGGCATGGGAAGCGTACCATTTTTTACGCGATCGTACAATCGATGGACGCCTGTTGTGGTCTCTTCCGAAAGTCCCTTGATACCAGCAGTCAATTCTGGATATTTGTCCAATACCATATTGGTCAAGTCACCGCCATCGTCCAAAATCATGTTCAAAGGCTGTCTTTCCTCTCCAAAGAACAAGGTTTGTTCAATACACCAGTCAAATTCTTCCTCGTTCATGCCTTTCCATGCGTATACTGGAATTCCAGCGGCTGCAATGGCTGCTGCAGCATGATCTTGGGTCGAGAAGATATTACAGGAGCTCCAGGTAACATCGGCACCCAACTCCACCAAAGTCTCAATCAAGACCGCTGTTTGAATGGTCATGTGAAGACAACCAGCAATCCTGGCGCCTTTGAGGGGCTGTTCGTTTTTATATTCCTCACGTAATGCCATCAAGCCTGGCATTTCTGCTTCGGCCAGTTCAATTTCCTTTCTTCCCCAGTCTGCCAAAGCAATATCTTTTACTTTATATGGAACGTATGCAACAGTTTTGGTGCTCATAATTGTGTATTTGAAATATTTATAGCAATTTTCGGGTGCAAAGATACAAATTCACCCTACTATTAGTCGTGCCACTTCACAAAACCATAACAGTTTCAGAAGATACCAAGGTTTACCTTTGGAAGGTTACTGAAACCGAGAAAGAACTTGCCCAGAACATAGCACTTACCCCTCACTGTCAAGAACGTATGGAGGACATGAAATCTCAAATGCACCGTAAGGCATTTTTAAGTATTCGGCACCTCATGGCATTGGCAGGGTATGAAGACAAGCATCTCTTCTATAACGAGTTTGGAAAGCCGTTTTTGGTCGATGGCACCCATATTTCCATTTCGCATTCCCATAATTTTACAGGTATTGTTGTAAGCAAGGCCCATAAAGTGGGGATTGATATTGAAAAACAGCGGGAAAAAATTTTGAGGATAGCCCATAAATTTACCCCCTTGTACGAATATAGAACCATTGCCAATACCGAGGCATTGATATTAAAACTGACCCAAGTGTGGTGTGCCAAGGAATCGCTCTATAAATTATTTGCACAACCCGGACTTAGTTTTTTGAACCATATTGTGGTGAACGACTTTGGGTTGGGGGATGGCAAAACCACGGCCAAAATTTATTTTGACGGGAGCAAATCCACCTATGAAGTACAGTTTGACGAATTTGACGGGTTTTCCTGTGCCTTTGCCTTTTGAATCACCCAAAAGTTTCCCTTAGCTTTGAGCAGCAAATTTCTAAACCTATGGACATTTCGGTTGAGCTTACCCTAACGCCACTTCAGGATGATTTTGAACCGCCCATCATCCATTTTATCAAGAGCCTTAGGGCATCTGGATTAAGGGTTTTGGAGAACCCCTTGAGCACACAGGTTTTTGGATCGTATGATGCCGTCATGAAATTGTTGACGCAGGAAATCAAAACGGCATTTGAAAATACGGATAAAGTCCTCTTGTATATGAAAATTGTAAAGACCGACCGCAGCGAATATGAACCCCATTTTTGATTGGTTATTTGCACAGTACGATGGAGTGCCGACCCATTTGGTCGTTCTTGAAATTATTGCGGTAATCTTTGGCTTTCTTAGTGTTTGGTTTTCCAAAAGAGAGAATATTTTGGTGTATCCAACAGGCATTGTTTCCACAGCTATTTTCGTTTACATTCTTTTGGTGTATGGGTTATTGGGTGATATGCTCATCAATGCCTATTACTTTAGCATGAGCATTTATGGATGGTGGATATGGACACGCAAAGTTGATGATACGCATTACATCCCCATTACTAAAATAGATGCAAGGGAGAAAAGGTGGAGCCTATTACTTTTTTTGGGGACCTTGATTTTTGTGACCGCGGTGTATTACCTATTTGGAAAGTTCGATTCATGGACTGCTTATGTGGATATATTGACAACGGCCATTTTCTTTGTGGGGATGTGGTTAATGGCCAAAAAAAAGCTGGAAAATTGGACCTTTTGGATTATCGGTGATATTATTTCGGTTCCCCTTTATTTTTATAAAGGGTTGGTCTTTTCGTCATTTCAATATTTTTTGTTCACCATAATTGCCATTTACGGTTATATCGCATGGAAGAAAAACTTGGGCAAGAGCCCTCAGACCTTATTAAAATAGTACTTTACGGTCCCGAATCCACCGGAAAGACGACCTTGGCGAAACAACTGGCGGAACACTACCATACCGTTTGGGTGCCTGAATATGCTAGGGAATACCTTCAAAAAAAGTGGGATGAAACACAGGAAATCTGCACTCTTGAAGATTTGATTTCCATTGCCGAGGGACAGATGGACCTAGAGAACCGCTTTGCCAAACAGGCCAACAAGGTGCTTATTTGCGATACGGATATTTTAGTGACCAAAGTATATTCCGAAGCCTATTTTGATGGATATTGCGACCCTGTCTTAGAGCAAAATGCCCTAAACAACACCTACAATCTCTATTTTTTAACCAGTATCGATGTACCATGGGTAAAGGACGATTTGCGTGATCGACCCGATGAAAGACCATTGATGTTTAACCTTTTCAAAACAGCCTTGGAGAAATATCGACGTACTTTTATTATTTTAGAAGGAACCCAAGAAAAGCGGCTACAAAAGGCCGTTACGGAAATCGACAAATTACTGATTCATGATTGATTTTACAGAAAATGATGTTGCCCAATTAGAAAAGAAAGGCATTTCAAAAGAAAAGGTGGCACGCTATATCGAAACCTTCAAGGAAGGAATTCCATTTGTCAGCTTAATGAAAGCAGCTGTTGTAGATGAAGGCATTACCAAGGTCACAGAGGGGGAAGGAAAGGAATTGATTTCTTTTTTTGAGGATAATAGTAAAGACCGCAAACTTTTAAAGTTTGTTCCCGCCTCTGGCGCGGCCTCCCGAATGTTCAAGGCCATGTTCAGTTTTACCGAAGCTTATAACCCAAATACGGAATCCCTTTCCAATTACATTAAAAGAACCGGTGATACAGCTGTAGAACAGTTTTTCGAGGGGAGGCAAAACTTTCCCTTTTATGACGAAGTCTTGCAACGCATTGAAGGAAAACACTCCAATGATGGCGAACTGGCACACGCCTTTATCAATGAAATGTTATCTGAAGAGGGATTGAATTATGGCTTTTACCCAAAAGGATTATTACCTTTCCATGAATGCAAGCGCGGCTCGGCAACACCCTTTAAGGAACATTTAAAAGAGGCGGCGTTATATGCAAAAACAAATGGTAGGGCCAATCTTCACTTTACCATAAGTCCCCAGCACGAAGCCATGTTTAAAGAGGAGGAAGCTATTTCGGTGCCTAGAATCTCCCAAAAAACGGATACGGAGTTTCATGTATCCTATTCCTTCCAAAAGACTTCAACGGATACCATAGCCGTGAATACTGATAATACCCCTTTTCGAAATTCGGATGGGTCATTACTGTTTCGGCCAGGTGGTCATGGGGCTTTGATTGAAAATCTGGACGAGCAGGATGCCGATGTAATTTTTATCAAGAACATTGATAATGTAGTTGTTGACAAGAACTTGGAAGCGGTGGCCAATAGTAAAAAAATGCTTGCTGGACTTCTATTGAAAGTTCAATCAAAGGCTTTTGAGTATGCCGCAGCGCTGGAAATGGAAGAAATTCATCCTCAAGTTCTCATGGATATCACCCACTTTTTGGAGAAAGACCTGAACGTAAGATTCCCTGATGAATATGATGCCCTAAGTCTCGAAGAACAATTGGCCATGGTAAGGGATAAAATCAATAGGCCTATCAGAATTTGTGGAATGGTGAAGAATGAGGGAGAGCCTGGGGGCGGACCCTTTTGGATTTCGGATGCCTTAGGAAACGTTTCGCTGCAGATTATTGAATCTGCACAAGTGCAAATGGATGATAAGGAACAGGCGAGCCTATTTAAGAATTCCACCCATTTTAATCCCGTTGACATTATTTGTGGGGTAAGGAACCACAAAGGGGAAAAGTACAATTTACTTAACTATGTTGATGAAAAACAAGGCTTTATTACCGGGAAAACACAGGAGGGCAGGGAATTAAAAGCCTTAGAGCTCCCAGGGTTATGGAATGGGGCCATGGCGTTCTGGAATACCATTTTTGTTGAGGTGCCGTTGGTTACCTTTAACCCGGTAAAGACGGTGAATGACCTTTTAAAACCTTCCCATCAGGTATGATACCAAAGACCAATGAAATAAAAGCCACCCCAAGAAGGTGGCTTTTTTTATGGAATGTGACTTTTCAAAAAAAGAGGTGTCTTATTTAATAGAGACAACAAACATGGGAGATATTTTAAAATCGGTGCTATTTGGGATGGTTTTGGTCGTTACCTTAAGTATCGCAGCTCCGATTCTAAACAATGATAAAACAGAAGTTGTGGTAGTCCCAGAAGATTTGGAACTACAAACGGAAAAAGATATTCATATTCCGTAGTAGCCCATGGGCTCACGGATTTTTTGGTTGGTTGATTTGGTTGAAGGGCCGTATCGTATCTACTTTACGGTCCTTTTTTATGAAAGGGAGAAATAAGAAACACCGTTATGGGTGATGCTATGCTACACTAACCATGCATTATCCCAAATCCTTTGAGAAAAGGATGGGAAAGGCTGCTTTGCAGCCTTTTCTTTTATGATGATAAAAAAGGTCTAAAAACATCCATTTCAGCTATTACATCGTAAATAGAGGACAATAAGGTAAAAGGAAGAAAGATGAAAAAGTTCGTTCTCTTAATTATACTATCAACGATGACCTTAGCCACATCCTCTGCGAATATCCCTGCATTGGAAAAAGTCACTATGGTGGCAGCTGATGAGTACAAACGGGTTGATTCGAGTGAACTGACTCCCGCGGTCGTTGAGCAAATATTGAAGGAATACCCAACTTCCAAACTTGGAGCGGTCTACAAGAACAATAAGGGTCAATTCAAACTAGTTATGGTGTTGCAAAGTGGTTCAAGACGTACCGTATACATTGACCAATATGGACGATGGTTCACCCCAAAACGTTAGGCAAACCCTCATCCAGTACCACCCGACCCCTTTCTTTTTAGAATTCTTCTTTTAGCAATAAGAAAAACAGTAGTACATTTGCAACCATCTCAAAGGGGTGCTTCCCAATTAGGAGGCTGAGATTATACCCATTGAACCTGGGCGGATAATGCTGCCAAGGGACCGAGCGTAAGGAAAATGTCCGGCGGACATTTTTAGAGGGGAGTTAGCCAGTGCACTGGCAAATTAGTCTCAATTTGGGTCGCTCAAATAAATCAAGTATAACCAGAATAATAGCCCCTTTTATTCGTAAAACGTATTTACGGATGAAACTATCTATGTTCGCAACAATGGCATTGTGCAGCCTGGCGATGGCATCGCTGAAAGCACAAAATCAACAACAGGACTCAACCCAAGGGAAAAAAATTGATTTGGATGAAGTGGTCGTATCCGCTTCACGCGCCAATGATAAAATTCCAGTCACCTATGCCCAATTGGAAAAAGAGGAAATTCAACGGATCAATCTTGGGCAAGACATCCCTGTACTATTGAATTTTTTACCTTCCGTGGTAGCTACTTCTTTTGATGGAACAGGGGTAGGCCCCACGGATTACAGGATTCGAGGAGCTGATAACTCTAGGATTAATGTAACAATTAATGGAATACCCTATAATGATGCAGATAGTCAGACTACTTTTTTTGTCAACCTGCAGGACTTTGCATCTTCTGTGGAAAACATTCAAGTACAACGGGGTGTTGGAACATCAACCAATGGGGCGGGAGCCTTTGGGGCAAGCCTTAATATTTTGACGGACCATGTCAACGAAGAAGCTTTTGGACAGCTATCAAGTAGTGTTGGGAGTTTTGGAACATTTAAAAACACGGTGCGTTTTGGTACGGGTTTACTTGGAGACCATTTTGCATTTTCTGGGCGACTGTCCAAAATAGATTCCGACGGATATGTAGATCGGGCCTTTTCCGATTTGCGTTCCTACTTTTTGGATGGGGTGTATAAGGATGAAAACACCCAGATAAAGGCCGTAATCTTTGGGGGGGAAGAAATTACAGGACTTTCCTTTGCTGGGCGGAATGCCGAAGGACTGGAAGCGGACAGGACATTTAACAATGATGGTCTTTTTTTGGATGGGGATGGGAACACACAGTTCTACGACAGGCAGACGGACAATTATAAGCAAGACCATTTTCAGTTGCATATTACCCAACAATTCGATGAAAATTGGACAGGGAACCTATCCTTGCACTATACCAACAGTCGAGGGTTTTTTGAACAGTATTTGGAATCGGATCCCAGTTTTTCCAATCCTGATTTGACTTTTTATGGATTACCTACCTTCGAGTCCGGTGGGGAAACCATTGATAGAACCGATCTCACCACAAGAAGACATCTCAACAGTGACTTCTACGGAACCGTGTTCAGCGTACTCTATCGAGGGGATAAGTTGAACGCCACTTTTGGAGGTGCATGGAACAGGTATGATGGGGAGCAGTTTGGGGAGGTAACCGCTGTGGAGTTTGGACAGCTGCCTTCCTTTCCGTTTCGATTTTATGACAATGGAACCGATAAAAGGGATTTTAATGCCTATGCCAAGGCCTCTTTGCAATTGAACGAACAATTTTCACTCTTCGGAGATCTTCAGGTACGAACCATAAACTATGAAGCTGCTGGCAGCTATTTTACTTTTGATGGTATTGCCAACCTGGATGTTGACGAGCAATATACCTTTTTCAATCCCAAGGCTGGAATAACGTACCGACCTAACAATAAGAACAGTATTTATTTGTCCTATGCGAGGGCCAATCGTGAGCCTGCTAGGGTCGATTTTGAAACCGGTTCCCCGGAATCTGAGAGCGTCAATGATTTTGAATTGGGATGGCGCTACGTTTCACAGCACTTTCAACTGAATACCAATGTCTATTACCTGGATTTCGAAAATCAGTTGGTATTGACAGGGGAATTGGATAACGTAGGTTTTCCAATACGGACCAACAGTGGGCAAAGCTATCGTTTGGGACTCGAAGTGGATGTCAACGTTCAATGGAACAAATGGAGCATTCGACCCAATATTGCATTGAGCTCCAATAAGAATATTGACTTTTTGGTGGAAGATGGAAATGGAGGTTTTACCAATCTAGGGAATACCAATATTTCCTTTTCACCGGATTTTGTTGCGGGCAATGTGCTCACCTACAGTATTTCCGATACGTTTAGGGCCAGTTTGTTCTCAAAATATGTAGGGGAGCAATTTATGACCAATGAAGACAGCAATCCACTGGAAAGCTATTTTGTTAATGATGTCAATCTGCAATATTCCATTCCCGGAATTGCCATCCTAAAATCATTGGTTTTGACGGCTCAAATCAACAATATTTTTAATGCGGAATACGAAAATAATGGGTATGTGTTCTTTGAGGAATCCTTTTTCTATCCTCAGGCAGGGACTAACTTCTTGGTAGGGGCCACCTTAAATTTTTAGCATATGAAGACTTTGAAATTAGCTTTGGATTGGACACCAAATACCAATCATATTGGTTTTTTTGTAGCCCAGGAACTGGGATTTTATGAGGAGTTGGGACTAAAAGTTGTCCTCTTGAATCCGGAAGATGATAATTATACGCTTACTCCCGCAAAGAAGGTAGAAATGGGAGTAGCCTATATGGCGCTGTGTCCGTTGGAAAGCATCATTAGTTATCAAACCAAACAGCAACCCTTTAACGCAGTGGCTATTGCCACATTGTTTCAGGAAGATTTGAGTGAGATCGTGGTGCTGGATGATAGTCCAATTCAACGGCCTAAAGAATTGGATGGTCACTCTTATGCGTCGTACAAAGCAAGGTATGAAGATGAAATCGTCCGTCAGATGATTGTCAATGATGGCGGAAAAGGCGACATAGAATTGGTATATCCCGACAAGTTGGGAATTTGGGAGACCCTTTTGAGCAAAAAATATGATGCCACTTGGATTTTCTCCAACTGGGAAGGTGTTCAGGCAAGAGGTAAGGGGATAAAACTAAGAGGCTTTCGCCTGGCCGATTATGACATTCCCTATGGATATTCCCCAGTGATTATGGCATCAAAAAAGAAGGTGGATTATGCCCCATCCATATACAGAGCATTTGTTGAGGCTACAAAGCAGGGATTTCTATATGCTAAACATCAACCCGAAGAAGCTGTTGCTATCCTTCAGCCACATGTTGCTAAACAGGATAGGGATATTGATTTATTGACCAGTCAATTGGAAACCATCCCGGCATACGGGGAAGATAGGAATTGGGGTAGGATTGAATCCGACCGCGTGGAACAGTTTTTAAACTGGTTAAAAGCCGTGGGATTGGAGACCACCCCTCTATCTTGGGAGCATCTAATCTATTCAGGGATTGATTTTTAGTCCTTCAATGGTCTCAAGACCTGGAATTGATGGATGGGCCATACAATTGGTCTAGTTCCCTCAGTTAATTCCCGTAGTGAAGGGTGTTTTCTTTTTACTTTTGGCAAAAGTCGATCATGGAGAGCGAACCTTTCTTTCGTAAAAGAACAATCCGCTGGGGGATTATTGGTTGTGGGAATGTTACCGAGATTAAAAGTGGTCCTCCCTATCAAAGGACCAAGGACTTTGAGCTCGCGATGGTCATGCGCAGGGATGCGGAAAAAGCAGAGGATTATGCAAATCGGCATAGTGTGCCCAATTGGACCACAAACCCTTTAGAGGTTATTGATAACCCTGAAATTGATGCAATCTATATTGCTACCCCTCCAGACACCCATAAGCTCTATGGTTTGCAAGTGGCGGAAGCGGGAAAACCCTGCTGTATTGAAAAGCCCATGGCCCCTTGCCATGCCGATAGTCTTGAGATCTATAATGCCTTTGATCAAAGGAAAATCCCTTTGTTTATTGCCTACTATCGCCGATCCTTGCCAAGATTCAACAGGGTGAAGCAATGGCTCGATGAAGGACGTATTGGAAAAGTGCGCCACATTCATTGGGTGAAGACCCGAACCTCAAGTCCATTGGACAAAAGTGGGGATTATAATTGGCGCACCGATGCCAACGTTGCTCTAGGCGGTTATTTTGATGATTTGGCCAGTCATGGCCTCAACCTATTTACCTATCTATTGGGTGATATCGTTGAAGCTTCGGGTATTGCCAGCAATCAGCAGGGATTGTATTCTGCCTATGATACGATTTCTGGAAGCTGGAAGCATAAAAACGGCATTACGGGTTCAGGTGCTTGGAATTTTGGTAGCTACCAACCCATTGATAAAGTCGAAATTTTAGGTGCAAGAGGTGAAATTCATTTCTCGGTTTTGGATGAATCACCTTTGCAATTGATTTCTGATATGGGAAATCAATCTGAATTTATCGAACACCCGGAGCACCTGCATCAATACCACGTGGAGAACATCCGAAAGCACCTATTCGGTAAAGGCGAACATCCATCACAAGGGGGTTCTGGGCTGCATACCAGTTGGGTGATGGATAAAATTTTAGGTGTGATGTAGTTTCTAATTGGAAATAATCACGGAATTACCGGCCAAAACTGCCCGGTAGGGCTGAAGATTAAAAAACCGACCACCATCCTCAGGAGGGTTGAGCAATTGCCCAAAAAAGAGGTTGTACTCAAAATCGTCACAGGGGCAGCGTACATTTTGCCCCTCCAATATCATGGTAGAACAAGTATTGGGTGCATGGTTGGGACAGTTGGCTTCCCAAGCAACAAATTGATTGTCCGGTCCGGTTCTCATCACAAAAACCCCTCGAATGCCGACCCCATCGTTTGGAACATAAATAGGGTTCCCAATGTTATTTAAATCCGTATATAAAGGAAGGTTGAGATTGAGGTCGAACCTAAAATTAACGTCGGGCAAGAACGGATTTCTATTGGGACCATCACTTTCACAGGAAAACAGTAACGTCATGAAAATCAGTAAGAAAAGCTTTTTCATGGGGCTTATTTTGGATAAAAATCACTAAATTTTATGTATCTTTGCGTTAAATCCTCGCTAAAAGCTGTGCAAGCACGGTCAAAGCAGAGGATTTTTCAATTAAATAAAGCGAATTCGTTGGGAGAATAATCATTTTCCCCAGCGTCTTTTTGTATTAAACGGAAGCGTCATGTCTAAAATTTCATACTATACCGAAGAAGGATTAAAAAAACTAAAAGAAGAATTAGATCACCTTAGGGATGTGGAACGCCCAAAAGCTTCCCAGGCCATTGCCGAAGCTAGGGATAAAGGGGATTTATCCGAGAATGCGGAATACGATGCTGCCAAAGAAGCGCAAGGTCTTTTGGAAATGAAGATTGCCAAAATGGAGGAGATCGTGGCCAATGCTAGAATCATTGATGAATCCCAATTGGATACCTCCAAGGCCTTGGTCCTGTCCACCGTTAAAATTCGTAACCAAGCTAATAAGATGGAAATGAAGTATACCTTGGTGGCCGAGAGTGAAGCCGATTTAAAAGCAGGAAAAATTTCCGTCACCTCGCCCATAGGAAAGGGACTTTTGGGTAAATCCGTAGGTGATATCGCAGAGGTTCAAGTCCCCAATGGTACTTTAAAGTTTGAGATTTTAGAAATAACAAGGGAGTAAATACCCAGGGAAAAGTTTTATTTTAGTCCTGTTCGCCATTGACGAACAGGACTTTTTATTTCATGACCATGGCCAGTATTTTTACTAAAATCATTAACGGAGAGATTCCCAGTTATAAAATCGTAGAAGACGATAACTATTTTGCTTTTTTGGATATCAATCCAAATGCTGAAGGGCATACCCTTTGTGTTCCAAAAAAAGAAGTAGATAAACTCTTGGACCTTGATGAAGAAACGTACATGGGACTAATGGCTTTTTCCAGAAAGGTGGGTATGGCCATTGAGGCTTCAATTCCATGCGAACGGGTGGGGCTCACCGTAATAGGACTTGAAGTTCCCCATGTACACGTACATTTGATTCCATTGCACACGATGCAAAATGCAACATTTCAGCATAAGGTAAGATTAACCCCGGAACAATTTGAGTCGGTTGTGGCCCGTATCCGACAAAAGCTTTAGGGCATTCCTTCCAAATAGAAATAGATTCCAGCAGCGACCAGGGCAATAGCCACCATCATAAGTACGTAGAATAATGTGGTAAACCTGATGGAAGCTTTATCCGGTGTTACCAATTTGTTGAAATACTCAAAAACCCGTTCAATGTCTGGCGTCCAGTTTACTGGATAAATCCTGGACCCACATTTTTTACAGGTAATCTCATGGGTAACTTCACCAGTTGTTCTATGGAAAAAGGCGGTATAGGTATGTTTTTGAAAAAAGGTGAGCTGTAGCTCCTGGTTATAACATTCAGGGCAATTGTTGGTGATGGCCGCTTCTTTAATTATGACTCTTTTGACCTTTGACATGGCTAGCCTGTTCGTAGGGAAATTTGCATAATGGTACCCTCCTTACTTGACGAAAGTACTTTAATTTTCCCTTTATGATATTCTTCTATGATTCTTTTAACTAATGACAGGCCAAGCCCCCAACCCCTCTTTTTTGAAGTGACACCGGGGTTGAAAATCGTTTGAAAATCACTTTTTGGTATTCCATGACCCGTATCTGAAATAAGGACATGAACCTGATTTCCGGAGGTTTCTATTTGGATGGCAATATTCCCTTTTCCTTTCATGGCATCAATGCCATTTTTGACCAAGTTTTCTATGCTCCAATTATATAAAGGGAGATTCAGGAACACGGGCAGCTCCTCGATTTGAGAAGTGAACGTAAAATGAATCAGCTTGGAGCTCCTTTTTTTAAGGTAGTCGAAGGCTTTTTTGGTTTCCGATACAATATCATATACTTCCAGTTCTGGGATAGACCCAATTTTTGAAAAACGCTCTGTAATCGTCTGCAACCGATCAATGTCCTTTTCAATTTCCTTGGTGATTTCCGGGTTGATTTTTTCGTTCTTTAGCAGTTCGTTCCATCCCAGTAATGAGGTAAGGGGAGTTCCTATTTGATGGGCCGTTTCCTTTGCCATACCTGCCCAAAGTTTATTCTGTTCCGAGGCCTTGTTGGTCTTGAAAAAGAAAAAGATGACCGCTCCAAATAAAAAGATGATCAATAGAAGTGCTACGGGATAAAATTTGAGTTTGTTCAGGACTTCGGAATTTCCATAGTACAGGGTTTGTAATAGATCTCCGCCTTGAATGATTTCTATGGGCTGGTTTTCGCCTGCAAACTTTTTGATGAGTGATTGTATTTTAAGGGAATCCTCGGCAATTTCGGGAGGGATATTATGTGTTTTTAAAGAACCTTCCTCATTTACTAAAATCATGGGAGTGGACGTATTGTTACCCATAATAATCAGGGGTAAATTCCCTAGTTCTTGATCTATGGGTGATTGAAGTACTTCCAATTCCGCAGCCGCCCAATTTTCCATTTTTAGGCGTTCCTCCTCCTTGAATGTTTCAAAGAAGCTGTTGGTGTTCCATAATATTAGGCTCACAACAATAAATGCGGAAACAAGTAAAAAAATATTGGAAGTGCGCCTCTTTGGATTGAACTTCATACGAAAACGTATTGTAGATAAAGATACTGGAAAAGGATTTATAAGTAATAGGCTTAAGCCCGACTTACAAACGCCATTGGGCCCATATTATTGGCAATATACCCATGTAAGAAATAAGGGGAAGCGTATACTGGTCCTATGGCGATTGCTTATGCCTTTTTTGGAATACCATAATAACGGTTGGGAATATGGAAAGTTCCCTACCCTTTGGGTTTTTTCATCCAAGGTTTCGGTATACTCCTCCAAAATGTCAATATCAAAGATGTTCCAAACGCTGCTTTATTTCTTTCAGTCGCAACCAATTCTGGTAAAACGCCGGTAATGCAATGACACTCTCCATGTATTGAAAAACATAAATGATTAAGGAAAATAAAGTCCCGTATGCTACATTTCCCGAGCTTACTGAGAAAACTATGGAGAGTACCAAAAACGTCATTAGGATCAACCACGACATTGAAAAATTAAACACCTCCAAATCAGATAGCTTAATATTCCATTTCATTAGTTTTTTTAAATGGGTAGCCAGCGATGAATTATCATTTATTGCAATAACATCTACTTGTTTTTCAAACTCATTGTTAAAGGCACTATTCAAATAAGTGGTCCTATTACTGGTTAAAAAATAAATGAGGAAGACCATAAATGAGGCAATAAGGCCCACAACAAATACATTAAGATTAAGACTTGCAATAATGATGACCACGCCTATCATCCCAATAAGGGTGGAAACCAACAAGGGGAAGGAGTTTTCAAAAAATTCTACAATCTCATTGACCATACCAAGTCTTGCGGATTTTACGGAGGTCCGGTCTTTTTCGATGTTCAATAGTGTTGCACTGCCCAGCCTGCGATATATTTTGGCATATATTCTTGAATCAAAAAACCTCCGCCCGCCACCTATCAAAATGATGAATGAGCCCAATACACCAAGTTGAATGGCACCTATATAGGTTCCATTAAGGGCATCGTCTATCGCAAAACCAATGAACAAAGGAAGCAGCAACTCCATGGCAGATTCCAACAAAATTAGGAGGAATATAAAAATCAGTTTCCATTTGAATTGTAAGAGCACGGACCGTATGGTTACCCCTTTGGAATCGAGACGTTTTCGGATGGCTTTCCAAACCTTTTCCTTATCAATTTTTTGCTGTCCGTTGATCATGTAATGCTATTTTAACCGCTTCCAAGTTTCGCTATCGGAATACCCCCAGGCCGAATAGCTTATCACCAAGGTATTGCTATCCCTTAAGGTAAGGTTAGCCCTCACCTCATAGTGTTTCCCCTCATAAGCAAGCATAAACTTTCCGTTGCCTTTTCCCCCTTCAAATAGTATATCCTTTATTGCCAATGATTCATATTCTTCCCCTTGACCTTTATCATCTTTAAAATAGGTGGTATAACAAATGAGTTTTCTATTTTCCTTTCTGAATTCATAGGTCACATAGGATTTCTCGTTGTTCTCCTCATACTCCGCTTCCCACTTTCCAGTCAACGGATTGTTTTGGGCGGTCAAATTTGTGATTGATATCCATACCACAAGTACAGTGATTCCTTTTAAAACTTTCATAGGCTATCGTTTCATGAATTTTGGTCAAACGTAGCCCAATCCATTTACAAGAATGCCGCTCCCTATAATACTGAACATAAAAAATGCCTCGAATCATTGGCAAGGCAATTTTAATATCCATAGGATTGCCATAGAAGCTAACTTTTGGAGGCCTTCTTAAATTCTGTGGGAGTTTGGGAGGTCATTTTTTTAAAGGCCGTGTAGAATGCTGCTTTGCTATTGAACCCCACATCCAGCGATATGGCAAAAATGGTGTCCGGTTTTGGTATAAGCAGTCGTTTTTTTGCCTCCTCAATTCGAAAACCGTTGATGAAATCGGGAAAACTCATACCCGAATTCTGATTGATTGCCTGCGAAACATGATGGACGGAACTTCCCAACTTTTCAGATAATGTATTTAATTTCAAGTCGAAATCCAGATACAATTGTTCTTCCTTGACAAGTTCGCTTATTTCATCAAAGAGTTTAGTGGAGTCCTTTAATGAGGACTTTGCGTACTTCTTTTTGGTTTCTTCCGGTAGATCTTCAAAATCCCCAGAAAAGGCAAAAACGGGAAAATGCATAATGGAATAGGCGAAAATGAAAAAGAAAATAGCGATCAATAAGGATTCGAACTTCATGGAGATTTGATAGGTGTCCAGAGTATATCCGTTGACCAAAAGGTTAATGAACATCCCTAGTTGCAAAATGACAAGCGCAATCAATATCAATTTGGCCCATTTGTACTTGAGCTTTTCATCCTTGGTGAGGATTAACGCTGTGGGCGCCTTCCTAAACCGGTAAAATGCCAGGAAGAAGAAACAAATATTAAGTAAGGTAACCAGGAGGTATTCCAAGAACAACCACTCATCATATCCTGAGGTCTGTATCGATGCAAAAAATGCATCAATATTTTCGTATTCAAAAAGCGGATAGAAGAAGAACCACCTTAAAAGGGTAAGGCCTATCACAATAAACACCCATTTTTTAAAGGCAACCGGTAATTTTAACAACAAGGCAATAAAGTAATAGAAGAGCAACCCTATCAGGTGATGGAACATATAGGATATTCCAAAATACCAATTGCTCCCGCTCTCGCTCAAAGCAGTATAATAGTCAAAGGATACAAAAACAAAATAGAACACGAGTGTCGCCAAAATATGGCGAAGCCTTTTTTCACTGCCAAGACCGGACTTTCGGAACAGGATAAAAACCAATAATAACACCCCTACGGCAAGGCTCATTAAGGGTGTAATGTTTAAGATATCCATAGGGCAAATGTAACATTAAAGCCCATAAAAAATGAAGTACTGTTTTCCGTCTTTACACCACGTATACTACTTAATACCTTGATTTATAGTTTTAAGATAGGAGGGGAAAAGCATAGGATGTTTGCATCATCTTCTTTAATTGTGTACACCTATTGTTAAACAAAGTACAGAATCACAAGTGCATCCATGACCAGAATTAGAGTCAAAATGAGTACCCAGACCCAAAGTTTAATATGAAGATTCTTGGCTATTTTCGCTTCCGCCCACCACCAAACGCTGATGTAGCCAATCCAAATCCAGGTATTTTCAATTTTATTCAGTAGCATGATTATCATTCCAATCAAAAAAAAGATCATTACTAGAGAAAATTTAGCGATTTCAAGTTTTGGTGGTTTCATGTTGCAGTCTTTTTCCTCCTCTGCTTCTAATGATGTAAAAAAGGGAGGGGATCAAATACAAGGTCAGTACGGTGGAGGTAATCATCCCACCAATGGTCACGATACCCATGGGAATTCTATACTCCGCTCCTGCGTCCCCCAGACCGATGGCATTGGGTAGCATCCCGAATATAATGGCGACCGTGGTCATGATAACGGCTTTCATTTTGGTCTTGCCCGAAAGTAGGGTTGCACTATGAATATCCATTTTTTTCTTGTGCATCAACTGTTCAGTATAATCATGAATCAAAATATCGTCATTGACTACCAGTCCAAGTAGCGTGATAATGGCCATTAAGGACATGATGTTCATCGTAGTGCCGGCAAAATACATGATCACAAAAACCCCGATCAAGGCCATGGGCACGGTAGTGAATATGACTAGGGGTTGCCACAAACTTTCCATAAGTGAGGCCAACAACATGTACATCAGTACCAGTGCCAATAGAAAAGTGATTGTCATATCGGCCACGGTATTGTCCAATTCCTCCACATTGCCACTCCATTGAAAATCTACACCTGATGGCAGGGTTACTTCGCTAAGCTTTGCATCTATGACCGCTCTAACATCTCCCATAATATGGCCAGGGGCCAAGGTAGCACTGAACTCCGCTGTTTTTGACTTTTCTTTATGAAGAATCTGGGCAGGGGCGGTTTCATAGGATACTTCGGCCAACTGCCCAACAGTAAACATTCCTGTACCTGTATGGACAGGGAGCTGTTTGATATCATCAACCGAATTGGCCTGTGAAACAGGCACCTTGATGTTGATGTTGTACTCTACATCGTTTTCACTCATCACCGTTGCCTTGATTCCCGTGATGGCACTCCGAATGACCAGCGCCAGTTCATTGACCGAGATGCCCAACTCGGCCAATAAGCGCTTATTGGGCTTGAACTGAAGCAAAGGTGGACCATTTCGAAGGCTTGATTCAAATGAAATTAGTCCCTCCACATCTTTCAAAAGGTCCATTATCCGATCATTTGCCCGGGACAATTGTGCGGTATTATTGGATTTTAAGGAGAACCCCAGATCACCACTTTCTTCGGAACTTGTAGTTGCTACCACGGGTTTTATTTCAGGAATATCCTGGAGGTCATTCAATAGTTTCTCTCCAATTTGGGCATTCGACAGCTCCCGTTCCACACTTTTGTTCAGCTTTAGGGAGATATTGGTATAATTGGAGCCGGTGGTAAAGGAGTTTTTACTGCCCAACATACTCAGTACTGCCTTTACTTCGGGATATGCGGCAATCTTCTGTTCGACCAGTTTGGTCAATTCCCTGTTCTTCTCAATGGAGGTTCCCGGTTGCATTTCAAGTTCTACAAACAAATCCCCATTGTCCGATTCCGGTTCGAACTCAAATCCAATTTCCCACAGCAGTCCCATGCTCAGGATAAAGAAAAAGAACATCACCGCAAAAAGGATGATGGGATTCCGTTTTCTTGACATCAACCTTCGCAATGATTTTTCATACGCCTCCTGTAGTCTTTCAAATGATGTTATGATCCAATTTGAAAACCTGGAGGGTTTGGGATCGTTCTTTAGTAAAAGTGAAGCAAGCATTGGGGTTAATGTAATAGAGACCAGAAGCGAAAAAATAGTGGCAAATGAAATGGTCAACGCATATTCCCTAAAGAAGGCACCCACTATGGAATTCATGGAAGCAATGGGTAAAAATACCACCAAGTTTGTGCCTGTCGAGGCCAATACTGCGGTAAAAACTTCTTGGGTACCGGTAACACAGGCCTCCTTTATGGGTAAGCCTTCCTTTTTGATACGAAGAATGTTTTCCAAGACCACGATGGAGTTGGAAACCAAAGCCCCGATGGCCACGGCAAAGCTCATCAAGGACAGCATATTGAGCGATCCATCAAAGAGTCGCATCGCCAAAAAATTGATAATAAGTGATACGGGAATGGAGATGCTTACGATTACCGTGGCCTTGATATTGTTTACAAATAAAAATAAGATCAATCCTGTGACGATGATACCTAGAATAACATTCATCATGGCATCGTTCACCGAGCTTTCAATATATTCCGAAGAGTCAAATGGTAGGCTTAGCGTCACCCCCTCGGGTAGGTTTTTCTGAATTTCGGGAACGAGCTCCTTTACCGCTTTGGCTATGGATACTGCGTTTGCTGAACTACTCTTCTGTACCCCTATACCCACAATATTGTTCCGTTCTTTTTTTTCAATACCATCGTAGAAGAAAGCATCATTTTTTGTGCGTTGGAAGGTGTCTTTTACTACAGCAAAATCTGTTAGTCTCTTTTCTCCGTAAGGGGTGGTGATGTAGGTGTCTTTTACGGATTGCACGGAGTTGTATTTGTTGCCTGTCTTTATGATGGATTCGCGGTCCTCCTTGACGATATCACCACCGGACATATCCACATTGTTGTCCTTTAATTGCGTGGCTACGGCGGTAATGTTCATGCCCAAACCATAAAGACCGTTCTTGTCGACCTCTACTTGAATTTCACGCAATTTTCCACCATTGAACTCAATTTTGGTCACCCCGTCGATACGTGAAATTTTATCCTTGATTTCTCGCCTCGATAGTTGATAGAGTTGGTTCGCATCCACATTTCCGGTGATGATGAGATCCACCACGGAACCACTGTTCATACTAAAAGGTGCCAATAAGGGTTTGGAGCGTTTTCGGACGAATGGCAATTTGGCCTCTTTCGGCAAAAAGGAAACCACCAGGTCTATCTTGTTGCGCAGTTCGGCCATGGCCTTATCCTGGTCTTTGTCCAATTCAAATTGTACGATAATCATGGACATATTGGGCATGGAGTAGGACTGCATGAGTTTTAGTCCATTGATAGTGGCGACTTCTTTTTCAAGTAGATTGGTAATCTCAGTTTCCACTTCACCAGGGGTTGCTCCGGGATAGTCCGTTATAATGACCATGGCCGGCAGATTGACCTCTGGCATCAGGTTTACGGGAAGTTTTACATACGACATAAAGCCGAAAAGCAACAGTCCCAAAAAAACCATTGAGGTGGTTACCGGTCTGGATACTGCAAAATGGGTGACTTTCATAACTGGACTACTTACGGAATGGTTAAAACGGGACTATTTGTTTCCACTTTTTCTGACCCGGCGGTTATCAAATGTTGCCCTACTTTCACTCCCTCGACGATCTGTACGGAACTCTCATTTCGTAGCCCTATTTTCACATCGGTTTCCAAGGCCTTACCATTGCTGATGATAAACACATAATGTCTGTTTCCGATTTGTTTTAATGATTCTACAGGAATCCAAATACCGGAAAGTGAAGGTCCTGTTTCCAATGCTATTTCAACATGGTTGCCGGTAAACGAGACCCCTTCATTTTTGAATGAGGCGGTGACTAGAAATGCCTTTCGTCTCGAATCCATTTGCAGGGATGTCTTTGTGATTTTTCCTTCAATCTTTTTATCGGGAAGAGTCAAATAGGTTGTTGTCCCCACTGCCATATGGGCAATGTCTTTTGGCGGTACGTAGAAATTTACAGCTAGGTTGGCTGTTTTAGCCATGCTGAATAGGGCTTGACCCATGCCAACTTCCTCACCGGTTTTAACCGGTACCTGAGTAATGATTCCTGAAAAAGGTGCCCTGATAGTGTTCCTATTTTGCAATTGCTGGATGGTTTTTGTCAGAACATCCAATTGAGTTTTATAAGCATTTACCGATACCTTGGAAACGGCTCCTGCCTTATACAATTCTTGTTGCCGTTCGTAATCCTGGGCCAGTTTGCGCTGTTCAATCTTTGCCTGATCCACCTGCAAGTGATGGTTTAATGGGGGATATATCACAACAACCTCGCCGCGTTGTACTTTTTGACCGGGCCTGACATTTAATTGGGTTACTATTCCCGATTGTTGCGCGACAAAACCTGAGGATTTTGAAAATTGCAGTTCCCCATGATAGCGTTTTGTTTCGTTGTAGGGCCTCTCTTTTAAGGCTATTGCCCTTACCTTGATAGGTTCTTCCTTAGCGGTTTCCTGCGCGGTTTCCGGCCAATAACAGCCCAGAAATAGGCAACATGGAATGACCAACATTGATGAACACTTGATTTTCTTCATTTTTTGATACGTTACATTTTAGGATTTGCTATTGGAGAGCCCGTTATCCGCACAATTTGAAGCTGGGCAATATGTAAATCCAAATAGGAGCTTAACAGCTCCAACCTGGATTGCGTAAGCCGCAATCGGCTTTCCTTGAATTCAACGGTAGTGACAACACCCAAGCTAAGTTGCTTTTTGAAGATTTCTGTTTCACGCTCATTCAGCAATATGGTTTCCCTATACGTCTTAATATTGGTTAGGGCACTGTTATAATTGTTTTTGGCCGTACGAAGTTGATTGCTCAAATCCCGTCTTGTCTTAACCAAGTTGAGTTCTGCCGTTTCCCGTTCAATGGAAGCCTTGGCAATTTTAGCGCTATTCTTGCCTCCTGAGAAGATGGGCATAGTGATTCCCAGTTGCACAAGTAATAACTTGTTTTCGTTGACACTGAAATCAAAATCATTGGCCTGGGCGTCATAATTGTAAGCTGCGGTAAGATTGAGCTTTGGATACCAGAATTTCTTGTTGAGTTTAATTTGCCGATCGGCGAGCGCAACCTCCTTTTTTAAGGTATTAAGCTTCGGTTGTCCCTCAATACCTGTATCATCGGAATATATGACGTTGTTGAGGCCTATGGTTTCGAGATTATCCGTTAGAACGATGCGTTCGGCAGGGGGTATATTGGCCAAGACTTTGAGGTCGTCCATCAATTTGGAAAATTGATTTTTGGCATTTTGAAGGGGTGGGAGGGTTTTTTTGTAAAAAACCTCGGCCTGCTGTACCTGTAAATAACTCACAGTGCCCTCGGTGTACAGTTTCCTTATCTGTGCCAATTGCGCTTTGGCCAAACTTGTATTTTCGTCGAGTACCGCGACACTTGCTTTGGTAAAAACGGCCTGCCAATATAAAGCGGAAGCCTGTGCGATAAGCTCACTATTAAGGTATTCATCATTTAGCCCACTGATATCTTCATAAAGCTTTGCGATTTTGGAGGCGGAGAAAACGGTGGGGTCAAAGATCGTCTGATTGAGTACGGCATTAGCACTCACACTATTGTTGAAGTTGGTTCTTAACCTTGTTATGCTTCCATCAAAATCGTTGATAAAGAGAAAATTTCTATTGAAGTCCCGTTGATAAAACCCATTAATGCTGACATTTGGCAATAATGCGGATTTTGCCATTTTGGTCTCCTCTTTTGCTATCAGAACCTGTTTTGCACTTTGTTGTAAATCGATATTGTCTTTTTTGAACAATTCGATATAGGATTGCAAATCCAGTTCCTGGGAATATGATAGGGTGTATATCCAAATAGTGGCACAAAAGACACAAAAGGGCAAAGAGCGAAATCCGTACTTCATTTACTATGTTATTTGGGAGTGAACAGGGTTCTTCCCATTTTTTGGGGCAAATGTAGAATTGCGCTATACCATATATGACTTGCCCTATAAATCAGGACAAAATTGTCGCAGTTAAAATGTCGTGAATTGACGGGAACAGGTTTAAAGAAGCGACTCTCTTATGATGTAGGTGTTTGAAGCGATTGAAGATAAATGGGATCACGGTCTGAAACACTTTGCATCAAGCTTTGGTCATTTGAACCTATCAGCGGAGTTTTTTTGGTATCATCTTTTTATTTGAAGAATCATCTGTTACAAAACTTTTTCAAACCTTAGGTTACGGTGTTCCATATTTTGGATGCTATTTTTTTGAATTGAGCAATTGCTTTTTTTGTTGAAAAAGCCTAAAAAATGGCTTTTGTTGCCCTTTTCATTTTCCCTATTTTTGACTACTTATAAATGCACACTTATGGAAATTCAGGGAAGGATAAAAATGATAGACGAAACCAAAACCTATGGGAACAACGGGTTTAGGAAGCGTGAGTTGGTTGTGACCACGGAAGAGCAATATCCACAGCATATTCTAGTAGAATTTGTTCAGGACAAAACCGATTTGCTGAATTCCTATCAAGTTGGGCAACTGGTAAAAATAAGCATCAATCTTAGGGGTCGAGAATGGGTAAACCCACAAGGGGAGACCAAATACTTTAATTCCATCCAAGGATGGCGAATTGAGAATTTGGTGACGGCGGCAGACAACCAAGAAATGCCTCCCGTACCACCCATGGAAGCTTTTGAACCTGCTGAAGAATTCTCAGAAGAAGACCACGACGACCTTCCTTTCTAATCCATGAGCTTATCAAAGCTCATAGAACATGGTTTTCGGCGTTTTCTTCCTTCGCCCTTCACCATTGCTGTTTTACTGACCGTATTGACCATTGTCTTGGCTTTGCTGTTTGGACAAGGTTCGGAAGACGGGAATCAATTGTTTCATATCCTCAAATTATGGGAACAAGGGGTTTGGAACAATGGGTTACTGGTGTTTGCCTACCAAATGATGTTAATTTTGGTGCTTGGGCATGTACTGGTATTGAGCAAACCCATGGAGCTTTTGATTTTAAAACTGACGGGATTGGTCAAAAACTCAGCCAATGCGGCTGTTTTAGTAACCCTTTCAACTTTATTGGTTTCCTTTTTCAACTGGGGTTTAGGATTGATTTTTGGTGCATTGTTAGCAAGAAAGGTAGGGGAATATGCCCAAGCAAAAAACATTCCCATTAGCTACCCTTTGATAGGAGCCTGTGGATACGCCGGATTAATGGTTTGGCATGGGGGAATTAGCGGTTCGGCCCCGTTAAAGGTTTCAGAGGCAGGGCATTTGACCGAATTAATGTCAAGTTTTCAAGCCCCATCATTGACGGCTAATTTGCCGGTCGCCATTTCAACTTCGGAAACTATTTTTAGTTGGTCCAATATCCTCATCTTCCTAACCGTATTGATCGCTATCACGGCATTGTCCTATTATCTTGGAAAGCGGGTAAAACCAACGGAGCAGAAGCTTAATATCTACCATTTCAAAAACATAGGTTCCAAGAAACATCAAGGGGCCGAACGACTTGATCACTCCAAAACGTTTTCCGTCTTTTTTGGAGTCTTGATTTTAATTGCTTTTTTGGTACAATACCTTCCTTTTTTAAAGCAACTGAACCTGACCCCCAATCTATTGAACTTTTTTATGCTGGGACTGGCCATTGTTCTTCATGGGAATTTTTCCAATTTTTTAAGGGCGGTTGAAGAAGCCATAGGGGATGTGTCCGGTATTTTAATTCAATTTCCGCTCTATTTTGGGATTATGGGCATTATGGGAGGGAGTGGTATGATCAATCAAATCTCTGATTTTTTCGTCTCCATTAGTACAGAAACCACCTTGCCTATTTTCACGTTTTTAAGTGCCGGCCTGGTGAATATTTTTGTGCCCAGCGGAGGGGGGCAATGGGCGGTACAAGGACCCTTGGTCTTGGAATCGGCCCTAGCGTTGGGAGTACCTTTGCCAAAAGCCATTATGGCCTTGGCCTATGGCGACCAATTGACCAATATGCTCCAACCCTTTTGGGCCTTGCCCCTTTTGGGCATTACAAAGTTAAAAGCCAAGGAAATTCTTCCTTATACCTTGCTTTTTATGGTCGTCGGGGGATGTATTTATATTTTAGGATTGCTGCTTTTTTAGTCTATTTCCAATAATTTTGTAAAAAAAGCTTCAAATGGAAAAGGAGAATAAAGGGCTTCCCCTCTATTTTTTGGATGACCGTTTGGAATTTCCTCCCGTTGATATGGCCAATGCGGACGGGTTATTGGCAGTTGGGGGCGATTTATCCCCAGAACGATTACTATCAGCGTACAAGAACGGAATTTTCCCTTGGTTCAATGATGATGACCTTATTTTGTGGTGG
Source organism: Croceivirga sp. (assembly GCA_028284935.1). Lineage (GTDB taxonomy): Bacteria > Bacteroidota > Bacteroidia > Flavobacteriales > Flavobacteriaceae > Croceivirga. The sequence continues at coordinate 136,813 of JANQQQ010000018.1, forward strand.
AGTCCCGACCCGAGAATGGTTTTGTTCCCGGACAAGGTCAAAATATCAAAAAGTATGGGCAAATTATTGCAACGGGGTGAGTTTAGACTAACAAAAAACGAAGCCTTTGAGGAAGTTTTGAATTATTGCGCAATTCAAAAACGCAAGGGACAAGAGGGCACGTGGATTACCAAAAATATGAAAGAGGCCTATTTGGAACTCCATAAAAGGGGTTTTGCCAAATCTTATGAAGTTTGGCAAGAAGACCAACTGGTAGGAGGGCTCTATGGCGTAGATTTGGGAAAGGTTTTTTGTGGGGAGAGTATGTTCAGCACCGTTTCCAATGCCTCCAAATATGCATTCATTAAAATGGCCGAAGAACTCGATAAAAAAGAGTATGCTATTATCGACTGTCAAGTGTACACGGATCATTTAAAAAGCTTAGGGGCGGAGGAAATTCCAAGAGAACAGTTCATTCAACTCTTACAGCGAAACGTTTAATGCGCTCAGAAAGAACAGTACATGCTGAAGGTCTTGGGCAATGTCTTCCGTTCGATATTCCACTCCCAACTGTAGTTTCATTTGTTCGCTAAGCTTCCACCCTAGATGAAGCGTAAACCGGGCATCATATTGGGGTTGTTTTTCTTTGGCGACACTGAGGAGGCTTTCCATGTTGCTTACCAAGTACGGTTCGCCAACATCCAACTTTTCACCTTTCAGGGGAAGGTCAAGCGTAAATCGGTAACGAAATCTGTGGGTAACCCGAACCGAGGTAATACGCTGTTCCGTACGGAGACGGTGGCCATAACGTACCACAAAGGGCTTTGAGGTAATATTGTATTGTTGGGTAAGGCGAAGTTCATTGGCGCCGCCATAAAATGTCTCCCTAAATCGATATAGAACACCTAGGGCAATGCTTTGGTTGTCCTGTACTTTGAGGTTCGAGAAGTGAACGAGGTCCAGTTGTCGAACACTCAATTGTGTTTCCTCATCGTCAAAAATATAATTGCGATTTTGAAGGGAAAAATTGTGCGAATAGATTTCCGAAACGGCGTAGTTTACTGCAGCAGAAGGTTGCCAATAGGCCGTGAGGTTTTCTTGGGCATATAGGGTACCCCATCCCAGACATACCCATAGCATACCCACTAAAAAGTTATTGGAAAAGGACATGGTCGTACTTAGGTGCCGCTGACTTTCTTGTCAACAAATGTTGTCCGTTGGAATCAAAGGTGACCTCGTATTCGCCATACCCTTCCTTGTCTTTCACTGCAATGACCATTTCATAATTGATTTCGGGCAATATTAGATTTTGAAAAGCATTTCTAAGGACCGTTTTCGCGTCTGTCCCGTTCTTAAGGTACTGCTGTTGTATTTTTTTTATACGGAATTTTCCGTAGGTTTTTAAGAGGTGGTTGTTGATGGAATTCAAGGTCTCCTGGGGGATGTCATTTTCCCTAATGATGAACTCCACGTCTTCCAAGGCTCCATTTTCGTCAAATTCCACACTATAGAACAGTTTGTCTTTTTTGAATTTTACCTCATAGGAAGATTTTTTACCATCCAATTCCTTGTAGAACCGCAATCGTTTTACATTATTTAAATGATGCGATAAAACTGGAAGGATGGATTGCGGAAGTTCCTCTTTGTCAATTCTAAATTCCCGTTCTTGTTTCTTTTGACCAAAACAAAAAACATTCGTTAACAGTAAAAAAATGACAGTGCAAGTTGTAAGTCGCATAGCCTTAAATTACAACATTTGATGAATCCACCCTAACCAAGATCTTGGTCTGCCAAGGGTGAAGATGAAAAAGATCCTGGGTTACATTTTCAAGATTGGTTTTACAAAGCATAAACCTTTCCACATTCAAATCGGCAGCAAATTTTTGAGGTTCATTGCTCATGTTATGAAGTATTAAGAATTCAGAGGCTTCATCCCACCTTCGGTAAATAAATAACTGAGGGTGTTCTTCTTGCAAACATTCGTAATCACCATATACCAAAACTGAATTTTTCTTACGGAACTGGATAATATCCCTATAATAGTTTAGAATGGAGGTTTCACAAGTTTCTTGGGCAGCCACATTAAGGGAAGTATAGTTTGGATTGATGGACAACCATGGTTTTCCTTCAGTAAAACCTGAATTTCTCTGGTCATTCCATTGCATGGGCGTTCTGGCATTGTCCCTACTTTGCGAGTGTACGATAGTAAGAAAGGCATCCATGTCCTGCCCATTTTTTTCAGCTTCGCACCATGCATTCAACGTTTCCACGTCGTTATAATGACCAATATTGGGATAGGCAACATTAGTCATTCCAATTTCATCACCCTGATATAGGTAAACCGTACCACCCATGGTCAACAATAAGGTGATCAGTAATTTTGATGAGGCATCATGGTATTCCCTGTCATTTCCAAAGCGGGAAACCATTCGGGAAAAATCATGGTTGCCCAAAAAAATGCTGCCCCAGCCCCCTTTTTTTAGAGCTTCGTCCCAATCGGAAAATACGTTTTTAAACTTGGGTAAATCATAGGGTACGGGGTCATATTTTCCTCCTTCGCCACAGTCAATGTACAAGTGGTCAAAATGAAAGACCATATCCAACTCTTCCCTTTTTTCGTCTACATAAAGAAGCCCGTTTTTGAGGTCAATTCCCGGACCTTCCCCTACGGTCATGATATCGTACTTGGAAAGTACCTTTTGGTTCATTTCATGTAAATACTGGTGTATTTTTGGACCATTGGCATATAGGTTGATAATGGTATCTTGGAATTTTGGATACGGGGAGTCTTCAAAAACAGCCGGCTTTGAAATCAATGATATCACATCCATTCGAAAACCATCAACCCCCTTTTTGAACCAGTATTCCATGACGTCAAAGATTTCTCTCCGTACCTTGGGATTTTCCCAATTTAAATCAGGTTGTTTTTTTGTGAAATAATGCAAGTAGTACTGCTGGGTATCTTCATCATATTCCCAAGCACTCCCGTTAAAAAAAGATGTCCAATTGGTGGGGGGACCATTACCTTTGCCATCCTTCCAAATATAATAATCCCTATAGGGGTTGTCTTTCGATTTTTTTGACTCCTTGAACCAAGAATGTTCATCAGAAGTATGGTTGGCTACCAAATCCATCACCAATTTCAGGCCTCTTTTGTGCATTTGTTCCAAGAGGGTTTCAAAAACTTCCTGACCTCCAAAATCCTTGGATATTTTTCGGTAATTACTAATGTCATATCCATTATCATCATTTGGGGATTCATACACGGGGCATAGCCATATGACATCGACACCAAGGGATTTTATGTAATCCAGTTTTTCTATAATTCCTGGAATATCTCCAATACCATCCCCTGTGGTATCCTTAAATGAACGCGGATATATTTGATATACCACGCTTTCCTTCCACCAATTTCTACTCATAAAATTCCTGAATCCGTTATGCGAAAATGAAGTAGGTGCTGATTACCAATACTGTAATGAACACACCGGTTACAAAGGCGTATTTCCAAATACTAATATCAATGGCATCGGTTGTTTCTTCAGCAGTGATTTCTTTTTTGGGATGTAACCATCCAAAAATCAACATCACCAAAGTATTGACCACAAATAAGATGCCCATAACATGCAAATAGTGTGGATAGGCCCTAGCCTTTATAACGCTCAATTGATCTAAATCGGTAATGCCTTGGGCCTCAGCAGCCAGTACGGCACTTTCCCTAAAATGGGGTTCTAGAAATAGCAGGCTAATAAGATACATGATAACTCCACCTATCATGACTACCTTAGCCCCAATGGCGGGCACTTTTTTGGTTAAAACACCTACCATGACCACCGCCAATATAGGAACACTTAAACTGCCCAACGATTGTTGTATATAACTGAAAAGCCCATCAGGGGCATTGGCGATAAACGGAGCAATAATCATGGATATTAAACCAAGTCCAATGCCAAACTTCTTACCGGCCCTTACGGTTTCGGTATCCGAAGCAGTCTGTTTAAAGAAAAACTTGTAGAGATCAACCCCGAATAAGGTAACGCTACTGTTCAAAAGGCTATTGAACGAACTTAGGACGGCACCGAATAGCACCGCAGCAAAAAAACCGGTCAACGCCGCGGGCAGGACTTTTGCGACCAAAGCAGGGTAGGCCTGGTCGGGATTTTCCAACTGACCATCAAAGACGTGCCAAGAAATAATTCCAGGTACGACAACGATAATCGGGATAATAAACTTTACAAATGCCGCCAATAGTATCCCTTTTTGTCCTTCTTTAAGGCTTTTCGCTCCAAAGACACGCTGCAAAATAGATTGATTGGTACCCCAATAATACAATTGGGCGAGCATCATTCCTGTAAAAACCGTACCAAACGGAATGGAGGAATCGACGGCTCCCATCATTTTAAACTTTTCTGGATTGGAATTCCAAAGGGTCTTTATACCTGCCCCAAGGTCTCCATCACCGATTAGGAGTAAGCCAAAGATGGGGATTAGGATACCCCCTGCCAACAGACCGATGGCGTTAATAAGATCTGAAACGGCAACTGCTTTTAGTCCTCCAAAAACGGCATAAATCATGCCTATAATACCAATGCTCCAAACGCATATCCAAATAACGCTCCAAGAATCCATATTCAAAACACTGGGTAAATCGAACATGGTACTGAACGCCAATGAACCTGAATATAAAATGGTAGGCAGTAAAACAAGACCATAGGCGAATAGAAAAAGCATGGAAAGCAAAGCATTGGTCTGTTTGTCAAACCTACTTTCAATGAATTGGGGAATGGTAGTAATCCCTCTTTTCATGTATTTTGGGAGAAGAAATATTGCTGTAAAGACCATAGCAATGGCGGCAAGTGTTTCCCATGCCATAACCATTAGGCCTTCTTCAAAGGCCTGTCCATTTAACCCAACAATCTGTTCAGCTGAAAGATTGGTCAAAAGTAAGGATCCCGCAATGGTAACGGCACCTAGGGTACGCCCCCCAAGATAGTAACCCTCAGCTGAACTTTCATCCGTTTTTCTGGTCGCATACCAAGATACGATAGCCACCAATAATGTAAATCCTAAAAAGGAGGCAATAGTAAGGAATTCCATACAAAACGGGTTTAGTCAGTTGATTCTGGCTAAAAATAGGGAAATATCAAGAATTTGAAGTTTGGGGATTATACCATGGAATACCTAAAACAGCTAACTTCATGATCATTGACCATACCTGTGGCTTGCATGAAAGCATAAACAACCGTGCTGCCCACAAATTTGAAGCCTCTTTTTTTCAAATCCTTACTGATGGAATCCGATAATGCTGTTTTGGCAGGAGCGTCCTTATAATCTTTAAAGGCATTTTTAATGGGCGTTCCATTTACGAATCCCCATATATATTTTGAAAAGCTTCCATATTCTTTTTGAACTTGAATAAAGGCTTTGGCATTTGATATAGTGGCATTGACTTTAAGTTTGTTTCTAACTATTCCTGAATCTTGCAACAAACTATCGATTTTCGCTTGAGGGTATTCGGCTATTTTTCGATAATCGAAATGGTCAAAGGCTTTTCTGAAATTTTCACGCTTTCGGAGTATGGTAATCCAACTAAGTCCCGCTTGAAAGGTTTCCAACACCAAGAATTCAAAAAGTGTGGCATCGTCATGGACCGGAACGCCCCATTCTTCGTCGTGATAGGCTTCATAGAGCGAGTCGCCAACGCACCATCCACAGCGGCGCTTTTCCATAGTGATGCACTAAAAATTTTGTACAATATACAGATAAAGTGGCATGCCTAGGGTAATGTTGAAAGGAAATGTAATGGCCAATGCCATGGGCAAATAAAGACTTGGATTCGCCTTGGGAGCTGCCAATCTCATTGCTGCAGGAACGGCAATATAAGAAGCACTGGCCGCTAAGATGGCAAATAAAAATCTGTTCCCTTCGTTTGCAGTAATATATTGAGTGAACCACGCAACAAAGATTCCATTTAAAATAGGGATGATGAGGGCGAAAAGTAATGCAAACCAGCCCTTCTTTACAAAGTCATTTAGTTTCTTACCACTGGAAATACCCATATCCAGCAAGAAAACCGCCAAGAATCCCTTGAAAATATCCGTGGTAAATGGTTTAATGTCCTGTGCTTGATGCTCATTGGCGAAATAACCAATAGCCAAACTACCTAAAATGAGTAGAACACTACCATTGGTCAACGCGTGGTGCACGACTTTCTTAAAATCACCATTTTTTGGTTTTTCCTTATTGAAAATAGCCATTAGGAGCACACCAATTATGATGGAAGGTGCTTCCATTAAGGCCATTACGGCAACCATATGGCCACCAAAATTGATCTGTTCAATTTCTAGAAAGGATATGGCCGTTACAAAGGTTACGGCACTGACCGAACCATATGCTGCAGCGATGGCACCTGAATTTGGGACCGAAAATTTTCGCCTTAATATAAAGTAGCTGTAGATGGGGACAATAATGGCCAGTACAATACCAAAGAGAAGTGACCAAACAATCTCCATATTGAGTTCGCTGTGAGAGAGTTCTACGCCGCCCTTAAACCCTATAGCAAAAAGTAGATAGAGGGAAATAAACTTTGAGGAGTTGGGAGGAATTTCAAGATCACTTTTCAACTGCACTGCTATTATTCCCAAAAAGAAGAATAACAGTGCAGGATTGGTGAGATTATCCAGCAGTAGGTGTAAGTCCATTAAGGCTATTCTTCAACGAAAAACCAGGGCTCAACGTTGATTTGCAATTTTTTTCCCATGTAACGAAGCTGCGCGACAAATGCTGCGGTTTTTTCTGTTTTGTGTTGACCATGATATCCACTATCATGAACTTAATTACGTTTTATCTGTTTTTGACCAATAAAGTGCATTCCAATAAGTGCAAAGACGATGAAAGCCCCCATTGACAACCACTCGAAGAACAAATAATCATTGATGGCCGAAAGAATTAAAAAAGCACCAAAACATAAACCTATGATAAGATAGGCGACGGTGTTGATTTGGCTAGAGGCCATACGCGCTTTCTTATAGTTGGCCGAATCTAAATCCTGTGTTGTTCGTAAAGACATTTGTTCTATGATTTTGCGCAAAGATGAAACAAAATATAAATAAATTTTTATTTATATTTATTATTCTTAATATAAGAATTATTTATGAACTATACATTGCACCAATTGCGCATATTTCAGAAAGTAGCCGAATATCAAAGTATTACCAAAGCATCTGAGGAATTGCATTTGACACAACCGGCCGTATCCATTCAGTTAAAAAATTTTCAGGATCAGTTCCCGATTGCATTGACGGAAGTTGTAGGGAGGCGACTTTTTTTGACGGAATTCGGTAAGGAAATCGCTATTACTGCTGAACGTATTCTTGATGAGGTGAATTCCATAAACTATAGAACCATGGAGTTTGGTGGCAACCTCGCCGGGCGCCTTAAGATTGCTGTAGTAAGCACGGGAAAATACGTAATGCCCTATTTCCTATCCGGTTTTATGGAAAGCAATCCGGGAGTGGATTTGGTTATGGACGTGACCAATAAAGCCGCCGTAATCAGAAATCTGGAAAAAAATGAGGTGGATTTTGCCTTGGTTTCCGTACTTCCCAAGCATTTCACGGTGGACAAAATTGGATTAATGGAAAACCGATTATATCTTGTAGGTAATGCAGAGAAAAAACCGCCTACGCTTAATAGCCTCAAATCCGCCCCGTTAATTTTCAGGGAAAATGGATCTGCCACGCGCATGGCCATGGAGAATTTCCTGTCCCATAAAAAGGTTGGGGTAACAAAGAAGATAGAACTCACGTCCAATGAAGCCGTAAAGCAGGCAGTAGTGGCCGGTTTGGGATATTCCATTATGCCCTTAATAGGGATAAAGAATGAGTTGAGAAATGGGGATTTAAAAATATTCCCTTTAAAGGGATTACCTATAATTACCAATTGGAACCTTATTTGGATGCCTTCAAAAAAGTTTTCTCCGGTAGCCAAGGCCTTCTTGGAGTATTTGGAACTCAGAAAAGAAGGAATCATGGAAGTGCAGTTCAAATGGTTTCAGGAGTTTCCTGAGGACGCTATTTAGGAGGGACCATTTTAATATTGATATTGCTTTTGATTTCAAGCGAAGTACCACTGTTTCTGGCATCCATGATAATCTGGGTAATTCTATTTTTCGCCTCTTTCAATTCGGCAATACGCCTTTCCGATTGCTCTTTGGATACTCCGTTTTTTTCATCCAAGCTCAGCAATTGCAGGTTGTGAAATTTTATTTTGTAAGTCACCAAGGACAGAAGCACATCGGCTGCTTCAATCGAATTGAATGTGCCTTCTATGAGCTGGATTTCCTCCAAATATTGAGTGCCAATCTCATTTTTGGAAGTAGGTTTGCTTAACCATTTTTTGTAGTTCTTTATCATGGGTTGGAGTACTACTGGAGAAATACTAATCTGCCCATCACATCTAAAATTTTGAACATTGAGATGGGCAGATTCTTGGCAGAGAACAAATTTATTTGGCTATTTCTCCAGATTGTGATGAATTTTTCAAGCGAAGTTCTCCATTGGAGATGGCACCATTTAAATCAGCTTTTAAAGTTCTAAAGGCATTAAAAAATTTTGTTCCATTACTTTTTTTAAGAACTACGATTGGATTGCTGTTCTTATCAAAAGTCATTTTGGTTACGGTAACCTTATCATTGAGTAGACTGCCCATATTGGCAATACCCCCTCGTTTAATGATGAAATTCTTTCGAGGTATGTCAATAAAATGATAATCAACTTTAGAAGGTTTCCCAATACTAAGTTCGTCACCTACTTTTACTAGATCATCATATCTTTCTTGAGCCACAGCCGAAAAGAATAATGACAAACTGAATACGGTAAATAATAAAAATCGCTTATTCATAATATGTAAATTAGTTGTTGTCTGTATTTGTGCTGTCCGTGGGAACAGAAGTCAGAACCGCCTTTATGGTTGGGCGAAACCCGTAAAAATCCTTCCCATCTTCGCGTCTTAACACCAATTGTCTTTCTCCGCTTGGTAAGATGTTCATTTGGTCAACCACTACTACAGTGCCATAATAGTTGAATGTTGCCCCTAGACCTGATGATGAATTTAAAGGGTTGGTCAAAACAACGGTTTCTTCATAGGGTAAAGTTAAAATGTACTCATTGGCGGTATCTCCCCTACTTTCATCAAAATGCTCGAATGTCTTTTTGAAATTCGTACGCTGAGAAAGGAGGAAAAAGGGAATAAGCAACAAAACAAATAGAGTAAAATTTTGCTTCATAGGCCTTTTCTTTCAGTTAAAAATAGGAATTATTAAGATATTCATAAGCAAAACATTCGTTAAAAAAAGTTAAACTATTATGTAATAAAAGTAATGCTATTATTTTTGTGGTTCAAAATTGGATTATGGAACGTTTGTTACAGTCGGTGAAGATTGCAATCAATGAAAATGTCTTTTTGAAGGACCCAGATTCTTCTGAGTTGGGAAAAAGAATCATTGAGCATAGCATCCTTTTAATAGATGAAATAGGCTTTGAGGGCTTCACGTTTAAAAAGTTAGGGGAACGTATTGGTTCCAATGAGAGTTCTATTTATAGGTACTTTGAGAACAAGCATAAACTTTTGGTCTATCTGACCTCTTGGTATTGGGGTTGGTTGGAGTACCAGCTCGTATTTGAAACCAATAGCATTGCAAATCCCGAAGAAAAGCTTCGCCAAGCCATATCCATTGTCAGTAAAACTACTGTGGAGGACCATTCCTACCGCCATATTAATGAGGTTTTATTGAATAAGATTGTGGTCAACGAATCTTCAAAATCCTTCTTGACCAAAGAGGTTGATGAAGAAAACAAACAAGGGTATTTTGTTATTTACAAACGTATGGTCGGTCGTATGGAAGAAATGATCAAGGGAGTTGCACCAGGCTATTCATTTGCCTCAAGCCTTGCTAGTACTATTTTGGAAGGAACGTTGCATCAACACTTTCTAATGGACCATTTCCCGAGTCTTACCAGTTGCACCCTCAATAACCCCCCATCCAATTTCATCCATGATTTGGTATTCAAGGTTTTAAAATCATAACAACTAATGGCAAAGAACATATTAACAGCTTGGCAGCGATTGGTAAATCTGCTTAAGCTTGACAAAAAAGATGTCTATCAGGTCTTTTATTACGCTGTTTTTGCAGGATTGGTGACACTTACACTTCCTTTAGGGATACAGGCCATTATCAACTTGATTCAGGGGGCTCAGGTGAGCACTTCATGGATTATTTTGGTGGTTTTGGTTACTTTGGGCGTGGCCTTTGCGGGGGTCTTACAGTTGATGCAAATACGCATTATTGAGAACATTCAACAAAAGATTTTCACCCGAAGTTCTTTTGAGTTTGCTTACCGATTTCCAAAAATAAAAATGTCAGAACTGCGTAATTTTTATCCACCGGAATTGGCAAACAGGTTTTTTGATACGCTAAATATTCAGAAAGGGGTATCGAAGTTACTGATTGATTTCCCAACGGCCCTCCTTCAAATTATTTTTGGTTTGCTATTACTTTCGTTATATCACCCTTTCTTTATAGCCTATGGCATTTTGCTGTTGGTTTTGATATATGTGGTATTCAAGTACACCATAACCCGTGGTTTGGAAACAAGTCTTGTGGAGTCAAAACAAAAATATAAGGTGGCCCATTGGATTCAAGAGGTGGCAAGAAGTATCGTAAGTTTTAAACTATCAGGTAAGACTACCCATGCCCTAACAAAAAACGACTATTTGGTCAATGGGTATTTACAGGCACGAGAAAGTCACTTTAAGATTTTGGTGCTTCAATTCGTGCAAATGGTCGGTTTTAAAATATTGGTCACCGGAGGTTTGTTGATTATAGGAGGACTTTTAGTTTTAAACCAAGAAATGAATATCGGTCAGTTTGTAGCTGCTGAAATCATCATCCTTTTGGTTATCAGTAGTGTAGAAAAATTGATCATCGGGTTAGAATCTTTCTATGATGTGCTTACCGCACTGGAAAAATTGGGTCAAGTAGTTGATAAGGAATTGGAATCCGATCAAAGGGATTTAGAACTATTCGATCAGGATGACTTCAATATGGAGTTGGATAGTTTGATCTATGATGTGCCAGGTACTGATTTCAATATCATCAATGACCTTTCCATGAGCATAGGAAAAAAAGATAGAATATTGATAAGGGGTGCCAATGGGTCGGGGAAATCTACTTTGTTGCACCTTATATCAGGACTGATTGAGCCGACCAAGGGGAATATATATGTTAATGGAGTGCGTTTGAAATCTGAAAACCTGAACCATTTTAGGTCAAAGGTGGGGCAATCGCTCAAACTTGAAACGCCATTTGAGGGAACTTTTTTGGAAAATCTAACATTTAATGATTCCAACATCAGTAAGGAGGATATTCTGTGGGCGATAGATGCCACCGGGCTGAATGATGTTATTAAAAAAATGGAAGACGGATTGGATACCATTATCTATCCTGAAGGAAAGCAGATTTCCTATACCGTGGCCAAAAAGATTGTGTTGGCCCGAAGTGTGGTCAAAAAGCCTAGGCTATTGGTCTTGCGTGATCCCTTGGATCAGTTTGACGAAGAGGAAGCCTTACGCATTATGGACTTTTTGACAGACCCGGCAAGACCATGGTGTTTGGTAGTGGTGAGTGACGATAAAAACTGGGTTAACCAGTGTGGGCGGGTTCTGACCCTCGAAAACGGAAAAATTAATAGTAACGCCTAGTGCCATGTTGAATATTTCTAAATCAGTTCTCAATAGAAAGGTAGACCTATCGGGTTTTAAAGCTGTACAGCGCGTCTCAGGGCGAAAGCACTACAAGCACTTCAATCGTTTTTTGATCGTGTTTGCGGTGATACTTTTAATCATACTTTTTCTACCCTGGACCCAAAATGTTAGGGGTATCGGTTTTTTGACCACCCTGACCCCAGATCAACGGCCACAGACCGTGCAATCACAAATTCCTGGGCGAATAGAAAAATGGTATGTGCGTGAGGGGGATTTCGTTGAAAAAGGGGATACCATTTTGCATATCTCAGAAATCAAGAACGAATATTTTGACCCCAATTTACTGGAACGAACAGACCAACAAATCAAGGCGAAAGAAATGTCGGTTACTTCCTATCAAGAAAAGGTAAGAGCCCTTGAAACCCAGATTGGTGCACTGACAAAAGAGCGGTCTTTGAAATTGGAACAGGCTCGGAACAAGTTGCTTCAGGCAAATTTGAAAGTAGAGAGTGATAGCATAGATTTTGAGGCAGCAAAAACCAACATCATGATAGCGCAAAGGCAATTTGATCGTACTACCCAGTTGGAATCCGAAGGTCTCAAAGCCGTAACCGATGTGGAGGAGAAAAAACTAAAATTACAAGAGACCCAGGCAAAATTGATTTCTCAGGAAAACAAGCTTTTGGCCAGTAAAAACGAAGTCTTGAATGCCGAGGTGGAAATCATTCGTGTGCAGGCCGAATATGCTGACAAGATTGCCAAGGCGCGTAGTGATAAGTTTACTGCGCAATCAAGCCAATTTGATTCAGAAGCCCAAGTGACCAAGCTTGAAAACGAGTTTTCCAACTATTCCATTCGAAACGATCTCTATTACATTCGTGCACCACGAAGCGGTTTCATTAACCGGGCCATTCAAGGAGGTATTGGGGAGACCTTTAAAGAAGGGGATCGCTTGGTGGGGATTATGCCCGCCAATTACGATAGGGCAGTGGAAACCTTCGTTGAGCCTATTGACTTACCACTAATGCACATAGGTGAAAAGGTCAGAATAGAATTTGACGGTTGGCCAGCCATCATTTTCAGTGGATGGCCCAACGTTTCCTATGGTACGTATGGAGGCAAGGTTGTGGCCGTTGAAACTTTTATTAGTGACAATGGCAAGTATCGTATTCTGTTGGCACCGGATCCAGAGGACCATCCTTGGCCCGAAGATCTTCGTGTGGGGTCGGGGGCCAAAACCATTGCGCTTTTGGAAGACGTTCCCATTTGGTTTGAGCTATGGAGGCAGCTGAACGGTTTCCCACCCAATTACTATCAACCGGAAGATTCCAAGATGGCCTCGGCCGAAAAGAAGTAAGGATGAGAAGGTATCTTTTTTATTTGGCATTTTTGACTATAGGTTTCTTAAATGCTCAGCAAGACACGCTTGTATTGAGCTTTAATGAATATCTGGGTTATGTCAAAAAATACCACCCAATAGCCAGGCAGGCGCAGCTGACCATTCCCATAGGGCAGGCCAATTTGATGAAGGCCAGGGGCGGGTTTGACCCTAAAATTGAGGTCGACTACGATAGAAAAAAGTTTAAAGGTGATGAATATTGGGACCGTTTGAATGGCACGTTCAAGATACCGACCTATTTTGGTTTGGAATTTAAAGGTGGTTTTGAACAGGCGGAAGGAACCAACATTAATCCCGACGAAGAATTTCCCATTGACGGTCTTTATAGCGCTGGGGTTTCTGCGTCTTTGGCCAGGGGTTTTTGGATCAATGAACGCATGGCCACTTTGCGCAAGGCCAAATTCTTTAGGGAACAAACCAAAGCCGATCAGGATTTGTTGGTCAACCAAATCCTATACAATGCCTCCATTGCCTATTTTGAGTGGCTGATGGCCTATAACGAAGCCGATATTTTTAGGAACTTTTTGATTAATGCTTCTACAAGGTTTGGAGGGATCAAGCAAAGTGCCTTAGCGGGAGATAGAGCTATTATAGACACCGTAGAGGCCAAAATTGCGGTTGAAAACCGGCAGTTGAGTTTGGAGCAGGCGAAAGTAAAGTTAATGCAAGCATCGTTGAAGTTATCCAATTTTCTTTGGATAAACGATGTTCCTGTGGAGTTACAGCCCAATATCGCCCCGGACAGAACACCGGAACAGGATATTGACATTACGCTTGAAATATTTGGGAAGCCCTTGGATAGCTTTACTATAGAAAATCATCCCAAGCTCCGTTCCATGGACTTCAAAATAGATGGGCTGACCGTTGATAGGCGTCTCAAGGCAAATAAACTATTGCCCAAAATAGATGTGGAGTATAACTTTTTAACGGAGTCACCTGATAGGATCAATTCCTTTGTGACGGAACAATATAAAGGAGGTATCAACTTTTACTTTCCTTTATTCCTAAGGAAGGAAAGAGGGGATTTAAAATTGGCAAAGTTCAAGCTACAGGATGCACAATTTGAGCGGGATAACGCCCAAGTAGAGATTAGAAACAAAGTATTGGCTATTTATAGGGAATTGGATTCCTTTTTGGAACAAAACCGTCTCATCGACAATATCGTACGTGATTACAATACACTTTTGGCAGCTGAGGAACGTAAGTTCAGTTTTGGGGAAAGTTCTTTATTTTTAATCAATTCAAGGGAAAGTAGTCTAATAGATGCTGAATTAAAGCAGAACGAAGTACAGAACAAATTTTTTACTACAAAAGCCAAACTATTTAAGAGTCTTGCCATCAATCCTGAAAATCTATAAATGATGGATACGGATGGGATTTTACGGGAAAGGAAGCGGTTGCAAGAGACCAAACCTCGATTTGTAATCAATTCTGCGGTAAAGGATACACTTTTTATTTTTTTTGGAATTTTTTCGGCTGCTTTTGGCTTGGAAAGTTTTCTTCTGCCCAACCGATTTATTGATGGTGGAGCCACTGGAATTTCGCTACTGGTTTCCGAGGTTACCCAAATTCCATTAGCCGTATTGATCATTTTTGTGAATGTCCCTTTTCTGTTCATGGCGTATAGGACCATTGGGAAACAGTTTGCCGTAAAGGCTTTATTGGCCATTTTGGGATTGTCCATGGTGTTGGCACTCATTAATTTTCCTGAAGTGACCCAAGACAAACTCTTAGTATCGGTTTTTGGCGGTTTTTTTCTTGGAGCTGGTATAGGAATGTCAATTAGGGGGGGCAGTGTTTTGGATGGTACGGAAGTCCTCGCCATCTATCTCAGCAAAAAAATGGGGGTAAAAATAGGCGACGTTATCATCCTTATCAACATTATCATCTTTTTGGCCGCAGCTTATTTGTTGTCCATTGAAGCGGCATTGTATTCCATGTTGACGTACTTAGCCGCATCCAAGACATTGGATTTTGTTGTTGATGGTATAGAGGAATATACGGGAGTTACCATTATTTCCCCCAGAAGCGAGGAGATTCGGCAAATGGTCACGGAAAAGTTAGGTAGGGGATTAACCATCTATAAGGCGACCGGAGGATATGGAAAGCATGGGGAACGCAATGAATACGATGTCATTTATACGGTAATCACCCGTCTTGAAATACGAAAGCTCACTGTGGAAATAGAAAAATTGGATCCCAAAGCTTTTGTGGTAATGAGCAGTATAAATGATACCCGTGGAGGAATGATTAAAAAACGTTCTTTTAAATGATAGTTTTACTATCATGTTAACAAAGTTTAACTACTCTTATAGTTAGCATTACTTTTCTATTGCTTTTTCCAGTTGTATCTTTGTGCAAAGAAATTGCATGGAAAAAAAAGGCGCGAAAAAGAAGGAAGTGCCAGTACTTTTTCCTGATGGAAAAAGTACTTATGAGCTTCCCGAACTCGAGATTGGGACCACCTTACGTATTGGTAGACCATCCAGTAGGTACTACCAATACCTTCATTTTTCCCTTGACTTTTTGAACCAAAGACTGAATGACCTATCAAAACTAAATGGCTTGGAGGGTACCCCTGTTCAAGTGATTGGTGAGATTCGCCTTAAAGAGGGCAACGAATTTGCCATAGTTCAAAAAAAAGATGGAGAAACCTTTTTTGAGAATGAGGTTCGATTGTTTGCCGATAGGCAAAAGGCCTTGGAAAGCCATGAACTGGTATTTGAATATTAAAAAATATAAATAATAGAAAAATGAGAAAAAGAAGTATTGTTTTTGTGATGTTGTTCAGTGTTATTACAATGCATCTTGGTTTTGCTTCCATTGGAATAAATGATGGCAACACGCTCGAGAAACAGGCTGAAGCCCAATTAGTGGCTTCCATTACCTATATTGAAGAAGAAATTGATGATGAATTTGACCTTGGGTTTAACGTCCATGATTATTTACCATTGGATTTTGACCCTTATAAAGGCATGATTTACAGTCTTGATGATATTGAATATATTGAGTCTGACGAAGCGATAGAACTCTAATTCCAGACCTCTGGGAAGGGACTTCTTTTTGTCATTCCATCTAACTCAATGATTTCTGTCAGCTTTTAACGTATAATACGACTTTAACTTTGCGCAATAAAGTTGAAACGTATGTACACCCTTACTGAGAACCCCATAAAATTGACAAAAGTGATTCTAGAAAATGCTTTAAACCAAAGTATTGGTTATGAAGAGTATCGCGAATTGGTCCATCGATTGGCGGTAAAGAACTCAAATACGGGCCCTGAAAAGACCGAGGCTTTGGCAAATTATACCCAGCTCAATGATAGGCGAATGAGAAGATGGGATAAAACCCTGAGAATCCCTGAAGATGTGCAATCCAAAATTAAGACCTACAACAAAAGGGTTATCTGGTTGGTACTTACGGAAAGTTGGTGTGGGGATGCTTCCCCTAGCCTGCCAGTAATGAACAAACTGACCGAACTCAACCCAAATATTGAGTTGAAAATTGTGTTGAGGGACGAACATCCGGAAGTAATGGATCGGTTCTTGACCAATGGTAGCCGTTCGATTCCTAAACTGATTGTCTTGGATTCCCAAACAAAGGGGGTTTTAGAGGAGTGGGGTCCAAGATCAACCAAAGCCACTCAAATGGTGATGGATGAAAAAGCCAAAAATGGAAAGCTGAGTCCCGAGTTTAAAGAAGAATTGCAGGTCTTCTACAATAAGGATAAGGGACAGGATATTATTAATGATTTAACGCAACTATTTGCCTTGAAATAGATAGGTAATGGTGCCGATTTGGCTACTTTTTGGACTCCTGCTAAAGTTGGCCTTTAGGGCGTAGGCTTTTGCATTTTCTATAAGACAATAATCATTGGTACTTGAGCTTTTCCCATTAAAAGATACCTCAAGCACATCCCCATTTCTGTCTACAGTGATATTGATTACAACTTTACCGCCATTTTCGCAGGTATAAATGGGAGGAGGTAGGTGATACGCATTTCTATCCACTAAGGAATAGGAAATGGACGTTCTTTTGTCCTTTAAATTATTGGTAAATTCCTTTTTTTCGGCATCTCGCTCGCCCAATTGCTCTTTTCGTTCTTGCCTCTTTTTCGCTAGCTCTTTTAGATTTGCAGCGTAACCGCTATCATTGTCCAAAGACTCATTGGGGCCACTTTTCATTTCACGTTCTTCCATCAATTCCTCGAGCGTTTTTAAGGGTTCTGGATTCCCTACGCTGGGCTTCGCAGTTTCGTTAAAGGCCCTATGACTTTTTATAGGGTCATTCTGCGCTAGTTCTTCCAATCGTTCCTTTTCCTCCAGCAATTGCTCCACTTCCTCATCCAATATGGCCATTTCAATAACATACTCATCTTCTTCCCGGTTCACCAAATGAACATTGTAGGAAAGCAATACCACATTGGCCATTGTAAAAATGGTAATGATCAATGATAATTGTTTGCGATTCAAGTTCATGGTGTACTAATAACCCAGATTTACCAAAAATATTTTATTTCTCGGAATTGGTGGAAGCTGTATGTTGTTCCAGCCAATCCTTGAATTCTTGGGGACTCTGGGCATTATTTACGTTAAAATCACCTATTTTGGTTCTTCTCAGTGCGGTCAGGTGTGCTCCTGAACCCAAGGCTTTTCCAAAATCATGGGCCAAAGAACGGATATAGGTGCCTTTGCTACAGACGATCCTGAAATCCACTGCTGGGAGGTCAATGTTGGTAATTTTAAAATCAAAAATTTCAATAATGCGCGATGGAATGTCCACCGTTTCCCCTTTACGCGCAAATTCATACAATCGTTTGCCATCTTTCTTTACTGCTGAAAAGATGGGAGGATACTGCTCAATTTTCCCCAAGAAGGACGTAGCGCATGCGGTAAGCTTTGAAGTGGTAATATGGGCAATGGGGAAGGTTTGGTCTACCTCGGTCTCCAGATCATAGGAAGGTGTAGTGGCTCCCAAAGTAAAGGTTCCTGTATATTCTTTTACCTGTCCCTGTAGTTCAGGTATTTTTTTGGTGAATTTTCCCGTACAGATCAACAGGAGTCCCGTAGCCAAAGGGTCCAAAGTCCCGGCATGACCGATCTTAAACTTTTTGTTGAGCCTAAACTTTTTTCTGATGGCCCATTTTAAGGCATTCACGGCTTGGAAAGAAGACCATTCCAAAGGCTTGTCAATCAATAGAATTTGACCCTCTGTAAAATATGAAGAAGAAATATTTTGCTTCATTGACCTATCCCCAAATACTCCAACCGATGGCAATTAGGCCAACGATAAAACAGTAAATGGCAAAATACGTCAATTTGCTTTGGCGCACCAATTTTATCATCCAGGTACAGGCCACCAAACCAGCGATAAAAGCGGCTACAAAACCTGCTCCCATAGCCCCCATCTGAGCACTCTCAAAACTGATGTCACCACTTAAAATATCCTTTGTGACCTTTCCCAAAATCAGGGGAACAACCATCAAAAAAGAAAAACGTGCGGATTTTGTCTTGTCAATGCCAAGAAGCACGGCCGTGGAGATGGTAGCCCCACTACGGGAAATCCCTGGTAACATGGCCACCATTTGCGCCATCCCTATAACGAACGCGCTTCGATAGGAAACTCCCTTGGGCGTGGTCTTGGCCATATCGGCCAGATATAGAAGCACAGCGGTGACTATCAACATAATTCCTACGATGAAAATGGCACCATCAAAAAAGACCTCCATAAAATCTTCCAGTAAGAAGCCTACCAAAGCAGCTGGAATCATCGAAATTATAATCTTCAGACTGAACTGGGTTTCCTCATTCCATTTAAATTGAAAAAGTCCCTTTATGATATCCCAAACGTCCTTTCGGAACACGACCAGGGTACTCAAGGCCGTGGCAAAATGCAACACTACGGTGAATAGCAAACTTTCTTCAGGGATGGAGTTATCGCCCAAGATGGCTTTCCCCAATTCCAAATGTCCACTGGAGGAAACGGGCAAAAATTCGGTCAATCCTTGAACGATGCCCAAGATGATCGCATCAATGGTATCCAATACTTATTTCTTTTTGGCAGGGTCCAAAAGGATGGCATAAATCTGAATTCCCAATCCAATAAGCACCAAAAGTGGCGCTAAGCGAATCCTACGGAAATTATAGATTTCGGGATTAAAAACGTTGGGGTCATCGCTCCCGCCACCGCTCATCAAAATGAAACCGAGTGCGATAAATGCTATTCCTATAAACAAGAAGGTATAATTCTTTTTCTGGAATATGAACTGTGGTTTCTTTTTTTGATTCGTACTACTTTTCTTACCCATTTGTTTCGGATTGATAACGCAAGTTAGCCATTCTAATTGTTTGGCAGGTAATTTCTCTTATACTTTAATTCAATAATATAAATCATTCGTTCTCAGGTTCAGAAAACGTTGCGTGGCAAAAAAGGTACTGACATAGGATATCAAAACACCTAATACCAAGACCCCAAAAAACAGTCCGGCCAATAGCGGGATGTCTTCATAAATGCCCAATTCCGGGAAGGTCTTGTTGATATAATAAAGCATCCCAGCCAGGGCCAATAATGCAATGAGCCCTCCATATACACCAAGCTTTACATTATTGACAATAAAAGGTCTTCTGATAAAGGTCTTGGTTGCCCCTACCATTTGCATGGTTTTAATGATAAAACGCTTGGAATAAATGGACAGCCGTATGGAACTATTGATAAGGAGTACGGCTATAACTGTAAACACAGCACTGGCCAATAATATCCAAAGGCTGATTTTTTTCACGTTATCATTTAAAAGCGAAATCAAGGGTTGGTCATAGCTCACTTCATCCACAAAGGATTTGTTTGATAATGATTCCGCAATTTCAGCAACTTGAGCTGAGGAAACAAAATCTGCTTTAAGGTTGACATCAAAAGAATTTTTTAAGGGATTGTACCCTAAGAACTCTTGGAAATTTTCGCCAATGTCTTCACTGTACTGTTCTGCGGCATCTTCTTTGGAAACATAAACGGCCGATTTGGTATAGTCAGCCATAGCCAAACTTTTTTGAAGCTGGTCAATCTCTACGGGCTTCGCTGTGTCCTTTAAGAAGACCGAAACGGTAATCTGTTCTTTAAAATGGTCTGCCAGCTTTTTGGTATTTAACACCAATAGCCCCAAAACACCCAAGAGAAATAGCACTAGGGCGATACTGAGCACGACCGAAAAGTAGGAGGAAATCAGACGTCGTCTTTGATAGCGTTCAATGTATTGACCCATAGCGCAAATTCGTTGCGTAAAAATAGAAAAGTAAATCGTACACAGATAACCGATTTGATTTTTGAATCATCTTTTTAATGTAAGATGTCCTTTGAGATTACCCTCATCCAAGCGAATACTATACCAGTAATCTGATGCAGGAAGAGGATGACCGTTAAAGGAACCATCCCAGGAAAAGTCTGGATTTTTGGAGCGAACAATAAGTTTTCCAAAACGATTGAAAATTGAGATTTCATATTGTACGGCAAATTCAACCCCTTGGGGTTTAAAAGTGTCATTGAAGTTATCACCATTAGGGGTAAAAAATTTAGGAATCACAATATGCAAATACTCTTGGGTCAATGGAGGACAGCTGGCATCGCCTCTCACATAAATAGTGTACCTACCACCTTCAATTGACTCGAAAATGGGGGATTCATTATAAAAAGTCCCATTTAACGAAAACTCAAACGCTCCCTCATTGACCACACGTACTACGATGTTTTGGTCATTTGAAAGAATTTCTTCAATTGTTGGCGCATCAATTTGCTTTACAACAATTGTCTTTGTGTTTGAACATGATTGTGCATTGGTTACCTGAACCGTATAGATTCCAGGTTCTTGAATTGATATGCTTTCTGATGCTTCACCAGTACTCCACAGAAAAGTGGCATTTTGAAAATCTGCGGATAATACCACACTTTCACCTTCGCAAAGTTCAATTTCTTCATCCATTAATTCTGGAGCCTCAAAAATAACGACCTCAATTTCAGTACGACCAATAGAAATACATGAGGTTAATGTTGAACGGGCTTCAGCATAGAAAAAGCCGGATGTTTCCGGTTCAAATACGGGATTTCCTGCAAGAAGTAAATTGCCGCCAATAGGGGAATCATACCAATTAACGGTTACATTTTCTGGTACTTCTGCCGATATGGAGCGATTCTCATTTTCACAAAATACGGTATCTCCACTGATAACGGGCGCATTAGGTAAGGGTACTATTAAAATTTCAAAGACATCGGAAATAACATTGCAAAAAGCATTTGAAACATTTACCAAATCTTCAGCAACTTTTACCCTGTAGTAGCGTGTGGCATTAAGGGCCGGGGTTACGAATATTGGATTGGTTTGGCCAGGAATATCCAACCAATTGATAGCATCAGTACTTTCTTGCCATTGATAAAAATGACTGCCAAAGACGGAAAAATCCGGATTGGCCGTAAGTGTAACCGAGGAAGGAGTTTGATCTTCACAAATAGCGGTAAAAGACTCATTTTGTGCATCCGTAACTTCAATGAAATCGCCACAGGATTTAAACACAATATCGTCAATGGCTAGGTCATTTCCGCAACCCCCCGCACCATTGTTCAACATTTTTAGAATTACCGAGGTCTGCCCGGGTTCTGTCTTGAAGACAAGACCGTATTGCAACCAAATTGGACTGGAAGTTCCTCGGATATCACCAGTATCCCCTGATGCCAAAAGGATGCTGTCAGTATCATCCCAAATTTGAAATCGAACATTTATTGGAATACCCCCATTTGGACATGCAGTTGAAGAGGGTAAAAGATTAAGGAGCCAAGAAGAAAACTCATAGGAAGTATTTTCACATAAACCATCGATAGTTCTTCTAAAGAATTCACCGGGTACAAAGTCCGCATTGACGATAAGAGCTTTGCCATTAACATCGCCTGGGGTATGGTCTGTGGTATCGAACCAATCAAAATAGTTTGTTCTGCTGGATATGGTATAATTGCCATCATTTGGTTGTTCGGGACCACCATCAACATAGGTATACGTGGTGGTTCCAGGAGGTAGGGGTGGACCATCCCGAAGTCCAGTACCAAAAGTTTCCGTAAAAATGGGATTCCCGGAATTCCCACCACAAAACCCTAGTTGCCCATTAATATGTTGTATTGAAAGGCCAATAAGAAACAATAAGATAAGAGGGGGATTTTTTTGCATTTCTTCAAGTCTCACATTCTAAAGTAGGCCCTTACTTAATCTTTTTAAGCTCTGGCGGATTAAACCTATTTTTGCCAGACCATTGGAGAAATATATAAAATGAATTATAATTTTAGGAAAATCGAGGATAAATGGCAAAAGTACTGGGCCAAAAACGAAACCTTTAAGGCTGAAAACCAATCGGAAAAGCCGAAGTTTTATGCGCTGTCCATGTTTCCATACCCCTCTGGGGCCGGATTACACGTTGGGCATCCCTTGGGCTACATTGCCTGTGATATTTATGCCCGATATAAAAGGCATAAGGGGTACAATGTGTTGCATCCCATGGGCTACGATTCCTTTGGACTTCCAGCGGAGCAGTACGCCATTCAAACGGGCCAGCATCCTGCAATTACTACGGATACCAATATTAAACGCTATCGGGAGCAGTTGGACCAATTGGGTTTTTCCTTTGATTGGAGTCGTGAAGTGCGTACTTCGGATCCGAAGTATTACAAATGGACGCAGTGGGTATTCATTCAATTGTTCCATTCATGGTATAACAATAGGACGGATAAGGCCGAATCCATTGACACGCTGGTTTCAGTCTTTGAAAAGCAGGGAAATGTAAAAGTAGATGCCACCTGTGATGATGATACCCCCATGTTTACGGCAGAGGAATGGAAGGGCTATTCATCAACGAAGCAGCAGAACATCCTTTTAAAATATCGATTGACCTATTTGGCCGATGCTGAGGTAAACTGGTGTCCCGCTTTGGGCACGGTATTGGCCAATGATGAAATTGTAAACGGAGTTTCTGAGCGTGGTGGTCATCCTGTCATTCGTAAGAAAATGACCCAATGGATGATGCGCATCACCGCCTATGCCCAACGTTTGTTGGATGGTCTGAATACCATTGATTGGCCACAGCCCCTGAAAGATTCCCAAACCAATTGGATAGGGAGAAGTGAAGGAGCTTCCGCTACTTTTGATGTGTTACCCAATTCAAACGTTGAGGTGCTCAAAAAAACGGAAGGGGAGGACATTTCGAGGACCTCAATGTCCCATAAAATAGAAGTGTTCACTACACGACCTGATACCATTTTTGGGGTGTCTTTTATGACTTTGGCCCCAGAACATGAACTGGTCCAAAAAATAACGACGCCAGAACAAAGAGCAGAAGTGGAGGCGTATGTGGAAGCCACGGCAAAACGTTCGGAGCGCGATCGCATGGCGGATGTCAAAACCATTTCCGGGGTGTTTACGGGGGCTTATGCCGAGCATCCGTTTACCAAGGAACCCATACCTATTTGGATAGGGGATTATGTGTTGGCGAGCTATGGTACAGGAGCCGTGATGGCCGTTCCTTGTGGCGACCAACGTGATTATGATTTTGCAAAACACTTCAAGATCGATATTCCCAATATTTTTGAAGGAGTCGATATTTCAAAGGAAGCCTTTGCCGACAAAGTGAATACTATTGTGGCCAATTCGGACTTTCTCAACGGATTGAACTACAGGGAGGCCACGCGCAAGGTGATTGACGAATTGGAGAAAATGGGTCACGGAAAGGGAAAAATCAATTATCGCCTGCGTGACGCCGTATTCAGTCGACAACGGTATTGGGGAGAACCCTTCCCAGTATACTATAATGCTGAGGGTGTACCGCAGATAATCGATGAGGAACATTTGCCATTGGAGCTTCCAGAGGTGGAAAAATACCTCCCCACGGAAACGGGGGAGCCCCCTTTGGGCAATGCGACCCATTGGGCTTGGAATACGAACACCTATGAAGTGGTCGCCAATTCCTTGATTGATAACAAAACAATATTTCCGCTTGAAATGAACACCATGCCTGGATGGGCAGGGAGTTCCCAGTACTTTAACCGGTACATGGATCCTCACAATGATAAAACCATTTATTCGCCTGAGGCCATCAACTACTGGCAAGATGTGGACCTGTATATAGGTGGTAGTGAACATGCCACAGGGCATTTGTTGTACTCTCGTTTCTGGCAGAAGTTCCTATTTGATCGAGGCATTGCCCCCAAAGAGGAGTTTGCCAAAAAATTGATCAATCAAGGGATGATTACAGGGACAAGTGCTTTTGTTTACAAGGATTTGACATCAAATAAGATCTATTCAAAGGGTTTGATTGACAACAAAGATGTAAACCCTATTCATGCAGATGTTTCATTGATCAATTCTTCAGATGAACTCGATATCGAAGGGTTTAAAAAATGGCGCCCAGATTTGGCTGAAGCCGAGTTCATTTTGGAGGAAGGGAAATATGTTGTAGGCCGCGAAATCGAAAAAATGTCCAAATCCAAATATAATGTGGTCAATCCAGACCAGATTTGTGAGGAGTATGGGGCGGACAGTTTACGATTGTATGAGATGTTCCTGGGACCCTTGGAGCAATCCAAGCCTTGGAATACAGCCGGTATAACTGGTGTACATGGCTTCCTTAAAAAGCTTTGGAAGCTATACTTAAATATCGGGGACAGTGAGCCTACACCCGAAAATTTAAAAACACTACATAAGACCATTAAAAAAGTGGAAGAGGACATTGAGAACTTCAGTTTCAATACCTCGGTTTCCACCTTCATGATCTGTGTGAATGAATTGACGGCCCAAAAATGTACATGCAAGGCCATTTTGAAACCTTTGGCTGTTTTGGTGTCCTCCTATGCGCCGCACATCGCTGAGGAGCTTTGGGAATTAATGGGACATACGGAGTCTATTGCCAATGCCAATTTTCCTGAATTTGATGCAACACATTTGGTGGAGCGCACCAAGGAATACCCCATTTCCTTTAATGGAAGAATGCGCTTTAAAATGCAGTTGCCAGCAGATATGGGCAAAGCCGACATTGAAGCAGCTGTAATGGCCCACGAACAAACAACTAAATATTTAGAAGGGAGAACTCCCAAAAAAGTCATTGTGGTTCCGGGAAGGATTGTGAACATTGTTGGTTAAATTGCAAACAATGTGCAGCAATCTACTTAAAAATTAGATCGTTTCGTTTGCCCGTAAATTATGCCAATCATTGAAATCATAGGTCTTATTGCCGCTACCTGTACCACCTTGGCCTTTGTGCCCCAAGTGTTTAAGGCATGGAAATACAAATCTACGCAAGACATCTCCCTGACCATGTATTTGGTGCTTCTTGCGGGGCTCCTGCTTTGGCTCGTTTATGGCATCCATCACAACAGTTTGGCCATTATTTTGGCAAATACCGTTACCGGGGTTTTAGTTTTATTGATGTTGGCACTTAAATTCCGACATAAATAGGGGGTAGAAAAAATTAAATTACACCATTTTTATAGATTACCCCTAATTTTTTAGGGGGTTAATTCAAAAAAATCAGATTTTTTACCAAGACACCCCTGCATTTCATCGAATTTATTTCTTCTTTCCTATAATATCGCACACTTTTGAGTTGTAATTTAAATGCATACAACAACTTTAAAACAGCAAATCATGATTATTGGTGTACCCAAAGAGATTAAAAACAATGAAAGCCGTGTAGGGATGACTCCTTCCGGGGTATTTGAATTGGTAAAGAACAACCATACGGTTTATATCCAATCCACTGCCGGGGAGGGAAGTGGGTTTTTTGACAAAGACTACATTGATGCAGGTGCCCAAATCTTGGAGACCATCGAGGAGGTGTACGCCAAAGCGGAAATGATCGTCAAGGTAAAGGAACCCATCGCCAAAGAGTATCCCTTAATTAGAGAGGGTCAAGTAGTCTTTACCTATTTTCATTTTGCGTCCAGTGAGCCCTTAACCAAAGCCATGATTCAAAGCAAGGCCATTTGCATTGCGTATGAAACTGTGGAAGATGAGGACGGGACATTACCGTTATTAACCCCCATGTCTGAAGTTGCAGGTCGAATGGCCATACAACAGGGTGCCAAGTATTTGGAAAAACCCGTGAAGGGAAAAGGGGTGTTATTGGGAGGTGTTCCTGGGGTACAACCAGGGAAAGTGTTGGTGCTTGGTGCAGGCACGGTGGGTATTCAGGCCGCCAAAATGGCTGCTGGATTGGGGGCCCATGTCACTATTATGGACATTAATATGAAACGGCTTCGATATGTCAATGACGTGATGCCCAATCATGTGGTGACCGATTTCTCCAATGAGTTACGAATTAGAAAGCATATCAAGACCCATGATTTAATTGTGGGGGCGGTATTGCTGAAGGGGGCAAAAGCGCCAAACCTAATTACTCGTGATATGCTCAAGGACATGCATCCTGGAACCGTGATCGTTGATGTTGCCGTGGATCAAGGCGGATGCATTGAAACCAGTAAACCAACAACACACGAAGATCCAGTGTACATCATTGATGATGTGGTACACTATTGTGTTGCCAATATGCCGGGAGCCGTACCCTATACCTCCACTATTGCGTTGACTAATGTTACCTTGCCCTATATTCTAAAATTGGCCAATAATGGATGGCAAAGTGCTTGCCGAATGGACAAATCCTTGGAAAAAGGATTGAACATTGTGGAAGGTGAAGTCATTTATAAAGAGATTATTGAAGCCTTTGATTGGGAAACCCCTGTTTTGATATAAACGAACAAAATGTCAGTTTTTATGACCCTGCCCCCTTTGGCGGGGTTTTTGCTTTGGACTTGGTATCTTTAGGTAAATTTTAAAACGAAGAAATCATGATGGGATATTATATATTGATCGGAGCTATAGCATTGGTCAGCTGGTTGGTGAGTGCACGATTGAAGAGTAAGTTCAAGCATTACTCCAGGGTGCACTTGCAAAATGGAATGAGTGGAGCGGAAATCGCACAAAAAATGTTGGACGACCATGGCATACGGGATGTAAAGGTGATTTCCACACCAGGAATGTTGACGGATCATTACAATCCAAAAAACAAAACGGTCAACCTTAGTGAAGGGGTTTATAATCAACGTAACGCTGCTTCGGCTGCTGTAGCAGCCCATGAAGTGGGTCATGCTGTACAACACGCGCAGGCGTATGAATGGTTGACTATGCGTTCCAAATTGGTGCCCGTGGTAAGTGTCACTTCAGGGATGTCCACGTGGGTGGTCTTTGGAGGATTGGCCCTTGGTGCTGCGGCCGGAGTAGGACTTGGATATTGGATTGCCGTTGCCGGCTTGGTCATGATGGCCTTTGCCACACTTTTTAGTTTGGTTACGCTTCCCGTGGAATACGATGCAAGCAAACGCGCCTTGATCTGGTTAAAGCAAAAAAACGTGGTAACCCAACAGGAATATGCGGGCTCTGAAGATGCCTTGAAATGGGCAGCTCGCACCTATTTGGTAGCGGCTATTGGTTCCATTGCTACCTTGCTTTATTGGGCGCTTCAAGTATTTGGAGGAAGGGATTAGTCAGTCACAACAGAAATTATGGGAAACCTGTCATGCCAATGGTTATGACAGGTTTTTTATTTTTAAAGGGATGAAAGGGTTCGAAAGGCTATTTGAAAATATTGGACGCTATGTGTTCTTGCAGGATGATGAAAAGGAGCGGATAACGGCTGTTTTTGAGGAACAGCAGATAAAACGGAGACAGTTTCTTGATCAACCGGGATTTGTCTGCAATTACCGAAACTATGTGGTACATGGAACCTTTAGGTCCTATTACTTGGATAGGGAAGGAAAGGAACATACGGTTCAGATTGCCATGGACGATTGGTTTGTAAGTGATTTTTATAGTTACATCACACAAACACCGGCCACTTTGTTTGTTGAGGCGTTGGAAGATTCCACGATTTTAAGGACGACCTACGATACTATTGAACCACTTTGTAAGGAGATACATGCCTTAAGCGAATATTTTAGGATAACAACTGAGCGGGCATTCGCCTACTCAAGAAAGCGGGCACTATCCAACCTTAGTCTAAATGCCGAGGAACGGTTTTTGGAACTCCATGAAAGATATCCCGAAATGGTACGGCGGGTACCTCAAAAAGTCATAGCTTCCTATTTGGGAATGACCCCTGAATTCTTGAGTAAGATTAGGAAGAAGATTTCGGCAAAAACTTAATCCAGTTCAAGACCATTTCATAAAACACTTCATTTTTTAACGGTCGTAGGTGACGGAATTTTGGGTCATTATTCTAAAACAAAAGAAATGACTTTTAAAATTCAAAACGTAGTACATTGGTTATTGGGGCTTTTAATGATGGTCTTTGGTCTCAATAAGTTTTTTGGGTTTATTCCGGTACAACCACCGACCGATGAAACCGCACAGCAATTTTTGGGAACCATGTTCAACAGCTACTTGTACGTGGTAGTCGCTCTGGCAGAAATTATGGGCGGTGTATTTTTGTTTGCCCCAAGGGTTAGAAAATGGGGGATGTTTCTTCTAGCACCGGTAATTTTCAATATTGTGGCCTTCCACTTTGCCCACGATTTTATTGGGAATGGTATTTGGATACTACCCACCCTATTATTTATGGTCGCCATTTACAATAAACGACCCCATTTCACTACATTACATAAAAACGTCCAATAATGGCAAAAACATGGTTTATTACAGGAATATCCAGCGGCCTGGGCCAAGCCTTGACCGAAGAAGTAATCAGCAAGGGCGATTACGTCATAGGCACCCTTAGGAAGTCCGATCAGGTCGATGCCTTTAACGAAAAGTATTCAGGTAAGGCAGAAGCGGTACTGGCCGATATCACTGATTTTGAAAGGATGGAGGAAATCATTTCCAATTTCGATCGTATTGACGTTTTGGTCAACAACGCCGGAATTGGGTTTGTTGGAGCCATTGAAGAAACAAGTTTGGAAGAAACGAGAAGGGTCTTTGAAGCCAATTTTTTTGCCCCATTAAAGCTTACGCAACTGGTTTTGCCAAAAATGCGGAAGCAGTCCGGTGGACACATCGTCCAAATCTCTTCCCATGCCGGACTCAAGGCATTTGCGGGATTTGGAACCTATAGTGCCAGTAAGTTTGCTTTGGAAGGTTTCACTGAAGCCCTGGCTCAAGAGGTAGCCCCCCTTGGAATTAAGGTGACCCTTGTGGAACCTGGTCCATTTCGGACCCAATTTGCATCAAGAGGTCTGCCTGAAGCCAAGAAAGTAATTTACGAATACGCCGAAACCGCTGGAGCATTTCGCAACAAGCTAAAAGGAGTACATGGAAAACAAGAGGGAGATCCGAAAAAGGCTGCAAAGGCTATTGTACGGCATGTAATTTCAGGGAATGAATCATTAAGAATGCCCCTGGGAAAAATACCAATGATCACCATACAGATGAAATTGGACAGTGTGAGATCTGATTTGGAAGGGAATAGGAAGGTGGCAGAGCAGGTAATTTTTGACTAAAAAGGCGAACCATAAAAAAAGACAGGTTTTCAATAGTGTGCAATGCTATGAAAACCTGTCTTTTAACGAAGTTCAAGGAGGAATTACTCCTCAATCCATTTCTCAATGCTGTTGTCAATCATTTGTTTGCCAACACCTTCCATTCCTGTAAGTTCGATCATGTCCAAAATATCACGAATGGTGTTTTCCTCCTCCACTTGTTCCAGCACAAACCAATCCAAAAAGCGTTCGGTGGTAATGTCCATGGAAGCCCTTGCTTTTTTTACAATGTTTTTGATGGACTCACTTACTTTAACCTCGTGCTGTAAAGCTGATTCGAAAACATCCTTTATCGAGGAGAATTCATGGTTGATACCTGAAACTTCAGGAGAAATTGGACTTCCGCCGGTATCAATTAAGAAATTAAAGATTTTCATCATATGCTCCCGTTCCTCTTCTGTTTGTTTAAAAAAGAATTTGGCACTGGTGAAAAATCCGTTTTGTTCACACCACGAGGCCATCGCCAGGTAGGCAGCAGAGGCATGTGCTTCCATTTTTATCTGTCCGTTGAGCAAATCCATAGATTCAATTTGAATACTCAACTGTTGTCTTGCAATATCATTCATAGCTTTTATAAATTTTGTCTATCAAATTTACAAAACCCATAGATAGGAATGTGTAAGACATGGAAATTTAAAACCGGTTTTAGACTGGATAAAAATAATGGGTTCCGACCATCTACAACACGGCGGAAAAGTTGGTTTAGGTTAAATGTATACTGATTCTCTAGCGCACGAAAGGCCCATACGCACAAATGCCTGTAGTAATAATTCCCTTAGGTCCAGAATCTCCTCAATAGTGAGCAATACCAAATGCTGTTGGTTGCAAAGGGTCAAGATTTTGAAGTCATGGGGGCAAGATTCTTCATAAAACAAAGATGCCATTTCAAGGGAAAGGATTTTTTCCCTTACCGCCAATAATTCGCAAAAGCGTAAAGGAATCGATTTGTGCCCTAGGTGGAGATAAAAGAAACGATTTGAAGCGTCTTGACGGAGGGAACAGTACTTTGTATTTGCAACGAGCATAGCAACAAATATAAAGCTTATTTAGACTTAATACAATTAAACCTGAATTTGGCGATCGATCTGCTGATTTAGTGAGATGAACGTTTCCGTGCGGGAAACTCCGTCAATCTGTTGGATTTTTTTATTGAGTACCTGCATCAAATGTTCATTGTCCCTACAAAGCACTTTTATCAAGATGGACCAATTGCCCGTGGTATAATGACATTCCAGCACTTCTGGAATATTTTGGAGTTCCGCTACCGCCCTCGGATTGCTCATGGCCCTGTCCAAGAAAATTCCAATATAGGCCATGGTGGTATATCCCAATACTTTTGGGTTGATGATGAATTTGGAACCTGAAATCACTCCTGCTGCTTCCAATTTCCGAAGACGTTGATGAATGGCCGCTCCTGAAATACCAATATCCCTGGCAATCTCCAAAATGGGTGTTCGGGCATCCTGCATTAAATGCCTTAGAATTTTTTTGTCTATTCCATCTAATTGTAACAAGTTGTTAGTGGATTTCATACTTTACCATTCAAGATGAAATCCAAAGATAGAAAATACAGCTCAACGCTAACCTGCTATGGAATCTGGGTTATAACCGAGATACGGAACTTGAAATTCACTGAATTGTATGCCATAGGTTTTTAGTTCTGCGAGAATTGGGCTATAGACCTCCTTAGAAATTGGAATTTGAACTCCCGGGGTCGTTATCTTTTTGTTGAGGATATTAAGTGTAGCAATGGCCACAGGTAAGCCCACGGTTTTGGCCATGGCAGTATGTGTTCTGTTTTCTCCCAAAACCACCATATTGGCATCCAGTTGCTTCTTTTTTCCATCCAGCTCATAACCAAATTTGTGGTACATCACAATCATATCCTTTTCATCATCCCCAAGGGTCCAGCTTTCTTCCAGAATTTGTTGCAACGCTTTGGCAGGGGTGGCATTTTCCAAAGTAATGGTTTTTGAAGCACTAAAGAGGTCCAGTTCCTCCAATTTTTCCCACACAATGTCATCTTGGTCTATTTTCAGATAATGTCTGAATTTCAATTCCACTGAGTCGGTGGGCGAGTACGGCAAAAAGAGGTTGACAAATTCTCGATAGGACATCCCTTTGGAATTTCCAATCTCGTAACTATCATCGGTCATCCCCATTTGAACAAAGATGTTCCACGCCCTGGAAAAACCCACTCTTCGCATGGTCCCTCGGTAAAGGGTTAGGACATCCTGTAGCCCATACGCATCCTTATACCAAAGGGAATCCCTATTGGCGTAGCCTTCAAACTTTCCGTACCCTTCAATATCAAGAAATTCAGTCCTTCGAAACAATTTGTGATAGGGAATATATTTATAGGTGCCTTCTTGGATAAATTTTGCCGCTCCTCCTTGCCCGGCCACTACCACATTTCTAGGGTTCCAAGTGAATTTATAGTTCCAAAGATTGGTATCGTCTTCCGGGGCGACCAGACCACCAGTAAAAGATTCAAACAAGAGCATTTTTCCTCCTGTACTCCTTATACGGTCAATCACTTCCATGGCACTCATATGGTCGATACCAGGGTCAAGACCGATTTCGTTCATAAAGACCAAGTTCAATGCTTTGACTTCAGAATCCAATTTTCGTACCTCATCATTTATGTACGATGCGGTCACCAAATGTTTCTTAAAGGCAATGCAATCCTTGGCTACTTTGGTGTGCAATCTTGCAGGTAACATGGAGACTACGATATCGACTTCTGCTATGGCTTCCTTTCTTGATGCTTGGTCTAAAATGTCTAACTCAATTACTTGGCACCTTGGATGGATAGCTATTTCTGAAGATATGGAGGAGGTATCTACATCCCCAACGGTAAGATGCAGCTCTTCGGTCACCGATTTGCTCAAGAAATAATCCAATAAGTAGGACGTGGATTTTCCAGCTCCCAACACAAGAATTTTACGGGCCATAAGTTTAAATTACCTTTGTCACTAATGGATACGAAAGTATCAAATTGTTATATTCTTAAAAAAAGGGAGACTCTAAGTTATGAACAAAACAATTTTGGCTACTGGATTGGTCTTTGGAGCATTGGCGGTCATCTTAGGCGCTTTTGGTGCACATGGTCTAAAAAAGGTGCTTGGTCCTGAAGAACTCAACACTTTTGAAACAGGAGTCAGGTATCAAATGTACCATGCCTTGTTTTTGATTTTGTTAAGTACGATTACACTAGCTTCCGAAGGGACCAAAAAAGTGGTTTTTTATTTGACCATAATTGGTGTGATGCTCTTTTCTTTTTCCATTTATTTTTTGGCCACCAACAATTTAACCTCTTTTGATTTTCGAAAAATAGGATTTATTACCCCAATAGGTGGCACTTTGTTAATAGCTGCATGGGGATATTTGCTATTTGGCATTTTGTCCAAGAATTAGGCTGAAAAACAAAAATTTTTAAGGCCTTCGGTTTTTTAATACTTAGTTTTGCGGCAACTTTAAAACCACTAATTCATGGCAAATTCCACTTCGGCCACGAAAACGATTTCGTTAAAACGTTATGGCATTGACCATAACAACTTTCACTACCAACTTTCATCCGATGAATTGCATCACGCCACCTTGGAAAAGGGATTGGGGAAAGAATCTTCCTTGGGGGCCTTAGCGGTAAGTACTGGGGAATTTACTGGGCGCTCCCCCATGGATCGATTTATTGTTAAAGATGATATTACCTCAGATACCATTTGGTGGGGCGACATCAATATTCCTTTTGAGCCAAAAACCTTTGATGCCTTGTATGACAAGGTTATTGCTTATCTCAATGAAAGGGAACTCTATGTTAGGGATGCGTTTGTCTGCGCGGACCCTTCTTACAAAATGTGCATTAGGGTCATTAATGAATATCCGTGGTCAAACATGTTTGTTTACAATATGTTCATACGGCCTACTGACAAAGAATTGGAAGACTTTACTCCGGAATGGACCGTTCTCAATGCCCCTGGTTTTATGGCTAACTCGAAAATTGATGGTACCCGACAACATAATTTTGCCATTTTAAACTTTACCAGAAAAATTGCCTTGGTAGGTGGAACGGGGTATACCGGAGAAATTAAGAAAGGTGTTTTTTCCGCCCTGAATTTCATCTTACCCACTTTTAAAAATGTGTTGCCGATGCACTGCTCCGCAAATTTGGGGGAAGATGGGGATACCGCCCTTTTCTTTGGTTTGTCGGGAACTGGGAAAACCACACTTTCCACCGATCCAAATAGAAAACTGATTGGAGATGATGAACACGGTTGGACCCCGAAGAACTCGGTATTCAACTTTGAAGGGGGATGTTATGCAAAAGTGATCAATCTATCTGCTGAAAAAGAGCCGGAAATCCATGGCGCCATCAAAAAAGGGGCGATTCTGGAGAATGTCATCATGGACGACACGGGCCAGGTTGATTTTGCGGATACCACCATTACCCAAAATACTAGGGTGAGTTATCCCATTTATCATATTGATAATATTCAGCAGCCTTCCATCGGGGAAAACGTAAAAAATGTATTCTTTTTAACTGCGGATGCTTTTGGGGTATTGCCTCCTATATCTAAACTGACACCTGCGCAAGCCGCGTACCATTTTATTTCGGGGTATACTGCAAAAGTGGCGGGAACCGAAGCGGGAGTGGTGGAACCACAGCCTTCTTTTTCTGCCTGTTTTGGTGCTCCATTTATGCCCCTACATCCAACAGTTTATGCCGAAATGTTGAGTAAGAAAATGATAGAATCAGGCGTGGACGTTTGGTTGATCAATACCGGTTGGACAGGAGGGCCTTATGGTGTTGGTACCCGTATGGAACTGAAGTACACCAGAGCGATGATCAGTGCTGCTTTGAGCGGAGCGCTGGGACTATACAGTTATGACACCTATCATATCCATTCCGTATTTGGAGTGGCACAACCCCGTGAATGTCCTGGGGTACCTACTAAGGTATTAAGTCCAAGGGCCACTTGGAACAATGATGAGGCCTACTACAAAACTGCATTTAAATTGAGTAATGCCTTTAGGGAGAACTTTAAAAAGTTCGAAGCATTCGCAAATGAAGAGATTCGTCGCGGAGGTCCCCAACGATATGCCTTTTAGCGCACAAAAAAAGCCCCTGTTAATGGGGCTTTTTTTGTGTTGATTCTTGACCTTTTATTTGTTGACATCCGAAATATACTTCTGTAATGCCATGGTCATTGAAGGTGTTTCTGGAGTAGGAGCTTTGATGTCAATTCGCAATCCTGCCTTGGTCGCCGCTTTGACCGTGCTATTTCCAAAAACTGCGATTCGAGTGTCCTTCTGCTCAAAATCGGGAAAATTCTTCAACA
Source organism: Croceivirga sp. (assembly GCA_028284935.1). Classification (GTDB taxonomy): domain Bacteria; phylum Bacteroidota; class Bacteroidia; order Flavobacteriales; family Flavobacteriaceae; genus Croceivirga. The sequence goes on from JANQQQ010000018.1 coordinate 171,838, forward strand.
GGGACTCAATGCCTGAAGGACTGAAAAAGACTAAAACATCGTAGTACACATCCCTCAAGTCGGAAAGATCACTAACCACGGTCTTGTAGAAGATACCTCGTTTCCAATTCAACTTAAGATCGTCGAGGAGGTTAGGGATTTCCTGCTTAAGACTGTCTGAGGAGGGCAGCAAGAACTTTTCGTCCTTGTATTTTTTAAACATGGGGACAAGGTCACCAAACAAGCGCTGGCCCACATATATTTTGCGTTTTCTGTAGACTACATATTTTTGAAGGTAATACGCCACAGCTTCGGACTGACAAAAATACTTCATGCTATCCGGTACCTTAAAACGCATTTCCTCCGCTATCCTAAAAAAGTGGTCCACAGCATTTCTGCTTGTAAGAATGATAGCCGTAAAATCGTTCAAATCAATTTTTTGCTGGCGTACACTTTTGGCAGTCTCGCCTTCAACATGAATAAATGGCCTAAAATCTACTTTTACTTTAGACTTTTCAATTAGCTTGGAATAAGGGGAATTCTCCATTTTCGGTTCTGGTTGGGAAACCAAAATCGTCTTTACTTTCATATGTTTCAACTGTTTAAATAGCTGATAATTATTGCTATAGGCGAAATTTCGAGTGTGCAAAGGTACAAAATAAAATAGAATGTATTGCCCACAATCAACTTTTGAAGGTTTCTCAATATTTTGATCATACCAATGCCATTCATGATCAGTAAGAACAGAATAACGAGATAAACAGTAGTTATGGAGCCAGGAAAAACATAAATTACCAAAATGTTTCCCAAGAATGCAATAAGTCCTCCGTAGTTGAAATAGCTGAGCTTTTCAAAAATAAGCTCGGCCATTAATGCATGATTTTCAAAAAAATAACCATTGCCCATTTGAAGGCCTATCTTGAGTAAGAAATACACCAAAAGGCTCCCAACAATTATTAGATAAAAATCCGTGTAAACATTGAGTGGTTGTTTTTGGAATAGATTTTGGGCCACAAAAATGAAAAGTGCCAAATTGACCACTTGAAAAATGCTCATGATAACATGGAACCCTTGAAATAGTTTTCCTTTTTTCCTTTGTAGTGTGATATACTTGTTGTTAAATGGAAGAATAATGAAGTTAAAAAAGGAACCTTTAAAAAAGTATTTCCCCAAACTCAATAGCAATAAACTCAATATCAGTATAGCGGTCATCCAATCTAGATTTGTTATGCTGCGATACATTGGATTCATGATTTTACTTTTATGCTAGGGCTATTGATTCCAGATTGAAGTCCATTTTCCGATATGCTGAACTTTAGGAATCTTGGGTAATCCTTTTTTGGCTCTGGAAAGTTGAAATTAAATCGTGTGGTGTCTTGCGCCTTTAAAAATCCGGTATTGGAATCAACAGGTTTTAACGTAATTGCCCTAATTTCAAGAATATCCTTGTACCTATCCAAGTAAGCTACCCGGAATTCCAAGCTATCCAGGGATACATTCTTATGGTATGGATTATACACCTTAAGATTCTGACTTTTAACATCCAACTCCATCGCTTCGGGATCTACAAAACATCTTAGCTTCCGGAAGGATTCAAAATCGTCGATATACCACCCAAAATATTGGTTTGACCTAAAGGGAACATAGGAGAATTCTCCAGATTTGGCATATGGCGTAACATAGGCAACCCGTTTGTTTTGAAATGCCAACTCAGAACTATCAATAGTGTATTGATTTTGCCGGTAATGTATATTGTTGAGTGAAAATGCGGGATTTCCCGAATAGAAAGCATACATAGGCGCCCTTCTATAGCTGTTCTCAAATACAACGGGGGTGTCCCCAACAATCCCATTCAACGTTTGTACCCATTCTTTGGGGCCATGTGTTTCATAACCCATGAAAGGGATAAGTGGGTGGTACACCAGCCATGCCCTGGCATAAAAAATTAAAACGGTACTCACTATTCCAATCCTCCATAGCCACTTTTTATTCCCTTGGTGGTTCAAAAGATAATTAAAGGTAATGACGACCATTGGGATACAAATAGCGATGACCCATTGGGCTTGAGCCCTACGATGAAAGCTGGATAGAAAGAAAAACAGAATGACTCCATAAGAAACAAAAACCAAACTCCTCTTAAATTTGTCCTTGGCTTTTGTCTTGAAAAGTGCCCAATAAAACCACGGGAAAAGTAGGCCAAAATTTACGATTAGGTTCAGTACATATCCCAATGTGAATTCATCAAATTCATAGGGTTGGTTTGGGCGTTCAAAAAGATGGTATTTAACAGAAATAAAATCATTTTGGGACAACCAAACAAAGTGCGGAACATAGGCCATCAAAGCAACTAATACGGCTAACCAAGCGTATTTATTAAGTGCTAACCTCATATTGGAAAGCACTACAAAAAGGATGACCAATACCGCGTGGTACTTACTGTAAAGAAGTGCGGCCATGCAAAGACCCAAAAGAAGTGCAAGTACAACAGTGTTCTTTTTTAAAAAACGTTTATAAAGCCATAAGAAGAGAGCAGTAAAAAAAAGAAGGGGTGTATCAGGTAGTGTAAAAAAACCATAGGCGTTGAACAAAACCATGGAAAACACCAATAAAAAGAAAAGGGTCACATAGCTACTTTTTTCCTTGTGTTCAATCAATGACCATAAAATCACAAGGGTTCCGGCCCCCAAGAGACAGCCTATAAATCGAACGCCCAGTTCTCCGGCAAAAATCAATCCACCGATTTTTGCCATCAGGGCAACCATTGGAGGATGGTCAAAATACCCCCATGCCATGTTTTGGGAATAGTACCAGTAATAGGTTTCATCATAGATGAGGGGAGTAAAATACGCCTGAAGAAGATTGAGCAACAGTAAAATTCCTAAAAAGACAAAAAAGGTCTTGGAAAATTGGTTTCCCATGGGGAGCTGGTTTATGGGCTCCAAAGTTATGAATTATGCAACATCCCATTTTCATGAGAGGCAAAAGGAAGCAAAACACTATTTTTACCTCTTAAACAACACTCAGATTGGCAGAAGGACTGGTCATCATACCTACATTCAACGAGATTGAGAATATCGAGGCAATCATTAAAACGGTTTTTGATCTTAAGAAGGATTTTGATATCCTCGTTGTTGATGATAACTCTCCGGATGGTACAGCCAAGAATGTAATGGACCTACAGGAGCAGTTCAAAAGCAATTTGTTTCTCGAGGTTAGAACCGAAAAGTCCGGATTGGGGACCGCTTATATCCACGGGTTTAAATGGGCACTGGCTAGAGGTTATGAATACATTTTTGAAATGGACGCCGATTTCTCCCACAAACCAAGTGATTTACTTCGTTTGCATAGAACCTGCTTGAACGGGGCGGATGTTGCGATTGGATCACGATATAAGAAAGGAATAAACGTGGTCAACTGGCCGTTGGGAAGGATTCTATTGTCCTATGGAGCCTCGTTTTATGTAAAACTCATCACGGGAATGAAGGTCCATGATCCTACTGCGGGATTTGTTTGTTATAAACGAAAAGTATTGGAATCCATTAACTTGGATGCTGTTCGTTTTATTGGATATGCTTTTCAAATTGAAATGAAATTCAGGGCGTACATAAAAGGGTTCAAGATTGAAGAAGTTTCGATCATTTTCACAGATCGTATCAATGGAAAGTCGAAAATGAGTTCTAAAATTATTTGGGAAGCTGTATTTGGGGTTATCATTATGAAATTTAGAAGTGTTTTTATGAAGAAATCATTTTAGTTATGGGAAAGATCCTATTAAAAAATACAAAGGCTGTAAATGAGGGGGTACAATTTGAAACCGATGTCCTGATTGAAGGTGATAGAATTGCTCGTGTGGATAGGGACATTTCTGACAACGGCGCAAAAACGATAGACTTCAATGGAGATTTGCTGCTCCCGGGGGTAATTGACGACCAAGTACATTTTCGTGAACCGGGACTTACGCATAAAGGGAATATTTATAGCGAAAGTAGAGCTGCTGTTGCAGGAGGTATAACTAGTTTTATGGAACAGCCCAATACCATACCCCAAACTACGACCATAGACAAACATGAAGAGAAGTTTGCCATTGCTGCGAAATCTTCATTTGCCAATTACTCCTTTAAGTTTGGGGGGACCAATGACAATTTGGAGGAAATCAAGCGACTTGACAAAAACAGTTGTTCTGGAATAAAACTCTTTTTAGGTTCATCCACAGGGAACATGTTGGTGGATAATGAAACCGTTCTGGAAAATATTTTTAGGAGTACGCAACTGGTAATTTCCACCCATTGCGAGGATGAAGGAACCATCAGAGCCAATTTGGAGCGCTATAAAAATGAGTATGGAGATGATATTCCAGTACGTTTCCATCCTGAAATACGAAGTGCGGAGGCCTGTTACCTTTCTTCATCCAATGCCATTGCCTTGGCAAAAAAAACAGGGGCCAGATTACATGTGTTTCACCTTTCAACGGCCAAGGAAATGGATTTGTTTACCAATAAAATCCCGTTGGAAGAAAAAAAGATAACTGCTGAGGTATGTATTCACCATTTGTGGTTTTCAGATAAGGATTATGACAATAAGGGAACATTGATCAAATGGAACCCTGCTGTAAAAAGACCTAAAGATAGGGACGCCCTTTGGCAAGCGCTTTTGGATGATAGGATAGATGTGATCGCTACCGATCATGCACCTCATACCCTAGAGGAAAAAGACAATGTCTATACCAAAGCACCCTCTGGCGGTCCCTTGGTACAACATGCCCTTATTGCAATGGTACAGAAACATAAAGAGGCAAAGATTTCGCTGGAAAAAATGGTCCAAAAAATGTGCCATAATCCTTCGGAATTGTTCGATGTTAAGGAGCGGGGGTATATTAGGGAAGGCTATTTTGCCGATTTGGTGCAAGTGGACTTGAATACCAGTTGGACGGTTAAAAAACCTAATATTTTCTATAAGTGTGGCTGGTCTCCTTTTGAAGGATTTACCTTTGATTCCAAAATAAAGCGAACCTTTGTAAATGGGCATTTGGCTTATGAAAACGGCAAGCTATCCGATGAACGCAAAGCAAAAAGATTGACATTCGATAGATGATGAATTTCATACGCCTTTACATCATAGGGGCCATTTTTTTTCTTGTTTATTCTTGCAAGGAGAAGCTCATTGAACCTCCTGAAGATTTAATTTCCCAAGCCGAGATGACCGAAATCTTGTATGATTTAGCGCTGATGAATGCGGTACGGTCCACTAATACCAATATTCTGGATGAATATGAAATTGAGACCATGCCCTACATATACCAAAAATATGGAATAGATAGTCTCCAGTTCATAAAAAGTGACGAATACTATGCCTCTGTACCTGTTATTTATCAAACGATGTACGCCACAATCAAAGATCGCTTGGAAAAAAAGTTCAAGGAAATAGATATGTCACGGCAACAAAAAAAGGATAGTACACGTTCCCAGCGGCAACGTACCAAAGACAGTTTAAGAAAAAAAGCTCCATCCACTAAATCCCCTACCCCTGTTCCCTCAAAAAAATAGCACAGTAGTGTTCAATGCTTTTTTCCAGGTCTTCGTATTCAAAATCCAAATCATGGATGATTTTGGAATTGTCATAAAAAACTTGGGTCTTGAAAAGATGGGCAACGGCTTTTGAGAGTCTTCTTCGTTTTCCCAGAAGGTGGCTCCGTAACCAGTCCCATCGCCAAAATAGGTTGAGCATCCAAGGTTTTACTTCATTTTTTGGTAATGGTTGTTTTAGTGCCTTGGCCAATAGAAAAGCAAAGGTTTTATAGGTCCAATTCTGATTGACCAGGATATAACGTTGATTGATTACTGTTCCTTCCATGAGCTGAATTATGGCACTTACTACATCATTGACCCCAACAAATCCGGTCCCGCTAGGAAGATGGTATTTGGGTCCCTTGGCGGCTTGATGGAAGAAACTACCACTACTGCTTTTCCAAAAACCTGGAGCCACAATGATACCGGGATTTACAATGGTCACGGGAATGCCCTCTTGAGATGCCCTCCAAACTTCCATTTCTGCAAAGTGTTTTGACACGGCGTACGTGGTAGATCCACCTGTCCATTCGTTTTCTTCGGTTATGGGCTTATCATTTATGCTAGGGCCCAACGCGGCAATAGAGCTAACAAAACAGAGCTTTTCAACAGCGTGCTCAATACATAGATTTACAATATTGGCCGTACCTTGAACATTGGTGGCCAACAACTTTTTATGATCTTTGGGATCAAAAGAGACCAACGCTGCCGCGTGGTAAACTTTTTTAACGTCGTAAAACGCATGTTCCAGTGACGGCAAATCCAATACATTGGCTTCTATCCAAGCTATTTTTTCAAATAATTCTTCGGGTTGATCTGTGTAATACGAGAAGATTTTCTTGACCAAGGCTATTTTTTTTTTGCTTCTGTATGTCGCTTTAATGGATTCTTGGCCTTTACATAGCTCAAAGAGAAGATGCGCCCCAACCAAACCCGTACCACCTGTAACCAATATCATACCCAAATGTACCCATTTGGTGGGTAAAGTGTAGTGAAACGGTAGCAAGATTCTATATTTGCAGGGATTTTGTACACGACCTATGATGACTAAAAACTTTGTTGAAGAATTGAAATGGCGAGGCATGTTACACGATGTTATGCCTGGAACGGAAGAACATCTTTTATCGGATATGAAGGCCGCTTATTTAGGGATTGACCCTACAGCAGATTCCTTGCACATTGGTCATTTGGTTGGGGTGATGATGCTTCGGCATTTTCAATTATCAGGACATAAACCGTTCGCTTTGGTGGGTGGTGCAACAGGAATGATAGGCGACCCATCGGGAAAATCTGCTGAAAGAAACCTATTGGACGAAGCTACTTTACGTCATAACCAAGAGGCACTAAAAAAGCAGCTCTCAAAATTTTTGGACTTTGAAAGTGATTCCAAAAATGCAGCGGTCTTGGTGAATAATTATGATTGGATGAAGGATTTTTCCTTTCTGGATTTTATTCGGGATGTAGGCAAGCACATCACGGTGAACTATATGATGGCCAAAGATTCCGTGAAGAAGCGACTTTCGGCAGAGGCCAAAGAAGGAATGTCATTCACGGAATTTACTTATCAGTTGGTGCAGGGGTATGACTTTCTGTATCTCTACAAAAACCACAATTGTACCCTTCAAATGGGCGGTAGCGACCAATGGGGGAACATCACTACGGGAACAGAGCTTATACGAAGGATAGGGGGCGGCAAGGGATACGCGCTTACCTGTCCGTTGATAACCAAGGCGGATGGTAGCAAGTTTGGTAAAACGGAGAGCGGGAATGTTTGGTTGGATCCCAATCGAACTTCCCCCTATAAGTTTTATCAATATTGGTTGAATACCTCTGATGAAGACGCAGCAAAGTACATTAAGATTTTCACCTTTCTTTCCAAGGAAGACATTGAAACATTGATCCATACGCATAACGAAGCCCCACATGTTCGTCAGCTACAAAAGAAATTGGCAGAAGAAATCACGACAATGGTCCATTCCAAGGCCGATTTGGATAACGCCATAAAAGCAAGTTCCATACTGTTCGGCAAATCCACTTCTGAAGATTTAAAACAGTTGGACGCCCAAACTTTTTTGGATGTATTTGATGGGGTGCCACAAAAGAAATTGGCTATGCAAGAGTTGGATGGTGGTTTGGATTTGATTGGTGCACTAGCGGCCAAAACGGGTTTTTTAGGTTCCAATGGAGAAGCCAGAAGAGAACTGAAACAAAACTCCATTTCCGTGAATAAGGAAAAGGTCAAAGAAGATTTTAGGATTACCGAAGCTGATTTAATCAATAATCAATTTGTACTGCTACAACGAGGTAAGAAGAACTATTTTGTTTTGGATTTTGCCAGCTAGAGAACCATGAGGTTGCATCCTCTCACATCAGCATGGTCAAACCTCCCCAATACTTCAAACGAACCGTCAGGATATCGTTTTCCCAAGTCTTGGGTCGCTATAAAGGAGCAGGAGTTGATATTGGCCAGATCAACTATATTCATGCCTCCGGTTTTGTGGAATTTTTGATAGCTCAAGGGGTCTTCGGTATCCCGTATCAGGATTTTCATCCATGGGGGGCAGTTAAAAATTCCCTTTCCATAGGAATACGCCTGCGAGAGCAGCTCTGTCATTCCATACTCCGAATGAATATGTTCTACGCCAAAAGAGGCTTTTAAAATGGAATGAAGTTCACTTCGAATCATTTCTCTTCGCCTTCCCTTCATACCTCCGGTTTCCATGACGATAGTATTTTTTAGGGGAAAATCCATGATTTGGGCCAGGTCCAACAAGGCAAAACTAACACCGATTAGAAGCACTTTTTTTTCAGCATTTTGAAGAGCAATCAGCTGACTTTTTAAATCGTTGAGATTGTCCAGATAAAAACCGCTGGCAGGATGATTGGTTTTTTTGATAAGTGAGTCGGCCATGTAAATCAATGAAGAACCTTGCCGGTCCAAATAAGAGGGCAGAAGGGCCAGAATACAGAAGTTGGTGACAGGACCATAAAAAAGCTCAAAGGCCTTTAAAAAGCTTTCTTCATAAAGGCGTACATCCAAAACATGGTGTTCACTTGTTTTGGTACCGGTGGTACCACTACTGGTAAATGTTATTGCAGAATTGGAATTGCCAACAACGATTTTTTTTGACTTAAAAAATTGGATGGGCAAAAAAGGAATCCCTTCCAATTGGGATACCGTTTTGGGGTTGATTTTTAAATGGTCACAAAATGCCCTATATACCGGATTTCCATTATATTGATAACGAAAGATTTGAAGCGTTTTTTCATGAAATTCCTCAGGACTGCGAATGGAGAATATGAAGTCTTTTTCGAATTCCATAGGAACAAAGCTACTACAAAAAAGCCCCAGATATTGAGGTCCGGGGCTTTTTGACAAATGTTAGTTTGGGCAGTTATTTGACCACTAATTTCCGGGTCATTGTTCTTTTTTCCTCTGTAACCTGAAGTACGTATACTCCGGGCACCAGTCTTGAAATATTCAGGGTGTTTGTTGTTATGTTGTCCCTAAGTACCACATCACCAAATACATCAAAGACCTGAATTTCCTTGGTGCCGTTCAATTCGGTGGTGATATAGACCTCATCACCATAAGCAGGATTTGGGTACATCTTAAACCCTTTTACTTCAACAGGTGGAGCATCGTTTACACTGACGAGTTCCTGTCCGAATGTGAATAGAGGTGCCATAAGTAGAATCATGTAGAGTTTCTTCATGCATTGCCGATTTGGGGAGTTAGCAACGTAAAAGTATGGTAATCAGTAGTGAAAAGGTAAAGTTTGTTGTGAAAGGCAAAAGTTTGTAGGTATGTCCGATGAACGGCACATAAAGTGGATGTAGTGCAGCTTTTTTACTTGATGACCAGCTTTCTGGTAGCCACCTTATCCTTTTCAATGACCCTTAGGATATATACCCCTTTATCCAAATTGGAAATATTCAGTTCCTTTCCCAAAATAGTGGTTTGTAGGACCTGGGTGCCTAAAACATCAAATATGAAAATCTGTTTGGGGGCGTCTAGGGCAGTATCAATAAAGACCTTACCATTGACAGTAGGGTTGGGATATAATTTAAAACCATCAATATCACCAGAACTTTGTGCCCGTTGTGAAAAGGCAAAAGAAGAAACCAAGAAGAAAAGTACTACGTAGATTTGCTTCATAAAGTATTGGTAACAAAGGGTGTGCCACAAATATAGCCAAATTGATGAGGCTTCTTAAGCTTGCTAAGGAAAATACCCACAGTTTTCGATAAACTGCATAAAAAACCCCCGCAGAAACTGCGGGGGTCCATTACTCAATGTTTATTTACTGACTAATTGTTGATCCAAGCAAAGTCACCTGCAGCAGTAGTTGAAGAGGTATAAGTGGCTGCACCATCAGCAGCCGCACCATCAATTACCAACTCAGCAGCGGTAGAAGAACCAGCAAATTCAAATAACGTGCTAAAACCAGTAGCAGAGAATCCATTTATAGTAGCTGTAGAAGCACTCTTCATTTGGATACCTAAAGTTGCACCACCAGTAGTAGTATTAATTGTTAAGTTATTTAGAGTAGGGTTACTAGCAGTACCATCGGCTTCAACCGCTGTGGAAAATTCTACACTGTTTGTAACATAAGCACTATCTAAAGTACCATTCCAACCTTCGGTCCAGTCGATAGCATCATCTTCTATATTTTCTGCATAGAAGTTAGTAACACTTACCGTACCACCAAAGAATTCAATACCATCGTCAGCACCCGCAATTACTGCAACATTGCTTATGGAAGTACCAGTACCAACGGCGTATAATGATAATCCGTTAAACTGGGAATCGGCATTAATTTGTGCACCCGTATTACGTAAGATCAGGTAATCTATGCTACCAGAATCATCAGCATTATCCGTACCCCCATAAACAAGACCACCAACTTCGGCAGTTACATTAGTACCTGCAACGGTTGTAGCGTTACCACATAGTAATAAACCACCCCATGGGTTACCGTCCACTGAACGCATTTCTACTGGGTTAGCCATAGTTCCTTGAATATCTATGGCAGCACCTTGTAATACAGCCAAATAGTTGGCCGTACCAGAAGCGGATACTATTTCAGTACCAGCAGGGATGGTCAACGTGGCACCACTATTTACCAATACAGGACCAACAACTGTGTATTCCACACTGGCATCTAAAGTTAAGTCAGAAGTAATATTAGCTGGAAGTTGAGATGTTTCACCAGAACCAGCACCTGCATCAGTTACCCAAGCAAAGTTACTAGCGTTGGTTGGAGAAGTATCGTAAACAGCATCATCAGCTTCGTCAGCAGGTGCACCGTCTATTACCAAATCAGCGGCAGTAGAAGAACCGGCAAATTCAAACAAAGTACTAAAACCAGTAGCAGTAAATCCATTTATTGTAGCACTGGAAGCACTCTTCATTTGGATAGCTAAAGTTCCATCTTGTCCAGCATCTATAGAAGTGATAACGGTTAAATCTGTTAGCGTTGGGTTACTTGCGGTACCATCAGCTTCAACAGCAGTAGAAAATTCTACATTATTGATGATATAAGCAGTATCTAAATTACCGTTCCAACCTTCAGTCCAGTCGATAGCGTCGTCTTCGATATCTTCCGCATAGAAGTTCGTAACACTTACCGTACCACCAAAGAACTCAATACCATCATCAGCACCTCCAACAACAGCAACGTTATCGATAGAAGTACTGGATCCTACGGCATATAATGACAATCCGTTAAACTGGGAATCTGCATTGATTTGAGCCCCAGTATTACGCAGTATTAGGTATTCTATATTTCCAGAATCATCGGCAGCATCAGTACCACCATAAACAAGACCACCCACTTCGGCAGTTACATTGGTACCTGCAACAGTTGGAGCATTACCACATACTAATAAACCACCCCAAGGATTTCCATCAGTAGAACGCATTTCAACAGGACTACCAGCCGTACCTTGAATATCAATCATACCACCTTGTAAAACAGCCAAATAGTTGGCAGTACCAGATTCAGATACGATTACGGTACCTGCAGGTATGGTCAACGTAGCACCACTGTTTACCAATACGGGACCGCTAATAGAATATTGTACTGAGGCATCTAAAGTAATATCGGAAGTAATGTTCGCAGGTAGTTGGCCACCATCCAATGTTGCATCGGTAGCCCAAGCAAAATCACTTGCGTTGGTTGGGGAAGAATCATAAACAGCATCGTCAGCTTCGTCGGCAGGTGCACCGTCAATTACCAACTCAGCGGCAGTAGAACTACCGGCAAATTCAAATAAAGTACTAAAACCAGTAGCTGAAAAGCCATTAATAGTAGCACTGGAAGCACTCTTCATTTGGATAGCTAAAGTCCCCTCTTCTCCGCCATCTACAGAAGTAATAACCGTTAGATCATTAATAGTCGGGTTGCTTGCAGTACCATCAGCCTCAACTGCAGTTGAAAACTCTATTGTGTTGACTACATAAGCAGTGGATAGGGTTCCATTCCAACCTTCAGTCCAATCAATAGCATCGTCTTCATTGTTTTCCAAATAAATATTCGAAGCTGACACTGTACCTCCAAAGAATTCGATACC
>JANQQQ010000007.1 GCA_028284935.1 Croceivirga sp.
ACAATACCAGTAATTTAGTTTTGCCATAGCATAAGTAGGTTAAGTTTATGGTAAGATTTGGGACGAAAAGGGCAGGAGCTTTCCTGCCCTTTTCTATTATGAATATCACAGTTGTATAAATAAAAAAAGTGTGGCCGAACCACACTTCTTATCACTTATCTTTTATTGTACTAACTATTTATTGCTAGCATATCCCTCAGCCACCTTGTCCCAATTGATTACACTGAAAAATGCTGCCACATAATCCGGTCTTCTGTTCTGATAGTTCAAATAGTAAGCATGCTCCCAGACATCCAATCCCAAAATTGGATATCCTTCACAGCCTATTCCAGGCATCAAGGGGTTATCCTGATTGGGAGTGGAGCAAATCTCAAGTTTTCCTCCTTTGTGGACACATAACCAAGCCCATCCAGAGCCGAACCGGCTTCCGGCCGCTGCACTAAATTTGTCCTTGAAATCCTCAAAAGAACCAAAAGCATCATTGATAGCATCGCCTAATTCTCCGGAAGGGTTGCCACCGCCATTGGGAGACATCACTTCCCAGAAAAGACAGTGATTGTAATATCCGCCTCCATTGTTTCTGACGGCTCCATTACCCATATCCAAGCCTGAAAGGATTTCCTCAATGGATTGGTCTTCTAAATCCGTTCCCTGAATCGCTCCATTCAATTTCGTGGTATATCCATTGTGGTGCTTGGTATGGTGAATCTCCATGGTCCTAGCGTCAATATGTGGTTCCAATGCATCATATGCATAGGGTAATTTAGGTAGTTCAAAAGCCATAATCTTGATTTTAAAGTTCGTGTTCTGTTTATCAAAAATAAGGTTTTCATGAACAAAATACGCTCTTTACAATGTTAACAAGATGGTAAGATTACGTACCTTGTGAAAAAACACCTTTTGCCATCTGGATTTGAAATATTTAACGCTTCGGCGGGCTCTGGTAAGACCTACCAATTGACCAAATCCTATTTAAAACTTATTCTTACAAATACTACTGCCCAAAGATTTAGGCAAATATTGGCCTTGACTTTTACCAATAAGGCCGTAGCAGAAATGAAGAACAGGATATTGGACAGTCTGCACGATTTCGGAAACCCAAAATCCGATAAGACCACTAATTCCTTGTTCCAGGAATTGGCTGTTGAACTTGGTTTTTCTACTGATGAGTTGGAAGGAAAATCCTATTTGGCCCTAAAGTTATTGTTGCATAACTATAACTTTTTTGAGGTTTCAACCATAGATAAGTTTACCCACAGAATAGTTAAAACTTTTGCAAAGGACCTCAAAATCTCACAAAATTTTGAGGTTGAATTGGATGGTGAAATCCTTCTAGAAGAAGCTATCGGACAACTTTTACAAAACCTGGGCCAAGATGCGCATTTGAAGAAGGTGTTAATTGATTTTTCCTTGGAAAAAGTGGACGCTGATAAAAGTTGGAATATCGTCTACGACCTAAGGAATATTGGTAAATTGATCTTTAATGAGAACCATTACGCTCAATTGCAATATTTAAAAGATAAATCCATTCAAGATTTTGAGTCACTTAAGGGATTTATAGCAAGAGAACGGCAAGCCCATTTTTTAAGAGCCTCAGATTTAGCACAGAGGGCTTTGGATACCATATACGCCCGTAATTTTGAGGATATGGACTTCAATCGGGAGACATTACCCAATCATTTCAAAAAAATCATAGCAGGTGAAAGGTCCACGAAATTGTACAACAATAAACTGGAAGAGGGATTAATCAATGGTTCCTTACTTCTTAAAAGAGTGAAAAAGGACGGTACCCAACTCTTTGCTCAATTGCTTGACACTTATTTGGAGATAAAAAAAAGTGTACATGACTATCTCTTTTTCAGAAATGCCTATGCCAATGTTCTACCATTGACCGTGCTCAATGAGATTTCAAAAAAGGTTTCGCACATTCAAAAAGAAAAAGAAAGTCTTCATATTTCAGAATTCAACAAGCTTATTTCAAAAGAAATTGGCCATCAACCCGTCCCTTACATCTATGAACGATTGGGGGAGCGGTATAGGAATTATTTTATAGATGAGTTTCAAGATACTTCCAAAATGCAATGGAATAATCTTGTTCCCTTAATTGCAAACGCCTTAGAAACTGAATCCCTAAATGGCGATAAGGGAACATTGCTTTTGGTGGGCGATACAAAGCAATCCATTTATAGATGGCGTGGTGGAGACCCACATCAATTTTTGGAAATTAATGATAAATCGCTCCTTCCATTCACGGTTCAGCCCAAAATTAGTGCTTTAAACACCAACTGGCGAAGTTTTGATACCATCATCAATTTCAACAATGCATTTTTTACCCATACCGCCAAATACTTCAAAGAACCCAACTACCAAGATCTGTATTTGGAACAATGTCAACAGCGAACCAATGATAGAAAGGGAGGTTATGTGGAAATTGCTTTTGCCCCAGAGGCCCTAGGGAATCTTGAAGAGACGGCCCTTTTTTATTGTAATAAGGTTCTGGAAACCATCAATAACATCTTAGATAGAGGCTTCTCCTTTAAAGACATCTGTATTCTTGTACGCAAGAATAAAGAAGGGGTCTTGTTGGCCAACCATTTGGCGGAACACTCCATTCCCATAGTTTCTTCTGAAGCCTTGCTATTGGCCAATAATACAGAAGTTCAATTTTTAATTTCCCTATTGCGTTTTTTGGACAATCCTTCCGAAAATGGCTACCAATTTGATGTGCTTGAATATTTGTTCAAAGAAGAGCACAACAAACACGACTTGCTGGTTCAGCAACTTGGAAATCTATCCGGTTTTTTGAAATTGGAATACAATTATGAAAGCAATCATGAGGTAACCTTGCCTTTACTGGATGTTTTGGAACGGGCTATTTTAACATTCCGTCTTAAGGACAAATGTGGTGCGCATATGTTTCATTTTTTGGATGTGGCCCAAGAAAGGGGTGAAAAATCTGGAGTAGGCATTTATGAATTTTTGGGTTATTGGGATTTGAAAAAAGACGTTCTGGCCATTTCTGCTCCATTGAACCAAGATGCCATACAAATAATGACCATTCACAAATCAAAAGGGTTGGAATTCCCATTCGTCATCTTTCCATTTGCGAATGGAACTCTAAAATCAAGAATGCGAGAAAAAAAATTATGGGTACCCTTGTTGGAAGGTATAGGACCAAACTTCAGTAGGGTTTTGGTCAATGCCTCCCCAGAACTTGAGTATCATTCCACCATTTCAAATGAAATATACACTAATGAAAACAATCTTTCCGAATTGGACGATATCAATGTACTCTATGTAGCGATGACCAGGGCCATTCAAGGTCTCTTTATAGTTACACAGGAATCAGGTGGGGAAACCTATGGCAAATTGTTCAAGAGTTACTTGTTTGACAAAGATTTGTGGAATACAAATACTTCATGCCACACCTTCGGGGATTTTTCAGAAAATATAGGTGAAAAATCCAAGGACATCCCCATAGATGGTATACCTTATATATATTCCAAACCCAGCACTGCTGCAAAATTGGCCCTAACCTCAAACCCCTTTTGGCAAAAAGAAAACAAAAAATCAATGGAATGGGGTAACGCTGTTCATGAAATACTGTCCGAAATAAACTCCCGTGCGGATGTTGAAAGGACGTTGCACAATTCGGCCAGTCGAGGTGATATTTCCGTAGAAACTGTTGGAACGGTTAGAAGCATGCTTCACTCCATTGTAAATCATCCTAAGCTATCCATGTATTACAATGAGGAAAGCCATGTTAAAAATGAAGTTGAGATTTTAACCTCCGGAGGAGACCTATTTCGACCGGACCGTTTGGTGTTTCATAACGATGGAGTAACCATAATCGATTACAAAACCGGGGATCACCGAATGGAACATGCCCAACAGATAAAAACCTATGCCTCCATTCTTGAAGAACTAGGTTTTGTTGTCACTCATCAAATTTTAGTTTACATTGGAGATGAAATTGAACCTGTTTTCATTTAAGCTATGTACGGAAAAATCAAAGAACATTTACGACAAGAGTTACAAACCATAAAAGAAGCCGGTCTTTATAAGAGCGAGCGCATCATTACCTCACCACAAGATGCAGTAATTAAGATTTCTTCAGGTGAAGAGGTTATTAATTTTTGTGCGAATAATTATTTGGGTTTGTCCTCCCACCCAGACGTAATACAAGCTGCAAAAGATACTTTGGATACCCATGGCTTTGGAATGTCATCGGTTAGGTTCATTTGCGGCACACAGGATATCCATAAGGAACTGGAGCAGAAAATAGCGGATTTTTACGGTACCGAAGATACCATTCTATATGCTGCGGCCTTTGATGCCAATGGAGGTGTCTTCGAGCCGCTGCTTACAAAGGATGATGCCATCATATCCGATTCCCTGAACCATGCTTCCATTATTGATGGGGTCCGTCTCTGCAAGGCCATGCGTTACAGATATGCAAATAATGATATGGCCGATTTGGAGCAACAGCTTGTTGCTGCCAACAAGGAAGGGGCAAGGTTTAAGATTGTTGTAACGGATGGTGTGTTCTCCATGGATGGACTGTTGGCTCCATTGGATAAGATTTGTGACTTGGCAGAAGAATACGATGCTTTGGTCATGGTAGATGAGTGCCATGCCGCAGGTTTTATCGGTGCTTCAGGAAGGGGGACCCCTGAGGAGAAGAGGGTACTGGGAAGAATTGATATTATAACAGGTACCTTGGGGAAAGCCCTAGGGGGAGCTATGGGTGGATATACCACAGGTAAAAAGGAAATTATAGAGATGCTTCGGCAGCGCTCAAGGCCCTATTTGTTTTCCAACTCCCTTGCCCCCGTAATCGTTGGAGCGTCAATTAAGGTATTTGAAATGCTCAAAAATGACACTTCGCTTAGGGACAAGCTGCAATGGAACACGGATTATTTTAAGAAAGGAATGAGGGAAGCAGGATTTGACATTGTTGACGGTGATTCTGCCATTGTTCCGGTAATGTTGTACAATGCAAAACTATCACAGCAAATGGCCAACATGTTATTGGAGGAAGGCATCTATGTCATCGGATTTTTTTACCCCGTTGTACCCAAGGAAAAAGCAAGGATAAGGGTACAATTATCAGCCGCCCATACCAACGAACATTTGGATATAGCAATTAACGCTTTTATTAAGGTTGGCAAAGCTTTAAAAATCGTTTAACGGTATATTTTTACCCATGTAATGCACTAAAAAAAATAAGAAATTGATTTTGTTAATAGTTCTTAACAACTTACATTTGCAGCTGATAAACACTTAAACTTAAAATTTTGAACATGAAACATCTAAGCAAATTTTTTGTTG
>JANQQQ010000014.1 GCA_028284935.1 Croceivirga sp.
GAAATCCTTACCCTTTCATATACCTGAAGCGTGAAAAACGTACCCCTTTCGGGCGGAGCCTCCCCGTATAGGCCATTATATGGAGTACCTCCCCCGGACCTCAGAGCTTATCAATCGTGTCGCTGATTCCACTGAACTTTACAATCAAATTGCCCGATAGTGCCTAACGGTCCTTATGGTATGTCATGTATGTACCAGTGATGTTTACCTTTTAACCATTTTTGCAGGTTCAGACCTTTAAGGTTTGGATGACTTCATGTTTCTATTCCGAATTTCAAGCAAAAATATATTGATTTATGTACTCCCGAATTTTCTCTTAATTAATTAGTAGTATTTTGACTTGGATGCGTACCGCAATAATTGATTTAGGCACGCGCGTACCGCTAAACAAATTTATCAAACAATGTATGGTTAAAGACTGTTTTATTTGGTGGCTCCTAAAGCAGCCATTTGTTTTCAAACTAAGAAAACTTAATTTGGTGGGCCGAACTCGGCAATGTCAGGAAGCAAGTTGTCGAAGGGACCACCAGGGTAACATTTCCGCCAGTTGAATTCGTCAAGGTAACTCGGAAGTTTGCTTTTCAGTGTCCAGCTCATGGCCTTCAACTTTTTCTTGATTTGACTCCGTGCATAGGCTATATTAAGGCAAAATGGCCTATTTTGGGAAGGAATTTAAAAGTGCCATAATCACAGCAGAAGGACTCAAGAAACACATTGAAGTTGTTCTATGCAGAAAACGGCTCGAAGAAACGCCTAATATTCGAAAAATGACAAGATTTTGAAAAGTGGCAAAAATGGCCATATTGCATAGGCTATGGTAATGCAAAATGCCCTATTTTGTGACGGAATTTAAAAGTGCCAAAATCAAAGCAAAAAGAACTCTAGAAACACATTAAAGTTATTCTATGCAGAAAACGCCTCTAAAAAATGCCTAATATTCGAAAAATGACAAGATTTTGAAAAGTGGGAAAAATGGCCATATTGCATGGGCTATAATAAGGCAAAATGGCCTAGTTGGGACGGAATTTAAAAGTGCCAAAATCATAGCAAAAAGGGCTCTAGAAACACATTAAACTTGTTCTACGTAGAAAACGCGTCGAAAAAACGGCTAATATTCGAAAAGTGAAGGATTTTGAAATGTGGCAAAAATGGCCATATTGCGTGGGCTATAGTAATGAAAAATGGCCTATTTTGGGACCGAATTTAAAAGTGCCAAAATCATAGCAAAAAGGACTCTAGAAACACATTAAACTTGTTCTACGTAGAAAACGGCTCGAAAAAACGCCTAATATTCGAAAAGTGAAGGATTTTGAAATGTGGCAAAAATGGCCATATTGCGTGGGCTATAGTAATGAAAAATGGCCTATTTTGGGACCGAATTTA
>JANQQQ010000035.1 GCA_028284935.1 Croceivirga sp.
CACCCAGAACCTTGTTATTAGGCTTAAATGTATCGTTTTAATAAAAATTGTGTAAAAAATGAAAAATAGAATCGTAATTGCAATACTGGCTTTTTGCTCCTTACTACACTGGAACTGTACCGATTTGGAAGAAGTACGGTTGGACGAATCTGAATTTGGGGGCCAGGCAGAACCCGTAAGTGGGGTCATTGCTCCAGCTTATGGCTATGTATCCGAGGTTTGGCTGCATACCCGAAATTTTGGTCTTCAGCTTGTAGCTTCAGACGAGGGTATCTTGCCCTTTCGTGGGGGAACGGACTGGTTTGATGGCGGTAAATTCATCGCTGTACATCAGCATTCCACCACCCCTACCAATGAATTGGTAGGACAGACCTGGGACGAGGTTACTATTAACATATCCAGGACCCTGGCTGCAATTGAGGTCTTGACCCCATTGGCAGAAAACGGAGACACCGAGGCGGAAGGGGCACTGCATGAAATGCGGGCCTTAAGGGCATACCTCAATTTGTTGCTGTTAGACAGTTGGGGAGTGGTCCTTAGAAAAGAATCCTCTCCTGAGCAGTCCGAAGTGTTAAGGGGTCAAGATGCCATAGACTATATAGAAAGTGAATTGTTGGCGGTAGTGGATGTTATCAACACCAATAGAGGTCCCGGCAGAATGACCCAGGCAGCCGTTTGGGGGCTTTTGTCCAGGTTACATCTTAATGCGGCGGTGTATCGTGATCCCTATGGCACGCCCAACTTTAGCCAGGAGGATATGAACGCGGTCATCCAGTATACTGATAACATCATTAGTTCCGGAAACTTCGCCTTGTCTCCCGAATATTTTGATCTCTTCAATGATGATAACAATAGCAATCCGGAACTCATCTTTGCCTTGGACCAACGGGGTCAATTGGAGGATGAGCACAGTAGATGGGCATATTGGTCCATTTCCGGGGACATGTTCCCAAGACCAGAATTTCCAAGAGCGGATGGAACAGATGCGACGGCCTTTACTTCGGATTTTATTCAGACTTGGTTCGATGCTTACGAAGGTGCGGACCCCGCTGAGGCCGATGCAAGGTTCTATCAACAGAATACCATAATTCCTGATGCGCAATTACAAGACTTTGAAAATCGGGAAAAGTTGATAGAGACAGAGACTGAAAATAGTTTTTATTGTATCGATCCGGATGATTTTGAAATGGATAGGGGTATTCTAAGGGGCGTTCAATGGGGTGCCCGAAAAGGCGAAGATGGCGCATTTCTGACTTGTGAAGGAGGCCAGGTACGGATCTACCCAGTGCAATTGACCAGGGGAAGCGGTCCGGAAGTGTTTATAGGGTATGTAAACCATACACTGGAGATAGATTTTACGGCTGAGGGTTCGCTGCATAATACCGGCCACCGCTGTTCCAAGTACCAGTTTAGCCGTACCTCCCCTGATGGAAATGACCTAAGTAGTGTAGATTTGGTGCTCATGCGTTTGGCGGAAATCTATCTTATGCGTGCCGAAGCAAAACTGAGAAATGGAGATACCGCTGGAGCCTTAGCCGATGTGAATACCGTTAGAACTTCAAGAACGGCACGACCATCACAAACTCCAGCAGCGTTAACTGTTATAGATATGGATATTTTGTTCCGTGAGCGTGGCTTTGAACTGTACTGGGAAGGTTTCAGGAGAGGAGACCAGATTCGTTTTGGAAAGTATGAGGATTCCTGGACCGAAAAAACCAGTACGGATGTTAACAAAAGACTGTTCCCCATTCCACAGAGTGCTGTTGATGCTGCTTCAGGAATCGATGGCTTTTTGGAACAAAATCCAGGATATTAAAAGTTATAGTATTTAGTTTAAGTAAGTTAGCAAGACGGGGCGGCGGTGTTTTACCATTGACCGCCCTTTTTTTATCAAAGTTTATCACATGCCCTCTTCTTTTTTAAGATTATTCGGTATAATTTTTATGGCTGCTTTTCTGCAGACACTACTATTGGTATCGTGTGAAGCAACACAAACTGTTAAAACACCAATCCAAATAGCCTTTATAGCCGATTTGCATTTGCAGGATGTAAATGGAGAATTGCAAGATATTGGTTACCAAGGTGTGGAACTGGGAAATGGTAACAACGTCATTGTCCGCACTATGGACGCCCAGCTACGTTCTACAAGACTGTTCAACGAGAATTATTTTGCTTTTTTGGCTGCATTGGATGAGATAGTAATAAGAGGGATACGGTATGTAGTCCTACCTGGAGATTTTAGCGATGATGGACAACCCCTGAACATACGAGGGTTAAATAGAATCCTAGAGGACTATTCGAAAAACCATGGAATTTCTTTTTTCGCCATCACCGGGAACCATGATCCTACCAGACCTTTTGCGGACAAAGGGGGTAAATGGGATTTTTTGGGGAAGAATGGCAAAGCACAGCCCATTTTAAGTGAACCCAATTTACATGGTTTCGATTCCATTATGCAACATCCGCCTTTAATAAGCGAAGACATTCGGGAGGCCGGCTATAAAGAAATAATAAACACACTGGCAGACCAGGGTTTTTTCCCTAAGGAGGAATATGTGTTTTGGGCGACACCCTTTTCCTCCTATTCTTATGAGGAGTATTCCATGACAAACGCACGCAAAGCTGCTCAATTTGAACAACGATTTTATAGCATAGCTCCATCCGACAAGAAATTGCCGGATGTGAGTTATTTAGTGGAACCTGTTCAGGACATCTGGTTATTGGCAATAGATGCCAATGTCTATCTTCCCAAAGAAGATGGAAGAGGATATCAGGGTTCGGGAATTGGATATAACCGGGTAGTAAAGCACAAGAAGCACTTGGTTAATTGGGTCACCCAAGTGGTCAAGGAGGCCGACCGATTGAATAAGACTCTGGTTGCCTTTAGTCATTATCCGATGGTGGATTTTAACGATGGCGCTTTCAAAGAAATACAGAAGTTTTTCGGTAATCGCGCTTTTCAAGCACATCGGGTTCCGGAGGAAACGGTATCCGAAGTATTGGCGAATACGGGGTTAAAAATACACATAGGAGGTCATATGCACCTCAATGATACCGGCATCCATAGAACCAACGAAGGAAATATCTTGATGAACATACAAACCCCTTCATTGGCAGCATATCCGCCGGCATTTAAGATTATAACAATTCATGACAACGATACTGTCGCCGTGGAAACCGTGGTTCTGGATTCCGTTCCTGGGTTCGACACTTTTTTTGACCTATACAAAAAGGAGTATTCCTTCTTATTGGAAAAAGAATCTGAAAATATTTGGGATAATCGAATCCTGGATTCCAGAACCT
This sequence comes from Croceivirga sp., assembly GCA_028284935.1. Taxonomy (GTDB): domain Bacteria; phylum Bacteroidota; class Bacteroidia; order Flavobacteriales; family Flavobacteriaceae; genus Croceivirga. The sequence continues at coordinate 3,304 of JANQQQ010000035.1, forward strand.
ATTACGAGTATACCCATAACCATCTAAAAAACCTGGTACAGCTGCGTTTTTTGCGAAAGGAATGGCCAAATTGGCCCAAAAAGATATTGACCTCACTGACGGGGCGTGAGTTACTGGCACTTGCTCATATTGATAATGAATTTAGCAGTGAGAGGTTGGAAAAAGTCTTGGAGGGAGATACAAGTGATCCCACCTGGCAAAAGGCGTTAACTACGGCCGATGCGCAAATTGTTGAGAATGGCCTAAAAGTAGATGCCTTTAAAAGTTGGAAGGGAGATGCCTTTATTTTGGCGTTGTACGAGTTACGTAGTGCCGACAAAATTGCTTTGAAAGAGATTGGAGACCACCGTATTGATCAGTACCTCTTGATAACGGAATCCATATTACAGAATCGGGATTCCAATGTACTTGAACCCATAAGACTATTTGTGACCATTTTTAAAAAGCAGCTTAATGGTACCCCCGCAATAAATTTTTATATGGACTTGGCAGAAGGTAAGATAGTGCCTATGAACAACCAGAACATAATTGAGAAAGTAGGAACCAAACAGTAATAACACTATAATGAGAGTATTTACGATACTATTTTTAGCCATGTCGTTATGTGTGTGGTCCCAACATCAGCATACAAGGAAACCAAAGGAAATCGCTTATAAAGTGCATTCCCATAACGATTATCAACAGGAATTTCCATTTTGGAATGCCTATATCAACGGAGCTGCCTCTATTGAGGTTGATATCTTTCTCAAAAAAAACAACTTGTATGTGGCGCATGGGGAGCGTGAAATTGTTGAGGGAAACACCTTGGAAAAGCTTTATTTGGATACGTTACAGCGATTGACAACATCAAATAATCTTAGGGAATTACAATTGCTAGTAGATATAAAATCGGAAGCGTATACTACCCTGGACAAGTTAATTGAGGTTCTTGAAGATTATACCGATTTACAAGGAAGTGGTAAAATTCGTTTTGTTATTTCCGGTAATCGCCCCGAACCAAGGGATTATACCAACTACCCGGATTTTGTCCAATTTGATCATCAGGATTTGAGTAACCTCGATGAAATACCCTTGGAAAAAATTGCATTGATAAGTCTTGATTTTAGAAAGTATTCGGTTTGGAATGGACTTGGACGTCTGGTACAACCAGAATGGGAAACAGTAAAACGCATCATAGGCAAAGTCCATAGTTTTAACAAACCCTTTCGGTTTTGGGCAACCTCAGATACGAAAACAGCCTGGGCCCGTTTGGCCGATTTAGGGGTTGATTATATCAATACCGATAGACCGGAACGGGCAATACCCTTTTTAAACCAAATGGAAAGGAATACCTACCGACAAAAAACACCGATATCCACCTATTTACCTGAATATGGTTACCCTAAAGCGGCCAAACCCAAAAACGTGATATTGATGATAGGGGATGGCAATGGCCTTGCCCAAATAGCTGCTTCCATGATTGCCAATCACGGAAAGCTTACAATATCCGGGATTAAAGATATTGGCTTAGTGAAAACGGCCGCCTACGACGATCTTGTCACAGATTCTGCTGCGGGAGGAACCGCAATGGCCACGGGTTTCAAAACGGATAATCGGGCAATTGGTGTTAGCCCAAATGGAGAAAGACTACAAAGTTCAGTGGAACTGACCAGTGAAAAAGGGTTCAACACCGCTATCATAACCACCGATGTTATTTATGGAGCAACACCAGCGGCTTTCTATGCGCATCAATCAGAACGTGATAACCGCCGAGGGATTTTGGAAGATCTGGGAGAGAGCGAACTTGACTTTTTTATTGCGAAGGAAGGAGCAAAAGAGAACACAATCCAGGAGAACTTTAAAATAATCGAGCCGAGACAATTTAATGATTTGGAACAGCCCGTAGCAATTTACCTTGGGGAAAACAAAACGCTATCGCTACAAGAAAACGGATATGATGCCTTAGCTAAAAATGTAAAAAGTGCTCTAAAGGTGTTGGATAAGGAAAAGGAACCTTTTTTCTTGGTAATTGAGGGGGCTAAAATAGATAGCGGCGGCCATGAAAATGATATTATGAAGATTATTAGGGAAATGCTCGATTTTGATTGTGCCATTGCGGAAGCCTTGCGGTTCGCCGATGCTTCTAAGAACACATTGGTAATTGTAACGGCGGATCACGAAACTTCAGGTCTTGGCATTGTGGGCGGTGATATACAGAGCGGTATTGTGCAGGTAGACTTTCTCACGGTTGACCATACCGGTATTCCGGTGCCTCTTTTTGCTTATGGACCTAAGGCGGCTAGTTTTGGGGGCGTCTACGAGAATACCGAAATCTTTAGGAAGATAGAGCATATTCTAGTGCAGGAAGAGTGATTTTTGTTTGGGAATTCTTTGAAAATCTTTACTTCAAATCTTCAAGGGAAACCGCTCTGCTCTAGCATGACCTGAAGTAGTCAATTTCAAAGATCAAAAAGTGGTTCAAGCATACTGTTGTTTAGTACTGAAGATTTTCTAACCATTAAATAACATTCAAAAGTTTATATATATTCAAAAAATTCGTTTTTTTTAAACTGTATTTTTAATATTAGTAAATTTTTAGGAATGACTTTTCTTAAAAAGCGCAATGACATCGCTTTTATTCTGCACGCCTCGCTAGCGGCATTCGGCACCTACTTTTGTATGTACGCTTTTAGAAAACCATTCACCGTGGGCACCTTTGAAGATCTCACTTTTTTGGGTGTTGACTACAAAATCTTATTGGTGATTTCTCAGGTCCTAGGATATGCGTTGTCAAAATTCCTTGGTATTAAATTTATCTCAGAGCTAAAATCTTCCAAACGGCTGTTTTATCTTTTTGTGTTGATCCTAATGGCAGAAGCGGCATTGGTATTTTTTGCCGTTGTACCCAAGCCCTATAATATCCTATTGCTCTTTTTCAATGGATTGCCCCTCGGAATGATTTGGGGCATTGTCTTTTCTTTTTTAGAGGGCAGAAGGTTTACGGATATTTTAGGAGTGGTCTTGTCTTCAAGTTTTATCGTTTCAAGCGGGGTGGTTAAATCGGTTGGTCTTTTTGTGATGAATTATTGGGGAATTGATGAGTTTTTAATGCCCGCGATTACGGGCCTACTCTTCATACTACCGCTGCTGTTGTTTGGTTGGTGGTTGGGCAAAGTACCTCCTCCCACGGAAGAGGACAAACAAATGAGGGTTGAGCGGATCCCCATGACCAAAAGCGATAGAAAGCATTTGGTGAAACAGTATTTTTTTGCGCTCTTTATTTTAGTCTTTTTCTACACGCTATTGACTGCTGTTCGCGATTTCAGGGACAATTTTGCCAGGGAACTTTGGGACAGCGTTGGTTTTAAAGGAGACGTTTCAGTGTATTCTACATCTGAGATTAGCATTGCCGTTGTTGTTTTGGTGATCATCGGATTGGTTTTCTACATAAAGAACAACCTAAAGGCCTTGTTTACCTATCACCTGTTATTGATCTTGGGAACGGTTGTCTTGGCCCTTTCAACCCTGCTTTTTCAACTAAAACTTTTAAATCCATTTATTTGGATGGTAAGTACAGGTTTTGGGTTATACATCTGTTATGTGCCGTTCAACTGCCTCTTTTTTGACCGTTTTATTGCTGCATTCAGGATTAGGGGTAATTCTGGTTTTTTGATCTATATCGCGGATGCCTTTGGGTATGCCGGTAGCATCTTGGTATTGCTTTACAAAAATTTTGGACAGGCATCGCTTTCCTGGTTGAACTTCTTTATTTACGGCACCTACATTGTAGCTGTTATCGGAACTTTAATAACGGTTGTGTCCTATTTCCATTTAAAGAAAAAACATAGTGTGATGAACTTTGAAAACAACTTGATTCATGGAACAAAAAATTGATGTAATTGTAATTGGAGGAGGTGTTTTAGGCACTTTCCATGCCTATCATGCCCTTTTAAAGGGATACAAGGTTTGCCTGGTAGAAAAAGACCAAATACCAAGGGGGGCAACAACGCAAAACTTTGGTCAGGTTGTTCCCTCTGGAATGGGCTATAAATGGCAAAAATGGGGTAGGGAATCTTTGCAAATCTACCAAGAGATCCAATCCAAATTTGATATATCAATTCGTCAGAATGGCACGGTTTATTTAGCTTCGGATGATGATGAAGAAAGATTACTGGTTGAACTGCGAAGCCTGAACAATGATAACGGATATCCCTCAAAAATGCTTACTAAAAAAGAATGCCTTCGGAAATATCCCGGACTCAGAAGTAGTTATGTAACCGCAGGGCTGTTTTTCCCACAAGAGGTTACTGTAGAGCCTCGGATTATGATTCATCGATTACAACACTATATGGTTGAAGTTCTGAATTTGGTTTTTAAGACCCATTTTTTAGTGGTGGATTGTATCAAAAATGGTGATGGTGTTGAGGTTATCAGTGCCACCAATGAACGTCTAAAGGCACAAAAGGTCATCATTTGTAATGGGGCAGATTTTAAGAATTTATATCCCAATCTGTTTTGGCAAAGCGATTTAGAGGTCACCAAATTGCAGATGATGCAAACAAAGCCGCAAAAACGGTTTGAATTGAAGGGCTCCATTTTAACGGGTTGGTCCATTAGAAGATATGAAGCATTCAAAGAATGTCCATCCTATGCTGAAATAAAATCCAGAGAGTCGGGGGATTCACCGCAAAAAAGATGGGGAGTACATATTTTATTCAAACAAGCAGTTGACGGTTCCGTAATTATTGGGGATTCACACGAATATGCAGATGCTATGAACGTGGATGACTTAGGCTTCGATATTAATATGGATATTGATAATTTTATCCTTAATGAAGCTCAGAAAGTCTTTGACCTGCCCACTTACGAAATACATAAAAAATGGTATGGTTTGTATGCTCAGTGTAAGACTCAGGATGTTTTTCAAAAGACCATTGACGGTGACATTCATATTGTTACCGGGATAGGAGGGAAAGGCATGACAGGAAGTGCAGGTTTTGCAAAAAGTAATATCAATACTTTGTTTAATTGATCAAGCGATAATGAAAAGAATTGAATTGGCTGTTTTTGATATGGCCGGAACTACGGTAAATGAAAACAATGTGGTCTATAAAACGGTTCAAAAATCGTTAATGGATGCAGGATTCG
>JANQQQ010000020.1 GCA_028284935.1 Croceivirga sp.
AAAAGCCAGTATTGCAATTACGATTCTATTTTTCATTTTTTACACAATTTTTATTAAAACGATACATTTAAGCCTAATAACAAGGTTCTGGGTGCGGGATAGGTAAAACGATCAATTCCAAAGGTTTGAATATCATCAATCTCGTTTCCAGTATTGATTTCGGGATCAAAGCCTGAATAATCCGTGATTACAAACAGATTCTGTCCGGTTAGTGTAAAACGGAAGTTATTTACCCATTCGCCCAGTCCAATTTTATCCGGATTAAGGTTGTAGCCTAGGGTGGCATTGTTCAATCTTAAGAAACTCCCATTTTCCAGGTAACGGGTAGAAACCTCATTGGAATTGCTGAGATCCTCATTGGGAAATTGAATAGCAAAATCAGTGGTGTTGAGATTTCTACTCAATTGGCTATTGGAAAATATGGTCATCGCGGTATGGTTGTATATCTCATTTCCAGCAACCCCGTTAAAATTGAAACTAAGATCAAAGTCCCGATAATTGAGATTTAAATAAAAGGCATAGATAATGTCCGGTAAGGCACTACCTACGGCGACTCGGTCGTTATCCAAAGATTCCCCGTCCCCGTTAACATCCCTGAACTGATTTAAACCATCCTCTCCAATCCCAATGAATTCTTTCATAAAGAATGTTCCTGCGGGTTCTCCGTTGATATAGCCGTTGATCGTGGCACCCGTCTGTCCGGCTCCTACCGCACCTCCTGTGGTCAGGACCGAATAAGGAGAGTTTTCAATTTTGTTGTCGGTGTAAGCGATATTACCCCCAATGTTAAAACTAAAGTCATCACTGATCATCCCCCGGTAGTCCAAAGCAAATTCAACACCGTTATTGATGATTTCCATGTCAGGAACATTTAGCCAGACTCTTTCCGTAGGCTGAATAGGGTCTGTGCGGGGCGCAAAAAGAACCACATCTGTGACTACTTTATTAAAATAATCCAGACTACCCGTAATCCTGTTTCCAAGCAATCCAAAATCCAAACCAACATTGGTCTGTGTGGACACTTCCCATTTAAGATCCGGAAAGGCGGTACGCACCGGTACAGTGCCGAAAGGATAATCATCCAGGGTTACTTCGTCCCCATCCAAGGGATAGGTTTCGGTATTGTCCCTAGAATCTTCAAAACTTGCTAAACTGACATTGCTGGGAATACCATCTTGGTTCCCTGCTTGGCCCCAGCTCGCCCGTAATTTTAAATTGCTGAAAGTAGTGTTATCGGACATAAAATCTTCGTTGATGATGTTCCAACCCAAGGCCACTGAAGGGAAATACCCATATTTATTGTTTTCCCCAAAACGGGAAGACCCATCGGCCCGCATTGTGGCCGTGAACAAATATCTATCGGCATAGGAATAGTTAACCCGTCCAAAAAAGGACTGCAGTTCCGTTTCAAATGCCCTGGCGTCCAATCTGGTGGGCAATTCTTCCGTACTGATCTGGTCTTGGAATCTGGGTTCGATCCCATTGTCAGCGAACCCATCCAGTTCAAAAGTTTTTCGTTCTAATCTTGTTTGCTGATAGGAATGCGCCGCCAATAGGGTGAAGTTATGTTTGTCCGTATTGAAGGAATAGGTCAATGTATTTTCAACCAGGGTATTGGTGTTGATCGTTGCCGAAGAATTCAAAAATCCGTCCTCAAAGTCTTCCAATCTTGGAAAGGGCAATCGCTGTACATCACGGTTGGTAGAAGAATAATCTACCCCAAGATTCAATTTATAGACCAATCCCTTAACGATTTCAACAGACGGTGAAATGTTAGCAAGAATTCGGTTTGTATTAGCTTCGTCCGTAAAGATTCGATTACGCTGAATAGGATTGATTCGTTCTTCCAAAAAGGTAGGCTCTCCATCGGTAAAGACAGGTATAGTAGGATTCAATTCCAGCATTTCCCGTATGATACTCCGATCATCAGGCCGTTCGTTAACCGTTCGGGAAGCTGTGAGGTTTAAATCCACATTAAAACGTCCGTCAAGGGCCTTTTGGTTAAGGTTTACTCGCCCGGAATATCGTGTTAAGGAACTATTGTCCAGGATACCTTCCTGGTCATCCACCCCCACAGACACAAAATAGGAGGACTTCTCCGCTACTCCGCCACTCATGGAGAAATTGACATTGGTGGAAACACCAGTTCGCGTGAGTTCGTCCTGCCAATCTGTATTACTGCCAAAGTCTTCCAGTATACCTCCCACGGCAACTACCTGCTCCCTAAATTCATTAGCACCAAAAACATCCATGGGGTTTGCTATGGTGGAAAAGGCCGTGGATATATTAAAATTCATTTCAGTTATCCCTGCTTTTCCTTTCTTAGTGGTGATAACAATGACACCATTAGCAGCACGGGCACCATAAATGGCCGTAGCTGAAGCATCTTTCAAGACATTGATGGATTCAATATCCTGCGGATTGATAAAGTTTAAGGGATTGGCTGTATCTGCAACACCAATACCGGAGTTATCAATAATAAAACCATCTACTACAAAGAGCGGTGTTGTGCCGGCCCGTAGGCTCCCAACACCCCGAATTATAATGTTCTGTGCCGCTCCGGGTTCACCACTTACATTCGTTACATTAACACCAGCTACTTTACCCTGTAGCAGTTGACCGGGATTGGCAACAACCCCTTTATTAAAATCTTCACTCTGCACAGAACCAATAGCACCCGTTACATCAGATTTTTTTTGAATCCCATAGCCCACAACCACGACATCATCCAGTTGTGTGGCGTCTTGTGTCAATTGGACCAATATGTTCGAAATGCCTTGTACAGATACTTCCCGGGAAGCATATCCTATATATGAAACTTCAAGAATGGCGTCATCGGCCACCTCTATAGTAAAGTTGCCATTAAAATCAGTGGTTGTGCCATTAAGTGTACCCTTTTCAAGGACAGAAGCCCCTGGCAAGGGTATACCATCTTGATCAGTAACTGTTCCAGTGACTGTTTTGAAAGTTACTTCAACAACAGGTACTTTGGGAGATTTTGGTCTTACATCAATGGAAATCGTTTCATTGATTCTTCTAAAAATAAGATTGGCATCTTTTGCCATAAGCTCCAAAACAGAACGTAAAGAAATGTTTTGATATTCAATGTCGTATTTGTTGCCCAGTCGCTTCACCTTTCGGTCGTATACAAAGTTAAAGTCGGTCTGTGATTCAATTTCTTCTAGGACTTCAATAAGCGTAGCATCTTTTACAGCCAGATCTACTTTAAAAGCTTCTAATTTTTGCCCTCTCGCATCGGAAGCAAGTACCGGGTTCAAGAGCGCCAAGAGTACTAAAAAGCAAAATGTACTGAATGTCAACTTGATAAATTGTTTAATAGTTAGCGAATTCATAATTTCACATAATGTTTGATG
>JANQQQ010000022.1 GCA_028284935.1 Croceivirga sp.
ATTTTTTATATTCTGGTCCCTCACAAACTGATTACCCGCAACTGAATTTGGCGTCAGTTCATCAAAAACTATGGCTTCACCACTTCTTCCTGCTTCACGGGTTTCTTCAAAGACTTTATTAACGGCAAAAGCATTAAACTTAAGACTGTTATTATCATTGATCTTATACTGAGCCACTAAAATACCGTTAGTATTTACGGTACGTCTCCAATATATATTGTCCCCATCGGGCACGAAATCCCTAGCACCGCCAGTTACCTCCAATAAACTATTTGTTATGCCCCGATCAAATTCCCTAAATAATCCTTCTCGGTACTCATAATCTACAGATTGCCCACCAGCAAATAATAAACGAAACTTACCCGCTTCATCTAAAAATCCACCGGCATTAAAACTAAAAGAATAATTTAACGGTACATCAACAGCTTGAGGATTCCAAGTCTGACGCGTTAGCGATTGCACCATAGTATTGATTTGGTAGGGTCTTGAAAAAATGCCAAGATTGATATCACTGTTAACTGCAGTTGCTTTGAAATTATCAAAAACATCCTGACTAGCTACGTTACTATTGGCTCCTCCGCTAAAACTAACCCCAAAGTCACTTCGAGAAGTAATGTTCTTTGATTGAATATTAATATTTCCAGAAGCTTGATCGGCAGAATTATTGGGCGCAAAGGTTTTACTTATGGAAACATTCTCAATAAATCGAGTAGGAAATAATCCTAAATCTATATTTTTTTTATCGACATTATCCGAAGGGATTGGCAACCCGTTCAATGTCGTCGTTAAATAGCGATCACCTAAACCTCTAACATAGATTTGCCCAGAACCCTCTGATTTGGAAACCCCTGAAATTTTAGTGGTAGCAGCTGAAGCGTCTGAAACCCCCAAACGACCCAACTGCTCTGCCCCGATGCTTTCCACCACGGTCACTGCCCTTTTTTGGTCAAGTAAAAGTGCAACTTCAGAGTCTTTTCGAGCCACGGTGGTCACCACAACTTCATCTAAAGAAACCCCTGCCGAGGCACTCATGGGTACATTTACATTGGTTACTTTTCCAGCTTCTACCAACACATTTGGAATTTCGATGGTCTCATACCCCAAATAGCTATACACTACAGTGTATGTACCTGGTTCCAGACCGGCAATTTCATATAATCCGTCAAAATCTGAAGTGGTTCCTGTCGTAGTGCCCTTAATAAGTACATTGGCGAAGGGAAGGGGGTCGTCATTTGCCTCTTTATCAATTAGTTTTCCAACGATGCTCCCAGTTGTGTCTTGAGCATTTGCAATACTTAAAATAAGTACTGCAACAATCATCAAATAGAATCTCATTTGTCAGTCAAGTGTTTGCCGCAAAGAACGCCAGAGGCTGTAAAAGTCATGTTACGCACATGTTAACAGTTTATTTCAAAAGCATTACCATAAGGTTATGAGTTTAAATGAATGTTAAGGGCAGAAGGGGTTGTTGTATTATATTTACATTTGGGTAAAATTGAGTAATTGCCAACCATGAAAACAAAGGATATACGAATACTTCTTGTTGACGATGAACCCGATATTCTTGAAATTGTAAGCTACAATCTTTCGGCTGAAGGTTACGAAGTGCTTACCGCCAAAAATGGGGTTGAAGGTGTTGCCAAAGCAAAAAAGAAATTGCCCCATTTAATTATCTTAGATGTCATGATGCCGGAGATGGATGGTATTGAAGCCTGCGAGATCATGCGAAGCACACCCGGATTGGAAAACTCCATCATTACCTTTTTGACCGCTAGGGGGGAAGATTACTCCCAAGTGGCCGGGTTTGATGCGGGTGCCGATGACTACATCACCAAGCCCATTAAACCCAAAGTGTTGGTGAGCAAGGTAAAAGCACTTTTACGTAGAATGAAAGACAACAAAACGGAGGTAGAGGATATTGTTAAGGTCGGTAATATTGTCATCAACCGGGAGGAGTACAAAATTGAAAATAATGGAGAAGAGTTGATATTGCCACGAAAGGAATTTGAACTTTTGTCCCTATTGACTTCAAAACCCAACAAGGTGTTTAAACGAGAGGTGATTTTGGACAAGGTCTGGGGCAATGAAGTGGTTGTGGGTGGCCGTACCATTGATGTACATATAAGGAAGCTACGCGAAAAAATTGGAGATCACCACTTTAAAACCGTTAAGGGCGTTGGCTATAAGTTTGTACTGTAATGGCCGTTGCGCTTAAAAATTCGTACCGTTTTGCGGTTCGTTCCTCCCTTTTTATTTCATTATTATTGACCATTGTGCTAACTGGATTACTTTATTTATCCGAACATTTGGTTTGGTACATTCCCATCGTTTTTCTGGCACTCGCTTTTTTACTCTCTTTTTTGATTATTCAGTCCAGGGTGGAGCGCTTTATTTATAGACGGGTCAAGAAAATATATGATGAGGTTTCCTTACTGGAGTCTTCTTCTTTCTCCTCAAAACCCATCACTACGGACATGAAAACGTTGACCGAGGAAATCGAAAAATTTGCAAAGGGCAAAAAAGTGGAGATAGACACCCTAAAGATTCGGGAGGAATACCGAAAGGATTTTTTGGGCAATGTTTCACACGAGCTCAAAACGCCACTATTTACGGTTCAGGGCTATATCTTAACGCTGTTGGATGGGGCCATTAAGGACAAAAGGGTGAGTGAAAAGTACCTGAAGCGCGCAAGCAAAGGTGTGGAACGGCTTATTTATATTGTAAAGGACCTGGACATGATCACCAAATTGGAAACAGGAGATCTTAACCTAAAAAAGGAGCCCTTTGATGTTATTGAAGTGATAAAAAATGTTTTTGAACTTCTGGAAATGCGGGCTGCTAAAAAGGAGATTACGCTGACCTTTGATATGGAGTATTCGACCCCTATTTATGTTCTTGGCGATGCGGAAAAAATCCAGCAGGTATTGAGCAACCTTTTGGTGAACTCCATAAAATATGGCCATACCAACGGTACCACTGAGGTGAGTGTGGAGAATTTGATCAAAAACAAAGTTATTGTTCGGGTAACGGACAATGGTGAGGGCATCCCAAAACAGCATATTCCCAGGCTGTTTGAACGGTTTTATCGGGTGGACCAAAGTGGCAGCCGAAAGGAAGGTGGTTCAGGACTTGGATTGGCCATAGTAAAGCACATCATCGAGGCGCACGGTGAAAAAATCTATGTGGAAAGTGAAGTGGATGTAGGTTCGGAGTTTTCTTTCACTTTGGAAAGAACGGAAAAGAGTTGGGTATAATCAATTCCTTTTTCAAAATTGGTCAATCCCGAATAGCGATCTACCCTTTCCAAATCCGATAGCTGAAAACTTTTCTGTTCGGCATAGGGCACTATGTTTTTTTTATCCAATCTTTTGGCGAGATATTCCTGCTCATACTGCCCAGGAGTAGGGATAAAAAAGGCCTTCTTTTCCAACTTGGCCAAATCCATTACCGTAGTGTAGCCAGAACGGCACAACACCAATTTGCTGGAATTGATGGCAGCTTCCAGTTCTCTGGACTGCATGAAATTATAGACGGTCACGGAGGCCTGCCGATAATCTAAGGTGTTAACCCTTTGACTTTCTTCAATCTTTCCCTTGACAAAGAGTATGTTTCCAGAAAACCCTTTTAATTCTTCCAATAATTTTTCGGCAAGCATACCCCGTTGGGGCTCCGGCCCCGACAACAGCACCAGTAAATCATATTTTTTAGGGAGTTCCTTTTTCTGGAATCGGCTTAGAGGCCCTAAGTATTTTATATTAAGTTTTGATTTTTTTAAATGACCCAGTTTTCCGGTTAGGTTGGGTTTCCCCGGAACATCGGGGACCCAACAGGCATCAAATTTTTTAATAATCCTTTGATGCATCGTAGAACTGAACCATGTGGTGTTTCCAGAGAGGACATTCAATTGGTGGGTAATAAAAACACAAGGTACTTTTTTGTAGTACGCCCCAAGTCGATTATCAGAGATAATACCATGAATTTGATGCTGTTTTACAATACGCTTTACCTCCTTTTTTTCTTTGGCCATGGCCTTAAGAACTTTGGGGGAATCCCAAATCATTTTAAGTTTAAAGTGTTGGGCTTTTTGGGCATATTTGATTTTGTAGGAGGGAAGTTTTAGAGCTTCCAAACTCGGAAACTCTTTCTGAAGAAGGGAAAGTGCCACGCCATCCGATGCCATAACAGGTTGAAAACCATGGTAAAGAAGTGCCTTTATAATGGGGATACATCTTGTGGCGTGACCTAATCCCCAGTTAAGGGGCGCCACTAAAATTCGATGTTGTTTTGGCATAATTTCCAAAGAAACGATTCCATTCTTGGATTTGGTTTTCCTTAGTTTTGCCAAAAGTTTAAATTATTGTTTTGGGCAGTAAGAATAAGTTAAAGCGCTTTGCCGAGAATGAAACATTTTCCAATGTTATCCAACCAAAACGGGATGAGATTATGGATGGATTTGAATATAAGGGGAAATGGCATGACTACTTTAAAAATGACAACCCTGTTGTTCTTGAGCTGGGTTGCGGAAAAGGGGAATACACCGTTGGTCTTGCAAGGCGCTTTCCAAATAAAAATTTTATTGGCATTGATATTAAGGGTGCCCGATTTTGGCGTGGGGCAAAAACAGCACTTGAGGAGAACCTGGAAAATGTCGCTTTTTTAAGAACCCAAATTGAGTTGATTGATCATCTATTTGGAGAAAACGAAGTTTCTGGAATCTGGATTACCTTCCCTGACCCACAAATCAAATACAAACGCACCAAACACCGGTTGACCAACGCCTTTTTCTTAAAAAAGTATGGGACGGTATTGAAAACTGAAGGCACTGTCCATTTAAAGACAGATAGTGAATTTATGCACGGCTATACTTTGGGTTTATTGCATGGTTTGGGATGTGAAATTTTGTATGCGAACCATGACATCTATAGAAACGAAGGTGCCCCAAGGGAAGTGTTGGAGATACAGACTTTTTATGAAAATCAGTATCTTGAGAAGAATAAGGCCATCACCTACATTCAGTTTAGACTGACCAACTAAATAATGACCCAACTACTATCTCTTTTTTTGGCGACCCTTGTTGCAGCTATTCTGGCATCTGCGCCGCCCGGGCTTTTGAATGTCAATGCGGCTAAGGTCAGTGTTGAAAAAGGCAAAAAAAATGGAATTGTTTTTAGCTTGGGGATTGCATTGATGGTAATGTTTCAGGCCTATTTGGCAGTACGTATCGCTAAATTCCTTTCCAGAAATCCAGAAGTTATTTCATGGTTGATGAAATCTGCCATTCTCATTTTTGCAGCATTGGCTATTTTCTTTTTTCTAAAGGCAAGAAAACAACAACAAGACCGGATTACCGTACATCACGGCACGTATAAAAGTAGTTTCACTAAAGGGTTGTTCTTGGCGGCCCTGAATTTATTGCAGATTCCCTTTTATAGTGCATTGAACACGTTTTTTCATGCCAAAAAGATTATGAATTTTGAAATTTTGGATGAGGTACTTTTTATTTTAGCAGCAGGACTGGGTACATTTTTGGTCATGTATTCCTATGTGTTTTTTTTCAATAAAATGGAAACGAAATCAACCCGATTTTCCAAAAACTCCAACTATATTCTTAGTGGTCTAATGGTAGTATTATTGGTGGTTACCCTAATTCGTCTGTTCAATGGGTAAGGAAATGGAACCTAGTTTTTTTGATAAGGTCTATGAAGTAGCCAAACGCATCCCTTATGGAAGAGTCACCTCTTACGGATCCATTGCGAAATACTTGGGAGCTGCTAGAAGCGCTAGAATGGTTGGCTGGGCCATGAACAATTCCTTGGGAAAGGATGTCCCTGCACATAGGGTGGTCAACAGGGTTGGGGTCTTGACAGGGAAACATCACTTTGACGGCACTAATTTAATGCAGCAACTCTTGGAAAATGAAGGGATAAAGGTGGTGGACAACCAAATTGTTGATTTTGAAAAACACTTTTGGGACCCCGGAAAGGAACTTTAACCAGATGTTGCGTTATTCAAGGAATTCCTACAAATCGTGAGATAAGCACTGCTTATCCCATCATCTTCACTTTCAATGGAAGGGCTTTAAAAACTGAGGGCTTCGGCGTATCTTTGCATTCCAGAATTGGTTTGCGCGCAAACCATTCAAATACAGCAAATGAAGTTTACAAAAAAGGAAGTTTTAACAGCGTTGGAGCACATCTCCGCTCCAGGTGAAGGGCAGAATATTGTAGAAAGTGGTGCGGTGACCAATGTGCAGGTCTTTGGGGACGAAGTTGAGGTAGATGTTACCATAAAAAACCCAAGTCTTCAGGCAAGGAAAAAAACCGAAGTGGAAATCCTGAAAATCATCCACCAAAAGGTCTATGAAAAAGCCAAGATTAAGGTCAACCTAAAGGTGGACGCCCCTAAGAAGCCTCAAGTCAACCAAATTAAGGGAAAACCTATTCCAGGTATTAACAATATCATAGCAATTGCATCGGGAAAAGGAGGTGTCGGTAAATCTACGGTTACTGCAAATCTAGCCGTGACCTTGGCAAATATGGGTTTTAAGGTAGGCCTGTTGGATACGGATATCTATGGACCCTCCATGCCCATTATGTTTGATGTTGCCACTCAACGACCCCTTTCCATTAATGTAGACGGCAAAAATAAAATGAAGCCTGTAGAGAACTATGGCGTGAAAATGTTGTCCATAGGTTTTTTCACTCAACCCAATCAAGCAGTAATTTGGAGAGGTCCCATGGCAAGTAAGGCCTTAAACCAAATGATTTTTGATGCCCACTGGGGACAGCTGGACTTTTTGTTGCTGGATTTGCCACCGGGAACAGGGGATATTCATTTAAGCATCATGCAGTCTTTGCCCGTTACAGGGGCCGTGGTAGTAAGTACGCCTCAGGAGATTGCCCTGGCAGATGCCCGAAAGGGAGTTGCCATGTTCCAGCAAGAGACCATCAATGTCCCTGTATTGGGTATTGTTGAGAATATGGCCTATTTTACACCCCAAGAACTACCTGAGAACAAATATCATATCTTTGGTAAGGATGGCGCAAAGAATTTGGCTGCGGATATCAATGTTCCCTTTCTTGGGGAAATACCTTTGGTACAAAGTATACGTGAGGCAGGTGATGTGGGTAGGCCTGCGGCTTTGCAAACGGCAACCCCGATTGAGAGGGCTTTTGAGGAATTGACCAAAAATGTGGTACAGGAACTGGTGCAGCGAAACAAAGACCTTCCCCCGACTGAAGCCATAAAGATTACAACAATGGCGGGTTGTTCCGCCGTTAAAAAGAAATGAACATGACAGTAGAGGAAATACAAACAAACGTAGAGAAAGCTCTGGATGAAATCCGACCCTTTTTACAAAGCGACGGGGGAGACATTTCATTGATTTCCATTGATAATGGCACTTCAGTCAAAGTGAAGCTGGAAGGCAATTGTATTGGATGTTCAGTTAATCAGATGACCTTGAAGAGTGGCGTGGAGATGACCATCAAAAAATACGCTCCACAAATCGAAGAAGTTATCAATTTAAGTTAAGGAGTCGGACCGCTGCTCTCTGAAAATATGCATTCATTGCCTTACCCATATCCTAAGGGAACATCCTTTTTCAATAGTAAAACTTATAAGGAGACGTTATACGCAAGCCGTTTCGTAGGATTTGTTACGGATTCTCTCTTTTTTTGCAACGTATTTGTATCATGTCCGATATCAAAATAAAAATTACTGATAGGGAGGGGGAAATCCATGAGGTCGATGCCCCGACCGACATGAATATGAACCTTATGGAGTTGGTTCGTGCTTACGAATTGGCCCCAGAAGGAACCATAGGTATTTGTGGTGGAATGGCCATGTGCGCCTCTTGTCAGTGCTACATAAAATCGGCACATGAGCTTCCTGAAATGTCAGATGACGAAGAGGCCATGTTGTCCGAAGCCTTTAATGTTGAAGATAATTCCCGGTTGGGCTGTCAAATTCATATTGCCCCAGAATTGGAAGGATTGGAGATAGAGCTGGCTCCTGAAGAACTGTAGCGGTATCGTTCTAAGTAACGTGAAGATTCATAGTGGATTGATTTCCTTCTAAACACACTGGGAATGGCAAGACAAGAAGACCCATGCCCATAACTTGACAACCGTTTATATTCTGGTCTGGTAGGTAAACAGATGGTAGTACCGACCTTTTTCGGCAATTAACGCATCATGGGTGCCCTGTTCGGCGATTCTCCCATTTTCAATCACCAAAATTTGATTGGCTTTACGTATGGTACTAAGTCGGTGCGCTATGACAAAAGTAGTTCTGCCCTTGGTAAGCTCTGCTAGACTTTTTTGAATCAATGCTTCACTTTCGGTATCCAGATTGGAAGTGGCTTCGTCCAGAATAAGAATCCTGGGATTGGCCAAAATGGCCCTAGCAATGGCAATACGCTGACGCTGCCCCCCAGATAGTTTTACTCCACGTTCCCCGATAAGAGTGTCCATTCCATCCTCAAAACGGTCCGTAAATTCATTGACATATGCTGCTTTTACTGCTGCTTGAAGCTCTTCTTTAGAAGCATTGGGGCGTGGGAACAAGATGTTTTCCTTTATGGTTCCCTCAAACAAAAAATCGTCCTGTAAAACCACACCTAGAAACTGTCTGAAACTGGTCAATTCTATTCGGGAAAGGTCGTTTCCATCAATGATAATGGTCCCTGAATCCGGGTTTAGAAAACTGGCCGCCAGTCCGGCTATGGTGCTTTTTCCCGATCCTGAACTGCCCACCAATGCAATCACTTCGCCAGCTTTCACCTTAAAGTTGATGTTATGCAGTACTTCTTTGTCTTCCTCATAAGCGAAGGAAACATTGTCAAAAACCACATCCCCTTTTACCGATTCCAGAAGAACGGTTCGGTCTTTTTCATCAATCTCAGCGGTTTTATTCATCAATTCTTCTGTACGGTCAAGGCCTGCAAGGGCTTCCGTGAGCTGACTCCCTATGTTGCTCATTTGGACAATGGGAGCTACCATGAGTGCCAATAGGAAGGTAAATTCAAAATATTCCCCGGTACTTAATTCTCCCTGCATCATCATGTAACCTCCATAGCCCATCATGATACCCGTAGTGGCAAGCCCTAACAAAAAGGTAGAGGAGCTGGTCATCACAGCTGTTGCGGTAAGACTCTTCTTCACATTTAGATAGAGCCGTTCCACGCCCAGCTCAAAAACTTTTGCTTCCTGTGCTTCAGCATTGAATCCTTTGATTACACGAATTCCTGCCAAGGTTTCCGTCAACCGACCTTTTACTTCCGCATTGATCTCTCCACGCTTGCGGAATACGGGTCTGATGATCTTGAACGCCCTTAAGGCTATGATGCCAAAAACTACTAGGGGGATAAAGGTTAACAATGTCATTGCAGGACTGATTCGAAGTAACAGTATAAGGGAAACTATGGCGGTGATTGTTCCACCCACCAATTGCACCAATCCCGTTCCAATCAGATTTCTAACCCCTTCCACATCACTCATGATCCTGGAGACCAAAGCTCCCGATTTGGTGTTGTCAAAAAATCGAATGGGCAATGATAGTACTTGTTTTTGGACCTGTGCGCGTAATTCAGAAATCATGTATTGTGCCTGGATACTCAATACCTTGGTCAACAGAAAAGACATTATAGCCTGGATGAAAAAAGAAAGAATCACCACTCCCACCAATATTTTTAGAAATTCATAGTCCCTATTGGGAACAATATCGTCCAAAAAATACCGCAAGGATACCGGAGCTACAAAGCTGGCCGCTTTATTGATTACGATGAGCAATAACCCTAAAAAAACTAGATTTCTTCTCGGCCATATTATGGTTTTGAATGCTTTAAGTATGCTAACTTTCCTGTCGGACATAGACGTAAAAAAGAAATTGCAAGATAGCTCAAATACCGGTCTAAATCACTTGCGTAATTTTCAACTGTAGATTTTTCAGATGGATAGGTAATAGTATCTTTAAAGCGGCATAATCCACAATTAAAAAGTATGAGAACGCTAGTCTTTCTTTTCCTGCTGACCTTGATGGCCTGTAAAACTTCTGTTGCCCGTCCGGAAATTGAAAAATGGAAGGCCCAAGCTGAGAATGTGACTATCATTCGTGATGATTTTGGTGTACCCCATATCTATGGAAAAACAGATGCTGACGCTGTCTTTGGATTGCTCTACGCCCAATGCGAAGATGATTTTAACCGGGTAGAGCAAAATTACATTTGGGCTACGGGTAGATTGGCAGAGGTGGAAGGGGAAGATGCCCTTTATAGTGACTTGCGAGCAAGGTTGTTTATGACGGAAGAGGAGGCCAAGGCCAATTATGAAAAAAGCCCGGAATGGCTCAAAAAATTATGTGATGCTTTTGCCGATGGTATCAACTATTATTTGTACACCCACCCAGAAGTACAACCGCGATTATTGACCAGATTTGAACCCTGGATGCCCATGTATTTTAGTGAAGGCAGTATTGGGGGGGATATCGAGCGGATTTCCACCCGAAAAATCAAAGCGTTTTATGAGTCTGGGATGCAATTGCCCGAGATGGAGTTACTGGAAATGACAAGGGAAGAAGAGATGACCGAACCCCAGGGGTCCAATGGCATTGCCATTTCGGGGGATTTGACCCAATCGGGAAATGCAATGCTATTAATCAATCCGCATACGTCATTTTACTTTAGGGGGGAGGTACATGTGGTTTCGGAAGAAGGCCTCAACGCCTATGGTGCAGTGACTTGGGGGCAGTTTTTTGTCTATCAGGGATTCAATGAGAAAACCGGTTGGATGCATACCAGCACCTATACCGATGTCATGGATGAATTCAAGGAAAGCATTGTAAGTAACGATGGAAAATTGCTTTATCAGTATGGAGAGGAATTACGATCTGTGGATTCCTCATCGGTAACCTTGAAATATAAAAAAGGGGATGGTTTTAAAGTAAAAACGTTTCCAATGTACCGAACGCATCATGGTCCCATTACCCATGCTGTAGACGGTCAATGGACCGCTTCGGCAATGATGTGGGAACCGGTGAAGGCTTTGGAACAATCCTATGTTAGAACCAAACAAGAGGGGTATGACGGATTTCGAGGGATGATGGACATCCGCACCAATTCTTCCAACAATACGGTCTATGCCGATGCCGAGGGAAATATTGCCTACTTTCATGGAAACTTCATTCCCAAAAGGGACACTATATTTAACTATACCGAAGCTGTTGATGGCAGTAATCCGAAAACGGATTGGCAAGGAATACACACGGTGGATGAGAATATTTTGGTGAAGAACCCACCTAACGGATGGATACAAAATTGCAACTCTACGCCCTATACCGCTGCATTGGAATATAGCCCCAAACGTTGGGATTATCCAAAATATATGTCCCGCGACCAGGAGAATTTTAGGGGAGTACATGCCATTCAACTACTAAAAGGTAGAAAGGGATATACGCTGAATAGTCTTATTCAATTGGCCCATGACCCCTATTTGCCTGCCTTTAAAACGTTGATTCCTGGATTGGTACAGGCCTATTATCGAAACCCAGGTGAAGACCTAAAAAATCCCATAGAAACTCTGTTAAACTGGGACTTTAAAACTTCCACGGAATCTGTTGCCATGACATTGGCCCATTATTATGGAACCAAGTGTTATCGCAAAGCGGTGCGACCAGAGGGACTTTATGCGATGGAACTTGTAGAATATTGGGGCAATGAATCCCCGGATGAAGAAAAACTTACGCTCTTTTCAGAGGTTATCACCGATTTAAAAAATGATTTTGGCACCTGGGAAATCCCTTGGGGAGAAGTCAACCGCTACCAAAGGCTAAATGGTGATATTCGACAAGATTTTGATGATGCCAAGCCCAGTATTCCCATTGGTTTTGCAAGTGGAAGATGGGGTGCTTTGGCGGCCTATGGTGCCCGTTATACCAGTGAAAGAACCAAAAAAATCTATGGGACACGAGGCAATAGTTTTGTTGCCGCCGTAGAATTTGGGGAAAAAGTGAAGGCTAAGACCATTTTGGCCGGTGGGCAAAGTGGAGATTCCAATTCACCCCATTTTGATGACCAAATTCAAAGATATGCCAATGTGAAATGGAAAGATGCTGCCTACTATGAAGAAGATGTGCTGAAAAGGGCCAAGGAAACCTATAGACCAGGGGAAAGAAAGTGATTTTGGTAGATGTCAGATGTTTAGATTTGGGCTTTAACCCTATTCTTGTTCCTCTTCTTCCAAACTAGGCTCTTTAACCACGATTAGGCTTGCTTTAGACCCGGTCGAAAGATTCCACCGGTTATTGTGCAATACCTTTCCTGCCTCATCAGTAACGACCACCTGCGCCGTATTAGGTCCCGATGAGCCTTGGTTTAGGGCCTCAAAATCCAATCTATTAAAACCTTCGACCAAGTCGACGTTCACCCCCTTGAAAGCCCCTGAGAGGAGTAAGTTGTGCTCAACCACGGAGCCGTTTACATAAATTTTTACACGGTCCCCATCCACATATTCATGATCCCGGGCCACTATCCCAACAAATTTGGCGTTGGTCTTAAAGTCTCCTAAATATTGATCACCAAAATGCTTATTGGATCCTTTTTTCTCGCGTTCACCTACTTTTGGGTCTATTTTAAGATTGTGACCTGCCTGTAGTAATTGCCGTTCCGGCAACATTTGGATAGGTGTTTCCTTGGAAACCAGATCATCGTCCAAAACCGAGGGTACCCGTAATACCGTGCCTTTATTGCTGGGTAATGCATCAAGATTGTTCCTTCTGCCAATTTCCAACGGCTTGGTAGTGGGAATATCACCTTGTCCCCATGTTGCAAAAGGTAATGCCGTTAGCACCAATAGAAAGAGTAGTAGTTTCTTCATTGCAATTTTTGTCGAAAGACTTTAATAAAGTTAACAAATACCCTGCCAAGAGCTTGATAAAGTGCTGTTAAATGTTGATTTCTATCGATGAATCTAAAAAAAGATAATCCACCGATTTTATTTTTAGGTTAAGAAATAAATGAAAACCGAAGTTGGAACAGAACTTGGGGGATATTAGATTTAATCATAACACACTAAAAATGAAGAAAATTTTAATTCTTGGGGCATTCTGTTTTACAGGACTAATAATTGCCCAAACGGACAATCAGGACATACTTTCAATAGAAAAAGGAACATGGAATGTAGGTGGAAATCTGTCTTTTGGATTCGATGAAAGTGAAGACACGGGAGCTAACAGAAATAGGGAAACTGAATCTTCCTTCTTTTCATTTTCGCCTAATATTGGTTATGCAATCAAAAAAAACTTGATTGCGGGTCTTGCTCTGCGCTACAGCCGATTTGACCGAGAAGCAATTTCAATGAACGACTCCTTAATTAGTTTCTCTGGGACAGGTGAAAATACCACCCTGGGAGTGACTCCTTATCTAAGGGGATACTTACCCGTTGGAAACCGACTGGCCTTTTACGCACAATTTGAAACTAGTTTTTTTAAAACAACCTTAAAATCTGAAGATAAAATACCTGAACCTGACTTTTCTGAAAACGAGTCTAGAGGTTTTTTTGTTGGGATACGGCCAGGCATAACTTTCTTTGTATCAGAGAGATTTGCCCTAGAAACTGTCATTGGGTCATTGGGATATACCCAAAGTAAATTTGAGGATACCGCAGATAGGGAAACCACATCGAAAGATTTTAGTTTTAATCTTAATTCTTCTGAAATTTTCTTCGGACTTTCCTATTATTTTTAAAATCATATTAAAATCTAAGACACGAAAAAGCCCGCAGCTACGAACTGCGGGCTTTTTTTAACCCAAAAAGCGGGTGTAATGGTCGTATCGGTAGTACGATAAAGTGATAGATAACCCATGAAAATCCGAAGGTACCCACCACCAAAATAGTGGCTTTGGTAAGGAAATTCCATTCTAGGTCCATCATGAAATAGGCAATGATAATTGTAATGGTTTGATGTAAAATATAGAAGGGATATACGGCTCTGTTGGCATATGCCAATTTTTTACTGGGCTTGTTCAACCATTGTGCCGCATACCCGAAAAGGACCAAAATCCAAGACCAAAGGTTGACCACTTTTAATAAGGCTTCAGCCAAGTGATGGGGTAATTCATCCTTTTCAATAAACAACCATCTGCATACCATAAGGGTAAAAGCTATAATTCCTATCCAGAAAGCCCGCTTTTTTATGTTTTCCAAACTGCTCCAAAAGACCTCTTTGGTAGCAATCAATAAAAATCCGTAGAAAAACAGAATAATGTAGAACGAAATGGTAAACCAATCGCCTATTAGGGCTTTTGTAGATGGAAAAAACGGTTCCACAAAACTTTCCACCAGAAATAGGGGTATAATGAATAGGTAAAACCCATAGGGCTTTTGGATTTGCTGTTTGGTCCATTGCACCAACTTGGAAGGTCTTCGCTTTAGTCTAATAAAGACAGGAGCTAAGACCCATGAAAATAAAAGGAGGTAAGGTAAGAACCAAAGGTGGTGCCAACTGATATTACCTTCGGGGTAGGGACCGTTGCGAAATAGTTCAGTTCTATAGAATTCCAAAAAAGAACCTGTAAAATCGCCATCTGCCAATCGCTCAATATAGATTTGAGGCGGAACTATAAGTAACATCCCTACAAACAGGGGAATTCCCAGTCTAAGGTATCGCTCCCAAGCAAATTGTTTTAAACTTCTCCAAGAGAGCGCATAATAGGTTCCCATACCCGAGATGACGAATAAAATGGGCAATCGCCATTGGTTTAAAAAAATCATGGGCCAACGGAGCCAATCATAAATAACGTTATTTTTGATGTGAAAATCCCAAGGCACGAAAAACATGCCCACATGATAAAAAATAAGCAAGGCAAAAACGATGACCCTAAGCCAATCCAAATCGTAACGTCTGATCTTTGCTTCCATGATTTTTGTTTTGGGCAAAGGTTTGAAGGAATCTTTGAAAGGCCTAATTTTTGCGGCTTGGTTACGTTCAGAATTACAATTACGGAGAAAACACTTCTATTTTAATGCTTTCTTCTGCTTGACGAAGGCAGAGGGGGAAAGACCCACAAATTTTTTAAAGGCCGTATAAAATGCTGATTTTGAGTTAAAACCAACTGAATTTCCGATAGCTTCAACGGTCAAATGTGCAAAATCAGCACTTAAAAGTCGTTCTTGGGCCACTCTGACCCTTTTCTGGTTGATGTAATCGTTGAAGTTGAGTTGTAACTCGGAATTTATCGTTTTTGAAACAACATTTGAGTTGACTTCAAGGCGTTCAGAAAGTCTCTTTAATGACAATTCCGGGGACAGGAAATACGAATCTTCCATGATAGTAGATTCAATGCGCTCAATATCCAAAGAATCAACGGTCAAAGTTTCATAGCGATCGGCCAACCAAGAATTTTCAAAAAACCGGGATTCGGAAAGAATGAAAAAGCTACTGATATAGGTAATTGTGGTCATGGAAAGCACAATGTAGTGGTCGCCCGCGTCATCTTCAAAATTCAAATACACCACAAATATCAAGGTGAGCAGTAGTACCAAAAAAACCATGGTATTACGTGTAAAGGCATATTTATCCACCCGAATTTGCTTGGCGGAAATCTTTCTATTTTTTCTGCTATTCAACACCAATCGAATGGATAGTCCCAAATAAATGGCAAAACTTAAAAGTACCAACCACCGAAATTCATCTTTGATGATTTGATAATGATACGTGACATTTTCTGGAACCTGGACCATGGAAATAGAAGGATGATAAGCATCCAAATAGGCATTTAATTTTACGGAAAGTGGGTTTAGGAAGTATCCTATTTGGGTGATGGGATATAGCAAGGGCACCAATATATGGGGCCAATGTTTTTTAAGGTTGAAAGGGCGTCGTTCTAAAAGGGCATAGGTGAAGAAATAAATACTGGGCGCTATCATGAGAACCAAAAATTCCGTGGAATCGTTCCACTGCAACGTATATTTCATCAATCCTGTGTAGCATAAATAGGTGTCCGTACAGACAATGGCCTGAAAGAGTAATGACCAACCAAATATTCGAATCGGCGAACTTGCTTTTGATCGTAGAAAAATGATGATAGTCAGAAAATAAGCTTGAGAAATTCCCAAAAACATAAAATGGGAAACCAGATTATGCCTAATGGGAATTTGGTCAATAATCGCCTCAAGGTGTTCCAAAACGCTATTTAGTTGTAAATTGTAGTTGGTCCCAAGTAAGATACAACACTTTTGGGCTAAATAAGCTCCATCCTTAAAAATGCAAAGGTCAATGGAAAAGCGAGATTTTTTAAAACGATTAGGGCAAACAGCTATTGCCACCCCATTTTTGACCATACCATTCGATGGGTTTTCCAAAAATTCAACCTTGCCATATCCTGAAAATGACGAAGAAGAATTTTGGAAGCGAGTTCGAATGGATTACGCTTTAAAACCCGATTATATCAATCTGGAAAATGGATATTACAATTTTGTGCCTACCCCTATTTTGAAGAAATATATGGCGCATGTGGAAAAGGTTAATTATGAGGCTTCATATTATATGCGAACTGAACAATGGCACAATAAAGATGCTGTTGCAGCGCGCTTGGCAAAATTGGTGAACTGTTCAGAAAAAGAACTTATCGTTACACGAAATACTACCGAATCCTTGGATATGATCATTGGTGGTTTTCCATGGGAAAAGGGTGATGAAGCCGTTTTTGCCAAACAGGATTATGGTGCGATGCGCATCCACTTTTACCAACAACAAAAGCGTTATGGGATAGTTTGTAAAGAGATTTCCCTCCCAAACCATCCTTCTTCAGATGAGGAGATTGTTAAACTCTATGAATCACAAATAACTCCAAGGACCAAGTTATTAATGGTTTGTCATATGGTAAATATTACAGGGCAGATTCTCCCCATCCGGAAAATATGTGATATGGCGCATTTGTATGGTGTCGAGGTCATG
Source organism: Croceivirga sp. (assembly GCA_028284935.1). Lineage (GTDB taxonomy): Bacteria > Bacteroidota > Bacteroidia > Flavobacteriales > Flavobacteriaceae > Croceivirga. The sequence continues at coordinate 16,954 of JANQQQ010000022.1, forward strand.
GTCGATGGGGCCCATGCCGTTGGTCATATAGGGGTAGACATTGCATCCCTTGATTGCGATTACTACGGTTCCAGCTTGCATAAATGGTTGAGTGTACCCCTTGGAGCGGGGTTACTCTATGTAAAGGAAAAACATATCCCAAAAATTTGGCCTTTATTGGCTGAACATGAGAAGGATGAAACCAAAATAAGGCGGTTGAACCATACTGGAACGCACCCTGTTCATACGGATTTGACCATTAATGATTCCATGGACTATTTGGAAATGATAGGTTTGGGTCGCAAGGAAAAGCGATTGCGCTACATCCAGAGATATTGGAGCGAAAGATTGCGAGAGGTGAAAAACGTGCTTGTCAATACACCGGAGGAACCACAACGGAGTTGTGGGATTGCAAATGTGGGCATCAACACCATGAAACCCCATGATTTGGCAAAAGTTTTGTTGGATGAGTTTAAGATATGGACGGTTGCCATAGACCACGAGAATGTTCAAGGATGCAGAATTACACCCAATATTTATACGAACGAAAAAGAGCTTGACCAGTTTGTACTTGCCATAAAAACCTTGGCCAAAAGAACTTAGTCAGAAATATAATCTTTCATTTTTTCAGGACCTTCCAGTAAAACCCGTACAATTTGCAAGGTGCCGTCGGGTTTGGTGTCTATGTGCCATTTTATAAGTGAAATCTCCCCATTGACCAATTCCATCCCCGTAATGCTTCTAGGGTGAACACAACTACCGTCATTGAAAAAAGGTATTTGACCTGGTTCGGGGAACCTTGGTCTATGGGTGTGCCCTGACATGGTCATCCTTAAATTGTTTTGCAAGATCCACTTTTTGATGCGCCTCTCAATTCGAATCAGTTCCTTGTAGTTTTTGGCAGGACTTGTAGGGTCTGCGATGCCCACTACCTGAAGGGGTTTCCATAAAACACGGACCAAAAAACGACCAATTCGCCAAAAGTTATAATTCCACCAATCCGCCTGGTGTCCATGGCAGCAAAAGAGCTCTTGTCCGGTTTCCTTATGTTTTAGAATAAGACCCTCATGATAGGTGATGTCCTCAAAGAGTTCAATATCCTTCCCGTCAATCGGTTCAAAATAACTGGAAAGATGTTTGTTTACATAGCTCGGATCTCGATACACCATATCATGGTTTCCCCATACCATGTGCAGGCGGTTTTCCAGATGAAACTTTTTTAAAAGTTGGAAAACATTTTTGTGTGCCTCAAAGATGGCTTCAAAGTGCAGGTTTTCCCAAAGTTCATCGCCATCCCCCAATTCACAATACTGAAACCCCTCCCGGTAGTAATGGTTTAAGGCATGAAAGTAGATATTTCGGTTATTCGCAAAATCATCGGCAAAGCTATTGTCCCCCCTATGGCAATCACTGAAAAAAATGAATTTTGATGCATCATCAAACGGAATGATTTTGGCTTTTGAGTATGCTCTTGTGAGGCGGGCGTTGGAAGACATGCCCTAAATATCCTAAAAATGTCCAAAAAACCATAAACAAAACGTTAACTAAGAGCAATCTACATCTTTTGTAACTTTGACCCAAAAACAACGACCAAGTATAGGGATGGACGGAAATTACACAGGAGAGGCACCACTTATTCAGCTGGTTAGTTTTAACAAGTTGTTACAACACTATGATGCGCAGGCTAAAAGTAAGGACAAGCTTCTTGCAGAACGGGCACGGTATATTTTGGATACGGTAGCGCCTTACCCGGAATTGCGGGAAGGTTTTGACGACCTCTCAATAATTGATAAAAGAAAGGATATCATTGAGCTGATCCTCACAGATACATTTTCGCCTATTTTAACCCATAATGAGATAAAAACGGCGTCCATACCCTTTGCCAATCTTGTTTTCAATTCTTCCGAACGATTCAAAAAGATATTGGCGGATGCAGGCGAAGGTTTTGAACTTCAAATGCGCAACCTACCTGATAACCTGCATTACATCATGCAAGCTACGGTAATCCTTAACTTCCATTATGGCTTCAAAATGGATTTTAAGCGCCCATTGTTCTATGATATTCCTGATGCCAATGGAGTAATGCGGCATTATCGAATTCTGTACAACGCGGATTTTATGGAGATTACGCCCAATGAAAATGCAAAAGAGCTGACCCAATTGGATGTGGATGAACTGTTGGAGAACTTTGACAATCTGGAGTTGTGGCGCGAAAAAATACCACCCAATAGCTTCACATCAAAAGGCTTTGCCATTTCAAATATGTTTGATGTATCTGCGGAACATTCCATATCGGAAATCAAGTCGACCCTAATTGGCAACAATAAAAGGGGCAACGACAACTTCATGGATAGTTTCCAGGATACCTTCAGGTCACTGTTCAACCTAAAGAACATTAATGTTGGGTTTACGGGATACGACCCCAATACCCATCGTTTTTTGAAAATACATGGTAAGGGAATTGAGAGCCATTTGTTAAAGGGCAAGGAAACCGAGTCATGTGACGCTATGTTATGTGACTTCTCCTATGGGAAGTTACTTGATGAAACTGCTTTCTATGCCATTTCAAACGTAGAAAAGTTTTTCAAGAAATCTAAAGGAGGCCAGCCTTATAAAAATTTGCATGAGCAAGGTGTTAAAAGTGCCATACTGGCTCCAATTGCCGATGAGGGAAACCTTTTGGGCGTACTTGAGCTTGTATCCGACAAGGTGAATGAACTCAATAGTATCAATGCCAATAAGCTGTTGGATGTGATGCCATTCATCGTTTCTGCGGTCTTGCGGTCCATTGAAGAAGAGCAGAATTTGATAGACGCCATCATTCAGCATGAATGTACTACGGTACATTCTTCCGTGTATTGGAAGTTTCAAGAGGAGGCCAAACGCTTTATGAACGATGAATTGAATGGAAAACAACCCTCCTTTAACGAAATTGTTTTTAAAGAAGTGTATCCTTTATATGGTCAGATTGATATCAAGGACTCATCCAAGGAACGGAATTTGGCCATTCAAAGGGACCTAATGATTCAATTGTCGGAGATTCAGGCTGTCTTGGAAATGGCACATAAGAAATTAAAGTTACCCATTTATGAGGAGTTGACATTTAGGGTGAACAATCATTTGGAAGAAATAAAGGATACCCTCTATACCCATACGGAGCAGGCTGTTTTTGATTTTGTGCATGAAGAGATCAACCCAGCGTTCCATCATCTGAAGAGGGAGGATAAAGAAATTAAGGTGTTGATTGAGAAGTATGAGTCACAAATTGATGCTACTACGGAATCTTACTATGACCATCGTCGCAATTACGATGAAAGTGTCATGGAAATCAATATGAAATTGGCCGCCTTGTTGGATAAGAAACAACAAGAATCGCAACTCATGTTTCCTCATTATTTTGAGCGCTATAAAACCGATGGGGTGGAACACAATATGTACATTGGTAGTTCCATCGCCAATGATCGTACTTTTGATGAGCTGTACTTGAACAACTTAAGGTTATGGCAGTTGCAGACTATGGTGGAAATGGAAAATAAACACTACTCCTTAAAGCCCCATTTACCCGTTCCGTTGGATGTGGCTTCCCTACTGCTTGTTTACAGTACGCCATTAGCCATACGTTTTCGTATGGACGAGAAAAAGTTTGATGTGGACGGTACGTACAATGCGCGCTATGAAATTATCAAAAAGCGCATTGACAAATCCACGATTAAGGGGACCAATGAGCGATTGACCCAAAAGGGAAAGTTGGCCATTGTGTATTCCCAAAAGAAAGATGAACGGGAGTATTTGCGATATGTTCATTTTTTGAAGGCCAAAGGATATTTCACCAATACTATTGAGATTGTGGAATTGGAAGGTTTACAAGGGGTCACTGGGCTAAAGGCCATCCGCGCGGAAATCCTCTACAAAACGGATGCTTCATCCGAAAAAACGTACACCTACGATGATTTGATGGAGGAGTTGAAGAATTAACTAAGGCGTGCCGAGCCCCCAAAAAAGTGAAAGGATATACCAAAAGCAATCACCGAGACCACAATACCTATGATGAATATGGTGTAGGTCAATCGTAAAATCTTATATTTTCTATCCAGCACCAAACCCAAGAAATAGAGGTCCTTGGTCAGGGAAGAGTAGATGTACTCCTTATCCTTTACCAATTCTTGAATGGCCCATTCATAATCATTTAGGCTCATTTTATGAAAATTTCCGAAGAAAAGTAAATTCACTTTTTTTTGTTCAACGTCTTCTTTGGTGAATTTGCCACTGGTCACATTGGGTCGCGTAGCCAATACGGCCAAAATCATGGAAATAACACTAAAGGTGATAAAGATGACAGTGGGGTAAATTAAATAGGTATTGGAAGGATTATCCAGTTTTGGAATCAAGTTGGATAAGGCTACAGAAATAATAATGGCATTTACGGACAACAGAATATTTGCTTTGGTATCCGCAATATCACTGAGGGTCAGATGGTTCTTTAGGGTTACCCGGTAGAGGGTCTGTATCCCCCGATCGGGGCTTTCACTTTTATATTTTGCTTTGAGGGCCTCTTTTTTGGCAATTTCCTTTTCGGTTTTCTTTTCTTTTACCAGTTGTTTTAGATTCCTTTCTTTTCCAGGCTCCCAATTCTCTTTGGCATATTCTGTATGGAATTCATGCTCATTTCTGAACATCTTTATATTAATGTCCCTCCATTCTTTTTGGGAATACGTTGCCATCCCTAAAAGATCCAATTCGTCCTTTAGAAAATCTGTGGTCTCCCAATAACTGCTTTGGGCAAAATGGGAGGCATCAGCGTCCCTGATAATTTTTTCTGGCAAATTGGTAGGATCATGATAGCGTTCTGTTGCCATAATGATGGACTGAATTGAGTCCACACCTTCAGGAGCATATCCTTCCGATCTAAGGAATTTGCTGGCAATTGCACCACTTCTCTTTTCGTGTTCATTTGTTCCTTTTGTATATCCCGTATCATGAAACCAAGCAGCCAACAAGATTTCCTCTTTTGTTTTGGCATCAATTTCGGTATAATGTTCCAAGAGCTTTTTTGTGCTTTTAACAACGCGCTGGGTGTGCTTTAAGTTATGGTAGAGAAAATTGGAATCCAATTCGGTCTCCAAAAGATTTGTGACAAAATCTTCAGCTTTTTGAACGATTTCCGACATAGTTGTATATTGAATAATCCAAAATACAAATTTTGGAACGAAGCTCTTAACCATGAAAAGAATTTACCTAACCGCCGCATCCCTACTTTTAATCTCAAGTTGTGCTACCTACAAGGCAAAATATGCTGAAATGCCATTCCAAAAACCAAATAAAAGTCAAATAGTTGAACCCGCCCATACCTTCTATCTCATTGGGGATGCTGGCTTGTCACCCATGGGACAATTGAACCCGGTACTGAAAGCTTTTCAATCGGAGCTTTCCACAGCACCCAAAAAAAGTACTGCCATTTTTCTGGGGGACAATATTTACCCTGCCGGATTACCTAAAAAGGATAGTAAGCAGGCCTATGAAGCTGCAAAAAGCCATTTGGATGCACAAATCCAATCTGTTCGGGAGTATGGGGGACAAACCATCTTTATTCCTGGTAATCATGATTGGTATGGTGATGGATTGAAGGGATTAAAGCGGCAAGAAAAATATATTGAAGACCATATGAAAGGAAAGGATGTATTTCTCCCTGAAAATGGTTGTCCTTTGGAAAAAGTCGAGATTAGTGATGATATCGTTCTGCTCGTTATTGATACGCAATGGTACTTGGAGGATTGGGACAAGCATCCTGGTATTAATGATGATTGTGAAATTAAGGACAGGGGAAAATTCTTGGATGAATTGGAGGGTCATATCAAAAAGAATAGGGGCAAAACCACCTTGATTGCATTGCACAATCCCATGTTTACCTATGGTTCCCATGGAGGCCAGTTTTCCTTCAAACAGCATATTTTCCCAACAGGAGGCAACCTCCCGCTTCCTTTTCTAGGAACGTTGGTGAACGTACTCAGAAGAACGTCTGGAGCCTCCAATGCCGACCAGTCCAACAAAATGTACAATGAATTAAAAAAACGAATAGTAACCTTGGCCCAATATTCGGAGAAGGTGATTTTTGTTTCGGGTCACGAACATACCTTACAATACATTGTTGAGGAGAACACGCCACAAATTGTCAGTGGTTCAGGAGCCAAAAAGGGAGCCACTCGATTATTGAATGGTAGCCAATTCTCAACCGGTCAAATGGGATATGCAATTTTAAAGGTGTATTCCGATGGATCTTCCAAGGTAAAGTTTATTGGGGTAGAAGATGATTCGAAAATGGACCTGTTCGAGTCACAAGTACTCCCAGCAAATAGGAAGGCCATAGCATTTAAAGGGGATTCCGATTTCCCTTCGCATATGGAAGCCTCCATTTATACCGATGAAGAGGTCGATAAAACTGGATTTTACAAATGGGTCTGGGGAGAGCGCTACAGAAAATATTACAATACCAGGGTAAAAGCCCCCACCGTGGATTTGGATACCCTTTACGGCGGATTGTCACCTGTTCGAAAAGGTGGAGGTAACCAGTCTAAATCATTGCGGCTACAGCATAAGGATGGTAGGCAGTTTGTGATGCGTGCGCTTCGCAAAAGTGCGGAATTATATTTACAGGCAATGGCCTTTCAAGAAAAATATGTGGTAGGGGAGTTTGAAGATACGTTTACGGAATCCGTCCTTAAAGACTTTTATACGGGGTCTCACCCTTATGCCCCCTTTACCGTTGGAGCGCTATCGGATGCCGTAGGAATTTATCACACCAATCCCCTATTGTTTTACGTTCCCAAACAGCGGGCATTGGAAGACTTCAATAGTGAGTTTGGAGATGAACTTTATATGATTGAAGAGCATGTTTCCGACGGGCATAATTTAAAGAGTTTTGGAGAAACGAAAAAGATCGAAAGCACCGATGACTTGATCAAGAAGCTTCGAAGGGATGAGGAATACCAACTGGATGCCATGGCCTATGCCAAAGCACGCCTCTTCGATATGCTTATTGGTGATTGGGACCGTCATGTTGACCAGTGGCGCTGGGCCCAATTCAAACAGGAAGATGGCACTAAGGTGTTTCGACCAATTCCAAGAGATCGTGACCAAGCATTTTCCATTATGGGTGATGGGGCCTTGATGAACTTCGCTACAAGGGCCATACCTGGCCTCCGTTTGTTTGAAGGTTTTGAAGAAGAATTTCGCAGTGTAAAAGGTTTCAACTCTTCCCCTAAGACCTTTGCCCTTGATATGGCACTACTTTCCGAAACTACTTTGGAAGATTGGGTGAATCAGGCCAGATTTCTTCAGCAGAATTTGGATGCCTCTACCCTCGATAGGGCCTTTGAACAATTTCCTGAAGAAGTTAGGGATGAAACGGTGGATGGAATAAAGAGGACGTTTTTAAAGCGGAAAGAAAGTTTGGTTGAAGTAGCCAAGGAATATTATGGCATACTAAATAAATACAGTGTGATTACGGGAACTGATAAAGACGATCATTTTGTAATCACCGATTCCGGAAAGGGTAATTTGGATGTTAAGGGTTATCGAATCAAAGGCGGTAAAAAAGCGGATGTATTTTTTGATAAGGAGTTTTCCCCAGAATTCAATAAGGAAATTTGGGTGTATGGCCTTGACGATGACGACATTCTTGAGGTGGTTGGGAATTCCGGTAAAATCAAGGTTCGCTTAATCGGAGGTCAGAATAATGATGTCTATAAAATCAACGAAAAGTCCAGAAATGTTCATGTATATGATTTTAAGGATAAGAAAAACACCTATGATGAGGCCTTTGGGGGAAAACTCCATAAAATCAATGATTATGATACAAATACCTATCAATTCCTAAAAGTAAAAGCCAGTAATAATCAGTTCCTGCCTACAATTGGTTTCAATCCGGATGATGGATTAAGTATAGGTTTTGTCAATACCTATACCTTCAACGGATTTCGGCAGAATCCGTTTACCCAACAGCATACCTTCAGTGGGGGATTTTATTTTGCCACAAGTGGATTTGATTTGAGGTATTCCGGGGAATTTGCCAACGTATTTGAAAAAGTGAATCTGGAACTGGAGGCTCGTTTTACAAGTCCAAATTTTGCAATCAACTTCTTTGGCTTTGGGAATGATACCCCAAATTTTGATGAGGATTTGGAGCTGGATTTTAATCGGGTAAAGATTAGACAATTTCATTTTTCTCCTTCATTGGTTTGGAGGGGCTTTTTGGGTTCCAAGGTAAAGTTGGGAGTGAGCTACGAAAACTTTGAAGTAGAAGAGACTGAGGATAGGTTTATTGAAGGATTCTTTACGGATCAAGGAAGAGATCCCCAACAAGATTTCTTTGGAATCAACGCCAGTTACGAATATTCAAATTCGGATAATGAAGCATTCCCTACCATGGGAATGGCATTTTCCCTAGAGGGAGGTTATACCATGAATTTAAGTGATTCCGAACGTGCTTTTGGTTATTTTATCCCCTCCCTGTCATTTGACTACAGATTGGTTCCCAGCGGCCAATTGGTTTTGGCTACGCAATTCAGGGGGCACTTTAATATCGGGGATGATTTTGAGTTTTATCAGGCTGCCAGTATCGGCGCCAATAATGGACTACGAGGATTTAGGTTTCAACGGTTTACGGGGAAAACAGCATATTTTCAAAACACCGACTTACGATTGAGTTTTCGAGAGCAAAAAACAGGATTGTTGCCGGTCACTCCGGGTATTTATGGAGGATTCGATTACGGCCGCGTCTGGTTGCCGGATGACGATTCGGATACATGGCATAATTCTTACGGAGGAGGGTTTTTTGTAAATGGGGCCGATATCCTATCGTTCAATGCAGGCCTTTTCAACAGCTCGGACGGAATTCGCTTCGCCTTTGGACTAGGGTTTGGATTTTAATTCATATTTATAAAGATTCCGTCCTTTGGTTTTGGATTGCTCATCGGCAATAAGTAAGGTGTTTTCACCCAAAAAGCATACAGATTCAATTTGGGTAGGATATTGCAAATCAACAGTGGTTACTTTTGGTGAGGAAAAATTTTCGAAATCAAACTCGGTCAAGAGGTAAATAAAGCCATATCCGATAAGAACGATGGTTTTTCCATCTGCTGAAACGTCAGCACCAGTCACCGAACAGTGATCTTGATTTGTACAAAGGGTAAATTCTCCCAGAAACTCCGCTTTATGTTCACCTTTTTTATCGGGGACCCTATAGGCTAACGTTTTTCCTGAATAAGGTCTTGAGCGATTTTTCGTAAAAACATAGAAATAACCGTTCCAGTGAAAAAAGCCTTCAGCATCGAAAAGAAGTTCACTTTTTCTGGGAGGAAAGTCCTTTTGCTGGGGATAGTAAAACTTAATCTTTAGCGCTTTTGGAGTTTTTTTGTCCAACTGCTCTTTTGGAATACGGTAAATGACTAAGTCTTTTCGGTCATTATGGTTATTGCCAAAATCTCCGATATAAACAGTCCCTTCCCGGGAAATGGTCAAATCTTCCCAATCTCCGTTTTTGGCATTCTCAATTTTAAGTTTTTTTACGGGATTTCCCTTCAAGTCCAGTTGGTAGAGTACGTCTTTGTTTCCATTGTCCTCAATGGCCCAAAGCTTACCTTCTTTGTCCATGTCAATACCGGAAATCTCGGAGAGTTGTGATGGAAAACGTCCTAGATACTCAAGTTTTCCAAAATACGCTTGTTGGGCGCAGGACTGCATCATCAATAGTAATCCCGTATAGAAAGCCCATTTATTCATTGGATTCCTTTATTGGCATGTAGATTTCAGTTTTCCAATTCAACTCTTCACCACCCACATTAGGGTTGTTGTAAAATATTTCCACTGGATGGTGTTCCACCTCAATATCATTTCTTCCGGCATAATCCAACAAGGTATACCAAGCCCTATCTGAGGTGATATAGTTCCCGTTGTATTCTGCTTTTAGCGCCCTTTTGGGAAATATCCTTTTGTATTGGATGTCGGTGCCAATGGGTAACCTTTCGGAGCGGATAATCGGCTGTCCAAAATTATAGTAAAGACTATCATTTTCCATATCCCATTGAGTCACCTCCAACATGGGTGGACCATCCAATTCTACACCATTGACATGAAGTTCGTTGGTCAGATAGGAAAAATTCTTCATCATACCTCCCGCTTTTTGGAACTGGGTGACCTTTACTGGTATATACGCCAAATACTTCGAGGGAATGTCCTCTTCCCCAACAATGGTCACCCTGATGTTCTTGGTATGATGATCAAGGTTCTCCATAAAGTCAAGAACCGTTTTCTTGCTTCGCCTAACAAAATCATTTTCTTTGAACGGAACTTGGATTTTGTTCATAAGACTATGGTTTTCATCCCTTACATTGACGATGACTTTTGAGGTAGAATCCGTGAGGGGCAGAATCTTCCAATGGTAGTGATGTATGGAATCCCCAAAGCTAACTTCTTGCGAAAGGTGGTATAGGTCGCCCTCTTGTTTGATTTTACGGATAGTATCCAGCGTTTGATCCCACAATTTTAAGGATTGGTTAACGGTTCCAGGTACGGCCTTGGCCTCAAAACGAATGGTGTAGTCTGATGGTTTGATAAGTAAATACCAAAGAAGGCCACCAAGAATAACGAAAAGAATACCAAAAATTAACTTCTTCATTTTTAATTAATTAATGTGAACGACTTCGTTTTCTTTTTTCATGGTCAACGTACTGACGATAAAAGCACCAAGATCTCGCCCTTGTTTCACGCCTACTTCCACAGCTGTCCTATAATGGATACCACCATACATTCTACTGATGGCGGCTTCATCTGCCGCAGAAGTAAATGATGGAAAGGAACGAACAGGCAATCCATATTGAACTTCAGTATCATCGTCAAAAGCAAAATTATCACCATAAATACTGGTTAGGGCCACTGCCGCTGCTCCAGATACCACACTGTGACCACTGGTATACTCTGGAAATGGGGGGGTCTGCAGTACAGGTTCCCAGCTTTCATCGATATGGTCGTTGATAAGCGTTTCAGGACGTATGAGGTTACTGCGGTATTTTTCATCCCAACAACTAATAAAAGCGTCTGCGATGGCAATCGAAGTTTTGGTATAGGTGTGCACGGTTTCGATCACATTGGCATTGGTTTTTCGGGCGGCTATCTTGGCAATACCAATCCAATGTGCACCAGGGGTAATTTTTTTGGTTGCAAACATTAAATGGCCCCGGGTTACGGAGACATAGGGATTGCAATCCCAAAACTGTGCTATGGCCACCTCTTCCGATTCGTCACCCTTTGAAGTAATCTCATTGCTAATGTCATAAACCTCTTTGACCTCATTGAAAAAGTCGGATCCCTGGTCCATGGAAAAAGCAGGTGGTGGCGTTGGTTTGAACTGTCCAGCTGAGTCTATGACAAAAGGGCGGATCTTGTTCCAATGCGGTTCTATGCCATCCATATAAGCAGGGGGAGTAGGCTGCCAGCGAGCGGGTTCATCCGTGTCAACCGAAAACTTGGGCATGGTACGGGTCTGTTTGTAATTATCCTTGTCCATCCAAACCGAAATATGTTCCGAAACGGTAAGACCATAATTCTTGGAAGCACTGAATACATCTTCATTGGTAGCTTTCCAAACGGTATATAAACTATCCCGATAGGTAGTAATCATCTCTTCCGAAAAAATAAGCTTTCGGCTCAGGTCCATATGTGCAATCAACGCTGCCAACTCAAAGTTGATGTTTTCTGATGTAGGTTTAGGAATGGACTGAAGTCCGGTCAATTGACCTGCCAACGATTGGTAATCCTTGTTGTTTTTCGCAATAATCTCATAAGCCCCAATATTTGGATAGGCATAAATTCTGCTCGCAACGGGAGGAGAAAAAATATCGTGAACCATCACCTCGGTCACCTTGTCCACAGAGGCATGATAATCTTCTGGTGTTATTTCTATAGCTTGTTTTTCCTTTACGCAGGAAAATAGAATAAAGGAAAAAACCAATGAAAACTGTACTCTTTTCATCTTCAATTTTGTTTGGAATTGATTTTATAAACTTCTACTTCACTATCATTATAAACGGCCAATAAATAGCCCCTCCCGTTTAGGGAAAGTATATCCAAATGCCGTATGGATTTCTGTGTAAGGTCCAATCCTAGTTGATTGCCCAAAATTATTTTATTTTCAGATGTTATCAAGGCCCCGGGGAATGAATCAAATCGACCATGATAGGGTTTTACCCCAAAGTAATTTCCTCCTGCCAAAACTTCAAGATGGCCATCACCATCAAAATCAGAGGACACAAAGTCCATAATGGGGGAAACCTGTAAGGTGCTTGGGAAAGGTAGGAATTCAAAATTTCCTTTGTTATTCTTTAAATATCCGGAGGCCAAGGTGCTCACTTCAAGTATTTCTGCCTTTTCCAATTGATCGGCTTCAAAAATGTCTTCAACTGATTTTCCCGCAAAAGAGGAATAGGTATTAAATTTTTTACGGAGACTGACCATTTGGGCAGCCAATGCGTCCAGACCTTCCAGCGTATAGTAGGTGCCATTTTTCGCGAAAGTCGTAATGGTTTCGGTTTGTCCGTTGTTGTCAAAATCGGAATAGTACAAGCGCAGTGGATTTTTTTCTGAGGCATTGAATTTGCTATTGAGTCCCCAATTTCCCAATAGATAATCCATATCACCGTCGCTATCAATATCAAATGGGTGAATACTCTGCCAAAGTCCAGATGCATTGATTTTTATGTTTTCAACCAGCCTTCCACTCGAGTTTTTAAAGAAACGTGGGGACATCCATTCACCGACTACAATAAGGTCCTTCATACCATCGTGGTCAAAATCGTTCCAAATAGCGTCAGTGACCATGCCGGATAATTCAAAACTATGGTCAATTTCAAACCTTCCATTCCGATTGATAAGAAGGTAAGAAGGGACTTCTTTGCCAAATCGGGCCGTTTCGGTTTGCCCCCCAATGAAAATATCCAAATCACCATCATTGTCGTAGTCAAAGGGTTTTATTACTGAAGTGTTTTGAAAAAACACTGGAAAATCTGTCTTGACCCAGCCAGAAGGATTGGAGGAATAAAGTTGGTCGGTTAGGGGTTTTGAATTGCCGAAGAAGTCGCCACCACCATTCCCTACCAGTAAATCATTGAAATTATCCCCATTAAAATCAGCAATAAAGGCTGAAATATTTTCAGTAATGGAATCATTCTTTGTTGCTGCAAATCCCATTGCCTCAAAGCCGTCTTGATTTTGGATGAAAACTGTTGAACGAATAAACTTGGAACCGCCAAAGAACAAATCCTCCTTACCGTCTTGGTCAATATCGCCTTTGGCAAAAGCTGGACCCCTGTCAGAGATGCGATAGGGAATTAGTTTTTCCCGGTTAAAATCCAGATAGTTGTCCTCTACATGTGTAAAGTATATCCCAAGGTTGGTGGTGTCTTTTTCAAACAGGGGTGTTTCCTTCTTTTTTTTGTTCGAGGTAAAAACCTCTCTAGAGCTTTCTGGAGCTATTTTGAGGGTTTTATTTGCTGGAATACTGGTCAAGGTTTGATAGGTGTTATCTGGCCAAACTACCCGTATTGAATCGATTTGTTCCTTATCACCAAGGCCAAAATGGAGTATGGGCTGAGAGCTCGCCTGAAAACCTCGTGCTGGGAATAGTTCTTTAAACTGAAGTTGACCATCGTGATAGAGATATACTTTTGAGCCGATTCCGAATTTGTTTTTTTCACCATGCTCCAACGTAACCTTGAGGTAATTTGTTGAGTTATCCACCTTGTTTTCGTAGATACTGGCAACTGCATTGAGGTTGTTGACCACGATATCCAAGTCACCATCATTGTCCAAATCTCCGTATGCCGAGGCTCCTGAAACCAAAGTGTCATTGTCCATCCAATTTTTGGATTTATCCAAAAAAGAAAGATTGCCATCCCCTTGAAAAATATAGTTTTGGGTCATTCCAGATGGAATCATGTCCAGTGCCTTTTGGTCCACCAACTTGGTATTGTTGATCTTATTCTGAATCTGTGTGTTGGAAATGAATTTGATGAAATCCAGGTCATTGGGGCGTTTTGGAATTCCATTGGCTATAAATAAATCTTGATTTCCGTCTTGATCGTAATCCCCAAAAAGCGCACTCCAACTCCAATCGGTAGCTGCAACCCCACTTAAGAGTGCAGTTTCCAAGTATTTTCCATTAGGCTGGTTCACGTAGAGCATGTTCCTCGTGAATTGGTAATGGTACCCAAAATCTTGAATCCTCATTTTTTGAACCTGTACGTTGTCATCCCCTTCAGAAGCTTTCAACGGAACCTCATCTTCAGGCAACATGTCCAAGGAAATTAAATCAGGCAACCCATCATGGTTGATATCTGCAACATCACTACCCATAGAGAATCGAGAAGTGTGTCCAAAGTACTTTCTTAGGCTTTCCGTAAAGGTACCATCCCCATTGTTGAGGTAATAATAGTCGTCCTCATGGAAATCATTGCCCACATAAATATCAGGATAGCCGTCTGAATTAAAGTCGGAAACGGCCAACCCTAAACCATAGCCATTTATTCCTCCGTAGATACCGGCTTCCTCGCTCACATCAATGAATTTTCCTTCGTCATTTCGCAGCAGTTTGTCGCCCGTCTCATAATTGCGTTGATAGCGTAAATCTGCTTTTCCATAAGAGCCTGAAGTATGGACGGCATGGTTCAATAGGTACAGGTCCAAGTCCCCATCCAAATCATAGTCGAAAAATGATGCAGCAGAACTATAAGATTCAAAATCCAGATCGTATTCTTGTGCCCTTTCCGAAAATGTAAGATCCCCATTATTGATATAAAGTTCATTATACCCTCCAAAACCGTTGATACCTACCACGGCGCAAACATATATGTCCAACAATCCATCCCCATTGACATCGGCCATAACGGTACCTGTATTCCAATCACTTTCTCCTGCTACACCGGCTTGATCGGTGATATCCTCGAACGTCATCCCTCCTTTATTCAAGTATAGTTTGTTTTTTACCTGATTGCCCGAGAAGTAGATATCCGGAAGGCCATCATTGTTGATATCCCCAACAGCAACGCCACCTCCATTGTAGAAATAGAGATAATCCAAAATATTAAGGTCATCAGTTTCTTTAACCGTATTGGTAAAATCAATACCTGTATGATTGGGTGAAGTGTTGTTAAAAAGTGTCCCTACTTGGGTACACCCAAATAATACTGAACCTAAAATGTACATGAACCATTTCCTCATTTTAAGGCGAATATTTTGGGTTTTCCTTCATTGATGCCAGCAATTAAAAATCGATTACCGTTTTTATCCGTAACGGCTTTCAAATGTTTGACCTCATCACGCACTACGAACCCACTCTCGTCATAGTTTTTCCATTCAAAATTTAGATGGCCATCGCCCAAAAGGACATTGCCAAAGTTGGCATCCAATCTTGAGAATTGGGGCTTGAATTCAAAATTATTTCCCGCCATAATTAAATCAAGATGACCGTCATTATTAATATCACTACAAGTAATATCACAGACACATGAAAATTGGACCCGAGGGGGTAATTTGTTGATTTTAAACTGGCCGTTTCCTTCATTAATGGCAATTACAGAGGCAGATAACCTGCTTTTTTTCACAATGGATTGTTCAATGATTTCTTTTGGGAATAACTCTTGAATGGTTCTTTTTGCATACTCCGAAGCCCTCAGATTTTCCTTTTTTAGGGATACCAACTGGTTGGTCACCTCTTTTTTCTGGTGGATGGGATAGTCCTTCCCATCTTCAGTTATCGTCACTAGTTGTTCGATGGTACCGTTATTATCAAAGTCATTGATCCATAATTTCATGGGATGCCCTTCTGTTGGTCTGTAATGCAGGTTCTCACCATGATTCCCTAGGATAAGGTCTAAATCCCCATCACCATCCAAATCAGCTGCTTCCAAAGTGTTCCACCAACCATCTAGGCTATCTAAGGAAGTGTTGATTCGCTGGACCCTTCTCCCAGAATTTTTATGGATTTTAGGTGCGTCCCAGTCTGAGACGGTCACCAAATCGTCTTTGCCATCCCCATCCATATCAGCCCAAATGGCATCAGTGACCATACCTTCATCTTTAAGGTTATACCCTCTTCTTTCAGTGGCATCCACAAAAATCCCATCTCGATTTTCCAATAAAAGGTGATTGGGGTCAAGACCGTAGACACCAACTACACTTCTGGAGCCTATAAAGACATCTGTGTCACCATCCCCATCATAATCCTTGGGTGCAATAATGGAAACGTTTTTAAAAGTAGTTGGCAAATTTTGTTCGGAAGGACTAAAATTTCCATTCCCATCGTTAAGGTAAAGTCGGGTTCTGTAGGTGTTATCTTGGCCTACCTCATTACCGCCGCTTCCTACCATGAGATCCATATCCCCGTCACCATCGGTATCCAAAAATGCCGCTGCCGTATCTTCCAAGGATTTATCCCTATCAAAAGCCCTCGAGGGCTTTGGCTGAAATTTCCCTTTGCCCAAATGGGTATACATGATTGCCGCAGTACCTTTTGCACCACCAATAAAAACATCTTCATGACCATCACCGTTCACGTCTGCTACTGCCATTGCAGGTCCTTCTTGAGACAACTTATTGTAAATAAGGCCTTCATAATCAAAATCATTATATGAGTTTTCAATATGGGCGATTAAATTGGAATTGTCCAGTTCTTGAATAAGGGTATTTTTAATTTTATATGAATCAGGTGTATAGGTATCCTGAGCATCCTTTTGGTAAAGTTCCAAGCGTTGATTGGCCTGGACTTCTTTAAGGACCATGGTTTTATCGTTTGGCCAGACGATTTGGATGGAATCCAGTTTTTTGGTGTTCCCCAAGCCCAAAGTCATAACATAATCAATAGAGGACTGAAACCCCCTTGAGGGTATCAGCTCTTGATTAACGGTATTTTCACCAAAATAGAACGTTACCGAAGACCCAATTGCGAACGGATTGCCGTCTTGCCCATTTAGTTTGAGTTGTATGTGGTTGTGTGGTAATTGATCATTGGTATTATTGCGATACACAAAGGTGTTGGTGTTCACATTGTTTATTACTAGGTCAAGATCCCCATCATTGTCAAGATCCCCATAGGCCGCCCCGTTGGAGCGAGTGGGCAAATCAAAACCCCAATCTTTGTTGGCGTTATCAAAAGTGATGTCCCCATTGTTTTTGAATGCAAAATTGGGTTGCGGTTTTATGGGCATTTTGTTAATGATGGAATCAATGGATTCCTTTTTCCCGGTCAATGCCATTTTTTGGATGATCTCATTAGCAAAGAAATCCACAAAATCCAAATCGGTAAGGTCATGGTTGATACCATTGGTCACAAAAATATCCTTAAAGCCATCATTGTCCATATCAAATATGAGTCCTGCCCAACTCCAGTCCGTAGCATCTATTCCACTATAATAAGCTACTTCAGAGAAGGTGCCGTTTCCGTTATTAAGCTGTAAGGTATTCTGAATGTACTGCTGGTAAAAATCCTTGTTTCGTTTTAGATCATGGACATTATATCCTTCAAACTCCATCACAGATTTCACCCTTTCTTCAGGTTCAGGGAGCATATCAGTAATAAATATATCATTGTGACCATCATTATTGATGTCTGCAATATCAATACCCATTGCGGATAGGCTCAAATGTTGCGTGTAATCCTTGATTTCTTCTGTAAAAGTGCCATCCTTTTGGTTGATATATAGGTAATCCCGCTCATAGAAGTCATTGGAGACATAAATATCGGGCCATAGGTCACTATTAATGTCAGTAACCAGAACTCCTAAGCCAAAACCGATCAAACTTCCATAAATTCCTGCCTCTTCACTGACATCAACAAATTTTCCCCCGTCATTGCGCAACAGCATATCACCAACTCCCCTAAAAATATGGGGAACTCCCTCCCAGTCCTGCGCACGCACTTCCCGTTGTTCCGCATAACCAAGACTGCTAACGGGGATGTTGCTGTTATTCAGAATATAGGCATCCAAGTCCCCGTCCTTATCATAATCAAAAAAAGAAGCATGGGTGGAAAATCCTGTTTTTGCCAAATTAAATTCTTGGGCGCGCTCGGTAAAGGTCAAATCCCCGTTATTGATATAGAGATCATTATCATGATTATTCCCTTCTAAATTTCCAGCGTTACTTACATAAATATCCAAGAGACCATCAGCGTTAATGTCCGCCATGGTTACCCCTGTGGACCAAGGTTTGTTACCTCCAACTCCAGCGTTTAAGGTAATGTCTTCAAATTGCAACCCTCCTTTATTAAGGTATAGTTTATTGGGTTCCATATTACCAGTAAGATAGATGTCTGGTAATCCATCGTTATTAATGTCGCCTATGGCTACGCCACCACCGTTATAAAAATTACGGTACTTGAAAATATTGAAGTCCTTTTGGTTTTCTACATAATTAACAAAGTCAATACCGCTTTCCTCAGCGGTCAATAGGGAAAAAAGTGGCTCTTTTGTTGTGGCCGAAACTTCATTCTTTGTTTCATTGCAGGCAATTAGTAATAGAAGCGTTGTAATCCAGGGGATTATGTATTTTGATTTCATAAAGAATCCTTTTTAGTCAGAAAAATTGGGATATCATCATTGCGGCCAATGACATAACCTTTCTTATTTCCTATGGTTATCGGCTCGATGGCATTGACTTGACCATCAATCTTTAGATGTTCAATATTCTCGAAACTACCTTTACCATCATTGTACAACACCACACCATGAAGGGCATCCAACCTACCTAATTGTGTGCTAACGTGATAGTTGTTCCCCATCAAAATAATGTCCAGAAAATCATCATTATTTACATCAGCGCTTACGATTTGACGAATTTGGGATACTTGTACAAATCGGGGAAGGTCTTTCTTTTCAAATGTATTGTTTCCCTTGTTTTCATAGTAAGAAGTCTCAAGTTCAAAAACCTCTTTTCGTTGTGCATCATTGAGCTTCCCTTTGCCAAATAATTCTTCTAATGACGCTGAAGCAAATTTTTGATAGGAAAGAAATTCTTTGTTGAGAAACGGAAGCTGTTTTGCCAATTCGTCTTTTGAAGCAAAAGGAGTCTCAGTTTCGTTATGGAAATAAGTAACTAAAGGTTCCACGGTTCCATTGTCATCAAAATCATTACGATATAGGGTTATTGGTCTTTCTACTGAAGCGTTGAACTTGGAGTTCAAACCCCAATTGCCGCAAATCATATCCCAATCACCATCCTTATCAAAATCCGCCATTTCTATGTTGTTCCACCAACCGTGGGTTTTTTCCAGTCCGTTGTTTTTCTGGAGTTGCAGTTGTTTTCCGTCATTGAGGAGAATGGAAATAGGAGTCCAATGCCCAACGGCTATTACATCCTCTTTCCCATCCGAGTTAAGGTCAAGGATTTCAATATCCTTCAAATTACCCAGCAACCTAAAATCAGGAGCGAATTTGGAGGTGACGTCTTCAAAGTTGCCTTTTCCGTTATTAAATAGAACAAAATTTTTTGAGGTTTCCCCAAAATTTCCTGGTATCCCATCGGCTATGAGGATGAGGTCTAAGTCTCCGTCTCCATCAAAATCGGTTGTCTTTATTGAAGCTAAGTTGCCTTCAATGGATGCGTTAAAGGCGTTTTCACTTTGTCTCAGTGTCCCTTTATGGTTAACATAAAGCTGGGGTCTAATATTCCCCCCTGAGGTAAATTCATTTCCGCCGTATCCTACAATTAGGTCTTGCCAACCGTCGCCGTTGGCGTCAAAGAATAGGCTACAGGTAGTTTCTTTTATATCATTTTCGTCAAATAATTCATTTTGGGAAGGTAAGAAGTCACCATTAGATTTTTGGGTAAATAATCGACTGGATTGTCGTTTTGCTCCGCCGATAAAAACGTCTTGCCTATCATCGTTGTTGAAATCACCTATGGCTACGGAAGGTCCTTCATTGGAACTGGCAAATGGGACCAAAGGTTCTCGGTCAAAATCCAATGAAACGTTCTCTTTGTGGGAAAAAGGAAGTATGGAATCCATAGTGATAAAATGATTCTTTAAGGATTGTGTTCCATCTTTTTCAGTAATAGCTTCTTCATAGGTAAGGGTAACGGTCTGATTGGCCGTCACGTCCCTTAGCCATTGTATTTTACCATCTGGCCATCTTACTTTTAAGGAATCGATTATAGAATCTTTGCCCAATCCAAAATATAATTTGGAGGGAACCGCTGATAAATATCCTTTGGCAGGAAAATTTTCTTGGGTTTGCATCTCACTGGAATAGAGTACAACTTTTGCTCCAATCCCAAACCTATTGTTCTCCGGACCATTGAATTCAATGGTTATGGAGGTTGTCCCTACTGAGGTGTTTTCCAAAAAGGTAACGGGCTCATTTATAGTATTAATGACCAAATCCAAATCACCATCATTGTCAAAATCCGCATAAACACTTCCGTTGCTGAATGAAGGAATGGATTTCATCCATGAGGAGGAAACGTCCTCAAAATTTAGATTGCCCTTATTTTTAAATACATAATTGGGCACTTTTTTCTGTGGGATTTCTTGGGTCATTGGTAAGTCGCTTTGACTCAATCCATTGTCGATTCTTCTCTGGATGTCTTCATTGGCTATAAAATTCATGTAATCCATGTCATTGGTGGCGCCTACTATCCCATTGGAAATAAAAAGGTCTTTATGACCGTCGTTATCCAAATCTACAGGTAGCACGCCCCACGACCACTCTGTTGCGGCAATGCCACTTAAATAGGCTATCTCTGAAAAGTGTTCCCCATCAATGTTCATATGGAAGGTGTTCTGCATATACTGGGGGCTGTACCCTTTCTTTAAGTATTGACGATAAATGGGGTATGCGTATTCGAGCCCTGAAGACTTATAGGTTTCGAGATTTTCTGGAAGCATATCCAATGAAATAATATCAGAGAGTCCGTCATTATTGAGATCGGCAATGGCGTTACCCATGGAAAAATGGGTGGTGTGTCCAAGTTTCATGGCATCATTTGAGATGACTTCCTTAAAACTTCCATCTTTTTGATTGATATAGAGGTAATCATTTTCAAAGAAATCATTTCCCACATAGATATCGGGATAGGTATCATTGTTTACATCAGAAATGCTCAAGCCCAAACCATAACCAATTTTGCCTTGATATATTCCAGCTTCTTCACTTACATCCTCAAAGCGTCCGTTATTGTTTTTAAAAAGAATATCCCCATATTTCGGATGATATCCTTCACGAAGTGTACCTCGTCCATAATTGCGATTGGGGTGAACCGAGTGGTTTAAGAGGTACATATCCTGGTCGCCATCCAAATCGTAATCAAAAAACGCGGCATGTGTACTCAATCCTGAAAAATCCAAACCATATTTGGCTGCAGCTTCCTTAAATGTTGGGACGCCGTCGTCATTTATACCTTGATTCACATAAAGAAGGTTTTTCCCTTTTAGGTTTTTATATCCGGAAACCTTACAGATGTAAATATCCAAAAGCCCATCGTTATTGATATCTACATGGGTAGCGCCAGTGGACCAGTCTTTTGTAGGCACTATTCCTGAAACTGCAGTGGTTTGCTTGAACGAAAGATTACCCTGGTTGATGTACAGCTCATCTTGAACCTGATTTCCGGTAAAAAATAGATCGATAAGCCCATCATTGTTAAAATCTTCGGCTATCACTCCCGCACCATTGTAATAGTACAAATAGCTTAAAATATTGAGTTCAGGGGAATTATTAAGTGTATTGGCAAAATGTATTCCTGTCTGCTCTGGGTTTAGCTCTATTAGGAGATGTTCTGTATTCCTTGAGCAGGCGCAAACAAGAAAAAAAAGCAAAAGAAATTTTAAGAAATCCAGCTTCATTCCCAATTTCAAAAGTGACGCAATTTAAGGAAACAGGTTGCCTTAAATTGATAATAAAATATTAATGAGGCATCATATTATGGGAATATGTATGGAAACAAAAGCAAAAGACCCGCTTGTAGAGCGGGTCTTTTTATCTATAAAGAAGGGTAACTCTTAATATCCTGGATTTTGAACCAAATTAGGATTGGCCAAAAGCTGAGGAAGGGGAATAGGGAATAACAAACGTGTTGTATTACCAGTTTCCGTATCTCCTTTGAACTCCCACTGACGTAGGTACTGACCAAAACGAATCATATCTTGACGTCTCCAACCTTCAATATACAGCTCCCGTCCTCTTTCATCAAGTAATTCCTGTTCTGAAACAGAGGCCAGAGGAGTGGCACCCCTTGTTGTCCTCAAGGTATTAACCATTGCTGTTGGATCACCTCCACTACGCATCATCGCTTCTGCTCTCATAAGAAAAGCATCTGCATATCTAAAATAGATTTGGTGGTTGAGCCTTGCCCCAAAGGAGGGGTTATATTTTAAGATTCTGATACCCGTTTGCTCGTTATTGTTGATCAAACTTGGATTGCCGTCAGTATCCACAAAATTTCTTTGGAACATTAGAGGATTTCCTTGTCTATCCAGTACTTCGGTTCCGTCCAAATTGTACTGTTGGCCAATCAAAAATCCGTAACCTACGTTAGATCCATTTTCAAAGCCACCTTCATCAGAAGTGTTTGGTCGACCGGTAAAGGGTATTCCTCCCGGTGGGACCCCACCCCTACGGGGTTCTTGGTTATCCAATGGTGCTCCACCAACTTCTACCCTATTGCTATCGGCATTTCCTTCGAAAAGGTCGTAAAATTCAGCAAGTGTACTAAAGCCGTTCCAACCCCCACCTTCTAAACCGGTTGAGTTGTAGTGCAATGTATTAAAGATTCTAGTACCTACGTCAGAAGGTCCCCACCAGATGGTTTCCGTATCGGAAGTCTCCCTGAAAATTTCAAAAAAGTCGTTCTCGAGAGCGAATCCGTCACCTGTGATGGCATCTATCAATCCAATAACCTCTTGCATGTCAGCAGTATCAGGAGTACCTCCTCCACCTGTTAACTGATTGAGGTAAATGTGTTTGTTCAACAATAATTTAGCCTTCAAATATCGCGCTGCGCTTTTCGATGCGTTTCGCAGTCCATCAATATCTCCGGCTCCAGTAGCGGGCAAACCTGCAATGGCCGCATCAACATCGCTCATGATGAAATCTACTGCCTGCTGACCTGTAAAGACCACCGGTATCTCAGTAGAGGCCAGTTGCGTATCCCTAAAAGGTACTTGACCATAGAGATCTAGAATTAACCACATGGAGAAAGCCCTTAGAAATCTAGCTTCAGCTTCGACCAATGGGGAAGCATTGCTTCTTTCATCAAGAATTTGGGAAGCAAGGAGTTGTCTGGCATTCCAAGTATCAAAAGGTCTGATAATGTCTTGCTCCTCCAATCCCCATTCGTGTTGGTGCAATTTTCTCCAACGACCGTTATCCCCCCAGTCGGCGCCGCGTGTGGGGATAAGAAGCATATCGGAAGTGACCTCCCTTAACGCATATTGGTTCTCTTGGCCCGTCAAAGCACCAAATACATCTTGGTACAATTGTTCAATGGCCGAATCTGTATTTTCAAGGCCTTGAAAACCTTCATCAATGAAGGAGTCGGTCTCTTCTATTTCCAAATCGGTACAGGAGATGGCCCCAATAGCGATGACGAAAACAGATAAATAAATTTTAAAATAATTTCTTCTTTTCATGATTCAAACAATTTTTTATTAAAATGAAGCATTAATTCCGAATGTAACCGTTAGAGGATTTGGAAATGCCGACCAGTCAATACCTCTAACTGGGATACCAGAACCTAAAGATCCTGTAGCCACGGTAACTTCGGGGTCAATTCCACTATAATCAGTAATTAAAAATAGGTTTTGACCAGTTAAAGCCAATCGAAGACTTTTTAATCCGCTATCTTCAGATAGAGGCACATTGTAGCCAATGGTTGCGTTCTGCAGACGAACAAAATCACCACTTTCCAAGAATCGCGTGGAAACAGCTGTAGAAGCTGCACCATTTTCACCGCTTGTCAGTACACTTTGTGTTACATTACGACCTGTAACAAGCTGGCCTGCATTGAAGAAGGAATTTGCTGTATTGTTGTATACGGAGAATCCAAATTGACCGTTAAGGAAAGTATTGAAATCCCAGTTCTTAACCCTTAGGTTTAAGGACAGACCGGATGTAACATCAGGAAGACCATCTTCACCTACAAAACTTTGAAAGTCTGGATTCAATGATGTACCACCATTGCCATCGTTGTAGAGCGGAAAACCGTCATCTGTAAAGCCTACAAATTCTGCCATGTAAAAGGAGAAAATGGATTGCCCTTCAGCGAATCGCTGCGCAAAAGCACCGGATAAACCGGGTCCATTGATTTCCCCAGTGTTTATCGCTACATTCGTGTTTTGAATTTCGTTCTGGTTGTAAGCGATATTAAAGGCTGCCGAAAAATTAACATCCTCGGTTTGAATAAAATCATATGCCAAAGCCAGTTCGACACCTTGGTTCAAGATTTCCGCATCTACGTTACCAAATTGAAAGGGTATTGTTGACGGAGCCGCTGGGGGCGTTTGCAATAGTACGTCACTTGTTACATCGCGATAAAAATCTAAACTACCGCTAAAACGATCGTTGTTAAAACCAAAATCAATACCAAGGTTGAGGTTCAAGGTAGATTCCCATTTGAGGTCAGGAACATCAATAGCGACAATACTTAAACCATTGGCATTAACGGTTAAATTATTTTCCACACCTCTACCAGCAAATCGTTGCCTTGCCACAAAATTACCGTAACCCAATCCATCCTGGTTACCGGTAAGACCTCCACCAACTCTAAGTTTCAGCGTGGAAATCTTGTCTTGGTTGATAAAATCCTCTTCTCCAATTTGCCAAGCAAAAGAACCCGAAGGGAAGAAACCATACTGATTGTCCGGGCCAAAACGGGAAGAACCATCTGCACGAACGGTACCGGTTAAAATGTACTTGTCCGAAAGTGTGTAGACAAAACGGCCAAAGAACGATTGCAATTCATCAGTATTGTCGAAAGTATCTACGGATACTGCCTGCACCTCCCTACTAAAACGGAAGGGGATGTCTTCCGTAACAACAGTTGGGAATAGTCTATTTATCGTCAAACCTGTAGAATTGGTTCCGTAATAAAACTGTTGGAAAGAACCATCAATAGTGGACCGCGCAGCGTCTACAACAGAAGACAAATCATCTCCCATTGCATTTAGGTTGTTTGTTCCAAAACCTCTACCAACGGCTTCACGCCCTTGTGTCCTAAAATCTTGAAAAGCATAACCTACAATAACATCCAAATTGGATTTTCCAAAATCCTTATTGTAGTTGAGGGTAGCTTCCAAGGTTTGGTTGTCTCGATCTAGGGTTCGGAAACTCCCGAAACCAACTCCTTCAATACCATCAAAATTTTGAAGTTGGGAGTTTAACATCGAAACGTTTTCACTCTCCGATTTATCATATCCCAAGTTGACCTTGGCGGAAAGCTCTGGGGTAAATTTATATTCCACAGAACCATTTAACAGGAATCGGTTGGTGTTGGTTAAGTTCTGGGTTGATGCCAAATAGTTGGCTGGTTGAACCTGCCCCCCACCATCGTCAAAGGATGGTGAGGATGACCAAGTGGGATTTGCAGAATAGGCCGCACCCAAAATATCACCCCTAAAACCTGCTCCATTGTCCAATGGAGGTTGTTCCCTATTCACTCTTGAAACGGATGACTGAATGCCAACGATTAACTTGTCATCTAAAAAGCGTTGGTTAAGATTCACCCTTCCAGTAATCCGTTCGAACTCGGACTTTTCAACAACACCAAACTGTTTTTGGTAGCCAAAAGTGGCACGTACGTTACCGGAACCATAATTTTGCGAATAGGCCAAATTGTGATTGGTAGATGCTGCAGTTCTGAGTACTACCTCTTGCCAATCCGTGTTAGCACCAAAATCTATCGCGGAAGGATCACCGCCAAAGCTTTCTACTCCGTTCAAAAATTCAGTTCTATCCAATAAATCGAATGTACGAACCGGAGTGGAGACACTTATGTTTGATGACAGTTCCCAAACGCCACCTTGGCTGCCTTTACCACTCTTGGTAGTAATGATGACAACACCATTGGAGCCTCGCGAACCATAGATAGCTGTAGCCGATGCGTCTTTCAAAACACTGATGCTCTCAATGTCGCTCGGATTCAAAAAGTTCAAGGGGTTACCTGATTCGGAATTTCCTGCATCACCTCCGGAAGTTCCTTGTGCATCTGTGTTTTGACCAAAAAGTGGTACCCCGTCTACAACAAATAAAGGATTGTTGTTTGCTCGGACAGATTTTGCACCCCTAATGTTTACCTGAATACCTGCACCTGGTTCACCACTGGTCTGTTGGATATTAACACCAGCGGCCTTACCTTGAATCAATTGTTCAGGAGAAGCAATGACACCCGCATTGAAATCCTCTGAGGTAACTGCGGTTACAGAACCTGTTGCATCCTTTACAGTAGTTTGGCCGTAACCAATAATTACTACCTCATCAAGTGCAGTGGCATCTTCCTGAAGGGTAACATCGATTGTGGTTTGGCCGTTTACTGCAACTTCTTGGGTGGCAAAACCGATGTAACTAAAAACCAAAGTGGCGTCACCAGGGACGTCATTTAATGTATAGTTACCGTCAAAATCGGTTTGGGTACCGTTAGTAGTACCTTTAACCACGACACTCGCTCCGGGCAAGGGACCACTAGCATCCGAAACTGTACCCGTTACCGTCTGGGCCTGAATTGTTCCAAAGCAAACAAATGCGCCTAGGAGCAACAAGCTTTTAAGTAGCGTAATCTTCATAAAAATTAATTTTAAGTTTAGTTAATTTAAATTCAAGAGTTAAACATATGTAAAAAATGTGTTAAACAAACATGATTCAAAATCTACAAAAAGCACGAAAACGGTTTCGTGTTAATAACTTTGCAAATATTGGGGTATATCAATTCAACACACTCTAAACTATACATTTCGCAATTCAAAGTGGCGAAATATATGAAATATAATAAAATTAGGGCAAATATACATTTTTTTAATTTTTGGGAAGGCTGGAAAATTTCAAGTATTTCAGAGGTTCCCTTGTTAAAATTTTAAGCTAAATTTTTAACACATTACGGATATAGTTAACTTCAAATACTTAACATTTCAGGAGCATGCTGAAACAAAAAATTACACTAAAACATATTGCTAAGGAACTTGATGTCTCCATATCCACTGTTTCCAAGGCCTTAAAGAACAGTGAGGAAATAAGCAGGGACACCAAGGAAAAGATTCAGGCATTTGCTAAATTATACAATTATAAGCCCAACAATATTGCTATCAGTCTCAAGAATAAGCGAACCAAAAACATAGGGGTCATTATTCCTGATATTGTTCATCATTTCTTCACAACCGTGGTGAGGGGTATTGAAAACTATGCCAATGCCCAAGGTTACAATGTGATTGTGTGTCTATCCGATGAGTCTTTTGACAAAGAGGTCATCAATATGGAAATGCTGGCCAATGGCAGTATTGATGGCTTCATTATGTCTTTATCGGCAGGAACTGAAAAAAAGAAGGATTTCAACCATTTAAAAGAGGTTACGGAACAGGGCATTCCTATAGTATTGTTTGACCGTGTGACTGATGAAATCAATTGTGATAAAGTATTGATTGATGACATGCAAGGGGCCTACAGGGCTACTAAGAAGTTGTTGGATCAAGGAAGGCGAAAAATAGCTTTACTGACCACAGAAGATTTTTTTAGTGTAAGTAGAAATAGAAATAAAGGGTATGAAAAGGCCCTAAAGGACTTTGGATTGGGCTTGAATGAAGATTTAGTACTCCGCCTTCCCTTCATGGATATCGATGAGCATAGCATTTCCAAATTTCTTGATGGCATTCATCCTGATGCCATTCTCAGTGTCAATGAAATCTTTGGGATTTATGGAATGAGGGTAGTACAAAGAAAGGGATTACGGGTTCCTGAAGACATTTCCATAATTGGATTCACGGACGGCCTGTTGGCCAAACACGCCAACCCCAGTTTAACTTCAGTTGCCCAGCACGGGGAGAGAATGGGTGAGATAGCCGCAAAGATGCTCATTGAACGCGTGGAAAGTGAAGATGATGAAGTGGCCTACCGTACCAAAATTTTAGAACCTACTTTAATTGAACGTGATTCCACAATTAATTAAGTTTGCCCTTCAGCTTTCCTAGTTTGTTTATATGAATCAAGAATACATTACACCCAATGCGTGGTCAATAATAGAAGAAGGTTTTGATCCCGAACTCGTACAGAGTTCAGAAAGTTTATTTAGTCTTGGGAACGGGGCTATGGGCCAACGCGCCAATTTTGAGGAACATTACTCTGGCGAAACTTTTCAGGGCAGCTACATAGCCGGAGTTTATTATCCGGACAAAACCCGGGTAGGTTGGTGGAAAAATGGCTATCCAGAATATTTTGCCAAAGTATTGAATGCCCCCAATTGGATTGGCATCAATATTTCAATCAATAACATACCGTTGGATTTAAATACCTGTAAACAGGTAAAGGACTTCCGCCGTGAACTGAATATGAAGGAAGGTTGGTACATGCGAAGTTTCAGGGCAACACTTTCCAATGATATGGAGATTAAGATAAGCACTACCCGCTTTTTAAGCCTGGCATTGGATGAAATCGGTTCTATAGAATACCAGATGGAAGTGCTCAATGGCAATGCCGAGGTAATACTTCAGCCCTATTTGGATAGCGGGATTAAAAATCAAGATAGCAATTGGGACGATAGGTTTTGGAATACTACAAATATTACTTCCAATGGAGACAGGGCTTTTATAGAAGCACATACCATGAAAACCAACTTTGCCACCTGCACCTTTATGCAATCGAATGCTAATGTGGCCGGTAAATCAGTAGAAATCCTAAAAGAGGAGCAGTCAGAAACCAAAATTTCTTTCTACTATAAAACTGAACTTGAAAAAGGGGAGAAAATAACCCTTACAAAACTTGGAGGATACACCACTTCCAGATATCATAATGCCAAGGCGTTGATTCAAGCAGGAAATGATGTCTTGGACAAAGCTTCCGCTTTAGGCTTTCAAGGCCTTTTGGAGCAACAGAAAAAAGCGTGGTCAGAAATTTGGGAAATGAGTGATATTACCATTGAGGGTGATGTCAGAGCCCAACAGGGAATACGCTTCAATATCTTTCAGTTGAACCAGACTTATCTTGGGAAAGACTCCCGCCTTAACATTGGACCTAAGGGATTCACCGGCGAAAAATATGGAGGAAGTACCTATTGGGATACCGAAGCTTACTGCCTACCCTTTTACATGGCCACCAAAAACCAGAACGTAGCTTGGAGCCTTCTGGAGTACAGGTACAATCATTTGGAAAAGGCCATCGAAAATGCGGCAATGCTTGGCTTTAAGAATGAAGCGGCTTTATACCCTATGGTGACGATGAATGGGGAGGAGTGCCATAATGAGTGGGAAATAACCTTTGAGGAAATCCATAGAAACGGGGCCATTGCCTTTGCCATTTACAATTACTATCGCTTTACTGGAGACTACAGTTATATTCCCGAAATGGGACTGGAAGTACTTATAGGTATTGCCCGGTTCTGGCATCAAAGAGCCAATTGGTCATCCAAGAAAGGTAAATATGTGATTCTTGGAGTTACTGGGCCCAATGAATATGAAAATAACGTCAATAACAATTGGTACACCAATTACCTGGCCAAGTGGTGCATTGAGTATGCCCTAGAACAGATTGAAAAGGTAAAAGAAGGGTATCCAACGGATTATGACCGTATCGTTGCCCATACCAAAATTACAGATGATGAGTTGGAGCAATGGGACGAAGTTGCGGGTAAGATGTTTTTTCCAAAATCAAAAAAGCACAACATATATCTTCAACAAGATGGTTTTTTGGACAAGGAGTTGATTACAGCGGAACATTTGGATAAATCACAACGCCCTATCAACCAAAAATGGAGTTGGGACCGCATACTTCGTTCGCCATATATCAAACAAGCTGACGTACTTCAGGGATTTTATTTTTTTGAAGATCATTTCTCCAAGGAGGAATTGGAGCGTCATTTCGATTTCTATGAACCCTTTACGGTACATGAATCTTCACTCTCTCCATGTGTTCATAGCATTCAGGCGGCCAAATTGGGAAGGATGGAACAAGCGTACCGGTTGTATCTGAGAACATCCCGATTAGATTTGGATGATTACAATAGGGAAGTGGAGGAAGGGCTCCATATCACTTCAATGGCAGGTACCTGGATGAGCATTGTGGAAGGTTTTGGAGGAATGCGGGTTTTGGAGGATAAATTGCATTTTTACCCTCAAATTCCAGAACAGTGGGATTCCTATTCCTTTAAAGTCAATTTCCGAAATCGTATCATCAAGGTTATTATTGAAAAAGAAAGCGCTAAGTTTCACTTGATCGGAAATGAGGAAATGACCATTCGCGTCAACGGCAAGCGTTTAGTTTTGGTGCCTGGTGAAACTGTATCCGCTTAAACTATGGGAAGCATCCGGGCTTTTATCTTTTTTCTATTTCTATCCGGTTCACTAGTGTCACAAATAGTGAAGGTGGAACCACCAAACTGGTGGGTGGGGATGAAACATCAAGAAGTTCAATTGTTGATTTATGGTGACTCCATTTCACATCTCTCACCAATCATGGACTATAAAGGTGTTACCTTGAAGGAATATTCTTCCGGTGACAACCCAAATTATCTGTTTGTAACCCTTAAAGTTGCGGAAAACGCACAAGCGGGAAACGTTTCAATAGAACTAAAAAATGGAGCGGAATCCATAACTTCCTTTGACTATAAAATCAAGGAAAGAAGTAGAGAGGCTAATGATTACATTGGTTTTGATAGCTCGGACGTCATTTATTTGATCACCCCGGACCGGTTTGCAAACGGTGATTCTTCAAACGATATAATTGATGGGCTGTTGGAAACCGAACTCGATAGAGGACATGATTATAAAAGGCACGGGGGAGACATTCGTGGGATTATTGAACACTTGGATTATGTTGCAGATATGGGCTTTACTGCCATTTGGTCAAGTCCATTGCTAATGAATGATATGCCCGAACAATCCTATCACGGTTATGCCATTACGGACTTCTACAAGACCGACCCAAGATTTGGTACTTTGAAAGAATACAAAGAGCTGTCCCAAAAAGCTTCGGAGAGGGGTGTCAAATTGATTATGGATCAAGTGGCCAATCATTGTGGCCGAGAACATTGGTGGATGAAGGATTTGCCTTTTGAGGATTGGGTGAACTACCAAGATAACTTCGAAGGAGGAACATATGTTACAACCAATCACAGAAGAACGGTGAATCAAGATGCTTATGCCTCGGACCACGACAAGAAGCTTATGGAAGAAGGATGGTTCGTTCCATCGATGCCTGATTTGAACCAGAAGAATCCATTCATGGCCAAATATCTGATTCAAAACAGTATTTGGTGGATTGAAACCTTACAACTGGGAGGCATTAGACAAGATACTTATCCCTATCCCAATAAAAACTTCATGGCAGATTGGGCAAAGGCCATCATGGAGGAATATCCCAATTTCAATATAGTTGGTGAAGAGTGGAGCTATAACCCCCTTTTGGTGGGATATTGGCAAGACGGTTCAAACAATACGGATGGTTATCGCTCTGGTCTTAAGAGTACGATGGATTTCCCATTACAAAAAGCAATGGTAGAAGCATTAAAGGAGCCGGAAAGTTGGGATAAAGGCCTAATTAAGATTTATGAAGGGCTAGCCAATGATTTCAATTATGCCCAACCAAAATCCATTCTACTCTTTGGTGACAATCATGATATGGATCGGATTTTTACGCAGTTAAATGAAGATGAAGTGTTGACAAAAATGGCTCTTGCTTTTATCTTGGTCGCTCCCAGAATTCCCCAGATTTATTATGGGACCGAAATCCTTATGGATAATACGGAAAAGCTTGGAGATCACGGATTGATCAGGACGGATTTTCCCGGCGGTTGGAATGGGGATGACAAAAATGGCTTTACCGGGGAAGGCTTGTCCAAAGAGCAAATAAGAATACGGGAGTATCTTAAAAAGCTCCTTAATTTTAGGAAATCCACTTTTGCGCTGCACCATGGAAATACCAAACATTTCACACCTGAAAATGGCACCTATGTCTTGTTTAGATTTGATGAAAGGGAAAAAATAGTTTTGATCTTAAACAAGAATGAAGAATCGTTTGAGCTCAATATGGAACGATTTTCGGAAATGGATATCATTGGAAAGCAAGCGGTCAATGTTTTGACCAGTGAAAATTTTAAAGTTTCGGAGGTTTTGGAACTTCCTCCCAGAGAAGCGATCTTGCTTCAACTAAAAGAATAGAATGAAAAAATCAGCATACCTCTTTTTTTGTGTAATCATCATCTCTTTGTCTTGTGTTGATAAAGCGGAAAAAAAAGTTATGGAACAAACTAAGCCAGTAATGAAGAAAGAACGAAAAGCAGTGGTTTACCAAGTTTTTACCCGCCTGTTTGGGAATACAAAGACCACGAACACGCCTTGGGGAACCATAGAAGAAAATGGTGTTGGCAAGTTTGATGATTTTGATGACAAAGCACTTTCGGCCTTAAAGGACCTAGGAGTCACGCATATGTGGTACACTGGAGTACCGCACCATGCCGTGATCAACGATTATACCAATTACGGCATTTCAGAAGATGACCCGGACGTCGTAAAAGGAAGGGCAGGATCTCCGTACGCCGTTAAGGACTATTACAATGTAAATCCTGATTTGGCAAATGACCCAAAAAATCGACTGGAGGAATTCCGGGCACTTGTCCACAGAACCCATCAACATGGCATGAAGGTCATTATAGATATTGTGCCCAACCATGTAGCTAGAAACTATGAAGGAAGGACCAATCCCAAAGGGGTAGAGGATTTTGGGACCAAGGACAATACTTCCGTCGAATATTCGCGAGACAATAGCTTTTATTATATCCCGGGGACGGAATTTAATGTGCCGGAATGGCGGGATGGCTATAGACCTTTGGGTGGAAATGAGAATCCACTTTCTGATGATAGGTTCAAGGAGGTCCCTGCAAAATGGACGGGAAATGGCTCTCGTTTACCAAAGCCAGATTTTAATGACTGGTATGAGACGGTAAAAATCAACTATGGGATTCGCCCGGACGGAAGTAAAGACTATGAAGAATTGCCAGAGTCTTATAGCAAGATGGATCACAAGGCCCATTTTGAGTTTTGGAAGGATAAGGAGTTGCCAGATTCCTGGTATAAATTTCGGGATATTGCTTTGTATTGGCTGGAAATGGGTGTTGATGGTTTTCGGTTCGATATGGCAGAAATGGTCCCTGTGGAATTTTGGAGTTTTATGAATTCTTGCATCAAAGTAAAGAAACCAGATGCGTTTTTATTGGCCGAGGTTTATAATCCTGGGCTCTATCGGGAATACATCCATAAAGGAAAAATGGATTACCTCTACGATAAGGTGGAACTTTACGATAGCCTTAAACATATTATGAAAGGTTATGGTTGGACCGATCACATTCATACCGTGCAATCCGGCTTACAGGATATTGAGCACCACATGCTCCACTTTCTGGAGAACCATGACGAACAACGTATTGCCAGTCCCGAATTTGTAGGGAAAGCAGAAATTGCCAAGCCTGCCATGGTCATATCAGCAACCATAAGTTCTTCACCGACCATGATTTATTTTGGTCAGGAAGTTGGCGAAGATGGTTCGGAGGATGCTGGATTCGGAAAACCTTCCAGAACCTCAATTTTTGATTACATTGGAGTGCCGGCACATCAGAGGTGGATGAACAACAAGCGGTTTGACGGGGGACAATTGACAGAGAATGAAACATCACTCCGCGACTTTTATAAACGCTTACTTAATTTTACCATCAACAGTCCCGCACTGATGGGGGAATACCAGGAAACCCATTATTACAATAAGGAACACACGGATACGTATGACCATCGTATTTTTTCCTTTGTTCGATGGTCCAATGATGAGAAACTTATTGTCGTTTCCAATTTTGATACGGAAAAATCATTCGATATCGATTTTAAACTCCCACCTGAATTAATAGCCACATGGGAATTGGAACCTAAGGGATATTCCCTAAAAGAACAACTTTACGGGGAGTTCAATCCTATGCTCAAAGTTGAAAATGAAGTAGGTACCATTCCTATAAAAATAGCTCCCTTGGAGTCCTTTGTTTTCAAATTGGGGAAATAAGTTGTCGAGCTAATTTTTCTGGTCGTAGATTCCTCAAGTTTATATTTTTGTAATTCGATAAAATACTTCACAAATGAGAAAAGTAGGTTTGTTATGTTTTTTGGCTGTACTAATTATGGGATGTGAAATGCAAGAAAAACCCTTGGTTATAGGGCATAGGGGAGCCATGGGATATGAGACAGAAAATACTTTGGCTTCAGTGCAAAAAGCATTGGATTTGGGTGTGGATATGATTGAAATTGATGTGTTCAATATCAAAAGTGGTGAAACAGTGGTTTTTCATGATCAACAATTAGATCGGCTTAGTAATGCTGCAGGAAATATTGAAGAATATTACGTTACTGATTTGCGTCAGGTGATTTTGGAAGGAGGCCACCGCATTCCGCTATTGCAGGAAGTTTTGCGATTAATTGATAATAAGGTTGCTTTAAATATTGAATTAAAAGGCGACGATACTGCCAACAGGGTAAATCATATTACAAATGCGTACATTGAGGATAGGGGCTGGTCCATGGACAACATTGTCATTTCCAGTTTTAATTGGGATGAACTTCGAAAAATGAGGGAGCTTAACCCTGATATTTCGATTGCCGTTTTAACTGAGGGAGACCCTTTAGAGGCCATTGAAGTGGCAAAGGAACTAAATGCCATAGCCATAAATCCATGGTACAAGACCTTGAATGCTGATAATGTAAGGACAATCCAGGAGCAAGGTTTTAAGGTATTTACTTACACCGTCAATACACCTGAAGATATTGAAATGGTTACGGCCTTTGGTATAGATGGCATTTTTACGGATTACCCGGACAGAGCGCAATAGTGTTTGATGTAATAATTGTTGGAGGTGGAGCGGCAGGATTTTTTGGTGCCATACAAACCGCACGGGCCAATTCAAAACTTAAGATTGCCATTTTTGAACGGGGAAAGTCCGTCTTGGGCAAGGTAAAGGTCTCGGGTGGAGGGCGTTGCAATGTAACCCATGCAGTGTTTGAGCCACTTCCATTGTCAGAACATTATCCAAGGGGACAAAAGGAACTGTTAGGTCCTTTTCACAAGTATGCAGCTGGAGATACCATGCAATTTTTCGAGGAACGTGGGGTTCCTTTGAAAATAGAGGATGATGGACGCATTTTTCCAACATCGGATTCTTCCCAATCCATTATTGATTGTTTCTTGGAAGAAACGGAAAAGTTGGGGATTACTGTTTTAAAAAACAGCTCGGTAAAGAACATCGAGAATTCAACGGAAGTTGAAAATGGATGGCGGGTTACTACAATGAACAAACATTATCATTGCAAAAAGCTCCTTGTGACTGCAGGAAGTAACACAAAGGTTTGGGAGCTACTTAAACGTTTGGGCCACGCTATAGTTTCACCGGTGCCCTCTCTTTTTACGTTCAATTGTATTGATTCAAGAATAAAGGGCTTGCAGGGATTGAGCAAGGTGGGGAAAGTGGACATTATGCCAAAAAAGCAGTATGATTCCCGCATTGTAATCCAATTAAAAAGCAAAGTGGAAAAGGAGCCTTTGTTTACCCAAGAGGGCCCAATTTTAATAACGCATTGGGGTTTTAGTGGTCCAGCTGTTTTGAAACTTTCCGCGTGGGCGGCAAAAGAATTACACGATTTCCACTACAATTTTAGAATTCGAATCAATTGGATGCCAGATTATAGTTTAGGAACCATGGTTGGTTTTTTGACCGAAATAAAGTTTGTGGAAGCTAGGAAAACGGTTTTAAAAGCAAAGGTTTTGGAACTTCCCAGTAGATTATGGGCTCGTTTGGTCGAGGCTGCCGGAATCCATACAAATCAAAAATGGGCTGATTTGACCAAAGAACAAATACAGGCCTTGGCCAGCCAATTGACCGAAGGGTCTTTTAAAATTGAAGGAAAAAGCACCTTTAAGGAAGAGTTTGTTACCGCGGGAGGAGTCGATTTGAGTGAAATCAACTTTAAAACTTTTGAAAGCAAAATTTTACCAAACCTCTATTTGGCGGGAGAGGTTATCAATGTGGATGCCGTTACAGGGGGGTTCAACTTTCAAAACGCCTGGACGGGAGCGTACATCGCTGCGCAAGCGATAGCAAAAAATTGATGTATTTACTATAAAAGGTTGGCCAACAAAGCTGCTAAAATACCTCCCATTATTGGACCCACAACAGGTATCCAGGAATAGCCCCAACCATTACTCCCTTTGTTCTTCATGGGAACCAGCGCATGAACTATCCTTGGCCCCAAATCACGGGCTGGGTTAATGGCATAACCGGTAGTACCGCCAAGGCCTAACCCAATAACCCAAACAAGGAAGGCCACCGGTAATGCACCCAAAGAACCCAAACCAATAATGGTGTTGTCAGAGGATAGGGTGGCATCAGTAAAATAAAGTATGGTAAACAATAATACAAAAGTGCCCGTCATCTCACATAAGAAGTTAATAAGGGTGTTTTTAATGGCAGGGGCAGTACAAAAAACCCCCCTTTTGGTATCACCGTCCTCTGTTGCTTTAAAATGTTCAAAATGGGTCAACCATACTAAAAAGGCACCTGATATTGCCCCAATAAATTGAGCCAGAACGTATTCGGGAACATCATAAATTGGGAATTCGCCGGCTAGGGCCAATCCTATGGTCACCGCTGGATTAATATGTGCTCCACTGATGGGACCGGCTACTACGACACCAACATAAACGGCCAAGGCCCAACCAGTGGTTATTACAATCCATCCGGAGCCTGAGCCATAGGTTTTATTCAAGGATACATT
This sequence comes from Croceivirga sp., assembly GCA_028284935.1. GTDB lineage: Bacteria > Bacteroidota > Bacteroidia > Flavobacteriales > Flavobacteriaceae > Croceivirga. The sequence goes on from JANQQQ010000022.1 coordinate 53,969, forward strand.
GGCATTGACGCCACATCCCAAAAACATTAATAAAAAGGTTCCTATAATTTCAGCTATGAAAGGTGTCATGTTATTTTGGTTAGGGTTGTTTTGCTTATTGTTCCGTCCAGAATTCCAGTGCCTTTATGGCGCGATACCACCCTTTAATGCCTTGCTCGATAGTCGCTCTGTTGCTTGTAGGATGAAATTCCACATCAGTCTGCCAAATGTCCTGAATTTCTTCTTGACTCTTCCAAAAACCGACCGCCAATCCCGCCAAGTACGCCGCTCCCATTACAGTGGTTTCAACAATTTTTGGGCGAATGGTAATGGTATTCAAAACATCAGCCTGGAACTGCATCAGTAGGTTATTGACCGTGGCGCCTCCATCCACTCTAAGCTCCTTAATGGAGATACCGGAATCTTTTTCCATTGCCTTTAGAATATCCATGGTCTGATAGGCTATGGAATCCAATGCCGCCCTTGCGATGTGGGCATCCGTTCCGCCCCTTGTCAATCCAAATAAGGTGCCCTGCGCTTTTTGGTTCCAGTGCGGGGCCCCAAGACCTGCAAAAGCAGGAACGAAGTACACTCCTTCAGAACTTTCCACCGAACTGGCCAATTTTTCTACATCGGAAGACTTTTTTATGATTTTTAAACTATCCCTGAGCCACTGTACCACCGCTCCTGCAATAAAAATACTCCCTTCCAGGGCGTAGGTCGTCTTTCCGTTTATTTGCCAAGCCACCGTGGTCAATAGGTTATTGTTGGATTTTGTAGGTTCTTCGCCAATGTTCATTAACATAAAACATCCAGTGCCGTAGGTGTTTTTTACCATGCCTTTTTGGGTGCACATTTGACCAAAAAGAGCAGCTTGTTGGTCGCCGGCAATCCCAGCGATAGGAATTTCGTGGGCGAAGAAATTAGGACTGGTATATCCATAAACTTCACTGGAGGGTTTGACCTTGGGCAACATGCTTTTAGGAATGGTAAATAGCTCCAAAAGGTCGTCATCCCATTCCATGGTATTGATATTGAATATCAACGAACGCGAAGCATTGGTGACATCCGTAATATGTAATTTGCCTTCGGTCATTTTCCATATCAACCAAGAATCGATGGTCCCAAAAGCCAAGTCTCCGGCCTCTGCCTTTTCCCTGGCCCCTTCCACATTGTCCAATATCCACTTGACCTTGGTGGCCGAGAAATAGGAATCGATGACCAAACCTGTCTTTTCTCGAATCAATGCCGTTTTCCCTGCATTTTTCAGTTCGTCACAATAGTCGGAGGTGCGTTTGTCCTGCCAAACTATGGCATTATAAATGGGTTCTCCGGTTTTTTTGTCCCAAACCACCGCGGTCTCACGTTGATTGGTAATCCCAATGGCAGCAATCTGCTCTCCTTTTAACCCCTTTTTTGCAACTGCTTCTGCAGCCATTCCTGCTTGAGTAGACCAAATTTCGGTGGCATCGTGTTCCACCCACCCCGGTTTAGGAAAAATTTGTGTGAACTCTTTTTGTGCCACGGATACAATGGTACCCTTTCTGTCAAAAACAACGGCCCTCGAACTGGTTGTTCCTTGGTCAAGCGCAAGAATATAGTCTGCCATATCTCAAAAAATGTTAGGGAATTTACTAAAATAAATTGAGTAGTTTCAGCCATTAAATACAATCCATGTGAAAACTTATATCGCTTTTTTAAGGGGAATAAATGTTAGTGGTCAAAAGAAGATTAAAATGGGCGATTTACGAGCAAGCCTGCAAAAGTATGGACTGAAAAATGTTCAAACCTACATTCAAAGCGGCAATATTATTTTGGAAGCTTCCAGTGCTAAACCAAAGGAACTGGAGACAGCAATTGAAAAAACCATTGAAGACGATTTTGGTTTTGAAGTTCCCGTTCTAATAAAAACCCCTCAAGCGCTTCAGGACATTTTGGACAACAACCCTTTTAGTAATGAACCCAATGGTAAGGGATTATATTTTGCCCTTATTCATAAAATTCCTTCTGATGAACTGGTAGCATCTTTTCAAAAGCTACGATTTGACAACGAGGATTTTCACTACACCAAAGACTGCGTATACCTTAACTGTAGGGCAGGTGCCGGAAAAGCAAAACTCAATAATAATCTAATTGAAAATAAGCTTAAAGTTACTGCTACCACCCGCAACTTGAATACCATGAAAAAGATGGTTGCCCTTGCACAAGACCAAGGGTGAAAATCACCTTCTTTTCATTGCGGTAAGTATCATAATGATGGTTATACAACAGAACAAACCTAAATACATTAAAAAGATAGCAGGTGTTAGGCCTGTTTTGACCAAAATTTGATTTCGCAATCCAAATAGAAGTACCAATCCGGTACCGACAAATAATTTTCTAGAGTAAAAAATGGGATGTAAGGGCTCCATAAGCAAAGATTTGGGTTTGGACTACCTAAAACTTTAAAAATGGAGAAATCGTATGATGGAAAACAAAAATTCGTTCAAATGATTACTTTCTAAGCGCTCAATTCAATTCCCAAATCTTAAAATTCAACACCGTGGCAAAAAGTACCCATCCCAGATAAGGGAGCATTAACCAAGCTGCTGGTTTGCTAACGACTCTAAACCATTTAATGGTGAGCACAATAAGTACGGACAACGTCACTATGACAAATAGGGCTGCAAGGGGGTTTTTAAGCCCAAAAAAGATGATGCTCCAAAGGGCATTCAGCAGTAACTGAAATCCAAAATGGTACATGGCGGTCTTCACCCAAAGGTGATAAAACCCTTTGGACCACACAATTCCCGCTGCTATACCCATAAGAATATAAAGTAAGGTCCATACGGGGGCAAATAACCAGTTTGGGGGATTAAAACTGGGCTTGTTCAAGGTAACGTACCAATCATTGACAGAGCTCTGGGTGGCAAAACTGGAGAGAAAACCTATTAAAAGGCATACGGCGATGGCGATGATGATTTTAGTAATGGTTCCCTTCACAGTAGTTGGATTCTTACTAAAATAACAATTTAAAACAGAATGCAAACCTTTGGGCAAGTCTTATCTTTGCCCAAATTCGAGTTCATGACCGAAAAGGATTTTGTGCCTGTTCAAAATCTGGAATATCCGAATGAGGGCATAGTGGGTTGGAAGGCACCCAGTAATATTGCTTTGGTGAAGTATTGGGGAAAACTGCCCAATCAAATTCCAGCCAACCCCTCCATCAGCTTTACGTTGGATGCTTGTGCGACCACGACTTTGTTGAAGTTCAAAAGGCTTGAAAGCCGAGGCAATACATTTTCGTTTGATTTTCTTTTTGAAGGGAAGTCCAAGGCAACCTTTAAACCCAAAATCATCACTTTTTTTGAACGCGTATCATCCTACCTACCTTTTTTAAAGGAGTATCATTTTGAGATTGACAGTTCAAATTCCTTTCCCCATAGTAGTGGCATAGCCTCTTCTGCCAGTGGTATGTCTGCCCTGGCCCTTTGCCTTTTGGAAATTGAAAGGCGAAGTACCCCTGGAATGACGCCATATCATTTTAGAAAAAAGGCTTCCTTTTTAGCCAGATTGGGATCAGGCAGTGCCTGTAGAAGTATTGAAGGGGGCTTGATCCAATGGGGAAAAACAGCTTCAATAAACCAAAGTTCAGATCTATTCGGAATAAGGTACCCCTTTGAAGTCCATTCAAATTTCAAAAACTACCACGATACCATTCTCCTTGTACATAAAGGTCAAAAAACCGTTAGTAGCACTGTGGGACACGGATTAATGAAAGACCATCCTTTTGCTGAAAACCGATTTAAACAGGCACATCAAAACTTAGAGGCACTGCGACCTATTTTCAAGAATGGGGATTTGGAGGCCTTTGTGAAGATTGTGGAAAGTGAGGCATTGACCCTTCACGCCATGATGATGACCAGCCACCCCTACTTTATTTTAATGTTGCCCAACACCTTGGAAATCATCAATCGTATTATGGCATTCCGGAAGGAAACAACTATTCCCATTTGCTTCACCTTGGATGCAGGGGCCAATGTTCATGTCCTGTATCCAGAATCAGAAAAAGGGAAATGTATCCAATTTATTCAAGATGAATTGGTTGCTTACTGCGAAAACGGACATTATATTTGCGATCGAATTGGAAATGGGGCAAAGCAATTTTCCCCTGTTCCATAGTATCAAACGCAACAGGGTAACGATATTTAAGGGTTTTTGCCTTAATTATTTGCCAAATAGTTGACTTGGACGTTATGTTTGTTTACTTTTAATGATGAATGGTTGAACAAAACAATATGAAAGGGCCATTATTCTATTCTAAAATCTTGCTCTTCGGGGAATACGGAATCATTAAGGATTCCAAAGGATTATCCATTCCATATAACTTCTTTAAAGGTGCCCTGAAGACTGATGGGGCGGAAACAGAAGCTGCAAAGCAATCCAATGAAGCTTTGCAGAAATTCGCCACCTACATGGAAGGAATACAATCAAAAAATTTGGTGACTTTTGATATAGAAAGCCTTAGGGCGGATATTTCAAGGGGAATGTATTTTGATAGTTCCATTCCCCAGGGTTATGGTATAGGCAGTAGTGGTGCTTTGGTAGCTGCGATTTATGATAAATATGCCTACAATAAAATAACCGTTCTGGAAAACTTGACTCGTGAAAAGCTTTTGAGGCTGAAAGCCATTTTCGGCAAAATGGAGTCTTTTTTTCATGGAAAATCTTCTGGATTGGATCCATTGAACAGTTACTTAAGTTTACCTATCCTTATCAATTCCAAGGACAATATTGAATCCACGAGCCTACCTTCCCAAAACAAGGAGGGAAAGGGTGCAGTATTTTTGTTGGATAGTGGAATGACCGGTGAAACCGCCCCTATGGTTCAGATTTTCATGGAGAAAATGAAGCAAGAAGGTTTCCGCAATGTGATTAAGGAAAAGTTCATAAAACATACGGATGCCTGTGTAGATCATTTCCTGAACGGAGACATCAAAGGACTTTTTGGTCATGTTAAACAGCTTTCCCATGTTGTCCTAGATCATTTTAAACCAATGATTCCTGCGCAATTCCATCAGCTATGGCAAAAAGGAATCGAGACCAATGATTACTATTTAAAACTTTGCGGTTCCGGTGGGGGTGGATACATTTTGGGGTTTACCGAAGACATTGACAAGGCCAGGAAATCATTGCAGGGCCATAAACTGGAAGTGGTCTACAACTTCTAAAAGTTTCACATGCTTAGTAGAAAAAATAAGCTCTTGCTTTTCAAGCTTTTGAGCTTGTTCTCTGTGGTTAGGGGTTACAATATTCTAATGATTACCTTGGCCCAATACCTGGCATCCATATATATTTTAGCCCCGGATTGGCCTTTTCGCAGAGTGGTGCTTGACCTTAATCTTTTTCTCATCGTGACTGCTTCTGCTTTGGTCATTGCCTCGGGGTATATCATCAATAATTTTTACGATGCCGAAAAAGACTTGATTAATAAGCCTACCAAGAGTATGCTGGATCGATTGGTAAGCCAGCGTTTTAAGTTGACAACGTACTTTATCTTGAATTTTTTGGCCGTTTTTGCAGCGAGCTATATTTCCTTTAGAGCGGTACTGTTTTTCTCGGCATACATCTTTGGTATTTGGTTGTATTCCCATAAACTAAAGCGGATTCCGGCCATTGGAAATTTGGTGTCCGCCACCTTGGCCATCGCACCTTTTTTCGTGGTTTTTGTGTATTATAGGAATTTCGAGACCGTGATTTTTGTGCACGCATTATATCTATTCTTGTTGATTTTAGCCAGGGAGGTCATCAAAGATTTGGAGAATATTGCAGGAGACTTGACCCAGGGCTATAAAACCATTCCAATATTGCTTGGTACGCAAGCTGCAAAAAGTTTCATTGCCTTTTTGATAGTTTTGACCTTAGTCCCGACCTATCTTCTGATTGCGGTGTTCGATGTGGGGTATATGTCCATCTATTTTATTGCTTCCGGTGCTTTATTGATCGTATTCTTGGTGCTATTATGGAAGTCGGGAGCAAAGATGCACTACGTATGGCTTCACAATATTTTAAAGTTTATCATAATCTCAGGGGTATTTAGTATTCTGTTAATTGATGTGGACTTGGTTTTAAATCGAATTTTATGAAACGAAACGAACTCAAAGTAGCCTTGGCACAGATTGCGCCCGTTTGGCTAGATAAAAAGGGGACCCTTGTCAAGATTGAAGCTTCAATTTTAGAGGCCGCCAAGAATAAGAGTGAATTGATCGTATTCGGGGAAGCACTGCTTCCTGGCTATCCCTTTTGGTTGGCCTTGACCGGTGGAGCCGAGTGGAATACTAAGGTAAACAAAGAACTGCATGCACATTATGTACGCAATTCCATTCAGATTGAAACAGGGGATTTGGATACCATCTGCCAATTGGCCAAAGAAAACAACATCGCCATTTATTTGGGCATTATGGAGCGGCCCCAGGACCGTGGCGGGCATAGTATCTATGCCTCTTTGGTATATATCAATGAACAGGGGGAAATTAAATCGGTGCACCGAAAGTTACAGCCTACCTATGATGAGCGATTGACATGGGCCCCGGGTGATGGTAACGGATTACAGGTGCATACCCTAAAACAGTTTACGGTCGGTGGATTGAACTGCTGGGAGAATTGGATGCCTTTACCAAGAGCGGCGCTCTATGGTCAGGGAGAAAACTTGCATATTGCCGTTTGGCCAGGAAGCCTACATAATACCAAAGACATTACCCGATTTATAGCAAGGGAATCCCGAAGCTACGTGATTTCAGTTTCCTCCTTGATGGTCAAAGAGGATTTTCCTAGGGACACCCCTCATTTGGATAAAATACTGGAAAAAGCCCCCGATGTCTTGGCCAACGGAGGTTCCTGCATTGCAGGACCTGATGGGGAATGGATAGTGGAACCTGTGGTCAATAAAGAAGGCTTGATATACGGGATATTGGATTTTGACCGCGTTTATGAAGAACGGCAGAATTTTGACGCCGTAGGGCACTATTCTCGCCCCGATGTTACCAAACTTGTGATCAATCGTGAGCGGCAATCCACAGTTGACTTGAAAGACTAACTAATCTTTGTCCGTCCTATCCATTAGTTCATAGCCTTGAAGCACTCCTTTTTCAATGGCAGGAACACCTCGTTCCATCCACGAAGGTTTTCCTTCTCCTTTGAGGTAATGATCAAAAAACTGTGCCATGCGAATATTGAAATCCTTACGATTTTGAAGTTTTAAGGGCCAGTGCGGCTCACCGTTGTAATTTAGGAACCACGATGGTTTCCCAAGACGGCGTAGACTTACAAAGAATTCAATTCCTTGGTACCAAGGCACATGCCCGTCAGCATCGTTGTGCATGATCAATAGCGGTGTATTGATTTTATCAATGGTAAATATGGGAGAGTTTTCAATGTATCGAGAAGGATATTCCCAAGGAGTACCGCCAATTCTACTTTGGGTGTGTTCGTATTGAAACTGTCTACTTAGACCTGTCCACCAGCGAATACCGCCGTAGGCACTGATCATGTTGGGTACGGGGGCTCCAGATTCTGCGGCCTTGAAAATATCGGTTTTGGTCACCAAATAGGCGATTTGGTAACCGCCCCAGCTGTGTCCTTGGACACCAATATTGTCCTTATCAATAAAACCTTTCTCAATCAATGAAGTCACACCGGGAATAACGCAGTTATACGCACTTTCTCCGGGGTAGCCCACCCGGTATACCACATCGGGATTGAAAATGACGTACCCTCTGCTTGTATAAAAACTATAGTTTAAGGAAGAACGTTCCGCTCGTGGATGCCGGTGCCGATGGATTCTGTCCGAGCTTTTTTCGTAAAAATTGACCAACAAGGGGTATTTTTTATTTGGATCAAAATTCTCCGGTTTTACAAGCATGCCTTTAAGAGGTTTTCCATCCAGGGAAAACCAGTCCACAAGCTCTATGGTTCCCCAATTGTAGGAGGCCTGCTGTGGATTGGCATCACTTAATTTCAAGGGTTTTTTAAAATCGAGGTCGGTCAATCGCAAATCAGGAAATTCCTCAAAGGACTGTCTGGTGAAAATCACCTTATCGGACAAGGCTGCTTTTTTAGGACGGGAGTAGCTATAAGGACCAGAAACCAATGGGGTGAAGCGGCCGTTTTTGGGATTGTATTTAGCATACCCCGCATCTTTAGTGGTTTCATTAAAAGTACTTAGCAATAGGGGCTTGGTGAAGTCAATGGTTTCTTCTTCCTCATCCAAATCCAAGTAGCGGTAGACGGTTTTGGATGGCCTTCCGTCGGTCAACTTTACCTTTTCACCCGAGTTGGGGTCAACTTTCCAGATATCATACCTATCATAGACAAGAACGGATTCGTCTCCCTTGGTCCAACCTGCCACACCATAAGGGAAAGGGTAGTTGGGATAGTCATTTTCCTCATAGTAAAAAACATCTCCTTTGGTTAAATCCGAACGCTTTCCGGAACGAAGATCATAGGCAAACCAAGTGCTGTCCACCCTGCTATACCCATACCCGTAATCCGCCTTAGGGCTAAGTTGCATACGGGGTACTTTTTTGAATTCATAAAGGGTTTCCCCCGTTTTGGTATTGATGGCCCTGTAATCATAATAGCGCCTTGCCGTCCATTGGCTTTGCAAATCGTACGGGCTACCGGTACGGACCAAAGCAATGGGCGCGTTGCCTTTATCGCCCAATTCGGAATCCTTAAACGATTCATTGGCCAGCATGATGAGTTTGTTATCGTTTACTTGTATGGCGGAGGTAAACGACTGAATGGAATCGTTCTTTAATTGCAATTCTTGAACCGTGTACAATCTGGGTTCATCATAGGTCCATACCTCCACATTTACAATTTCTTCATCCAATAATGAGGTATCCTTTTTAATGGGAGGTCTTGTTAACCCAAAATAGAGTTTGGATTCATCTTCTGAAAAATGGACCTTGCCGTATTTGGAGACCACATAACCATTTGGGGCGGCATCATTATCAAGGACCTTAGCAGCTTTTTGTTGCCCTTCTTTCCAAAGAAACAGTTCGTTGGGGCGTAACTGGATTTTGGTGGTATCGGTATCTACTATAAATCCAACGTTTTTTCCTGAATCACTACATCCCAACTGAAAATACTCTGCCTTTTGGGTTTCATGCAAGGTTGTTGTAATGTTAGTTTCGAGATTTCGCACATATACGCCAACAGTGCTGTCTTTTGCCATACCTGTGGACGCATATGCTAGGTATTTCCCCCTTTTTGCAAAGACATAATCCGTGACAAATCTGATGGTATCTTCAGCCTTGGTCTCCAAGTTCAACACCACTAAGTGATAGCCTGTTTTTTTTCCTACTTTTTTGGGTTTGTCCTTTTTCTTTTTGTCCTTCTGAAGGGAGTCTTTTTTTTCTTCCTTTTTCTCTTTTTTTATGTCCTCCAATTGATAGGCCAAATAGCCGGACCATTTTTCCGGGACTTTATGGGATTTCACATTCCCAACTTTACTTAGGGTTTGGTTACCCAAATGGAATATACCAAGTGAATCTTTAGGTAGTTTGTCCTTTTTTACCTTTCTTTTCTTCATGGCCATAACACTGTCTTTCCACGTTTTTATGGTAAAAACTGCATATTGTGAATCATAGGTAAACTGTCCTTTCTGTCCTCGATCATATTCCAAAACAAAATTTCCCTTGGCATCCTGAACTTTAAAAAAGTGGTCTTTTTCCCCTTTTTCGAGACTGTATAAAACGTGGTTGCCATCTGGAGCAATGGCTTCGTCCTTGATGGTGCTCCAAAGGTCAAAATCACTATGGTTCAGTATCTTTTTTTGCCCATAGGAAAGGGTTGTCATTAGGGTCAATGCAATGAGTGAAGTTCTTGGTAACATGTCGCTGTGAATTAATCCTTATAAATATAGGGCATCAAGAGCATTTTGGGAGCATCGGCGGAATATGGGCTGATGAGCAATAACAAATCTTGTTTTCCCATTTTGATTTGGGCACACTAAGGCCAACTGTTCAAAATGGAATTATTAGAACTATCTTTGCAAAAAATTTAGACTGATGGCGAAATCAGACAACGAACGCAATCGTAGACCGGGCAATCGAAAAGGTACGTTTAAGAAGGGTACTCCCCCCAAGGGAAGTTTTGCCGAAAAGGCCAACCGATATGCAGCCCAGAAAAAATCATCCAAACCCAGACCGAACTCCAATCCCGATTTAATTCGATTGAACAAGTACATAGCCAATGCAGGTATTTGTTCCCGAAGGGAAGCGGATACCTTTATTGCTGCCGGTAATGTAACGGTGAACGGCAAACCTGTGACGGAGATGGGCTATAAGGTGAAAAAGACGGATGATGTCCGCTTTGATGGTCGGAAATTGAATCCTGAAAAGAAGGAATACGTACTACTCAACAAGCCAAAGAATTTCATCACTACGACCCGTGATGAAAAAGGCAGAAGGACTGTAATGGAACTGGTGAGTAGTGCCAGTAACAATCGTTTATATCCAGTAGGTCGTTTGGACCGAAATACCACTGGACTTTTATTGTTCACCAATGATGGGGATTTGGCCAAAAAACTCACCCACCCCAAACATGGGGTACGTAAAATCTATCATGTACATCTGGAGAAGAATGTGAGTATTGCGGATATTAGAAAGATTCGTGAAGGGATCACGTTGGAGGATGGCGAAGTGCAGGTGGATGAAGTCGATTACGTGCAAGGCGCTTCCAAAAAAGAGGTGGGGATTGAAATCCACTCAGGGAAAAACCGTATTGTACGTCGAATTTTTGAGCATTTGGGGTACGAAGTCTCTAAATTGGACCGTGTGGTTTTTGCAGGGCTTACCAAAAAAGACCTGCCCCGAGGCCATTGGCGTTTTTTGGCGGAACAAGAAGTGATTAATTTAGGGATGATTAAATAATGTAGGGCATTTTCCTTAAGCCTATTTTACGCTTTGGGTTCTCAAGAAATTTGGTGTAATCTATCCCGTTCTATTTTTGTTACTAGGACGATTAATAGTTCTTGATCGCTTTTGGTCAGTGTATTAAATAATTGATTGCCCTGCCTCAACGCGTCAAGGCCAAATTCAAGCCCTTTGACTTGACTTCTTGAATACGCTTTATTATTCTTTTTCATCACTACAATCAAATATTCAATGATCTCGATGATTTTTTTCATCAAGACTTGGTTGTGCAGTGTCTCAAAAAGCGATTGGGTGGTTTGGATGAACTCTTCAATTTCGTCCTTGGGCAATAAACTGATCAACCTATTAATTTTGCCCAAATCATAGGGGGGGATAATATTGTTTTTGATAGCTTCCTCAATAAAAATAGTTTCGAATTTTGTGGCTGCTCGAAAGGATTTTAAGGCTTTCAATCCGGTTGTTACAATTTTTGGTAGGTGCCTTCCATAGGTGAAGATGAGCTTGGAAGTATCCAATACCACTTGAATCAATTTTTGAGGCCGCCTAAGGAAGTCGTCCAAACTTTTGAAGGCCTCGTCCAATTCCATCCGTTTTTCAAAATTAGGATAGACGTAGTCCAAAAAAAAGTCCCTGAACCCAACAACGGTTTCCTCGGGTATCGTTTCCGGAATGTTATAGTGACGTTGAAGCTTTTGATATTGATACCGTTCGCGGATGGAATTCCGATACCCCTCAATGATATCTTGTAAAATTTCCGCTCTGGTCATCTAGTCATAGTTCGTTGCATTTAAAGCGACTTTTGGATTTTTCTATTTCTTGCCTATTTCATAGACCAGTTCCACCATACCGTCCTTAAAAGCGGTCACATCCTTTAAATGGAGTGGGATTTCTTTTCCTAAGTAGTCAAAAAAGAGCGTTCCATCACCCAAAAGTATTGGGATGATGGTGATGTTGAGTTCATCGGCCAATCCCAGTCGAAGAAATTCTTTTGTCAGCATAGCTCCTCCAACCATCCATATATTTTGGAATCGGGTTCTAAGCTGTTTCGTCATTATTTCATTCAATTCGCCTGCAATGAACTGCACACTTTCTTTATCTGATTTCAGGTTTCTTTTTGTGAGGACAAAAACAGGAACGTCACCATAAGGCCAACCCAATTCCAGGGCACGTTCATACGTCTTGGAACCCATAACATAACAATCTATAGATGCCAAGAATTCAACAACGTATTCTTTTGTGAGCTCAACTCCCTTTTCATAGGTGTCTTTGGAGTGCATCCAAGAAACACTCCCGTCTTTTTTGGCGATAAAGCCATCAAGACTGGACACCATATGAATCGTTATTTTGGAATTGTCTGTTTTCATCATTCAAATATTCGCTAAGAAGCTCAAAATGATAGGATGATTAAATTTAAAATGAGTCTATCATTTTCATCTTTTTCTTTATTTCCTCCAAGCACAACTTCCCCAAACTCCCCTCATGAGTATGTTGAATGTCCCTTTTGGGTTTAAAATTGCCATTTTCGATGGCCTTGCCCATGGTTTTGTACGCATCCCTGAAGGGCATTCCATTTTTGACCATTTCATTAAGGGTATCCACACTAAAGAGGTAGTCATATTTAGGGTCCTCCAGAATTTTGTTATTCACTTTAACTTCCTTTAGACTAAAGGTCATCAGTTCCAAACAGGCTTTTATATCCTGTAAAGCGGGTACCATGATGTCCTTGACCACTTGAAGGTCCCTATGATAGCCGCTCGGTAGATTGTTGGTCACCAGCGTCAATTGATTGGGTACTGCCTGTATTTTGTTGCATTTGGCCCGTATCAATTCAAAAACATCCGGATTCTTTTTATGGGGCATGATGCTGCTGCCCGTGGTCAGCTCATTGGGGAAGGAGATAAAATCAAAATTCTGGCTCATGTAGAGCGTGATGTCCATGGCCAATTTGGATAAGGTTGCCGCAATACTCGAAATACCGAAAGCGGCCGCTTTTTCTACCTTACCGCGACCCATCTGGGCCGCTACGACGTTATATTTTAAGGTTTCAAAACCCATTTCTTGGGTAGTAAAGGTCCTATCAACTGGAAAAGAGCTGCCATAACCTGCGGCACTTCCCAACGGATTCTGGTCGGTAACTTTGTAGGCCGCTTGCACGAAGTACAAATCGTCGATCAAGCTTTCGGCATAGGCTGAAAACCATAACCCAAAAGAGGAGGGCATTGCAATCTGTAAATGGGTATAGCCTGGCAAAAGTACTTTTTGGTGTTTTTCGGCCAACTTCAACAACAGATCAAATAGGTCTTTCACCTGATTTTTGATTTCGGTGAGTTCATCCTTCAAGTAGAGCTGCATGGCTACCAGCACCTGATCATTCCGGGAACGTGCCGTATGGATTTTCTTCCCGGTATCCCCCAATTTTTCTATTAATAGAAATTCGATTTTGGAGTGCATGTCCTCAAAATCATCCTCAATGGTAAATTGCCCTTTTTCAATACGCTTAGCAATTACGCCAAGTTCCTTGACCAATGCTTTTCCTTCCTCCTTGGAAATCAAGCCTACTTTGGCCAACATTTTGGCATGGGCCGTTGAGGCAATAACATCATATTTGGCTAAAAACAAATCCAATTCTCGGTCATTGCCTACGGTAAAGTGGTCTATCTTTTTATCGGTACTAAAACCTTTGTCCCAGAGTTTCATATGTTCAAATTCAATTTCAAATATCGGGTTCAAATAGCAATACCTTGTGTTTGAACCTTGAAATAGGGTTTTTTATTTGCCTTTTAAATTGTCCAGCACTTCCATGGCTTTATGGGCATCCTTCCTAGGCACAAAAATATGATCGTGATAATAGGCTGCTACTATATTACAACTGATTTTTTGTGTTGCCAGAGCACTGGAAATAGTAGATGTCAAGCCCACGGCTTCCAATGAGGAGTGCACGGTCAGGGCTATCCACGCTGCGATATAGTTATAGTTTAGGTGTAAGTCATCTGCTTTTTTCTTATCAAGAATCAAGGTCGTACCTTCATTTTCTTTGAACGTCCCAATAACATCGCAAAAAGCAATTGCTGAACTATCCTCTACACTTACAAAGACATATTCGCCTTTTTGAAGTATGGGATCCATTTTATTTAATAGCTCGGATAAATTGGTCTTTCCTTCCATTGGGTCTATTTGGAAAAAAAGCCTTCAAGAATATCAATATACAATCCCACGGCCTCCTTAACCTCCTCCACATAGATAAATTCATCGGCCGAGTGGGAACGCGGGCTATAACCAGGTCCCAGTTTCAAGGACTGGCAGCTGAGCTTTGCTTGATCGGACAATGTTGGAGAACCGTAGGTTGTTCTTCCCAAGGCAATACCGGATTGTACCAATGGATGCTCCATGGCAATGGAAGAACTGTCCTTATTCAACGATCGAGGGGTTAATTGGCAGGGCGCTTCCTTTTGAAGGATTTCATTGATTTCCCTATTGGAATAGCAATCATTTATCCGAGTATCAATTACCAAATCAACGTGGGCGGGCACCACATTGTGTTGGCTTCCGGCACTGATCTGCGTAACCGTAATCTTTACAGGCCCCAATACTTCCGAGACCTTTTCAAATTCATAGTTTTTAAACCATTCCAGTACTTCCGAAGTCTTGTAAATGGCACTATCATCATTGGGATGGGCGGCATGTGATGGGGTGCCCAAAACTTTGCCATCATACACAATCAGTCCCTTTTCGGCGATGGCCAATTGCATTTCTGTGGGCTCCCCAACGATGGCAACATCAATTTTTGGTAAAATGGGGAGTAGTGCCAAAAGGCTTTTTGCACCGGCATCTTCCTCTTCCCCTGTAGCAGCCATAATAAGATTATGACTAAGGTCTTCACGCTCATAAAAATGGACAAAGGTAGCTAGAAGGCTACAGAGTGCTCCCCCAGCATCATTACTGCCCAAGCCGTACAATTTTCCATCTTCAACATGCGGGTGAAACGGGTCTTTGGTATAGGCGGAATTGGGCTTGACCGTGTCATGGTGCGAATTTAACAGTAGATTGGGCTTGCTTTCATCATAGCGCTTATTGAATGCATAGATATTGTTGTGTTGACGTTGGGTCTCCACCCCGAATTTTTTGAGCCATGCATCAATGGCCTTAGCAGTGCCGTCTTCTTCTTCTGAAAGTGATGGAATGGAAATCAGCTGATGCAATAATTCCAGTGCTTCTTGAGCCAATGTTTGCCTTGTAACTGTCATAAAACCAGTCTTGTATAATTTGTATTTTCTTGTTCAAACAACCCTAAATTCCCAATACGCACCTCTGACACCCCATTTTTTAGGGCCTCGAAGCAATTATGCAGTTTGGGTAACATTCCCTCTGCAATACTACCCTCCTTCAACAACTTTTCATAGGATTTGGAATCAATTTTTTGGATAACCGATGCTTTGTCATGGATATCCTTTAAAACGCCATCTAATTCAAAGCAATAATTTAGCGTAGTCTTAAATAAGGAACTTAACCCTACGGCCAAAGCCGAAGCTATGGTATCGGCATTGGTGTTCAACAACTGTCCCTTCTGGTCATGTGTAAGTGCACAAAATACAGGGGTAAGCCCGATATTCAAGATTTCGGTCAATCTTTGGGCATTAATGCCATTGACATCGCCGGCAAAACCATAATCGATATCCTTTACCTGTCGTTTATGGGCGCTAATACTATTGGCATCTGCTCCGCTCATTCCGATGGCATCAGTATTCAGCCCCTGTAGTTGGGCTACGATAGTCTTATTGACCAGTCCCCCGTAGACCATAGTCACCACATCAAGGGTTTTTATATCGGTGATTCGGCGTCCATGGACCATTTTTGGTTCAATTCCCAGTTGATGCAAGAGCTCGGAAGCTTTTTTGCCCCCACCATGAACCAAGATTTTGGGGCCTGCAACGGCCGAAAACAGTTTCAAAAACTGACGAAGTTGCACGTCATTTTCGATGATGTTGCTACCTATTTTGAATATGAATAGTTTTTTCTTCACCTCATGCGTTTAATATTCCACCGTCAATAGTCATTGCAGTTCCAGTTATCCAAGAAGAATCTTCAGACACAAGAAATAGTGCCAGTTTAGCAATGTCTTCAGGAGTTCCCAGACGATTCAATAGTGTTGCCCTTTCTGCACTTTCAACAGCTTCTTGGGGATTAGGAAAAGCTCGTGCCGAATCCCATATCAAAGGGGTGTCCACCGGTCCGGGACAAATGGCATTTACCCTGATTTTTGGAGCATATTCAACAGCCATTTGACGCATTAAAGCCAAAGTTGCCCCTTTTGAAGCACAATAGGCTGGATGATTGGGAAAACCCTTAAATGCTGCAATGGAGGCATTGATGAGGATAGTGCCACCATCATCCTTTAGTAAATAGGGAATGGCATATTTAGAAATATAAAATAGGGAACTGAGGTTTACATCTAGGGTTCTTTTCCATTCTGCGATAGGTAAATCTATCACATTGCCCAATCCTAGGATTCCGGCATTCAACGAGAGTATGTCCAAACGACCAAATGCATTAATAGCTTCTGTGACAAGCCTTTTGTTATAATCAACATTGCCTACATCCCCAGGAATAAAAACAGAACCGGAGAGTTCTTGTGCCAAGGCATTGCCCCTTTCTTTATTGCGCCCTGAAAGGATAATCTTTGCACCATGTTCGTAAAAGGAAGTGGCAATACCTCTACCCATCCCACTTGTTGCCCCAGTAACAATACAGACTTTATCTTCTAATTTGCTCTTTTCCATTTAAATTACTTCCAATATCCTTTTTAGCACCAATTGTGCAGCCCATGTCCGGTTGTTGGCCTGTTCAATGACCAAACTTTGGGCACTGTCGAGAACAGCATCCTCCACTACAACATTTCTTCGCACCGGAAGGCAATGCATGAATTTGGCATCACCCAATTTTTCTTTGGTCATCATCCAAGCTGGGTTTTGATGTAAAACCCGTCCATAGTTTTTGTAACTGCTCCAGCTTTTCACGTAAACAAAATTCGCATTTTCCAATGCTTTTTCTTGCTCATACACAATTTCACAACCATTTGTTATTTCTGGATTCAGGTGGTAACCGGCCGGGTGCGTAATTACGAAATCCATCTCTTTTAATTTCATCATATGGACAAAGGAATTTGCCACGGCATGGGGAAGTGGCTTGGGATGGGGTGCCCAAGACAGTACCACCTTTGGTTTCTTGACCGTTTTGTGCTCTTCCAATGTAATGGCATCAGCCAATGCCTGAAGGGGATGTGCCACTGAACTTTCCATATTCACTATGGGAACTGAGGCTAATTTTTTAAATCCGTTCAAAACAATTTCCGCTTCATCTTGTTCCTTGTCAATCAAACCAGCAAATGCGCGGATGGCAATGATATCCGCATATTGGGAAACTACTTGTGCTGCTTCTCGTATGTGTTCTGACTTTCCTTCGTCCATTATTGATCCATCCTCATATTCCAATTGCCACCCTTCAGAGCCAAAATTCATGACCATTACATTCAAGCCTATATTTGTTGCGGCTTTTTGCGTACTTAATCGAGTTCGCAGGCTATTGTTAAAGAACAATAGACAGATCGTTTTTCTTTTCCCCAAATCTTCAAAGGCATATGGGTCATTTTTTAGGGCAATGGCTTCATCGACTGCGTGACGCAGGCTGCCAAGGTCGTGTATGGATAAATAGTTCTTCATTATAAAGGTGTCACTTTTGAACTCAGTTGAGCGGTCTTTTGTGTTCGTTCTACGGCACAGGTTTTGACGCTTTGGGACTTGACATTTTACTCAATTCTTGGCCCAACCCCTCAAAAAACAAATCGATTTGTGTTTTGGTAATATTCAATGCCGGTAAAAAGCGTAATACTTTTTTATTTGCTGAACCTCCTGTAAACATATGCTGCCGATAAATGAGGTTTTTACGTAGTTCACTGACCTCAAAGTCAAATTCCAGGCCCAACATCAAACCACACCCTTTTACCCTTTTTATTTTTGAGACTTTCGATGCCTTTTCCCTGAAATAGTCTTCCAATTGGGCTGCGTTTTCGATCAAATTCTCATTTTCCAAAACTTCCAATACGGCCAAGGTCGCCACGCACGCAAGATGATTCCCCCCAAAGGTCGTACCCAATTGGCCATACCAAGGTTCAAATTGGTTGTGAATGAGCACCCCTCCGACTGGAAAACCGTTTCCCATCCCTTTGGCTATTGAGATGATATCAGGTTGAACGCCATGGTGTTGAAAGGCAAAAAATTGACCGCTTCGACCGAAACCGGACTGTACTTCATCGGCAATCAATACCACTTTATGTTCTTGACATTTTTGGGCAACGAATTGATAGAAATCCGTTGTAGGTTGGTCCAAACCACCTACACCTTGAATGGCTTCCAAAATTACGGCACAGTGCGTACAATTGGATATGGTCTTCTCAAAAGCTTCAAAATCATTTAAAGGGACAAAATCCACCAATTGTTGCCTGTTCAACGGAGCACTGATCTTTGGATTGTCGGTGGTGGCCACTGCTGCGGAAGTACGTCCATGGAAACTATTTTTAAAGGCGATCACCTTGGCTTTATTGGTATGGAAAGAAGCCATTTTCAGTGCATTTTCGTTGGCTTCGGCACCTGAACTGCACAAGAACAATTGGTAGTCTTCGCAATTTGATAAAGCTCCTAATTTTTTACCTAATTCCACTTGCAGTGGATTCTTAATGGAATTGCTGTAAAAGGCCATTTTTTCTAATTGCTCGGTCATTCGATTGATGTAATGGGGATGGGAATGACCTATGGAAATTACCGCATGACCACCATAAAAATCGAAATAAGTTTGGCCGTTTTCGTCTATAACTTCAATCCCTTGCGCTGAAACGGGTGTTACATCATATAATGGGTAAACATCAAAAAGCTTCATATGTCCCGTATTTCACTGATTTTCTTGTAGGAGGTAACAATCCCTTGAATCAAAGAGGAACTTAAACCTTGATGTTCCATTTCGTTAAGACCTTCAATGGTACACCCTTTGGGCGTGGTGACCTTGTCAATTTCCTGTTCTGGGTGACTTCCGGATTCCACTAAAAGACTGGCGGCCCCATTACAGGTATGCATGGCCAATTCTTGCGCCTCTTTTGCATCAAAACCCAGCTGAATCGCACCCTGGGTTGTAGCGCGAATTAAACGCATCCAAAAGGCAATGCCACTGGCACAGATTACGGTAGCGGCTTGCATCTGTTCTTCCGGAATTTCCAGGGAATGCCCCATGCGATTGAAAATGGCCTTGGCCAGATCAATACGTTTTTTCCCCAATTCGTTGCTGCAAATACAGGTCATGCTCTTACCGACAGAAATAGCTGTATTCGGCATACTTCGAATGATGTAGTGGTCACTGCCAATGACGGACTCCATACGGGCAATACTAAATCCTGTGATGGTGCTGATGACCACATGGTTTTCAGTCAATAGTTCCTTAATATCATATAGAATGGCTTCAAAATGACCCGGTTGTACCGCAAAAATTAAAATATCAGAGTTCTTGACAGCAAAAGCGTTGTCCGTAGTCACCGTAACATTACCGTACTTTTCAAAATCCTTTATCTCAGTAGTATTTCTTTTTGTGAGGTACATGGTGGTTGCTCCATTGCTGTGTAAAATTCCTTTGGCAATGGACAACCCCAAGTTTCCTGCTCCTATGATTGCTAGTTTCATATTGTTCCTTTAAAATGCTGTTGCTTTTAGATTCAATCCAAGGTTTTCCTCCCATCCAAACATGAGGTTCATGTTCTGCACGGCCTGTCCGGAAGCGCCTTTCAATAAATTATCAATTGCTGAGGTCACCAAAAGGACGTCTTCATGTTTGTGCAAGTGAATATGGCAATTATTCGT
Source organism: Croceivirga sp. (assembly GCA_028284935.1). Taxonomy (GTDB): domain Bacteria; phylum Bacteroidota; class Bacteroidia; order Flavobacteriales; family Flavobacteriaceae; genus Croceivirga. Next base: position 73,764 of record JANQQQ010000022.1, read on the forward strand.
ATTTATAACTTGTTTTAGATGAATGGGAGCTTCGGAAATATGTGTAAACACCGCATGTTTGTAAAAGGTTTCATATATATCTTTCGCTTCCTCAAGACTTCCCTTGAAGCGGGTGTAGGCCGTGGCCAGAATCCCTCGGGTGAAGTTTCCTCGATTGGGAAGAAAGTGGAGGGTTCCGATTTTGTTTCCAAAGGAATTCAAACTTTCTCCAATCTCTCCCAAATGCTGGTGAGTAAACGGTTTATACCAACTCACATTATTGTTTCGCCAACTAAAATGAGTGGTTTCAGAGGGTTTGATTCCTGCGCCCGTACTTCCGGTCACGGCATTAATATGTACCTCGTTTTGCAGTAAATTATCCTTAGCCAAAGGCAACAAGGCCAGCTGTATGGCCGTGGCAAAACAACCTGGATTGGCAACCGAAGAGGCATTTTCAATGGCAGTCCCATTTAGTTCAGGTAGGCCATAAATAAATTCCTTGCCCTTAAAGTTGGCCTCGTTTTGCAATCTGAAATCATTGCTTAAATCAATAAGCAATGTCTCTTCTTCAAACTGGTTTTCCTTTAAAAACTGCGTGGAATTACCATGGCCCAGACATAGAAAAACGACCGACACATCTGGGTTCACCCCTGCGGAAAAGTTCAATTCAATTTGTGCCAAAAGGTCAGGGTGTGCTGAGGAAATGGGGGTGCCACCCCTAGTGGTACTATAGACAAAATCAATTTCAACAGCAGGATGGTTCAATAGCAACCGAATGAGCTCTCCCCCAGTATATCCGGATCCTCCTATAATCCCTGCCTTAATCATGATGTTGATTTACATGGTTCGCAATTTTGCCGGGATTGGAAAGGATTTTAATAAATCCCTTGGCATCATCCGCTGTCCAGCCCTTGTTCATCTCGCCATAACTGCCAAAGGAAGCATTCATCAAATCATGGGGAGATGAAATTCCATCCAATCTAAATTGAAAGGGATATAGACTTACGAAGACCTCCCCGGTGACATTTTTTTGGGTATCTGTCAAAAAGGCTTCAATATTTCGCATCACTTCATCCAAATAGTTGCCTTCATGCAACAACATGCCATAAAAATTACCCAACTGTTCTTTTTGGTATTGTTGCCATTTGCTCAAAGTGTGTTTTTCCAATAAATGATGGGCCTTAATAATAATGAGCGGTGCTGCGGCCTCAAATCCAACCCGTCCCTTTATTCCAATAATGGTATCGCCCACATGGATATCTCGGCCTATGGCGTACTTGGATGCCAAAGCTTCCAATTTTTCAATGGTATCCACCGGATTTTTTTTCTCCCCGTTGATGGCCACCAGTTCCCCTTTTTCAAAGGTGAGGGTAACCTGTTGGGGTTCCTTCTGCTGTAATTGACTCGGAAATGCAGCACCCGGTAAGGGTTGGTGGGAAGTTAAGGTTTCATCGCCACCTACTGAAGTGCCCCAAAGTCCACGGTTGATGGAATATTTTGCTTTTTCCCAGGAATAATCCACACCATTTTCCTTTAGGTAATGGATTTCTTCCTCCCTAGATAATTTATTATCTCTGATTGGAGTAATGATTTCAATTTCGGGAGCTAGCGTTTGAAAAATCATATCGAATCGTACTTGGTCGTTACCGGCGCCCGTGCTGCCATGGGCAATGTATTGGGCGCCCATTTTTTTGGCGTGGTTGACAATTTCAACGGCCTGTACAATCCGCTCCGCACTTACGGATAGCGGATAGGTGTTGTTTCGCAAAACATTGCCAAAAATGAGGTATTTCACCACTTTGTCGTAAAAGTGTAGTACTGCATTGATGGAGGTGTAGCTTGTAGCTCCCAAAGCCAGTGCTTTTTGCTCAATTTCTTTGATTTCATCATTGGAAAACCCACCGGTATTGACACTTACCGCATGGACTTCAAAGCCATGCTCTTTGGAAAGGTTCATGGCACAGTACGAGGTATCCAATCCGCCACTATAGGCAAGAACTAATTTTTTCATTTTGCTTTCTTTTTAAGGAATAAACTTTCCTTGATACTTTTTAATCGTTGAAAGGTTTTTTTGTTGATTTTTTCAGCTTTGGGATGTTTGTTTTTCTCTGAGGGGTCATACAACATACCGGTACAAAGACACATTTTCTGTTCTGTCCGTGTAAGAATATCAAAGTTTTTACACGTTTGACAGCCTTTCCAAAAATCAGGGTCATCCGTCAACTCAGAGAAGGTCACCGGTTTGTACCCCAATTCGTAATTCATTTTCATTACGGCCAATCCAGTGGTAATACCAAAAATCTTGGCGCTTGGAAACTTTTCCGCAGATAATTCAAAAATTCGTTTCTTTATTTTTTTGGCGAGCCCTTGCCCTCTGTAATCAGGATGAACGATTAGACCAGAATTGGCAACAAAGTCCTTATTTCCCCAAACTTCGATATAGCAGAACCCTGCAAATTTTTCTCCGTCCAGAGCAATAACTGCGTTCCCATTTTGGAGGCGTTTAATAATATATTCAGGTGTTCTTTGTGCAATGCCTGTACCCCGCACCTTGGCGGATTCCGTTATGGTATCGCTTATGACCTGAGCATATTTAAAATGTGATTCGTTAGCAACTACGATTTCCATTGCTGACTTTTAGTTTGAAATAAGGTTTAATAATTTGGATGGTAACGGGAATGGACTCACCTAATCCCAAAAAATGATGTGCACCCTTACGGGCGACGGCGTGGAGTGAACGGACGTACGGAAGCCATTAGGCTTAAAGAAGAAAATATGTTGAAGGGTTCGTTCATTACGTAGTAAATGTACAAATTATCCAAAACCTTCAACATTTTGTCACCACTTTTTACGAATAGCAACTATAATGTTATGATTTTTCACGATTTCATAACCCAAATAACCAAAAACCAAAAGATATTCAACGAATAATAGCCAAAGGTTTTCTTTGAAATCTGGTTGGGAATAGGCGTAATAACTCAAAATGATAGAGGCTGTCCAGAGTATGGTAAAACGATAGTTGGTAAATAGGCTTAGTCCCAGTAGGAAGGTCAAGTACCATGGATGTATGGTGGAAGACAGAAAATAATAGGCGGTTAGTACAATGAGCATTGAACTCATGAGTTGCGCAGGTTTTTCATGTTTTCGAAAAAGGGCCAATACAAGAATAAGGGCTATGGCCATGATTTTGACAAGCGTACCATATTCTTTTATGAGAATCCATGGTTTGACTTCAAAATAATGCACTGCCACTTGCTTGATGAGATTATAGATGCCAGCATTAAACTCAAAATTGGAAAACCAAAGGCCTATGGTTTGGGAATAGTTCCCAATAAATTGCGCATTGTAAAAGGGAAGTAAAAATAGGAATCCGCTTAATCCCACCAGCGCATAAAAGAAGATACTTTTTTTCAACCCCAAGTATCTTAGAAACAAGGGAAGAAACAGTGCCGGGACAAGTTTTACCATAATGGAAGCGGCGTAAATAGGTGCCGCTTTTTTATAATTACCCGATGAAATCAAATAGGTGGCCCATACAAAGAAAAAGAGCATTACCCCCTCAAAATGAAGGTTGCCAGTAAGTTCAATGATAACCAAAGGATTCAAAAAATACCAGAAAATGAGGTGTGAGCTTTGGTTGAGGTTTTGCAGCAATTTTCTTCCGAAATAAACAATACCAATGTCCGCCGCTATAATGAGTAGTCGCATCGAAATAACGGAACCCAATACACTACCAAAGCCCAAAAAAGTACTAATGGCAAAAATAAACTGGTTAACTGGGGGATAGTTGCTGAAGTTACGTGCACTTAAACTTCCCATTCCCTCATGTAGTATCCCGGAATTTGGAATTTGGAATTTGGAATTTTCAACCAGTTCGTTTGGAGTGTACAGGTATGGATTAATACCCTGGTTGATCAGTTCCCCATCCCAAATAAAACGGTAAAAGTCCTGGGAGAGATTGGGTAAGGCCACAAGGAATACCAGCCGAAAGACTATTCCCGTAACCAACAGAAAGTTAAAGTTCCACTTCTCAAATTGCATCAATTTGAAAAACAAAAAGAAGAGGGCAAGAGCAAGGGAAATTAGTTTTGGAAAATCTTCCCGATTTAGGTCATAGGCAAAAACCGCATAAAAAATAAGGCTTCCCAGAACCAAAAGGATTGGGATTTTATGGAGTTTCCAATAAGAAAGCATGAATTATGCTTTTGCCATCAGTGACTTAAAGAAAACAAAGCCAAAGCCCAAGAATAACATCAGGTGAAATGGGAACAATCCGTAGTCATTCAATGGAACGGCACTGTACATTCCAAAAAGGAAATACAGCATCAACGCAAATTCCAAAATCATATTTGGTGATAATTTTTTCGCCAAATATTTATTGCCCTTCCAGCTATCCGTTAAATTATTGATGTTGAACTTTGGGGTACGAACAAATTCACTGCGCTTACCCAAATGTCCTTCTAAAACCGCAATGGAATTATGTAGTGATAAACCTAAGGCTACTGAGAAGAAGGTGAAGAATAATTTAATATAGTCCACAAACTTATCAAATCCACCGCCTTGCATACTTCTGTAAGTAAACCAATAGCAAAAGAACAAAATAATGGTACTTACAATAAAAAAGCTGGTCACTTCAAATACCCAAGCCAAATGGCCATAGGTATTTTTGATGTACAACATGGGAATGCTTAATAGCGAAACCAAGAATACACATAGAAACATGGAGCTGTTCAGCAGGTGCATCACCCCATGGAATTTGGTTTTGAAATCAATATTTTTAGATGAAATAACACTCCAAACCGTTTTTCTAAAGTTTTCTGCACCACCTTTATTCCAACGAAACTGTTGTGAACGCGCAGCACTCATTACCACGGGAAGTTCAGCTGGGGTCTCCACATCTTCCAAGTACTTGAATTTCCAATTCTTTAATTGGGCACGATAGCTTAAGTCCAAATCTTCGGTCAAGGTATCCCCCTCCCAGTTACCGGCATCAATAATACATTGCTTTCTCCAGATACCTGCGGTACCATTGAAGTTGATAAAGTGCCCTTTGGAGTTTCTGCCTACCTGTTCCAAGGTGAAATGCGCATCCAAGGCAAAAGCTTGAATTCTTGTCAAGGTGGAGTAATCACGGTTGATATGGCCCCAACGGGTTTGAACAACCCCAATCTCAGGATCCTTAAAATAGGGGACTGTCTTTTTCAGCCAGTCACTTTCTGGCATAAAGTCGGCATCAAAAATGGCCACGAATTCCCCTTTGGCAATCGCAAGGCCTTCCTTCAAGGCCCCAGCTTTGAATCCAGTACGATCCACTCTGGTAATATGCTGAATGTTCAACCCAGTTTCCTGCAATTCCTTAACACGATTTGCCGTATTATGTACCGTGTCATCCGTGGAGTCATCCAACACTTGAATTTCCAGCTTGCTTTTTGGGTATTCAATTTTGGAAATGTTTTCCAATAAACGTTCCATAACATATTCCTCGTTGTAGACGGGCAGTTGGATGGTCACATAGGGAATCTCCCTTGGGTCAAGAAGGTTGAACTTGGGGGCCTCTTCATTTCTTTTTTTATAGGTCAAATAGTTGATCAAAAGATTCAATTGTGCCAAGCTGTAGAAGAATATCAGCATAAGCGCAATACTGTAGATTGCAATAATGATGTAAGCGATGGTCAATCCTATTATCATTTGATACTGTATTTAAAAATCCAACCCAAAATTTTTACGCCTGCAAATATAGCACCTTTTACGGTTCCTGAAACTTTTGAGACACCTATTCGACGTTTGTAACGAACAGGTACCTCTTTGTAAGCCAGTTTTTTACGAATTGCTTTGAGTTGCATCTCCACTGTCCACCCATACGTTTTGTCCTGCATCTCCAATTCTTTGAGGGATTCATATTTTATGGCCCTAAAAGGACCTAAATCCGTAAATTTTGCCCCAAAAAATAATCGCATCAAAAAAGTAGCCAACCAGTTGCCAAAAACTTGGGGAAAAGTCATCGATCCCTCTTCCCTGAATTCTTTTTTTCTCGCACCGATAACTAAATCCATGTTCCCGTTTATGATAGGGGCGACTATTTTGTCCAATTCTTCTGGATAATCAGAATAGTCTCCATCAAGAAATACGATAATATCTGGCTGTTTGGATTGTTTTGCGATATAATCCATGGCAGCCAAACAGGCATAACCATAGCCCGGTCTTGCTTCATCAACTACCGTGGCTCCCGCATTTAAAGCATTTTTGGCCGTATTGTCCGTAGAATTATTGTTGGCCACGATGATTTCGGCGACCGAATCTGGAATTTCATCAATGACTTTTGAAATGGATTCTTCTTCGTTGAAGGCAGGAATGATCACCCTAATATCTTTTGCCATTATTTGAGGTCAGAAAGTTTGTTTTCCCGTCTAAAACTGCCAAAACTATACCATTCCTTTATCTTCTTTCCATTTTTGAATTTTTCAGCCGATTTTAATTCTTCGTTTACATATTTCAAGCAATACCCATTTTTAATTCCATCTTTCAACTGGCATTTGTGATTGATTTTTTCGTTTTCGTCATAAAAAAGCCACCATTTCACTTTTTGCCCTCCCGTCATATGCCCTTCCATCTCCAACTTGCCATCCTCTTTGTAGAAGTACCAATATCCGTCCCTTTGATTCATTTTGTAATGGCCTTGCTCCATTAAGGTACCGTTGGGATAAAAGTATTTCCAGAATTTTTCCTTGGAATCCCCTATTTTCCAACCTTGGGCCTTCACACTACCGTTCTGGTGATAATCCCTATGGTACATTTCTTTGTTGGGAAAGATGAAAAGAAATGAAAAGATAAGACCTATACGGAACATGTTATTTTTGGTTGACCAATTTCATCAAATCCACGTCATTGCCCAATAGTACTTGGTTACTGTCAATTCTACCTTGTAAGGGACCGTTTTCCAATTTCAAAACGCCACGGGGACAAACTGCAGAACAAATACCGCAGCCCACACAACTTGATCTTACAATGTTTTCCCCTTTCTGTGCATAGGCGCGGACATCAATGCCCATCTCACAATAGGTAGAGCAATTTCCGCACGAAATGCACTGCCCGCCATTGGTGGTAATTCTAAACCTTGAGAAGAGACGTTGTTGGAACCCTAAAATAGCAGCCATTGGACAACCAAAACGGCACCATACCCTATTGCCGAAAATTGGGTAGAAACCGGTACCAATAACTCCGGAAAAAATACTTCCAATCAAAAAGGAATAGGATTTACGTAGGGTTTCCGATTTGAATAAAAACACGTTACCGTCTCCGCTAAAAAAATGGAAGCCGATGAGTGCCATAATAACAATGAAGTATCCTATGGCCCCATATTTAGCATCTTTTTTGAATTCATCTTTTTTGAAAATCATGACTCCAGCAAAAACTGCAGTAAGTAATACAGCCACTCCAATTAAAAAAGAACTTTTGGTAAGCCAATATTTGCTGGTGTCATTTCCCAGATAGGAGTAGATGACCGCTGTAGTCATTAAGGTCACAAAAACCACTACGCTATGCACTACCCAGCGTTCAATTTTCCATGCTTTTAGGGTTTTGTCACTAAGTTGTCGAAAAGAGTCCCCGGCGGTTTCCGCCAATCCACCACAACCACAAACCCAGGAGCAGTACCACCGTTTTCCGAAACGATAGGTTAAAATGGGGCTGATAACAAAAATTGTGGCTATACCGAAAATGAGCATGGCGAAGCCAATATCCCCGGAACTTAAAAATCCTTTTATGCGATATCCCTCAAAATTATAGTAGTTCAAAGGCCACATGTTCTTTAAGTCGTAGTAGGGAAGACTCCCCCCATTCAAAACGGAACTTCCATTAAGTCTGGCCATTAACTCTGGAATGATAAAGGCAAAGGCAGTTTGAAAGAACATAACGCTGAAGGTCCTGATTCGTTCATAGCGGTTGTGACGATATTTCCAAAGGAATTTAATTCCAAAAGCCAATATGGCTACCGTATATAGGGTACCGTAAACAAACCATTGACTTGCGGGGTTACCGCTCAAAGCCCTGCTCAACGGATCAAATAGACCTATGACGCCCGTATTGTCCCCTTTGGCAACCAATCCTAGATACTCCGGATAGAAGTACAGAATGATATAGAAACCTGTGAGGGCTATGCCTGCAATCCAACCCCAAAATCCTTGACTTGAAATTGATTTAAACCATACCCCATCATTTTTGATTCCTGGATGTTTGTGCATATAGGCATCCCATGAAAACCAAATGGTGCCAGCTCCTATGCTTAAGAGCGAAATGGAAAGCCATAGGGCCTTATTGGGGAAATTCACATTAAATGCGGCCAAGAGTACAATGGCCAAACCGAACATTCCCAATAGGGTGGCCATTTTTTGATTCCTACTTAGGGTAACGGGTGGTTGCCCTGTGAGGGCCATACTTCTATCGTAAGTGCTCATGTTAGGTTAGTTGAATTGAAATATTCTTTTTATGCTTTTCTTTTTTGCCTTCAGGGATATACCGTAATCGGCATTATATTTGGTCACGATTTCCTGCTCGTACTGTTTGTAAAATTCCGGGTCAAAATTGGCGTCTGCCAAATGTTCCATAACATAGTCCACATCCCGGCCTTCGGTCAACCAGCGATCAAAAATTTCATGGCGCATTCGAATGCCAAAAGTGTTGATTCCAAGAAAAAGTTTTGTGTCCTTATGAAAGGCTACGGTTACACATACGTTGTCTTCAGGATGTCTCCAGTGGAATTGTTTCTCGTAGTCCTGCATTCCTTTTTTTCCAAATACCCAGCCGTAGGTTTGATATTCAATGTCCAAAAATTTAGCCGAATTGAACCAGTGACCTGGTTTGTATTCGATTCGGTTTCCACAAATGGTCTGGGCAACGGTTTCTCCCATCATTCGGCCAGTATACCAAACCGCTTCAATAGGTCTTCGGTTACCTATGGCTTCATGCTGTTCCGCACAGTCGCCAATGGCATAGACATCTTTTACATTGGTTTCCAGGAACCTATTGACCTTTACTCCGCGCCCTAATTCAATTCCGGAATCCTTTAGAAAACTGACATTGGGGGTAACCCCGGCGGTCAATCCCACTAAATCACATTCAAGTTCCTCGCCGGTTTCCCGAATGACCACTGATTTTACCCTGCCGTTTTCGTCAGGAATAATTTCTTTTAGATTAGTGCTTAAACGTAAATCAATATGGTGTTCCTTAATGTGTTCATTGATCATTTGGGATTCCCCATCCGGTAATACCCCGTTCCAAAAGCTGCTTTCACGAACCAAAAAGGTTACGGGTATATCTCGGCTTCTAAGCATTTCGGCCAATTCAATGCCAATGAGACCACCACCGACAATTACAGCCCTTTTACAAACTTCTTTGTTGGGAGCATTGACCTCCAACAAATCCAGATCTTGTTTGGAGTACAGTCCTTGTACACCATGTAAATCTTGACCCGGCCAACCAAATTTATTGGGCTTGGAGCCTGTTGCTATAATTAATCTGTCATAGTGAAAAGCTCTGGAAGTGTCTACCAATAACTGCTTGTTATCCGTATCTACTTGGGTCACGTAGCCGCGCACCAATTCTATTCCATTTTTTTCCCAAAACCAATCCTCATAAGGCTGAATATGTTCAAACTTCATGTGCCCCATATAGACATACATTAGCGCAGTCCTTGAAAAGAAGTAATCGGTTTCGGCTGAAATGATGATGATACGCTTGTTGGAAAGCTTCCGGATATGTCGGGCGGCACTGACGCCTGCAATTCCATTTCCAATGATAACGATGTTCTCCATAAGTAGCTTTTGGTTATAAGGGTTGTCGTCTTTAAAGATAGGAACTTTACAAGTGCACCTTAATTTAGAAAGAATTTAAATTTAGTCGTCGTCGTAAGGTATGGCGTAGTTTTTCGAACTCTGAGTAGCTTGATTATGAAAAGATTAAAAATTTCTTAAAACGCGATTTTTTTGTATGTCATAGGCGTTTGACCCGACTGATGCACTGAATTTTGAATAACTAACAAATTTGTCATGAAAGCGAATACACTTATAGCCGTACTACTATTAAACTTGACCTTTCAATGGGGTGTGTCCCAAGGAGTCGAAGATTTTTTCAAAAGGACCGATACTTTTTTGAATACCTATGTAAAAAATGGTTTGGTCAATTATAAGGCTATTAAGGAAAATCCTTCCGAATTGAATGGGATTTTGGATTTGGCCAAGGGCATTACCGTTTCAAAAGATGATACGAAGGCCTATCAGGCATTTTGGATCAATGGGTACAACATTCAGGTGATAAAGGGAATCGTGGACAATTACCCTGTTAAATCACCGCTTGACATCAATGGTTTTTTTGACAAGACCAAGCGTGATATTGGGGGCAAGGAAATTACACTTAATGATATAGAAAACAAATTGCTTCGCGGCAACTTTCCTTCCGAGGCACGCTTTCACTTTGTGCTGGTCTGTGCTGGTTTGGGTTGCCCTCCAATAATAAATGAGGCCTACGCACCTGAAAGATTGGAAGAACAGTTACAGCAGCAAACAGCGTTGGCACTGAACAATTCCAGTTTTATAAGGACAAAAGGTAAGAAGGTATTGCTATCGCAGATTTTTGAATGGTACAAAACCGATTTTACCCAAGGCGGAACAACTGAAATTGAATATGTAAATCAGTACCGGAAAGAAAAATTCGATACCAAATTGAAAGTGGGGTATTACCCATATGACTGGACATTGAATGAAACCAAATAAAACAATCCTCTAAAAACTAAAATCATGAAATTTTTAAAACACCAATTTGTTTTGGCAGCATTTGGTTTATCCATAACGGGTTTATTTGCCCAAGATTCGGATACTCAGGATGATGATTTTCAAGGAAGTGTAATTCAAAACCTTACCCCATCAAAACTAATAGGTAAAGGGCAATGGGACATCAAATGGTTCAACAACCTATACACGGAGACGGAAGATACGTTTAGCGGCGATATACCAAGAAATGTATTCTTTACCTCCACCTTGGACATTTTTACCGGTGTGGGGGAAAATAGAAGGGTTAACCTTGGGCTACTCTTGGAGTTCAGGTCAAATACCATAGGGGGCAGGGGACTCTTCGATTTTCTTTCTTTTGATGGGGAAGAAGGTTCGGCGAGGTCAGGACTCACCTCAATAGCTCCAGCAATCAAATTTACCCCATTTGCCAATGTTGGTAATTTTTCGATTCAGAGTGGATTTTTTATTCCTTTAGTGGATAATGAAACGGAAAATGGGGTCTTTCTCGACCAAAACGGATATATATGGCAAAATAGGTTCTTTTACGATTACTCATTTGCTGAAGGGAAGTGGCAATTGTTTTCTGAGTTGAATTCTGAACTTAATTTTGGTGATGAAGCTGAAAGTTTTGCAAACAACAGCCTGAGGCTAACGCCAGGTCTTTTCTTAAGTTATTTTCCAAGTTCAAAGTTTACGGTATTGGGACTGGTACAGCATTCCCAATTATTGAATTTAGGGGGTAACGATTTTTCACAGGATTTTACGGCACTTGGAGGAGGTGTTAAATACCAATTGACGAAAGAACTAAATATCGAAGGTTTGTATACCAATTTTGTGCGAGGGAACGATACCGGTTTGGGTCAAACTTTTAACATAGGTTTACGAGCTGTATTTTAACGGGTATTTTCAAAAAAACTATTTTCGTCCCAATCGACACGCAATGAAACGATTGGGACTTCTTTTTTTATGTCTATTGCAGTTTTCCTGTAGCAGTCAATCCAAAGAAAAAATAAACGGAGTGAGTTTTGTGGGATCCCGCGATAGGGCCTTGCAAAAACATGTGGAACCCGTTTTGAAAGTTAATGCAAATTATGCAGCTGTGATGCCTTTTGGCTTCATTAGAAATTTAGAGGACCCCAATGTTATTTTTAATACCGAGAGACAATGGTTTGGGGAAACCTGGGCAGGAGGAAAACAGTACATTGATATTTTGCGAAAGAACGGCATTAAAATTATGGTGAAGCCCCAAATCTGGGTGTGGAGAGGGGAATTCACCGGGGATATTTTGATGAAAACGGAAGAGGATTGGAAACAATTGGAAAAGACGTATACCAATTTTGCCCTTACCTACGCAAAACTTGCCGAAGAAACCAAAGCGGAGGTCTATTGTATAGGAACCGAGCTTGAGGAATTTGTGAAAAATAGACCGGCATTTTGGATGCGTTTAATAGCCAAGATTCGGGAGGTCTATAAAGGCCGGATCACCTATGCTGCCAACTGGGATGAATATAAGCGAACCCCATTTTGGAAGGAACTGGACCTTATTGGAGTGGATGCCTATTTTCCATTGAGCGAGGCGGAGGACCCTTCTAAACGGCAGATGCAAGAAGGATGGCAAAAGTGGAAAACGAAATTGTTTGAAGTTGCAGAAGAAAATGAACGTCCTGTAGTATTTACCGAATTTGGTTACCGTAGTATGGACTTCACCGCTAAAAAGCCTTGGTTGGTGGATGACAACCAAATGGAGGTGAACCTTGAAGCTCAGGCAAATGCCCTTGAAGTGCTTTTTCATGAATTTTGGAATGAAGATTGGTTTGCAGGAGGGTTTGTTTGGAAATGGTTTATTCATCATGAGAACGTGGGCGGATCGAAGGATAACCGATTTACTCCACAGAATAAACCCGCCGAACGTATCATCCGCCAATACTATAAGGCCCATGAGTAGGGTATGTTTTTTTTGGATGTTGGTGGCCATTTGTCTGCTCTTGGGTTGTTCCACGGACGATGTTCAACAAAATGGATCCCCTTTAACACTGGCAATGGCCTTGGAAGGGAGGCAAATGGTTGCGGGCAATGTAATAGCCTGTGCTGCCAGTGAAGAAGGTTCCACAATAGTCAGTGTTTTTCTATACCCAAGGCCCAATGTGGAAAACATTCGATATTTTGAAACGGTTTCCACGGATGTCGAAAGAGATGATCTGAAAGCCTATCGCGAAGTTGTCTTGCCCTTGATGGATGTTTTTAATGGGTATCTTTTGAAATATGAGATTGTACCCGAAGAGGAAAAATGGGTCATCGTTACATTTGAGGAAGACGGAATAGTCCATATTTCCAATCCTATCCGTTTGAAGCAAAAGACACAGCCCACAGAATACTTGCCACAGAATGTTTCCATTGACAGCGCCTCTAATATGCCTGTTTTTTCTTGGATGGACGGAGCATTGGATGACTCCGTGATTTATTTTCAAGTGGTCTCCAATGAGAACAATTTATTATCGGGTACATATACCCAAGAGCCAAGATTTCAATATTACAATTTGGACAACGTTGTTCTGAACATTACTAGGGAAGAGCCCCCTGAACTCAAAACAGATGAAGGCTACAGGTTTTCATTGTTGGCCGTAAGTGACGATAATTGGGTGAATCTCTTTGCTGAGGTTGATTTTGAACTGGAATAACCTTTGTTTCGGAATATACCTTGCTAACTTTGGTTGATGAAGTAGTGTTTGTGATACTTTTATCCTGTTCAAAGGCTACTTTTGTAGCCTCTTGCATATCGCCGCTATGAACAGAACCCTTTTTGTATTGGTATTGTTAACCTTTGTAGCTGCTAGTGCACAAGATCAAAAGGTGTCAGAATTAAAAATACAGGGCAACACCAGAACCCGGACGGCCTTGATTGAAAAACTTTCCAAACTGCAAGAGGGAGATGTGTTGGATTCCATGGTCATTGAGCAGGACATTGCTAGGTTGATACGCTTACCCTCGGTAGCACATGCGTACTTTCAGGTGTTGGAAACAGAAATTGCCAATGCGTATACTGTGGTCTATGGTATAGAAGAAAATTTTACATTGATTCCATTTGCAAACATTTTCACTTCAAATGATGACGAATTTGCATTTAGAATAGGATTGCAGGAATTTAATTTTTTAGGGCAGAATATTACATTAGGTGCTTTTTACCAATACGATGTATTTGGATCTTTTGGTTTAAATGTACGCGCTCCCTATTTGTTCTCAAACAAATTGGGTCTGGCCCTAAATTATCAAGATCTGACTACCCAGGAACCTGTTTTTTTGGATAGTGGTACAGCAGATTACAAGTACAATAATACTTCTATAGAAATACTAGGCCTTTACGAATTCAACTTTAAAAATCGGTTGGAGCTTGGATTGAATTTTTTCACGGAGGACTATGACTATATCTCTGGAGCCACCGACCCACAGGTGCCCCAAGATTTGATAGTAGATAAGTTCTTGGTGAAATTGTTGTACAATTATGATGGAATAACCTACTATTATCACTATTTGGATGGTTTTCGAAGTAATTTGAACCTACAATATGTAACCAGTACAAGTGACGCGCTACCCGATTTTTTGATAGGGTTCAATGATTTTTCCTATTTCAAAAGGGTGGGGCAACGAGGAAACTGGGCTTCAAGATTGCGCCTTGGACTGGCGAGCAATGTTGATACCCCTTTTGCACCTTTTGCCGTAGATAATAACCTAAACATAAGAGGGGTTGGGAATATTATCGATAGGGGTACGGGAGCAATTGTTTTGAATACGGAATATCGATATTCTTTAATAGAAAAGGATTGGTTTGTACTGCAAGGAAACGTATTTTTGGATGGAGGAAGTTGGAGGAATCCCGGTGGGGATTTTGGGGACTTTGCTGATAGTCAAAATCTGAGGATTTATCCGGGTGTAGGAATCAGGCTCATCCACAAACGAATTTTCAATGCCATTTTCCGTATAGACTATGGGCATGGGGTTACCAAAGAAGCTGCTAGGGGGGTGGTTTTTGGAATAGGTCAATATTTCTGATGTATTTCATCGGTATTTTTTGCATTTCATCGATTAGATATTATATTTGTTGGGATTACAGACGACTACTTTTATGAGATTAATGCTGGTTACTTTATTCCTTGGCACCTGTTTTTTTGTATCTGCGCAGACCATCAAGGTCAAAGCGGAACAGGGAGACGGCATTTTTTCCCTACTGAGAAAACAGGGTTTGGACCCTTCCAAGTATTATGCAGAGTTCGTTGAACTCAATGAGGCAAACATAAAAAATGGAAGTCAACTTTATTTGGGAAAGGAATACTTGATTCCTGATGCTCCCGATTCCTTTAAAAAAATGGCTCTTAACGTTACAGAGGATGTAAAGAAGGACCTTCCCATTTTCGATGAGGAGCTGGCGAAGATTTCCCCTAAAAGCGATAAGTTGCATGAGGCCGTCCTCTATTTGTTGCCTGGGATTAATGGTATCAAGGAATCAACACAACTTGAGAACACCAGAAATCAAATCATGAGGAATGTTGCCAAAGAGCTCATGGTTCATGGGGCCAGAGTGTATTTGGTAGAGGAATTGGAAGAAGAAAGTGAAATTTTGTTGGGGGAATCGAATTTGGGAGTTGAGAACGCCATTGCGGATAGAAAGCAGATGCAGCATTTTGTTGGGACCATCAATACCCACTATTTGCAGAATGTGGGAAAATATCAAAGGGTGGTCGTACTCAACTTTAATGAAAATGCGGAGAGCAGTAAGTACTATGAGGTTTCCATTTTTCACCATGGGAAAAGTCCCGAAGGTGAACGTTTTGCCCAAACGCTCCAGGGAATTTTCACTAAAAATAGTATTAGGAAGTCCAAAGAAAATACCGTTGAGATTTTTGAAAACAGTAACAATCTATACCTTGCCAAGAACGTACTTCCTCCAGTAACGATGATTGATATCTATGGTACTGATAAAACCAATACCACTGAGAGAATTTCCATTAGTCCCCGCGAAAAACTATTGACAAATATCATCACAAACGGAGTGCTTACGGATTTCGCCAATTTATCCATTGAGGAATAGACTGACCTATTTTTTTGCAAATTCCCCCAAATCGCCCTTGGTAGACGTACCGAGGGCTTTTTATCGACTTTGGAGAAGGATTCTTAACGAAGTAAATTTCGTTGATAATAGGCGTAAAGCGCTTCCGGTTTTGCTCCCATGTAGTTTTTCAAATGAATCATTCCAAAGTGGAACTGTACTTTTAGCCACCCTTTTTCCCGATATTTTCGTGCAGAGGTAATCACGTGGTCATGTAGGACCTTGAATTTTAAATTTTTGTAGAGTCTTCTTATAAATTCAGTGTCCTCATAGATAAAGTACCGTTCGTTAAACCCACCATTTTGTAAAAATCTTTTTCTGGTAATAAAAAGCGATTGGTCCCCACCCCTACATAGCGAGTGGTTAATTTTGGATAAATAGGCAAAAAAGCGTAAAAATAGATTTTGGGTATCGAACTTCATTCTAAAACATCCGGCTTCATAGCCATCTGCAACGCCTTCCAAGATGAGTCTTTCAAAACCTTTTTTGGGAAAGGTATCCGCATGTAAAAAGTAGAGGATTTCTCCTTTGGCAGCATGGGCACCAAAGTTCATTTGCTTGGCACGTCCCTTAGAAGTTTCCAAAACCGTCACCCCATGATGCCGTGCAATTTTTCTGGTAGCGTCGGTACTCTGTCCGTCCACAGTTATGATTTCCCTCACTATATTTTTGTCCATAATAGCGTCCAGGTGCAATAAGAGTTGACCTAAACCTTGGGCTTCATTATAGGTGGGAATAATGACGCTGATTCCAGGGGCATTGTTCATAGAAAAGCAATCCTTTTCCAAATAGAGTAGGGAAAAGGGGTGTATCCTTACATACTACGTATTAAAGTTGATGGATCAGTTCCTTAAACAGCCTTACCATCTTGGGTTCGGTTTTTCCTGCTATTTCAATAATCTCTTGAATATTGATGGGTTGCAGGTTATCTGGATCGCACTCATCCGTGAGCACGGAGACAGCCATCACGGGCAGTTTTAAATGGTTGGCTACGATAACTTCCGGGACGGTACTCATACCAACCGCATCTGCCCCCATGATTTTGAGCATACGATACTCTGCCTTAGTTTCCAGTTGAGGACCGACAACAGAAACGTAAACTCCTTTTTGAATGTCGATTCCTTCATTCTTGGCAATTTCTTCTATCTTTTTTCGCATTCCTATGTCATAGGGCTCCATCATGTCTACAAATCGATCACCGAATTCCGCCACGTTTTTAAAAGCCAGTGGAGAACCTCCCTGAAGATTAATATGATCTTCAATCAACATAATCTCTCCTTTCCTGAAATTGAGGTTAAGGGCTCCGGCAGCATTGGAAACAAACAATTTCTTTATGCCCAATTGGTTCATAACCCGTACTGGGTAGGTGACATCCAAAAAATCATACCCTTCGTAAAGGTGGAAACGCCCTTGCATCACCACTACTTTTTTGTCCGCTATGGTACCGTATATCAACTTTCCCGTATGGAATTCGACCGTGGCCAATGGGAAATAGGGAATTTGGTTATAATGGGCCTCAATGGGGTCCTCAATTTCATTGACCAATTGCCCTAAGCCAGTTCCTAAAACTATCCCGATTTCGGGATCATCAAACCCCTTGTTTTTTAAGTAGGCAACGGATTCGTCCAATTGTTTTTTAGTCATTTTTTAGGTGTTTTAAGAAGGGTTGAAATGCTTCAAGATGTTGAATATCTTCATAATGGTCCACATCATTTTTTAAAGGCAAAAGGCCATAATCCCTATTGGTCAGGTCGTTCAGTGTAGTCTTCAGTACTGTTGAAGTGCCCCAATCCTTATTTTGAAAAATAGCCGCCTTAAGTTTCTTCATTCCCAATAAATAATAACCGCCATCTTCCGCAGGGCCAAGGATAAAATCATGATGGTCCAATTTAGAAAATGCTTCCTCCAGATCAACTTTGGAAAGGTCGTACATATCACTACCGATAACCACTATTTTTTGGTATTCATGTTCAAACCCATCTACAAAGGCATTCATCATTCGTTCTCCTAAATTACTACCGTTTTGAAGCTTTTTTTGATACACATCATTCTTCCAAATGTCATTTTTCCATATTTCTTCGGAATAATACACACTTTTATCCATGGTCAGGTGCTCCGTAATGTTGACGGTATGTTGAAGTAAGAACTTGTAAATATTCAAAGCGGCCCTATCGCCCACTTTAGCGGCGAGGCGTGTTTTGCACTTTCCCAGTTCTGGGTTCCGGGTGAAGATAAGTAGAAGGTCAGTGCTGGATTTCAAGCTGCTCTTTTTTTAACGAATATATCTTATCGCCTTTGGTCAGTAATTTTCCCCAGTGCTTACTAAAAGCATGTACTCTTTCCGTGGGCTGTTTCGTTGAATCCACAACAGTATTGCCTTGGTTCTTCCATTCAAAAATTCCCCCATAGAGGTTTTTGATATTGGAATACCCCGCTTTTTGCAATTTTTCTCCAATCTGTTCTGAGCGCACCCCAATAGAACAATATACGATCACAGGAGTGCTGGAATCCGGGATTTCTCGACGGATTTTCTCAATATCAAATTCTTTAAAACCCACCCATTGGGCACGCTGTAAATGGCTTACTTCAAATTCTTCCCTTTTACGCGTATCCAACAGGAGGGAAATAGTATCGCTTTTTAACTGCTCAATGGTGATGTAGGGCACGGAACCCGTATTGAACCTGTCCAATGTTTTTTCAATGGTTTTCTGTGATTGCCCCAAAAAGTAACAAGAGAGGGCAAGGGTAAATAAGATATACTGCCGCATGTAGAGACTTAGAAGTCAAAGATACTAATACCTAGATTGAAGATTAACTTTTTGGTTATCTTGTGTGAAACCTTAAAAGACGATTATGTGCGCTCGTTGGATTCCATTGGTTATTTTCATGGTTGTTATAGCTTGCAATAGTGAAACAAGGTCAAAGGAAGGTATTGAAGTTGCAACTACTAAAACCTATCAAGAACTTCATCGGCCACAATACCATTTTACACCAGATTCCGGATGGATGAACGATCCCAATGGGTTGGTTTATAATGATGGCGTTTACCATTTATTCTATCAATATTATCCTCATGCCACTGTTTGGGGGCCTATGCACTGGGGCCATGCCGTGAGTACCGATATGGTGCGTTGGGAGCATAAACCCATTGCGCTATTTCCGGATGGAAAAGGACTTGTTTTCTCGGGTAGCGCTGTGGTCGACAAAAACAATACCTCCGGTTTTGGCATGGATGGCAAGGTGCCCTTAGTGGCCATTTTCACCTACCACAACATGCAAGGTGAAAAGAGTGGTGGCAACACCTTTCAAACGCAGGGAATTGCTTACAGTTTAGATAATGGGGATACTTGGAAAAAGTATGATGGAAATCCAGTAATTGGCAATACCGGTATTCGGGATTTAAGGGATCCCAAAGTGTTTTGGCATAAGGATTCCCAAAGTTGGATCATGGTCTTGGTTGCTGGGGATTTTGTCAAACTTTATCGTTCCAAAAACTTAAAGGAATGGGACAACATAAGTGATTTTGGAAAAAATCAAGGAGCTAAAGGCGGGGTGTGGGAGTGTCCTGATTTGTTCAAGATGAAGGTGGAAGGTTCCGAAGAAGAGAAATGGGTGCTCATCATAAGCATAGGTAATGGTGCGCCCAATGGGGGAAGCGGAACCCAATATTTTGTGGGAGACTTTGACGGGACTACCTTTACCAGCAAACAAATGGATTACAAGTGGTTGGATTGGGGTACCGACAACTATGCTGGGGTAACCTATAATAATACCCCAAACGGGGAACGCCTATTCATTGGATGGATGAGTAATTGGCAATATGCATTGAATACGCCTGCAACAACGTGGCGAAGTGCCATGACCTTACCTAGGAAACTGTCCTTAAAAAAGAGTAATGACGCTTATGTGTTGTACAATTATCCCCTGTCATCCGTTGACGACTTGATGGCGACCTCCAAAGGGGAAACCGTCTCCATTCCTGCCGGGGAAGCACATGAGACATCAAATCCGCTTTTAGGGGAATCCAACATATCATTTTCGGTGCCGGCCAAGGATTTTAAATTGACTTTTTCCAATTTGGCAGGTGAAAAAACAGTACTGATTTTGGATTCGGCGAGTTCCCTCTTGATGTTAGATAGAACTTCATCTGGAACTAGGGATTTCAATTATGAATTTGGCAATAAGTTGCACTATGCAGCATTGAAAGAAGTTTCAGATAACCTGGGTTTTTCCATTTATTTGGATCGGTCGTCGATAGAAGTCTTTGTAAATGGAGGTCAGTATGCAATGACGGACCAACTATTCCCGTCCCAACCGTATACGCAATTATCCATTGAAAATCTGTCATCCAATGATTTTCAAATCAGGGATTTGAAAATCAATGCAATGCAATCGGTTTGGAAATCGAATTAATTAAAGTAAAGGAACAGATTGGATAGCAACAATGCTATGGACAATCCCAAAACCAAATACCAACAAAAATAACCGAGTCTTTCTCCAGTAGTGTTCATCGTTCAAGAGGTTAATTAATGAATTGAAAGTAAAAAAAACCATAGTTCAACTGGGGTTAATCTTTATGATTGGTAGGGAATTCTTTATAAATGGTAATTCGATCTTCTTGGAAAGAAATGCTGGCCTTTTGGTCATATGAAAATGGAGAAGCGTGGTAAGGATTCTTGTAATTTTTTGGTGTTCAGAAAGACTAAGGAACACAGAAACCAATGTTAATAACACAAAAAAATGCGCATAGCAATCAATGGAATGGGACGCATAGGAAGAGCGGCCCTAAAAGTAATCAACGATACCCTGGGCCTAGAGGTGGTGGCAGTGAATGATATAGTGTCCATAGAGAACACGGCTTACTTGTTGAAGTATGACACGGTCTATGGAATTTATGAAAACGAAGTTTCCCATAACGATGATGTTCTTGTGGTGGATGGGCAACACATAAAGTACACTTCAATCCGTAATCCGGAGGATTTGCCCTGGAAGGAAAAAGAGGTGGACTTGGTGATTGAAAGTACGGGTGTATTCACCAAGGGCGAAGATGCGGAACGGCACTTGCAAGCGGGTGCAAAAACAGTGGTCATCTCAGCCCCAACAAAGAGTGTAGACACACCTACCGTGGTCCATGGCGTAAATTCCGAGGACGGCAATGTGAGTGTATTTTCATGTGCCAGTTGTACCACAAACAACATTAGCCCGGTTGTAGAGATTCTTGGTCGCCGAGTGGGTATAAAAAAGGCCATCATGACCACGGTACACGCATATACGGCTTCTCAAGGTATAGTGGATGCCCCTTCAAAAAAGAACTTTAGAATGGGAAGGGCGGGCGCACAAAATCTAATTCCTACCACTACGGGAGCAGCCATTGCCACGACGAAAACACTACCGCAATATGCGGGCAAGTTTGATGGGGTGGCCATTCGGGTTCCGGTCCCCGTGGGATCCATTTCCGATATGACCTTTGTCACCGAAAACGAAGTGACACCAGAAGAGATCAACGGGATTTTGATGGAAGAATCCCAAACAGAACGTTATGCTGAGGTTTTGGCCGTTACTGACGAACCCATTGTTTCCTCGGATATTATAAAGAGTCCCTATGCCTCAACAGTGGATTTGGGCATGACTAGGGTGGTCGATGGCGATTTATTAAAGGTAATGACGTGGTACGATAATGAATGGGGCTTTACCAACCAAATGATTCGACAGATTTTGGAAATCAAGGGATAGGACTTCTTATCGTCTTGGAAGGGACAAAAGGTTATCATTATTCTGAATAAGCCAATTCGGTCAATTCTTGGGCGAGAGCTTCCAGGTCAATGCCAAGGAGGTCTTTATTAATGTGAAGAACCTCCTTTTTTAATTGTTCCGGAAGTTTCACATAACCTTCTTTAGCCCCTAGAATCATACCGGCCACAGCGCCCACGGTATCATTATCTCGTCCATAATTGATGATGAACTGCAAGGTTTTTGTAAAATCCCCATCACCATAGAGGAGTCCGGCGTACAATATTTCCCAGATTTCTCCGGCCTGGAAAGCAATCCTGTGTTGGTTTTGTTCCAAGGCCCGATATATCGCATCTTGCCGATACCAATCCAAAGCGCTCCCTGGATAGTTTTCAGGAATTTTAATTCTAATGGAGTCTTTGTGCACAACGATGGCTGGAGTATCCCCTATTTTTCCTAAAATAAGACTGTCATTGAGTACCAATGATTGCGATAGGGGTATATTGTTGATATCCAAGGCATTATTAACATAATGCTCAACCCCTATGGCGATACTTCTTGAAATTCGTCCTATGAGCCGGCTATCCTGATAGGCATAGGGATCAATAAGGGTGTATGCCTGCAAAATACTGTCCATGTCTTGGGTCTGTAGGGCCATGTTGCACATCACCGCTGCGATGCTTGAAATATCCTTGCCATACCCGATATCAAAAAGAGTATGTTTATAGGCCAAATCATAGGCAGACAGGGCATTGGGAGCCAACAGTCCTAACATGGGTGCATAGAGCAGACCAGCACAACTTATTTCACCACCATAGAAGCGGTCCCGCGCCCCTAGGTAGGCTTTAGTATCTTCTTTAAAGGCCAGTGCCACCCGTGCCCATTCCTTGATCCAATTGATTTTTTTAATTCTAGCGTCCAAACTGTCGGGTTGCGTAAGTACCGTTTTATCGGCCAGGGTGGCGGTATTGTCCTGATAATAAGCAATAATGAACTGGGCAAAATTCTCAGCGTTCAATTTGGGGTGATGTTCGGTAATATAATGGGTCAGTGCTACCTTCCATCGGGTATCGTCAGTAGTGGCCCCGGCCGGTAAACTATGGGCCCATGATCCTTCCGGTGACTTGTTTGATAGGGCCGGTGTCAACCCAGTAATGTAACCGTACTGACGTTGAATATCACCACGGTTCCACATTTCGGTCGATAACCCCATCGCGTCACCAATGGCGGAGCCTACCAATGCTCCAAGAATTCGATCCTTAAGTTCTTCTTGGGAAAGGTTGATTTTTTGTTTTCCATAGGTTGGTATGCCTGGGTCGGGCAAAACCAATTTGTGGTTTTCCTCCGCGCAGGAAAATAGCAGTATGGTCAAAACCACAATTAAAAAGGGGGTTCCTGAGGACATGTGTTTGAATTAATGCGCAATGACCAAGTTTCGTGCTTCCTGTAAAAGATACGCCTTTTCGTCCAAAGTTCGTGACAGGGGCAATTGTGCGAGTCCTATAATGCGTCGTATGATTTCCGTTCCCGCTATTTGGCTGGTGAGTTCCAAACTCACGTTCTCCCCGTAGTATTCGCCAATGGTGTCAAGGTAGTCAGTTTTCATCGTGGCCATAATAAGGTGGGCCGCCATGACCCCCAAATCGAACTCGGCTAAGCCTATGAAACAAAATTCAGGGTCGATGACATATATTTTATCCATGCACGTCATCCAACTACCCGGATAATAGTCGCCGTGAATTAAGACCTTACCTGAACCTAAATAGCGTTCCCCAAGTTGTTTTACCTTTTCTTTCAACTGCCTATCCCGTTTGTAGGGCATGGACAGCGCCTGCAATCCAGATTGCACATCGTCCAACGAAAAGCCATTGTCAGTCATGAAGGGCAATTCGAAAATATGTTGATGGTTTAATTTTCGAAGAGCCAAGTTTTTAGGAAAGCCTTTGGCTGTAGGCGTAGTATGAATGGTCTTTGCAATATGAATAAGTTCATGAATTTGGTTGTCTTTTATTTCCCGCTCTGCATAGCAGGAGGTCATATCATCACAACGACCCAGATCCTCGAGCATGAGTATATGGTCTCGGGGATCGTATCCCAGTATTTTTGGAAAATGCTTTTGTTGGGAGCTACTGTGTATATCTTGGTAGAATCGATGTTCCACGGCAATGCGTTCCAAAGGAGCCGGAATCTGTCGGTATTTCTCCACGTACGGACGTGATTGCTTTAATATAAAGGAACGATGGCCCGTTTTTACGCGTAGCACTACGTTCATGTTCCCTTCGCCGGCTCGGTCTATGGAAACTACAGGGGCATCTTTTGGGGAGAGCCACCCCTTCTTTTGCAAAAACGTCGTGAGTTCATTAGGTGTCTGGGAAAGGGAAATATAGTCCAAGGCAGGAATATTTTGGGTTTCTTTACAAAGATGGGACTTTAGTAAACATTGACAGGGTTAAATACTTTGGCTTCACCCTAACCAAAAGAAGTTTATTGCCATACTTGGAGAAGAATTGACTTAAATACAAAAAACTGACCAATAATATTAAAGGTTCCAAAAGTTTTTAATTCTATCATGTATGCTAAAAAACATGGTTTTTATGGAGGAATCTTTTTTCATCCATTGAATGAGGATCTGTGATTGCACCTTGGAATGTGTTATGTTTTTTGGGTTATGGCTTACATCTTAAATTTTGGTCATTTACCCTTTGATTTTGGTTAACTCCTAGGGTTGTTCCTGGAATACATTTGTACTGTAAAATTTAATTAAACACAATATTCAAATACAGTACAATGAAAACAATTGAATTAAAAACAGTAAAATTTCAGGCAAAAGTCTACTTGATTTTTGCGATGATGCTTGGCCTTATGGCCATCTTACTTCTTTCTGCTTTTGAAGAGAAAGAAGTAAAGGAAACTGCACAGAATGAACCTCAGGGATTACCTGTGGAAGTATCCAATCCCGTATTCGAGAAAATAACCGAATGGGATGAATATACTGGTCGCTTTGAGGCCAGTAACCGAGTAGAGGTCCGTGCAAGGGTGAGCGGGTATATAGAAAACGTGAGTTTTAAAGATGGTCAGTCGGTAAGTAAGGGAGATGTCTTATTTACTATAGATCAGAGACCTTTTAAAATTGCCTTAAATCAAGCAAGGGCGAGCTATGGACAAGCCCAAGCCAGATTAACCATAGCACAGGACAACTATGCTCGTGTTCAGTCATTACGAGAATCAGGAGCGGTTTCCGCTGAAGAATATGACAGCCGAAAGCAAGCATTGGCAGGGGCTAAAGCGGCATTACAACTGGCACAAGCTTCTGTAGATAATGCCAAGTTAAACCTTGAATTCACTAAAGTAAAGGCACCTATTTCAGGACGTGTAAGCCGCGATATGGTCAATGTGGGAAATTTAATTGATGGAGGTTCTTCCAACTCAACGTCGCTAACGACCATCGTGTCTACAAGTCCTATCCACTTCTATTTCAGGGGAAGTGAATCTGATTACTTGAAATATTCACGTTTGGCCCAAAATGGTGAAAGAAGTTCTTCGCGCTCAACTGCCAATCCGGTCTTTTTGAAACTCCAAGATGAAGAAGAGTATGTACATGAAGCGGTGATGGACTTTGTTGATAACGAAATTGACAGAAGTACTGGTACCATAGAGGGAAGGGCCACTTTGGAAAACAAGGACGGTTTAATTGAGCCTGGAATGTTTGGTAAAGCCAGATTGTTAGGTAGTGCAGAACACGAGGCTATCCTTATACCAGATGAAATCATTGGAACCAATCAATCGGTTCGTTTTGTTTATGTATTGGGTGAGGGCAATATGGTTGCCACAAAAAACATAGAACTCGGTCCTTTGCATACCAATGGATTACGAATTGTTCGAAATGGACTGTCTCCCGAAGACCTGCTCATTACTAACAACATTCAGAAGATTCGACCTGGTGTTGCGGTAAGTCCTATCCAAAAATCCTTAACGGAAACGGAAGACGTCCTTGCCATGACATCTGCCCAGTAAGCATATACCCAAAAAACATATTGTATTCCAGTATTGCCCTCTCCACGGGTCAAGCGTGGTTCAAAGAGTGCAACAGGGATACTACTGCCCAAAGGAAATCCCTTGGGACAGTCCAACACTAAAAAAATAGAAATCATGAAATTCAGTCACATTTTTATCAATAGGCCCATTTTCGCAGCGGTGCTTAGCATCCTGATCGTAATCGTGGGCGGTTTGGCATACGTATCGTTGCCTGTATCACAATTCCCTGATGTTGCACCACCTACTGTTCAAGTGGTAGCAATTTATCCAGGAGCCAATGCGCAAACACTCTCCGAAACCGTGGCCACTCCATTGGAACAGGAAATCAATGGCGTTGAGGGAATGATTTACATGACATCCCAATCTTCAGCCGATGGTGTGGTTACCCTTCAGGTAGCCTTTGAATTGGGGACTGATTTGGATCGTGCCCAGGTACAGGTACAGAATAGAGTCGCGATAGCGGAACCTCGATTACCAGAATCCGTTCGTCGGTTGGGCATTACCACTAATAAGGTATCTCCAGATATTTTAATGGTGGTTAATATGTATTCCCCTAACAAAACATATGACCAAACCTACATCGGTAATTATGCCACACTTCAAATGATTGACCAAATTGCCCGTATAAAAGGTGTCGGGGATATCCAAATCTTTGGTGCCGCAGAATACGCCATGCGTATATGGTTAGACCCCGATAGGATTGCCAATCTCGATTTGACTGCAGGTGAAGTTGTTGCCGCCCTAAGGGCACAGAACGTTCAAATTGCCAGTGGAACATTGAACACCCTGCCCTCTGGAAGCCAGTCCGCTTTTGAAGTCAATATTCAGACCCAAGGAAAACTGGTGACCCAAGAACAGTTTGAAAACATTATTATCAAGACCGGGGAAAATGGTCGTATCGTCCAATTGAAAGATGTAGGTCGAGTGGAATTGGGCGCTCAAAATTATGCCACCAAAGGCTATTTAGGTAAAGACCCAGCTATTGCCATGCCCATTTACCAACAGCCTGGGGGAAATGCTCTTGAAACTGCCGCCGCCATTCAGGAAAAAGTAGCAGAACTTTCAGTGGATTTCCCTGAAGACTTGGAATATAAAATTGCTTACAATCCAACGGAATTTGTACAAAAATCAGTCGATGAAGTTTATCATACCATTTTTGAGGCCATCTTACTTGTTGTCTTCGTAATTCTACTTTTTTTACAGTCTTGGAGGGCTGCCATCATTCCAATTTTGGCCATCCCTGTTTCCTTGATAGGAACGTTTGCCGTAATGCAAGGCTTAGGTTTCTCATTAAATAACCTAACACTTTTCGGACTTGTTCTTGCCATAGGTATTGTTGTGGATGATGCCATCGTGGTAGTAGAAAACATGGAACGCTATCTTAAGGAGGGTTTATCGCCAAAAGATGCGGCCCGTAAAACCATGAATGAAGTTGGAGGTGCCTTGGTCGCCATTGGATTGGTATTGATTGCCGTTTTTATTCCAACGACTTTTCTTGAGGGTATCTCAGGACAGTTTTACAAACAATTTGGATTGACCATCGCGGTGGCTACCGCCATTTCAGTTTTCGTTTCCTTGACCTTAAGTCCAGCTATGGCCGCATTATTGATGCGCCACGAAGCACACGACCCAAACAAAAAAACACCCTTGTTATTGCGGCCTTTAAAATTTGTCGGTGACGGTTTCAACCGTTTTATGGATGGATTATCCATTCGATACGGCAACAGCGTTGGAAAATTGGTCAGAACCAGTACCATGGTCATGGTAGTCTATGGAGGATTGATAGCCCTTACAGGATTTGAATTCAATCGAGTCCCCAGTGGATTTGTACCAGCGATGGACCAACAGTATTTTATTACCGCTATCCAATTACCACCTGGCTCATCATTAAGTCGAACAGATGAAGTCGTAAAAGATGCCATAGATACTTTACTGGAAGTTGACGGTGTTGCCAATACCGTATCTTTCACTGGATTCGATGGGGCATCTTTTACCAATGCTACCAATGCTGCAGCGATTTTCGTAACCCTTGAAGACTTTGATGTTAGAGCCGAAAAAGGAATTGGATATGAGGAGTTATTAGGAACCTTGAGAGCAAAGATGGCAGAAGTGGATGATGCTTTTGTCGTGGTCATTCCACCTCCCTCTGTTCGTGGTATTGGTAACGCTGGTGGGTTTAGAATGATGGTTCAAGACAGAGCCAATCTAGGTACTGATGCCCTATTGAACGCCACCTACCAACTAGCCGCCGCCGCTAATCAAGACCCTAAACTAAACAGCGTCTTTACCTTCTTCAATAACCAGACACCTCAATTGTATTTGGACATTGACCGCGTAAAAGCAGAACAATTAGGTATCGATGTGGCTGAAGTCTTCCAATCTTTGGAAGTATATCTAGGCTCCGCTTTCGTAAATGAATTCAACTATTTGGGAAGAACCTACCAAGTAACTGCTCAAGCGGATGCTCCAAACAGATTGACACCAGATGATATTTCGAGAATAAAGGTGCGAAACCAAAATGGGGATATGGTGCCACTAGGAACCATCAGTACCCAAAAAGATATTGCAGGACCCAACAGGATTCCAAGATTTAATCTCTATCCATCCGCGTCATTGGTCGGAGATATTGCTCCAGGGTATAGTACCGGACAGGCTTTGGATAGAATGGAAGAATTGGCTGCAGAAATTTTACCTCAAGGTATTTCCTTCGAGTGGACCGAAATGGCCTACCAACAAAAACAAACAGGAAATACAGCCGGAATCGCTTTCCTACTAGCTGTAGTATTTGTTTTCTTGCTTTTAGCAGCACAATTTGAAAGTTTGGTTCTTCCGCTGGCCGTCATCTTCATCGTTCCCATGGTACTGCTATCAGCAATGGTGGGAATAGACCTTGCCGGATTGGACAACAACATTATGGTACAGATTGGGTTGGTCGTCCTAGTCGGTCTCGCAAGTAAAAACGCCATCTTGATTGTGGAGTTTGCCAAGCAATTGGAAGACCAAGGAAAAGACCTAAGAACAGCTGTTATCGAGGCTTCCAAGCTACGCTTACGCCCTATTTTGATGACAGCAATGGCATTCATTTTAGGAGTTGTGCCTTTAGCCATAGCTACCGGTGCAGGCGCCGAGCTGAGAAATGCTTTAGGTATCGCCGTTTTCAGCGGAATGCTTGGTGTGACCTTATTCGGAATCTTCTTAACTCCGGTATTCTATTACCTCGGTAGAAAATGGACTACCAAAACAAAAAAGACCCAAACGGTCGAGGTAGCAAGACATCAAATTCAAACAGCACATTAACATATTAGATTTTGGTCAAAAGAGGGGTGTTTTTGGTTAACTGAAAGCACCCAATCTGACCGAAATTTGAACAAATAAAAACATAGAAATGATGAAAAATCTAACGCTAATAACAGTATTGTCCCTCATATTGGTTTCCTGTGGGGTTACCAAAAGGGACTTCGAAGTCAACTCAAAAATTGATGTTGACGAAAATTACCTAGAAAATGTAACTGACCATTCTTCTTTTGAAGAAGCTCAAAGTCAAGTAGTGACTGAATGGTGGTCCGAATTTAACGATCCCGTTTTGGATACTTTAATTGAGAAAGCCAGAAAGCATAACTTAGACATTAACGCGGCCATCGCCAATTTCTATGCTTCCCGTGCAGCATTAAAAAGTACAAAATTGGACAGATTACCTACGGTAACGGCCAATGGAGATGTTACAAGAACCCGTTTGGGGGAGAATATTTTTGTTCCAGGGGCGAATCCAACCTTCACTACTTATAATTCGAGTTTTGATGCGTTTTGGGAAACCGATGTTTTTGGTAGGGTATCCAACCGAATTAAGGGAGCTTATGCCAACCAACAATCCGCTCTTGCCGATATGCAGGGTGTGTACGTCAGCATTTTTGCTGAAGTGGCAAGAAACTACATGGAATTCAGAGGCGCACAATACCAGTTGGATATCGCCCAACGAAACCTAAATGGTCAACAAGCCACCTATGATTTAACAGTTCGCTTAAAGGATGCTGGAACCAGCAACAGTTTGGATGTTTCACGTGCCTTAGCTCAGTTGGAAAACACACGTGCCACTATCCCCCCGCTAAAAGCGAGAATTCAAGCGCTCAAAAACAGCTTGAGTGTTTTGATTGGGGAAGTACCTGGAAATTTGGATGAGACCGTAGTAAACAAAAAGCCACTTCCAAGTTTACCAGTTTCAGTTGGTGTGGGAAATGTGTCCGACTTATTGCGAAGACGCCCCGATGTGAGACGGGCAGAAGCTCAATTGCAACAACAAATTGCGCGTTACAATCTTTCTGTAGCAGAGCTGTATCCCAATATTCAATTTGGAGGTTCCATTGGGTTTTCCGCAGTAGATTTCTCCAATTTTGGAAGCAATGAATCCTTTACTTGGAGCATTTTTCCCAATATAAGCTGGGCGGCTTTCAATTTGGGAAGAGTTAAACAACAAATCAATCAGAATGATGCCTTGACATTAGCTGCTCTCCAACAATACGAAAAAACCGTTTTGGAAGCTTTGGAAGAAATTAGCACAGCTATGACCAATTACACCAATGAATTGGAACGTAGGGAAACCTTACGAAAATCATCGGTTGCCAGTGCAGAAGCTGCTGGAATTGCCAAAAAACGATTCAACGCTGGCCTTGACAGTTTTATTGACTACTTAAGTGCGGACAACACCTTGTTACAAGCAGAAAACCAATTAGCTATAAGCGAAATTGCTTCGGCCACATCGTTAATCGCTATTTACAAAGCTTTAGGTGGTGGATGGGAAATTATTGCTGAAGAAGAAATTGACAATCAATTTAACACAATGAAACTACAAGAATCCAAATAACAACACACAACAAGTTTAGTGTTGGACAGAACGGTGACTTCCCAGTAATGGGGTCACTGTTCTTTTATTCTCTATCTTACCTAGGTGAAATCAAACACCAACTACTACAAGGATATTTACACCTTATTGGAGGGCCTTAAAACCGTTAAGCCTTTAAGTGCAGATTTCCACATCCACAAGTTTTCCGACACCCCCAATACTTGGGTGAAGGAGACAAGTATCTTCAGAAGTGATACGTATTCAATCATTCTACTCAATAAAGGTGAAGCAGCCTATAAGATCGGGCTCTCAGATTATCATATTACCGATGGCAGTATCTACTTTCAAGCACCACAGCACTTGCGCTATTTCAACCGGTTATCACAATGGCAGGGCTATGTGATTGTTTTTATGGACGGTTTTTTTGAAGATCATCCCTCACTAAAAAAATTGGTGACCAACTTTGATGGGTTTAAGATAACTTCAAAGGTGGTGGTTAAACTAGACCATGAAGTTTTATATGAAACAGAACAAATGTTTCAGCATTTGTACAACATTAGTTATTCGTCAAGCCCTCATCGTTTTGAAAAAGCAAAATCTTTGCTGGAGCTAATTATGCACCAGAGTATCGAACACTATAATCTTCTTTATCAAGGTCAAAAAGAAACCAAACAGAATCGTATTGTAAAACGTTTCGAAGAAATCGTTGAGCAACACTTGTATGAGATTACCCAAGACAAGGTAGAACGACTATTAAGTGTTTCTGAAATAGCTGAAAAAATTAATATTAATCCCACCTACCTAGGTGAGGTTCTTAAAAAAGCAACTGGGAGGACACCCAAAGAGATACTCTCGGATAGAATCGCACTTGAAGCACGTTCCCTTCTCAACAATACGGATATGGCCATAAATGAGATTGCCTTCTTTCTAAAATTTCAGGACGCCTCCAATTTTACCAAGTTCTTCAAACAAAAAACTGGTTTTTCGCCATCTGATTACCGTAAATAGTAGAACTTTTTTATAAAAACTGGAATTTTCACCAGTAGACCTTACTTCTTCACCATAAAAACCCTTCCCATCGGTCCCACCTTTGTACTGTAACTAAAAACACAGTATACAATGCAAACAAATAAAACATTTACACTAGGAGATTTTGAAATCAACAGAATTGGTTTCGGTACTATGCGAGCAACTACAGGCCCGGGAATCTGGGGAGATACCCCAAACAAAAAAAATGCCATTAAGGTAATTAGAACCGCAATAGAAAATGGGGTCAATTTTATTGATACCGCAGATGCTTACGGACCTTATACCTCCGAGCTTTTAGTTGCTGAGGCGGTCGCCCCATATAAAGACAAAGTAATGGTCGCCACGAAAGGAGGATTTGTTAAATATAAGCCTGGAGCGGTGTTACGTATTGGCCATCCTTATTATTTGAGAACTGCTGTCGAAGGTAGTTTAAGACGATTGGAAAGGGAAACCATTGACCTCTACTTTCTACATACCGTTGACCCCAATATTCCGATTAAGGAATCTGTAGGGGCTCTTTTGCGACTTCAACAGGAAGGGAAGATTAAACATATTGGTATTTCCAATGTAACGGTCGAGCAACTGGAAAAAGCACAGTCTGTCGCCAAAATTGAGGCTGTTCAAAATGCCTTTAGCTTTAAAGACGGACGCTATGAAAATGTGGTTCAAAAAACCAATAACGAAAATATAGCTTTTATAGCGCATACGCCAGTTGCAAAAAATGCCTGGAATGATATGGCTTTCGCGAAAGCTAGACAAGAAGGTGTTTCTGTAAACCAATTATCATTGTCTTGGTTACTTAACCATTCTCCAAATGTGGTTTCCATTCCTGGTACATCATCAGAAGACCATTTGATGGAAAACCTATCCTCTCATGATATAAACATCAACTTTTAATTCAAACAATAACTTATAAAATTTAGAAATAATGAAAAAAATAGTAACAACAATCGCAATCGTAGTAGCAAGTATAGTCATCTACAGTTTTGCAAACAATGAAATCACCAATACTGATAAAGGGTTGGCATCAATGAAAGCCGACCATATTGCTATTGGGGTAGTAAATTTTGAAGAAAACGTCACTTTTTACAAAGAAGTAATGGGATTTGAAGAGGAAGTACGCTGGCAAGTAGAAGGGTTGCCAGACCTTTATTTTGCCTATCTAACGCGAGGCGATTTCAAAATCGAGATTATTGGAAATCCCAAGAGCAAGCCAAAGAACGTTGTACCTAACAACTTTGGGGAGCATTTATCGCAACAAGGATATGTTCATATCTGTTTTGAGGTCGAAAGCCTTGATGAAACCTTCAAAGAGCTTAACGCAAAGGGTATAAAAACATTTGTTCCTCACGATTCTTACCCTTTGAATACAACGCACAGACGTAGTGTAGGTTTTATTAAAGACCCAAGCGGTAATGTGATAGAGTTTGCTAACGAACTCAAAAAAGAAAATAATGAACAATAGAATTGTGAGATAATGAAAATAATAATAACCCTACTCGTAATGGTTTCAGCATCCTTTTTATACGCACAGGAAAACCAGTCTGATATGATAACCCATCATATTCGAGAGCAGTTTCGACCACACCATGTCGCTCTGCGAGTGGCAGATGTAGAATCTGCCGTAACGTGGTACAAAGAGATTTTTGGCGCAAAGGTTCTTAGAGAATCCAGAGTTCCAGGAATAGACCCTAACATAACAATAGCAATGCTTCAAATAGGATATGATTTTCATATTGAAATTGTAGGCGGCGGAAACCCAAAAAGAATACAGCCTAAACGTCCAGCTACTATAAAAGAAGATTTTGCTTATGATGGGTATAAGCATATCGGGTTTATGGTTAAAGACTATGATAAGGTCATCAAACATCTAAAATCTAATGGTGTGAATGTATTTAGGGAAGTGGTGCGAGAAGACTACGGAGTTCGGATAGCGCTATTTTATGATATCAACGGATTCATCATTGAGATTTACGCAGAATTATAACAAGCACATCAATTTAAAATTTAAAAAATGAAAACTTTAATAATAACAATAGCATCATATTTATTTATAACAGTGGTTTTTGGTCAAGCAAAAAAATCTGAACTCATTTTTGAAGATATAGAGGTCTACGGACAGACCTTAAAATATGTTGAAAAAGGAAAAGGAGAAACGTTGATTTTGTTGCACGGTTTAGGAAGCAATTCCGAACGATGGATTTACAACATTGATGAACTTGCAAAAAAATACAATGTAATTTCTCTGGAGCAGGTTGGTTTTGGCTATTCAGATAAACCTGTGGTTCCCTATCGCGGAGCAACTTTGGTAGAGTTCCTGAATGAGTTTATGAACCAGAAAGGGATACAAAAGGTTACCCTAATTGGGAATTCCATGGGTGGATGGGTATCAGCATTATTTGCAGTGACCCATCCTGAAAAATTGGATAAGCTCATTCTTGTTGACCCTGCTTTTCTATTGGGTTTACCCGAAGATGCCAATGCCGATAACATTTACGCTTTTGCAAATCCTTCGACTATTACAGATATGGACAACTATGTAAAGCGTATCTACTATCAGAACGAGGAGTTATTAAAACCACAAAACTTGAGAGAGAGTTTAATAAAAAAATTGAGTTGGAATGATGGACATACGGTCTATCAGATTATTAAATCCCTGATTCAAGGTAAAGATTTAATGATAGATGCATTGCACAATATCAATGCAAAAACCCTTATCATTCATGGACGGCACGACCCTATTGTTCCTATGGAAACGATTGAAACGCTCAAAGAACAAATAAAAGACAATATCACGATTATCTACGAAAATAGTGGTCATTCCCCTATGGCGGAAGAGCCTGAAAAATTCAACGCTGACGTTCTCAAATTTTTAAAAGAAAAATAGAATGAAAAAGTTAAAAAACATACTAATCGTCTGGGTAGCTATTTACCCAACTATTACCATAATTCAGTTCCTTTTTGGAGAACTCTTAAATGAATTGCCACTTGTATTACGTACACTTACTTTAACAGGAGTGCTAGTTCCTTTGATGGTCTTTGTCCTAATTCCATTTTGGACTCGAATTCTTACCACTAGGCCCAAAATTAAGAGCTTAAAGAATAGACCCTTAAGATAGTGGTCAACCCCTTTTCCAAAATCGTCCTTTCATACTTAAAATCAAGCTAGGATATTATATTTTGGTCATTTTCCAAATGTTTTCGGTTATCCTCGAGGGGACCTCTGATTTTAACTTTGTTATGAATTTAAAGCCATAGGAATAATGAAAACAGAATACAACAATATCCACAGACCTTCCCTCCTCTACCATATCATTGAAGAAATGTTGTTCTTAGTGGAGGCAAGGAAGTTAAAATACTATTTATCCAATAGTTTAAACCGATTTTCAACCAAGGTAAAATTAAGATACAAAAAACTAATCAAGAATGAACTGACCCAAGCTTCCTTGTTGTTAACTGGTTATATGACCTTTTCAAGCTTACTTTTGTTTGTTGCCTATAAGCTTGTGCTAATCTTTTAGTCCGTAATTAAATAACTGGTGTCCAAGGAAGTCCATGACTGATTTCGAAATAGATATCTATTAGATTTTGGTCGTTTTTAAAATAACCATATCTTTAGTTATGGCCAAAAAGAATATTCCAGTATTCGAGACCAGTAATGATATTCACGCTGCGACGGGTTTTGACCACCGTAGCCATATCCCGGGATTTGACATTTTTACCATGGAATCCCTGGAACCTTCGGCAAGACGTTGTATGCCCCCCTACAGACAGGGGTATTATCAAATAGGTATTTTGAGTGAATCTGCAGGTTCAAGTATAAATTTGAATACCAACGCCGTGGATTTGGAACAATTTCCACTTTGGTTCGTGGTACCGGGACAAGTTTTTTCCTGGGTACGCAATCCGGAAACAAAGGGTATCCACATCCAGTTTCGCAAAGAGTTCATATCCCAAACCGTACCCCAGTTAACTGAGACATTTCCTTTTTTAAAAATTACGGAAAACAGTGTTTTCCTAATGACACCTGAAGAGCAAAATTCGCTTGAAACCGATATGGAACGTATGCTCTCCGTTTTTGAAAATCCACATCCTTATCAAGAGAAAATGTTGGAAGGAATGCTTGTGGCACTCTTGTACAATTGCAAATCCATTTATGAACGGTTCAAGACTAAAGAAAGTCATTTAAGCCGAAAGCAGGTTCTTTCCCAACAGTATCAGCATTTGGTTGATAAGCTTTATATAGATTCGAAAAGCGTACACGAATATGCTAGTAAACTAAATGTAACCCCAAATTACCTTACGACCATAATAAAGGAGGTAACGGGTAAAAGCGCCAAAGACATCATTCAAGAACGTATATTTTTGGAAAGCAAGACAATGCTATCTTTTACGGGTATGGATGTGGCTGAAATTGCCTATCAACTTAACTTCCAAGAGCCAACCCATTTTACCAGATTCTTTAAAAAATATAGCGGTACTACACCCAATAAATTCAGACAGTCTTTATAGATTACATTTTGACCATTTTACAGTGAAAAGTGGTTATTTATCCAACCGTCTTGTGCCGAGATTTGTATTATAATTTTTAAAGGCATTGCAAAATGGAAAATAAACCTATTGCACTTATCACTGAAGCAGGAAATGGATTGAGTTTAAAATTTGCATCTATTTTAATTGAAAAAGGATATAAGGTCATTATAGCTGCAAAAAGAAATTCCTATTCGGAACTAATGGAACAAAGTTTAGGAGAAATCAGGGTACTTGAATCTGATTTCACTGAAATTGGTGAGGGAGTAAAAATCTATTCTTACATCATGACACATTTTGGTAAATTGGATATCTTGATCAATAATGCTGAAATAGCAAATGGCTTTGGTCAAAAACTTACTGAGTTGAATTTAAGGGAGATAAAACAGCTTTTCGATGAGAATCTATTTTCTACCATTAATCTTTCGAAAGCGCTAATGCCCATGCTTGAAAAAAGCAACAGCGCAAGAATCATTAATATTACCAGCGGTCTAGGAAATATCCAAAGGATGACAGACGAAGAATATCCTTATTCGAACTATAAAATGACTGCGTATTCCATGTCAAAGGCGGCCCTGGACATGTTTACCGTACTTTTGGAGAAAGAGTTAAGACTTACCACTGTAAAGGTCCATGGTTTTGATCCAGTGAGGATTAAAAATTGTACTCATAACAGTGTTTCGATATGTAACAAGGTAGAGAAGGAGCTACTTGAGTTGTTGGAAATATAGCCAATAGTTAATTTAAATTCCTAAATAGATTTATAATTTTCAAAAACCATTTACTTTTCTTTCATTAATACGAATCATTCTCTACATCGACATCTTTCCAAGATGGAAGGACAATTCCTTTCAGTCTCATATGGACAATCACATTACTGTAGTGTATTAGAGAATGAAGAACTGAAGAATCGAGTATACCACCTGCGAGTTGCATAACCCTAATAAATTTAACTAACATCTCCTTTTCTATTTTTGTCATGTTTTCCCTGGCTTTCAATAAACGCTCAAAGGATTTTTTAAGGGCTTTGATTATTTCTGGTTTCGTAGGTACTATTTCTGATATAGATTCTGATTCACCTCTAGCAATAGCAATCATTTCAAAGTTTGATATGGCTATATGAGCTAATAGCTCCCCCAAACTACGAACCTCGGGGGTCGGTCAAAATGAATAATAGTTTTCTGGTATTTGCTACGCTGCGGTTACAATGATTTGTTCATAGTAAGCTGCCGCAAAATCTAGGCTTGATATCTGCTCTTTGGGCAAACTTTTTTCCTGCCCTAAGGAGAAATTGATAAAAATTACTGTGAAAAATAAAAATACATTGGTCTTTAGCGGTTTCACACGATAAAATTTGTACTGTTAAATCCAATTATGTCCTTCCAATTAAATGGACTCAAAAGAATTGGAAAGAGTTGCCTCTTCTAAAAAATGAGATGCCAATAGCTAACAATCATGCTTTGCTACTGTGCTACTGTGCTACTGTGCTACTGTAATCTATGGACACTATTTTCAAGTCTTCCAAAACGGCGAATCAATAAGGCATATTTACAAGAAAGAGCAAATTCCCGAAAATCGTTCGTTTAAGAAAACCTAGTTAAACTAGACTTGAACACTTCTTCACTACTTTGGTAAAAAGAGTATTGCACCTCTTGAAATGGAAATATCATCTATGTGGCCTGAAGTACTACCATCCGCTTTAATAAAATGAAGATGGGTTCGCTTACCAGGATGGGTGAGCTTACCCATTCTTTTTGTATTCACCCAAAATCCAATGATTTTGATGTCCTCATTTTTCAAAATAAATCTTTGTTTTGCCTTCCTATGCTCCTTCATATTATGCGGGGCGTCGTCCATCTTAAAAATGATATGGTACTCTAAAAATTTTGGTGCCGTTTCAATTCTAAAGGGATAAGCCTTTTCAGTATCCATTCCGTTTTTGGACAATGCGCTTTGGACATATTCCTCTATGGCATCCAATCCATTTAAATCCTCGGTTATTTCCATTTTCTGCCAACTAGCTTGATTGGCCTTTAGCAGAAAGATGGCCTTGGTTTGCTTAGAATCATTGACCTTTGGTCGTCCATTCTTAACAGTGGAAATGGATACTTCATCATCATAAATGGTTACTTCACCTTGCAGACCCTCCACAGGTCCTATAGCGTAGTTGTGCTTTTTCGAAAGCAGGGTGTCAAGTCTGACTGTCGCATTTAAATTATTCTGATCGATAATCATTTGACGATTACCATAACTGGTCAGGTTGTTTTCTGTTTTTTCAGAGCAACCCATTAGTGATACAAAGGTAAGTACCAGCCAAAGTCTGATTGGTTTGACCATACCATCTTTAATTTTTGCTTGTGCTGTTTTGTAACCTGACCTCATTTGTTATAATCTGTTTTCAATTCTGATTCTTCCATTTTGGCCTTTTCAAAAATCGGGTCGGCCATTGTAGCATACATTGTTTGCATAAAGTGTAATACCTCTGGTTTTGTTTTTTCAACACTTCCGCCCTCTATTGGAGGTGCGGGGTCATATTCCATATCCAACATAACGGCCTGGGTATAATCTTCCCCCGTGAGTTCAGCGAGTATGGCCAGTGACATATCCATACCTGCGGTAACTCCCGCGGATGTCCAATATTTTCCATCCTGAGTATAGCGCTCACCGGTAAAACTAGCACCGTTTTCTGTCAATATCTCTTTCGCTCGAAACCAGTTTCCAAAAGCCTTTTTACCTTTTAACAATCCTGTTTTTCCCAAAATCCAACCACCAGTGCAAACACTTGTTGTATACTGTGTCGTTTTATCAATATCACGAATCCATTGTAACAGCTCATCATTGTATGCATTTTCAATTGTTTGCTTGAAGCCACCGGGTACCACAAGAATATCTAAACTATCTACTTGGTCAATAGTGGTATCCGGTACAAATTCCAATCCCATTACTGTTTTAATGTTTCCGGGTTTCAAGGCAACGGTAACCACATTTGTTCCCATGATATTTTTAAACACATACCGTGGTCCTAAAGCATCTAAATCGTTAACACCTTCATAGACCAGGATTCCAACATTTTTTACACTATGGTCTTTTATCCTTACCAGTTGCATCGCTTCCTCATGGGTCATATTCTCGACATCTAAGGATTGGTTTGCGACTTCCTGTTGCACTTTGCCCTTTTTTTTATTTTGACAAGAGCTTAAGCATATGATTACTAACACAGTAGTTATTATTCTTTTCATTTATGATTTTGATTAAAAATGAATCCACATAAGTGGACATAATACTCTGATAGCTATAATTTTTACAGCTACTTATAAAACTTGGACTTTTAGTATTATGCTTGTGGTGGATGGAAGATATCCCAATACCCTAAATGGGAATAATGATTTGCAATCAATGGAAATGACTTCTTAGCTGATATAATGCATTTTGTTTGGGAAAGCTTTTTGCTAAAGCTAAAGATTACAAATTCATATTCACTATGAACAAGTTGAGGAAGCTCATGTTCTTTTTCTGATTGCTGTTCTTGCAATTGTTGCATCAAGTAGCATTTACCGTTACAACTCAACTTTGGCTTTTCCTTATTGATACAAAGTACTTCTTTGATGTACTCATTATTTGCCAAAAAATCTACCCATACCGAAATGTTTACCACTGGTTGTGCGTGTAAACAAGATAGAAGTAGTATAGCAAGAATTCGATGCAAATTTTTCTTTTTGCAAAGATAAAAATTGAACGAATTGCCTACTCTAAATATCATAAAACAATACGCTGATTTTATAGGACAAATCAATTAAATACTAAGATGAGCAAAGTCTGCTCGTTGTGAATAAGCAAAATCCATTTGATTGAAAATTACGCTATATTGGCAATCCATTTTAGTTGTAGGTGCCATTTAAAAGAAATATTAGCAGAAAACGATTCATGAAAGTCGAATTACGCTTATGGAAATTGTAAGAACAACCAATCTGAATCAAAATCAAAAAGCAGGAATATTGAAAATATGGAATTCTGAATATCCTGATTTTCTTACTTTCAAAACCGAAAATGAATTTGATAACTACTTAAATAGTTTAGACAATTCGGAGCACTTAGTGGTCAGGGAAAATGAAAGCCAAATTGGTTGGCTCGTAAAATTTGACAGAAGTGGACAAAAATGGTTTGTCATTATGGTTAGTCCAAATAAACAAACCAAAGGTATAGGGACTAAACTTATTAATCTTGCTAAAACTAATTCAACTGAATTAAACGGTTGGGCAATTGATAAAAACATTTATCGTAAAGCAAATGACGAATTGTATATTTCACCTTTAGGATTTTATGAAAAAATGGGTTTTAAAATCACTAATGAAGAGTTCGATAAAACTAAATTTTCAGCATTAAAAATTACGTGGATGCAAAAATCCGCGAACAATGATGATTAAGGAATATAGCACATCAGAATTCAAAGAAAAATATACTCACAAATCTGTAGATAAAGCTGACTTGTTTCTTCCCGGATACGAAGATTTTTTTTGTTTACGTCTTGAAGATTTAATATCCTATGCCAGCATTCCTGTTCCGCCTTCCAAAGAAAAAAGTCACTCTATAATTTATGTTGCCAACGGGATTTATAAGTTTAAAAAAGGAAACAAAACCTATGAAATAAAGCCCAATGAGTTTATCGTTATTCCTGCCGGTGAAGTCTTCTCTATAGATACTATTGACGATGACTTAAAAGGATATACTATACACTTTTCGCCGACCTACCTTATCGATTCTGTCAGCGCCATAAGCGTGCTCAACCATTTTGAGTTTTTACTTCCATTTACAAACTCACATTTTAATTCAATTACCGATAAGGCACTTGTTTTGAATATTTTTAAGCGACTAAATGCTTTGTATATAGAAAACGTTGAGACCAACACCGCTTTGATCACAACTTACATTCTTGCATTATTGTATGAGCTAAAAAAAGAATATGCTTTCTTAAAACCCCATAACTCTAATATATACAAAGCTTTAAGTCATCAGTTTAAACAAGTGCTGTTTCAAAATTTTAAAAGCTTGCATCGCACATCGGAATATGCCAAACTCCTAAAGATTACTCCCAACCATCTAAACAAAGTCCTTAAAACAACTACTAATAGATCCCCTAAGCAGTGGATTAATGAGACTCTTATTTTAGAAGCCAAATATCTATTAAACCAAACAAATCTTAACATTAACGAAATTGCCCATGAACTGGGTTTTGACGACCCTTCTTACTTTTCAAGACTTTTCAGAAAGATTGAAAATACTACACCAACGGATTATAAGAATATGATTGAAAAATCCTGACATTTATTTTTTGAGTCCTACGACAAAAGTTGTTTCTCTACTTAGTTTTGCTGCAAATTGCATAAAACTATGTACAACGCTTTATTGAGTATTCATTCTCTACTAAGATGGTTCGTGATTTTAAGTCTTTTACTTTCAATCGGTATAGCATTGAGAGGCTATTTGACGAATCGTACTTTCTCGCCTGCAGATAACAGAATAAGACATTGGACGGCGACTATAGGGCACGTACAGCTTATCATAGGAATTTTATTGTATCTCAAGAGTCCGATTGCACAATATCTCTACACCCACTTCAACGATGCAGTTGGCAATTGGCAGGTATTATTCTTCGGGGTTGTCCATTCCCTGTTAATGCTCATTGCTATTGTCGTATTGACTTTGGGTTCTGCTTTTGCCAAGCGAAAAGCTACGGATGGGTTAAAGTATAAAACAATACTTATCTGGTATTCTGTGACACTGCTCATCATTTTTATTGCTATCCCGTGGCCGTTTTCCCCTCTAGCTGAGCGTCCATTTATCCGAAGTTTTTAATCATGAAATTGTTCAAAACCCATATTGGCCGGTTACGTATTATTGCAATTTTAGAAGGTATCTCGTTGTTGGTATTGGTATTCATATCCGTGCCACTAAAACGTATTTACGGAATTACAGAAGTATCCAGTGTTGTTGGCCCCATACACGGTGTCCTATTTTTGCTCTTTATTTTTAATACGATTAGCACGGGCATTGAATATAAATGGAAATTTAAAGAAACAACTTGGAAGGTTTTACTGGCGTGCATTATTCCTTTTGGTACGTTCTATATTGATAACAAAATATTGAAACCTATTTATGAGCTCGAAGTCAAATAATTTTTACCTCTATAAAACTAGTGTCCAAAATTCTTACGACATATATGAGCTAACACCATACTTGAATGGGATTGTGATATCAGAAAGCTGGTCTTTTGACCTTGAGGATTGTGATAATGTACTATGTCTTACTTGCACTAAAAAGGCTAAACTACAGGTTGAGAGACTGTTTCGGATTAAGGGCTTTTTTATTGAAGAGCTACATTATTTGGATAACGAAAAGCTAAATTAGTTGATACAGCCTTATAGTTATTTTCATATGAATGGATCTATAACGAACCAATTATAAAAATTGCACATACCAATACCCCTTGCTTATCCTACTCTTTGAAAATGGTTGGTCTCCCTAAAGGTCTGTGGAGTTACACCAGTATTCTTCTTGAAAAAGCGACAGAAATAGGATGTATCATTATACCCCAATTCATAGGCAATTTGATTGATGGTATGTTCGGTCTGGATAAGCTCACCTTTAATTTCAAGGATAACGCGTTCTTGTATCGTCTCGCTGGCACTTTGACCCGTGACTTCCCGCACGGTATCATTTAAATAGGTTGGTGATATGTATAGCTTTTCGGCATAGTCCGATACCTTTCGGATGGTCTTAAAATTCTTTTCAAGTAATTTTTTAAATCGTGCGGTGATGAGATGCTTTCGTGAAAGCGAGGAATGGCTGTCATCTTCATTAAAATCATTGATACGCTCAATCTCAATAAGCAGTACGTTGAGATAAAGACGGCATAGCAAATCATCGTTTATACTCTCTCTGTTATTGACCTCAAAAGTAATTTTTTGCTGAATATCAAAGAGGTTTTCCCATTGGTTTTTAGACGGCTTTAGAACCGGAAGACGGTTGAGTTGAAAGAAAGGGTAAAAACATAACTTGACTTGATTTTTCAAGCATAACAGGAAATAATCCGTATCAAAAATGAGTTCAAATCCACTGATGTCGGCCGAATGTTCCAGAACCTGAAATGACTGACCAGGTGCTAAAAAATAAATGTTTTTGGCATTTACTTCGTGTGTCTTATCACTTATTCTTAATGACAAACCGCCTTGTTGTATGAAGGCAATGCGGTATTCGTCTTTTGCATTCGTGCTGTACGAACTGAGCGTAGTTCCCTCTGAGGCAGATAAGCGGTCAATTTTGATATAATTGGATTTCTGCATTACATGGATACTGTTTTTTCTGGTATAATTTTCATTTTATCAT
The DNA here is from genome assembly GCA_028284935.1 of Croceivirga sp. Classification (GTDB taxonomy): domain Bacteria; phylum Bacteroidota; class Bacteroidia; order Flavobacteriales; family Flavobacteriaceae; genus Croceivirga. The sequence goes on from JANQQQ010000022.1 coordinate 117,172, forward strand.
AGGCCGCATCGGTTGGAATATCCACTGAAAATGAGGTCATTTCCATAATTTCAAGTGTTCCTTTTTTGAGCACATAACGAGGTGCACAGCCTGCATTTTGTGTCTGATTCATCGTGTCACTCACAAAGTGAAAGTGCAAACCAGGATAGTTTACTTTACCCAGATAAGGCGGTAACTGAAAACCAACCAATGTTCCCTGTACATCCTTGAGGTTGTGATAAATCATATCATCCACAATCTTATTAATGGGTGGAAAAGGTTGTTCCGTTACTTTTTCTTGACTGCGTGCCGTTAGTTCGCTAAAAGTGCCGTGAACCTTTAGCGCATACATCTTCTTTTCAATATCTAGATTTTCTGCAATCCAAGATTTAAGACTATCCGCAGATAGGCTCTCAAAATAAACTTCCTGTTCTGATTTGAAATATGTGACCATTGCAGATGGTGTGTTTTCTGAAAGGTCCTGGACAACCTCTGCAGAACCGTCAGGTTTTGCACGGTAAATGGTTCCGTCCAGAACCACCATCTCGCCATCCAAATTGTTAAAGGTACCTAAGCCAAAATCGCCATTTCCGACGACAGTACTAAGAGGAAATGTACCTTCATAATATCCTGACATGAAGGCGCCCCTATAATTAAAGTGGTGTAAATTCTTTTCTTTCTTCATTACAAATTGATTTTCTTTTGTTTGTTCATTGCAAGCCATAAATAGCAATGCAAACGCTACGATATGTATTGAATTTACTTTCATTGATATTGCTGTGTTATCAATTCGTGATTAAGGCTAAAAGCCGCTTTGGCACCCGAAGCATTGGCAATGGATACTGCTCTAAATGGTGTTGTAGCATCGCCTACCGCATATATTCCCGGAACAGTTGTTCGCTGAAAATCATTTACTTGGATATGACCTGTTTCGGCCAATTCGCAACCCATTTGCTCAGGTATTTTGCAATGCTGCTCATATTTGGCACGATGATAAAGCGCATCGATATCTACAGAGGTACCGTCTTTAAAATCAAGTTGGCTCATATACCCCTTCTCGTGATGGATTATTGAGATTTCCTCTTCAACTACTTTAACACCCAGTTTACTTACTTCCTCTTTATCAAAAACAGCGGTACCGTTTGAATAAATGGTCAAATCATCTGTCCAATTCAGAATGAGCTTTGCAAAATCGGCTGCGCTTTCATCATTGACGAATATTCCCGTATTTTTTGATTTTACTTCATATCCGTGACAATACGGGCAATGGATGGCCGAAATACCCCAACAATCCGCGAACCCTTCAATTGCGGGCATTAAATCCTTCACCCCAGTGGCAAAAATTATTTTTCCTGTTTTATAGCGTTTTTTCGAAAGCGTACTTATCTCAAAGTTTCCGTCGCTACCTTCAACATCGGTTACTACATCATTTTTATGAAATACCGTGGGATACGCTAAGACCTGTTCTTTAGCAAGTGTCGAAATATGACCTGGTGTTGCACCGTCTTGGGTAATGAAATTATGTGAGTGTGGGGTTTGGGCATTGCAAGGTTTACCGCTATCGATTACCAAAGTCTTTCGAATAGAACGCCCCATTGTCATAGCTGCGGCGAGGCCGGAATAACTACCTCCGATGATAATTACATCATACATATCTTTTTCCAATCTTGTTTTAGTTGAACCAAATGATGTGTAAGGCATTAAACCAAGGCCTGTAGTGGCGAGCGCAACCTGCTTCCCAAACCTTCTGCGGTCAATAGCACTTTTCACAACTGAAATAGATGCTCTTTTGTAATCAATTACATTTCTTGAGGTCCTTTTAATCACTCGTTAAAATTAATGAGATGAATCAGAAATAGTGTATGCTAGATTACGTTTCATATGGTATAAATCACATCTAAAGTGGTGTAACAACGGAACGGTTGATCAAGAAAAAAGATGAACTCGCTGGAACCACCAGCGTAGAAACGTGTATCGAATATGTTATTGAAATTTAGGGTAATGTTCGCTTGTCCAGTATTTTCAGCAGGTATGAATGAAAGATTTATCAATTTATCTACGTTCGTAAATCCAAGCAGATCGAAGGACCTTGCTATAAGAACTTACTCCGTTGGCTTAGGGTCTTGTTAACCGTTAGTTTTAATAGACAAAATAAAAGCTCATCAAACTTTTCGGTGATGACTTTTATAAAAAAGAGAGATTGTTTCCAACCTCCCTTTTATCCATTTTAAGTTAACCTATAAATTGGACCAATCGATATAGATATAATATTCTGCTATCTTATTGTCCCTCATTTTAAAGACATCACATACGGGAACGGTCAAGGTGGTATCATCCAATCGAGTGTAGGTGACAATGCCACGGTGCACTACTGAATCACCGCTCTCGAATGTATCGCTCATTTCGTGCTCAATGATCTTCACAACTGGGAAAAACCCATTCAAGGTCTCAGCTATGGCCTTTTTTCCTTTTACCGGTTCTAAATTTCCTGCCTGGAATACGCAGTCGTCCGTTAAAAACGAGAGTACTTTTTCAGTATCTTTTGCGTCAAGGGAAGGTGATAATCCTTCCAGATACCCATATCTTTCTTTTGTTTCAAAAGTTTCCATAATTCTGTTCTTTATAATTTTCAAAAATTAATTTTGCCCGAAGTCTTGATTAAAAGCAGCTTCTTGATTGGTAGGCTCTAGATACTCAGTCCATTTGTTGATCAAGCCATTTTCGAATCCAAACACGCTTATGATATTGTCATTGGTGTACACATATCCATTCTTGAATGTAAACTTGATGTCAAACTCAGTTATCACATAATCGCTACCAGATGGATAAGTGCGTAAGTTGAAAATCTCAACGGTTTCCATAAGATTGGGCATAACACTAAACAATTCTGCAATGGTTTTACTGCCCTTATGGACTTTTATTTTAAAAAAGTCTGAAGCAAATGGATTGGAATACACCGCATCCTCGGTAAAGAAACTTTCCATTTTGTTCATATCCTTTTCTCGTAATGATTGCAAGAATCGTTTGATATGCTCAATATTCTTATTGCCTATCACCTTTACAAAATTGTCTGGATTGAAGTATTCGGTCAATCGAACCACCTTTCCATTCTTGAATTCAAATGTGCCTATCAACTCGTTTTGATAGTTTTGTTCGCTACCATTCAATTCTATGTCCACTCCCCATTTCACCACAATCTGGTCTTCATCTTCTAGGGGATTAATTTCGATATGGGTAAAATTCAAATCCCCGTATCCTGAAAGAAGGTTTCTATAAGCATCTCCCAAAGCGTCTTTACCCTCAACGGATTTTGGGAAGCCATCTGGAGCAAATGGAATGAGCAGTACCCCATTTTCATCCCAGTAGGACAACCAGGTATCCAGGTCTTTGTTGCCCATAGCGTTGAACATTTGTTTTACGGTTTCTGTATTAGTTCTTGTTAACGTTTTCATTTTTTTTGTTTTTATCTGTGAATAATGTATTGTTGGCATTGCCAATAAAATGATCATGGCAATTGTTGTGATTTTTGTTTTCATGACTACTTTTTTAAAATATTGCGGAGTTTCCCAGCGCATATAATTGGTCATAGACCACTCCGCTAATTTTCCACTGTTTTCCCTCTTTAACCAGCGTGTGTTTATAGGTTCCGAAAGCCAGGTGATGTCGCTCTGCATTCAAAGCTGGTTTGGCGACATGTATAGCAGTGATATATGATTCTGAGGTCGCAACCTCTCCTTCAAAGGTCACTTTGAAATTGGTGACAGTATGTAAGGTCGAGGCAAACTTCTCAAAAAGCGTTTCCCATTGCTGAATCATCTCCTCAGCTACTACAACTTCGGTTTTAGGTCTAGGAACTTCGGGATTGGTCTCGGTGATGTGCAATAGGGATACTTCTTTGGTAAATTGTGCTTCACAGCCTTCCCAGTCTTTCTCATCAGCCGCTCTCAAATATGCAATTACAGTATCCTTTACATCTTGCTTGTCCAAATATTCTTGGATTTGGTTCTGTGTCTTGGTTTCCATTTTTTAAGCGTTTGGAAGAGCTTTTCCCCTGACCAATTCAACAATGTTTTTATTACCTCGCTCCCATCGAAGCACGTACTTCATGAAGGTTACTTTCCAAACACCTTCTTCCACTTCCTTGAGCTTGAACTCGTAATGTCCGCCATTGTCCCAGAAGGGTTCTCCGTCCGGGTTGGTGTATTTATGGACGCCTAGTTCCTGAGCGGTAGCAGTAGCGGTATCACCCTCTACATCGATTACGTGACCGGCAATGATGTGTTCGGACCCCTCATAGTTGGCCAACCATTTCCACTCCTCTACCAGTTTATCGGGAGTAATATGAATTGGTTCTCCTCCGAATTCTGAGGTGTAGTCCAGGGTAACATCGTCTGCAAAGACTTTTTTCAACTTGTCCCACTGGCCAAGGTCGGCGTGCAACATGATTCGGTTAAGAACCTCTGTAATCAATACTTTACTTTGAACTTGATGACTAAATGAATTTTTCATGATTTCTGTTTTTTTAAATATTTACCACCATTAGAGGAACAATCGTGCCATATAAATAAGTAATTGAATATCAGTATTTTACAATTATATAGTTGAAATTTAGATTCCAATATATTGGGAAATCACAATAATAATCACGATATTTTGGGAATACTTCAATATTAAAAATGGATAGTCAAACAGCCCAATACTGGAAAAAACGGGAACAAGAAAAAAGTACTTTGCTCGATATCAGTGAAAAACTGGCCCAAATCAGAGAGCCAAAGGACCTTTTCAATGTAGTCCTGGAAACCTTGCGCCCTACTTTTCCCTTTGACCAAGCTGCCGTTGTTTATTTCAATGAAGCCCTGACCCATTCCAAACATCTGTTCCATTTTGACCCTGCCCAATCCAAGATGGAAGAGCAACCTTTTTATGATCGATTATTTGCGGAAGAAATCCCACTATCGGATTCGGTTCACCAAGAATTATTGGAGGCGGATGGCCCCAAGATTATCTATTGGGAATACCTAGAGGATAAATATGGAAACAGCATAGGTGTCAAAGGTGCGAGACAATTCGGGTTTAGGGAACTGCTTTTTATCCCTTTAAACTATGGTGGGAAAACCATCGGTACATTTGATTTGTTATCCAAAAGGAGAGGATGTTTCGACCATCAAAAATTAAAGTTGTACCAAAACATAGGAAACCAGATGGCCGTAGCCATTTCTAATCTTATTGCCAATGAAAGGGTAATAAGAGCTATGGAGGAAATCCAAAAATTGAACAGTCGGCTCAAGCAACGGAATGACTACTTAGAAGAGGAAGTATCCAGTCACTACAATGCTGATGGAATGGTAACAGAAAGTTTTGTAATGAAAAACGTGATGCAAAATGTGGCATTGGTCGGCAAAACCGAGACTACTGTTTTGATTACTGGTGAAAGTGGTACTGGAAAAGAACTGATAGCAAGGGCTATCCACAAGGCTTCAAATCTTAGTAAAGAGACGCTTATTAAAATCAATTGTGCCGCTTTGCCTGCCCAGTTGATAGAATCTGAATTGTTCGGTCACGAAAAAGGTGCTTTTACGGGAGCCGTCCAACAACGCATTGGCAAGTTTGAGCTTGCTACTGGCGGAACACTTTTTTTAGATGAGATCGGGGAACTGCCTCTAGACCTTCAGGCAAAGCTTTTACGAGTATTGCAAGAAAAGGAAATTGAACGTCTGGGAGGAAACAAAGTCATAAAAACCGATGTAAGAATCATTTCGGCCACCAATAGAAACCTGCTAGAAGAAGTTGAAAAAGGAAATTTTAGGTCGGACTTGTTTTATAGATTGAACGTCTTTCCAATAGCATTGCCTCCACTCCGTGAGCGCAAAGATGAGATTGTATCCCTTGTCAATCACTTCCTTGTCAAAAACAACAAAAAATTAGGCAAACAAATCAAAGGTGTATCCAATGAGGTACTTAAAAAACTAAAAGCCTATGATTGGCCAGGAAACATCAGGGAATTAGAACATATAATCGAAAGAAGTGCCATTATATGCCAGGACGAACGGATTGATAAGGTATACCTTCCTAACAACAAGCAAGAAAAAGATACCGCAGAATATGACGATGGCATAACGACTCTTTCCGACAATGAAAGACAACATATTCTCAAAGCCTTAAGGCATACAAAAGGTAAGGTCAGTGGGCATGGAGGAGCAGCAGAATTATTGGATATAAAACCAACTACATTGGAATATCGTATGAAGAAGTTGGGTGTTAGAAAAGAATTTCGGTAGCCCTTATATTGATATGGTATTTAAAACGGCGAATTTATGAGATAGATTTTTTTGTGGTAGAAGTGGATTCCCTAAAAATATTCTTTTTTTGGTACTTTGAATCACATGTTAAAAACCTAGCTTTCTAGCCACATTCTGAATTTCTTGGTCGCTGAAGTACTCGTAATCGCATGCTCTTTTAATCCTTTGATATTTAGCGCAAGCCGATTCTTTGAATAGGGCTCAATCCTTTCAATATGTTCTATGCCGACAATTTGACTGCGGTTTATTTTAAAGAAGTGTTTTGGATTGACTTCTTGGATTAAAGCACCGATACTCTTAGAAATGCTGTGAAGATGACCATTGGAATCGAATATCTTACAAAAGTCTCCATTAGCTTGAATTAGACATATGTCGGAAGTATTCAATAGCTTTATTCCATCAGGTTTTTTAATGGCGAAACGTTTTTTATAGTTTTTATCCCTAGTATCGAGTACTTCCTGAAGTTGCCTAAAAATATCTTTTTCCACCATTTTGGGCTGAAATAGTTTTTCAAATTTTTTTAAGGCCAATTGAAGTTCGTTTTCTTGATATGGTTTTAAGATATATGCGATTCCATTGGTTTGAAAGGCCTCAAGTAAATGTTCATCGTAGGCGGTACAAAATACAATAGGCACCCGTGTTTCCACATTGCGAAAAACGTCAAAGGAATTGCCATCTAGAAGCTTAATATCGGATAAGATAAGATTGTAATTTAAATTCCTTTCCAATAATTCGACACCACCTTTAACAGTTCTGGTACTGTCCAAGACAACCGATTCCCCAAAAAAAATAGTTAAATAATGTGCTAACTTTTTCGTGGCGGGAATTTCGTCTTCCAGTATAAGAATACGCATAATACTTTCTGTCTTAGTTTACTATATTCAATAAAGGTAAAACAACGGTATATCTATTTTCGGCTTTTTCAATTTGAACTTTTAGATCACTTAATAGTTCGTATCGTTTATTCAGGTTTTTTAAACCCGTTCCCATGGATTCCACTTTAGCCATGTCTTTTGAGACTGTATTCGATATTTTAATCGAGTAGCTCTCAATTAAAACCTTGGTGGCAATTGTATTTCCATCTGAGGCCGTATTATGTTTGACAACATTCTCCAAGGTCGTTAATAAGGCTCCATTTGGCAAATAATTCGCAATGGGTTTCTCATGCTCTATTATTTCGAAACTGTAATCGTTTTCGAATCGTGTCTCTATCAAATAAAAATAGTTTTTTACCAGAGTCAATTCCTTATCCAAAGGCACAATATCTTCGTCTTTAGTATTGATTAAATATCTATAAAGGGAAGCTAGGTGGGAGATATACTCTTTTACCTTTTCCTTTGGGGAATAATCTATTAAAGCATCGATTGTGTTTAGACTATTGTACAAAAAGTGCGGATCGTATTGGGAACGCAGGGCTTTAAGTTCTATTTCTCTTTGGACACTTTGTAATTGTGCATAATCCAATTTATTCTCATAATACTTTTTACCCAGAATAATCCCAATCAGCATCACGGAATCTGTTGCTGCCCGATAAAAATTTTGAACGAGCATTACTTCAACAGATGGAAGCTCCCAAGAATGGTCCGAGGTATAGTAATCTCGCCACATATCCAAAAAACCAACGGCTTCCCAAGCTACAAAAGCCAACAGAATAAAAACTATATAGTTTTTTCTGACAACCAGATATTCATTAATCAACCATCTGAAGATAAAAAGCAATAATAGGTTCTTAATAATAAATCCCGGTAATCCAGTAATTATTTCGAACGATGTATAATCTTCAACATTCCATCGATACAACAACCAAATGGATGCTCCAATAAAGTAAATAAGGATGAATTTATAATCGGATTTATTAAACCTAAAACTGTTCATGTTCAAGAACTTATTTGCCAAATTAAACAAGATAGTGTTTACCTTAGTTTACATCGGGTAAAAAACCATCATGGCGTCATCAAATATTGAAGGAATACCACGGGCAATTGCGACTGATTGCTATTTGTGAACATTACATATCCCCATTTGGTTTCGGGTACTATGATAAAAATACTCGCATAACCAGGATTATTTCCACCATGCCCAAAGGCCGACCCGAAAGGCATTGTAGCCTTTGCAAATCCCAGTGTCCAATCTGTTATGCCTGATTGCTTTTGGGGATGACCATCTGGCAGTACGAATTGCGTTTTGAAAAGTTCGTCATAGCTTTCTGGGGATAATCCTTTTTTGTTCATTAAGGCTATCAACCAATTCGAAAAATCCATTGCTTCTGAATGAATCGAAAATGCAGCTCCAAATATTTTAGGGTCGTCATCTTCGCCAACTGCCTTGCCATCTTTGTAACCCTTCGCTTTGTTTTCCATGTTCTCTGAATCTTGAATATACTTGGTATACTTCAGATTCAATGGTCGAGCGATACGTTCTTGGTAAATCTTTTCTAATCCTGCGTCATCCGTTTCTAAGATATGAGCCAGCACTTTTGCCAAGTATTGATAACCCTCTCCCGAATATTGGAAAGCTGTGCCCGGTTTAAATGATATAAACAATTCCTCCCCTTCATGGTCAGATCTCCAATTTGGAAATCCAGTGGTATGGGTAAGAACCATTCTAGCTGTAATTTTCTTATATCTTTCATCATATGCAATGTCTTCATAGGGCAAATACTCGTATAAGGGTTTATCCAAGTCCAGTTTTCCTTCTTCGACAAAATCCATCACCAAAAAGGCGAACAAAGGTTTTGAGAGGGAAGCCCCCTCGAATATTGTTCTGTTTGTGACTTTCTCTTTCTGGTCTATATCGGCATATCCCTTGACCAAGTGATATACAACTTCCCCATCATTTATGATAGCAAGAGATATTCCTGGTACTTCCAATGTTTCTATTTGTTGATCGATAAATGATTCAATTGAATCTGTGGAAACTTCCTTGCTTACCAAAGTTTTAACTGTTTTGGATAGGGCAATATCTTGTGAATAAGCCTGATTTAAAAATAAATAGAGAAAAGCTGACCAAACGGCAGGTAAGGTTTTTCTAGCAAATATTATCATAACTGTTCGTTTTTGATGTTATAACAGCAAGATTACCTTAAATGCGATTTATTAAAAACGGGAAAAGTTAAGTAGGTCTAATAAACGGTTGAAACAGTAGAAAATCAGGTTGAGAATATTTTGAATTTTACAGGCCTAAAAAACGGCAAGTTTATGAGACAGATTGGGAAGGAGAGGTGGATTCCCAAAATATGTTCAATTCTTAGAGCCCAAATTATTTACATGAATGTTTTTAAAAGTTTATGACCAAGTCAATTTCGGTACTCTTTAAAAAGATAAATCCATAATATCCGTGAAATTCTCATGTTGAATGAAGAGAGGAGGATAAGAACCAAGGCAATAACCCAAATGATTCGCAGGTCAAAACGCTCGGAGAAAAATAGACTAGCGATTAGATAGGTCAATATCCCTTGACCAACTGTAAGTCCGTAGCTAACATACATCGCCCCGTAGAAGAAACCTGGTTCTTTACGGTTTTTAAAACCGCACTTCGGACAACTTTCGTTCATTTCAGCCTTTCTGAAATTGAAGTAGATGTTGGAGTTTTTGAAAATTTTCCCTTCACCACAGTTGGGACACTTATTGGTTAAAATGTTTTTGATCATCGCTATGAGTTTTTAATTGTTTGATATGTCTTTTACGCACCTAAAGCCAACATGCATCAGAGAGGTTTCAGGGGTAGATCCACTTCTTCCCGATACACGATATCCATGACAGACCATTGGGTCACATAGGTAGGAACCTCCTCGCTGGGCTTTTTCACTTTCGGAGTTGGGAACGAACGGTCCCGAACTTTGATCATACGGTATTTTCCAGTTTTCGCACCACTCCCATACATTGCCAGCCATATCCTCTAAACCCAGAGGAGATTCTCCAAAGGCTCCCACGGGAGAAGTATACTTGTAGCCATCTTTCACGCTATTGTAAAGCGGGAAAGCACCTTGCCAGACATTTGCTTGGTATTTCCCATCTTTCATAAGGGTATCTGTGCCCCAGGGATACTTAGCAGTCTTAATAAGCCCTCCGTTTCTTGCCGCATGTTCCCATTCTTGCTCAGTGGGCAAACGTTTGCCAGCCCATTTACAATAGGCTTTAGCATCATTCCAGGATACTTGTGTGACAGGATGATTATCCTTTGCATTTGCTCCTTTAGGACCTTGTGGGAACATCCAATTGGCGCCAGCAACCAAAGTCCATTGACCTATTTCCATTTGAAATACTCCAGCATTGCCGAATTTTTCTGCGTCCGTTTCATAAGCCATTTCTTGTACGAACGTTCGGAACTGGGCCACCGTAACTGGGTGGATATCCATATAGAATGATTTTGTCACCTTTTCATGAACTGGTCCCTCTTGTTCAAATACTTCATTTGATCCTATTCGGCTCGTACCACCAGGAATCACTACCATTCCCTCTGGGGTGCTTTCTATTGAGTTAACAAAAGAGCTGAGCAGCGTTGTTGTAATTATCAGTACTGTTATAATTGGGATAAATTTTTTCATCACTTTAGTTCTTTAAGTGAACGGACAACTTCTCTATTTTTCCACCCCTAAGGACTTCTAGTTTGAGGTAGCCATTCTTGTGTTTTTTGTCTCTAATGGTTTGGACTATTTCTTCCAAAACATCTAAGGAATCTAGTTTAATATTGTTCACGCTTAGGACGATATCTCCTCCAAGTCTTATTTCTTCATCGTTAAATTCTGTGGTTAGAATTCCACCTTTTAATCCAGCAAAGTCTGCTGGAGAAAGCGGAACAACCCTTTGGACCAGGAGACCACCTTTTTGAGGTACATTGAGCAAGAAAGCTAAATCTTCATCGAGTATATAACCATCCAGTCCTGTGTATAGGCTATTTTCATCTACCACCAAACTCTTCGTGACATTTGAGGTGGCTGCGAACCCAATTCCTTCAAAACCTCCAGATTCAGAAAGAATTGAACTGACAATTCCGATAACCTCGCCCTTATTGTTAAACATGGGACCTCCCGAATTACCATGATTGATCGCTGCATCGGTTTGAAAAAATTCAGCCCTCAGGAAACCAGTAGTTTTATTTAGTTCTTGGTGTCTCCTGCTTATATGCCCTACAGAGAGCGAATGTGAAAGCCCGTAGGGAGCTCCAATGACGCACACTTTATCTCCTATTTGGGTCTTATCAGAGTCTCCTAGTGTTACCACTTTCATTTGGTCAGGTATCCAGGCCAGTTTTAGCAAAGCGATATCTGCACCTTTGGACAATCTGATGATTTCGGCAGGAACTTTTTTTCCTGAAGTGAACCTGATTTCAATCTTCTCAGCGGTTTGAATAACATGCGCCGCCGTAAGAACCAAACCATCATTTGAAAACACAACTCCAGATCCCTGACCCTCTTCGTATAGTGTAAATGATGGATTTGAGCGATCCTTTGAATTGGCTATAACTTCAACTACGGCATCATTGACTTTTTGATAGGTTTCTGAAGGGGTCATTTCGGATTGCCCCACAACCTGGTGAAAGCTGACGATTAACGTAAAGATTAGAATGAAAATGGTTTTCATCACATTGGAAATGATTGGTTCTGGACTTACTTTATCAAGAGAAAACTGGCTTTCAAGAATGCACCGTTTTCCAGACCATAGTCTTCAGTATCTCCATTTACATCCGTTGCAGTGAGTTTCCTCTTTAGTGAGATACCTCCTGATAGTTGAAGTCTTACACTTTTTGATAAATCGGTTGCAATGGTCGGCCCAATATTGTATCTGGAAAATTTTAGACTTTCAATTTGGCCGATGTTGGCCTCAGTATCCTCTACATTTAGGGCATATTCATTACCTTGAAGGTCTACACGAAACCCAAGTATCATCTTGTTAAGACGGTATCTTACAGCCGCCTGGACAGGGGCCAAGACCAGAACGTCTAAATTACCTTTTCGATAAATGAACTCTCCTACAGGCACCAATTGAGGCTCACCAAATCCATTGGTATAAGCTGCACCCAAACCAAACTTAAATCCCTTATTTGTTATATGTCTTATAAGACCTGATGCTTGAAGGGTAAATGCATCCGATGTTAAACTTCCTGAGAAATCTGAAGCTATGGTGGGTGAAAGAATAGCCCTTATTGCCCAATTATCGTTAAGCTTCTGATTAATTCCAGCCGATAACTTAAGTGCATGTAGATTGGCCTCAACACTTCGGTCATTTGGTAGGTCATTTAAAGGCCCGCCTAGAAATGTATAGTCTATACCAGCTAGTAAAGTGGTCTTGTCATTTTTTAACTTGAATGGAGCTAAAAAGAACGCTTTAAACTCAGAAAGATTTATTTCAGTTTCCTGAAGCTGTTGATTTGAAGGATTATCCAAACTTACAGCTGGATTAAAGGTGTATGATATACCTGCCAGGTTAAAATCTTCTTCTTGAGCGTTCATCTGAAAGCATACGATCAGTAATGTCAATACAGTTATTAATTTAGTTTTCATGATATTGTGTTTTAGGTTGTTAAACATATTCTTTGGTCAAACTTACCTTCACTCAAGCCTTTATGCACTCTAGAACTTCCCATCGTACCATTTGGCTTTCCGAATGTTTTAACCTCTATTTTTACCCTTGTTTTTTCGGGTTGACCAATTTCCTTTCAGCTTATCGTTGTTTTTGAATTGCTCGTAGTTTCTATCTTGGGGAACCTTTTCTCGGAACTCAATTTTTGGGGAATTCCCACTTCTTATTCCTTGATTTGATCTATTTGGTTTTGCACGTTCCAGATTATCTCTGGAAAGACCAATGTTCTTATCCCTTTCGATTTTTAAGGCAGCGCTAAACCCACTTCCACTTCGGGGATGTCTTCTATAGTGGCGGTGATAATGAGCATGCAGATGAACATGTCGGTGTGGGTAATGGACGTAATGCCAATGGACATAGTGATAACTTGGTAGTCCAATGATGATTACCGTGCCTCCTGGTCCGTAATAGAATCCTGTATAGTAATAGTAGGGCATGGGTCTCCAATACGGATAGGTATACCAGTAGGGGTATCCATACCAATAAGAATAGCTGTAAGTTACCTTTACTGTGGAGGGCTCTTTATATTCCTTTTCACTAATACTATTGTCCTGAGCGTATAAATCAGCAGCTTGTTGCATTTCCTGAAAAGCCTCAGGATCTTCTTCAAGTTGTTTTTTGTAATCGTTCAGCTCCTCAGCTTGTTTTCGGGCTGCATCCAGGTTCAATTCCCTTGCTTTATCGGTGATCCATTCAGGGTCCTCTTTGTAGATATCTCCAGCTAGAATGGTCATATCAATATTATCAACTAGCAGACTTAATAATTCTGGATTTTGGATAAGCTCTCGAATACTAGCCTGTGCATTTTCGGGATACCTTCCAATGGTTTCTTTGAATTGCAATCGAGTTGACTGGTTCAATGAAGCAATTTCTTCTAGGGTTTTCTCCTTTTTAAGTACATTGGCAACATCATCCTGAATTTCTTCTGGATAGGATGCTATCAGTGTTTTCTTATTGTACTTGGTGTTGCTTAAACGGGCCAAAGAATCAATTAGCCTAGGATATCGGGTCAGCTCGTAGAAGCTCTCCTGGGTATCACGATCAAGAGCTGTTACTATATTAAGAAAAGCTTCTTGGGACGTTTTCTGGAGACTTTCAAGACGTATCAATAAGGCTGGATGCTGCGCCACTTCAAAGATGTGACCCCTTGTTTCTTCTGGGTAAAGTACAATTGCATCAATAACATCTTGCTCTTGTCTTGCCAGAGTTCTTAGGGTAGTCCTATTTTCCTGAGCAAAGGCGGGTGTAAATAATTGTAGTAGGAATACTGCGATTATCAAGTTGAATATTGGTTTCATAACACCTGTGATTTTAAAGTGATCGGTCTTTTCTGTATTTATCGAAGATGGCCTTAACAGCATCATTTATTTTTTGTTCCAATGCAATGGAATTTGTTGTTATCACCCCTGTTGTGCTACCGTGCCAAACCACTTCGTTGGTTTTGGCATCAATGAAGTCTACAATTAGGGTTCCTTGGGTATATTCCCTTACTTCCACCTCTGTGATCTGATATCGCCATCTTCTGCGACCGTAGTAATTGGTATAGGTATCTAGATCTCTTTTAGTATCAACCACTACGAAATAGTTAATCAATACATCAGTGCCTGTGACTCCAGAATTGTTCTTAACAGTTGAAATGGCCTGGGCCTGTTCTTCTATGGCTTTCTCCAGTTGCATCTTTTGCGTAGGATTTACATGGGCTAAAAAACCCTCTTCGGTGTCGGCAAGCGTGTAGGAGCTATACTTATTCAAATCGGCTTCGTTGGCCGTTTCACTGGATACCTGTAAACTGGAACAGCTAGTTAAAAACAAAAGAAATGTTGCGAATACTAATCTAAGGGTCGTTTTCATGATTATTAATTTTAGGTTGTTAAACATAATTTCATGTCAAAACTATCCCTGTAAAAGGCCATAAACACTGGAGAACTTCCCATCGTGCCTAGTAGGTTTCCCAACGGGAAATGGGGATTTAGACCATAAAAAAACCACCTGCAATCCGCAGGTGGTCCAAACATCAAACTCAAAAAACTAACTAATCTCCCATGTAGTTTTTGAACTTATTCTGGAAATCGTGAAAAATCCAGCTCAATGTGATTTTTGTGACAGTACCGTCAAGAGACACATTATCATTTCCTGATGAAAAGGTTTGATTATGAGTTAATGTCAGATTAAGATTGTCGTTAATATTGAGTCCCAATGTAGCACCAATCAGATGCACATTTTGTCCTGCTTGCTCATTAACCAGCATGCCTGTTTCTTTGGAGAAGAACTCTGAACTACCACCATTCATATAACTGTAATCCAATGACAAATAACCGCTCTTGGTAATGTCCTTGGTCAGATGACTTTCCAAAGTAAACAGTCCACTTTGTTCTACTTCCTGACCTTGGAAATCATTGTTCTTACCAATAATCGTATAGGCAGGAAAAACTTCAAAAGTCATACTCTTTCCCGTTATCCAAGGACCGATTCGTTGAATAAATGGCAATCCTAGTTTTAGCTTAAACTGGTTACTTCCAATGTTAACAGGGCTCTCGGAATCGTATTGACCCGTGGGGAAGGTAATACCAGCTTGCAGATATAATAAAGAAGGGCTTTCATGTCTTACAAAGTCTTTGATCATGAGCTCTTCCGCTCCAATTAGGTTGATGGTGTTCAACCAAGTCAAATCGCCAAAACCATGTTGGAAAACTGAGGATGAAGTTGCCCCAGGGCCCAACGGATCAACGTTAAGAGTTGCTGTGATGTTACCAGCAGGAACGATGAGATTTGAGAAAAACGTTCTGCCCAAAACAGGTTGACTTCTATTATAAGTGAGCATATAAAGATTGTTATCTGTTATCGTTCCTGGTGTAATAAAACTCAGGTTGTTAGCTGAAGCATTGATTTTGGCATTGATAAAGTGCGCACTCAGAATATTCAGCTTCTTCGGGGCCGCCAGGTATGTTCTTGGCCCATCAAGTTGTGCTTGGGCTGGCCCAAACATGAACAACGTTACTAAAGTGATATATAAATATTTCATGATTACTTTTTAAAATGTGGATTTGTTATTGTTTATCATCGATTTCAGGTACGGTCTCTGAACCTCTGGCAAAGTGTGGATCGTAGAATTCAGGTCTTGGTGGTAGTTTGTCCTCCAAACCATCATAAATTGAGTTGCTGGGTGCTATTACATTATTGACGGTCTTATATTCTTCCCAGTGTGCAATAAGCTCTTGGAGCTTTTCAGGATTGGATTCTGCCAAATTATGGCGCTCACCAGCGTCATCATCAAGATTGTAAAGTTCCCATTCTCCGTTTCCGTAAGGGATGACCATGCTGACAAGCTTCCAAGGCCCTTTTCTAATGGCCTTACAGTTCCAGAGCTCCACTCCTATATAGTCAGCATCGGTTCTTGGCGATTTTTCCTGACCATGGATTGTTGCAGCCCAGGATTTACCTTGCATTGGAAGGGTTGGTTTTCCCTTGAAGGTTGTAGGTTGGGTAATTCCGGCAAGTTCCAAGAAAGTGGGAGCAATATCTTTGACTTGCATTAGGGCCTCCTTATTTATTTGTCCCGCATTGGTTTTTTCAGGTGTTACCACAATCAATGGGGAACGAATACCTCCTTCATAGGTAGTATATTTAGTTCCATTGAAAGGAGCTGCTGAGACTTGTGCCCATGAGGGTCCGTAGGCGGTCCAAGAACCTTTTCTGCCCCAATTTTCATGACCGTGGGTGTAGGTCTTGGCCATCCAATTTGCCTTATTTGTAGCTGGATATTTCTTATAGGTATCAGCTTTTTGGGCAATATCCGGGCCGTTGTCCGAAAAGAAGACGATATAAGTGTTTTCTCTTAGATTATTATCCTCTAGGTATTTAATCAGCCTTCCAATTTCCATATCCATATAATCCAAGACCGCAGCAAATACTTCCATTTTTCTAGCAGTAACTACTTGCGCCAAAGGTTTTAACTTATCAAACCCAGGTACGTACCATAGCCTTTCTCCCAATTCGGTTTTTTCTGATAGGATCCCCATTTCAACCATACGCTCAAGACGCTCATCTCGTAATACATCCCAACCTTTGTCAAAAACTCCTTGATATTTTCTTAACCATTTATTGGGTACCGCTAAAGGGTCATGTGGGGCCTGGTGCGCCAAATACGCAAAGAAGGGCTTCCCATCTGCTTTGTTGGAGTCGATATAACTAATTATCTTATCGGTGAATGTGGTTGTGGCATAATAGTTTTTCGGTAACTCTTCAAGATATTCACCATCTTCAGAAAAATGATTTTTATCGATATGATCATCCATTGCCTTAAAGTCAAAATAGCTACCTGCTCCAGAAAGCATTGAGAATGATCTTTCAAATCCACGTGCACGGGGAAGATACTCTTTCGCTTTTCCCAAGTGCCATTTTCCTGCCATATAGGT
>JANQQQ010000023.1 GCA_028284935.1 Croceivirga sp.
AAAAATGCCCCGAAGAGCACCCCTTTTTTCCAAGAATTACACCCTACATTACCTGCAAAGCGGGTGCAAATATAGAAAGGTTATTCTCATCCCACAAAAACTTTTTCAATAAAAATTTCAAAAAAATTCAACAGTTTGACAAACAGCTGTTTAAAACGCACATCTGATTTTCCTTATACCTATAAAACGTATCTTATTTGCTCTGCATATCATTCCATCATATTTTAGGTCCATCCCCTACTTGATACTTCTTGTTGAGATGTTATCTTTGCCCTCTATTTAAATCACCGTAATCGTGGGAAAAATTCAAATAACCCTACCTGATGGCGCTATCAAGGAAATGCCAAAAGGAAGCACTCCAATGGAGGTGGCAACATCCATAAGCGAAGGACTCGCCCGCAATGTTATTTCTGCAAACTTCAATGATAGGACGGTTGAGGTGACCACCCCATTGGAAAAAGACGGGGCGCTTACCTTATATACTTGGAACAACGACGAAGGAAAAAAGGCTTTCTGGCATTCCTCTTCCCATGTTTTGGCACAGGCACTACAGGAACTATATCCGGGTATTAAACTAACCATAGGACCTGCCATTGAAAACGGTTTCTACTACGATGTTGATTTTGGTGAAAATTCCATATCGGAAAAAGACTTTCCCCTGATTGAGAAGAAAGCCTTGGAAATTGCACGTGGCAAGCATGATTTTAAAATGCGGGAAGTCTCAAAGGAGGATGCGCTTTCCTTCTACAAAAATGAAGACAATAACTATAAGGTAGAACTTATTGAAAATCTTGAGGATGGTGATATCACATTTTGCGACCACAGCACGTTTACTGATTTGTGTAGAGGTGGACACATACCCAACACCGGTATTATTAAAGCCTTCAAAATCCTAAATGCAGCTGGGGCCTATTGGAGGGGGGATGAAAACAACCCGCAATTGACCAGGGTTTACGGTATCTCCTTCCCAAAACAGAAAGAGCTTACGGAATACTTGGAATTGCTTGAAGAGGCGAAAAAACGAGATCACAGAAAACTTGGGAAGGAATTGGAACTTTTTACCTTCTCCCAAAAAGTAGGTATGGGTCTTCCCATGTGGTTGCCCAAAGGGGCCGCCTTGCGGGAACGATTGGAGAACTTCCTGAAAAAGGCGCAGAAAAAGGCAGGCTATGAAATGGTGGTTACCCCGCATATAGGACAAAAGGAATTGTATGTCACCTCGGGCCATTATGCTAAATACGGTGAGGACAGCTTTCAACCCATCACAACCCCTAGGGAGGATGAGGAATTTCTTTTAAAACCGATGAATTGTCCGCACCACTGTGAAATCTATAATTTCCAACCCCATTCATACAAAGATTTACCTATTCGTTATGCTGAGTTTGGAACCGTTTACCGCTATGAACAAAGCGGTGAGCTTCATGGCCTTACTAGAGTAAGGGGGTTTACCCAAGATGATGCCCATATTTTTTGCACCCCTGAACAATTGGACCAGGAGTTTAAAAATGTAATTGACCTTGTCCTGTATGTATTCACATCATTAGGATTTAACAATTTTAACGCCCAAGTCTCAGTTAGGGATTTGGAGAAACCTGAAAAATATATTGGATCTCCGGAAAACTGGGAGAAGGCGGAACAGGCCATTATCGCAGCTGCGGAAGATAAGGGACTTGAATTCAAAATTGAACCAGGGGAAGCCGCCTTCTACGGACCAAAATTGGATTTTATGGTGAAGGATGCACTAGGTAGAAGTTGGCAGTTGGGAACCATTCAAGTTGATTACAGTTTACCGGAACGTTTTGATCTGACCTATAAAGGCAGTGACAATGAGTTGCACAGGCCCATTATGATACACCGTGCCCCATTTGGAAGTCTGGAGCGGTTTGTTGCCATATTGTTGGAGCATACCGGAGGAAGTTTCCCATTATGGTTAATTCCTACCCAAGCTATTGTGCTGCCTGTCAGCGAGAAACATGAAAAATATGCCCAAAAAGTTTTGAATTCACTGGAAAATCACGAAATTCGCGCGCTCATTGATAATAGGAACGAAACGGTAGGTAAGAAAATTCGAGAAGCCGAAATGCAGAAAATCCCTTTTATGGTCATCGTTGGAGAGCGTGAATTGGAAGAAGGATCCATAAGTATCAGGAGGCATGGCGGTGAAGACTTGGGAAGTGTTTCAACTGAAGATTTTTCGAATTTGATTTCAACAGAAATAAATAGTACCTTAAAGTCGTTCTAGAGCATTTAAGTTTAATTTAAAATAAGATACCATAGCAATACGAAGAAGATCAAGGCCCCAGCCAAGAAGGGAAAATAAGAACCCCCACAATATCAATGACAAAATTACGGCCCGCGAAGTACGCTTGGTGGGAGACAACGTAGAAATGGGAGTCTACCCTATATCCAAGGCCTTGCAAATTGCAAACGAATTGGAACTGGACTTAGTGGAAATTTCACCCAAAGCCCAACCCCCCGTTTGTAAAATAATGGAATACAAAAAGTTTCTTTACGAACAAAAGAAACGAGAAAAGGCCATGAAGGCCAAGGCAACCAAGGTCATCGTTAAGGAAATCCGTTTTGGACCCCAGACCGATGATCACGATTACGAGTTCAAGAAAAGGCATGCCGAAAAATTCTTGAAGGATGGCGCCAAATTAAAGGCCTATGTTTTTTTTAAGGGTAGGTCCATTGTATACAAAGATCAAGGAGAAATTCTTTTGTTGCGCTTAGCGCAGGAATTGGAGGAATATGGTAAGGTGGAGCAAATGCCAAAATTGGAGGGGAAACGAATGACCATGTTCATTGCCCCCAAGAACACTAAAAAGTAAGTGGGAAGCCAAGGAATTGGCTTAATATATAAAGAGGAAAAATGCCAAAGATGAAAACAAAATCCAGTGCCAAAAAGCGATTCAAGCTTACCGGTTCTGGTAAAATCAAAAGAAAGCACGCTTTCAAGAGTCACATCTTGACAAAAAAATCAAAAAAGCGTAAGCTTCGGTTGACACACTCTACACTAGTGCACGAGTCGGATGTCAATAGTATTAAAGAACAGCTTCGCTTAAAATAAAGTTGTTTCGGTTTCAAGAAATGTTTAACCCTGGAGTTGAGCCTACAAGAGTCAATATTGACCGCCTGCTACAAAAAAATTAAAACAAATGCCAAGATCAGTTAATTCAGTCGCTTCAAGAGCCCGAAGAAAAAAGGTGATGAAGCAAGCAAAAGGCTACTTTGGAAGACGCAAAAACGTTTGGACAGTAGCCAAAAATGCGGTAGAAAAAGCAATGCAATATGCTTACCGCGATAGAAGAAATAAAAAGAGAAACTTTCGATCACTTTGGATCACACGTATTAATGCCGGTGCAAGAATGCACGGAATGTCGTATTCCCAATTTATGGGGAAGGTAAAAGCCAATGGTATTGAGCTCAACCGCAAGGTACTGGCCGATTTGGCAATGAACCATCCCGATGCGTTCAAAGCCATCGTTGAAAAAGTGAAATAACAATTTTACATAAACTATAAGCCCACTTACGTTAAACCCGCTCCAAAGAGCGGGTTTTTTTATTCTCCAAATGCCGTAATGACCAGATTTCGGCCGGAGGCATTATCACGATGCTCACAGAGATAAATTCCTTGCCATATACCCAAGTTCAATTTTCCGGTGGTGATTGGGATTTGGAGGGACGTACCCATCAATGATGCCTTAATATGAGCCGGCATATCGTCTGCCCCTTCGTAGGTATGTTGATAATAAGGGGCATTTTCAGGAACCATCTGGTTCATATGGTTTTCAAAATCGAAACGAACAGTTGGATCGGCATTTTCATTAATCGTTAAACTTGCAGACGTATGTTTTATAAAAACCTGTAAAAAACCGACCGAAATATGCTTTATTTCCGGTAGTGCCAATACAACCTCAGAAGTAATCAAGTGAAACCCCCTTGGAAATGGCTTTAGTTGTATTTGATGTTGAAAGTAGTGCATAGAAGGCGAATTTAATACAAACTTTACTTGGTTCCTTTTTATCCGATTACCTTTGCAACTTGAATTTTACAGATGGATTTATCCCACATTAAAATGGTCGTAAGTGATATGGACGGAACCTTACTGAATTCCAACCATCAGGTAAGCGATCACTTTTTTGAACTTTTCCACAAACTCAATGATAGGGGCATACAATTCGTTGCCGCGAGCGGTCGTCAATACCATAGCATGGCGTCAAAACTTCGTCAAATCAAGGATGATATCATATTCATTGCTGAAAACGGCGCCATTATTCGCGAACGGGAAAAGGAACTATCGAGTACCCCGTTGGCTCCCGATTTGGTTGGTCGGCTTGTTCGAATCATCAGGGACATTGATAATGTAGGCATTATGCTATGTGGAAAGTCAACCTCCTATTTTGACCCTTCTTCCTCACAATTTCTAGAGGATTTAGTGGAATATTACTCCAAATACGAAGTGGTGGAGCATTTTGACCTTGTAGAAGAAGAAATTGTAAAGATTGCCGTGTATCATGGTGTCAGCTCAGAATTATATTTATATCCGACCGTACAAAGTTACGCGGAGGACGTTTTGGTCAAGGTTTCGGGTCGACATTGGATGGATATCAACCATGTTAACGCCCACAAAGGAAATGCTTTAAAAAAGGTCATGAATGCATTAGGGGTAAATGCCAACGAAGTTCTCGTATTTGGGGACTACTACAACGATTTGGAAATGCTTGGATTGGTGGATCACAGCTTTGCCATGGCCAACGCCCACCCTAAAGTGAAAGAGATGGCCAATTTTGAAACTGCGAGCAATGATGCGTTCGGTGTTGAAAAAGTATTGGAAAAATTATTCCAATAAAACTTAAGTCTTCTGTTTTTTCTTTTGCGCCGCTGGGAACAACACATTGTTTAAAATCAAACGATAGCCGGGAGATGTGGGGTGCAATTCCAATTCGGTCTTCGGATCCCCCACTCGGTGCTGATAATCTTCTGGGTCATGGCCTCCATAAAAGGTAAAAAATCCCTTACCTTTTATACCATGGATATACCGTGCCTCTCCATTTAGTTTACATTCACCAAGCACCATTACGGTGGGTTTTACCTCAAAACTTTCAAAAGCTGTGGTCTGGCCCATAAAACCTTTTACCAAAGCCGTGTGGTTCTGTGTCAACATTGTAGGTACGGGATCCCATTTTGCAGAAAATTCCATCAATGTAAAATAATCGGATTCTCGAGGGACGTTTCGTCGTTTTCCTGTCATATCAATGGACGAGAACTCGTATTTTAAAGGGTTTCGTTCCAAAGTAAAATTGGTAAATGCAAACGTTCTGGAAAAGTCCAGTTTTCCTTGATAATTGGCTTCAGAAGGGTCGCCATCAAACATTGGCTCACAAATATCCACACCATTGGCGGCCAATGCAATATCAAAGCTGTCCGTGGCCGAACACATCGCAAACATAAAACCTCCTCCAATGACGTATCTCCTAATTTTTTCGGCAACAGCACCTTTTTGTTCCGAAACCTTGGAATATCCCAATTTGGCCGCCCGTTCTTCTGCCCGTCTTTTGCCTTCTATATACCAGGGTGCCGCCCTGTAAGCGCCATAAAACTTTCCATACTGACCGGTAAAATCCTCATGGTGAAGGTGCAGCCAATCATATAATGCCAATTTATCATTCAAAACCTCTTCATCATAAATGGTCACATAGGGAATTTCGGCATAGGTCAAAACCATGGTGACCGCATCATCCCATGGTTGGTTGTCCTTTGGAGAATATACGGCAATCTTTGGTGCCTTTTCCAAGATTACTGCATCCTGATTCCGCGACGGACTACTGATCTCATCCAATATGGCCTCGGCTTGGGCATCGGAAAGTACCTCAAATGAAACCCCACGTATCTGACATTCCTTTCGGATGGCTTCTCCATCCGGTAATAGAAAAGAACCACCACGGTAATTCAACAACCATTGTACCTTTTGCTGCTTGTTTAACACCCAATACGTAATGCCATACGCCTTTAAGTGATTTTTTTGGCTTTCCGAGTCCATGGGAAGCAAAATGACGGATGCGGAAAGCGCAAAGGGCATAACCATTAAGAACAGCGCAGTAACAAAGAGATTCCTTACATGGGCATGGAAGGTATTAAAAGGGGATATCATCCTCTTCGGAGTCGTTGAGGGAACTTCCGAAAGCTTGGTCAGCACTGGGTAGGGATGCAGGATTGAATGGGTTTTCTTCATCGTCATTCATCTTGGATTGGAACTCAAAAGGAGAGTCAAACTCATCTAAATTATCGAATTTACCGAGGTTGCCAATAAACTTTAACCTAATATTATCCAATCCCCCATTACGATGTTTGGCAACAATAAACTCCGCCTGGCCTTGCGTAGGCGTACGCTCGTCATCATCCCATTCCTCAATTTTGTAGTATTCGGGGCGGTAGATAAATGACACAATATCAGCATCTTGTTCAATGGCACCGGACTCCCGCAGATCTGAAAGGATGGGACGTTTGCTACCTCCCCGAGTCTCAACGGCTCTGGACAATTGCGATAGTGCAATGACCGGCACATTCAGTTCCTTTGCCAGCGCTTTTAAATTTCTGGAAATGGTCGAAATCTCCTGCTCCCTATTTCCACCTTTTTGGCTCCCTCCGGCCGTCATCAATTGTAAATAATCGATGATCACCAGTTTTATTTTATGTTGTGAAGCCAATCGCCTGGCTTTGGCGCGTAAGTCAAAAATGGATAAAGAAGGGGTGTCGTCAATGAAAAGGGGGGCTTTTTCCAAAGCTTTCACCTTAACGTTCAATTGTTCCCATTCATGTTTTTCCAATCGCCCGGTTCGCAGCTTTTCGGAAGAAAGTCCGGTTTCCGAAGAGATCAATCGGGTGATTAACTGTACGGAGGACATCTCCAAAGAGAAAAACGCAACGGGAATATCTGCATTTACCGCCATATTTCTTGCCATGGACAAGGTCAAAGCCGTTTTACCCATACCTGGTCTTGCAGCAATAATGACCAAATCACTGGGTTGCCAGCCCGAGGTTAATTTATCCACCTTATCAAAACCGGAGGGGATGCCACTTAAACCTTCCTTATTGGAAATCTCTTCTATCTTCTTTTTAGCTTGAATGACCAAATTCTGCGCAGTCTCCGCAGACCGTTTTAAATTGCCCTGGGTGACCTCATATAATTTGGCTTCAGCACCATCCAACAAATCAAAAACATCGGTGGAATCACTGTAGGCATCTTCAATAATTTCGTTTGAAATCTTAATGAGGCTACGTTGAATATACTTTTGAAGTATGATTCTTGCGTGAAACTCAATGTGGGCGGAAGATGCCACTTTTTGGGTTAATTTTATGAGATAAAAATCCCCTCCAACGGCCTCCAAGTGTCCATCCTTTTTTAACTGGGAGGAAACGGTTAATAAGTCCACCGGTTCAGAAGATTCAAACAAGGTGAAGATAGCCTCATAAATAAAGCGGTGAGCATCTTTGTAGAACACATCGGGATGTAAGATATCAATGACTTCATCAACCCCTTTTTTATCAATCATCATTGCTCCCAGTACAACTTCCTCTAAATCAACAGCTTGAGGCGGGATTTTTCCACGCTCCAAGTTTATTATAGTTGATTTATCGATGGGGCGGCCAACGATGGGGTTTGAGTTCTCCATGAGTGCGAAAGTATGGAATTAACCTTTAGTTAACTTTACCTCTTTGAGGTACGATGTTCACTTGTCATCAACAAAAGTATTGTTGATAACTTATAAAATGTGTTAATAACGCAAATAAATCAGAAAAGTAATACAGGATGAAATTTTAAAAAACGGAAACATAGGGGTTAGCCGTTAAATACCCCCATATTGGCATATTTATCCATTCGGGTTTTCACCAAATCCTTTGGTGATAACTTTTTCAACTCCTCATAATGGGTCGCTATTTTCTTTTTGACGATATCAAAAGTCTTATCCCTATCTTTATGGGCACCCCCTAAGGGCTCCTTAACAATTTCATCAATAAGCTTTAGCCTTTTCATGTCCGTTGCGGTAAGTTTAAGGGCATCTGCGGCTTGTTCTTTATATTCCCAACTTCTCCATAGAATAGAAGAACAAGATTCAGGGGAAATCACGGAATACCATGTGTTTTCCAACATTAAAACCTTATCTCCCACACCAATGCCCAAGGCACCTCCCGAAGCACCTTCACCAATGATGACCACGATAATGGGAACCTTTAGGCGGGTCATCTCCAAAATATTTCTGGCAATGGCCTCGCCCTGTCCCCGTTCTTCGGCTTCAATACCAGGATAGGCCCCTGGCGTATCAATAAAGGAAACTACGGGGATTCCAAATTTCTCAGCGGACCTCATTAAACGCAGCGCCTTTCGATAGCCTTCGGGATTGGCCATTCCAAAATTCCGATACTGTCTGGTCTTTGTATTATATCCCTTTTGCTGACCAATGAACATATAGCTTTGGTCACCAATTTTACCAAGACCTCCTACCATGGCTTTGTCATCCTTAACGGTACGGTCACCATGCAGTTCCAAAAAGGAGTCCCCGCATATGGCATTGATATAATCCATGGTGTAGGGACGGTTGGGATGACGGGAAAGTTGTACCCTTTGCCAAGCCGTTAAGTTCTTGTAAATATCCTTTTTGGTCTCCGCTAGTTTTTTCTCAATCTGTTGGCAAGTCTCAGTAACGTCAACATCACTTTCCTCTCCAATTATCCTGCATTTCTGAAGTTGCTCCTCCAATTCCTTAATGGGAAGCTCAAATTCCAAATATTCCATTGAAAGTATTCTTGATTAGTTGGTTGGTGGGACAAATATATAAACTTTGAATTTTCCAAAAACCTTGTTCTTTTTAAGGGAAGATGGTACATCTATCGTTTTGCCTTTTGCAGCAGGTAAATTCCAATGACGCCAAAAACAACATTGGGTATTAGAACGGCCAGCATCGGGGAAAATCCCGATTGTTCGGCAAGGGTACCAAATATTCTATCGAAAAAAATATACACCATGCCCAAGGCTATTCCCACTAAAAGATTGAAACCCATGCCTCCTCGGCGCTTCACCGAAGAAACGGCAACTGCAATTATCGTTAAGATGAATGCAGCAATTGGAAGGGCCCATCGCTTGTACTTCACCAAGATATAGGTATTAATATTCGCTGCTCCCTTTTTTCTTTGGTCGTCAATAAATTCATTAAGTTCAAAAAGGTTTTTAGTATCCGCGACGTAAGAGACCGGGGTTAAGTCATCAATTTGAAAGGCAAACAAGGTGTCCAATCTTCGTTTTGTTTCCACCAATTCGTAATCCTCCCTTATTTTCCTTTTAGTATATGAAGTCAACCGATAAAGGCTGTCCTTTTCAACCCATCGAATATTGGAAGCGGCAATTTTAAATTCCAGTTCATCGTTCTCATTAAAACGCTCATAGGTAAAATTGTAACCTATTTTTCTATCCGGGTCAAAACTACTGACATAGATAAAATCATTCTCGTTCAATTGATTGAAAATGTTAGTGGTCTGCCTATTCTGACGACCTCTTTTAAAATATGTATACTCGAACTCATTAAAACCAATGCTCGCATTTGGAACTATGAACTGCCCCATGAAAAAAATGAGAACGGCTACCAAGGCCGCACCAATAAAATAGGGGCGTAAAAATCGCCAATAGGAGATTCCGGAACTCAACATGGCCACAATCTCGGTATTACTGGCCAATTTGGAGGTAAAAAAGATAATGGAAAGGAACAGCAAGATGGGCATTAGAAGATTTCCAAGAACCAAGCTAAAATTCCCATAAAACTCAATAACCTCACCCAGGGGGGCTTCATTATCCATGATTTTACCAATTTTCTCGGCTAGACTGATCATAATCCCAATGGGGATGAAAAGCAGAAGAATCCCCAGAAAGGTGATGATGTACCGTTTAAGTATGTATTTATCCAGAATGGTGAGCATCACAGTCTTTTATCCATTTGTTTTACCATTTTAGCTTTCCATTCCCCAAACTCCCCATTGACTATTTTTTGTCTTGCCGTTCTAACCAGCCAAAGATAAAATCCAAGATTATGTATGGTTGCAATTTGCTTTCCCAAATATTCATTGGCAGCAAAAAGGTGTCTTAGATAGGCTTTGGAATATTCAGTGTCCACAAAGGTAATGCCCATTTCATCTATGGGAGAAAAGTCGTCCTCCCATTTTTTGTTCTTGATGTTTATGGTGCCATGGGCCGTAAAGAGCATGCCATTTCTGGCATTTCTCGTGGGCATCACACAATCAAACATATCCACACCAAGGGCGATGTTTTCCAAAATATTGATAGGTGTTCCCACACCCATTAAGTAGCGGGGTTTTTCCTGGGGGAGGATATCACATACCACTCCCGACATGGCGTACATTTCTTCGGCAGGTTCGCCTACGGAAAGTCCTCCAATGGCATTGCCAAAGGCATTGGTATTGGCAATGTACTCTGCTGATTGCTTCCTTAACTCTACAAAGGTTGAGCCTTGGACAATGGGGAAAAAGGCTTGGGCGTACCCATATTTCTCCGGTACTTTTTTCAGATGTTCCAAACAGCGTTCCAGCCATCTATGGGTCATATGCATGGAACGTTTGGCATATTGGTAATCACAAGGATATGGGGTACACTCGTCAAAAGCCATTATGATATCCGCCCCAATGGAACGTTGTATTTCCATGACGCGTTCCGGTGAGAAAAAGTGGCTGGAACCATCAATGTGGGATTTGAATTTTACCCCTTCCTCTTTAATTTTTCTGTTTCCTGACAGCGAATACACCTGATACCCACCGCTATCTGTCAAAATATTCCTATCCCAACCCATAAACCTATGAAGCCCTCCGGCCCTCTCAATAATATCAATACCAGGCCTTAGATAAAGATGGTAGGTGTTTCCAAGAATAATATCCGGGTCTATGTCCTCTCGGAGTTCCCTTTGGTGGACACCTTTAACGGAAGCCACGGTCCCCACCGGCATAAAAATGGGGGTTTGGATTTTACCATGACCTGTTTCCAATTCCCCCGCCCTGGCTTTCGTCTGAACATCCCTATGAAGAAGGTTGAATTTCAAATGGAAAATTTAAGCAGCAAATATAGCCAACTCGGTTTGAGCAAATCCTTAACAAACAAATAAAGTTAGCTGTTAATAGTCTCTAATAAAATGATGATATTTCACTTGTTAAAGGGCAGCAATGGAATTACATTTGAGACCTAAACGAAGTAATTTATGGCAACGATCGCTGAATTGGAAGAACTGGTCATCCAGGTTCGAAGGGATATTCTTAGGATGGTCCACAAGGTAAACTCTGGACATCCAGGGGGCTCTTTAGGGTGCACGGAATTTTTTGTAGCGCTGTACAATGAAATCATGGAATTGAAAGAAGGATTTGATATGGACGGACTTGGCGAAGACGTTTTCTTTCTTTCCAACGGGCATATTTCCCCCATTTTTTACAGCGTTCTTGCACGAAAGGGCTATTTTCCGGTAGAGGAACTAAACACCTTCCGTTTGATCAATTCCCGTTTGCAGGGACATCCCACAACCCATGAAGGACTACCTGGGGTACGCGTTGCCAGTGGTTCCTTAGGCCAAGGTATGTCGGTTGCCCTTGGTGCGGCACTCGCCAAAAAATTGAATGACGACAAACACTTGGTCTATAGCCTTCATGGCGATGGGGAGCTACAGGAAGGACAAAACTGGGAAGCCATTATGTTTGCAGCTGCAAATAAAGTAGACAACCTCATCGCAACGGTAGATCGAAACGGTCAACAAATTGATGGTCCCACTGAAGCGGTGCTGGCTTTGGGAGATGTTGCTGAAAAATTCAGGGTCTTTGGCTGGGATGTTTTGGAAATTGAAAACGGAAATGACCTACAACAGGTCATCGACGGTTTGAAAGAGGCCAAAAGCAGAACTGGAAAAGGGAAACCCGTGTGCGTTGTGATGACCACCATGATGGGCAACGGAGTTGATTTTATGATGCATACCCATGCATGGCACGGTAAAGCCCCCAACGATGAGCAATTGGAAATAGCGTTGAACCAAAACCCAGAGACCTTAGGTGACTACTAGCCTACCTCAGATATTTCAAATAATTAAAAGTAAAGATTCCCGCTTTTTGGCGGAAGACAAACCTAAAATAGAATGACGACATATACCGATCAAGGAAAACAGGATACCCGAAGTGGTTTTGGTGCCGGAATGACTGAATTGGGAAGATCAAATCCCAATGTTGTTGCACTATGTGCTGATTTAGTAGGTTCCTTAAAAATACAGACATTTATTGATGAAAACCCGGAACGCTTCTTCCAAGTAGGAATCGCAGAAGCCAATATGATGGGAATGGCTGCAGGTCTGACCATTGGAGGCAAAATTCCGTACGCCACCACTTTTGCCAACTTTGCCACGGGTCGTGTATATGACCAAATAAGGCAATCCATTGCCTATTCCCATAAAAATGTAAAGATTTGTGCCTCGCACGCCGGAGTCACTTTGGGAGAGGACGGGGCAACGCATCAAATTTTGGAAGATATCGGTTTGATGAAGATGTTACCGGGCATGACCGTTATTAACCCATGTGATTTTAATCAAACCAAAGCAGCAACCATAGCCATCGCTGAGCACTATGGTCCGGTCTATTTACGCTTTGGGCGACCAAAGGTGGCCAACTTCACGCCGGCAGACCAAAAATTTGAAATTGGAAAGGCGGTGATGCTCAATGAAGGCAACGATGTGACCCTGGTAGCGACGGGACATTTGGTATGGGAAGCATTGAAGGCCGCTGAAAATTTGGAATCCCAAGGTATTTCATGTGAGGTCATCAATATTCATACCATTAAGCCGTTGGATGACCAAGCTATTTTGGATTCCGTTGCAAAAACCGGTTGTATTGTTACTGCCGAAGAACATAATTATCTTGGTGGATTGGGGGAAAGTGTTGCCAGGGTACTATCCACACAACGTCCTACACCCCAAGAATTTGTGGCCACCCAAGATACTTTTGGGGAAAGTGGCACCCCAGATCAGCTCATGGAGAAATACGGCCTTAACAATAAAGCCATTGAAGCTGCCGTTTTAAAAGTGTTACAACGAAAATAGGTTTGGTATCGTCTTTGATACTACTTTTTTCGTAATTCATTAAACGAAACACATTATGAAAAAAACACTTTTAATCGTGGTTGCTGTATTGGCGTGCTACGGACTCCATGCACAGGCCGGTTCCGGTTTCGGAATTAAAGCCGGATTGAACTACAACGGAAACGGGGATTATTTTAACTCAGTGGAAAATGCCTTCGAAAACCCCGACAGAAACGCAGGCTTTCACATTGGAGTATATGGAAAATTAGGAAACCGTATTTATGTAAGACCGGAATTGGTCTACACCAGCACAACCTCAGGGTATGAGGAGGGGGATTTGAAAATTCAAAAATTGGATGTTCCCGTGTTGGTGGGCACAAAAATTATTGGCCCTTTGCACGCGTTCGTTGGCCCCTCATTCCAATACATACTCAACAGCAAGTTTGATGATGTTACTATTGATGATATTGATAACGACCTGACGGTTGGTTTCAATCTTGGGGCTGGAGTTAACTTAGGAAAGTTTGGAATTGACCTTCGTTACGAACGGGGCTTTACCGAAAATGAAATTAGTTTTATCAACAGCAATATTGTCAACGTCAATGACCGCGTTGATACACGTCCGGATCAGCTCATCTTAAGTTTTAGCTTAAAACTTTGAGAACACGGGACCAAAAGATGTAATAAGGGTGGCTTTAGGCCGCCCTTTTTTATGACTTATCCGTTGGGGTCCCTCTGAATATCCGGATCCAAATAGTCTGGTGTCCCATCATTATTGCTGTCCGGGTAGGGAGTTATAATATTTCCATCAGCATCAGATATTTCGGTTCTGGTTAAAACGCCATCTCCATCATCATCAATATCCTGGAAGTCAGCTTGCAATCCAAATCCCAACTCCAGCTCTAGCTCCTCATCCGTATTATCATCAAAGAAAAACTCATTTTCGTTGATATCTTCAAGGATGTTGGGCACACCATCGAGATCAGAATCTGTATTCTCAACAAACAAACCAGATTCAAAAGTAAAAATCAAAGGTGCATAACGCGGTATTATCTCAGACCTTGGGAGATTAAAGAAACCCAACCCAGATGGGATAATCATTAATCCGATTCCTCTATTGGAAATTTCCGTTGTCCCATCAGGATTTTCCACAATACCACTGACTGTTCCAGAGTTAACTTTTGCCACAGAATTGTAAAAACCCCTGACCTGAGTTGGCAACAGTTGCCAGCTAAAGTCCGTAACACTCTCAAAAGCAGTACCGTCCAATAACCTGCCTTCAAGCCTCATTAGCACAGAATCTGCAACCGTTGGCCTTATGCCTTCCCCCTCACGGGCAACTAAGTAGTAAAAGGTATGTGGAACATCCGTTTCTTCCTCTGTTAATCCCAGTAATTGGGATGAGGAGACATTGATTACCTCTGAAACCACTTGTTGGGAAAGGGGTGTTTTATCCGCATTTTCCCCTTCAATTTTATCAATGACAATTTTAAAATCAAAGTCTGGGGCAATTGGCTCCTGAAAATCTTCGTAATTGTAGAAATGGGTTTGAAGGAACTCCTGGATTTCCTCATCATTCTCAGGCGCTACCTCGCTTAACAACCTTGGGGGGATCTGGACCCCAGGGATTCCCCCATCATCATCATCACCACAACCGGTAATTACACCAAAAACTACTAGAACCAATAGCAATTTCTTCATAAGCAAAGTTTAGTCGCGCAAGATACAATTTTCCACTATTTTTGACAGATACCTTAACTAAACTTTGCAGTCTTGCGTATTGATAAATTCCTTTGGAGCACCCGCTATTTTAAAACAAGGAATATAGCGACCATAGCTTGCAAAAAGGGGCAAGTTCGAATCAATGGGGACGTAGTGAAGCCCTCAAGGGAGGTGTATCCCATGGACAACGTCATCGTTCGTAAGAACCAAATAGATTACCAACTCACCGTCTTGGATGTTCCTGAAAGCAGGGTTGGGGCAAAACTGGTGGATATTTATAGAAAGGATACTACTCCAAGAGAAGCATTTGAAACCAACGAGCTATTAAAGTTTGCCAAAGACCATTATAGAAAAAAAGGGTTGGGCAGACCTACAAAAAAAGATAGAAGGGATATTGATGAATACCTTTCCGATGACGATATGGAACGGCCCAAACCAGAGGATTGATTACCTTTGATAGGAAAGAACGCCCATTGAACAGGGAATCGTCAAAATTTAGCAAACGAATGGGTCGGTAATCCATATACCCTTAAGATCATTAGGAAAAACAGCTTTGGATGACAAACAAAATACTTCACCATGAGCAAATTGTGCATAAAATAAATAGGATTGCCTATCAAATTTATGAGGCCAATGTGGATGAAAAAGAAATTATTATTGCCGGTATTGACGGGGGAGGTTTGCTTTTTGCAAAAAAAATAGCAAAAGTCTTGGATAAGGTAACCAATGCCACCATCACCCTCTGCAAGGTAAGCATGGATAAGAAAAACCCCTTACATAGCGGTGTATTAACTTCAATAAAAGAAAGTGACTACAAGAACAAATCCGTTATTTTAATCGACGATGTCCTGAATTCCGGAACAACCCTGATTTATGGGGTCCATCACTTTCTGCAAACTCCCTTAAAGCAATTGAAAACAGCTGTTTTGGTCAATCGCAACCATAAAAAATACCCGGTTAAAGCGGATTACAAGGGCATTTCGTTATCCACTTCCCTTCATGAACATATCCAAGTGGAATTGGGTTCGGCAACATATGGGGTTTATTTAAATTAAGTGATCCCCGATCTCTACAACCAGTTGTTCCTCAGTCTTGTTTTCGGCAAAAATGGTAGTGTTGGCCATAGCATAAAACGGGGCCCTTTCAAAAAGATGTTTTCCTATGAACTCCGGTAGTTCTTCATCAGGAATATGGGCAACCAAAGGACGTTGCACCTTTTCTTGTGATATTCGTTTTGCCAAGCTCGGAATGGAAAGGTTAAGATAAAATGAATATGGGGTATGTTTGTTTATTATTGCCATATTTTGCGCATAACATGGGGTTCCTCCACCAAGCGCCAATACAATATTGGCATCATACCCCAAAATACCTGCCAATACCTCAGTCTCCGTTCTTCTAAAAAACAGTTCCCCTTTTTCAGAAAAAATTGCCGGGACTTCCATGCCCACCCGATTTGAAATCTCCTCGTCCAAATCGATAAAATCATAGCCAAGCTTGTTTGCCAACAACTTCCCTATACTGGATTTTCCACTTGCCATATACCCTAAAAGTACTACTATCATGCCCAAAGTTCTAGACGTTATTTAAATCACCAAATTTATCATTAATTGGCCTTGATTAATAAATTTAGGATTGTATATTTGCAGCCGCTTAACGCATAGGTTTTGTTGTTTTGCATTTCTGACCTGATAGCTCAGTTGGTAGAGCATCTCCCTTTTAAGGAGAGGGTCCTGGGTTCGAGCCCCAGTCAGGTCACATAGAAGTTAAGTCAATGGCTTAACTTTTTTTGTTTATTTTAAGTTGAATGTTTGGCCCACGTGGCGGAATTGGTAGACGCGCTACCTTGAGGGGGTAGTGTTCTTATGGACGTGCTGGTTCGACTCCAGTCGTGGGCACTTCAAATCCTTTGGTCACCCAAAGGATTTTTTTATTTCCGAATGTCCAGATCATATCCCAATAATTAAATTTTAACGGTTGTTTATCAACTTGGAATGATTTATATTGTAGATTTGTTTAACGATTCTACATAAAAAATGAACAACGTCAAGAAATCATTTAGTATTCGTGATATGGAAAACCTTTCCGGGATAAAGGCTCACACGATACGAATATGGGAAAAACGTTATAATCTGTTTTCTCCGGAAAGGACCGCAACCAACATAAGGACTTACAGTTTAAAGAGTTTGCAAAAACTCTTAAACATAGTACTGCTGTACCACAATGGCTATAAAATTTCCAAAATCGCCAAAATATCAGAATCAGAAATACCTGTTCTTGTCCGTGGAATCGTGGCTAAAAACAGTGAAAAGAGCCATGCCATAAATGCCTTCAAACTTTCCATGATCAATTTTGATCAAGCACTTTTTTTTAATACGTACAACAGCTTATTGGCGGAACGTTCTTTTCGCGAAATTTTTATTGAAGTTTTCATACCGCTCTTGAATGAATTGGGGCTTCTGTGGCAAACAGACACCATTAGTCCGTCCCATGAACATTTTATAACCAATTTGATAAAACAAAAAATATATATCAATACGGAAAAGCTTCAAATTATTGAACCAACCCGAAAGGATAAAGTTTTTGTTTTATTTCTACCTGAAAACGAAATTCATGAATTAGGACTTCTTTTTCTTAATTACGAAATTAATCTCAAGGGTTACAAGTCGATATATTTGGGACAAACAATGCCCATAGAAAATCTTGTTGACATCATAAAGTACTATGACAATGTACACTTTGTCTCTTACTTTACGGTCTCTCCAAACAAAGATGAACTTAAAAAGTACATTGCAAGTTTTGAAAGGGAGGTTAACGCCATAGGAAACTCAAAGCTTTGGGTTTTAGGGCACCAAGTGCAACACATGTTAACCGAGGAACTTCCCAGGTCCATTCAAACCTTCAATTCTATAGAAAGGTTGGTAGGTCAGCTCTAGTTTTTCGAGGAAATGAAAAAAGTAATAATTATAGGTTCTGGCTTTTCCGCGCTGTCTTCGGCATGCTATTTGGCGAAAGCAGGCTTCCAAGTCTCGGTATTTGAAAAAAACAGTACCGTTGGAGGTAGGGCCAGACAATTGGTTAAGGATGGTTTTACCTTCGATATAGGACCCAGCTGGTACTGGATGCCCGATATTTTTGAGAAATTTTTTGCAGATTTTGGTAAGTCCACATCGGATTATTATCAACTGGATAAGTTAGATCCCGCTTATAAGATTTTCTTCTCAGATGATGTCATCACCATTGGAGATTGCATGGATAAAATATGTGAAGAGTTTGAGCGTATAGAAAAAGGAAGTAGTAAAGATCTAAGGGCATTTATCCATAAGGCGCAGGAAAACTATAATATCGCCATCAACAAGATTGTTCTGAAGCCCGGTATTTCCCCCCTGGAACTGGTCACCAAGGACACCGTTTTAAGGGTAGATCAGTTTTTTAAAACCATCAGTCAAGAGGTGCGAAAGAAGTTCAAAAACCCTAAACTCGTTTCCACTCTCGAATTTCCGGTTCTTTTTCTTGGTGCAAAACCAAGCAAAACGCCATCATTCTACAGTTTTATGAACTTTGCCGATTTTGGACTGGGCACTTGGCATCCCAAAGGGGGCATGTATCAAATTATTTTGGCGATGGAGAGCTTGGCCAAGGAGTTAGGGGTTATTCTTTCCACCAATAGTCCCGTTGATAAAATTGAGGTCTCAGACCATAGGGTCACGGGTATTATTTCCGGAGGGAAAAAATTTACGGCCGATATTGTCATTAGCGGTGCCGATTACCACCATTCCGAAACCTTGTTGGACAAAAAGTACCGGCAGTACTCAGAGAGTTACTGGCATAAAAAGACCTATGCCCCCTCCTCCCTTCTTTTCTATGTTGGATTCGACAAAAAACTAGACAACATTGAACATCACAATCTGTTCTTTGATACGGACTTTGAATTACATGCGGAGGAAATTTACGACCATCCCAAATGGCCTTCCCAACCATTATTCTATGCCAATTTTCCTTCAAAAACAGATAGTAGCATGGCGCCAGAGGGTAAGGAAGCTGGTTTTTTTCTAATCCCTATCGCACCAGGATTGGAAGACACCCAATCGCTCCGTGACCAATATTTTGATATTATCATCGATCGTTTTGAAAAACGCACCCAACAAAAGGTTCAAAATCACATACTCTTTAGGGAAAGTTTTTGTGTAAACGATTTTGTGGAGCAGTACAACTCGTTTAAAGGCAATGCGTATGGCATGGCCAATACCCTTTCCCAAACCGCTTTTCTACGGCCAAATTTGAAGAGCAGTAAAGTGGAAAACCTATATTTTACAGGACAATTAACGGTTCCTGGGCCTGGAGTCCCTCCATCCCTGATTTCAGGAAAGTTGGTGTCAGGTTTGGCAATCAAAAAACACTTGAAAAATGAAATCCATATTTGACCAAGTTTCATACGGATGTAGCAAGTTGGTAACGGAATCCTACAGCACGTCCTTTTCCCTAGCCACTAAAATGCTGGGAACATCTATCAGGAACGATATTTACAACATTTATGGGTTTGTTCGTTTTGCTGATGAAATCGTGGATACATTTCATGATTATGATAAGCCCGTTCTTTTCCAAGACTTTGAAGATGAACTTTACAAGTCCCTTGAAAACAAAATCAGTTTAAACCCTATACTCAATTCTTTTCAACATACTTTTCACAAATATGGTATTCCCTTGCATTTGGTAAAGGCTTTCATGAAAAGTATGCGAATGGATTTGGTAAAGAAAGATTACGTTACTACTGCCGAATACAAAGAATATATTTATGGTTCGGCAGATGTTGTGGGCTTAATGTGCTTGTGTGTTTTTGTAAAGGGAGACACGAAAAAATATGACGAGCTGAAGGATTCTGCAATGGCTTTAGGTTCAGCCTTTCAAAAAGTAAATTTCCTTAGGGATTTGAAGGCGGACTACGAATTACTGGAACGTTCTTATTTTCCCAACACCAACCTTCTAGAGCTTGATGAGGCTTCTAAGAAACGTATTGTTAAAGAGATTGAAGTCGACTTTGCCCAAGGTTTCCATGGTATTGAAAGATTACCTGCAGATGCTAAATTTGGGGTGTATACCGCATTTAAATATTACAAAAGGCTTTTGGACAAATTAAAAAAGACCCCCCCTCTTGAAATAAAGAATACGCGAATCCGTGTTCCTAATTATGAAAAAATTGGACTCCTGGCGAAGTCATATGTAAACTACAAATTACATTTGGTCTAGAATGAAGTTATTTCTTGGAATTTTACTGTTTCTAGGAACTTTCAGTTTTATGGAGTTTATGGCATGGTTTACCCATAAATACGTCATGCACGGATTTCTATGGGTTTTACATAAAGATCACCATCAGAAAGACCATGACTCTTGGTTTGAAAGAAATGATACTTTTTTTCTGTTTTATGCAGTAGTGAGCATGTCTTTTCTAATGATTGCGGACAACACATGGTTTTGGTACGGTTGGCCTCTCGGTTTTGGAATTTTAGCCTATGGCATCGCTTACTTTATGGTCCATGATATCTTTATCCATCAAAGATTCAAACTTTTCAGAAATGCCAATAATTGGTATGCGCGAGGAGTAAGGCGAGCACATAAAATTCACCACAAACATCTAGGCAAAGAACATGGCGAAAACTTTGGCATGTTACTGGTTCCTTTTAAGTACTTCAAAAAATAATGCGCCAAAAAGCCATTGTTATAGGTTCCGGAATTGCGGGACTGGCAACCTCCATTCGCCTTAAAACAAATGGGTATGACGTAAAAGTATTCGAATCAAACGGCTACCCCGGTGGAAAGTTACATCAAGAAAACAACAACGGTTTCCGTTTTGATATGGGTCCCTCCCTATTTACCATGCCTTGGTTGGTGGACGAACTTTTCGAATTGTCCAATCGAGATCCGAAAGATTATTTTGAATACAAAAAAAAGGAGGTCATTTGCAATTATTTTTGGGAGGACGGGACCACATTTTCTGCGGATTCCAATACGGAAAAATTCATCTTGGAAGCCTCAAAAAAGTTTCATGAATCTCCTGAAGATTTAAAAAACTATTTAGAATCCAATAAAAAAAAGTACGAGCGGACAAGAAGCGTCTTCTTGGAGAAATCACTGCATAAATGGGATACCTATTTTGCTTCCAAAACCCTAAACGCGATATCAAAAATTGGACAAATGGGAATCAATACCACCCTGAACCAGTGGAATTCAAACTTTTTTAAAAATCCTAAACTAATACAGCTCTTCAACCGTTTTGCAACGTATAATGGTTCTTCGCCTTATAAAACACCTGGAATCATGTCGATGATTCCTCATCTGGAAATGGATTTAGGGACGTATTTTCCAAAAGGGGGCATGCACCGGATTACCATGTCACTCTATACTTTGGCCAAAGAGATTGGGGTGGAATTCAGTTTCAATGATCCTGTGCATAAAATAATTGTTGAAAATAAAGGCGCGGTTGGAATTCAATCCAAACTAGGGGAAGAAGACGCTTCTGTAGTAGTTAGCAACATGGATATTTACCCTACGTATAGAAGACTGCTTACCGATCAAAAAGCCCCTGAAAAGGTTTTAAAGCAAGAGCGATCAAGTTCTGCACTCATATTTTATTGGGGAATACAAAAGAAATTTCCCCAATTGGATTTGCACAACATCTTTTTTAGCAATGGCTATAAAGCCGAATTTGAACATATTTTTGAAAAAAAAACGCTCTACAACGACCCAACGGTCTATATCAATATTTCTTCTAAAGAAGAACCAGGCGATGCTCCAAAAGATTGTGAAAATTGGTTTGTGATGATCAATGCCCCTGGGAACTATG
The DNA here is from genome assembly GCA_028284935.1 of Croceivirga sp. Lineage (GTDB taxonomy): Bacteria > Bacteroidota > Bacteroidia > Flavobacteriales > Flavobacteriaceae > Croceivirga. The sequence continues at coordinate 21,670 of JANQQQ010000023.1, forward strand.
GGCAAAATTGGGAGCAACTGAAAAGACAGGCCAAAAAGGACATTTTGACCAAACTGGGACGAATCCTCAAGGAAGATATTGAAGGGCTGATCATTGAAGAAATGGTCTTGGAACCCTTGACCATTGAAGCCAATACCAGTAGTTATCGAGGCGCACTGTATGGTGCTTCAAGCAATTCAAAATTTGCTGCTTTCCTAAGACATCCCAATTTTAGTGGCAAAATCAAAAACCTTTACTTCTGTGGGGGCTCGGTACATCCCGGAGGGGGAATACCTCTCTGCCTTTTATCTGCCAAAATAGTATCGCAACTCATCAACACTCAAGGCAAATGAGTTTAAAGAATCAAAAAAGATTGAATTTGGCAATATTCCTTATTTGGCTTTTCCATCTTAGTGGTATCGTGGGGGTGGTTTTGGGTCATAAGGAATGGTTTATTGAGAAAACACCTTTAAATTTTTTGGTTTGCACGGTATTGTTCATTTGGATATACCCGATGCATACTTCAAGAAAATGGATGGTATTTGGTCTATTCTTTATTACCGGAATGTTGGCAGAATGGCTTGGGGCCAACTATTCCCTCTTATTTGGAAGTTATGATTACGGTGATAATCTGGGACCGAAGTTCGATGGGGTACCCTTTTTCATTGGTATTAATTGGGCCCTATTGACCTTCATAACGGCTGAAATTGTTTCAAAATTTTTAAGGGGCATTTGGTTGAGGGCCCTTTCAGGAGCTGGTCTAATGGTATTTTTGGATTTTTTAATGGAACAGAGCGCCCCAGATTTTGATTTTTGGAGCTTTGGGGAAGAAGTGCCTTTAGGGAATTATATCACTTGGTATCTTTTGGCTTTCTTATTCCATCTTGTTTTTCAAAAGGTCAAAATATCAGGAAACTATACTTTTAGCCTTCATCTATTTTTGGTCCAAGTATTATTTTTTGGATATTTCATGTTGTTTCCAGTATAGCAAGTTCGGGCAAAAGTTGATGTCCGTTCCAACTTCCCAAGGTTTTGAAAGGTTGAAACCGAGCAAACAATTCTTCATGGTACCAATCTAGGTCCCTTGTTTTTCCAATGGCTGATACGTGACCTCTACTCTGATACGCAAATGCATTCAAAGACCTCTCATCCTTCCAAATACTGAGGGTAGCCATCTGTTTAAAAGGCACCTCCCCCACTCCTTTGGTATAAAGCAATCCATCATTGTTCCATAGATGCGTTTGCGACTTAGGAACAAACTTCCAAAAGGTTCTTAAAAGCTTTGTTTTTATGGTCGCTCGAGTCAAAGCCACAACATAGGGAATGGCCTTATTGATCGTCTTTGAACGTCGGAAAGGATTGACCCCGTCCCATTCACCCCTGGCGATACGGTTCCTACAGAATATAACCCAGTGCTCCTGCGCAACGTTCTGATATTTTTTGAAAAGCTGATGTGAAGCAAAATAGTTTTGAGCGGAATCTTCATTATCCCATATTTGGAGAATAACATACACGGACCAATCAGGTCTGGGATTGAATTGTGCCTTTCCGGTACCCATTAATTTGTAAAACTCCATCCCTGGAACTTTTCCCATAGGTTTATGGGCAAACTGCATCATCCCAAATGCCCATAACTTTCCCCAAAGCGAGGAATATCTGAAAAAACTAATGGTGGTAACCTGCTCCAAAACAAAAGGACTATTTTGATATCAGCTGGTCAATGGTTTTATGGACGCTTTTCGAATCCCAATCGGCAATACCATCTTTCTCGATCACAATATATCCATCCTTGTCAATCAAATAGGAATACGGTGGTTCGCCAATTTTCAATGGAGCAGGCTCACCAATGATTAAATACGTCAAAGGAAAAGTGAATTCTTGTTTTTCCATGAATGCTTCAACGGGAGCCCTTTCTTCATTAGTGATAATGTAAAAGTCGATGTTGTCACCATATTTATCGAACAAGGATTGAATACTGGACAATTCAGCTTCGGAAGGTAATCGCCAAGAAGCCCAAAAATTGATGAATATGACGTTACCCTTGGATTGCTCAAAACTAAAAAAGTTCCAGTCGGCGTCTTTCAACTTCCAATCGTAGTTGGGCAGTTGCTTGCGACTCTCGATGTTTACAATTTCTGGCGCAAAGGAAAAGGCCCTGTTTAAGAGTATTTTACCGTAATATCCCAAAGGGGTTACAAAAAAAGATACCACCACCAGTATCAGTAGCACATTGAGCAGTGTCTTCTTTTTGTTCATCCTATTCGATTGTAATTAACTAAAAAACTCCTGATTGCTCAGGAGTTTTGGTACTGGGTTTTTTAATGCACTACGCATTTTCCTTTTTAATCACATTTAGGGCCGAACCTTCTCTAAACCAATTGATCTGGGCCTCATTATAACTATGATTGGCAATTATGGTGTCCGAGCTACCATCAGTATGAACCACTTCAATGGTCAACGGTTTACCGGGAGTAAAATCGTTAATGTCAGTAAAGTTAAAGGTATCATCTTCCTGAATCAAATCGTAGTCATTCTCATTGGCAAAAGTGAGCCCCAACATGCCCTGCTTTTTAAGGTTGGTCTCATGAATCCTCGCGAAGGATTTTACCAAAACCGCAGCAACACCAAGGTGCCTAGGTTGCATGGCCGCATGTTCCCTTGAGGATCCTTCCCCATAGTTATGGTCACCCACCACTATAGTTTTGATACCTTCCGCCTTGTAGGCGCGTTGGGTATCCGGAACGGCACCGTACTCACCCGTCAATTGATTCTTAACAAAGTTAGTTTTCTGATTGAAGGCATTAACTGCCCCAATCAATGTGTTATTGGCTATATTGTCCAAATGACCTCGGTAACGCAACCATGGTCCCGCCATGGAAATGTGGTCCGTAGTACATTTTCCAAAGGCCTTTATCAGCAATTTCATACCCTTAAGGCTTTCTGGTTGGATAGGCTCAAAAGGTGCCAACAATTGTAGACGCTGTGATTCCGGTGATACAACAACCTTTACACCGCTACCGTCCTCCTGAGGCGCCAAGTAACCCGCATCTTCAACCGCAAAGCCTTCTGGCGGTAGTTCATACCCTCTGGGCTCATCCAGCATGACTTCCTCGCCATCCTCATTGATGAGTTTATCCGTAACAGGATTGAAATCCAACCGTCCCGCAATAGCAACGGCAGTAACTAATTCTGGGGAACCTACAAAAGCAAGGGTATTTGGATTTCCATCGGCCCTTTTGGCGAAATTTCTATTGAAAGAATGCACGATAGTATTTCTTGGACCATTCGCAGCTTTATCACCGTAGCGATCCCACATACCGATACATGGACCGCATGCATTGGCAAAAACGGTTGCCCCGACCTCATCAAAGGTATCTATGAAACCATCGCGTTCAATGGTGTACCGTACCTGCTCGGACCCCGGTGTAATAGTAAACTGCGATTGCATCTTTAGTTTTTTATCCGCCACCTGTTTCGCTAGGGAGGCTGCCCTTGAGATGTCTTCATATGAAGAATTGGTACATGATCCAATAAGACCCACTTGAACGTTCAGCGGCCAATCATTTTCTTTGGCCGCCTCACTCATTTTTGAAATCGGCGTTGCAAGATCTGGGGTAAAAGGGCCATTAAGGTGCGGTTCGAGTGTATCCAAATCAATTTCAATGACCTGGTCAAAATACTTTTCAGGATTTTCATAGGCTTCGGAATCTGCCGTCAGGTGTTCTTTAACCGCAAGAGCCGCATCGGCAACATCGGTCCTATCCGTAGCTCGAAGATACCGGTCCATCGATTCGTCATACCCAAAAGTCGAAGTCGTTGCGCCCACTTCTGCACCCATATTACAAATGGTTCCTTTGCCCGTACATGACATGGAGGTAGCACCTTCACCGAAATATTCTATGATGGCACCTGTACCTCCTTTAACCGTAAGGATATCGGCCACTTTTAAAATCACATCTTTTGGAGCGGTCCAGCCTGAAAGCTTTCCCTTTAGTTTAACTCCAATCAGCTTGGGAAACTTCAGCTCCCAGGGCATTCCTGCCATGACATCAACAGCATCAGCTCCCCCTACACCAATAGCTACCATTCCCAAGCCACCAGCATTTACCGTATGCGAATCCGTTCCAATCATCATCCCACCTGGGAACGCATAATTTTCCAGTACCACTTGGTGGATAATACCGGCACCTGGCTTCCAAAATCCAATCCCATACTTATTGGAAACAGACTCCAAAAAGTCAAAGACTTCATTGCTCGTTTCATTGGCTCTCTTTAAATCCGCCTCGGCTCCAACTTTAGCCTGAATCAAGTGGTCACAATGAACCGTAGTTGGTACGGCAACTTTTGGTTTACCAGCATGCATAAATTGTAAAAGTGCCATCTGCGCTGTTGCATCTTGACAAGCTACTCTATCGGGTGCGAAATCGACGTAGTCCTTTCCTCTTTGGAAAACTGTTGTAGGGCTTCCATCCCACAGATGGGAATACAATATCTTTTCCGCTAAAGTCAAGGGTCGATTCAGCAATTCCCTGGCCTTATCCACACGTTCGCCCATGTTGGAATAGACCTCTTTGATCATCTCAATATCAAATGCCATGTTGAATTATTTTTAAAGAATTTCGAATTTCTGTAAAAATACGAAAACCAAAAGTATTCTTTGTAATGGATTCTTGCGATAAAAGCAATTTAAACCAATTCTATTTCAATAGCTCAGAAATCAAATCATCCTCTGAAATACCCTCCGCCTCAGCTTTGTAGTTTTTAAGAATTCGATGTCTTAAAATACCGTGGGCAACCGCTTTAATATTTTCAATGTCAGGTGAAAATTTTCCGTGTATCACGGCATGTGCCTTGGCGGCCAAAACCAAGTTTTGTGATGCCCTTGGACCAGCTCCCCAATCCACATAATTCTTCACAAAATCTGAGGTGGAATCCAAATTGGGACGGGTTCTGTTTACCAGCCTTACTGTATAGTCAACGACATTGTCTGCGATGGGCACCCTTCTGATCAATTGCTGGACCTCACGAATGCCATCAGCGCTAAACAAGGTGTTCAAGTTTACGGAATTGTCCGCCGTCGTAGATTTTACCACCTGTATTTCTTCCTCAATGGATGGGTATTCCAATTTAATGGCAAACATGAAACGATCCAATTGTGCCTCAGGTAGCGGATATGTACCTTCCTGTTCTATAGGATTTTGAGTGGCTAAAACAAAGTAGGGCAACTCTAACTTGTAACGATGTCCCGCTACAGTAACCGCACGTTCTTGCATAGCCTCCAAAAGTGCGGCCTGTGTTTTGGGCGGTGTTCTATTGATTTCATCAGCCAAGATGATATTTGCAAAGACCGGTCCCTTTATAAACTTAAAATTCCTATCCTGATCTAAAACTTCGCTTCCCAAAATGTCACTGGGCATTAAATCCGGAGTAAACTGAATTCTCTTGAAATCCAATCCCAACGTTTGGGCAATGGTATTGACCATTAAAGTTTTTGCAAGCCCCGGAACACCAATTAGAAGGGAGTGTCCTCCAGTGTAAATCGATAAGAGGATTTGTTCTATGACCTCTTCTTGGCCAATGATTACTTTTCCAATTTCCTTTTTTAATGCATGATGTTTTTCAACCAGGTTTTGGACAGCAGTAACGTCAGACATCTTATTGCTTTAGCCAGTTATTGGAAAAATCGCAGCCTTTGTTACCATCATCCACCAAAATATAGGTATCATCGATTTTCTCTGCCATCCATTTTTTGATTTCCCCATATTGCTTGTCCTTTAAAGCCAATTCTTGGATTTTAATGTAGTCCCTGGCAAAATCTGCCGTATGTTCATCATACCTGTTGGTAATCTGCATAATCTTGAACTTTGGAGGACCTCCCCTAGGATCGTCTTCCCGAATGGGTCTTGAAATCTCTCCATCCCCCAAATTTCTCACTTGATTATAAAGGGTAGGGTCCATTTTGGTCAACTCAAATTTCGAATCAAAGTTGATTGGGTTCCTAAGAAGTCCGCCATCAAACTTGGTTTCTTTTTCATCAGAAAAATTTCTGGCCCCCTCATCAAAACTGTATTTGTCGTCCAGAATATGTTGGCGTATGCTGTCCAGTTCATTGGCCGCCTCCTCCATAGCCTTATCGGAGATTTCGGGAATCATTAAAATATGCCGTAGATCTCTTTCCTGACCGCGGATTTTTTCCATTTGAATGATATGATACCCAAATTCAGTCTCAAAGGGTTCTGAGATTTCCCCTTCTTGAAGGCTAAAGGCAACATCCTTAAATTCTTTCACAAAACCTGTTTGCTTGGTAATTCCGGTGTAAAGTCCTCCCTTGGGCTTGGATCCGGGATCTTGGGAATACAGAATCGCCTTGGTACTGAACCGCGCATCATTCTCCTCCACGTCTTGTTTTATCTCTTTTAACCGATTAACGATCTTTAGTTTTTCCTCATCGGAAGGTTCTGGGGACTTTACGATTTGGGAAATTTCCAGTTCCGCTCCAAAAACAGGACGTTCATCCTCGGGGATTTTAAAAAAGAACTGACGGACCTCCTCAGGTGTCACTTCAATGCCCTCAACAATATTTCCCTGCATTTTTTCAGAAAGCATCCGTAGCTTATTGATTTCAAAAAGTTCAGCCTTAAAGCTTTCCAGATCCTGTTTTTTATAGTACTTCAGCATTTTATCAATACTACCAATTTGTGAAACCAATTGCTGAATCTGTCTATCGGAAGTGGAGTTGACTTGGTCGTCGGAAACCAATAAACTATCCTGTACAGCTTGGTGGGCATATAACCGGTCTTCCATCAATTTTCCCAATAGTTGGCAATGTGTTATATCCTCGGTTGATGCTCCCTGACTTTTAAGGTCAATCAATGTTTTCTCAATATCAGAATCCAGGATAACATAGTCTCCCACTACGGCTGCAATACCATCCAGTTTTGTCATTTTTCTGGCAACGGTACTATCGTTAACAGCGGTTTCTTCCTGTCCAAAAAGAAGTCCGGCCATACAAAAAAGAATCAAGCTGCACGTTCTAGTCCTTATTCCCATATATTTCAAATTCGTTCTTTTTGATTGCTTCATCCAAAACATCATTTTCTAATTTTCGCATTTGTTCCAAACGCCTTCTATTAAGTATTATTTGCCTTAGGTTAGGCTCTATGTATCCTAGGGGAGCCACATCATTAACTTCCAAGACGTTGGTAACCTTACCCAAATATACCCCCAAGGAATCTTGCAATTCAAAAAATTGTGATTTCTTTAAGTACCTATCTTGATTGGTGTAATTGATGGCAGGAATCTCCTTCATCACCCTGGATGCATCCACCCATACGGAATCGTTCAAATGAAGTTTATTGAACTGTACGGCAATGGAGTCCAAAAAGGCTTTATCCTCCGGGCTATAAGACCTTAATTTGTCAACTACCTCGTCCTTATTCAGAAATTGAGGGGGAAGTACGGCAAAACGCAGTTGAACCAGTTTTTCCTCCAATTTAAAATTTTCCCTTCTGGATTGGTAAAATTGTTCCAATTCTTCTATACCAATCAAGGTATCCTGCGAATTCTGGACCAATGCCTCCAGATAGGCCTTTGTGTATAAATCTGCTTGATAGTCAGCTACCAATCTATCGAACTCCGCTAATTTTTCTTCAGGCAAATTTATTTTGGATTTGGAAAGCAACAACTGCTTCGACGCCCACCGATTGACGTAATTCACAACAAAGGCCGCACTGTCCTGAGGTGACATTTCATTGGAAATCAAAGAGGAGATAGCATCTTTATAGAGATAGGTATCCCCAACCCTGGCCAGAACTTCCCTATCTTCCTTGCCGTTGAAAAAATCGCTACAGGACCAAACCAAAAATCCACAGCAGATGACTAGGGCAACCTTTTCTATATTCATTAAAGAAGGCATCACGCAAAAATAACAATTACTTAAAGCGAAGCAAGATGAAGCGGCCTGCTTAACAGAATTTTTGAGGTAGCTTCCAAATCAATATCTTAGTAGGACAACTAAAACCAACAAAGATGAAGTACACCACAGAAGTCCTTATTGACCTTCCCAGGGAAGACTTTATAAAAAAACTGGACGACCCGGATAACATGAAACATTGGATGCGGGGTTTACAATCCTATGAACATCTTTCTGACAACCCTGGAAGCGAGGGAGCTCAAATGAACATGAAATTCAAAATGGGAAAACGTGATATGGAAATGATTGAGACCATTATCAAAAAAAACTTGCCCGAGGAATTTCATATGACCTATGATACAAAAGGGGTGCACAACATCCAAAAAAACTATTTTAAAGAAGAAAATGGAAAGACGCGCTGGATTTCCGAAAGTGAATTTCAGTTTGAAGGATTTGTAATGAAACTCATGGCCTTTTTAATGCCAGGAGCCTTTAAGAAGCAATCCAAAAAATACGCCAATGATTTTAAGAACTTTGCTGAAAAAGGAATTTCAGTCCTTAATGATTAAACCATATGAAAACACAAGTATTGGATAGAAAAATAAAACTAATTTGGGATTTTAAGGGCCCTGCTGCGCAAAGAACGGCCGAACACTACGCCGTTCATCTAAAGGAATACATTTTCAATGAGGAGCTAAAATATGATATCGTTGAATACAAAAAAATTAGTGATATGCACAGCATGGTCTTTTTAGTGGTCGCCGAGTTTGAAATGCCCCAAGTACGCGATGACTTAAAACCACATCGGGGCGAACTGTATTTGGATGACAATCTTTAGCTGAAATCAAATGAAAAAATCCATGTTTCCCCTTGCTTTGTTGCTCTCTACTTCATGTGCGAAACAGCCGTCTTTTGACAATGCCTTGGATGCAGCATTGGCCTCCTCAAATGAAAAAATTAAGAGGGTCATGGATCGTTTGGAACAACACCAAGTGCAAATCCGATATACGGAGATTGACCGTGAAGGGGACAGTCTGGTTTTCACCGATTATGATTTTCAGGTAGACTCCAATAACTATTTCTATCCTGCGAGCACCGTTAAATTTCCCACCGCTGTCATCGCTTTGGAAAAGCTGAATGACCTGGATTCCTTATATAGGGATGTAACCTTTTATATTGAAGGGGATTCTGTTGAGACCTCTTTTGCCAGGGCTGTTGATGAAATCTTTGCGGTTAGTGATAATGATGCAAACAATCGCTTAATGGAATTCTTGGGTTTTGATGACCTCAACCAACGCATTCGGGACAAAGGGGTGACCCCTATTCGTATTTCCCATCGCTTATCGACCGCCAATGCGGATGATGTAACTACTAAACCATTGGTGATTTACAAAAATGATAGCAGCACGGTGATTTCCCAGCCCATTGTTAGTTCCCCACTGACTGAACTTAATCTGAAAAATATACAGAAAGGAAGCGGTTTTTACGTTGGGGATTCGCTCTACAGTGAACCCTTTGATTTTGGATTGAAAAACTATTACCCTATAATCACACAACATGAGGTTTTAAAGCGGGTAATATTTCCCGAAGTTTTTGAAAAAGGTGAACGGTTTAATCTTTCTGATGACCAACATGATTTTCTTCTAAAATCAATGTCCCTCCTACCCCATCAAGCAGGGTACGATAGAGAGGAATATTATGATGGTTACGTGAAATTTTTCATGTTTGGCGATTCTAAAGAACCCATACCGGAGTACATCAAAATCTATAACAAGGTGGGATATGCCTATGGCACTTTGACCGATTGCGCCTATATAAAGGATGTTAAAAACAACGTGGACTTTATGATAACCGCTACCATTTTAGTTAATGAAGATGGCATTTTCAATGATGATAACTATGAATACGACGAAATTGGCATACCCTTTTTAGCACAATTGGGAAGGGAGATTTATGAATACGAACTTAGAAGATGACCACCATGGAGCATACTTTTAATCGGTTTACCAAGAAAATCCATATCAAAGCATCCATCGAAAAATTATACTTGTGTTGGTCCACATCACATGGAATTACAAAGTGGTTTTTGAGCCATGCTGATTATACCACTTCTGATGGCACGCTAAGAAACCCAAAAGAAGAAATTCAAGGGGGGATAAATACCTTTGGAAATGGCATAATTGGAGCGGTAAAAAAGAAGGAACCATACTACAGGCCAATGGTAGGGATTTTGTTGAATTTACATTTGGCAACGGACGAAGAAACCAAAATGAACCTTTACAATGGTTGCAGTTGCGGATGGACCTTCTGGTTGGCAAATCTTAAGGCTTTTTTGGAACATGGCATTTTACTGAACGAAAGGGATGTTGACCTTACCGATACTCCACAAGCTGGTCACATTTTTGTTAATATGTAAAAAAGCACCGCCATAGGGCGATGCTTTACCATCAACATCATCAACACTAACCAATTTTATTTTGGCATTACCACGTCTTCTATAATGTGAATTACGCCGTTGGAGGCCATCACATCGGTCTTCGATATTTTGCTGTAGTTTCCGTTGGCATCTTTTAAAAAGATTCCTCCGTCTTTACTTACAGCTGTCAATGTACCGCCTTGTAAGGTTGTCAATTCTGCTTTGCCATTACCACTCTTTAGCGCGGCAGCTACATCGGAAGCAGCTAACTTTCCAGAAACCACATGATAGGTCAAAACAGCCGAGAGCTTTTCTTTGTTCGCGGGCTCCAATAAAGAATTCAGTGTAGCTTCATCAATTTTGGCAAACCCTGAATTCACTGGGGCAAATACGGTAAAAGGACCATCCCCTTTTAGTGCGCCCACCAAATCAGCGGCTTTAAGAGCGGTTACAAGAGTGGAAAAGTCCTCCACGGATACAGCAATATCAACGATATCTTGGCCTTTTTGTGCTTTTGATGTCTGTGTTACTGCTATTAATGCAATGGTTGTAAGAATAAAAACTAATTTTTTCATTTTGCTTTGTTTAATTGTTTTAATGATTTAAAAGACTAATTGCGCGCTTTTGTTCGTAATTACACAGGGAATTCTTCCTTGGATGAGCAGGAACTTCTTTTTATTATATCTTTAACATTAATGCTACCCCATCAAATAGAGGATACTGAAATAATTCAACGTATTGTCAATAAGGATAAGGATGCCTTGTACCTTCTGTACGACAAATACTCGGGAGCACTTTTCGGCGTCATTCTTCGCATATGTCAAAACCAAGAGTTGGCAGAGGATGTACTTCAAGAGACTTTTCTAAAAATTTGGGAGAAAATAGAATCCTATAACCCTGATAAGGGAAAATTCTATACCTGGTCCTATAGAATCGCTAAAAATAGGGCACTGAATGCCCTACGAAAATCAGATAGGCTCATCCAAAATGAGGATTTAAGTGTACTTAAAGATAAAAGCGAGACCGAAGATAACTTTGATTTAAAAACACTCAACGGTGCACTGAGTAAGTTGGAGCCCCACCACCAAGAAGCGATTTCCCTGGTCTATTTTAGAGGATATACCCATAGGGAAGCCAATGAGGAAATGGGCGTGCCTTTAGGAACATTTAAAAGTTATGTCAGGCAAGCGATCCAATTACTTAGGGAGAGCTATAAGATAGGGATGGTATTTGTTTTATGGTTAATGGAAGTGATATCATGATGGATAAGGAATACATATTGAAAGAAGGACTACTGGAAAAGTTTTTGTTGGACGATTTAACTTCCGATGAAGCCAAAGCGGTGGGACTTGCCATATCCAATGATGCTGACTTAAAGCAACAATTCCTGCAACTTGAAGCCGATTTTGAGCGTATGGCTCTGGAAAACGCCATTGCACCACCCACCCGTGTGAAAGAAAAGCTCCAAAAATCGCTTGAAACCAATACGGATAACGAATCAATTCCCAAAACTTGGCTATGGTTGGCCGCAGGTTTGGCACTTTTATTTGCACTTACCACATTTTGGATGTATTCCAAATGGCAGTCTGCCCAAAATACCTTGGATACCCTACAAAATCAAACTGTGGTTATGCAAGAACGATTGGACCTATTGGAAGAAAACTATGAACTCACCAATAACAGACTACAAATAATCAATAGCCCTAACACTATCCCCTTTGTCCTGACTGGAAATGAGAAGGCAAAGGATTCCAGGGCGGTAGCCTACGTAAATCATAACAACAAACTAGTGGTGGTCAACCCGAGGGGACTTCCCGTTCTACCGCAAAATCAAACGTATCAGATGTGGAGTGACGTTGATGGCGAAATGATTAATATGGGATTGTTACCAACGGATAAGGATTTGGTAACCCTAAAATACATTGACCATGCCGAGTCTTTAAACATTACCATTGAACCAGCGGGGGGTAACGATCACCCCACAGTGGAACAATTGATTTCCTATGTCACCCTCTGAGTTCCTTAAGAAACCCTTATAAAGTCAGTGCGAACCATCTCATTGGAGAGGAGCACCTCATCAAAATTGATACCTTCAATGGGCTTAATGGTTTCCGTTTGGGTATCCCATTCAATCCTTTTGCCCAATTTCCAGGAAAGCCCCGCCATATGGGCGGCTATGGCCTCCTCAAAACCTTCTTTGATACCACAGCTTACCTTACCACCATTTTTAATGGCACTCAACCATTCCCTCATATGTAAAAAGGTGGAGTCCACACGTTTTCCATCAATATAGGTCCACATCAAACCTTTATCCGCGAAATACTGGGAAGTGGCCGAAGACACGGCATCTGGGGAATTTGCCCCTGGATTGTACTGATAAATAGGTACCCCCGGACTCATCTTGCCCTCTTCCAACATAGTGGCATATCGTGTAGAACCTCCATCGGGCCAAATGGTCAATCGATTCCCAAGTTCCATGGTACCGTCATGCCCCATAAGAATGGTAGGGCGATTAAACCCATTGCCCAAAGTGGCACTATAACAAAAGGTCATTCCTTTCTCTTTCCCTTTTACCTGACTGCTACCCGTACTAAAGTTGGGAAACTCCATATTCACTTGCATAACATCAGGGACATTCCTCCCATCATTATGGGCATACACCCCTCCCGAAGCCATTACCGATTCTGGAATACCCATGTTCAAAACACAGTTCAATCGGTCATAATCATGGGTCAATAAATCCCCTGAAAGCCCAGATCCATAAGCCCACCATTTCCGCCATCTGAAGAAATGGTTCTTATTAAAGGGAATTTGTGGGGCAGAACCCAGGAATTGCTGCCAGTCTATGGTAGTTGGACTGGCCTCCTCCATAATTTCGTAGTTCCAAGCACCATTGTCATCGTTTCTGTTGGTATTGGTTTGAATCAAGGAAACGTGACCCAAGGTACCTTTGTTGATGATATCCCTTGCTGTTCCAAAACTTAAAGTCTGCCTGTGCTGATGTCCAACTATAAAAACAGCTTCTGAATTTTGCGCTGCCTTTCGTAATTCGTAAGTCTCAGCAACAGTATGTGTCATGGGCTTTTCCACATACACATGTACCCCGTTGTTTAAAGCATATATGGCCATAGGTGCATGCCAATGGTCTGGCGTAGCGATGACCACCGCATCAATTTCCCCACTATTTATCATTTCTTGATAGGTAGAATAGCGCTTGATTTTATTATCATCGGTGCCAAAAGAACGCAACGCTTTTTCTGCTCTATAATCAAAAATATCACACACCCCGGCAAGATGGACATTGAGCTTTTCCTGGTTCATGAAATCCTCCAATCCTTTGTTGTTTGGATTCTCTTGCACTTCAAGCTTCATATCCTCAGTCCATTCCTTGGTGGCAAACCCCAAGGAGCGGCATAATTGTTCACCTCGAATTCCAAAGCCAATGATACCCACCCGAACAGGGTCACCAGAAATACCAGGAACCGCAGGGGGTAAAGAAGGTTGAATATTCAACTGTTCCAATATTGCCGAACGTGCACGTCGCTTTCCAACGGTAGTTGAAGCCCCGGCCCACCAAACAGCCCCCAAAATGGGCAATCCACCTAATCCTTTTAGCAAATCTCTTCTAGTCCATTTCATTGCTCACCAAATTTTGTTTCCTTACATTTTTGATACCAAATTTATGTCCCGTCGGGAAATAGAACAAAAGCACTAAAGCTGCAATCTCTATCAAATTCTTGTTCACCAACCAATAATTGCCCTCAACATTTAGCTGGGTCAACCCAGGAAAAGGTGGATGAGATAAATAATACATACCTAGTAAACCAATACCTACCAGTGCTCCAACTTTTTCAAAGATGCCGAGTAAAAGGGTAACACCTACTACAATTAGGGCTACCATGTTTAACGTATCTACCCAACCAATGATTGATTCATTGGCCATTGCGGTAAATATCGATTTAAAGGGTCCTTGTGCAGATGCCAAATAGCCAAAAGCCGTCCAGTCCGGATTATACATTTTCACGATACCCTCATACAAAAAATGCCAACCAATCAGCACACGCAAAATGGTGACACTTATCTCGATTTTAGGATTTTTTTCCATGTAGAAAAGTAGTTAGTTAACAATAGGGGCTGAATCATCTATTGACCATAAGCCCTACATTCTATAAATCTACTGCATTAATCAATAATTAAGAAATGACAATTGTTAGCCAAGGACGACTTTTTTACACCTTTCAATGTGACTTTAAAGCAAATGAAGGTTCTAACCTATATACTAACTAATTTCCAAAATCATGAAAAAATGTATTGCTGAATTTCTTGGCACCCTCTGGTTGGTGCTTGGTGGGTGCGGCAGTGCCGTATTGGCCGCTGCCTATCCAGAATTAGGTATTGGTTTTTTTGGTGTGGCGCTTGCCTTTGGTCTTACCGTAGTGACCATGGCCTATGCCATAGGTCATATTTCTGGTTGCCATTTGAACCCTGCCGTCACTTTGGGACTTATGACTGCAGGTCGTTTTAACAAGAACGATGTTTTTCCTTACATCATTTCGCAACTTTTGGGAGCCATTGCAGGTGCGGGTATTCTATATTTAATCGCCTCTGGCAAAGCCGGGTTTGAGGTTGGTGGATTTGCTGCCAATGGATATGCCGAACACTCTCCTGGCGGATATGGATTGTTATCTGCCTTTACCATTGAATTGGTCTTGACCTTCTTCTTCTTGATCATTATTTTGGGAGCAACCCATTCCAAAGCGCCTAAAGGATTGGCGGGATTGGCTATTGGCTTGGGTCTGACCTTAATCCATTTGATCAGTATTCCCGTGACCAATACTTCGGTTAATCCTGCACGAAGCACAAGTCAGGCATTATTTGCCGATGGCGGATGGGCCATACCCCAACTATGGTTATTCTGGGTAGCTCCAATTTTGGGCGCGCTAATCGCTGGTGTGGTCTATAGCTATCTATCCCCAGAGGAGTAAGAACATTTAAAATGGGCCTCAAAATGGAATGACCGAGGCCCATTTAGCCCTTTAATTAACCAAAATGACTCAATCAATATCAAGGTTTTAAACGGTCCACAACAGTCTTTTTATAATACTCCCCTATTGGGATTTCGATAGTGTCCAGTTCAACATCAAGAGCGGTATAGGCGGTTATTTTATCGCTATTGACCACATAACTTCGATGGGTACGAAGAAATCGGTCATCCAACTTCTTATTAAATGCATTAAGCCCATGCTTGATAACATGTGTTTCGGTTTCGGTATGTATTTTAATGTAGTCTTTAAGCCCTTCCACGTAAAGTATGTGTTCCAAATACAGCTTTACCTGTTTTCGATCTTTTCTAATAAAAATATAGTCCTTGGATGCCGTTTGCACTGGTTGTTCTCCTTCCTTGTTGATTTGAAGACCTTCAAACCTTTCAATGCTTTTAAAGAACCGAGCAAAACTGATGGGTTTGAGCAAGTAATCTACGGCGTGCAGGTCAAATCCCTCCACAGCATAATCCCGATAGGCCGTAGTAAAAACCACTTGCGGCGGATGGGTCAAATTTTTTAAAAAATCCACTCCTTTCAAAACGGGCATTTCAATATCCAAAAACATGAGGTCAATGGTATGTTCCTTTAAAACCTTATTCGCTTCAATTGCGCTTTGACAGGATGCTACAAGTTCATAATTGTCCAGTTGTGATAAATGATTGGTGAGCAGTCGTCTCGCTAGCTCTTCATCATCAACAATGATACATTTATAGGACATGGGCAGGAATTTTTAAGGATACCCCATACGATTTGGCACGGTCATCGATGACTAATTCGTGCCTTTGCGGATATAGCAATTCAAGTTGCTTTTTTACATTGTCCATTCCTAGGGCCTCCGTTGTGGTTATGGAATCTTTGGAACGGAAGGTTTGATATTTCGTATTACTGCTCTTAAAGACAATCATTTTGTCTTCCGTTGTTAATGATATGGCTATTTCCGCAACCTTTAGTTCTTCACTCACACCATGCTTAAAGGCATTTTCAATAAAGGTAAGGAGAAGTAATGGTGCTATATGTGCGGAAGGGGAAGAACGCTTTTCAAAGGTAATGTTCACCCGCTTGCCATAGCGTATCTTTTCTAGGGCTAAATAGTTTTCAATCAAGGTAATTTCCTTTTCAAGGGATACATAGTCCTCTTTGCAACCGTACAACATATAATCCAATATCTCAGATAAGCGTTCTATGACCTCTGGAGTCCTTTTCGATCGTTCCACGGCTAAAGCGTACAAATTATTGAGGGTATTAAAGAGGAAATGGGGATTTAACTGATTTTTTAGGGCACTAAGCTCAGCAGTACGTTTTTGTTCCCTCAGCTTTATAAGGTTTTGTTGGTCTTTGAACATGCGATAAGTGAACAGTAAGGCCGTTGGAGATAAGAACAATACGGACTTGCTTACAAAAAGATTGAGATCCATAAATCGTTCCCCGATTGAAAGTCGGGCATATTTTTTTGCCAGTTCATTGTAGGTATCAAAATACACTACATCGAAAAAAGACTTTCTAACAAAGAGATAGCCCAACAACAACAGCAAAATAGCTCCGAGCAAGCAAACTGAAAATGGGATATATCGTCTTCGATATAAAAACTTTGGAACAAGAACCTCTAATAACAAATAGGCCAAAACAATCTGAGGGACCATTAGGGTAAGGGTGCTCTGAACAAGGTGTGTATAATCCCTATAGAACACCATACTTGAGGTCACCATAAAATAGGAAAATATCCCTATCCAAAATAGGAGATGTTGAACCGGTTTTGACGTAAAAAGGGATTTCATGTTCCAGTGGCCTAATTTTCAAAAATAGCACAGCGTCCTTATCAATCCTGATTTTGTTGACAAAAGCTGTGGACTAGGTAGACCAACCCGGAAAGTTCGTAGATCAACACCTATTTAAGCTCGGATAGCCCTATAATGCCTCTTGGTCTACTTTCTTATTTACGGGAAAGCAAGGGCATTAGGTTTGCATCAAAACATAAAATTTGATGAAATGAAAACAAGTTATCAATTACTACTACTAGGTCTTATTTGGATATCTGTCCATCAAGTTGGCCGTGCCCAGACCTCAAACTATGCCCAGGTCGAAACCTGCATTAATAAGTATTTAAAAGGGGATACCCAAAAGGATTTTGAAACCCTAAAGCCATCTTTTCACCCCAATGCCACGATGAAATACGTATCCTCAAAATCAGGCTACCAAGAGTTCAATGCCCTTGAAGCTTTTGCAGGAGACAAAGGCAGGGAACCCGAAAAAAATCGAACCGATACCATAGCCTACATCAATATAACCGGTAATGCAGCACAGGCCAAAGTGGAGGTGAATTATCCCAACATTACCGTAGTGGATTACCTCCATCTGCTAAAAATTGACGGGCACTGGATGATTGTCAACAAGATTTTTTCCAGCAAACCTTCCTCAAAATAGCGTTTAGCACATATTGTCCATGAAGTATTTTATCACCCTTTACATGGGGTTCCTTTGTCATGCATTGCAAGGCCAATTGGACTATGCAATTACATTTATCGATGATAAAATTGAAGTGGATGGAAAGTTTGATGAGGCTGTATGGAAAGAACTTCCCACGTATACCAATTTTCACAACTACCTGCCCGATGATGTAGGACTGGCAAAGAACCAAACCCAGGTGAAGCTGTTTCACAATGGGGAATTTCTCTTCATATCAGCGGTTTACCAAGACTCCACGGACAAGGTGCAAATCAGTTCCCTCAAACGTGATGATATTGGGAACACGGTTGCTGAAAGCGAAACCTTCGTTTTTATCATGGATACCCAGTTACAGCAACAAAGTGCTTACTACTTTGCTGTAAATATGGGAGGGGCACAGGTGGATGGCCTCATAGAACGGGTCAATGACGGATTCAGTCTAAGCTCAAACTGGAATACCGTTTGGAATGCAGCTACCTATGTAAACGGAACACATAAGCACTATGAATTGGCCATTCCCCTCAAAAACCTAAGCTTCGATAGAAATAATGATGCCATTGCCATACAAATGTATGTCAGGGATATCAAGAACAATTCATGGACCATTATTACGGATTTAAGTCGTAATTATCGACTGTTCGATTTACGATTCACGCGACAATTTGCCATTGACAATTTACCGAAGACGACCTCTGCCCGCTTTGCATTGACCCCTTCCCTTACCCTGAACCATCAAGAGAACCTAGCCGAGGATAGTGGGGAGACCACTTTTATACCCAGTCTTGATGTACAATATAACCTGAGCTCCTCCTTAAAGCTGGATGCCACAATAAATCCCGATTTTTCCCAAATTGATGTGGACCAACAAGTCACCAATCTCACCCGATTTTCCATTTTCTTTCCTGAGCAGCGCAATTTCTTTTTGGAGAATGCCGATTTGTTCTCCAACCTTGGGCAACCTGATGTTAGTCCATTTTACTCCAGAAGGATTGGCGCTGAAACCAATATGCAATTTGGGATCAAAGTTTCGGGAAATGTTGCTCCAAAGACCAGGGTGGGCCTATTGAATGCCCAAACGAAACAAGAGAATGGAACCCCTTCGCAAAACTTTGGGGTATTCGTGGGTGAACAACAACTCTCACAACGATTGGTCGCTACTGGTTTTTTGGTCAACAAACAGGAAACGGAGGGTCTTGGATTTACCGATGATTACAATCGGGTAACGGGATTCAACCTCAATTACAAGTCTTTGGATAGAAAATGGACAGGGGTCGCCAATTTGGCCAGTAGTTTTTCTCCAAGTCTTAGTGGGGATCACCTTTTTTATAACCTTGGGGCTTTTTACAATGTAAGGGGCGCTTCCTTAGGGGCATCGGTAAGGCAGGTACAACGCAATTATTTGGCAGAAGTGGGCTTTACACCGCGACTTTTTAATTTTGATGCGGAGCAGGAAATTACTGTTAGGGAAGGCTATACCCAAAGCAGTCTTGAAGGCATATTGGCCAAGTTTTTCGAAAATTCGGAAAAGGTCAATGCCTACCGCTACCTCTTTGCGACAAATGACAGTTTCTGGGATGAGGAGGGTAAACTTCAACAGTCTACTTCTTTCTACAATACGGCGATCATCTTTCAATCCTTTTCCGCAGTCTATCTTAACCTCTATCATGACTATGTGAATTTGAAGTACGCTTTTGACCCGTTGAACAATGGTAATTCCCTTCTTCCGAATCAATATCATTTTTTTAGAGCGAGGGCAGGGTATAATTCGGCAAGAAACACCCAATTTGTCTACAATACTTTTTTTCAATACGGTGAATTCTACAATGGCCTGAATACCACATTCGGTTTAACCCTAAATTACAGGGTATTGCCATTTGCCAATCTTTTGGCGAGCTATCAAATGGATGATTTGGATTTAAATGAATTGGGGCAACGAACCTTTCATCTTGTTCGATTTACGGGTGAAGTATTTTTTAACAATCGACTGAATTGGACCACCTTCATTCAATACAGCTCCCAAAACCAAAACCTGAACATCAACAGTCGCTTGCAATGGGAGTACAAACCACTGTCATTTATCTATCTGGTCATCACCGATAACTTTAATGAACAGCTCCAACGAACCAATTGGGGAGTGGCCATGAAGGTCAATTATCGCTTTGATTTCTGAAATGTTGACACTGGCCCGGCTTACTTGGATGGTACTCCATAAAGGTCAAAGTCCGAGGCCTCTGTAATGGTTATTTGCGAAAAGTCGCCCACTTTTATGTAGTGCTTTCTTGCATCGATAAGGACTTCATTATCCACATCGGGGGAGTCAAATTCCGTGCGTCCAACGAAATGATTACCTTCTTTTCGGTCAATAATACAGCGAAAGGTTTTCCCTATTTTATTTTGGTTGAGCTCCCAGGAGATTTGGGATTGTACTTCCATGATTTCGTTGGCGCGTGTTTGTTTCACCTCCTCCGGAACATTATCTTCCAAGGAATAGGCATGGGTGTTCTCTTCATGGCTGTAGGTAAAGCATCCCAAACGCTCAAAGCGCATTTCCTGCACCCATTCCTTCAGGGTTTCAAAGTCTTCCTGGGTCTCCCCCGGATAGCCCACAATCAACGTGGTACGGATGGCCATTTCCGGAACAGCCTGTCTAAAATCCTGCAATAACTTGGTGGTTTTGGCCTTTGTAGTTCCCCTTCGCATGCTCTTCAGAATGGGGTCGGCAATATGCTGGAGTGGAATATCAAGGTAATTGCAAATTTTTTCCTCCCGCCTCATCACATCCAGGACATCCATGGGAAAACCTGTAGGGAAGGCATAGTGCAACCGAATCCACTCCACTCCATCCACCTTGACCAAATTTTCCAAAAGCACTGCCAAATTCCGTTTCTTGTACAAGTCCAACCCATAATAGGTGAGATCTTGGGCAATAAGGATGAGCTCCTTAACTCCCTTTGCGGCTAACTTTTCAGCCTCCGCGACGAGTTCTTCCATGGGTTTGCTTTTGTGTTTTCCGCGCATTAGTGGGATGGCACAGAACGAACATGGGCGGTCACAACCCTCAGCAATTTTTAGATAGGCGTAGTTTTTAGGGGTGGTCGTCAAACGTTCACCCAATAATTCATGTTTGTAGTCAGCCCCTAGGGCTTTTAAAAGGTTGGGTAAATCACTGGTTCCGAAGTACTCATCCACATTTGGGATTTCCTTTTCCAAATCGGGCTTGTACCGCTCACTAAGGCAGCCGGTCACAAACACCTTATCCACTTCACCTTCTTCCTTTTTTTGCACATATTCCAGAATGGTGTTCACGCTCTCCTCCTTGGCATTGGCGATAAATCCGCAGGTATTGATGACCACTACATTACCTTCTTCTTCATGTAACACTTCTTTGTTATTGGCCCGTAATTGTCCCATGAGTACCTCGGAGTCATATACGTTTTTGCTACAACCCAAGGTAACTACATTTATTTTGTTCTTTTTAAGTGATTTTGTACGCATAGCTACCTAAATGGGCTGCAAAAATACAATAGCAAGGGCAATTGGTCGATTTTAACGCATAATTCTTCATTCATGACGTTAAACCATTAAGTATCAAGGTGGTCTCATTTAAAACGTATGCCATGAAACCTTCTACTTTTATTTTCATCATTTGGTCCATGCTTTTATGGGGTTGTTCCACAGAATCCGTTGGAGATACGGAAAGCGAAACCCCTATGGAACCCGAAGTTTCCAACCGCTACTTCCCTCCCACCAGCTCTGGAGAGTGGGAAAGTGTCTTAGCCAGTGAAATAGGTTGGAATATGATCGCAGAACAACCTCTTCGTGATTTTTTACAGGAAAAAGGGACCAAAGCCTTCATCATCCTTAAGGATGGTAAAATGGTTGTGGAATGGTATTTTGATGACCATACACAAAATACAAGTTGGTATTGGGCTTCAACAGGAAAAACCTTAACTGCCTTTACCGTGGGATTGGCACAAGAAGAGGGTCTGCTGGATATTAATGATAAAACATCGGACTACCTGGGAAATGGATGGACCAGTTTGGAAGCTGAAAAGGAAGCGTTGATTACTGTTTGGCACCAGTTGACCATGACTTCGGGAATGAACGGTCTGTTTTTTGATTGTATTACACCCGATTGTTTGCAATATGTGGCCGATGCAGGCACCCGATGGACGTACCATAATGGGCCATATACCCTTTTACAAAACGTAGTAGCCAATGCCAGTCAAGAGGAGTGGTCCGATTATTTTAATGAAAACCTGAGGGATAGAATTGGTATGGACGGATTCTGGCTTTCCACCAATGATTTAAACAATGTCTATTTCAGTACGGCCCGCAGTATGGCCCGTTTTGGTTTATTGAACCTCAACAATGGTGCCTGGGACGGAGTACCTATTTTGAGTGATGAAAACTACGGAAATCAAATGAAGAATACTTCCCAAGACCTGAATCAAGCCTATGGCTATCTGTGGTGGTTGAACGGAAAATCGTCCTATCTCGCCCCAGGACTATCCATTGAATATGATGGGGAACTTATCTCAAATGCACCATCCGATACGTATGCCGGACTGGGAAAAAATGACCAAAAATTGTATATCGTACCAAGCGAGGGGCTGGTCATTGTGCGGATGGGTGATGATGCCGGGGAAGACCTTCTGGGGCCTTCCAGTTTTGACAATGCCCTCTGGGAAAAGCTGAACGACTTTATCAATTAATCCCTGTAGTCCGAAGGGATTTTTCGGGCCTTGGTCAATGCTTCAAAAGCAGCTCCCATTTCGTATAATTTTCCTTCTTGGAACTGTTTTGCGATAAAGGTGAGATTTACAGGTTCCCCAGTTTCCCGATACCCCATGGGAATGGTCAATGCTGGATACTCCGCCGCTGCAGCTGCTCCCGCATCATAATTATTGATGGAAAGTACGGCATCCAAGCGATGCTCGGCCATTGGAATACTAAAATAAGACATTCCCGCAGACCGCAATCTCCTCTTAATGGCCTTTAGTCCTTCTGCGGATGTAGTATCCGCCAAAATCCCATCAAATCGTGCTTGTCCGTAAGGAATTCGAACCAATGAATCCTGTACATTGAATTCAACCACCTCTTTGACCGTTGCCGTTTGCACCGCCTCTTTGTCGTTTACCCAGGTTTCCATGTACTTGGGCAAATCGTTTTTCATGTCGATATTTAAAATGGAGAGGAAGCCATCAAACTTCACTTCCGGAGGTTCAAATTCAACAATGGTCGCCCCCGCTTGTTTCATCAGCTCCAAAGTTTCCCGATACAAGGAATCCCGTTCCACATAGTTCTTTAAGGCACCGAATCGCTTTCCTTTTAAAGAAGACGTTCCCGAGGTGTACCAACCTTCTTCCCAATCCGCTTTCACCGATTTATCATCGCGTTCATCAAAACCCCGCATGGCATCCAGCAAAATACCATTATCCATCACATTTTTGGTCATAGGGCCAGGTGTATCCAAAGTACTGGAAATGGGCACAATTCCAGAACGACTGAGCAATCCAACGGTAGGTTTCATTCCAACGACCGAGTTCTGTCCTGAGGGTGACAAAATGGAACCCGAGGTTTCGGTGCCCACAGCGGCTATCGCATAATTTACCGCCACCGAAGTTCCGCTACCTGCACTGGACCCCCCGGTGTCGAGTTCCCTACGACCATAAGGGTTCAACGTCTGACCACCCACCGCACTTTGTCCGTTGGGGCAATCGCAAATAAAATTGGCCCACTCGCTTAAGTTGACCTTTCCTAAAATCAAGGCACCTTTTTCCTTTAAGCGATCTACAATAAACGCATCATTGGTCTGGTTTTCCATCAGGGCTATGGCACCGGCAGTTGTTCTCATGTCTTGGGTACCAATATTGTCCTTTAATAAAACCGGCATGCCATAAATGGGATGATGACCATCACTATTCGGTCCAAGATTTCGAGCTTCTTCCAAAATAAAGGGGTTCAGAGCTATGATCGTATTAAGTGTGGTTTCATTCGGCAATTCGTATCTATAGATCCGGTGCAAAAAGAACAACACCAATTCCTCATAGGTAAAGGTTCCCGCCTTAATATGCGATTGAATGGCGGGAATATCCTGCTCCAGCACCAAGGGTTTCAGGAGTTCATAGCGCTCCGATGGAAATTGGGAAACCTCGGCGTACAAAGGCTCAAAAACCACATTCTTATCCAGCACCTTGCTTTGGATGAATTTAAAACGCATTCGCTCTTTCTCATGATCCGCATTGGCCGCAACCTCAGCAGAATCATTGTAAGGCATCCATAAAGGTCTTTCCACTTCTATTTCGGAGACTTCATTGGTAGCTTCCTCAATAATTGAAGTATTGTCCTTTGGGGTAGTATCCAACTTGCACGAAATAAGTACAAATGCCCATAAGGAGAATGCAAGAGTTCTTTTGGTAAGGGTGGGTCGTGTCATTGAGAAGGAATTTGTAGCTGAGAAATCTAAAGATAAGATTTCTCCTCTTCGATTCGAAATGACCTCATTTATCTTCGATATTGGCCTTCCACTTTCCAATGTTCTTTTTGTTCATACGAACAAATTCATCCTTCCCCAGTTCCGAGGCAATTTTCAAAGATTTTTCTGCAGATTCAATGGCGCTCTCAAAATCGCCCAATTCGGCCTGTAGCAAACTTTTGACGCGATGAAAATAGTAGGTGTCACCGCCCAGTTTAAAAGCCATGTCCAAATACCCCAAGGCGCGTTCAGGATCTTTACCCTGCTCTTGCAAATACCGAGCCGCCTCATAATAGGTCTGTGCCGTGGGATTTTCCTTGAGTTGCTTGGCCATCTCTGCCTCCATTTGCGCATCTGTATTTACCACAAAGGGTATCGCGATTTTAGTACTGGCCCATACCAAATTCAGGTTGCCCGAGTTATGCGTAACGCTATCAAAGGCCATTAAAAAGTTTTCTTGATGATAGGGAATACGTTGTGGATTCACCTTTATCCGAAATACATCTTCCTTGGAATCATAATTCTTACGGCCATCACCCCAGTGGGCAGTATTGGTGTGAAAGGCAATTTCCCACTCCTTTTCTTGGGGAAAGGCATATAGTGCATAGGTACCTTTGGGCAACCTATTTCCCTGTACCTTCATATCCGTATCCACGAAAATTTTGGTGCTTTCGTTGGCCCCAACCCGCCAAATACGACCATAGGGCACCAATCCTTTTTGACCATCTTCCCGTGGTCCAAATACATGGCGGCCGCGCACCGCTGGTCGGGAGTATTCAATACGTATTTTGGAAAGCCCCACTTCCTGTTCAAGCACGGAAAATGGACTTGCCTTTGGGTGCATAATTTGCCCATGCACAAAACCTGAAATCAAAAACAAGAAGACGATAAAAGATAGCTGTTGCCACATGTCACTACTTTTTGGTACCCAAAAGATAAAGGACAACCCTAGGGCCCGACTTTACCCGGTCCATTTCCCAATTAAAGCTTTCCCCATGGTGTAAACCATCCACGAGTTCCTGCATTTCTTGCAACGAATAGGTTCGCAAGGAGGAAACGACCCCGTCCCACAATACAAATAGGGGAACTATGGGAATCAAATAGGTAAAAAGTAACCTACCCCATTTAAAGGGGCGGATGAAAGGGGTGGTCAACAATACACTAATTGGAGAAAACAACATGGCCAAAATACTTGGAACACTTCGTTCCTGGGCTTCAAAGATGGCTATGGGAACATTGGCATCCACGGCATTTTGTAAAATCAATTGTGCATCCTTTGGTTTAAAGTGATGTAAGGATAGGAATTGCGTTCGAAATCCTTGTAAACTTTCCGGTACGTTCCTAGCATCAATGGAAGTATTGATGTACTCAAAATTTGGAGCCTGTTTTTTGGTATAGGCAAAGGCCGACTGATTGGGAAAATAATCGGTCAATACAATTTTAAGCTCAGGATACTTTTTCAATAGTTCTGTATTCAACCAGAGCAAGCCGCCCCCGCCTCC
This sequence comes from Croceivirga sp., assembly GCA_028284935.1. GTDB lineage: Bacteria > Bacteroidota > Bacteroidia > Flavobacteriales > Flavobacteriaceae > Croceivirga. The sequence goes on from JANQQQ010000023.1 coordinate 47,444, forward strand.
AGAGGCTAAATCAACAATGGTATGCTTTCCATAGGCGGCCAAACCTTTTTCCAAGACAGGAATAATGGGTTGGTACATCTTTGTTTTATTGGATAGAAACTGTAGGAAATCGGTGCCGTAGTCCCGTAAAAATTTGGGAAACCACTTTTGGTCTTCAAACTCAAATAAGTGTATTCTTCCCATGGCAAACTAATTTTACTACATCTTGAAAAACGAGTCCACAAACTCGTATTTATTAAAGACCTGTAGGTCTTCCAAACCTTCCCCCACCCCAATATATTTTACGGGTATTTGAAACTGGTCAGATATCCCTATCACCACGCCCCCTTTGGCCGTACCGTCCAATTTGGTCACTGCCAAACTGGTCACCTCTGTCGCTTTGGTAAATTGTTTCGCTTGTTCAAAAGCATTTTGCCCGGTAGATCCGTCCAAAACCAACAAGACCTCATGTGGCGCATGAGGCACCACTTTTTGCATCACCCGTTTTACCTTGGAGAGTTCGTTCATCAAATTTACTTTATTGTGCAGTCGCCCCGCCGTATCGATTAAAACCACGTCGGCATTCTCCGCTACGGCTGAATTTAAGGTGTCAAAAGCCACGGAAGCGGGGTCACTCCCCATTTTTTGTTTGACAATGGGTACGTCCACCCGTTCTGCCCAAACCTGCAATTGGTCAATAGCCGCTGCACGAAACGTATCCCCTGCGCCCAAGACCACCTTTCTTCCTTGGTTTTTAAATTGATGGGCCAGTTTTCCGATAGTCGTTGTTTTTCCTACTCCATTGACCCCCACCACCATGATCACATAGGGTTTTTTGTCCTCGGGTATGGAAAATTCCTCGGCCTCCCCCACATGGGTTTCGGATAGTAAGCCAGCGATTTCCTCTCGTAGGATTTGGTTCAACTCGTCCGTACCCAAATATTTATCCTTGGATACCCGTTCCTCAATACGTTCAATAATTTTAAGGGTAGTATCCACGCCTACGTCGGAGGTCACCAAAACCTCCTCCAAATTATCCAGTACCTCATCATCCACCTTTGACTTCCCCGCAACAGCCTTGCTTAACTTTCCAAAGAAGCTGGACTTGCTCTTTTCCAAGCCCTTGTCAAGGGTTTCCTTTTTGTCTTTGGAGAATATATTTTTAAAAAGACTCATGGTTAACTTTAGTGAAGATCAAAGATAGAAAAGTGAACTCATTTTTGTTAAAGAGCTCCCTTTGTTTCATAACCAAAAATCGATTCAAAAGAAAAAAATACTAGAATTCAATACTTTACTCCGGCTTTTGACAAGTTGACAACAATTTCTGTAAAGCCAGGGCCCAAACCAATACCTTAGCCCATTGAAGTTCTCCATAAGCCCAATACCAAAATGGTTTTGTTCAGGATCCTTTTTATATTCGCACTATTGTTTTGGTGCAATGGCCTCGCCCAGAATACTTTTTCAGATGCCTTTAGCGCGGTTTCCTACACCAATAATGATGGTACACAAAACTTTTCGGGAAACTGGACGGAAATCAATGATGGCAATTCCCCATCCACTGGGAGGATAAGAATTACAGGGAATAGATTGCGATTTGAAGATATAAGTCGGTCCAACCACGGTATAACTAGGGCAGCCGACTTATCTAGTTGGACTATTGCCACCCTAGGTTTTGATTGGCAAACTTCCGGACTTGACGGGGGGACGGATGCTACCAGTGAAAATCTCAGCATACAAGCTTCAAGTGATGGTGTCAATTTTACCACCATTGGTACATTCTACGGTTCCAACAGTGGTTCGTTTTCCACAGATGTTTCCGCTTATATATCCAGCACCACTACATTTCGCTTTTACAATACCAGCACATGGGGCTCAGGCAATTGGGAATCAGGGGAATATGTTTATATTGATAATTTTACCATTACCATCGAAAACGATTATGATGGCGATGGGGTTGGGGATGCTACTGACCTAGATGACGATAACGACGGTATTACCGATGAGGAAGAATATTGCTCTGCTGCCAATGTCTCCTTTTTGGCCTCGGCGGATGTTGGGGAAAGATCGGTGACCATAGACCATACGGATACGGGATATCTCAGGTTGGATTTTTCATCCATGGATAATTCCTTTCAGCTTTTTATCAATGGTACTCCAATCCATCCCTCCGTCATGGAATTTGAAAATGGGGCCTTAGGTACGGGAGAAGAATACTTCTTGTTCCAGTCCGATGGTGCTTTTATTGCCTCTCCCTGGGTAGCCAATTCAAACGGACTACCCAGATTACGCCTCATTGTCAACGAATCCGGACAAGCGGCACTTTACGGTACGAGAAGTACCAGTTCAACCATTTTGGAACCCATGGGTGCTCAAGCTGGCACAGCGTTCAATATCATACCCTGGATTCCCGGAAACAACAATACATTTATCGTTACCAATCAGTCAGGACCTGGACCTGAAGGGTTTTCAGGTGTTTTATTTGCGAGTGCCATTTGCGATACCGATGGGGATGGGATAAGCAACGAATTCGATTTGGATTCCGATAATGACGGGATTTATGATATTCAGGAGTCCGGTGTCCTGAATGAATTTGGCGTTGCGGATACCAACAGCGATGGTATTATTGACGGTGCTACAGGAGGTTCTGGGGCCAACGGATTGTTCAATGCCATCGAGGACAATGACACGGCTTATGCCATACCATCCTTTACCGTTTCGGATTCCGATTCTGATGGAATCTATGATCCTTATAGCCTAGATTCCGATGGCGATACATGCAACGACGTCATCGAAGCAGGTTTTACCGACAACAATGGCGATGGCCTTTTGGGCCCGCCACCTGTAACCGTAAACGCAACTGGTTTGGTCACCAGTGGAACGGATGGCTACACAACACCGGATGACAACAATACGAATTCAACGTTCGATTTTCAAGAAGCCGGTTCAGCACCAAGCATTACGTCACAACCCACCGATGTCACTACCTGTCCAGGCTGTACGACCACCATTGCTGCGACCACCACAGGAAATGTATTTCAATGGCAACTGTACAATGGTTCCACTTGGGATGATTTATCCGATTCCGCTCAATATTCTGGCACTACGACGGGTACCTTGACCATTATTAATCCCACTCCCCTTCAAAACAATGAACAATACCGTTTAGTGGCAAGTTTTACGGACTTTGTTTGTGGATTGACCAATAGTAATACGGCCATACTGACACTACGGGTAAATACGGTAATTACCAATCGTAGGATTACGTTTCGTGTAAATCGCAACTAAAACGATAAGGTAATTGAACAAAAAAGCCGTCCAAATAATGAACGGCCTTAGCAATGTTTAGTTTGTTTGGCTTATTTCTTGGCCAACCAATCGTTTACCATTTCCGGAGGCATTACGGATTCCACAAAAGTGTAGGCCCCCGTTTTCGGTGACTTGACCATTTTAATGGCCTTTGTCAATCTCTTTGAACTACTTTGTAGCGTTGCTACCGTCTTCTTTGCCATGGTCTATTATTTTATTTCTTTGTGAATGGTCATACGTTTAAGAATAGGATTGAACTTTTTGATTTCCATCCTATCCGGGGTATTCTTTTTGTTTTTGGTAGTGATATAGCGGGATGTACCGGGCATACCGGAATCCTTGTGCTCCGTGCACTCCAAAATAACCTGAATTCTATTTCCTTTCTTTGCCATCTTTCTACTATTTTACTTGACGTAACCTTTGGCACGTGATTCTTTAAGAACCGCAGAGATTCCCTTCTTGTTGATAATCTTGATTCCCTTGGAAGAAACGTTCATGGTCACCCACTTGTCTTCTTCGGGGATGTAAAACTTCTTCTTGAAGATATTTACATCAAACCTACGCTTGGTCTTATTGATGGAAAAGGAAACATTGTTTCCAAACATCACCTTCTTTCCTGTAACTTCACAAACTTTGGACATCTCCGTAACTTTTGCGTGATTTTATTGAGCGTGCAAATTTAGATAATTCCAAAAGACCCACAAAACTGAAATTCAAAAATTTAATATTTCTTTTTGAAGCAGTTCAAAGGCCTTGTTTACGCCCTTTTGTACAATACGTTCCCGATGGTTCCCGAGTACAAATTTTTCGGCAAAGGTCCGTTGGGGGGTGCTAATAGCGATGAAGGCAGTTCCCACTTCGGCATCGGAGTCACCTTTGCTGGGACCTGCATTGCCCGTTGTGGCAATGGCAAAGTCGGTTCCTATTATACGCTTTATATTTTTTGCCATGGCCACCGCCACTTCTTCACTGACCACGGAATGTTCAGCAATGAGTTCAGGTTCCACGCCAAGTAGCTGAATCTTGGTTTCTGTGGCATAACTGACCACCGTACCTTTAAAATATTGGGAAGCCCCGGGAATAGCCGTAATTTGCTGTGCTATTTTACCCCCAGTAAAGCTTTCGGCCGTAGCTAACGTCATTCCTTTTTGGGCCAATACCTTTCCAATACCGGCTTCAATGCTCTCATCTTCTTCTTCACCATAGATAATATCACCAATTAAGGGATATAATTTCTTGGCCTCAGAATTCACAAATTGTTGAAGATACTCTCGATCATGGCCTTTGGTGCTCAACCGTAAACGCACCCTACCTAAACTGGGCAAATAGGCAAACCTGATTTCCTTAGGCAAATTGTTTTCCCAGTCTTCTATTTTTTCAGCAATAGCGCTTTCCCCCAAACCATAGGTCATTATTGTTTTATGAATGATATGGGGGCGTTCAAAGGTATCCATGATTTTAGGGATGACGGAAAGGTTCATGAGTTCCTTCATCTCAAAAGGCACTCCAGGCAAGGAGACAAAAACAGTTCCGTCCTTTTCCATCCACATACCGGGTGCCGTCCCATGTTGATTATGAAGCACCTCGGCCTTTGAAGGAACCATGGCCTGTTGTCTGTTTAAATCCGAAATTGGGGTATTGATATATTTTTCAAAGAGAAATTCGATATACTTCAAGACTTTTTCGTCTTTGACAAGCACGTCGTTGAAGTATTCACAAAAGGTATGTTTGGTAACATCATCTTTGGTAGGGCCCAACCCCCCAGTGATGATGACCAACTGAGAGCGGGTGTTCGCCTCAGAAAAAGCCCTTAAAATATGTTCCCGTTCATCTTGAACCGAAGTAATCTGATAAACAGATACGCCTATTTTATTAAGTTCTTTTGAAATAAAAGCGGAGTTGGTATCTACAATCTGTCCAATAAGAATCTCATCACCTATGGTAATGATTTCAGCTTGCATACGCAATTACATTGTGGGTAACATCCCTATTAGCGCACAAAAATAGGGAAAAGTAAGAGTGTGGATGACACTACCTAAATATTGAAGTCTTTTTGGAGCTCCGAAATAACCTGTTCCACGTCCTTTTTCAATAAAGGGAATTTCATTTTTATTTCTTCCAAGCTCCCAGAGGCCTTACCTAATTTTTCCAGCTCATAGGCGTTGGCCCTTGTCTGCTCCATGCCCAGAAGATCAACATTGGGCTTTATTTTATGGGCCATCTTTCCTATCTGCTCAAAATTTCCGGAAGCAATGGCATGTTCCAAAGCGGCAAGGTCTTCGGGAACCTCTTCCAAAAAAACAGAAATGACGGAGATAATGAAATCTTCGTCTCCTTCAGCCATTTCATTAAGCTTATCTAATGTGTAAATCATTACCTGACGTTAACTGAAAACATTTCTTCATTTTCAATCCACCCTTGAAGGTAGTCATTTCGCACCACTCTACCAACACCTGACGGGGTACCCGTAAAGAGTATATCCCCTTTTTTAAGCATAAAATAGGTAGAAACATAGGCAATCAGTTCGTCTATCTTCCACAGCATCAAGCTGGTATTCCCATTTTGTACAATTTCCCCATTTTTTAACAAGGAAAACCCTAAATTATACAGATTTTCGTACATGCTCTTAGGAATCCACTTACCAATCACTGCTGCACCGTCAAATCCTTTCGCCTTTTCCCAGGGCAATCCCTTGGCCTTTAGCTTTGATTGCAAGTCCCTTGCTGTAAAATCAATACCCAATCCAATTTCATCATAATACTTGTGGGCAAAGTAGGGTGCGATATGTTTCCCGACCTTCTTTATTTTCACCAATACCTCAACCTCATAGTGCACATCCTGCGAGAACTCAGGAATATAAAAGTCCTGCTCTTTTGGTAATACCGCAGAATCCGGCTTTATAAAAACAACAGGCTCCGTTGGGCGCTCATTGTTAAGTTCATCGATATGGGCCGCATAATTACGGCCGATACAAATCAATTTCATACGGAATTATGATAATTTATTATTGAGCTTGCTGAGCTTTAATTGCGTCAACACCTTTTTAGTATACAAGGGAAAGTCGGCATTTATGATCCAACCAAAATAACCGGGTTCTTTTTCCAAAACTTCATCCACCTTTTTGTTCTTGTGCTTTCCAAAGGTAAAAATGGGATCACCGTCCTTCCCCTTGGCAATAAAACCAGCAAAATCCAAGGATTGCTTTCTCGTGGTGAATTCAGAAAGCTTTTTGATGTTGTTCTCCAATTCCGGATAACGTTCCAATTGTGCAAGTAATACCTCATACGTGGCGTTGGTGTCCGCTTTGGCACTATGGGCGTCATCAAGGCTCTTGTTACAATAAAACTGATAAGCCGCCCCTAGGGTCCGTTTTTCCATTTTATGGAATATGGTCTGAACATCCACGGAAACCATATGCTTCATATCAAAATCCACTTCGGCCCGAAGCATCTCCTCGGCCAATAGTGGAATATCAAAACGGTCGGAATTAAATCCGGCCAAATCACTATCCTTAATCAGCTTGTAGATTTCCTTGGAAAGCATTTTGAATGTGGGTTCATTGGCTACTTTTTCATTGGAGATTCCATGAACGGCGACCACCTCCTCCGGAATATCCATCTCAGGATTCACCAGCCAGGTCTTGCTTTCTTTATTCCCATTGGGATAAACCTTTAAAATGGAAATTTCAACGATTCGGTCTTTGGCCACATTGGTTCCGGTGGTCTCCAAATCAAAGAAACATATCGGTTTTGTCAAGTTTAACTCCTTCATCTAAATCTTGATTTGGAAAACAGCCAAGGCAATAACTCCGGTTCTTTAAAGGTATAGTCCCAACTGTTGTGTTTTACTGCAGGATATAAAGAATACCTGACTTTGGCTCTTTTAGCTTTTAAGGCCTCGACCATTTCAGTAGAATATTTTGGAGGCACCACATCATCAGCACCCCCATGAAAGACCCACCAATCCGTTTTGGTCAACCGCCCGGCTATTTTGGGATTGGCCCCTCCACAAATGGGAAAGGCGGCCGAAAACATACGAGGATTTCTATTGACCAGTTCAAACGTTCCAAAACCTCCCATGGAGAGTCCTCCCACAAGCATTTGGTTTTTCTTAATGTTATACGTCTCCATCAATTCTTTAATAAGTCCTTCCAACAAAAGCATCTCTTGAGTGGGTTGCCCTTTTTTGAAGAATGTAAACGTTCTATTGCTCCATTCCCCTTGGACCTCGATCCTCGCCCACGTGCTTTTCTCTGCGCATTGCGGAAAAACCACGATAGCAGGAAATTGTTCACGAATGGAATCCCGAATAAACAATTCCGCCCCATGGGTAAGTTGCTTTTCATTATCATTACCACGTTCTCCCGAACCATGTAAAAAAAGAATCAGTGGGTATTTCTTGTCCGCGTCAAAAGCCTTTGGTAGTAAAATCCTGTAAGGGAGAACACCACTACCTTGACTAAATAGCTTTTTATCAAAAGCAGAAAAATCCTGGGCAAAAAGCGAGGTTCCCATAAGAAGTAAGAAAATTAAAGTACAGGAACGCAACATTTGTATTAGGTTTTACCCTTCGAAAATAGGAATACTAAAAGGAAAAACGGGCTTTTGAAGCTATATTTCCCGGTTTACATCCCAAGCTTCCAAATAGTCTGCCACCGTTTTTACGAACATTCCCCCTAATGCACCATTCACCACACGATGGTCATAACTATGGGAAAGGAACATTTTATGTCGAATCCCTATAAAATCCCCTTCCGGGGTTTCAATGACCGAAGGTAATTTTCGAATGGCCCCTAAAGCAAGTATTCCCACTTGGGGTTGGTTAATGATTGGTGTACCAAAAACACTTCCAAAAGAACCCACATTGGTTACCGTATAGGTACCCTCCTTAATTTCGTCCGGCTTCAATGCATTGTTCCGTGCCCGGTTTGCCAAGTCATTTACCGTCTTTGCCATGCCCACCAAATTCAATTGGTCGGCGTTCTTTATAACGGGAACAATGAGGTTACCATCTGGCAGTGCCGCCGCCATCCCAAGGTTGATATGCTTCTTTTTAATAACGGTATCCCCATCCAAGGAGATATTCATCATGGGATACTTCTTTAATGCTACTGCAACGGCTTCCATGAAAATGGGGGTAAAGGTTAATTTCTCCCCTTCACGTTCCTCGAATGCCTTCTTTATTTTATTTCGCCATTGCACAACACTGGTGACATCAACTTCAACAAAACTCTGGACGTGCGCCGAAGTTGATACACTCTCCACCATGTGATGCGCAATCAGTTTGCCCATTCGGGTAAGTGGAATCTTTTCATCACCTTCCTTGATCTCTATTGTGCTGGTTTTTGCAGGCTTAGAACTCTGCGCTTTTTCTATCGCAATTTCAGGGCTATCCACCGCTTTGGCAACAACAGGTGCATTCTTAACGACTTCGCCCGTTTTACCTCCGTTTTGTCCCCTAGTGGAAATGAACGCCAAAATATCATTCTTGGTCACGCGTCCTTCCTTTCCGGTACCTGGGATAGCGTCCAATTCCTCAACACTTATCCCTTCTTCCTTTGCAATATTCTTTACCAGAGGGGAATAAAACCGTTCGGAACTCGAAAAATCCTGAACTGGAGAAGCTACCGCCTCTCTTACTGCTTCGATTTCACTTTCAATTTGGGCAACAGGCTCCGGAATTTCTGGGACAGAAGCTTCAACCGGTTGTGTCTCGATCGCTGGAGCATCCTCTCCATTTCCCTCCATTTCAATAATGGCAACCACCTCTCCTACTTTAATGACATCATCCACTTCAAACCGTTTTTCCAAAAGGGTCCCTTCAACTTCACTGGGAACCTCGGAATCTACCTTGTCCGTAGCGATCTCAAAAATAGCCTCATCCATTTCAATGGTATCGCCAACCTCTTTCAACCAACTGGTCAGTGTTGCTTCCGCAACACTCTCACCCATCTGAGGTAATTTTAATTCAAATTTTGACATATTCTTAATTCAATTGCCCTTAGTCCTAAATATTTTGCAAAAATAACAAAAAATAAGCCGATTTATTGTTTTAATTTCATTGAAATAATCAATTCGCCTTGATGGAACGCTCAAACGGAACGCGATTCAAAATACTACGCCCCAATGTCACCTCATCTGCATATTCCAGTTCATCCCCTACTGAAATTCCCCGTGCGATGGTAGAAGTGGCAATATCCAATCCCTCCAACTGTTTGTAAATATAGAAATTGGTGGTATCCCCCTCCATAGTGCTGCTCAAGGCAAAAATCAATTCTTTTACCTTTCCTTCCTTTACTTTATTTACCAAGGTGGTAATATTCAAATCCTGTGGGCCCACACCTTCCATAGGGGATATTTTCCCACCCAATACATGATATAACCCTTGAAACTGCCCAGTATTCTCAATGGCCATAACGTCCCGGATATCCTCAACAACACATATGATACCTTTATCACGTTTGGGGTTGGAACAAATCTCGCAGATTTCCATATCCGAAATGTTATGACAACTCTTACAGTAATTGACCTTTTCCCTTAGGTTGGAAAGTGCATTGGACAAATGGCTTGTTCGCTCTTTGGGTTGTTTTAATAGATGCAGCACCAACCGTAGCGCTGTACGTTTGCCTATCCCCGGTAATTGGGAAACCTCATTCACCGCATTTTCCAAAAGTTTGGATGAAAATTCCACACCGCGAAATTACGATTAATAGATGAGTGTTGCCATTTCCAAATCCTACTCTTCCACTTGGCGAGAGGACTTTTTGTAATTTGCGCCCCAAACTAAAATACATGACCCCTTTTCAGATACTTTTACTTGTAGGCGCTTACTTTATTGTGCTTTTGGTCATTTCGTATTTTACAGGCAGGAACGATTCCAATGCTGATTTCTTTAAAGCGGGAAGACAATCCCCTTGGTATTTGGTCGCCTTTGGCATGGTTGGGGCCTCACTGTCCGGAGTTACCTTTATTTCCGTTCCCGGATGGGTTGAAGCCTCACAATTTAGTTACCTCCAAGTGGTACTGGGCTATTTGGTTGGGTATTTTGTGGTGGCATTTTTGCTTTTGCCCATTTATTATCGATTGAACTTGACTTCTATTTATGAGTATTTAAAAGGGCGGTTTGGGCCAACAAGCCATAAAACAGGTGCCTTTTTCTTCTTTATCTCAAGGGTTTTGGGAGCGGCATTCCGCTTGTTTTTGGTTGCCATTGTATTGCAACAATTTGTGTTTGACGAATTTGGTATTCCGTTTGAAGTCACCGTGGTTATCTCTATTCTTTTAATATGGATTTACACGAACAAAGGAGGGATAAAAACCATTGTTTGGACCGATACGTTACAGACCACCTTCATGATTTTGGCCGTTGTTCTTTCCATTGTCTTTATCAATCGGGAACTGGACTGGACATTTGGGGAGTTTTTGGCTTCGGAGGAATTAAAGGAGTACAACAGGTTTTTATTTTTTGATGATTTTTTAGCTCGGAACCATTTTATAAAATCCTTTGTGGGAGGGATGTTCGTTACCATTTGTATGACGGGCCTTGATCAGGATATGATGCAAAAGAACCTCACGTGCAAAAACCTTAAGGAAGCTCAAAAGAATATGGTGTCCTTCAGTTTTGTGCTGGTTGGAGTTACCTTTCTGTTCATGCTTTTGGGAGTGCTTTTGTTTATTTATGCCCATAGAAATGGGATTGGCATTCCCTTGATGGACGGTTCTCCCAAGACGGACTTGCTTTTTCCCGAAATTGCATTGAACAGTGGCTTGGGATTGACCCTCTCCATTACATTCATGTTAGGTTTGATCGCCGCCGCCTACAGTAGTGCGGATAGTGCATTGACTTCGCTGACCACCTCATTTTGTATTGATTTCCTCAACATGGAAAACAAAAACGAAGAAGAAAAAAAGCGCACACGGAAGCGTACACATATCTGGATGAGTTTTGCCTTGGTAGTGGTCATCATCATATTTAAATACATTTTGAGCAGTAACGTTATCGATAGTCTACTGACCGTTGCAGGCTATACCTACGGACCCCTTTTAGGGCTTTTTGCCTTTGGTATTTTTACCAAACACACCATAAAGGACAAGTATGTTTGGGTAGTGGCCCTTACATCCGTAGTGATCATTTCCATTTTAGGAAGTTTAAAACCGGAGTATTTGGGAGGATATCAATTGGGCTATGAGCTTTTACCCTTAAATGGATTATTGACTTTTACTGGGTTATGGCTAATACGAAATTGAAGTCGTTGACTATAGCAAAACATAAAATGTAGACGTATGACAAGAGGTGACATGGGCCTTAAATTCAATATTGAAAGTGAACTTAAAAATTGATGATCATACTTTATTGACCCCAATAGGTCTCGACGATGCACAGCAAGTATACGAGAATTTTTCTTCTGACATCATTGAGTTTCTACCAATTTCCAGTCCCCCTGATAAGATTGAGGATACCATTGAATTCATTAAACTGTGTATTGATCAGTGGCAAAATAAAACAGACATGGTCTGGATAATTTTGGATGGAAATGAATTCAGTGGTTGTTGTGGTATACATACCCTTCAATCAAAGCAACCCCATTTTGGAATATGGATAAAAAAACCAAAACAAGGAAAAGGTATTGGCAAAAAAGTTGTCCATTTTATGCTTAATTGGGGAGTTGAGAACTTAAATGTTGATTTTATTAAATATCCTGTTGACAAAAGAAATACAAAAAGCATTGGAATTATAGAAGCGATGGGGTTGAGACCATTTCGTTACTACAAAATGGGAGACGATAAAATATTATCCGTGATTGAATACAGGTATCATAAGAAGTAAAAAACTGTTAATACTGCCCCGTGGCCAAAAGTACCAAGGTACAGGCCACCTCTACTTCAATATCGTTTTCTTGAAGTAATTCATAGAATTCCGGATTTTCGGTGCCTGGATTAAAAATGACCTTATCCGGTCCCAAGGCGATAATATCTTGATAATACTGTTTTTGCCGTTCAGGATTCAAATACAACGCTACAACGCTAATATTTGGTAATTCACCCAAATTGGTTTTAATTTGCACATCGTCGACCAAACCAGATTTTAGACCAAAGGCGAACGTATTTTCACCATGCTCTCGAAGACGTTGAATGGCTAAATGGCTGTATCTATTTGGTTTTAAGGAGGCTCCAAAAACTAAGGTATTTCGCATTTGTTAAATTGTGTGTTAAACTATCTTAAAAGTCGTAACGATTCAAAAAAAATAACGTCTCTATAAGGGTGGTGAAGATTTTAATCATTGGTAAGACTGTATTTTTTATAGTTAATGGTTAGTGTTTAGTATAGCTTATCAATGCATAACCCTGGCAACGCTCGTTGTCAGGGTTTCTTTTTATCGCAAAATTACTGTAACACCATTCCCTTTTTGTCGTCTAGTATGATATGGGAAAACCAAAATAAAAAGACCACCTGGCTGAATATTGGTTGGTTAGTTCTTGCCAAGTGGTCTATAAACCCTGACCTTCTTTATGAGGTGTCAGGGTTTTCTTTTTACCATCGGATGATTGCACTTCCCCAAGTAAATCCACTACCAAAGGCAGCCAAAACGACCAAATCCCCTTCTTTCACCTTACCTTCTTCCCAGGCCTCCGTCAATGCTATGGGTATTGAGGCGGCCGTGGTATTTCCATAACTCATAATATTATTGTATACCTGATCGTCCGAAAGCCCAAATTTTTTCTGTACAAATTGTGAAATGCGAAGATTGGCCTGATGCGGAATCAAGATGTCAATGTCGGTCGGCGCCAATTTGTTCTTTTGAAGTCCTTCCATAATTACTTCGCTAAAACGGACCACAGCGTTTTTGAAGACAAACTGTCCATTCATATAGGGAAAGTAAGATTCATCTTCTGGATCATTGTCCTTTAAAATATCCAAAACCCATCGTTTTCCCATACCAGGGGCAATCAATGATAATTCCTCGGCATGCTGCCCTTCGGAATGAAGGTGTGTTGACAAAATTCCCTTGGTACTATCTTCTTCCCGACTGATTACTGCGGCGCCAGCACCATCCCCAAAAATAACGGAAACGCCCCTTCCACGCGTGGTCATGTCCAAACCATGGGAGTGCAGTTCAGAGCCAACCACCAAAACATTTTGATACATACCACTTTTTACATATTGGTCGGCAACGGAAATGGCATAGACAAATCCGGAGCATTGGTTACGAACATCAAGGGCCCCAACAGTATCAATTTCCAAATCCCGTTGAACCAAAACACCTGGTCCGGGAAAATAATAATCAGGACTTAGGGTGGCGAAAATGATAAAATCGATATCGTTTTTATCGATACCAGCCCGTTCAATGGCAATTTTAGCAGCCTTAACCCCCATTGAAGTAGTAGTGTCGGTGCCTTTAATAACATGACGTCGTTCTTTAATACCTGTTCTTTCCTGTATCCATTCATCACTGGTATCCATAACTTTGGATAAATCATGGTTGGTGACAACATTTTCAGGGACATAATAACCGAGCCCAGCTATTTTGGAATTGTACATATTTTTGAAATTTGAAAAAGGAAAAATAACCAATATATTTTCAGATTCGTAGAAAATCAAGGAAACAATACCTATATCTTCAATTTTAACGGTTCTTTACCCTCTTTTTCTTTGAGTATACCTAACGAATTATCGTATTTTTAGATGTTGATCCAAAACGTATCTTCCAATCAAAAAACACAGTCATGAAAAAACTCATTTTTTCAATATTCCTTTTCGTTTTCGCCCTTGGTCTGGGGCAGGAAAAACTTACCTATCAAAAACCATCAAAAGAGATTTTAGAACTCGTGGATGCCCCATTGGCCCCATCTGTTCTTATTACGGATGACGGCAATTATATGGTGCTTTTGTACCGTGATTATTATAAGACGATAGCAGAACTATCAGAAACCGAACTTCGGCTGGCGGGACTTCGAATCAATCCCAAAACCAACATTGGAAGTCGTACAAATTACTACAACAATATTAAGGTCAAACAAATTGGAAAGAATGAGGCCATTCAAGTCAATGGCATGCCCGAAAGTCCAAGACTTTCAAATTTCAAGTGGTCACCTGATCAATCCATGATAGCAGCAACCAATACTACTGCAAATGGGGTGGAACTCTGGGTACTTGATTTGAAAAAAGCGCAATTGACCCAACTTACCGATGCCAAAATAAATGCCAATATGCGCGATGTCGTCAATTGGTTCAAGGATGGAAAATCCGTGTTGGTAAAAATGTTACCAAATGACCGTAAAGAATTAATAAATGTTTCTGAAGCTGTTCCTCAAGGACCGACCATTTCATCAAATGATGGTAAAAAGGCACAAAACAGGACCTACCAAGACTTGTTGAAGAACCCAAATGACGAATTTAATTTTGAGCAGTTGGCGAGGTCCGAGCTTTATAAAGTTTCCATGGATGGAACCATGGCAAAATGGATGGAACCTGCCATGTATAGTAATATCAGCTTCTCACCGGATGGGAACTATGTAATGATAACCAAAGTGGAAAAGCCCTTTTCCTATTTGGTTCCCTATTACCGATTTCCCTCTACCACAACAGTCTACCAATCGAGTGGTGAATTGGTTTCCACACTTCTTGAAGTACCATTGATTGAAGATTTGCCAAAGGGCTTTATGGCCGTGCGCATGGGAATGCGAGAACTCTCTTGGAGAAACGATCATCCAGCATCAATTATTTATGCACAGGCCTTGGACGAAGGCGACCCGGACAAAGAAGTAGAATATAGGGACGAGGTTTTTCAACTGGATGCTCCTTTTAACCAAAAGGGAAAGAGCCTGCTTAAACTCAAAAATCGGTACTATCAAATTCAATGGGGTAGTGATAACAGAGCGGTAGCTTATGATTATTGGTGGAACAATAGAAATTTAAAGGGATACCTCTTTAACCCTTCCAACAATTCGCAAGAACCTGTCATTTTTGAGGATAGAAATTATCAGGATGTATATAGCGATCCAGGAAATTTTGTCACCCAAAAAACCAAATATGGAACCGAAGTATTGGCCATGGATGGCAATAGTACTTTCTTGTTGGGCCAGGGCTTTACAAAAGAAGGTCAATTCCCTTTTGTGGATAAGATGGACATGACAACAATGGAAAAAACCCGATTGTACACCTCCAAATTGGAAGGAAAAAAAGAGAACCTCATTGATTACAATGTGAAGAAGGATGAGCTTTTGGTCCGAATTGAATCCCCCAGCGAATACCCAAATTATCACTACAAAAGCCTTATAAAACGTAAGGGGGCTCAACAACTGACCAATTTTGAGAATCCGTTCAAAAGCATTCAGAACGTACACAAAGAGGTAATCACGTATACCCGTGAGGACGGCCTGGAGTTGAATGGCACCTTGTACCTGCCCGTGGGGTATGATAAAACCGCTAAAGAGAAAGCACCTATGATTCTTTGGGCCTATCCGAGGGAATTCAAAGACAAAAACAGTGCTTCCCAAAATACCCAAAACCCCAATGAGTTTACCTATCCCTTTTGGGGTTCTCCAATCTATTGGGTAACTAAGGGATATGTGGTGTTGGATGACGCCGCTTTTCCAATCATTGGGGAAGGTGACGAAGAACCAAATGATTCCTTTAGGAGTCAATTGGTAGCAAATGCCAAGGCAGCTATTGATGCCGTTGATGGACTTGGTTATATTGACAGGCAACGTGTGGCCGTTGGGGGCCATAGTTATGGCGCCTTTATGGTGGCAAATCTTTTATCGCATTCCAATCTTTTTGCGGCGGGAATAGCCAGAAGTGGAGCCTATAATAGAACGTTGACGCCCTTTGGATTCCAAAGCGAGGAAAGAAATTACTGGGAAGCTCCTGAAGTGTATTATACCATGTCTCCCTTTATGCATGCAGATAAGATGAAGACGCCTTTGCTACTGGTACACGGGGAGGCTGACAACAATTCTGGCACTTATCCCATGCAAAGTGAACGCTATTTCAATGCCCTTAAAGGTTTGGGTGCAACGGTAAGACTGGTGATGCTGCCAAAGGAAAGTCATGGATACCGCGCTAAAGAGAGCATTCTTCATTTACTTTGGGAGCAGGATCAATGGCTTGAAAAGTATGTGAAACAAAAAAATGAACAGGAACTACCCACGCCCATGGGCAAGGATAAATAGTCAGTCCAAATAACGCTGTGAGGTAATTTGTTTGCACCTTCGCGCTTGCCAATTGTTGAGGGAATTTAAAGTTCAAAACGTATCTGATGGGTATGGAGAATGTGTTGGGAGCCTCTATTTCCATTCATTCTTCTGGATTTGATGGTCTAGTAATGACCTAGTGGTGCAGCGCGCCATTTACCTAATGTACAATTATCTTGTCACCCATTATTGCCACAGTGCTCGTTTTAGTAATGCTATTTTTGTTTTAGCTAAAATCCAATAAAATGAACAGGATGTGATATGTCTTTTGTAAGGAGTTGGTAAAAGAAAACGCACTTTCTAGCAAAAGTGCGTTTTCAAACAACCTAACCAATAAATAAACAAACTTTTTGTAGTAAAATCTTTTTCACAGCAATTGTTTACCACAACAAGACAAAAATAAATAATGTTTAACTTATATCCTCATTTATTAAACATAAAATTTGTTAAACTTTCAAATAAAAAATTATTGCAATCAAAACGTATGTCAGTTTGTCATTTTTATTGCTCTGGTATTTTTTTTGACTGATAATGAGCAACAAAGAAAATTACGTAATCCTTACCCCTTTTTATAGGTAATTATAAACAACAATACATATGGCAACAGGTAAAATCAATGTTTCTGTAGAGAATATCTTTCCATTGATCAAAAAGTTCTTATACAGCGATCATGAAATCTTCCTTCGCGAACTTATTTCCAACGCCACTGATGCGACCTTAAAATTAAAACACCTTGCCTCCATTGGAGAAACGAAGGTAGAATATGGTGATCCCATGATTGAGGTCAAAGTGGATAAAGACAACAAAAAAATTCACATTATCGACCAAGGGATTGGAATGACCGGGGAAGAAGTAAAGAAATATATTAACGAGGTGGCTTTTTCAGGGGCTGAAGAATTCTTGGACAAATACAAGGATGCTGGCAAGGATGCCGGTATCATTGGTCACTTTGGACTAGGGTTCTATTCTGCTTTTATGGTTGCGGAAAAAGTTGAAATATTGACCAACAGCTTTAAAGAAGAACCAGCAGTGCATTGGACCTGTGATGGCTCTCCAGAATTTGATCTGAAGGAAATCGATAAAAAAGAGCGTGGCACCGAAATTATTCTGCACATCGCAGAAGACTCCACTGAGTTTCTGGAAGATTTTAAAATTCGTGAACTTCTAAAGAAGTACAATAAATTCATGCCCATTCCCATAAAGTTTGGGACCAAAACCGAAACACTCCTCAAACCGGAAGGTGCCAAAGAGGATGACCCTGCCCCTACCAAAGAGGTGGATGACATCATCAATAACCCGAATCCGGCATGGACCAAAAAACCAACGGATTTAAAGGATGAGGATTACGCCTCTTTCTACAGGGAACTCTACCCTATGCAGTTTGAAGAGCCCTTGTTCAACATCCATTTAAATGTGGATTATCCCTTTAACCTCACGGGAATTCTGTATTTCCCAAAACTGACCAATGACCTCAATATCCAAAAAGATAGAATTCAACTCTATCAAAATCAGGTGTTTGTAACCGATAATGTGGAAGGCATTGTTCCTGAGTTTTTAACCATGCTTCGCGGGGTGATCGATTCTCCGGATATTCCTTTGAATGTTTCCCGTTCCTACCTTCAAGCAGATGGTGCCGTAAAAAAGATTTCTAGTTACATCACCAAAAAAGTAGCTGATAAATTGAATTCCTTGTTCAAAAACAATCGTGAGGATTTTGAGAAAAAATGGAATGACATTAAAGTGGTCATTGAATACGGAATGCTTTCTGAAGAAAAGTTCTTTGAAAAAGCTGAGAAATTTGCCCTTTACCCTACGGTAGATGGCAACTACTTTACGTATGAAGAACTCGAGGCCAAAATCAAGGATAATCAAACGGACAAGGAGGATAAAGTGGTGATTCTTTACGCCTCCGACAAAGAATCACAACACAGTTATATTGAAGCCGCCAAGGCGAAGGGCTATGAAGTATTACTATTGGATTCCCCCATTGTACCTCACCTATTGCAGAAATTGGAAACTTCAAAAGAGAAGATCTCCTTTGCCCGTGTGGATGCTGACCATATCGACAACCTCATCAAAAAGGAAGATACCTCAATTTCCAAACTTTCCGATGAGGAAAAGGATAAACTCAAAGAGCAAATTGAAGGTGTAATCGGGGAAAAAAGTACGTTTACCGTGCAATTGGAAGCTATGGACAGTTCAGCACAGCCCTTTATCATCACGGAACCCGAGTTTATGCGTAGAATGAAAGATATGCAACAGACCGGTGGAGGAGGTATGTTCGGTATGGGGAATATGCCGGATATGTTCAACCTTATTGTCAATACCAATCATGAGTTGGTTGGGGAAATCTTAAACACAAAAACATCCAAAAAGAAGGAAAGACTTATCAATCAGTCCCTTGATTTGGCGAGACTCTCAAAAGGATTGTTGAAAGGTGAAGAATTGACCAAATTTATCAGTCGCAGTTATGAGATGATTAAATAAGACCGTCATTCCTCGCAGGAATGCCATTATAAATCAAAACCGCCTGTTCACGGAGCTCAGTTGAAGTGTAGGCGGTTTTTTATTGTTGTTCCAACTTCACCAGGGAACCACCACCGGAAAAGTAAATGCTACCGTCCTCATCAATTATTTGTTGGTTACCTCCATCATCGTAGGGATTAAAGAGCTTTTTACACGATCTACCAAGAAATTTTCTAAATTTTAGTTCCCCAGTAGTCCAATCCAAACCGTAGTAATAATAGTTACAACCCTCTTCCCGGCCGCTTCCATAAACCAAGTTTGAGCCCAAGCTATAAGTAAGGACCCCATTCATGTTGATATCGGTATTTACCCACTGCAATTGAAATTGGTTGGTTTCCGTTTTCCAACGAACTTTTTGCACACCCTTTAATGGGTTTTTGCCTTGTCCCAAAAACCCATTAAACTGGGCAATGGCAACGTCATAGCCATAAACGGTGGGTGAGTTTTCTATGGATTGAAATTTTTTACTAAATCTTTTGGTTGCCGGCAACTGAATTTTTCCTGCAAAGTAAATATGCTGGCCTTCGATGGGTATCCAATCTTCAGGAACTTCTCTCCAAAATGCAATAAGATTATTTTTTTCGTGACCGTCTGCCAAGATGACCAATTTATCATGGTCTTCACCAAAACCCATGAGCGTTGGAGTTGTACCACTACCCTCCGCCCACCTTCCCCTTGGGCCATCGCCCACAAAGTCGTAGGGTACCTCAAATGCAACTGTGAGTTTTTGTCCGTCCCAATCAAATCGTATCAACCGTTTTGAACTCAATATATAAAAGCTATTGTTCTCATCTATAGGAAAGGCGTTATGGCCAAATATCTCATTGTTTCCGAGGGATTGAATCTTAAGGGTGTCCAATAGCTCAAACTGGCTCGATAACACTCCTACGGTACAGTCTGATTTGCCTTTGTCATTATCACTTGCAAAAACAATTTGACCCGAATAATTGATGCCAAAATGTTGCACCTTGCCAATAGTCCCGAAATTGAAGGTGTCTTTTATTACTAATGACGAATAAGGATTTCCCTTGTTTTTATCTTCAATCTTAAAAAGTCTTGTGTACTGATTTTTGGCAGGGTTGTATTTAGGGTCATAGGTATACCAAACATTACCTTTGGTCTGCAAAAAATTCCATCCAAAGGATTTTAACCAATCTTTGTTGATTTTCAATTTTGAAACAATCCTTGGTCCACTTTTGGTATCAAGTATTTTATAAAAATGTGTCGAGTTGGACTGCAATAGGGCACGTTGACCATTAGGATATTTTTCCGTAAAATAGGTCCATGGGGAGGTACCTCCCTTAATACCTTTCAACAACTTCACTTCAACCAAATCTTCCTTAGTCGGTCCAGCAAGAACAGAGAAGGATTGCCGTGCACTGTTACCATGATAAATGGACCACGGGGAAGTTGCAAGATGTGGATTTGGCGGGGGCTCGAACCCTTGTGAAAAGCCCAATTCGAATAGCAAACCAAAGAGTAAAAGAATCCTTTTCATAGTCTTGTTGGAATTATGAATTCAAAAATCGGTATCCTTGGGCAATTGGTTTCTATCTACCTGATTTCCATTTTTGTCATAAAACACATAGGTTACGGTGCTTCCCTTTTTCAATCGGATACGATAGTATTCCTTTTTGGTCGTATAAAGTCTAACGTGAGTGCCTCCAGTAGCCCGATGTCCGGCAAAGTTTTGTTGTAAATCGGGTCTTAAAAAATCAGGAATGCTCTTATGTCCGTAATATTCTGTGTAATACAGGATTTCGCCTTCTGAAGAATATCGGGCGTTACTCAAAGGTCGCTTTCCTTCTTTCATTACAGCAACATAGCGAATAAAGCTATTGCCCACTCTTCCTTTTGAATGCTGTCTTTTCCAACGTACGATTTTCGCATCCGCGAAATGATTCACTTGCGCGTTTAAAACCATTTCAGGAACCTCTTCTTCCGAAATAATTCGGCCTTCAAAAGTGGTGGTCTGTCCTTTACTTACCAGAAAGGTAAGGCCCGCAATAGCCAAAAAAACTGAATTTTTCATCTTTTAATTGGGTGTTTAGTGAACTTGAATTAATATCTAACTTTAAACATTTCATCCAAAGAACAACAGAATCCATGCCTGTAGTACCACAAACTTGTTTTTTTCAATGAAACAACCACTATTTTCAACGAAAAGGTTGCGCCTGGATGCCTTATGGAAAAAAGTGGGTTTCTGGGGGTTAGCACTCCTACTATTCAGTTGGAATTACTATCGCGACTTTTTTGAATGGCCCGAAGCCTTTGCAATGGCTTTAATCTTATGCCTGCAAATAGTAGCTATGGTGCTATTTGGATATTTGTGGTTAAGCAAGCAACAAAAGTTTCCTCGACTTATCTTTTGGTCCATAACCCTAGGGTTTACCGTGTCCAGGTTTCTTATCGTTTTTTTCGTTCTTCAGTACCACTTGCCGGAATGGACGGTTTTCCATCATCCAGACCGCGTGGGACCCTTTTTGTTTATTACTTCTGCCATTTTGATTTTTATAGGGTACAGCTATTCCATTTATGAGTGGGGCCTTGCAGCTCGGGAGAAATATCAAGACCTCATGGAACATACGCCAAAAAGAATTCAACAACCCATAGTAATAAAAAGTGAAGGGAGAACCATCCGCCTATTGCCACAAGATATCATCTACCTTGAAGCCAAAGGGGAATACATCAACTACAGTACATTGGGAAAAAATCACATGTATTTTCAACGGATGAAAAATGCTGAAAAAGAGTTGAAGGGGTATGGTCTTCTTAGGGCGCATCGTTCCTTCATCGTAAACCCATTACACGTCAGCTCATTTTCAGCAAACGAATTGGTCATGGTCAACAACAAAACCATTCCCATAAGCAAAACCTATAAAAGTCTGATATTGGATAAATTGAAAGGTTGATTTTTTAAGAGTTGTTATTATCTTAACCAGCAAATCAACCAAACATGAGTAGCGATTATAACAGTTCCGATTTTAAAAAGTTGCTCGATAAGCTACAAACGGAAAGCTGGCAACTTGAACTGATCATTTCGGGTTTTGCGATTTACGGACTTTTTTCAGCCATCCAGCCCCTGGAGGTTGAGTTCTTGATATCCGTTAAGAATAATCAGACCATTTATACCGCCATGATTCAGGCATTGATCAGTGGCAACTATATTTTGATGGGCTCCCTATTAGTCCATGTCATTTTAAGGGGGTTATGGATAGGCACTTTGGGCCTGCGCTACATTTCAGGGGATATTGACTATGAACGATTGCACTATGCTCCAAAGTTTTCAAGTTTTCTCACAAAAAAAGTGGGGTCTTTTGACCGCTACATTTCTAGACTGGAGAATGTCTGCAGTACGGTTTTTGCCCTGGCTTTCTTAATGGTCTTTTACTTCCTTTCCTATTTCTTGATTTTGATATTTTTTGCACTCATTGCCTTTACCTTGAACAATGTAGGTTTGCCGGATAGAACGGCCGGTGTAACCACGGCCATATTTGGAATCATTTACTTTGTTTTAATATTGATATTTTTCTTTGATTTTATCACAATGGGGGGATTGAAAAGGGACCGATGGACGGCCAAGTATTTTTACCCCATCTATCGTTTTTTTGGTTTTATCACTTTCGCCTTTGC
This sequence comes from Croceivirga sp., assembly GCA_028284935.1. GTDB lineage: Bacteria > Bacteroidota > Bacteroidia > Flavobacteriales > Flavobacteriaceae > Croceivirga. The sequence continues at coordinate 70,081 of JANQQQ010000023.1, forward strand.
CTTCAGACCTTTGGTCTATAATTTCCTGGACCAAAGAAAAGCCCGTTGGGTAGCTACCTTTATCTTGCCCGTTTATATGGTCATTCTTTTGTTTCTTCAAATCTATGGAGTTGTCAATTCCAACTATCAGATTGAAGGCCAGGGCACCTCAAGCTACTTCACCAGCAAAAATAATTATGAAGACGAACTGACGGAAAAAACGGATTTTGTCCAATTTGTTTCCCTACCTTCAAAAGTTATTGATAAACCCTATATGCGTGTATATGTTGGATTTAACAAATTCATAGAGGACGCGATTCTAGCCCATGATTCTATACTGATGCCAAAGAAGGACCGCAGAGGATATTCACTTAAGCTCAACAGACAATTCAACTTTAGTGGATTCATCTTGTCCTTTTCCAATAAATACCAACAAATTGAAAAAAACCAAACACGATACCTCGACGTATTGGACGAGTTGTATAAAATTCAAATCGATACTACTTTTTTTGACAAGGAATTTGTGATGACCAATGATATTAATAAGCGATTCGGTTTTGAAACTTTTCTTGATCTAAAGGGTTTGGAAAATGGCAAACACCTCTTACGTCTCATTGGCCCTGACCCACGACTGGACAAAAAGGTGGATACGTTAATAACCATACCCTTTTGGTATTTCAAAAATGAGTTTTGACATTATAATTTTATCATAGTATGAGTACCGATTATAAAAGCCCTGGGTTTAAAAAGCTTCTGGATTCCTTGCAGCAACAAAGCTGGGAATTGGAGCTTATTATTTCCGGATTTGCCATTTTTGGCCTTTTCACGGCTTATGAACCCTTGCGTGTAGGAGCTGAAAATGCCCAAAACGACCAACAGATTTATCAGTTTGTTCTATTGGTCGTTGCCTTTATTGCATGTAGTATTTTGCTTTTCAATTTGCTCCTTCATGTCATTTTAAGGGGATTGTGGATTGGTGCCTTAGGCTTACGCTATGTCTCCGGGGATATTGAATTTGATAAGCTGAAGTACAGCGAAAGGTTTAAGAACTACTTAAAAAAGAAAATTGTTTCCTTTGACCGTTACATCGCCCATCTAGAAAATTACTGTAGCGTACTTTTTGCCATTTCATTCCTTTTGATTTTTCATGTATTGGCTTTGACCTTTATCATTTTAAGTATTGCCCTCGTATCCAATTTTATCATTGATAATGACAACCTACCGGATTGGGCGTCCAATGGGATCGGTATCCCAGTGGTGTTGTTTTTGGTTTTTGGCATGTTGTTCACTTTTATTGATTTCATAACCCAAGGCTTACTAAAGCGGAATAAATGGGTAAGCAAGCTGTATTTTCCCTTTTACTGGGTATTTAGTTTTTTGACACTTTCCTTTTTATATCGACCTCTGGTATATAACTTTTTGGATAATAGATTTGGTAAGCGAATTATCTTTTTGCTGACACCGATATATATCCTTATTCTTATCATAAGTGGGATCGAATATCGAAATTCCAATTATCTGGAAAAGGATAGAAACTCCTCAACCCTATTCGCCAACAAAGAGAATTATATGGACATGATGGTCGAAGATGCAGACTACCCTGGTGAGGCCGTTATACCATCAAAGGTCATTACCACAAAATTTGTTCAGGTTTTTATGCCCTATTCCGAAAATGTAGAAGACCGTATTTTTAGTTATGATAAGTCTTTAAAGCTCGAAGAAGATCGAAGGGGATTGACATCGACCAACTTTCGTTTCAGCACAGACTGGAGCGATAAAATTACCACCCGGAGACAAAAAGACAGTATTAGAAAGCACTATTTGGAAGTATTTAATGAGACCCATTTTTTCAAAGTTGATTCCATTGAACTGGACAGTGATTTTATTATAAGTACGGATGCTAAAAATCGTTTGGGCTTTGAAACGTTTTTGTCACTAAAAGGAATAGTTGATGGCAAACACCAACTTAGGGTGATGCGAAAAAGAAGGGATAAGGATTCCGATTCAATAGTAGAGATCATTCAGGAATCCATACCCTTTTGGTATTATAAGGAACAATGATCTATCCTTGGGATCTATATGTCATGGCAGGTATGTACATGGTTGCGGGTATAATGCATTTCATTTATCCAAAGGCCTATATGCGCATTATGCCCAAATATTTACCCCATCAAAAGGGTTTGGTCCTTGGAAGCGGTGTTGCTGAAATTGTCTTGGGAATTGCCCTTTGTTTTCCATTCTCAAAAAACTGGGCCATCTATGGAATCATTTTAATGCTCGCTGTTTTTTTATTGGTTCACTTTTACATGCTTTCCGGGAAAAAGGCTTCAGCAGGTATTCCCAAATGGATTTTGGTCCTTCGTATTCCGCTACAATTTGGATTAATGTATTGGGCGTATTGGTACCTAAAATTTTAAGCCAGTGAATTGGTACGATTCATAAACTTACTTAGTAAACTGGCTTGGATGCAAATTAACACCCCCAGCGGAAGAATGGAATAACCCAATATTCTGGAAAAGTTCAATTGCGAATAACCTTTAGTTAACCAGGTCATTGAAAAATCAAAAGATTCAAGATAATTGATTTCAGTAGTACCTGAATCGGTATTGCCCATTACGTAAACCACAAAGACCACAACCAAAAGAAGTATGGCAATAAACACCCATTTTGGCAAAAGGGGTGTATAGGACAACCGTTGTTTTGTGTGTGCTTCAACCTTATGCAAAACTGCTGATGTAAAATCTGATGCTGGGGCATCCAACCGATCTGCATCAAAAAATTTGTCCATCAGTTTTTGTAAATCCTTTTCCTTATCCATAATTCTCAATTATTTCTGGTTCTAGGTATTTTTTTAATACTTTGGCCAATCTTCCACGGGCCCTAAATAATCCCACTTTGACCGAGTTCTGGTTCATCTTTAATATCTCCCCAAGTTCATTGAGGTTTTTCTCTTCCAAATAAAACAACGTCAATAAGGCCGCATCTTTGGGGGACAGTTTGGTTATGCATTTTCTGATCAGTTCAGCTTTTTCAGATTGCATAATGCCATCCAAAGCATTATCAACGTCTTTTATCTCATAACCTTCAATTTCATCAATTGCAACATCCCTAATATGCCGACCACTCTTTTTTAATCTGTCCAGGCACGTATTATACGCTATTCTATAAATCCAGGTGGACAATTTAGCGTCCCCTTTAAACTTCCCTAGGGATCGGTACACCTTAACAAAGGTATCTTGGGCCACCTCTTCTGCCTCCTCCCTATGCTTTAACATACGTAATGCCACGGTAAAAACCACATTTTTATAAGTATCTACCAAAACAGAGAATTCCTTGGAATCCCCCGCAAGAATTGCTGATATATCCGGTTGGTTGTCCTTCATTATATACCATTAAGACGACACGCAGACGATCTAGGTTACCTAAAACTAAAAAAACTTTACGGGGTGTAACCTTTTTCAAAGACCTATCGTCATATGGGGCAAACGAGTTTATTTATCAATTAAAAACCAATATCATGGCAGAAGGATTATTAATACCAATAGGATTTTTTCTAATGGTTTTCGGAATTGTTTATTTGTTCTTATCCACACGAAACAAGGAAAGGTTGGCCCTTATTGAAAAAGGAGCGGATGCCAATATCTTTGTAAGGCAGAAAAAATCAGGTTATATCCCTGGATGGAAGATTTTCTTGATCAATTTTGCCGTGCTCCTAATAAGCGTTGGCGCAGCAATTTTCATCGCTTCCCTTTTGGTAGAGATCTTAGGGGTGTATGAAGAAGTGGCCTATCCAGGAACCATTTTTGCGATGGCTGGAGTTGGACTACTGGTAGGCTTCAATATGACCAAAAAACTGGAAAAAGAAGACTAATCAACAACCAAGCTTTTCTAAGAAACCACCCATAATTAACGGGTGGTTTTTTATTTTTAGGGAATGCAAGTAGTAGCGACAAACATTGGTCAACCTAAGACCGTTCTCTGGAGAGGCCGGAAAATACAGACAGGTATTTATAAACAACCCGTTGAAGGACCCATATATCTGGGAAAGGAGGATGTACAAAATGATACGGTAGTGGACAGAAAACATCATGGCGGGGAATATAAGGCCTGCTATCTTTTTGGTGCGAATTACTACCCTGCCTGGCAACTAAAATACCCCCATTTGGATTGGGATTGGGGCATGTTTGGAGAGAACCTTACCGTTGACAATCTCCATGAGAACGAACTGCAAATTGGAGCGGTCTACAATCTGGGCAATGCTGTAATCCAAATCACCGAGCCGCGGCAGCCTTGCTTCAAACTCGGTATTAAGTTTGGAACCCAAAAGGTCATTGTTGAGTTCTTGGAATATGCCCACCCAGGCACTTATGTTCGAATTTTGGAGGAAGGTGAAGTACGAACAGGAGATATGCTGGCATTACAAAAAGCCGGACCTAACTCCTTGACCGTTGCACAGTTCAACACCTTAGTAAATCAAAGGGAGAAAGACAAAAGTCTGGTTGCATTGGCAATTGAAAACAAATGTGTTAGGGAAGTTAAGCGAAAAATGCTCCAAAAACATTTATAAAAAAACCCCCAGCGCTAACGCCAAGGGCCTTTCAACAAACCGAATAAATTAACTAAACTACTTTACTTCTACTGTTTCTTTGAAGGTCTCTTTGTTATCGACTACCATTACGGTGTATTCATTTTCAAAAGCGTTTTCAAAATTGAATGCTTTTTCAATGACCAATTCACCGTTCAAAGTCTCAATAAAAACCAGTCTTCCTTCATTATCAACAACCTTGATGGTTACCTTTTCTTGGTCAAGATTCAAAAGGTTAAGGAACAATTTATTTCCTTTTCTTTTAAATACTGGATCAGCTTTTACTGATATAAGTTCTTTTTCTACCTCGTTAACTTTTTTTCCAAAAGCTTCTTTAGGTCCATTGGCCGCGCCCGCAACTGTTGCGAACATAAAGGCTACTACTAATGCATTTCTCCTAATTGATTTCATGGCATTTCGTTTTTTTGATTTGTAAATCATTTTACACTGCAAACATACCCCATTGGACCACTAGGATTCTACCACAGGTTTTTCCAATTTCTATGCTATTTTAACACAAACAGGATGTTAAATAGTCTTAAAAGGTAAACTAGAATAGTTTTTGGTTAATTTTGTATAGATTCTTAAAATCCATTCCATGTAATTTTATCGTATGGATAGTATGATTGAAACAAAAAAGCAAAAGGCAAAACTAGAGTCCATTACTCCAAATTTTGGTAACTCATTTACCTATAACTACCATGGCAAATCTGGCGATGCCAATGTCACTTACTGGCATTACCACCCAGAGATTGAATTGGTCTATGTGAATGGAGGGGCCGGAAAAAGGCAAATAGGAAGCCACGTATCCTATTTTAGGGATGGTGACCTTATCTTGATTGGTTCCAACCTACCCCATTGTGGATTTATCACAAAGGAGACAGGTAATAAAAGTCAAACGGTCATTCATATGAAAAAGGACTTTTTGGGAAACGATTTTTTCAACATTCCTGAGATGTCCAAAATCCAAAAGCTTCTTGAAATGGCTAAAAGTGGTATCGCCTTTAGTGGTGCCACCAAGAAAAAACTGGGGGAAAAGATGGAAGTAATGGAATACCAAAGTGATTTTCAACGGCTTCTGAGCATGTTAAACATCCTAAATGAGTTGGCTTTATCAGAGGATTATACCGTCTTGAATGCAGAGGGCTTTACCATGCAAAGTGAAGTCAAGGATAACAATAGAATTAATGTGGTGTTCAACCATGTAAAGAATAATTTCAAGGATGAAATACCATTGGAAGAAATTGCGGATATGGTGAGTATGACCGTGCCTTCATTTTGCAGGTATTTCAAAAAAATTACCAACAAGACGTTTACCCAGTTCGTTAATGAGTATCGTTTGGTACATGCCTCAAAGCTATTGGCAGAACAACCAATGAGTATTACCGAAGTTTGTTATGAAAGTGGATTCAATAATTTTTCCCATTTTAATAAATCCTTTAAGGCCTTCACCGGTCAAAACCCTTCAGAGTACAGAAATCAACTAAAAGCAGTATTACAGTAAAGTGGATTTGTTCCAAGAAAAATTGGATCTGGACCTGCAAGATGCAGATATTCGATATTACCCCAACTTTTTTTCCTTTGATGAAGCCTCCCGTTATTTCAAAATTTTAAAGGAAATGATCCCATGGCAACAGGACGATATCAAGGTGTTTGGCAAAATCTATCCCCAACCTAGGCTTACTTCGCTATATGGAAACAATGGGAAATCGTACTCTTACTCCAATATCACAATGGTTCCCAATAGTTTTGAAGGGGAATTATTGGAGATAAAGGAAAAGGTGGATAAAGAAGTTGGGGACATATTTACCACCTGTTTACTCAATCTGTACCGAGATGGCAGGGACAGCAATGGATGGCATGCGGATGATGAAAAGGAACTTGGTCCAAACCCAACAATCGCCTCCATCTCCTTGGGCCAGGAAAGATACTTCCATCTTAGGCATAAGAATAACAAAAGCCTAAAACATAAAATACTTTTGGGGCATGGCAGTCTACTCCTAATGCAAGGCGCAACCCAACATCATTGGCAACATCAAATTCCAAAAACCACAAAAAAAATAGGGGAACGTATTAATTTGACCTTTCGAATCATTCATTGATCAAAAATCCCATGGCTCACCTGTACCTAAAAACAATAAAAAAGGGTCCAATCGTGTCTTAAGGAGGGAAAATATCCAATTTTGCGGCAGAATTGACCGAACGGTAATTCCTTGGTCAAAATGGGTGATTCTTCCAGTAAGCCCTTAGCATTACCCCATGGTATATACTTTCCCTTCTATCAAGCGGTACTGCCATTCAAACTCCCAATGGTTTTCAGGCATGTTTTGGCAAGATACCAAGTTACTTAAGCTGGCTGTGACCATTTAAGAAAATGAATTTGCTCGAATCAATTCTTTTTAATATATTCATGATATCATTTTAATATCATATAACACTACTACAATGACAAACGAAAAAAATATCAATCCCGTAAACGGCTATTTTATGCTCTTTCTATCGCTGCTTTTGATCATTGCAAGCGTCATCATGATTGTCAATACAGAATCGCCTTGGTATTTTATTTCCATTCTTTTTGGAGTTATTATTTTCCTAGGGCTCGTTTTAGTCAATCCCAATAGTTCAAGGGTGCTTCTACTTTTTGGAAAATATGTAGGTACCATTAAAAAGAATGGCCTTTTCTGGGTCAACCCTTTATATTCAAAAAAGAAAATTTCCTTGAGGGCCAGTAATTTTGATAGTGAGCGTCTTAAGGTTAACGATAAACTGGGGAACCCGGTAATGATCAGTACCATACTGGTCTGGCGGGTTACCGACACCTATAAGGCCGCTTTTGATGTGGATGATTACAAAAACTTTGTGCGCGTACAGACGGATGCCGCCGTTAGAAAGTTGGCGAGTATGTATCCCTATGACAATTTTGCGGATGAAGGGATTGAAGAGGATATCACACTCCGCTCCAGCGTCAATGAGGTTAGCGAGGCTTTGGAAAAAGAGATTCAAGACCGTCTGGAAATGGCCGGTATTGAAGTATTGGAAGCAAGAATTGGGTATTTGGCCTATGCCCAAGAGATTGCAAACGCCATGTTGAAAAGACAGCAAGCCACTGCTATCGTTGCGGCTAGGCATAAAATTGTGGAAGGCGCGGTCAGTATGGTGGAAATGGCATTGGATGAACTCAACGAGAAGGATATTATTGATTTGGACGAAGAACGCAAAGCTGCCATGGTAAGCAATTTGATGGTCGTACTATGTTCGGACAAGGATGCCGCGCCAATTGTCAATACTGGAACACTCAACCATTAGAATGGTATTCAAGGAAATACAACGGTTACAAAAATGGTGGGCCCTTGGCATCTATGCATTGATGGTTGCATTCTCCTTATTTGCAATCATAAAATGGTACATTTTTCACCAAGCTTTTGGAAATATTGCTGCAAATGAGCATTGGGTGCATATTTCACTATTGAGTATTGTTGTAGTGATTTTAGCCTTCCTATTATCCATTAAACTAGAAATAGAAATAACAAAAGAAGGGATTATCCATCGGTTTTTTCCAATTGAGGGAAACCATCAAATGATTTTATGGTCAGAGATTGAAGAATGTAGCGTTCTAAAAATTCAGACTTATGGTATTCAGGGATATCGAATAAACAGAACAAGTATTTCCGGACGATGGGTAATAGCCATTATCAAAAAAGATGGTACGCTTTTAAAATTGGGGACACAAAAACCGGAATTGGCTGAAAAGGCCATATATCAATATCAATGGGCGTAAGGGTTTTTCAAGAAAGACAAGGGTTTACACAATGGTGGCTTTGGTTGGTCGTAATCGTTCCATTGGGCATATTGTTATACCAGCCTATAACATTATTGATAAAACAACCCGACTTTTCCTTAGGTGATTTGGACAAGAGTTTTTGGATTGCATTGGGTGTTTTGATAGTTGTCCACCTTTTTTTGGCACAATGTCATTTACATACTGAAATCAATGAAAATGGAATCCACTACCAATTTAAACCGTTTCACTTTCATCCAAAACGTGTCAACTGGGGGGAGCTTGAAAATGTTTACGTTAGAAAATATCGTCCCGTAACAGAATATGGCGGTTGGGGCTATAGGGTTGGTTTTGGTGGCATAGCCTACAATGTAAAGGGTAACCAGGGCATACAATTAAAGTTCAAAAGTGGAAAAAAGCTGCTTATTGGAACGCAAAGACCAAAGGAGGTCAAAGAAATAGTTAATAAATATTTCAAACATGAAAGAATATAAAGTAGAAAGTTGGAAAATGGGCCTAACCGGAAATAACGACCGGTTGGAAGATACCCTTAATGAATATGCCAAACAAGGTTGGCGTGTCATTCAAGTCGCCGAAAATTTTCAACGCGTCATTTTTGAACGAGATAAAAACCGATGAAGAAAACTTATTTGTTCTTGCTTGTACCATTCTGGTTTTTTGGTCAGGAGATTATCTCTGAAGACTATGAATTGTACAACGACGATATCTATTTGCCCGGTACGCTAAGTTATCCAAAATCCGATAAAGCAATACCTCTTGCCATATTTATACATGGCTCAGGGAATGCAGATAGGAATGGCAACCAAGGCAACTTGGCGAATGCAGAACATATTAAACAACTGGCGGACAGCTTAAATGCAAATGGCCTTGCCTTTTATCGTTTCGATAAGCGTAACGCAACCCCGTCCAATATCCAAAAGATAGTTATGGAAACGTCCACCATCCACGATTTGGTGAAAGATGTAAGCGTATCCATAAATGAATTCGGTAAAGATGCTCGCTTTTCATCCATTTATCTGATTGGTCATAGTCAAGGCTCTTTGGTGGGTATGCTGGCGGTCTCCGATCAAGTCAGTGGGTATGTTTCACTAGCAGGTCCTGGAACGACAGTTGACAAATCACTAATCCACCAGTTAAAGGCTCAAAACCCAGATTTAGGTAGGGTTGCCGAGGAACATGTTAATGAATTAATGGAAACTGACACCATCAAAGAAGTACATTTTATGCTGTTATCCATATTTAAACCGCATAACCAAAAGTACTTGAAAAATTGGATGTTGCTGAATCCAGCTAACGAAATCCAAAAGTTAAAAATTCCAGTTTTGATCATAAATGGGGATTCGGATTCACAGGTCACCGTCCAAGATGCCCAACTTTTAAAACAGGCGAAACCCGAGGCTAGCCTGGTCATCATAAAAAAAATGAACCATATGCTTAAAACTGTTGAAAATACTACAGAGAATACAGCATCCTATACCAATCCCAATTTTCCGCTTTCGCAAGAATTGGTAGGAACCTTGGTAGAATTCATAAAGAATCATGGCTAAGAAAAAGGCATTTGCACTTAGGGTAAATGAAGATATGCTAAAAGCTATTGAAAAATGGGCTTCAGATGAATTCCGAAGTACCAATGGACAAATAGAATGGATGCTCATGAAAAGCCTTAAAGATGCCAAACGCGCACCAAAAAAAAGTGAGAATGGTGACAATACATGATTTGGGATTTTTTTAACGAAGTACTGACTTACCTTTAAGCCCACTAATTCAAACAGGCCAATGGCAAGAAATTACTTCGTATTTCTTCTCTCCTTCCTTTTTTTCATTTTTTGTTTGAACGCCCAAGTACAGGAAAAATCCTTTATTGTCAAGTACATCAATGAACCCATTACTTTGGATGGCACACTTGATGAAAAAGCTTGGCAAACTGCTGAAAGTGCCAAGGAGTTTTATCAATACTTCCCTACTGATTCCGTATTGGCCAAACAACAGAGCGATATTAAAATGATGTATGACGAGACTACGTTATACGTGGGAATCACAGTTTATGCCGCTGGTAATGATTACGTGGTTCCTTCCCTTCAACGTGATTTCAGGGCTGGTGGTAGTGATAATATCACCCTCATGTTCGATACATTCAATGATGGAACCAATGCTTTCTTATTTGGAACCAATCCCTATGGAGTGCGTCGTGAAGCTTTGGTTTCCAATGGCGGAACTACCCTTAGTGGTTTTACTACTTCATGGGACGTAAAGTGGCGGGGAGAGACCAAAATGTATGACAAGTATTATATATCGGAATGGGCCATTCCCCTTACCTCCTTTAAGTTCAAACAGGGAGAGACCAAATGGAGGTTCAATAGCTACAGGTTTGATGTGCAATCGAACGAAAGTAGTACTTGGATGCAAATACCCCAGAACCAATTTATCTTCAACCTGGCCTTTATGGGGGATATGGTCTTTGAAAAACCATTGGGAAAATCAAGAACACCTTTTACCCTTGTACCTTATGTCAACGGTATTTCACTACGGGACTTTGACAACAACACCTCTGAAAATAACGTGAAAGTTGGGGGCGATGCCAAAATTGCCATTGGCAATGGAATGAATTTGGATATCACGGTCAACCCAGATTTTTCCAATGTTGAAGTGGACAACCTTATCATCAATACCACAAGGTTTGCCATCGCTTTACCAGAACGAAGACAGTTTTTTATTGACAATGTTGACCTTTTCGGCACATTTGGCAGTCAACGTGATGCCAATCCCTTCTTTTCCCGAAGAATTGGAATTGCTGAGAACGCCGATGGTGAAACTATTGAAAACCCTATAATAGCCGGCTTTCGTTTAAGTGGAAAACTCAATGAGGACTGGCGTTTAGGGGTATTGAATATACAGACCGAAGCAGATGAGGAAAATGAAATAACCAGCAACAATAATACGGTTGTTGCCCTTCAAAAAAAGATGTTTTCAAGATCTAATCTCAGTTTTCTTTTTATTAATAGGGAGACCTTTGGGGATTACGAATTTCTTGACCCAACGGATCGGTACAACCGCGTTGTTGGTGTAGACTATAATCTGGCTTCCGCAGACAATACTTGGGTAGGTAAATTCTTTTATCATAAATCATTTGCCTCACAAATAGGTAACGCCGATGATGCCGCTGGTGCTACCCTGGAATATTTTACCAAAAACCTGAATTTGGGTTTTAGAAGCAGTTATGTGGGTAACGACTATAGATCGGATTTAGGATTCATACGAAGAAAGGATATTATTGCCTTAAGACCTTATGTAGAATATAATTTTTGGCCTGAGGATAGTAAGTTGATAAGACATGGCTTTCGGTTTGGACCCAATGCCATTTTTAGACCTACATTGGACTATCAAAATACGGATTACACCATTTTCTATGCTTGGGACGCACAATTTCAAGGACAGGAGGAAATAGGGGTACGGGTATTCGACCGGTATACGTTCTTGGTAGACCCCTTTGACCCAACGGGAACCGATGGTGCGGTGGAATTACCTGGGGATTTTGGGTACCATTACCTATCTGGGGAGATTGGGTTTCAATCCGATAGGCGAAAAGTGTTTTCATATGACGCGGAAGTAGGCTATGGGGAATTCTTTAATGGAACCCGAAGCACATTTGAGGGATCGGCGACCCTTCGTCTACAACCCAAGGTCCTACTATCTCTAAATCTAAGATATAACGGCATAGTTCTGCCAGAACCCTTCCCCAGCGCAGACATATGGTTGGTTAGTCCCAGAGTGGAAGTTACATTCAATAAGTCCATTTTTTGGACTACCTTGATACAATATGGCAACCAAAGTGACAATTTGGGCATCAATTCCAGATTGCAATGGCGCTTTGCTCCCTTATCAGATCTATTCATTGTGTATAACGACAATTATTTCGTTAACACCTTTATGCCGCGCAATCGCTCCATTAACCTAAAGTTGACGTATTGGTTAAATATTTAGTCTTCCCATTTCAAAGATTATATTTCTTGGCATTTTTTTAACGTGACCTTGCCTTAAATTTGGCCGACTAATTCAAACTGCACATGGGTAAATATTACACTGCCCTCTTCCTATTTTCTGTTTTTACTTTTTGCCAAGCCCAAAACCAAGCCCCTAAAAAGTCATTCTTGGTGAAGTTTATGGAGGGCTCCATTAATCCTGACGGGATGCTCGACGAGGAAATCTGGGCTTTTGCGGAAGGACCCAAGGATTTCCAGCAATATTTTCCCACTGATTCTATTTTGGCGATAAAGCAGACGGAAATCAAAATGCTCTATTCCAACACACATTTGTACGTAGGAATAAAGGGTTACGCAGAAGGACCTAATTACAACACACGTTCGTTACAACGTGATTTTAGGGGAGGCGGAATTGACCAAATCAGTTTGGTCTTTGATACGTTCAATGACAATACCAACGCCTTCCTCTTTGGCATCAATCCATTCGGTGTTCGTAGGGAGGCTTTGATTACCGGAGGTGGCGGCGAATTTGGTGGTTTCACTACTTCCTGGGATGTAAAGTGGAAAGGTGATGCCAAAATTTATGATGATTACTTCACAGCGGAAATGGCTATTCCCTTAACATCATTCAAATTCAAGGAAGGGGAAACCAAATGGCAGTTTAATAGCTACCGCTTGGACATGCAAACCAACGAGCGTAGCACTTATGCCGTCATTCCCCAAAACCAACCCATTTTCGGTCTGGCCTTTATGGGAGATATGATTTTTGAAAAGGGTTTGGGAAAATCAAGAACCCCTTTGGCCGTTATACCCTATATTAATGGAATAGCTGCAAGGGATTATGAGAACAACGAAGACTTGAGCAATTTTAAGGTGGGTGGAGATGCCAAGGTTTCCATTGGCAATAGTTTAAATCTCGACCTTACAGTGAATCCTGATTTCTCAACAGTAGAAGTTGATAATTTTATTACCAACCTTACCCGTTTTGAAGTGGCGCTTCCCGAAAGACGTCAGTTCTTTGTGGATAACAATGACCTTTTTGGTGATTTTGGAGGAGGGCGGGATGCAAATCCATTTTTCTCAAGAAGGATTGGTATTGCTACGGATACAGCGGACAATACTATCGAAAACCGTATTATTGGTGGGGCTCGACTAAGCGGCAAACTCAATCGTAACCTGCGTCTTGGCTTTTTGAACATCCAAACGGAAGAAGACGCGGACAATGAAATTCCTTCAAACAACAATATGATGTTGGCCTTACAGCAAAAAATGTTCTCTAGGTCAAACCTAGGGTTCTTTTTTATCAATCGTCAAGCTGTTGGCGCTTCAGATTTTTTACCTGAAGAGGAAGAATACAATCGGGTAGTTGGATTGGATTATAATTTGGCTTCAGCGGATAACAGCTGGATCGGAAAATTCTATGCGCATAAATCCTTCCAACCCGATGATAATGAGGGAAACTACTCCTTGGGTTTCAACATTGGAAAAAACACGCGATATGTAAATGCATTTATCGATTTGGTGCATATTGATGAAGACTTCAATTCGGACTTGGGGTTTATCCCCAGAAAGGACATTTTTAAAATGGCCAATATCGTCCAAGGTAATTTTTGGCCAAAAAAGGGCAAAATCAACCGTTTTCAGGCCGAAGTGTTCAGCGTAGTTACTTGGCGGCCAAGTTTGGACTTTTTGTACTCAGACTATTCTTTCAATGGTAGTGTGGAAGCCAATTTCAACACTCTTGAAGAAGTGGGCATTGGTTTCCAAAAGCGGTTTGTGTTCCTAACAAGCGAATTTGAACCCACGGGCACGGATGGAGCTGTTCCGCTACCGGCGAATACGGGATATCACTTTAACAGTGTTGGTTTAGCTTTTGAATCGGACGAACGCAAACTGTTCAATTTCAGGATTGAATCAGATTACGGTGACTTTTTTAACGGGAAAAGTTTGTCCGTGGCAAGTAGGTTTAGCTTACGATTTCAACCCAAAGTGGAACTGGGTCTAAATGTGAGATACGATCGTATTGACCTACCACAGCCCTATTCCGATGCCGATATTTGGTTGGTAAGCCCTCGTGCCACCATAACCTTTAGCAAATCCGTGTTTTGGAGTACTTTGGTGCAGTACAGCAACCAAAGGGACAATTTGGGTGTGAATTCAAGACTTCAATGGCGTTTTGCTCCTTTGTCCGATTTATTCGTTGTTTACAATGACAACTATTTTGTAAACACTTTTATGCCCAGAAGTCGATCTCTCAACCTTAAGCTAACGTACTGGCTCAATATTTAAAAAAGGTTGGTTTTCCTATATTTGGGAATAATCAAACCAACTACAATGAATCAGCTCCCGTTAACTGACGACACGGTAATATTTGGACTTTTGGCGCTCTGCTTGGGTTTCGTTTTTTACACCTCATCCATAAAAAGTGGGTTTTGGAAAAAATTCTATTCCATCATACCCACCGTACTGATGTGCTATTTATTGCCATCGGTTTTTACGAGTACCGGTTTGGTAGATGAGGAAAGTTCCAATTTGTATTATGTGGCCAGTCGCTACCTTTTACCGGCCGCTTTGATCCTAATGACCCTTAGCATCGATTTAAAGGCAATAGCCAATTTAGGCTCAAAAGCTTTGATCATGTTTTTAACAGGAACTGCAGGTATTGTTATTGGTGGGCCCATTGCCATATTGATCGTATCCATTTTTTCTCCCGAAACCGTTGGTGGCGCCGATTTTAATGCGGTCTGGAGAGGTTTGGCCACCATTGCTGGAAGTTGGATCGGTGGGGGGGCCAATCAGGCAGCCATGTTGGAAGTCTTTAAGTACAACCCAGAAAACTTTGGAAACATGGTTTTGGTCGATGTTGTTATGGCCAACGTATGGATGGCCGTCCTACTTCTTGGGATTGGAAGGAGCAATAAAATAGATGCATGGTTAAAAGCCGATAATTCCTCCATTGAAGCCTTAAAAGTGAAAGTTACGGAATACACGGAGCGAATCGCAAGAATAACTTCGCTAAACGATTTGATCATGCTGTTATTCTTCGCCTTTTTGGGGGTAAGCATTGCCCATTTTTTTGGATATCATTTCTCTGAGTTCCTAAAGGACAATTTTGAGGTCATTCGAAACAAGGAAAAGGCCTTGTCCTCGTTAGGTTCAAAATTTCTTTGGATGGTAGTTACTGCCACCTTGGTAGGGGTTGGACTTTCATTTACAAAGGCCAAAAACTATGAAGGCGCGGGAGCCAGTAAAATTGGAGGGATGTTCATTTATGTTTTGGTGGCTACCATCGGAATGAAAATGGATTTGAGCAAGATTTTTGAAAACCCGGGGCTTCTGGTCGTTGGACTAATTTGGATAGCCATCCATGCAGGATTATTGATTTTAGTAGCCAAAATCATTAAGGCACCTTACTTTTTCTTGGCTGTTGGCAGTCAAGCCAATGTGGGGGGAGCGGCTTCTGCACCAGTGGTTGCGGCAGAATTTCATCCTTCGTTGACCTCCGTGGGCATCCTTTTGGCCGTTTTTGGCTACGTTGTGGGTACCGCCGGTGCTTATTTGTGTGCAATTTTGATGGAAATAGCTTCACCCGTTTAAACAATGTTTCGATATTTGCGGTCTCAAAAATTCACGATGAAAAGAATTCTACTTATTACTTTAATTGGTCTGATTCTGTATTCTTGTTCAAGAAATGAAAATACCATGGTGGTATCCGGTAACATTGATGGACTGAAAAAGGGCTGGCTTTATCTCCAAAAATTGGAAGATTCTGTTTTGACCAATATTGATTCCCTTGAAATCAGGGGAGACGGAACCTTTTCTTTTGAAAAAGAAATTCAACATCCGGAACTCTTCTATCTCTACCTGAACAAAGCGGACAACAATGACATCAATGACCGAATCGTTTTTTTTGGGGAAAAGGGAAATATATCCATTACCACCACGTGGAACAGGTTTGAGAACGATGCGGAAATCACGGGTTCCAAAAATCATGACGACTATTCAGAGTACCAGCAAATGATGTCCAATTTTAACAAGCGGGATTTGGAACTGGCCCAAGCTGCTTTTGGGGAGACGGATAGTCTAAAGGTGGATTCCATCGAAGTATTGGCCGAGAGAAACTACATAAATCGATATAGATATCTTCTGAACTTCGGGATGACCCATCCCAATTCTTTTGTCACCCCATATATTGCTATAACGGATGGGCCCGAAGCAAACCCAATTTATTTGGATTCCATTTATAACATTTTACCCGATAGTGTTGCCCAGAGTAGCTATGGCGAGGTACTGGCTAAAATGGTCAATGAAAATTCGAAAAATTAGGACAGTTTATTCAGGTCTCCTATCAAGGTAGTCGCCTTTTCTTCAAGTTCAGAACGTATGGACTTGAAATGGGTCTTCTTGTCCTCAATGCCCTGCTGATGTACCTTGCCCATTAACTCATCAAAAGCTTGGATGGATTTATCAATGATTGAAGAACCCTCTTCTGAATTGGAATTATCCGTGGCAGCTTCCCATTGGTAGACCGCCTCAATAATATCCCCAAGAACAAAGTTGATGTCTTTTTTTAGGTCCCGTATACTGGCCATGCGCTGTATTTTTTTTAAAAATACAACTAAATCGTTACTTCCAAAAGTTCCGCTTTGGCAGTACCTATTTCAATTCTTGTAGAAGCTGCTGGTAAGAGCAAGGTTTCCCCTTTATTAATAATAGCGCTGCCCCCATCATTGAATATTTCTGCCCTTCCCTGTGCGCAGACGTATATGGTAAAAGAATCCCTTTGGGAAACATCTTGTATCATGTCTTGGGTAAGCTTCAAAAAATTCGTTTTAAAATAGGGGCAATCTACCATGGTGTTGATAGTATTCAATGACTTAGGATAATCTACCTTAAAATCATCTTTTCGTTCATAGTCAATGGCATCAAGGGCCAGTTCAGTATGCAATTCCCTTAGGTTTCCATCTTTGTCCTTTCTATTAAAATCAAAAACACGATAGGTAATATCCGATGTTTGCTGAATTTCTGCCAGTAGCACCCCTCCCCCTATAGCATGTATCTTGCCGGTATTGATAAAAAAAGTATCACCTGGGGTCACTTCTTCATAATTCAATAAGTCTAGAAGGGTATCGTCCTCCAAACTCTTCGAATACTCTTCCATGGTTACGTCTTTATTGAAGCCTACGATCAGTTTTGCGCCGAGGTCGGCATCCATAACATGCCACATTTCTGTTTTTCCAAAGGAATTGTGGCGTTCTTTGGCCAATGCATCGTTGGGATGCAATTGTATGGACAGGTCCCTTTTTGCATCTATCAACTTGACTAAAATTGGAAATTCTTTCCCGAATCGTTGTAAAACATTGTCTCCCATCAAATCCTTACCGTATTCCTCAATAAGTTCATTCAATGATTTTCCAGAAAGTTCCCCATTAGAAACAATGGACACATCGCCCAAAACCCCGGACAGTTCCCAACTCTCCCCAGTTGTAATGGTTTCGCTTGGTTTGCTAAAAAGGGTTTTTAGTTTTTCACCTCCCCAAAGTCGGTCTTTCATTATTGGGGTAAACTTTAACGGGTAAAGCATTTTCATAGATTAGCCTGAATAGGTAACAAAATTTCTTGGGGTTTCATACAAAACCACTTCCAATTCCTTACTCGAATCAATGTGAGGACGGAGTTTATTAAAAATGACAACGGCAATATTTTCCGCTGTAGGATTAAGATTTTGAAACTCGGGCACTTCTTCATTCAAGTTTTTATGGTCCATGGCATTTTCCACCTCTTCCTTGATCAAGTCTTTTAAGACCTTCATATCCATAACGTAACCGGTTTCAGCATCAATTTCCCCAGTAACGCTAACAATCAAATCATAATTATGTCCATGATATTTAGGGTTGTTGCATTTACCAAAAGTTGCTTCATTCCTTTCAAAGCTCCAGTCACGACGATATAACCTATGTGCGGCATTGAAATGCGCTTTCCTGCTTACTTTTACTTTCATTGTTCCTTTCCTTCCATTAAAAAGTCATAAAAGCGCTCAAAGATGATTTTAAACCATGCCGTATATTTCTGGGGGTATATACTAATGTCATCCTGAATATCAGCAGGTAACATCCACATCCAATTCGCTACTTCCTCAGGATTTATTTTTGGGGCACCGTTAAAACGTCCTATCATCACATGGTCCAACTCGTGTTCCGTTAGACCATTTTCGAAAGGGGCTTTGTAGATAAAGGAAAAAACTTCCTTCAAGTCAGTCTCGAATCCCATTTCTTCCATAAGACGGCGTTTTCCAGCTTCGATATTGGTTTCCCCATCTCGCTGATGGCTACAACACGTATTAGTCCACAGCAACGGCGAATGATATTTATCGGCCGCCCTCTGCTGGAGCATAATCTCCCCCCTATCATTTAGTATAAAGACCGAAAACGCCCTATGCAATAAGGCCTTTTCATGCGCCTCAATTTTAGGCATCAAACCAATGGGGTTATCCTTGGTGTCAACCAGAATCACTTTCTCTTCCATAATTGCAAAAATAAGGCCTTTGCCCGACTGAATCCGTCAAGCTGGATATAAAAAACTATGAAACAAATCGGATTAGAAAAATCGTGGGGATTTGAGGTTTCCTAGGCTTCTGAGAAAATCATAGCGAAGAATGATTTCAAAGGAACCATCATTGAATGTGGTTGCCCCTAAATCCGTAATTTCCCTATCATAGGCAAGACCGATCAAAAACTGATTGGAAATTTGAAAACCGAACATTCCGCTAAAAGCTGCATCCCACCTATAGGC
Source organism: Croceivirga sp. (assembly GCA_028284935.1). GTDB lineage: Bacteria > Bacteroidota > Bacteroidia > Flavobacteriales > Flavobacteriaceae > Croceivirga. The sequence continues at coordinate 89,216 of JANQQQ010000023.1, forward strand.
TGCACCTACTATGAATTTTTCATTGAACATAAAATTGGCGGATACATCCACCTGCAATGGGGCACCTTCTACCCATTTGGTCAACAACGCAGGCTTAAATTTTAAAAAAGGGTTCAAATCCCAAACGTAACCAGTAATCAAATACCAGTTCATGCGTTCCCTGGCCGTTGATAGATTGGATTCGTCAAAATGCTCTGTTTCCAACATCCTTGGAATGGATAATCCGGCATAAAATCTTTCATTGTGATAATAGATTCCTGCCCCTATGTTTGGTGAAAATCGATTGTCTATATTCTGCTGAAGTGTTGGATCAGGGCCTTGACCAACATCTTGATTCAATTCGGAGAATTGGATGTCCAACAAATGTGCACTCGCCTTCAGTCCAAAACTAAGTTGACCCTCTATACCTGTTTGAATGGTATATGAAAAATCCAAGTCAAAATAGGTTTCGGAAGTAGGTCCAATAACGTCATTGACCACTGACAATCCCATTCCCAAACCTCTATATCCCATTGGAGTATGCAAATTCAGGGTTTGTGTTTCCGGAGCACCGTCCAGACCCACCCACTGTGCGCGGTACAAGGCTGCAATACTTAAATGTCCACGTGATCCAGCATATGCGGGATTTACACTTACCGTATTGTACATGTATTGCGTGTATTGAGCGTCTTGCTGCGCTAATGAAATCGCGGTGGTCATTACTGCAATGGCACACATCAACCATTTATAAACCCCTCTATATATATTTCTTTCTTTCACAACCTCTCTTTTACCTGTTTATGTAGATATAACCTGATAGTTGTTGCATAGTACCACTGTCATCCTCGTAATCTATAATATAGAAATACGTTCCCACTGGTAATCTGCTGTCTTGATCAACGGTGACCCTTCCTTCCGAGGTCCCATCAAATACATTGCCTGAGGAGTTATAGGCTCTGGTCTGAAATACCAATACGCCCCATCGGTTATAAATCTTTACGGTATTGTTTGGATAATTTTCTATGTTTTCTATTCTAAGTACATCGTGTATGCCATCACCATTGGGTGTAATTACATTGAATACTTCGATATCGGCATCAGTTGGGCCCAAATCAGGATCCAAATAATTTGGTATGCCATCGTTGTCACTGTCATCATTGCTTACATCACCATCTTCGTTTGGATCTTCATCAGGGGTCTCAATACCATCATCATCGTCGTCGATATCCCTAAAATCCGGAATACTGTCACCGTCCGTATCAGGAAGTCCGGTTTGTGGATCATCCAGTTCATCATTGACATCATCATCACTAACTTCATCTCCCTCATAACCATCGTCCAGACCATCTCCATCAGCATCGTTTCCAGTAGGGACAACATCAGCTACGCCATCTTGATCAAAGTCATGGCCTTCAATGCTATCCAGAACACCATCATTATCACTATCCTCATCAACATAATCCGGTAGTCCGTCACCATCGCTATCAACAGGAACCAACCCAACGTTACCATTATCTTCATACGCATCGTCCAGACCATTGCCATTTGCATCCACGCCACTCGGTTCTATATAATCGGCAACCAATTGAGCTTCCACATTGTCCGGTATTCCATCATTATCGCTATCGATATCCAGATAATCCGGTATTCCATCCCCATCCGTATCCGTAGGGTTGGTACTTGGGTCATAGTCCCCGTCTAAATTCAAGTCTTCAAACAAATCCACGATACCATCATTGTCAGCATCCAAATCAGAAGCTGGATTAACGATAACCGTAACCGTAGCGGTACTGCAATTACCTACACCATCGCAAATAGTGTATTCGAACGTATCAGTTCCCGTAAATCCTGGATTGGCAGTATAGATAACAGTATCATCCGAGGGATCGTTAGGTGTACCATTATTATCTATGGTGGCCACTCCGTTTGATGGCATAGTGATGACCAAAGTGCCGTTGTTTGGAAGATCATTATCATTGGCCAGAATATCAATGGTCAGCGCAACGCCCTCTTCTGCCGTGACAAAATCGTCAATGGCATCGACTATAGGCAATACGTCAACCGTGACCGTAGCTATACCGCAATAATCCCCCATATCGTTGCAAACGGTATAATCAAAAGTATCGGTTCCATTGAAATCGGGGTCTGGGATGTACGTAACAATATCATCGGTTGGGTCATTTGGGGTACCGTTATCATCTATGGTAACCGTTCCATTTGCAGGGTTTGTCGTTGTTAAAGTACCCGTAGTAGGTAAATCATCATCATTCAGGAATATTGGCACCATGACTGAATCATCTTCGTCAACCGTAACGAAGTCGTCTTCAAGATCCGCTCCTTGTTGCAGGCATACGACTGTAAATCTTGGCAATTCCATTGAATTGCCAACTTTAGTTATGGTGGCCACGTAACGTGCCACTGTTTCCGTAGCTATGACCATAGGTTGTGTCCCGGTTAGCGAAGCATTGCTCCAGCTAACGGTTGCACTGCCCTGGACATTTGCTGAAATGTCCAAAGTGACCTCATTATCAGGGGCATTGCAATCAGTCAGGATAAAATACCCGGTTGCATTTGATCCACAAAGCGTGCCCTCGTAGGTTGCAAAATATACCCCTGGCCGGGTTGCCTCATAAAAAGAGTTGGTGCCTAGGACAGTACTTGTATCCGACGCCTCAAACCAGCGGTAATTGGATCGGGTTCCTTCACTATCATTGGTAGGCGCCTGTAATAAAAACTGGGCATTCACCAAGCACATTCCCAACATTAAAAAGCAAATGCTGAGAATTTGGGTTTTATATGTGTTGAAATAGTTCAAATCGATTTGGGGTGGTTTACACAAGTTATTTTACCACAAATACCACATTGATCAAGGAATTGTAGTCAGTCGGTTGATTATCGATATCGTACGTCATTACTCCTGTGGCACCATCAATACTGATATCACTAAATACATTAGGGTCATAATACGTAACATAATAGTAAAGTTCATTCGCAGCGTAAGTTGGAATATCCGGAGCTGTTACTGCACCATCTACGCTTCTTACTAAATTTGCGTTCCCAGAACCAAATTGATTGATATACTCGGTGTAGAGATTGATTGTCCGACCATTCCCACTTGTTGAGGCATCAATGGCAATTGATGGTGGATAAAAAATCCGTCCAGATGCTGAAGTAATTGGGGTAATGGCCTGCACCACGTCTTCCACCGTAGATTCGTTGGTCGCATCACCATCAGCATCGACTGCGGTAGCGAGGTCCACCTCCGACGCGTCCTGATTATCAGTAGATCTGGTCCAACCGGAGGCTGTGTACCAATAAATGGTTCCTTCGTCCGTACTGTAAGCGCATGATCCGACAGGGGCCGTTGTAATGCCCGTTATTTGAGCAGTTGTTCCCGAAGGCATGCCCATTACGGATCCCGCATCAATTTGTGCCTTTGCTCCTAAGCAAAAGACAAAAATTCCAAAGGTTAGTACTGCTTTTCTCATTCTATATTCTTGGTTAGCTTTTTAGTTATGGAATAACGATTACGGTAAACATGAACTCCAAATCGATATCATCTTTTTGTGTGGTACCATTGTCACTATCACCTATGTTTACACTAAATCCAGTTGTCGCCTGGCTATAGTACGTTATGCCCGGATCATCATAGTTTTGACTTCCATTGCCAGGGCAATCGCCGTCACAATCAGTTGTGGCAACTTGTATAATGTAATCGTCATTGGCAAGAGCAGTAGTAAAGGTTATTTGGTAATCCCCTTCATTGATTCTGGAAACAGTAGCTCCATATATATTTATTGCCGCCCCAGTGCCAGCTACTTTACCCGTCGCATAAATCTTGGGCATCAATGCCAAAGCATCCAAGGCCTCTTGTACATTGGTTTCATCAGTCCCATTTTCATCCAAATCAACATTAGTTGCCAAGTCTACTTCATCAGCGTCTTGGATCTCATTTGTGTCATCGTTCACATAGGGGCTAAGGTCCACCGGCGTTGCATCGTTGGTAAGGCTCAGCTCGTTGGTGGCCCCGTTTAGGCTCAGGTCCTGGTCGT
>JANQQQ010000024.1 GCA_028284935.1 Croceivirga sp.
AACATCACCGATGAGTCTGAATTTCTTTTGAAAATGCTGTAGTGTTTTACGCATATAAGCTTCATCATCCAATACTTTTTCCAGAAGATTTTCCTCTTCGATGATTTCCAGTACGGTAAGACCGGCCATTGCCCCCAACGGGCTTTTTTCATGGGTATAGTGTCCTAAGGATATGTGTTGAAATTTATCATATTCAGAACGGGCAACCACGGCAGCCTGGGGGATAATACCTCCTCCCAAACCTTTGCCCAAACATAAAATATCCGGGGCTATCCCGTAATGCTCAAAAGCATACATTGCACCCGTTCTCCCGAAAGCAATTGGAATCTCGTCCAAAATCAACAGCACTCCATGTTTATCGCATAATTTCCGAGCTTCTTGCCAAAAAGTTTTGGAAGGTATTTGTACATCCGTATTTCTAACGGTCTCGGCTAAAAAGGCGCCAATTTGGTTATCTTTAGTGAATACGTATTCCAGGTATTGCAAGACCTTATCCTCATTACCTTCAAAAATGCCACGGTACGTGATGGGAGGCGGTATGCGCTCTGCCCAACCGGCCATTGGTCCCATATGATCCATAAAAATAGCTTCCCCACCCACACCTGAGACATCCAGTGAAGCCCCGTGAAACGAATCCCAAAAAGAAACCACTTTATGTTTGTTGGTCACTGCCCGGGCCAGTTTTAATGCAATACCAATTGCCGAACTACCATTTGGGGTGAGCAACAGTTTATTAAGGGAATCCGGTAAAGTGGCCAATAGTTTTTCAGCAAATTGGACTACTATTTCATTGGTGTAGCGGCGTGTAGAAAAGGTTAAGTTCTGGAGCTGACCCACCAGGCGACGCAGCAGCTTTGGATGGGAGAACCCTATCTGGTGTACGTTGTTACCGTGAAAATCAAAGTACTTTTTACCATTGAAGTTTTGAATATAGGGTCCTTGACAATGTTTTACTACGTCAAGACAGGGTGTAGAGAGCGCCTGATGAATAAAGCTGTGAGCATCCCTATCCAAAATTTCCCGGGTAGTTTCATCAATTTCAGTGGCCCACCAGTTTTCCCTTAACTCAGATTGGTTACTATCGCCTTCAACCAAACGTTCTATTTTTTTTTCCATGCTATTGTGATTCAGAAGGATCTCATTTTGCAACTATTCCTTTTTGGATACGACAACATCACGTATCAAACCAGTAAATCGCATGAGGACCCGGTCTTCTCCTTTACTTTGAATATTTGTAAAACTTGATTAACTATTTCTAAATAAATATCAAATAAGAACCTTAAGACAGGTTTTTGTTGCTATTAAAAAAAGGTAGTTTAAAGTTAAACTATTGGGCTAAACGTTATCGTATTATTATTTACAAATATTCAATATTCTTTATATTTTGCGAGTAGCGAAAAGATTCTCAATTCAATGTTTCGAATGGTATTGATAGTTAGTGAATTGTTTTTGGGATCATAAAAAGTTACAAAAAGTAAAGAATCAAAAAAATGTAACAGCTATGGAAGACTATCTTGTAGGCATAGGAAAACGCATAAAAGAAATACGTAAGGGCAATCAGAAGACTATTAGCGATATTGCCATGAAGGCTGGAGTAACCTCCGGCTTGATCTCCAGGATAGAAAATGGAAGAACCATACCCTCACTTCCCGTTTTTCTAAAATTA
>JANQQQ010000033.1 GCA_028284935.1 Croceivirga sp.
AAAAATGCCCCGAAGAGCACCCCTTTTTTCCAAGAATTACACCCTACATTACCTGCAAAGCGGGTGCAAATATAGAAAGGTTATTCTCATCCCACAAAATAGTGAAGAAGAAATTCAGTCTTTTTTCCAAGCTTTCAAGCAATAGCCTGAAAATCAACCATTATTTCATAAAAAGTAACAAAATTTTATGAAAAGAAATTCCAGACCAATCCAAATCTGATGACAAAATCCCGATACGGATAGTTTGGAGCAGCGTAAAAATTGTATTCCCTATCCCAAATCGTATTGAGATGTTCGGCCTTTAAATAAATACGGGTCTGTCTTACCCGTGCATTAATAAAAAAGTCGATCAATGGAAAACCACCCAGTTCTTCTCGGTTTTGAACATAAAACTCCGATAATAGGGGATGGTATCCATTCATATTATACGCCGTAAAATATTTAAAGGTAACCCCTGTTTGAATATACATTGCCTTTTTAAAGACATCACTGGAAAAGTATAAGGTATTCCTGGTCACAAGGTCGGGAACATTGAGCACACTGGAGTCTTGGGAGACGCTCTGGTACATTATGGTATTGTTCAACGCCCATTTTCGCCATTTAAATTCTTTCTCATATTTCACTTTGAGATGGTTGACGCTACCCATGGCCTGATTGGGCTTAACAAATGAAAGCAATGTTTCATCAATGGTCTCCCCTTCCTCCAAGACGGCCTCTGCTGCATTAACAGCAGTTTCATCCAGTCCAAAAAAGGTGTAGTTATCCAACACCGAATAATTCACTGACAGTCTTCCAAAAAAATTGGAATCAAACCCTCCTTCCAAACTTTGAACCCGCTGTTTTTCAAAAGTGTCCAGATTGAACCAATTGAAGGTACGATAATCACTTTGGTACAAAAGGAAATTAAAATTGGGCAATCTTGAAGATCCATAGATGGAACCGAAAACCGAATTCTTTTCATTAATCGTATAGCTGGCTCGAGCATCAAAAAGCGTTCCACTTAAATCCCCGGATATATTATACCTTACCTTCCCCTGAAGCTCCAAAGGCCCAATCCTATTCCAATAATCACCCCCAACCGCAATTTCATTGCCCTCCAGTTGACTTGGAATAACACCTTCCGGTTCCGGTAATATGAGCAAACTTCGGAACGAATAATCATAATTATAAAAATTAAGACTACCTGAAACCCTTCCTAAGGTCTTGTTTGAAAAATTAGCGGAAACCTGATTGAACATGGTCCGCAGCGAAGCTTTGTCATCAATAGGGGTTTCCAGAACCTCATCACCAAATCTCGTGCTCGTGGTGGTTTGGTTGAATTGATAAAATTTGGTCTCATAATTGAATTGGTGCCCAATGGCAAGCAAGGTAGTCCTTGTTTTAACGGAATCCTTTTTGGGCCTTACCAAATTGAACTGATGATCCAAAAAATAGCGTTTGCTCACCACACTGTTCCTTGCATTCTCAAAAACAATATCTATCCTGGAACGGTCCAGGAAATCCTCATCACCGGATTCAAACTGCAGTTCCTTATCCAAAAGCCCCCCGTTTTCTTCCCCATCCAAATCTTGTGCGGCATAATGTCCACGCACCATATATCTATTATTTCGGGTCACATAATTAAAGGTCGTCCTAAAGCGTCCCGATTCTGCTTCATCAAACTGATATTTTCCCAAAGAACGAAATCCTATGTACGCCAAGGAAAAATTAAACCGTTCCGAAGTGTTAAAGGCCAACTTGGCATCCAACAACTGACCCTGCTCCAAAGTCGTTTTAAAAAATAGTTCGGTCATTGGGGTGGCCACATTATAGTACTTGACGTCTTCCGTTTCAAAAAAACCAAAATGCCTGGCCCGAGCTCCCAGTTTAGGATAGAAATGGTGTTCCTTAAAGGTCACGCCCAAGCTATTGTACGGTTGTCCTATATTACTGAACGGCATCAACTCAAAATCATCCCTTCGCAAATAATTGTACTTGTATTCCTTTTGAATGGTCAGTGAAGTATCCAAATACACCGTATCCCTTTGGTAATTGATGATTTTATAATTGGCAATGTTGATTTGTTTTAAGTCTTTTACATCCCTTCTCGTAGAATCGCGAAATTCCCCATCCGTTTCCCCTGGCAGTACCGGACGCTCCACCCTTTTCAGGGAGGGTAATGAGTCTACCTGCGCGCACATGGAAAAACAACCTAGAAGTACTAAAGGAATAAGAAAAAAATGCTTTTTGAACATTTAAGAAAGTTGGAGCTACAAAAGTAATTTTTTAGATGATAACGAAATAAAAAATGAAAAGGGTGAAAACACAACCTTTTGCCAAATGTCACCTCTTTTAAAAGTAAATCCTTAAAAAAATGTGAAAAAAACCCTATTTTAACGCCTTGATAGCAAAAAGAGAACGAATGAAAAAAAAATTACTTCTATTATCCTTTTTCAGTTTTGTCATGGCAAGCGCTCAGTTCAATCCAAGCGCGCCATGGATGAAGGAATTAAGAAAGGAGAATACCGCAACGAGATTTTCCAAATCTGCCTTTGGCAAGCAAACGACCCCGATATATACCTTTAAGGAAATCACCGATGCGTTTGATTTATACTGGAAAGGTAAGGACATTACAAAAAAGGGCATTGGCTATAAACCCTTTATGCGGTGGCGTAATTATTGGCAACACTTAGTAAAACCGGATGGCTACCTGCCCACCGGGAAAGATTTATGGAATACGTTTCAAGCCCACCAACAATTTTTAGGACCTGTCAATCCTACCAGTGATTGGACTTCCCTAGGACCTACAGCACCCGGCACCCAAGCATTCGGACAGCCTGGAGTGGGCAGAATGAATGCTATAGCCGTGGATCCGAACAATGCCAATGTTTGGTATGCCGGAGCCCCTGGGGGTGGCGTTTGGAAATCAATAGATGCTGGGGATACCTGGTCAAGCCTATTCCAGGAGTTTCCACAAATTGGAGTTTCAGGAATTGCTATTGATCCTAACGATTCCAATACGGTATACATCGCTACAGGTGATGATGATGCGGGGGATACCTTCAGCATTGGGGTTTGGAAATCCACAGATGCAGGCGCCACGTGGTCTCCCACCGGATTTGGTCCCGATGAAACCGCAAATTTTGATGCCTTAAATGAAATATTTATAGACCCAACAGATTCCAATATTTTATGGGTAGCCGGCACGCAGGGCATCTTGAAATCATTGGACGCAGGAGACACTTGGGAGGTTAAACTGGCCGGTAATATTACCGATTATAGGCTAAAACCTGGGGACCCAAACACCATTTACGCCGTCGTAGGCCAGACCAGAAACACCGGAAACTCCGCTGATATTGTTCAATTTCTAAAATCAACGGATGGTGGGGACACATTTACCGAAATCGCTGACAATCTTCCAACAGATGGCGGGAGGGCAGTAATAGGGGTATCACCGGCCAATCCCGATGTGGTTTACCTTTTATATGCGGATATTTTTGATTGCGACAATTGTTTCCAAGGGTTATTTAAATCTACGGATAGTGGTGAAACCTTTACCCAAACCGCAAACGAAGAAGATTTAATTGAGAGGGACCAAGCTTGGTATAATTTGGCTATTGCCGTCTCTCCTACAGATGTCGATGAAGTTTACACCGGTGCCATTAACATCTGGAAGACAACGGATGGCGGCGACTCATTTATTCGGCTTAACGATAATGACAACAATGTAGGGCCAGCGTATACCCATGTGGATATCCATACCTTGAAATTCTTTAATGGAGAACTCTATACCGGTACAGATGGTGGAATTTATGTCAGTAATGATGGCGGTACCAGTTTTACCAATCGATCGGATGGATTGACCGTTACCCAGTTTTACAGAATATCCATTGCCAATAACAATGCTGCAAGAATAGCGGGAGGCACCCAAGATAACTCCGGTTTTGTTTACGATAACGATGAGTGGAACATTTATACCTTAGCGGATGGAATGGATTATGAGATTGATCCTACCAACAGTGATTTGGTGTATGGGTTCATACAGAATGGTAATTTTTTGTTTATCTCAAACACTTTTGGACAAACGGCAGGTTTTGTAAACTCTCCAGGGGATGGTAATTGGATTACCCCATTGGCCATCGATGGCGAAGGCACGGTTTACTCAGCATATGAAGTAGTGTACCGCTTGGACGGCAACGCTTGGACTCCGGTATCAGATGCTTTTGCCGATGGAGAAAACATAGATGATTTGGAAATTGACCCAAACAATCCTCTGGTGATGTATGCTGCTAATAGGGGAATATTGTATAGAAGTGGGGACGGGGGAGCTACTTTTACCATATTAAACGAAAGAGATGCCGCCACGGATGAGATTATTCCCTTTAACGCCCAGATATCGGATATTTCCATCAATAACAATGATGGCAACATCGTCTATCTCACTACTTCGGCAAGGGTTGGTATTCCAGATTTTGCGCAGGATCCAAGCAGGGGGGTATTTAGGGTGACCGTTGATGGTGAAAATGTCACCATAGACAATATTACGTTTGACTTACCTACTGACGAAGCGTATTTCACCATTGCACACCAGCCAAGAAGTGCAGAAAATGCCTTGTTTGTGGGAACCAGTTTAGGGGTATATAGAACCGATGACACCTTGACCGAATGGGAACAGTATTCCACCAACCTTCCTAATGTAGCCATCTCTGATTTGGAAATCAGTGCCGATGACGGGGTCATTGTGGCCAGCAGTTATGGAAGAAGTGCATGGGTTTCACCAATTCCAGTAACTTTGCCCAGTGATGATGTAAGTTTGGTAAGTTTTGAAGCAAGTACTGGCGACATAGCCTGTGGGGATATTATTCCAAGTATAACCGTTGAAAACAAAGGACAGAATAACATCACTCAAATTGATGTTGCCTACACCATTAACGGTGGTACGGAGCAAAATGTCAACTTTGCCACCGATTTGGCTAGTGGGGCTACCGAAAGTTTCGATTTGCCCACTGTAATGGGCGATTTAGGCGAACAAATTCAATTGGAGGCCAGGGTCTCCGTTGCAAACGATGCTTTCGAAGATAACAATTCACTTTCCGTGAATTCCTATATTGCCAATGCTTCAGGAACTCTCGATGCAGTATTCGATTTTGAATCGGATGCGACCTCCCTCTTCTCCTATGACGTTTCTGGAACAATTCCAGTAGCGCCAGGAGGTGTTTGGGAAATCGGCGAACCCACAGGTACCCTTTTAAATGGTACCGCTTCAGGAACCCAGGTCATAGGAACCAACCTTGACGGAAATTATCCTGACCTGACGGAGGGTATCATCTTTAGCAACTGTTATGATTTAAGTGCGATTTTGGCCCCAAAATTGAGTTTTCAGATGGCTTTTGATTTAGAGGAAAATTGGGATTATGTTACTGTTATTTACACGCTTGACGGGGGAACCACCTACGAGATTTTAGGGGAATTGGGAAGTCAGCCCAATTGGTACAACAGCAACAGAACCTCCGAAACATCTGGAGGTCAAGACTGTTTTAATTGCCCCGGAGCCCAGTGGACGGGCACCAATGCGACAATGACCACTTATACCTATGATTTTCTACAAAATGCCGCTACAGGGGAAGTAGATCTGACCAATGAAACCAATATCATTTTTGGAATTTTGTTTCAATCCGACCAGTCCATTAACCAAGAAGGAGTCATCATTGATGATTTTGTTGTGGAAGGTTTTGTGGATGATGAGGATGACGACAATGACGGAGTTTTGGATGTGAACGACAACTGTACCTTAATCGCAAATGCCGACCAATTGGATACCGACCTGGATGGGGAAGGCGATGTTTGTGACCTTGATGACGATAATGATGGGATCGAAGATTCCATTGATGTTTGCCCCCTCGTTGTTAATCCTGGGCAGGAAGACTTTGATGGGGATGGAATAGGTGATCTATGCGATGATGACATTGATGGGGATGGAGTGCCCAATGCCCTGGATACCTGTAGCAATACGCCCCTAGGCTCCGTAGTGGATGTTGATGGTTGTGCCGTCTTCTCCCTACCTGCTGATAATTTTAGCTTAAGAACAACCGGGGAGTCCTGTAACACTTCTGACAACGGAAGCATAGAAATAACAACGGGCAATCCATTAAACTACACCGCCACCCTAACGGATTCGGGAAGCAATGTTACCACTCAAGAATTCAGCGATGGGGTGAACTTTGAAAATCTTGCTGCGGGCGAATATGTGTTATGTATTACCATTGAAGGTCAAGCGGGCTATGAACGCTGCTTTGATGTTACCTTAACCGAACCTGAAGGTCTTGGCGTCGCTTCAAAAGTGAGTACATTGAGCAATGAAGTAACCTTAGGTTTAAGTGGTGGCAAGGAGTACTTAATTGAGCTCAATGGGCAGGCCTACATTACTTCAGAAAGTGAAATCACACTTCCACTTACACAAGTGGAAAACAGCCTACGGGTGAAAACAGATCGGGAATGTCAAGGAATATATGAAGAAACCATTTTCTTGAGTGACCGGGTATTGGTATATCCCAACCCTATTTCTTCTGGGCAGTTGGGCATTTATCTTGGTTCCAATGAATTTACAAAGGTAGATGTGGCATTATTTGCAGTGGATGGCACCACCATATTGGAGCGGCCATTTCGACCAAACAATGGCTATTTCAGTATGAGCATGACCGGAATGGCCAATGGTATTTACATTTTAAACATTAAGACGGACAACTCCCTGTTGAACTATAAAATTCTAAAGAAATGACACGAAATAAACTAGTCTATATCACGCTTTTTTTGACTGCCTTGGTTTTTATTGGTTGCAGTAGTTCTGGGGGAGATGATGACGGCCCAACCCCAACCCCTCCAATTGGTGGAGGAGATGACGACGACCCGGTAATACCTGACCCGGCTGCGGCAACATTGGTATTTCCGGAAGATGAATCTGAGTGTACTACCGGTGTTGTAAATGCTGAGGATACAACCATTAGCACCATTACCTTTGAATGGAGTGAGGCGGCCAATACAGATCGCTATACGGTAACCGTAACCAATTTGAACACCGATATTTCCACGTTTGCCAACTCCAATACCAATTCTGTAGATATTGCCCTGGAACGAGGGGTACCCTTTTCTTGGTTTGTGACATCGCGGGGAAATGCGACAACTACCACCACGGATAGCGAGACTTTTCGGTTTTATAACGAAGGCGAGGGCATAGAAAACTACGCTCCCTTCCCGGCGGAAGCTGTAAATCCCGCTCGGGGGGCAAACATTGCTGCCACCGCCTTGGTTGCACTGGAATGGAGCGGTAGTGATGTGGACGGTGATATTACTGGGTATGAGGTGCTATTTGGCACCGACTCAGCCGCATTATCTTCGGCTGGAACCACAGCGGATACCTCTTTGGGCGATGTGTCCGTTACTTCTGGAAATACCTATTTTTGGCAAGTGGTAACCACGGATAGTGCAGGAAATACATCAACTTCAGAACTATTTCAATTTAGGGTAAACTAGAAATACACTGACGAGACTCGCTCTATGCTATCAATATCCTTTTGAAGCCGGTACGGATGAAGCTGGCCGGGGCTGCTTGGCAGGCCCGGTCACAGCGGCGTCCATTATGTTGCCCGAAGGGTTTTATCATGAATCCCTTAATGATTCCAAACAGCTTTCTGAAAAATTAAGGGAGTCCCTGAGGCCCAAATTGGAAGCCGATTCCATCAGTTTTGGTGTGGCCCATGTTCATGAAAGGGAAATTGATGAAATCAATATATTAAATGCATCCTTACTAGCTATGCATAAAGCTTTGGATGCGCTTTCTTCCACACCCAAGTTCATTCTTGTAGACGGCAATCGATTCAAACCCTACAAGGACATCCCTCATAAATGCTTCGTGAAAGGGGATTCAAAATACATGAGCATAGCAGCTGCTTCCGTTCTTGCCAAAACCTATCGCGATGCCTACATGGCCAAAATACATCAAGAATTTCCAATGTACAATTGGTTAAGAAACAAGGGCTATCCTACGAAAGAGCATCGAGATGCCATAAGGCAATATGGGCTTACCAAATATCATCGCAAAAGCTTTAGACAGCTTCCAGAGCAATTAACGTTGGAGTTTGGGTAAAGACTGTAACTTTGCTCTAAAGTACCGTTCATGAAACTAAGAATCTTGGTGTTTTTTCTAATCATTCTTTCGTGCACAAGCGAAAAAAAGATAGTAGAATCCAACCTTGGCTATTTTCCCCCAAATGCAGCTACCATAGTTAAAATAAACAATCCGGACGCCTTTGCCAGTGAACTGAAAAACAACGGTTTTCTTGAAGAAGTCCTACCTACCTCCCTATTCTCGACTTTCCTAACCAAAACCAACGCTTTGGATTTTGAAAAAATTGGGGACCATGCGTTAATAGCCCTTTATCCCATGGGAAGGGACAACCATGAATTTGTTTTGTTCCAATCCTTGGATTCCATTCCATTGGATGTCGAAAATTCCACCAACAGAATGGTCGAGACACTAACTTATGAAAATAGACAAATCACGAAATATATAGTGAATGAAAACGAGTTTTATAGTACGACTCTCAACCAAAAAACTGTCGTAAGTTCTTCACAATTACTATTGGAAAATGTCATACGGGTAAATGGTAGGAATCCTGTTCCAAAAACATTGGAAAAACTGATCAGAACCTCAGATCCTACCAAATCGGCCTCCTTTTTTTTTAATCTGCGGAATACTTCCCTTTCCCCATCAATACTTAAAACAGGAGGAGAAGCCAATATTGGACTTTTTGCAGAATGGATTTCCGTTGATTTGTCAGCTAAGCAAAATGAAATGCTTTTAAGTGGTGTAGCTGTTGCCAATGACTCCATTGGCAAGTTTATCAATTTGTTTAAGGGCACTACACCGCTGTCCGATAGAACGGCAACCCTGGCACCGCAAAATGCAGACGCTGTTCTTTCTTTTTCCTTTAATGATTATGATCAATTTTTAAGAAACCAAACTTCCTTTTTGGATATCGTTGCCCCAACAAACAATGGTATAAAAAATGTGGAGGAAATTGGGGTCATTTTTCTTAATGATGAAAAAGCCATTGCGGTTCATGCCTTGGACAATGAAGGAATCATGGAGTCCTTGGAACAGTTAAAAACGGGAAGCGTAAATTATCAAGGCAGTGAAATTTGGCAGTTGCAAGCCTCTGAATTTATAGCCCAACATTTTCAACCACTGATTAAAAACTTCAAATCCAATTTTTATACCGTCTTTGAAAACACCCATGTTTTCGCGGGGAGTCAAAGTGTTCTACAAACCATAATCGCGAACAAGCGAAGTGGGTTTACGTTTGACAGGGGAAAGGTGTACGAAACTTTAAAAAAACAGATAGGAAGTGAGTCTTCCATGCTTTTCATTTCAGGAACCCAAGGAATGGACTATTTTCTGGACAAACATTTCAAGGCCACACCAACTCAGGAAGTAAAAAACAAAAAACTTGATGATTTAGGTTTTGCCGTCCAGCTGACCAGTGATGATGATTTTTCACATTTCAATGTTTTTGTTGCCAACATTAAAAAGGTGCCAACCAATAATACCGTAGCACCCATCTACAATGTGGAATTGGATAATGATTTGGTAACCAATCCCCAATTTGTAAAAAACCACAGAAACAACAACCATGAAATAGTAGTTCAGGATCAAGACAACCAGTTGTACCTTATTTCCACTGAAGGTAAAGTGTTATGGAAAAAACAGTTGGAGGGAAGAATTCAAGGAGAGATCCATCAAGTAGACGTGTATAAAAATGGAAAATTGCAGCTGGCTTTTTGTACCAACAATCAATTTTTGGTTTTGGATAGAAATGGTGAAGAGGTACCGCCTTTTAACAAAAAATACCAAGGTGGAAATCTAAACGGTTTAGCAGTATTTGATTATGAAAAAAACAGAAACTATCGTTTTGTGGTGACCCAAGGAAGAAAGGTATTCATGTACAATTCAAAAGGCGACATTGTTGATGGATTTACCTACACCGAAACCGAAAGTCCCGTGATTTCCCCTCCAAAACACTTTAAGGTCAACAAAAAAGATTATTTGGTGTTCCAATTGGAGAATGGAAAACTTAAAATCAGGCATCGAGCAGGGGGAGATCGTGTAAAAGTTGACAGGACAATAGCCTTTTCAAATAATCAGGTCTTTTTCTACAAGAACAAGTTTAGTGTTACGGATAAAAAAGGGGTACTCCACCAAGTTGACTACAAAGGTAAATTATCGGCTACCAATTTCAACCTAGGCGATGACCATGGCATGTTTGCCACCAGCAAGACTTTGGCCTTAATGGATGACAATACTTTGAACATCAAGGGTAAAAAGGTGGATTTGGAGTTTGGGGTGTATACCCAACCCAAAATATTCTATATCAATGATAAAATCTATGTTGCCGTCACCGATATTCAAAACCAGAAAATACACCTTTACGATAGTCAGGCAAAACCAATACCTAATTTTCCAGTATTCGGCACCTCAATGATAGATATATTGGATATGGACAACGATAACAAATTGGAACTTGTGGCCAAGGACCAAGAGAATTCGATTATTGTCTACGCTATCAATTAATCGCACCTTATACATTATTTGATGTAAATGATACACAAAACCCCTCAGTGGGCAGGTGTTTTTTATACCTTGTTATGGTTTTATCCATTAGTATAATTTAAAAAACACGCAAAATGAAAATGCTACTTTCCCCCAAGTCCATACTATTGGTATTGGCACTCACTTTTTTTTCATTACCTACCAACGCCCAATTTTTAAAAAAACTAGGAAAGCGCGCTCAAAAAGCTGCGGAACGAACCGTTGAAAGACGTGTTGATCAAGAGGCTTCCAAGAAGACCGACCAAGCCCTTGATTCCATTTTAGAACCTGGGCAAAAAGGGCAACAAACGCCGCCCAACCCTGACAATCCATCTCCACAGAATCAGGGAGGTCAAAATGACGGCATGGGTTCAACCGGCAACGATAGCGGCAACGAATCCGGAGCTTCGGGCCCAAAAACAATTCAAGTCTACAGTAAGTTTGATTATGTGCCTGGAGACAAACCCATGTTCTACGACGACTTTGCCAACGATTTCATTGGCGATTTCCCCTCCAAATGGAATACCAATGCAGGCGGTGAAATTGTGACATTGGGAGATTCTTCCCAAAAATGGCTAGGATTGAAATCCGGTTACAATATCTACTATATTCCCAATGCACCGCAATTGCCCGAAGACTATACGATAGAGTTTGACATTGCGACTGTAGGACTGGACAGAAACACCTCTTCAACCTCTCGAATGGTAGTGATGCTAAGTGATGATGGGAAATTTGGGGATGGCCAGAATTTTGCCATTGTGGAACTGCCCTTTTGCCAATATTCCCCTATTGGGGTAACAGTCCGGAACAGGGTAAACGGAAAACAGGAAATACGAAGCACGGTCAAAGCTGATTTAAGGGAAGAAGTCCTCGATTATCCACATATCTCCATAGCAGTGAACAAACAACGTTTCCGCCTTTGGGTCAACGAGGTCAAATATATTGATGTTCCCCAATTGGTGGCTAACGGGGCGGTCTTAAACACCATTAAGTTCCATGCCAACAACTTCAAAGATGGCAAGGAACTGGTCTTTATCTCCAATCTAAAGGTGGCTGAGGGAGGTGTGGACCTAAGACGAAAACTGATTGCCGAAGGTAAAATTTCCACCAATGGCATTTTGTTTGATTCGGGTTCGGCCAACATAAAGCCAGAATCCATGGGGATTATTCGACAGATATACCAAGTGTTACAACAAGATAGCAGTATTAACTTAAAAATCGTTGGTCATACCGATAGTGATGGAGCTGACGATACCAATATGAAACTTTCAAAGAGTCGCGCTGAGGCAGTAAAAAATGCCTTGGTCAGCGTGTACGGCGTGGATGGTGGACGACTGAGCACCGATGGGAAAGGAGAATTGGAACCCGTTACTGAAAATTCATCTCCAGAGGGGAAAGCGCAAAACAGAAGGGTAGAATTCATCAAACAATAAAAACCGTTATGAAAAAACAATTTCTTCTTCTCCTTACCTGGGTAGTAGGGCTAAGTTTTGGGACTGCTCAAGATAATTGCAGTTCTTTTTACCCCATGAATGAAGGTGCGTCCTATCAATATAAAATGTTCAATGGCAAAGGTAAATTGGAGGGCTCCACTTCCTACTTGGTTTCAGAGGTGAACAACAATGGCGGAAACACAAAAGCTGCAATGAAACTGAAGTTTGAAGATGCGAAAGGGAAGAATGCTTTCGAATCGGACTATACTATCACATGCACGGGGGATGGAATAAAAATTGATTACAAAAGCCTGTTCCCAACCCAAATGATGCAGCAGTATGAAAACATGAACGTGGAAATGGACATTACCGGTACCGATATTGAACTTCCCAACAATCTTTCCGTTGGTCAGGATTTGGCAGATGCCAATGTCGATATTAAAATGAGCATGAGTGGGATGAACATGAAGATGGCAGTGAATACGACAGACAGAAAGGTAATCGCCAAAGAATCCGTAACAACCCCGGCGGGTACATTTGATTGTTACGTAATTTCTTCAAACATCGCCTCAAAAGTGATGATGACCAACATGCAGATGGCAGATAAGCTATGGCTTTCCGAAGGGGTGGGAATCGTTAAACAGGAGAGCTATAACAAAAAAGGAAAGTTGGAAAGTACGATGGAACTTGTTTCTTTCTCCAAATAGAACTCTTTTACCTAGGATTAAGCAGGGGCTTTTTCCTTTACCAAACGTGCATCAAAAAGGGGCTCAAAATGTCGGAGTAATTTTTGTTTTACTTCCTGCATATCAATTTCTGGCTTGCCCAACTCAACGTTTAGCGAAGTAACCGCCTTGTCCTTGATACCGCAGGGAATCATTAAGTCAAAATAGCCCAAATCCGCATTGATGTTGAATGCAAAGCCATGCATGGTCACCCAACGACTAGCCCGTACGCCCATAGCACATATTTTTCGGGCAAAAGGGGTACCCACATCCAACCAAACCCCTGTTTCGCCCTCAGAACGCTGGCCTTTAAGTCCATATTCGGCCAAGGTCAAAATGACCATCTCCTCCAAAAAACGTAGGTATTTGTGAATGTCCGTAAAGAAATTGTCCAAATCCAAAATGGGATAGCCCACAATCTGTCCTGGACCATGGTAGGTAATATCCCCTCCGCGATTGATTTTGTAGAATTTCGCCCCCTTTTCCTCAAGGACCTTTTCATCCACCAATAGGTTGTCCATATCCCCACTTTTACCCAAGGTATAGACATGGGGATGCTCCACAAATAAAAAATAGTTGGGGGTTTCAAGTCCAGCAGCCTCTCTTCTGTTCTTGATTTTCGTATCTACAATCCCCTTAAAAAGCGATTCTTGATAATCCCAAGTTTCCTTATAGTCCTTATGACCTAAGTCTTGTAGTAGAACGGTTTTGTTCATACTACAAAAATACAAAGCGTTGTTCAGTTCTCCAGCTCCACTTCAAGGAGGATGGATTCTGGATCTTTCATCATGTGCAGAAAGTCCACGGCGTACGTCATGGTCTTACCATCCAGGGAAAAGGTGGCTCCCTCTACATTGACCGATTTCACTTTTTTTGGAAAGTGGTATTTAAAGGTATAGGTAGAACCGGATAAAAACATTTCGGCACTTTGCATACTGTCCAGCCCCTTTTTAAATAGCTCTTCGTCAACAATTTCAATGGTTCGTTTAAAACTGTTACCGGTAAAATTATAGTTGACCTTAGTGGTCTGGTTGTTCGAACCCATGGGTGGGGTTTGCTGCTTGTCGCCTCCGGGCGGAGGATTCATCAAACTTGCATCTTGAAAAGCGTTGAAAGCATCATTGACCTCGGCTACATTTGTGAATTCACTGAACATATTAAAATTCATTTTTCCCTTTTCCTCATCAACAATCATACGAATACTAAAGGGTTCCAGTTTTTTAAGCTTTTCCTGTTCTTCAAGAGGCAGTTTGGCAATACTATCCTTCTTTTCTTCCAACAGCTCCTTAAAAACTAGGGTGGAGTCAATTGATTTTTCTGGAGTACCCGTTGAATCCATCGAAGCCAACATTTCCATCATCTCATTGCCATCAAAATGGATGTTGAGTTTTCCTGAACCATCTTCATTGAAATGGATTTCCTCGGTAAAATTGCATGCCAAGGCCAAGCTGGCGAACACCAGCCCAATAAATAATCGAATAGTCTTCATATATTCTAATTTGGATTGTTCAAGATGACCAGTGCGGCAATAACCCCGGGAACCCAGCCACAGAAAGTCAAAAGTAGAACAATAAGAAAAGAACCGCAACCTTTACCTATAACTGCCAAAGGCGGGAAAATGATGGCCAATAAGACACGAATAATACTCATTTTGATTTTGATTGATGTACTTTATAGGTCTAAAAATACCGTAATTTGTTACAATTAAAGGCCGTTTTAATGCGATTTCCCATCCTTCTTTTTTCCTTATTGTTTTACGCATCAAGCTGGTCGCAATTTCAGTTTGAAGGTCAAGTCTCCGAATTATATAGAAGCCAGCCTGTATACTTATCATTGGTCGAAGACTATAGAAAATCAGGAAGGGTCTATCTGGACCAAATTATTCAAAAAACCCAGGCAGACTCTTTGGGTTATTTTTCGTTCTCAGGGGAACATCTGCCCTTGGAAAACCGATTCTATCGAATTCATACGGATGGATGCGATGAACAGCTGGCCAATAAACTTCATTTTATGGGCCAATGCCCTACTACCATAAGCATTCTGTTCATTGCAAATAACAAGGACCGAATTTCACTCCCGTTGGGGAATTACAATCAAGAGTTTTGTGAAATAACGTCCACAAATACTTCTACTGCCCACTTGTTGGAGTTTGAGGGTTTAAAAGAAAAGATGGTTCTGGATTTTATTGAAGATGACGGTTCTCCATTGGCTGAAAATTTAAAATTCAATAAATGGTTCGAAACATTCCATGAATTTGCCCAATCGACGGAAGAACCCTTGGTTGAACTATTTGTTTACAGTTTCCTTTCGGAGAGGTCCAATGAAACCTATGCTCCATACGAGGCCTATTTGACGCAGCAAAAACCTTACCTGGGTTTGGCATCGTCCCTATCCGAAAGATATCCAAATACCTCGTATACTTCCCAGTTTCATGAAGAGATGGCTGAACATTATGACTTGGCAACGCAGGAGGCTTCACAAAACAACACATTTGGCATTAAGAATCTTATTCTTGTGGTTTCCATCATAGTACTGGTGGTTGTATTGTTGGTCTACGTTAGACCAAGGTTTGGATTATCCAAGGGCAACCTTTTTAAGGCATTGACCGCTCAGGAACAAAAAGTGGCGAATGCGATAAAGGAAGGCAAGACCAATAAAGAGATTGCGGCCGAACTATTCATAAGTTTGAGCACGGTCAAAACGCATATCAATAACATTTACAAGAAGTTGGGCGTAGGTTCCAGAAAAGAGCTTTTGTCCAAAATGTGATGGTTTCATCGATTTCAACCGGGGTTTAGTCCCCATTTCCAACCACATTTCCTTTCTTGAGGCCCAATTCTAATTGATTTTCGGGAAAAACTGAAAATCATGAAACAGCTCTTTTACATCACATTTTTCATCTTCATTTTTCAAGGAAATGCACAATCGAAGTATGAAGAAATCAAATCGCCCAACGGGTCAACTTTTCTTTTGGGAGAAATCACAACGGATAATCTGACGTCCATGCCCTACCAATCATGGTTTAATACCAATTTTAATGGCTACAGCGTTGACACGAAGTTGGTCAAGCTCTTTGAAACCAAACTGAAAGACCATGAAATCTTACTGTTTTTGGGTACATGGTGCGGTGACAGCAAACGGGAAGTCCCTCGCATACTCAAAATTTTGGAAGCGGCCGATTTTCCTAAAGAACAGGTGAGAATTGTTGCCCTAGACCGTAGGAAGGATAATTACAAGAAAGGGTTACGTGGGGAAGAAAAAGGTTGGGACATCAAAAGGGTTCCTACCCTGATCCTCCTAAAAAATGGTTCCGAAGTCAATAGAATTGTGGAACGCCCTGTGGATACCTTGGAAGAAGATTTACTTGCCATTTTAAGCGACTCCTCCTACACACCCAATTACGCCAATTAAGACTTTCGGTCACACTATAGAGTTAAAGCGCAAAAGTGTAATTTTGCGCTTTAATTTTGACCACTATGCAGCTGTCCGAACAAGAGATTGTAAGAAGAGAGAAACTAACGAAACTGCGTGAGATGGGAATCGATCCCTACCCTGCAGCTTTATATCCTGTTGACGCCAATTCAAAAAGCATCAAAGCAGATTTCGAGGAAGGAAAGAAAGTGGTCATTGCCGGAAGGTTAATGTCCCGTAGAATCCAGGGCAAAGCTTCTTTTGCAGAATTACAGGACAGTGAAGGTCGAATTCAAGTCTATTTCAATAGGGATGAAATCTGTCCGGGAGATGACAAGACCCTTTACAACGAAGTCTACAAAAAGCTCTTGGACATTGGGGATTTTGTTGGTGTAGAAGGGAAACTTTTCACTACCCAAGTTGGGGAAAAAACCGTGATGGTCAAAAGCTTTACGTTACTCAGTAAATCGCTCCGACCTCTGCCGCTCCCAAAAGCGGATCCCGAAGGAAACGTATATGATGAATTCAATGACCCGGAATTGCGTTATCGCCAACGCTATGTGGATTTGGTGGTCAATCCTAAGGTCAAGGAAACGTTTATTACACGAACCAAAATTACCAACAGTATTCGTGAATTTTACAACGAACGTGGGTATTTGGAAGTGGAGACCCCTATTCTTCAACCCATCCCGGGAGGTGCAGCCGCCCGACCGTTCTTGACCCATCACAATGCCCTAAATATTCCACTATATCTGCGAATTGCCAACGAATTGTATTTAAAGCGCTTGATTGTTGGAGGGTTTGATGGGGTATATGAATTTTCCAAGGACTTTCGTAACGAAGGCATGGATCGTACCCACAATCCGGAATTTACGGTAATGGAACTGTATGTAGCCTACAAAGACTACAACTGGATGATGGAGAGTACGGAGCAGCTGTTGGAAAAAGTGGCCAAAGATGCCACAGGGAGTACTAAAATCATAGTGGGTGACCATGAAATAGAGTTTAAGGCACCTTACCCCCGCGTGCCCATATTGGAGGCTATCAAAAAACATACGGGTATTGATGTTTCCGGAATGAATGAGGAACAACTGCGCGCAACGGCCAAAAGCTTGGAAATTGAAGTGGACGGGACCATGGGTGTCGGAAAATTGATTGATGAAATCTTTGGGGAGAAATGTGAGCATCATTACGTGCAACCTACGTTCATCACGGATTACCCAAAGGAAATGAGTCCTTTGACCAAAGCCCATCGAAGCAAACCAGGACTCACGGAGCGATTTGAACTTATGGTCAATGGTAAGGAACTGGCCAATGCCTATTCTGAATTGAACGACCCTATCGACCAGCGTGAACGTTTTGAGGAACAATTGCGCCTCTCAGAAAAGGGTGATGATGAAGCCATGTTTATTGACCAAGACTTTTTAAGGGCCTTGGAGTATGGTATGCCCCCAACGTCCGGGATAGGGATAGGTATTGACCGTTTGGTGATGCTAATGACCAACAACTCCAGCATCCAGGAAGTCTTGTTCTTCCCGCAAATGCGACCAGAGAAAAAGCAGGTGGAATTGACCGGAGAAGAAAAAGTTATCATGGACATTTTGAAACCTATCGGTGAAATGCCATTGGCCGACCTAAAAACTCGGGCGGGTCTTAGCGGTAAAAAATGGGACAAAAGCACCAAAAACCTTTCAAAATTGGGCCTTTTTAAGGTAGAGAAACGGGAAGATGGGCTTTTTGCCATGCAAAAAGCATAGAATCAGAGCCTTTTTGTGTTCGAGCGACTATCCAACAGGATTATAAAACCTTCGATTGTTAGTACCAAAACTTTTATTTCCTATTTGAAAATCCTATCTGTTGAAGAAAATCACCCTTGTAGGTATCGCTAATGGGTATTCTTTTGTCTCCAATTTTTATCCTGTTTCGCTCTACAAATTCTATTTTGTCCATAGATACTACATAAGACTTATGAACTCGTATGAATCTATCTTTTGGCAAGTATTTTTCTAATTCCCCAAAGGTCTGCAAGGTTAAAATCTTTTTGTTTGGGGTTTGAATGTTTCGATAATCTCCCATTCCTTCTATATACAAAATGTCGGTAAAGGATACTTTTTCCATCCTGTATTCCGTCTTTATAAATAGGTAATCCTTCTCGTTGATTGCTTTATTATGGAAGTGGTTAGCTGTTTTTTCAATCGCTTTTAGAAACCTCTCGAAGCCAAAAGGCTTCAACAAATAATCAGCAATATTCAATTCATACCCTTGCAATGCATAATTTTCATAGGCTGTTGTGATGATTACTTTTGGTGGGTTTTCCAGGGTTTTCAATAACTCGATTCCTGTTAAATCATCCATTTCTATATCAAGAAGAATTAAGTCTACTTGATTTGATTTTAAGAACGCAAGAGCATCAAGGCCGTTATTAAACTCACCAATCAAATTGAGATATGGAATCTTATGGACGTAACCTTTTGTTCGCTCCATGGCCAACGGTTCATCCTCGATGATAATACAATCAATAATCATGGTAGTTCAATTTCTAATGTTACCTCAAAACAACCGTTTTCGGAAAGGATGTTCAACTCATAATTATCCTTATACATCAAATCCAACCTTCGTTCAACGGAAGCTAAACCAATTCCCCCTTCTTTGGTGGGCTGACTCATAGGTTTTTCCCAGAAAGTGTTTTTGCATTTAAAAATCAACTTACCAGCTGATATTTCCATGTACAGTACAATTCCACGGTTTTGCTTTTTATCCGCAACATGCTTAAAGGCGTTTTCAACAAATACGATAAAAACCATAGGAGCAATGGTAATGGAAGCCGTATCTCCTTTAATGGTAAAATCCACAAACTTTGGATTGATTGATCGTATCTTTTGAAGATCGATATACTTTTTCAAATACTCGATTTCATCTTCCAAAGGAATCATATCCCTTTCGTTGACACGGTATAACATAAACCGCAACAGGTCGCCAAGTTTTCTTAAGTAATCGGAAGCGACTTTAGGATTATTTTCAATCAATACATCAATATTGTTGATGGTGTTGAACAAAAAATGTGGATTGATTTGGGTTTTTAAAAGATTAAGTTGGGTCTCTAATGTTTTCCGCTTCAATTCTGCATTCTCCTTGTCTTTTGTCTTTCCATATTCCCATACACGGAATAAGGCTCCAATCGCAGAGAAAAAAAGTAATATGGGATAGGCAACATAGGAAGAAAGCCAGTCGATTTCAGGAAACAAAAAACTTAAGGAACGTAAAAAAATATACGTTGCTATAAAAAGTGCGATGACTAAGAGGAAAGTTTCGATAACCTTAGCTCTTTTAAGCACTTTTGGGGCAATGATGTAGTAAACTGCATAAAACCCAAGAGCACCAATAAAAACAATTATGAAGTTGCTCAGAATGTTGGTTTTGTAAGTTAACATTTCGAGGTAACCAACACTCTGAGTCTTTATTTGAACAATATTTTGGAAGAAAAAGATCCAAATAAAAAAAGATACGGTGAATGGGATGGATAGCCAGAACAGAACATGTGCTAAAAACGCTTTGTATTTTTTCATTATTTGGCTCTTTCTTTTCTGGAATAGCTTTGGCCTAAGACTATGTTAGACCCAGTATAGTCGAAAAGTCATCGCAAACTGTAAATATTAAACAATTCCTATAGCTTTTATTTTGACGCTCCGAATAAAACTTTTTGCAATCATTGGGTTCAACAAAACAGTCGGAATGTTATACAAAATCTACGTTAAAACCATATCTCCAATGAAGATAATAAATCTTCATCGACAATGTTCTCGGCTCCTGTTTTTACAAATGTGTACACGATGTAACCTTGGGCATAATTGCCATAAGCTTCATAGGTGTGTAGCAGTTCCAGGGTTTGCTCGTCTCCTATTTGTACCTCAAAGCTCACTGGAATACCATCTACAGGGTGAAGGGAAAGGATATCGGTTTCCTTTGTCCAATGACCTTTACCCGTGGAAGATGTATAAGAGCCGTCATCCAATAGTTGTAGTTCATCCCCTAAATAAGCTTCCAAGGACTCAAAGCGCTGTGGAGTACCGTTATCCGAATTGACCATGATGGCATCCAATCTGGAATAGTCCCCTATAATTGAACTTTCGGTAACGGATTCACCGATGGATGATTCTTCATCCTTTTCACAGGAAACCAAAGATTGAACAATGGCTACTAAAAAAATGGCAACAAAAAGTCCCAAGTTTCTCTTTGTGTTTCGATTCGTTTTTTTCATGATTTCCAATTTTAATTGTTACTCCAAAATTCAGTAAGTATTTTTCCTTTAAAGAATATAATCTGTGTATCTGGAAATCATATCCGTGAAATTGGAAACCCACTCAGTCCAATTTTCGGAGGTAATTCACTGTTCGGTTCTTAAACTTTCCACGGGATTTACTTTAGCGGCTCTAATTGATTGAAAGCTGACGGTTAAAAAAGTGATGAGCAAAGCCCCGGAAATAGCAATTGCGAACACCCCCCATGAGATTGCCGTCCTATATTCATAGTTTTCCAACCATCTATTCATTACGAAGTAAATTATGGGGGTAGCTATAAAGCATGAAATTATTACCAATTGCATAAAATCTTTGGATAGCATCTTCCACAAATTAAGTAATGATGCCCCCAAAACTTTTCGCACACCGATTTCCTTTGTTCGTTGTTCTCCCAAAAAGGAGACAAGACCATAAAGGCCAAGACAACTTATCAAGATCGCAAACACTGTAAACACCCCCGCCAAACTCCCCAATCGTTGTTCCGATTCGAACTTAAGTCCATATTCCTCATCCACAAACTTGTAATCGAAATTGGCAGAAGGAACCACCTTGGCGAATATGGCTTCTATCCCGGATATTGCCTGGCTCATCGTCGATTGTGGTTTCAATTTGATAACAATGTGGTTGACCCTGTCATACTCAATCCAGAACAGAGCCTGTTTCACGGGTTCATATGGCGATTGCATAACCATATCCTTGGCTACCCCAATAATCTCGAAACGTTCGTTTCCCGTGGTCATAAAACTCCCCACAGGGTTTTCCAATCCCATATACTCTTTTGCGGTCTCATTAATAATTACTGAAATAAGAGAATCTGAAGCAAACTGCCGTGAAAAGTCCCTTCCTTCCAAGAACTGCCACCCTACTGTTTTTCCGTAATCATGTGTTACCCTCAGGAGTGCAAAACTACTTTCTTGCTCTGGGTCTTTTCCGGGCCAGTTGAATCCACCCACATTGTTGTGGACCCCGGTCAAAGGGGAAGAAGATTGTGCCATTTCTTCCACAAACCCCGTATTTATAAGTTCGTTGCGCAGCAGATTATATTTCCCAAAATATTCAGGATTGTTCATTTCTACGGTAATAAGGTTGTTCCTATCATATCCAATGGGCCTGTCTTTGGTAAACGCTATTTGGTTAAAAACAACGACAGTGCCTATCGCCAACATTATGGAAACAACAAGCTGGAACACAACAAGGATTTTCCTTGGGACTTCTGAATAAGCCCCTCCCTTGAAAGTACCTTTCAATACCTTAATGGGACGGAAGGAAGAAAGGTATAATGCGGGATAACTACCGGCCAATAATCCTGTAATACCTGTAAACAAAAATATTGCTGCCCAGAAGGTTAAGTTGCTCCACGGAATACCCATGTCCTTGCCAACAAGATCATTGAACCACGGCAGGGAAATTAGGACAATTAAAAATGCTATCAATACCGCAAAGCATGATGTTAAGAGCGATTCACCCAAGAACTGGGTGATCAATTGATTTTTATGGGCCCCAACGGATTTTCTCACACCAACTTCCTTGGAACGTTTTTCAGCACGTGCCGTGCTCAAATTCATGAAGTTGATACACGCCAAGAAGAGTACGAATATGCCAATGGCGATAAAGAGCCATACAAATGTGATACGTCCTCTTGTTGGCCTGCCCTGTTCGTCAAATTCGGAATACAGGTGCCATTTGTCCATTGGATAGGCAAATGGGTGCAAATTGGATTCCTCATAATAATCCCTGTTTGCTGGAGGGCCATATTGGGTATACAGCTTTTCGAGTGCATTGTTGGCAGCCTCAAGACTGATGCTAGGTCTTAATTGCACATAGAGTTGAAAAGACCAATCCCCCCAAATCGTTTTTAGATTGGCAAACCGTTCGGGTTCCTTGGCTTCCAAAAGGTTCCAATTTGCAAAGAACTTAACATTTTCAAAACTATTGTTTTTAGGTAAATCCGAATAAACCCCCTTTACCACGGCATCCATTTGGTTATTGACTTTTATGGACTTTCCAACAGGGTCTGTATTCCCGAATATGGCAAAAGCCGCCGATTCTGAGAGGACCACTGCATTCAATTCTTCGAGACTGGCAAGAGAGCCTCGAACCATATTTAACGAGAGCATATCCAACACGCCGCCTTCAATGAATTGCCCAGTCTGTGAGTAGTTTTCTCCTGAGGTGGTAAGCACATGGTTTCCTACCCAACTTGCGCGTATCACATGTTCAAAATAATCAGGATAATTCTCTTTAATAACGGTTCCCATGACATAAATAGTAGAAGGAAACGAGTTTAACTCCCCAGTGTTCTGGTTGATATTGCGATTATATATCTGGGCTATTCTGCCATGGTTGTCGTGATATGTATTGAACGTCAATTCGTCCAAGACCCATAGGCCAATAATAATGACCACGGCCATACCAAAGGATAGCCCACCAATGTTGATGATAGCGTAGCGTCTTTCGCGTTTTAGATTTCGCCAAACTATTTTCAGATAGTTTTTTATCATGTGAACATGTTTTGATTGAATTTCATTTTCCTTTCATAGGAGGAGAATCACCAATTGAAAGAACTTACCCACTCCCTAAAAGTGAGGATTACCATGAAACAATGAAAAAGGAATCTGTAAATCGAAGGGTCATATCTGTGAAATAGGAAAAAAACCTAGTTACCTAAAGGTAGTTTTATGGAAGAACTTTGCATCATTATTCTTTGAGCCATCAATTCCCATTTTGGTCTTTTATGTTGGTTCAACTAAATGCTATTATGATTGCACATTATTGCACCGGTAGAAGATCTAATCGTGACATCTAGATTCATCGAGATATTTTTGTCAACCTTTCGACTGCGATGAAGAAGGTAAAAAAACGGAAATGCTATAAGCTGTTTATCAACTATCAAAGCATACTTCAATGGTCACTTTGAACTGAAGAGTTATGTTATACATGACTAGGCTTGAAGTCCACTAGGCCCATTACTTTATTTCTCTGCCTTTTTTCCAACTTATAAATAGGGTCATTTCTGTATCTTTAAAAACAAAACCACCAACCATGAGACCGTTGCTCCTAATCATTTCATTTTTCATTGGAAGTGCCCTATTCGCTCAGGAAGCAAGTTTGAAAACCCTGCTCTCCTATTCCTTTCCTACGGAATTGACCGCTTCCAAAAACCATGGGGCCATTGCTTGGGTAGAAAACAAGGAGGGGGTTAGGAACATCCATTACGCCATTGCTCCAGACTACCGCCAAAAAAAATTGACCAATTACACCGAAGATGATGGGCAGGCCATTTCAAGCCTGCAATTCACGGATGACGCAACATCCATCATTTTTGTTCGTGGTGGTGCCCCAAATAGAAGCGGTGAATTTCCCAATCCCACCTCCAATCCCGGTGGGTATCAACGGGAAATCCACTCCCTTAATATCATTAGTGGAGAGATCAAGAATTTAGGGGTCGGCAGCGCCCCGGTATTGGTTGATGAACGTATCATTTACCTCAATAAAGGAGGGGCTTGGACGATGACGCTAGAGGGGGAAGACGCTACATCCCTTTTTAAAATAAGGGGTTCCGTATCCAATATTACACCCTCCCCCGATCAATCCAAAATTGCCTTCGTAAACGGACGGGGCGACCATAGTTTTATCGGCATTTTTGAATTGGAATCAAAAAAGCTAACCTTCCTAAGCCGGAGTATCGACTTGGATTCCGATCCCGTTTGGTCACCAGATGGCACTAAGGTGGCCTTTTTGAGACAAGTCTATGAAAAACCATTGCTATTTATCCCCAAAAGGGAGGCCCTACCCTTTTCCGTTCTGGTTGCGGATAGTGAAACAGGAAAATCAACTATCATTTTTACTGCGGACAAGGGAAAAGGTAGCGCGTTTCGATTTATTTCGGCTAAAAACCAACTGTTTTGGATGGCCGATAACACCCTCGTGTTTCCATGGGAAAAAGAGGGGTGGACACACCTTTACTCCATCCCTTCGAACGGTGGGGAGGCTACCCTGCTGACCCCCGGTGATTTGGAGGTACAATATGTTTCCCAAAGTCCCGATGGAACACAACTACTGTTCAACTCCAATCAAAACGATATTGACCGTCAACATATTTGGAGTTATTCCAACAAACTCTCACAACTCACCTCAGGCAAGGGAATTGAATGGCTTCCAGCAATGGATGGGATGGGAAATGCCTTTTGCCTGGGATCTACCGGGATCCATCCGGCGGATGTCAAAAAAATGGAGAAGGGAAACCTAGTTCCCATTACTACGGAAGATGCCTATCCAAAGGACCAACTGGTAGCACCGGAACAAGTCATTATGACGGCTTCGGACGGCATTCAGTTCCATGGGCAGTTGTTTATGCCCAAGCAACTGGGGGAAAATGAAAAAGCCCCTGCCGTTTTGTTCTTCCACGGTGGTTCAAGAAGACAGATGATGCTAGGCTTTCACCATCGCGGCTATTATCATTATATGTATGCCCTGAATCAATATTTGGCCTCAAAGGGATATGCCGTTTTAAGTGTTAACTATAGAAGCGGAATCGGCTACGGTATGGAGTTTAGGGAAGCCCTGGATTATGGTGCAGGAGGGGCCAGTGAATACAAGGATGTTTTAGCAGCTGCAAAATATTTACAGTCGCAGTCCAATATTGATGTCGATCGGATTGGACTTTGGGGCGGTTCCTATGGGGGATATCTCACGGCAATGGGATTGTCCCGTAACTCCGATATTTTTAAGGCTGGTGTGGATATCCATGGCGTGTATGATTGGAACGCCATTATAAAGGGATTCATCCCCAGTTACAATAAGCTGGAAATGCCAGGGTTTGCGAAATTGGCCTATAATTCATCCCCAGTTGCCTCCATGCAAGGTTGGAAATCCCCAGTGTTGTTGATTCATGGTGATGATGACCGCAATGTTCCCTTTAATGAAACGGTGGTGAAAGCTAAAAAACTAAGGGAACTCGGTGTTTATTTTGAACAATTGGTCTTTCCGGATGAGGTACACGGCTTTTTGCTCCATAAAAATTGGCTGAGCGCCTTTGAAGCCACATCCAGTTTTTTTGACCGAAAATTGAAATAAAACGATGCCAACAAGCAAAAAAATCGGACTGATCTTAGGTCCTTTATTTTTTCTGATTTTTTCAAACCTACCTTTTGAATTGGTCTCCGAAAAAGGGGATATGGTGATAGCCGTTGCTCTTTGGATGCTCTTTTGGTGGATTACGGAAGCGGTTTCCATTTCTGTTACCGCACTACTCCCATTATTGCTCTTCCCCCTCCTTAAAATCTTGCCCATCGCAGAAGTAGGGGCCAATTACGGGAGTCCGATAGTGTTTCTGTTCTTTGGTGGTTTTGTTATGGCACTGGCGTTGGAAAAGGTGAACCTTCACAAACGCATTGCCCTGAACATTATTCGCTTGACCGGTACCACGCCCAACAAGGTGGTATTGGGTTTTATGATAGCAACAGCCTCTTTGAGCATGTGGATCAGTAACACGGCCAGTACCGTTGTGATGTTGCCCATAGCACTTTCCGTAATTAATCTATTGATCAATGATGAAGACGGTTTTACCAAAAACGATCAGAATTTTGCCTTGAGTGTGATGTTAGGGATTGCCTTTTCGGCCAATGCAGGAGGTATTGCCACAGTTATTGGCACACCGCCCAACTCGGTAATGATCGGACTTTTGGAAAACGAGTACAATATTGAAATCTCCTTTTTAAAATGGATGACCCTAGGTCTACCATTCTCCATCGTTTTGATTGCCATTACCTATTTGGTTCTGACCAAATGGATGTTTCCCAATCGGGACCTTACTTTTAATGCCTCCAAGGAAGTCATTAGGACGGAACTTCAAACATTGGGGCCCACCTCAGGAAAGGAGAAAATGGTTCTATTTATTTTTGGGGTTACCGTGTTCCTTTGGATATTTAGAACATTGATCAATAAAATGGTTCCCGGGCTGGGCTTATCGGACACCATGATAAGTATCTTTGCTGCCATTGCCCTTTTCGCTGTTCCCTACAACATTAAAAAAGGGGATTTTATCATTCGCTGGAATGATACTTCAAAACTTGCTTGGGGTATTTTGATCTTGTTTGGAGGGGGCTTGGCTTTGGCCAAGGGTATGTCTGCCAGCGGTATTGTGGACCTAGTGGCCAACACCATTGCACAAAGTGAAATCAGTATTCTCTTTACGGCGTCCTTGCTCATACTGCTTATGCTCTTTATGACCGAGCTGATGAGTAACGTAGCTTTGGTGGCCGTTTTGGCACCCGTAGTGGCAGGTATTGCGATTGGATTAAACATTCCCATACTATACCTATTGATTCCGGTCACTATGGCCAGTAGCTGTGCTTTTATGCTACCTATGGCCACACCTCCCAATGCTATTGTATTTGCCAGTGGATATGTAAAAGTCCCCCAAATGGCCAGGGTGGGGATCATTTTGAATATGATTTCGGTAGGGCTTTTGATTTTGGTCTTCCAATTTGTGGTACCCTTATTGTTTTAAATAAAAAAGCCCCAAAAACTGGGGCACTGTATGTAGTAATTCAAATGATTTCAATCTTGCTCCTCAATTTCAAGCTTTGAAAGTCCTTTGGGAAATTGCGTAAAGTCCAAGGGAACCAAATTTCCGGCTTTGATTTTGAAATCTGTCATCACCAACTGTTGCTCGGACAGCTTTCGTAATGATTCCAAACCAGAAATTTCGTTATTGGACAGGTAAAGTTCTTTTAGCTTTTTCATATTCTCCATACCTCGGGGTATTTCGCCCTGCAAATCATTATTTGCGAGAGCCAAGGTCTTCAGTTTGGAAAGTTCACTGATACCCTCAGGAAGTTCTCCTTCGAGCTTATTGTTATTTAAGTTGAGCTCCTCAAGATGTTGCAGTTGATGAATGGAAGCAGGGATATCTCCCGCCAAGGCATTGTCAGCGAGATTGATTACTTTAAGGTTTTCGAATTTTCGCAATAAACCGGGCACCTTACCCTCAATTTGATTTCCGGATAAGTCCAAAACCTCCAAATGCTTTAAATTCCCAATGGTGATTGGAATCTTACCTTCCAAATTATTATTTGACAAATCCAAGCCTACTACTTTTCCATTCCTTATGGTCACTCCATGCCAAGTGGAAATAGGCTGGCTTTGGTCCCATTGATGGGTCCAAAGATGTCCTTTGGTTTTCGCTTTTAATTCCAAAAGGGCAATAACTTCGCGTTGGCTCACCTCATCTTGGGCTGAAATAAGGTTCACGCTTAAACCTAGTACTACAACAAGTGAAAAGAATAGAAATTTGTAAGTCTTCATAGCTTAATAGTTTGATTTGGCCGCAATCCACACTTTAATAAAATTCAAAATTGTATCGGTGAACTACAATTTTATGTGGTGTAACTGCAATATTGGAGCGACAAAATAGCTAAAACTGTGGTCACAATTTTAACAAATGCCCCTATTTTCGACGAAATACGCATAAAAAAAAGCCCTGTAACAACGTTCAGGGCTTCTTAGCTTGTGCAACTAATTTACAAAATCTACTTGATGTATGGATTGAAATCCTCCGGAAGATAATCCTCCGTGTCAAAACCTAAATCAATAGTATCCTCTTCCATATAATTTAAACTCCCAATCGAAAAAGTATCGCTATAGGGGTCAAAATCCACAGGAAGATATGTAGCGGTATCAAAGCCCAATTCCGTCTTATCCTCCGGTTCCATATAGTTCACTGTGCTTAAATTCAATTCGTTTGTTGGCACCTCAGCTGATTTTGCACTTAATAGGGGCAAAAACAAGGCCGCAACAAAGGCTAAAACAAGGTATTTCTGATATTTCATAACTGTCATTTCTTTTTGATACTACAAAGATAATACGGTCAAAATCCATGTTTAGTATGTATTTGATTTTCGTTAACAGCGCGGCAAAATGGTGTAAGAAAAGTATTGTCAATAAACTTCATTTGTGATTATCCAAGCTGCAGAAAAAGCAACCTTTTTTTGGCTATTTCTCAGGGTTTTCTCCTGTTTTTTAACAATTACACTTTATCGATTTTTTCGTTAATTTTTGTTAATTAAAACAAAATTAGGTGTGCTAAAATGCGTGCCAACAAAAATCCCGGCCAAGGGCCGGGATTTCTGACTAACTAACTCAAAAATTTGATAAAATGAAAACATCCTACCTAGTTTGATCCAGCATAGGGATCAAAGTCTTTTGGGAGATACTTGCTCGTATCAAAACCCAAATAAATTTCCTCTTCTTCAATATAGTTGATAGCGCTTAAGGCTGCAGTATCGGTGTAGGGATTAAAATCCACGGGCAAATAGGCCATGGTATCAAGACCATATTCCCATTCCATTTCCTCCATGTCAACATAGGCAACGGAATCCACATTGAAATACACCTCGTAAGGATCAAACCCTTCTGGCAGATAGTCCGCCGTGTTAAAATCCAAAACTATTTCTTCTCCCTCTTCTTCTATATAGTTGATTGAATTGACATCGAAAGTGGCCGAATAAGGGTTAAAATCACCTGGTAGGTACTCCGCAGTATCAAAACCAAGGTCAATTTCTGTTTCATCTTCGATATATATAATGGAATTCAAATCAAAAAAGCTTTCATAGGGATTAAATCCTTCGGGAAGATAATCAGCGGTTTCAAAACCTAAATCCACCATTGTTTCTTCCTCAATGAATTCAATTTCGTTCAAATCCAATTCATAGGGCGCACTATCCTCGTATCGCAATACATAGAAGGGAGCTTCCTCAACTACATCGACCGCAACAGTAAGGGCCGTAAAATTGTTCTCAAAGCTACGGTTGGTTTCTTGGCTTGCCTGTATGACAGGTACCGTACTTTTTTGTTCTTCTGCTATGGGGCCGCTACTCATAAACAGACACCCATAAATTAATAATAACTTGTTCATTTTTCGATTGATTTGATGATTGATGCTATTGTCTATAAGACTACCAAAATTTACAATTGTTACAGTTTGATATTTCATTTTAACAAAACTTCAATATTCCCTTACGGCAAGTATACTGGGCGATTTGAGTCGGAGTATCAGTAAAATTCAGGATTGCGAAAGGTTAATATGTGTCGGTAAGAAAAATTTAATTGGTAGGATTTTAACACTTTCCCTAGGTGATTTTTTGGTTCTTTGGGCAATTATCGCAAAATCAAATTGACTAAAATGATGCAAAAATTACCGTTGGGGATAATCATCCTCTTACTTATCACGGGTTCTTTTCAAACCACAGAGGCCCAGCTCTTCAAAAAAAAGAAGAAGAAAACTGAGGCGAAGGCTCCCGAAAAGCCAAAAAAAGGGGCCATAAAACCCTATTCAAAAGTCATTACCAAGGAGGCAAAGACCGATGATGGATTGTTTAAAGTACATCAATTGGATGACAAACACTTTTATGAAATACCCGATTCCCTATTTAATAGGGAAATGTTAATGGTAAGTCGTATTTCCAAAACTGCTACCGGCATTGGTTTTGGTGGAGGTAAGATCAATACGCAAGTGTTGCGCTGGGAGAAAAAGCCAAAAAAAGTATTGCTACGCGTGGTTTCCTATGGAAATTATGCCGCGGATTCCCTTCCTATCCATGAAGCCGTGGTCAATTCAAACTTTGAACCAGTACTGTTTGCCTTTGATATCAAGGCGTTCAATAAAAAGGACTCGCTCAATACAGCTACCGTAATAGAAGTGGATCCCTTATTTACCAAAGATGTAAATCCATTGGGGATGCCAGATCGTTTCAGGAAGCGCTATAAGGTGAGTCGTATGGACGGTGACCGCAGCTATATCGAGTCCATAAAGAGTTTTCCTTTAAACATTGAGGCGCGACATGTGAAAACCTATGCGGCCAAAGCACCTCCAAGCAATCAAAGTATGGGTTCCATCTCCGTGGAAATCAACAACTCCATGATTTTATTGCCCAAAGAACCCATGAGACGTAGGTACTTTGATGAGCGGGTCGGCTGGTTTGCGCGTGGCCAGGTAGATTATGGATTGGACGCCCAAGAAAGTAAAACGGTACGCTATTTAGATCGCTGGCGTTTGGAAGTCAAAGATGAAGACATTGAAAAGTTTAAGGCAGGTGAGTTGGTGGAACCCAAGAAACAAATTGTCTATTATATTGACCGCGCAACTCCAGAAAAATGGCGACCTTTCATCAAACAGGGTATTGAAGACTGGCAAGTAGCCTTTGAAGAGGCTGGTTTTAAAAATGCAATCATAGCCAAAGACCCCCCGAGCCCTGAAGAAAATCCGGAATGGTCTCCAGAAGATGTACGCTATTCGGTGGTTCGTTATCTGGCTTCACCGATTCCGAATGCCAATGGACCCCATGTCAGCGATCCCAGAAGTGGGGAAATCTTGGAATCGGACATTAATTGGTACCATAATGTCATGTCATTGTTACGTAACTGGTTCTTTGTGCAAACCGCAGCCATTAATCCAGAGGCCAGAACTGTGGAATTCAAGGAAGAAATTATGGGAAGATTGATTCGTTTTGTATCAGCTCACGAAGTGGGACACACCTTGGGATTACCCCACAATATGGGAAGTAGTGCCGCCATACCCGTGGATTCCCTTCGATCCGCTTCATTTACCAAAAAATATGGCCCTGCACCATCCATTATGGACTATGCCCGCTTCAACTATGTGGCACAACCTGAGGACGGAGATGTAGCCTTAATGCCGGATATAGGTGTTTATGACAAGCACTCAATCCGTTGGGGATATCGACCCATCTTGGATAAGACCGCTGAAGAAGAAAAACCTATCCTTAACCAATGGATTCTTGATCATGCAGATGACCCTATGTACCGTTTTGGTCACCAACAGGTTGGAGACATCCATGATCCCAGTTCCCAAACCGAGGACTTAGGGGACAATGCCATTAAAGCCAGTGAATACGGCATTGCCAATTTGAAGCGAATTGTACCTAGGCTGATGGAATGGACCACGGAAGATGGTAAGGACTATGAGGATCTGGAAACGATGTATGGTCAGGTCGTTGCACAGTTCAGACGTTATATGGGCCATGTTTCCAACAATATAGGTGGGGTGTACGAACACTATAAGACGGCAGATCAAGAAGGCGCGGTTTACGTCCATGTGGACAAAACGCACCAAAAAAACTGTATGCAGTTTGTTCAGCAGCAATTATTTGAAACTCCAGAATGGTTGATTGATCAGGAAATCTTCAATAAAGTTCAATACTCAGGTTCTGTGGAACGAATTAGGGCATTGCAGGTACGTACCTTAAATACAATGTTACATTTGGGCAAGATGGCTCGAATCGTTGAGAACGAAACCATCAACGGAACCGATGCCTACGGCCTTCTGGAAATGATGCGTGATTTAAGGAGAGGCGTTTGGTCCGAAACACGGAGTGGGGCAACAATAGATACCTATCGAAGGAACCTTCAAAAGGCCCACATTGACCGACTGGCCTATTTAATGACGGCAGAAAACCAGAAAAAACTGCCTGACTTTGGAGGATATCGTAAATCTACAGTGGTAAACACCAGCCAATCTGATATCCGTTCCGTGGCTCGAGCGGAATTGAATAACCTTAAACGCGATATTAGAAACGGACTATCAAGAATTTCGGACACCATGAGTCGATACCATCTTCAAGATGCCATAGAACGTATTGATATCATTCTTGAACCAAGTTAAACCTTCAACATAGGAATAACATATATAAGGAGGGCAGAGCCCTCCTTTTTGTCTACACATATCCGCAACTGGTCTTAACTTTTTTGGGATACAATCATCAAAGGCAACCAAATCACGATGTTTGGGGTAACTTGGCAAAAGAATTGAATATACCCAAATCAAAATGAAAACTTATCAAATCAAGAGCTTAGTCTATCTATTGCTCTTTGCAACTACCTGTTTGATCTATCATACCATGGTACCCCATTCTGGACAAATCCAAGAAACACAATCAGTACATATAATCGTTGAACCAAATCAAGTTCAACTATCGAACAGTACGTCACCGGTTTACCCATAATTTAATTTCATTCCCCCCAAACCTTAAAGGCCAGATAGCTCCCCCAAATCCTATTTGGCCTTTTTTTGGATGCATTTGAGCAGTCACACCTCGCCCTATACTTAAATGACCCTCCAAAATCTTAGCTTTCACAACATTCTTATAAAATGCCCTTATCGTTTTCGTAACTTTATAGTACCCAAATTCTACCTATGAAAGCCTACAAAATTAGAAGTCTTATCTATCTGAGCTTTTTTATCATTGCTGCCGTGGTGTACTACCATATTGAACAAAAGGAAAATTTTCAGAACACCATTCTGATTTCACAAACTGCCGATTTACAAACCGATGGTCAATCTTCTAAAGAGGTAAAAGAAGAGCTTGAGGAAGATTTAAAATAACCCATCTCCTCTTTTGGTGTTAAAAGCATCACAAACTCAATCATGGTATTAAACCTTTTTTGGCGTTAACGGTCATACGGGTAAATCATAAAATTTAAATACCATGAAGATTACTAAAATGTTAGTTGCCGTTGCCCTATCAGTAGGTGCCATGGCGTTTGCCCAAAGGGACGGGCATAGAGGACAGCGGGGAGAATTTTACCAAGACCTTACTGTGGAGCAAATGGCCACGTTGAAGACTAAAAAAATGACCTTGGCTCTTGATCTATCCAAAAAACAGCAAGAGGCGATTTTTGAGTTCAACCTCGCCAATGCAGAATTACGAAAAGAAAAAATGGAAGAGCGAAAGGCCAAAAGAGAGGCTGGGGAACGCTCAAGACCCACTGCAGAAGAGCGCTATTCCATGGAGAATGCTAGATTGGACCAAATGATTGCCCAGCAACAAGAACTAAAGAAAATCTTGACCGATGAGCAGTTTGACCAGTGGAAAAAAATGAAAATGCACAAACACGCCCATCACAAAAGAAATCGACAGAAAGAAGGCAGGAGAGGAAAGTGATTTTTTCATTGGAGTTGGAAACCCCTTACCCTCCAACCTGGGGCGGTAAGGGGTTTTACATTATGCCAACTTCCCATTCCCCAAAGCTTAGGTATATTTAAGGACAACTTAAAATTTCAGGCATGGATCTGAACCAAATAACGGTGCCCTCTTTGGATGTAAAAAAGTCCATTTCCTTTTATGAAACCTTGGGATTGCACCTTATCGTTAAGGCCTTACCACATTATGTCCGTTTTGCTTGTCCGGAAGGAAAAAGCACATTCTCCGTCCATTTGGTGGAAACCCTTTCCAATGGGCCTGGTGTGTTCATCTATTTTGAATACGATCATTTGGATGAGGAAGTGGACAAACTCATTAAAAAGGGAATTGAATTTGACGAATTGCCAAAAGACCAGCCCTGGCTTTGGCGCGAAGCACGACTCAAGGACCCGGATGGTAATCAATTAATATTGTACCACGCCTCGGAAAATCGATTGAATCCCCCCTGGCGCATATAATCCTCGGAGCTTTGTTACCTTAGCATTCCATGCTTCCTCGCAACTATATTCTACCTATTATTGTATTGGCCCAGTTTTGCTGTACATCCTTATGGTTTGCCAGTAATGGCATTATGCAAGACTTGGTGCTCAATTTTGGATTGGGGGATGAAGCGGTGAGCACCTTGACCTCAGCCGTACAATTTGGTTTTATTTCAGGTACTTTGCTTTTTGCGATATTGACCCTCACCGATCGCTTTTCCCCTTCAAGGGTGTTCTTTGTTTGTGCGTTATTGGGTGCCATTAGCAACATAGCGCTGGTATGGTCTGGAAATACTATGGTTACCCTTTTGTTGTTTCGATACCTCACCGGTTTTTTCCTTGCGGGAATTTATCCTGTGGGGATGAAAATAGCAGCAGACTATTTCGATAGCGGACTGGGTACTTCGTTGGGGTATCTTGTAGGTGCATTGGTGTTGGGCACCTCTTTTCCCCATTTCTTGAAAAACTTTGGCCACTCGCTATCATGGCATAACGTTATTACGGTCACCTCTGCCTTTGCCGTATCTGGGGGAGGAATACTTTGGGCCTTGGTTCCCAATGGACCCTTTAGAAAGCGGAGTCAAAAACTACAGTTCAATGCCTTTTTTACGGTATTTAAGATTTCTGAATTTAGAACAGCGGCTTTTGGATACTTTGGACATATGTGGGAACTCTACACCTTTTGGGCCTTTACGCCCTTACTTTTGGGATCTTTTTCCGAAGCACATGCCACAGCTATCAATATTCCTCTGTGGTCGTTCATTATCATAGGAATTGGAGGTTTGGCCTGTGTCCTGGGAGGGTATATTTCCAAGAATTATGGTATCAAAAAGACTGCACGTATGGCCCTTTTGCTATCAGGCTGCTGTTGTCTGGTGCTTCCTTTGGTTTTTCTTTTAGGAAATCCTACATTGTTTTTAGGCTTCTTAATTTTTTGGGGGATGGTCGTCATCGCTGATTCACCCTTATTTTCCACCTTGGTGGCCCAAAACGCCATCCCAGAATTCAAGGGTACGGCATTGACCATTGTCAACTGTGTGGGATTTGCGATTACCATTATAAGTATTCAAACCATAGGTTTTCTTGTTCAACTTTCGGATTCCATATGGGTATATCCAACATTGGTTCTAGGGCCCCTATTTGGATTGTACCATCTTTTTTCAAAAAAATCTGGCTAATCCGTATTTTTAGGACCACGTATTTCATCAATCAAAAAATGTCACCCTATCATGAGACTTCTCCCATTTTGTCTGCTCGTTTGCATAACGTTATCCATTAATGCCCAGAGTATCTACCGAACCGCCTGTAGAGGTAACATTGCTCGGCTAGACAGTCTATTGACTTCTGCGGATATCAATACCCAGGACCAACGAGGGCGTTCTTTATTACATTGGGCAGTGGCATGTAACAAAAACGAAGTGTTCGAACATTTAATTCAAAAGGGAGCAGCGATGGATTTGGAAGATAGTGAAGGCGCCACGCCACTTTACATGACCGTGCGCTTTCAGCATATGGAGCTCTTCAGCCGTTTGGTGGAATTATTACCGGATACAAGTTGGAAAATGAAATATGGAGGTTTTTTATTTGAAAAAGCGATTTTAAATCGTGACCTCAACTTTGTCCAAAAGTTAACTGAAATGGGAGTCTCTTTGGATGTGACCAACAAAAGGGGAAGCACTCCCTTGGAAGTCGCTTTGCGCATCGAAGCGGATTCCATAGCGGACTGGTTAGAAAACAACGGAGCGAACAGTGATTTGGTCAGGAATTTTACAGCCAAAGGTCCCTATTTGGGGCAGGTACCACCAGGAAATACGGCAAAGGTCTTTGCCCCCAATATAATCTCTACGGAAGAGTATGAATTTGGTTCGGTGTTCAACAAAGCGGGAGATGAATTCTACTACGGGGTAGACCTTGGGGGTCGCAATGTCATTCGTTTTTCGAAGTTGGAAGGAAACGTTTGGTCAAAACCCAAAACCATCCTGTCCCATGGGCAATACGGGTACAACGACCCTTTTCTATCACCTGATGAAAATCGTCTGTATTTTATTTCCAACCAAGCCATGGACGGTCAAGGGGAGCCTAAGGATATTGATATCTGGTATGTGGAGCGGAAAGGTGAAGGCTGGTCGCAACCCATCAATGCAGGACCCAACATCAATTCCAGTAGTGAGGAATACTATATTTCCTTTACCAAAGAGGGAACCCTATATTTTGCCTCCGATAAAAATCAATCGCATCATGACATCTACTATTCCAAGTATCTGGATGGCGCTTTTCAGGAAGCTATAAAACTGGGGTATGCCATTAATACGGAGGCATATGAAGCCGATGTGTTTGTGGACCCCGATGGGAAATACTTGATTTTCTGTGCCCAACGCGATGAGGGGTTGGGGCGAGGCGACCTTTACATCAGTTTTAAGGAAGAAAATGGCACTTGGTCCCCATCGGTCAACATGGGCGGGAAGATCAATACGGAAGGTCATGAACTTTGCCCTTTTGTTACCGCCGACGGCAAATACCTCTTTTATACCAGTCGACAGGATATTTATTGGATCGGTACGGATGTCATTGCTGAACTCAAATCAAAATAAGTCTTCTCCTTGTTAAGGATTTTATAAATGCCGCAGTTCAACTAAAAAAGCTTTCGTTTCATCGATATCAAAGGCTGCCAGGGGCTTTTTGCAAGTACATATTACAACGTTCATTTAAAAATTGTAAAATCATGAAAGCAAAACAGATGTTATCCATCCTTACCTTACTAGCCATCTGTTTGTTTACCAATGCCCAAGAAAGACCACTCTGTATCGATGAGGGTTGTGGTTTTGAACCTGGGCAAATCGTTTATCTTTTTGGAGATCATGTGCAATTGCGCGAAGCCCCGACTACCGAAAGCAAGGTGTTAAAAACCCTGCCCATTGGCATGCATTTGGTCATACAGGAAAAGCATGAGAACTCTTGGCGATATAAAGGGGTTGACCACCACTTTTACAAGGTGGATTACAAGGGCACCGAAGGCTATATTCTTGGAGGGCTTCTTGCTTTGGAAAAGATGACCATCAATAAGGTAGTACATCTCTTTGGACGCATTAAGATAGGCAATGAGGACTACCTTTTGATCCGTACCCTAAAAGGAGATGGCAGTTTTACCGAAAAATCCACCAAACTCAGTAGTGGACAGTTCCATTTGACCTCCTTGGGTACCAAGGGCCTCCCTACCATTGAAGGAGTGGTATTCGTGGATTATGTGGCTGAAGCCTGCGGGATAGAAGGCGGTGGTATTTACCTCTTTCAACAGGAAGGTCAATTGCACCAAGTGGCGCGGCTTTCCCAAGTTTCCGAAGCCGGGGCCTATTATCTTTGGGAAGAATTCATCTTTCCTGAGGATGAACATGGCGTGGTAGGCAAGATTTTGTACAAAAAAGAGGTGGGCGAATATTTTGATGAGGTCGCCAATTGGAAAAAAACCAGTTTGGAGACCAAAGAACTGGTGTGGACCCACCAAGGTTTGGGATTGGCACATCAATAGATAGTACCCCAGTCAATAAAAAAGCCCCAAAAGAATTTGGGGCTTTTTAAAAACCAATTTTGGTTTATGAATACCTTTCAAAAAAGAATTATAGTTATTTTTAATTGGAGCTTACATTCCAACCCTAGTTTAAAAAACAAAAGAAATGGCAAAAAAAGCGCAGACCGCTTCTTTTATGGTACGGTTTACCCAAAAAATATTCGATGAAAATGGCGAGTCCAAAGTGCAATGGAGAGGCAATGTCTCGCACGTACAAGGCGGAGAGGATATCAACTTCACGGATTTTAATGATGCCGTAGGTTTTATTCAACAGCATCTGGCCAATTTGACCATGGAAGCCACCAATGACCGCTCGACCGAGGAACAGGAGAATATCCTGACCAAAAGCTTTTCCCTTTTTAAATCGGTGGCGGCCACCGGGCCTAAAATCATCAAAGAGACCCTTAAGGACCCCCGTAAACAAGTGGCCACTCTACAAGAACAATTGAGTGACTATGGGGAGGAATTGTTGGAAAAGGTGCCGTTGGACCAATGGCGTAATGCCTCAAAGTCCGATTTGAAGGCCATGCAAGACACCCTTGAAAAGCTTACGCAATCCGTGACGCATCTCTCTAAAAAAGTGGACGATTTGCATCAGGCGAGTACCCAGAAATCAGAAACGGGAATCAAGAAAACAACTTCGAGGGCCAAAACCGCACCCAAAAAAACCAAATAATCGGTGTCCGTGGAAGAACTGACAGCGGAGATGGCGGGCTATCAAAAATTTCAGCTCGAAGCCCCTATCAAGTTTCAGACCTTGGGGCAATTTACCCTTTGGCGTAATGGAGAAAAAGTCAGTACCAAAGCATGGGGCAGGGACAAAACAATTCAACTTATTCAGTATCTCCTCTCTTACAGAAACCGGCGTGCGCTTCACAAAGAACACATTATGGACCAGCTCTGGGAAGAAGGGGACGACCGTGATTTTAAGGTAGCCCTTCATGGGGTAAACAAAGTTTTGGAACCGAGTCGGGCATCTCGTACCGAACCCATTTATGTGGAACGACAAGGGGTGACCTATCAACTTAATCTGGATTTGGTTTGGATAGATGTGGAGGCCATTGAAAACTATATCATTATTGGCAATAAGGCGTTGACCGATTTTCCCGAACTGGCCGTGGAAGCCTATCAAGAAGCCGTTGCACTCCACCACGGTTCATATCTTCCCAACCGCATTTATGAAGATTGGTCCTCAGAAGAACGCGAAAAAATACAGATCTTGATTCTGGGTGCATTGGTCAACCTTGCGGAACTTTTGATCACCTCCAACCCCATGGAAAGTATTCGCTTGGCACAAGAGGCCATTTCCATCGATAAAACATGGGAAGACGCCTACCGAATTCAAATGTCTGCCTATATCGCAAAAGGAAATCGCCCACAAGCGCTTAAAACCTATCAAAAATGCGTTGATATTTTGGATGAGGAATACGGTATTTCCCCCCTACCCGCTACAAAAGCCCTTTTAAAGGAAATAGAAGCCATCGCTTAAAAAGTTTTTACTTTCTTCAATAAAATCCCCATGCTCCCTTAGGGTGAATTATCTGTAACTCATTTGTAACCACCTGATGCTATGTTTGCAGTATAATACTTCGATAATCAGAAAAAATACAGATATGGCGACCAAA
This sequence comes from Croceivirga sp., assembly GCA_028284935.1. GTDB lineage: Bacteria > Bacteroidota > Bacteroidia > Flavobacteriales > Flavobacteriaceae > Croceivirga. Next base: position 39,162 of record JANQQQ010000033.1, read on the forward strand.
AAAACAAAACAGACATTAGTGGAAAAAGCAACGAACAAAGCACTTGGTTTGGCAACCAAAGCAAACGATTGTGCATTGAGTACCACGGAAAAAGTATTCGACACCTCTTTTAAGGTGGCCAACAAGTCGTTGGACATCACCCATAAAGTGGTCAAAAAAGGACTGGACATCACGGCAACGCAACAAGATTTGGTTTTTGATGTGCTTCATGGTGTCAAAAAAAGAATCGTAAAAAACTAAGGGAAACCCCTGAAACCAAGGTTGCAACTCAATTGTAACTCACGGAATCTAGATTTGCAAAAGAATTACGAAACAACAATACTTCAATTAAGATATCATGGCAACAAAAACGAAAAGAAAAGCTGACAACAAAAAAGGCTTGAACAATGCGTTGATCAATGCTACCGTAGCAACGATCAATACCACCGTTGAAAATGGTGAAAAATGGCAGAAATTGACCAAGAAGTTGGTTGAAAAATCGGAACCTGTCCGCAGAAAACAAATGGATATGGTTTTTGAAACGGCTACCGCAGTGAAAAAACAAGTAACCACAGGTAAGGATAGAATGCTGGACCTTATGGGGTATGAAGAGGATATGGTTGAAAAAGCATTCGAGTATGCTTCCAACACTACCGTGGGTAAAAAAGTAAAGGGCGTAGCTGAGAACATCAAGGAAAGGGTTACTGAAAACCCCATGGTAAAGAAAGTGGAAAAGACCACTGAGGATTTAAAATCAAAAGGTACTGCTAAATTGAATGACCTTAGGGAAGATGTTTTGGAGCAGGCCAAGAAAATCCTGAATAAGGGAGAAGAAATGGTGGAAGAGGCTTTGGATACCAAGAAGACCACTAAAAAAGTAAAGAAAAACGTGGCCAAGGCCAAGGAAACGGTTACTGCTACCGCTAAAGTAGCGACCAAAAAAGCAAGTACGCAAGCTAAAAAGGTCGCCACCACCGCAACGGCTGTAATAAAAGATGATTTGAAGTTGATTACTGGAATCGGCCCTAAATTGGAGAAAATCTTTAATGAAAATGGCATTGAAACCTTTGCCCAATTGGCCAAGGCCAGTGAAGCAAAAATCAAGTCCATCCTTGAAAAAGCAGGACCTATATTCAAGAACGCCAATTTTTCCGATTGGGTAAAGCAAGCCGAAAATTTGGCCGAAACCGTAGTGCCGACAAAAAAGGCATAAGGAACAGGGAAATCAGTTCATCTTAATATAAGAAGCAATGAAAAGTAAAAGCACAAAAAAAGATTCTAAAGGATTCATTGGCAATGCCATGGCCAAAACCAAAAAATTCGTAGTAAAAACGAATGATTTGGCCCTTGCCAAGACAGAAGAAGCCGTCACCACTTCCCTGGAAGTGACCGCGCAATGGCAAATGGTGGCTGACAAGGCCATCAAAGGCGGATTGAAGTTGGCAGCCAACCAACAAGATTTGGTATTCGACATTTTGAACGAATTAAAGGACCATGCCGTGGAAGGCAAGAAGAAGTTTCGCAAGCTGGTCGCATAAGATAGTTTAGTTAGTTATTTAATTTTTGAGGAACCAGTTTGTCTCGCTTCGAGACTTACTGGTTTTTTTATGCATGCATAGTAAACAGGGAAAATCATTATTTTTGCTATACTTCGTAAGTTCATTTGTCTACAGGCGATGGCATAGTAGCAAATGTTCCTACTCTAAACCGGATATTGGCTAGAAAAAAGAAAATAACGGAAGAGAATCTCATTGATTTTTACATGGATGCCGTGGTGAAAAACCAGGGCAAGCCGTCCGATGTGGATAGTTGGGGTACCGACTACAACTTTGACCCTGATACATTCTATGATCATTATGAAAGTTTTGAAGCATTGGATAAGGCCATTTTCAAAGCCCTTATCGACATCTCCATTGCTACTTTGGTAGAAACCCCGGATTTTTCCTCCTTTAGCAAAAAGGACAAATTACTGAGCCTGTATTATACCCTTTTTGAAAATTTTACCTTAAACCGCGAATTTATCCTATTGACCATAAAAGGGTACGGCCTAAGCTTGAATGCCGTTTCGGTATTTGGGGAAATGAAGGAAAGTTTTATGGCCTTTGTGGATGCTTTGGAATTGGAGACCCTAAGCTTTAACGATACCATGGAGTCCATCCAAAAAAAGTCCATTAAAGAGGGGTTTTGGGTACAGTTCCTCCTCACCATCAAATTTTGGATGGGCGACGATTCCAATCAGTGTAAAAAGACCGATATCTTCATTGAAAAATCCGTTAATACAGGATTGGATCTATTGAACACAAAATCCTTGAACAATATTATTGACTTGGGTAAGTTTCTGTATGCCGAAAAAATAAAGTCCTAGATCGTTTATGAAAACCTCAAAAAAAATACCGATATCAAAGCTTCAGCGCACTTCAAAATTGGTGAAAACCGGCGCTAAAGTTGGGGTGAATTATTTAAAGTACTATGGCGATAAGATGGTGAATTCGGAAGAGGATGCCAAAGAACGCCTGAATGAAAACAATGCCAACGACATCTATGACAGCTTAAAGACGTTGAAGGGAAGTGCCTTAAAAATGGCACAAATGATGAGCATGGAAAAAAACATCATGCCCAAGGCCTTTGTTGAGAAATTCTCGCTCTCCCAGTTTTCCGTGCCCCCATTATCCGCGCCCTTGGTATTGAAAACCTTTAAAAGGTCCTTCGGGAAATTTCCGCATCAGCTCTTTGATCAGTTCAACAATGAGGCCATTAATGCAGCCAGTATTGGGCAGGTACACCAAGCCATAAAGAATGGAAGGACCCTAGCTGTCAAAATCCAATATCCGGGTGTTGCCGATAGCATTCAATCCGATTTGGCCATTGTAAAACCAGTGGCCATGAAAATGTTCAACATCAAAGGGGAGCACTCTGAAAAATATTTCAAGGAAGTAGAAAATAAGCTTTTCGAAGAAACCAACTATGAGCTGGAACTGGCGCAAAGTCAAGAAGTGACCGCTTCCTGCGGACATATTCCCAACTTAAGGTTTCCCGCTTATTATCCGGAGTACTCGTCCAAAGAAATCATTACCATGGATTGGATGAATGGTATTCATTTGTCTGAATTCATCAAAACCAATACCGATCAAAAGGCGGCAAATATAGTGGGACAAACCCTGTGGGACTTTTACATGTACCAACTGCACGTAGTGCACAAGGTACATGCCGACCCCCACCCAGGTAACTTTTTGGTTTCTGCTAAAAACGAAGTCATTGCCCTTGATTTTGGGTGCATGAAAGAAATCCCGGAAGACTTTTATACGCCCTATTTCCAACTCTTCAAATCAGATATCATCAACAATCCGGATAGTTTTGAGAAAAACCTTTTGGCTTTGGAGGTGCTTAGGGAGGACGATACCGAAGAAGAACGTGAATTTTTCACGGAAATGTTCCATGAAGTCTTGGAATGCTTTACCCAGCCGTTCCAAAACGAAACCTTTGATTTCTCCGACATGGAACTCTTGGCAAAAATATCGGCCTTTGGGGAACAGTATTTGAAGAAAGCCAGTCTAATGAAAATGAATGCCAACCGAGGATCCAAACATATCATTTATATGAATAGGACCTTCTTTGGCCTGTTTAGTTTGATGTTTGATCTTAAAGCTGAAAACATCAAAATCAATAATTATATCCAGCTTTCACCCAGTGAAGTAGCCGTCTAATAGTAAAAAAAGAACGTATGCCCTCTAAAATTGAAGATATTAAAGACATTGCACAGGAAGTATTGGATAACAAATTCACTCAAATTTCCGGATATGATGCGGCCTTTCTTTATGCAGAGTCCCCTACCAGTCCTATGCATGTTGCCTCTCTTGTCATCGTTGAGGGTTCCATGAATTTTAAGGATTTCAAAAGGATTGTTGCCTCCAAACTTCATCTAATGCCCAAATTTCGGCAACGCCTCATGCACGTTCCCATGGATTTGGATTATCCCTATTGGGTGGACGATCCCAACTTTGAATTAGATCTACATTTGAACCGAATGAAACTGGCCGATCCTTCCAATTGGGAATCCTTGCGAAGGACCACCTCCCGTATTTTCAGTGCCCCTCTGGATTTAAGACGTCCGTTATGGTCCTTCCATTTTATTGAAGGCATTGATGAGATTCCCCAACTACCCAAGGGTTCCGTGGCCATTGTCAGCAAGGTGCACCATGTGATGATTGATGGTGGTTCTGGGGTGGGCCTTATGGGCATATTGTTTGATAAGGACGCTAAGGTCCGGACCATTGACAAATCAGAAATCAAAAAATTCGAGCCCGACCCCTTACCGGACGATATTAGCTTACTCATCAAAAGCGGATATAGCTTTCTAAAAAATCCCTTTAAACTGCCTAAGACCCTAGCGGAAACGGCAATGGCCTACATCAAGACCCGGGCATCAAAAACGCTGAGCATACAAAAGGAATTTGCCACAGCCCGCTATCCGGTGCCCATCACCATTTTTAATGGCAATGTATCCCCTAAACGCACTTGGGGAACAGCCATTCTCTCGTTTGATCGTATCAATAGCCTCAGAAAACTGATGGGTGTCAGTATCAACGATTTGATTTTGGGCATTTGTGCAGGGGCGATACGACGCTATTTAAAAGAAAAGGAAAAGTTACCCTTACAGCCTTTGGTGGCCAATGTTCCCATTTCCATTCGTGGGCAAAACGATACTGCACAGGACAATAAGATCGCCAATATGATGATTCAATTGGCCACCCATATTGAGGACCCCTTAGAGCGTTTGGAGTACATCCAAGAGCAGACCATGTTGGGCAAGGCCAGACATAAGACCATGGGTGCCAAAACCTTGGCAAAAATGGCCGATGCCGTACCTTTTGGACTTGCCAATCTCGCGGCGGGACTTTACAGCAAATACAATATCAAAGATTTGCACCGCCCCCCCTTCAATGTAACCATCACCAACGTACCGGGCCCTACAAAAGTGCTGTATTTAAATGGCCATAAGGTCGTCTCCATTTTTGGACTTACCCCAGTAGTAGACGGTTTTGGACTGATTATTGCGGCCTTCAGTTATAATGGGAAGATCAGTATTACAACAACTTCGGACAAGCGTACCATGCCCGACTGTTATGTGTTCTCCAGATATATTCGGGAATCCGCCAATGAACTGGAAGAACTGATTGTTGGAAGTCAAAAGAAAAAGGCACCTGAACAAAAGGTCGTTAAGCAGAAGAGCGAAAGCACCCTGTTTTTTAACGCCTTAAAACGGTATCTAAAGAAAGCACCTGAAGTTGTAAAAAAGTACAAGGGCATCTACCATATCAATGTAGATATGGGGGCCAGTAGTGAATGTTGGGAAATTAACTTGGAGACGGCCCCCGCCACAGTAAAAAAGACTACCATACTGGATCCAAAAACGGTTTTGGAAATCGAAGATGAAAATCTTTATGCCCTATACAAGAAAAAGCTGCTTTTTGATGAGCTGAAGGTCCAGCAACGGCTCAAACTTCAAGGAACGGTCGCCAATAAGGGAAAACTGACCAACCTCATTAAGGCCTTTTTGAACAGATAGCATGTACTACAAGACGGATACCTTCACGGCCAAGGACGGCGAAATCATCTGCTATTATAAGTGGGAGGCACAAGGTGCCAAACATCGTGGTATCATACAGATCGCCCATGGTATTGGCGAGCATGCCGGACGCTATGACGGCATTGCCCACCGGCTTCAGAAAGAAGGTTTTACCATATACGCCAATGACCATCGCGCCCATGGAAAAACGGCTGAAATAAAGCGGTTATATGGGTATTATGATGGGGAGAATTACTTTGAGGATGTGGTGGATGATATGCATACCTTGACCGAGTTGATGCGGGAGGAACATCCCAAGGTGCCCTTCATTCTGTTTGGGCATAGCATGGGCTCCCTGTTGAGTAGAAAATATGTACTGCGCTATGGTAATGAAATCGATGCCCTTATTCTATCGGGAACGGCAAATTTCATCAAAGGATTGGGGCATTTTGGCCTTGCCAGCACCAAGGTCGTGAGTATGTTAAGGGGTCGGCAGCGCAGCAATGAAACCCTAAGGGCGTTTTTCTTTGATGAATTCAACAAAAAATTCAAACCCAATAGAACAAAACTGGATTGGATAAGCAGCGATGATAATGCTGTGGATGCGTTTGAGGCAGATCCGTATAGGATTGAGAATTTTTCCATCGGGGTTTTTGCCGATATCCTTACCCATTCCAAAGCGTTGAATCAAACCAGTGCCTTTGTAAATACACCTGACGAATTGCCCATCCTTATCTTTTCCGGAGATGAAGATCCCGTTGGGGAAATGGGGAAGGGCGTCAGCAAAGTGGCCAAGAATTACGAAAGGAATGGCAACACCGAGTTGACATTCCACCTATACAAAGGAGGAAGACATGAAATGCTGAATGAAAAAAACCGGGAAGAGGTCGAAGAAGATATTATAACATGGCTCAACACCCATATTCCCTAGCCATATGGAAGACAAGTTAAAATTATACCAAGCTTTTATCACCTTCGTCAAAGCACTTGGCGAACGCAGCCATCTGAAGAAGCATGAGCTGCAAAAGATGCTTGGTCGCACTTTCCATCATCACACGGATGAGGAGGCGCTCTTGCCCATTATAAAGGATATCAGTATCAACGATGAAAATCCGGATTTTTTATTTGACGAGTGCATTCGCATTTGCGATGAATTGGGTCCTAGCCGGGAATATTTCACTTTCATCCATCTGTTTGAAGATATTACCGTTGAATTTTCCAAAAGGGGCACCCCGGAATTGGTGGAACTCGTCAACGGCTATCTGGAAAACTTCAAAAAAGAAATTGCCATCATCAATCAAAAAATTCCCCATCCGCCCCTGTTCAACATGTTGTTGGAGAGTCGGTCTTTGGTGGAATGGACCTCCATTTATGCCATTTATCCCTTTATTCCCAAACGGATCAAGGGGGAGGGCCGACCCGTGCTATTGATTCCCCCCTATCTGGGCGATGATTATTCCACCTCTTTTGTTCGGCGTTATTTGAGTTCCCTGGGATTCGAAACCTACAAATGGGAGCAGGGGTTCAACTTGGTGAAATCGCACTATATCCCAAGACTGGAAGAAAAATTGGATGATATCTACAGAATCCATGGTCAAAAAGTAAGCCTGGTTGGCTGGAGTGGCGGGGGTATTTTTGCCAAGATAATGGCCAATCGCCATCCCAAGCAGGTGGAACAAATCATCACCATTGGATCGCCGGTATGGGGTGTGATGGACATGAAAACCCCTGTCAGCGGCATTTTGGAATTTTTTAGGGGAAAATCATTAAAGGAACGGAACAAACGATTCATCGAAGAATTGGAGCCTATTCCCAATGTGCCTATCACCTGTATTTACACCAAAACGGATGGCCTACTTCCTTGGAAGCACTGTATGGAAGCTGAAAGTTATCGGGATGATATCAAAAATATTGAGGTCTACGGCAGTCACTCCGGTTTGGGTGCCAATGTAAGCGTACTGTTGATTACCGCCAATGCCCTTAGCGCCAATATCAACGGGAAAACGCTTAGGGATACCACTACCTATATTGAGCGTATCCTATACCCGTTTTACTGGAACAAGAAAAAAAGAAGTTTGTTTTTCTTAAATTAGAATTTTAGCCTCGGGTACCGTGCAAGACATCATCAATAACATAAAGTTTCAGGAAGCACTCAAGCAAACCGCAAAAGCGCATGACTTGGACCTTGAAGCTGTTCAAAAAGATGCTGCCCAATACATCAAGGAACTCTATGCCGAGCAACATCCATTGGCCAAAATTGCTTCCATAAAAGGGTTTGATTACATCTTGTCACGGGCCTACAGCGAAAAAATTGACGTGGACCCCAAGGGGATCAAGAAATTGATGAATTTGATGCGAAGGCACTCCGTGGCCTTCATCATGACCCATAAGACCTATCTGGACACCCTTGTGCTGATTTCCACCTTGGCACGTTACGGGATGCCCGTACCCTATTCCTTTGGGGGTATCAATTTGGCCTTTCCCGGGCTAAAGCAGTTGGGCAAAAGTGCAGGCATCGTTTTTATACGCCGTAGTTTTAAGGACAACCCGGTATACAAGGTGGCCTTACGGCATTATATCTCTTCCGTCATTGACAAAGGGGACCATCTTACCTGGAACATTGAGGGAACCCGTTCCCGAACAGGTAAAATTTTGCATCCCCAGATGGGGATCTTAAAGTATATCATGGATGCGGAAAAAGAAAGTTCCCGGGATGTGAAATATGTTCCCGTTTCCATTGTATACGACCTCATCCCTGATGTCAAGGAAATGACGGAACAGGCCAAGGGGACCAAAAAAAAGAAATCGGAAAACGTAGAGGAGGGCATCAGATACTTCCGTAGCCTTGGTCATGATTACGGACGGGCAGCCATTCGTTTTGGGGACCCTGTGGAGATTGATGAAACCCATAATGTGGTGGTGCCCCAACTGGAGGAAGATACCTATAAGAATAGGACCACCCTACCCTTTTTCGCGTTCGACCTGATCAACCAAATGTCCAAGATTACCCCGGTTTCCACGGTTTCGTTGATTTGCAACGTCCTCCTGAACGACTTTGCGCTGACCAAAAGGGAAATTGAGTTCAAGGTCAAAAAGCTGATGGAATATATTGGCAAAAAGCAGCATGATGCCTTAATGGACCGTGGCAATCCCATTGCCGTCAGTGTTCAGAAAGGCCTCAATTTGTTGCAAGGTGCCCATATTGTTCAGAAAAGCAGGGTCGGGCAAAAGGCGCAGTACAGCATTGTCTCCTCAGAATACTTGCCAGCCAACTATTATGCCAATATGGTCGCCGGGCATTTGTACCATTCCGCCTTTGTGGAAATGGCTCTGGTAAAGATAAAGGATAATACCTCTCCTGACCGGATCGTGCACTTCTGGGAAGAGATCATGAAGCTCCGTAATCTTTTTAAGTTCGAGTTTTTCTATACGAACAAGGCCAAATTCAGCCTGGAAATTGAAAAGGAGTTGCAGCGGTTCGATAAGAATTGGCGTGACATCCTGAGCGATCCCAAAAAGGAGGTGAAGGACATTCTCAAAAAGCAAGACCTTTTTATATCAAGGGCCTTGCTATTGACTTATTTGGAGGCGGATAAGGTGGTGTGCCACGCCCTCAACAATTGGGATGAGGACGACCCCTTTAACGAAGAAGAGTTCTTGGAGCTCTGTATGTTCAAGGGCAAGGAACTGCATTGGCAAAGTAGGATTACACGACTCGATAGTGTCTCCAAACCCTTTTTGAGCAATGCCTATCGATTTGCGGAAAACGCAGGGTTGGGTATTGCCGACCAAAAGATCAATACCAAAGGACTGGAGGAATGGATGGTACAACTGGACGATTTGACCGGGCGACTGGCCTATCTCAAGGAAATTGAAATGGCCCCCAGTTCGCGAAGTATGGATCGAATTGCCAGTCAAAACATACTGGTTCCGGCAGCCAAGGAGACCAAATCCAGAAGGAAACTGGAACAGGAAGAGGAAGGATCTCATATCGCCGCCTATTTTGATCTGGATCGCACATTGATCAACGACTTTTCCGCAAAACGCTTTATGACCACCCGATTGTTCAGTGGAAAGACCACAGCAAAGGAATACATCACCCAATTCATGACCGCTTTGGTCTTTGGCTTTGGGAACCGGGACTTTGAAGTACTGACCAAAATTGCGGCCTTGGGGGTCAAAGGAATTCCGGAAAAGGTGTTCAATAAACTGGGGGAAGAGGTGTTTGAAGAGTTTTTAATGCCCACCATTTATCCAGAATCGCGTGAATTGATCAAAAAACACAAGGAAATGGGGCATCGGGTGGTCATTATATCCGCCGCCACTTCCTATCAAATAAAGCCCATTGCCAAGGAACTGGGCATTACGGATATCTACAGCACGCGACTTGAAGTCCAGAATAAAAAGTTCACCGGACGCATTGCCGAAATGTGCTGGGGGGAAGGAAAGGCCAGGGCGGCACGTACCTTCGCGAAAAACAACGACATTGACCTGTCCAAAAGTTATTTTTATTCGGATAGCTTTGATGATTATCCCCTATTTAAAATCGTAGGGAAACCAGTGGCCACCAACCCTGATAATGCGCTTTCACAAGTGGCCTTTGAAAACGATTGGCCCATACTCCGATTTGAGGAACCTGGACAACAACCTGTGATCAATGGCCTAAGAACCAGTTTGGCCATTGCCAGTATTTATCCTTCTGCTGCATTGGGTGCCGTTTCAGGTCTGTTGTCGATGTCCAGACAAAAAGGAGCCAACACCACTCTTAAGAACATTGGGGATTTGGCCACCCGTGCGGCTGGACTTCAGATATCCGTGCGGGGCCAACAGAACCTCAGGGATTTTCGTCCGGCTGTGTTCTGTTTTAACCACCAAAGTGCAGCAGATTTCTTTATTGTCATCAAACTGCTGCGCTATGATTTTACGGGGGTCGCCAAAAAAGAATTGGAAAGAACGCCCATAGGACCATTGTTCAAGGCCATGGGCGCCATTTATATTGACCGTAGTAATAAGGCTAAGGCCATTGAAGCCATGAAACCGGCCGTGGAAGCGCTAAAAACCGGAATATCGGTAGCCATTGCTCCCGAGGGGACCCGAAGTGGTACCGCTGAACTGGGGCCCTTTAAAAAAGGTGCCTTCCATTTGGCCATGCAAGCAGGGGTTCCCATTATTCCCATTGTCATCAAAAATGCGTACCAGGCCGTGAAAAAAGGCACGGTGCTCCTGCGCCCCACCCATATTGAAGTGGTCGTTTTGGACCCCGTGGACACAGCGCTTTGGAAAAAGAAGGATTTGAACCAAAACATCGAAGACGTACGGAACCTCTTCGTTGCGGAACTGAACAACTAAAAGGGCCATCAGCATTAGCAGGCCCCAACCAAAATAAAGGAACATGTCTTTAAACGTAGGGATATTAGGGGGTGGCTCTTGGGGCACCACAGTGGCCTCCCTTACCGCGCGCAATGCGAATACCCTCCTTTGGGCCCGAAATGAGGAAACCGTCAACGAAATCAACGAACACCGTACCAATTCAAAATACCTGCCTGGGGCCTTATTGAATCGAAACCTAAAGGCCTCCTCTTCCATTGAAGAGACCGTGCAACATGCCGACCTGCTCATTATGGGCATTCCCTCACAGAATTTCAGGAAGGTCTTGGAGATTGCCAAGCCCCATATCCGTCCATGGATTCCCATTGTGAGTTTGTCCAAAGGCCTGGAAATGGGCACCAAAAAACGCATGACGGAAATTATTGAGGAAACCTTGCCCGGCCATCCCGCAGGGGTGCTTACAGGTCCTAATTTGGCGAAAGAGATTCATAACGGTCAGGCGGCAGCAGCCGTGATTGCCATGGTAGATGAAGTCATCGCCAAACGCCTTCAGGGGGTGTTCAATTCCGGGCTGTTCCGTGTTTATACGAACACCGATGTCATTGGCTGCGAGCTGGGCGGCGCCCTAAAAAACATTATGGCTATTGCCACGGGCATGGGGGACGGCGCCAATGCTGGGGATAATACCAGGGCGGCGGTGATTACTCGGGGCCTTTCCGAACTGACGCGCTTAGGTACCGCCATGGGCGGCAAACGACGCACCTTTGCAGGCTTAGCAGGCATGGGGGATTTAGTGGCCACCTGTAGCAGTGCCAAGAGTCGCAACCGCCATGTGGGTTTTCAATTGGGCCAAGGCAAAAAATTGGAAGAGATCATCGAGGAAATGTCCGAGGTGGCCGAAGGCGTAAAAACGGCTAAGGTGGTCATGGAACTGTCCAAAGACTATGGGGTGCATATGCCCATCTCCGAAGAAGTGTACAAGGTATTGTACGAAGGCAATACGGTGGACGATGCCTTCCGTGGGCTTCTAAAATTGGAAAGTGGCTCCGAGGCGGAACCCGGATAGGATTATAGGTAACTCCGCTGTCATTTCGAACCGACCCAGAGCACAGTCGAAGGGGAGTGTGAGAAATCTAAAAAACTTCATCATTCAGAAAGTCCCACTTTGGATTAAATGAACTTATCAATCGGTCTTTTTTCTCCCTTCTCCATCTTTTCAGCTCTTTTTTCCTCATAATGGCAACATCAATGGAATCGAAGCTTTCATAGTAAATCAAGTAAAAACAGTTGTATTTTCCAGGAAAGGACTTTCTGGCATTTTGGCTATCAAAATAGTGTTGGGCGAGACGTCTCTGAATATCATTGGTCACCCCAATGTAAAGGGTGGTTTTATTAGTATTGGTGACGATATACACTATATAATTGTGGTACATATATAAAAATAACCTTTTTGGATTTCTCAATCGTCGTTTCACTCCTCATGTCGAAATGACAAAAAGAAACCCGAATGTCATTTCGAACATGTGAGAGGGAGTGCTCGCACTGAGGCTCTTGAAGTGTGAGAAATCCCTGAACTCAGATAATGGGGTATGGGACTCTTTGAAGCAACCTTTGATACATTTGTATCGTCTTTTTAATAGACAACCTAAACCTAACGTTTTGAACCACATCCAAAGAGCGGGCTTGATTTCTGGAATCGGTATTTTGATTATGGTGCTGACCGTGCCGGTGGCTGAATTTGTCATCTTTCCAAAACTCATTGATTATTCCAATGCGGAAGCCACCTTCCACAACATCCAAGAACACCACGGCTTGTTCACTATGGGGATATTTCTGCACTTGATCACCTTGATCTGTGATGTGGTAGTCGCGTGGTCTTTATATATCTTTCTAAAACCCTCCCATAAGCAGCTTTCCCAACTTACCGCTGCGTTCCGGATGGTGTTTGCCGTCGTTACCCTGGCAGCACTTTTAAACCTGATTACCGTCCTCAACCTGACCGCCAACCAAGAATATTTATTGACGTTGGATACCACCATCTATACGGAGGTATTGCTCACCCTTAAAAATTTTCAGCTGCAATGGGGGTTTGCCTTTTCCTTTTTTGGGAGCTACCTCATCCTGTTAGGGGTGCTTGTGTATAAGGCCACCTATATTCCTAAACTTTTTGGCATCCTCTTGATTATTGCCGGAGCGGGCTATTTGGTGGATACCCTAAAGACCTTCTTCTTCCCCTCCCTGAACTTGGACTATGTGATGATCACTTTTTTTGGGGAACTGGTCTTTATGCTGTGGCTGTTGATCAAAGGATGGCGGGTCAAGGGTGTTGAAGACTGATACCACTCTCCCTGTCATTTCGAAATGAGGTGCAAGGCACCGATTGAGAAATCTCAAGAAAACGGTATTAGATTTCTCGTAGTCCCGATTGTCATCGGGACTCCGTCGAAATGACAAAAAGAAGCCCCAATGTCATTTCGATAGGAGGAGTAAAACGACTACTGAGAAATCTCTCCTTATTCTAAATCCCCATTCAAAACCGCACCAAAACCCCAGTTTTTTTATGGTTTTTCTTTAGTTGAAATTTAAAGACAACCATTATCTTTCCAAGGCTAACCAGAGCTCCCCCCAAAAAGTGAATACAGAACCGTACAAGAGACACATGAATCATATGGTCTATATCCAAACGCTACGCTGAATAAAAACCAACTTTGGGATAAGAAAATAGATTTATGAATAAACTAAATAACGTATTACCAAACTCAGTCAACATTGGATTTATTGCATTAATAGTAATCCTATTATTAGTGGGGTGCTATCCTTTTTTAAGTTCAGATTATGACCCTGAGTCAAGTATAATTGCAAATTTATATAGTCTAATCCCATTCGTGATAAGCTCCTTTACTTATCTATTGATATTATTTGCTACAACCCTGTTTAGTTATGACTTAGTAACAATTATGACAATTGCTTTTTTATTTGGTGGTTTTGGTTGCTTTGTTATTTCTGTCTTTTTAAAGGACGTAACAAACAAGACTAATCTTTTTTCAGTAGGTTCAGCAATGCTAGGATTAGGAGGCGGAATGCCAATAGGTAAAGCATTATCGTTAGCTAAAAAAAACAAATAATATGAGCAACATTAAAAACAAAATAGAAGAGTACTTCCAGCTAAAAAGTACAATACAAATTGGAGAACAGAGATATTAGCAGGTATATCTGTTTACCTAAGTTTAGCCTATATATTTATCGTTAATCCTTCTATAATGAGCCAAACAGGCATGAGTACAAGTGCAATTTTATTTGCTACAATATTCGCCTCTGCTATTTCAACTTTGTATATGGGTATTCGTGCTAATTTACCATTTGCTCTTGCCCCAGGCCTAGAAATGAATGGATTTTTCACTTTTGTTGTAGTTGGAACACTAGGTTTAACGTGGAATCAAGCACTTGGTGCTGTTTTTTGGTCAGGGTTGCTCTGTATTATTTTATCCTTTTTACCAGTTCGAATTAAAATTATCAACTCTATTCCAAATGGCTTGAAAAAGGCAATGGCTGTGAGCGTTGGGATTTTTGTTTTAACGATTGGTCTTTTTTTAAGTGGGATTTTCGAATTCACGGACGGTAGAATTTCTGGATTTGGGAGTCCATTTACCGCAAAAGGAATTGCTTTAATAATTGGTCTCATAATATCCTTAATACTAGGTATGCGTAGATTAAGATTCCCAGCAGGTATGTTAGTTGCAATTATTATATCTGCAATTTACTGTAAAACACAGGGAATAGTTCAAAAAGAACCAGCAGAACTTTCAACCGAAATGTTTTCAGCCGTTTTCAAGTTAGACCTAGTTCCGACCTTAAGGCTATTGCCTGTTTTCCTAATATTCTTCCTCATTGACTTTTATGGTAGCATAGGCAAATTTATTGGTCTAACTGCATCCACAAATCTTACTGAAAAAGATGGTACACTGCCAAGAATCGAAAAAGCAATTGAAACAGATGGAATTGGAACTTCTTTAGGAGCGTTAGTCGGTACTTCAAGTATAATAACGTTTGTTGAAAGTTCCATTGGAATTGCTATTGGTGGAAGAACTGGTGTTGTTGCAATTGTATGTGGTTTATTGATGATATTAAGCTTGATATTTACACCTCTCGTTGGTTTAGTGCCTGTTGAAGCTACCGCTGGGATTTTAGTTTACGTCGGGTACCTTCTAATACGAGATACTTGGGAGGAAAAGGAACTGGACAAATTCTTTTATTCCGTAGCTATTATAATGGGAATTATTTCACTCTTCACATTTAGTCTAGACAAGGCAATGTTAATTGGTTTTATAGCTTATTCCATAAGACAAGTCTGGAAAGATAAAAAAGTTAATTGGTACTTAGCTGTATCCACAATTTTAATCGGTTTGGGTGTTTTCCTACCAATGATAATCAAATAATTACGCCCCAAAATGGGGTGTATAAGTAATAAAACGAAACATACAACATAGTACAAAGGTAAATGCAAAACCGAAAGGTTTGTAGCTAGAAATGCGCTACTGCTAGTTTACGAGAAGTGGATACAGTGCAATGGATAAGCCTAAAATAAATAAAATTGAAAGTGATGGAAATTAAAGGAAATACCCTAACAGGTATATTATCTACATTAACAGCAATAGCAGTGGCATTTCTAGGTTATTGGGGCAATCATAAAATTGAATCATTAAATTCTGACCTGAAACAACAGGAAATTGATCTACTTAAAGAAAAATTCAAAGAGCAAATTGCAATTAGAAAAGAAACTAACCTAAAAGAATATATTCCTAAAATGGTCTCAGAAGATAAATCAGAAAGAAATATTGGAAGAGCCGTTATCTTTTCACTGTATCCTAATGAAGCCGTAAATATTTTGACTAGTATTGAAAAGGCCATAACTGATTCAAGTGCCAAAGATGAGGCGAAAGTTGCTAAAAAACAGGCAGAAAAGCTAAACACGGAAATTGGAGAATGGATAATTATAACTGGGGGAGATAAAACATTGGATGCTGCTCAATACGAAGTCAATAAAGCTAAGAATGAAGGATATAAACAAGTGAGTATATATTACAGAAATAATTATTATAGAACCGTAATTGGACCATTTGGTTCTAAAGATGATGCAAGCCTAGAATTAATTGAAATTAAACATCGTTTAAATAAGTCAGCATATGTAGTAAATCAAAACAGTTGGTGCAAGAGTTCAACAAAAGAGAATGGCTTTATCCAATGTGAATGAGCCCACTACCGCACAACTCCGCCGCGTAGCGCCGTAATATTTTTTGGAAATTGTCATACTCCTCAGAAAATAAAGACCTTTCCAAAAACGGGAAACTTTGCGGATGTTCCTGATTAATTCCTATCGTGGGCATCAAAAACCTTTCCGCTAACTTTCCAGGTCCCTTCCCCTTTGCTTAAAAGAAAGAAGTCGGTATAACGCACCCCTCCCCAGTTCAAGGATTCCAACCGAACCACAGCGGCATTCCCCCGCTACCGCGCGACGCTGTCACGTGGTTCTTGCACAGCAGGTGTTGCACTGCTCCGGATAACAGGCCCACAACCCCAGAGAAAAAACCAATAGTTGGTCAGATATGCCTTACTTTTAAAAACTATTTGGCATTTCAATGAACCAAAAGAATAACCTACTGGAAATTTCAAAAACCCTATTCGCACTCCTACTCCTCTTTTCACTGAATTCTTGCGAAGATTCAGAGCAGAAAGTAACTAAAACCAGAAGCCGGTCCATGGGACCAAAAAATGGCGCCTTATTCATCGGCGGTGGTGGTATTACGAACGACATGTGGAAGGTGTTTTTTGATTTGGCCGGTGGAACATCAGCCAAACTGGTGGTCATCCCAACAGCTTTTGATGAAAACTCCATCAACTATGACCCAGAGTTCAAAATTTTAGAGCGGCAATTCCGGGTTAGAGGCTTCGAGAATATTACATTCCTTCAGACCAGAGATACAGCGATTGCCAACAGTGATGCATTTGTAGCACCCTTAAAAACGGCCACCGCTGTTTGGTTGACCGGTGGGCGCCAATGGCGCACGGCAGATACCTATCTCCACACCAAAACCCATCAAGAATTGCGTAAGGTACTGAACCGAGGCGGAATCATAGGCGGTCATTCCGCAGGGGCAACCATTCAAGGGTCCTATTTGGTACGAGGGGATCGATCGGAAGACGGTAACTACAACATTATGGGTGACCCCGACGAGGGTTTCGGGTTTATCACAAACGTGGCTATTGACCAACACCATTTGGAACGGAACAGGCAGTACGATATGTTCGAATTATTAAAGGTCCACCCTCAATTATTGGGAATCGGTGTAGATAAAAATACGGCCATTGTGGTGCAAGGAAATGAATTTGAAGTCATTGGGGACCGCTATGTGGCCATCTATGATGGCACTTTTTGGTCCGACTATTTTAACGAGATTGATACCCTTGAAACGGGAAAGGGCAAGTTCTATCTTTTGGAGAATGGCGATAAGTACAACCTCCAAGAAAGACGGGTGCAGCGGAATCGATTTTTAACCCCAATAGCAATGACCCCTGCCGAGCAGAACGAATATGTGGGAACGTACTTGTTTGAAAAAAGTAAGGTGTTTTGGAACAATATCGTCTTGGAAAATGACACCTTGAAATTCCAGGTTGTACGCAGGAGTATTGTCCGCGATCCCATTCCCATTTATCCCTACGGCAAGGATGTATTTTTCGATATGGATGCGGAATTATGGTTTCATTTCAAAAGGGATAGTTTAGGAAATATCGTTGGATTTGATAAAAAGACCCATCAATTCATCGGTGGACTTAACCAACGATTTGATAAAATTACAGAATAACACCCATAGCTCCCGGATAATGGTGTCCTGATTTGCTAGACTATTGCCTTGGGTGGTTTCCTGCTCCCCTAGGTTAAAAACTCCTCCAAAGACAGAAAACCCACTGAATGTTCTCCATCAATTCCGATCATGGGCATCAAAAACCTTTCCGCTGACCTTCCAGGTGCCTTCCCCTTTGCTTAAAAGAAAGAAATCGGTATAGCGAACGCCACCCCAGTTCAAGGATTCCAACCGAACAACGGCGGCATTTCCTTGATAGTCAATATAGGCAATACGGCTTTCCACCCCTTCTGAACCTCCCAATTGTTCTGCAAATTGCATGGTTTCATCCCTGGTGAGGTTATAAAACTGTCCATCAAGAGTGCCCACCACACGGGTGTGTTCATACCAGTCTTTGGCATAGCCACTGGCATCGCCCGTTTTTGCGGATTCCATATACGATTTCAATGCGGTCTCAATGGCACCATATTCCCTAAAGGAATGTTCCGTACTTTTTTCCATAGTTGTGTGGTGTTTTTTATGTTGGACAATTAGTATTACTTTCGATGAGCAAGTAAAACTACAATATTACTTTCTAACAGCAAGTAATAATTGAAACAAATTCTCAGAAATAAGAAAAGTTATGTTGACTTCAAACGAGCCTATTGACTTTAGATGCAGTTGTGCCATCACCTCTTCCCTTGATATTTTAGGGGATCGATGGATATTGGTCATCATCAAGCAAATGCTTATGGAAAATGTAGAGACCTTTAAAGACTTTGGTGAGCGCCCTGAGGCCATTGCCACCAATGTGCTGACCAAACGGTTGAAATTATTGGAGGAACTTGGTTTGATCACCAAATCAAGAAAACCCGACAACCAAAAGACCAATTACTATCACCTAACCAAGGAAGCCTTGGAACTGACCCCAGTGATTATCGACCTGGCCCTTTGGAGCCATGATAACCTAAGAACCCTAAACCCTACCATTGGGGATTATGAAGAGCTGGAGCATATCAAAGAAAATAAGGAGGCGTATTGCCAAAAACTGATCGAGAAGTATCAAGAAAAATTGGCCACTTGGTAATGTAGGGCAACGCCACCAAAATGGCCAAGTCCAGGGCCAGCCATAAAAAATTAAACCCTTAAAAGAAAAACCTATCCTGTACCATTAACCATTCCGTTGGATACAAAAATTGAATTCTGCCATACCCAAGGCGCCCCATAAGCGTAACCAAATGGGCAGCAGCATTTCCGTACCCCGAGCATTGGTAATGTCCCCCAAATCCAAAATCTGATCGGGGTTCCACCCAAAGGCGTTAAGGATTTCCTTGGCCTGGTCCTTGGCCGCTGCATCGTTACCACAGACAAACACATGGTGCATTCCTTCCAGCAGTCCAGGATTGACCATGAGTTGGGCATTCATGGTGTTCAAGGTCTTTACGACTTTAAGCTTGGGAAAGCGCTGTTGAAGCTGTTCCCCAAGGGAATCGGTATTCACCGGATTCAAGGAAGGCGGCATCCCTCCACTGAAGTCCAAGGGGTTGGCCACATCAATCAGTACTTTGCCATGCAATACATCCTCTCCCACCTGTTCCAAAACGCTCAGGGAAATCATACCCCCAGTACAGTTGAAAAGGAGATCTGCATCCGAAGCCGCCTCTTTAAAAGTCGCCAATGCCAGTTCTTTATGATCTTTATGCCATTCCTTAAAAGGGGGGTTACCGTACGCATCACTGTTTTCGTTGGCCAGGGTATTGGCCACATTACGAGTGCCCAAGGTGACCGTATGACCCAGTTCCTGCAGTTTTACCCCAATCATCCTACCGACCATTCCGGTACCTAAAATTGCTATATTCATCTTAAAACTTTATTTTAGTTATATACTAACAAATCTATAGTGTCCAACACGAGATATCAAGTAGGTGTCAAAAAAGAAAGGCACTATCATTTTTAACAGTGAGGCTTCTATGATCATCAATGGAAAAAAGTACAAATTCCGAATGCTGAACCAGGAATTTCATTGTGCCCTAGATGTGACCATGCACTACATTGGGGGAAAATGGAAAACGGTGGTACTCTGGTACCTAAGGAAGGACAAAAAACGTTTTGGGGAGCTAAAGGCACTAATTCCCGACATTACGGATAAAATGCTCTCCTTACAATTAAAGGCCCTGACCGAAGATGGTATCATCAAGAGAACGGTATATCCGGAAGTGCCCCCCAGGGTGGAATATGAATTGACCGAAGAGGGGAAATCCCTCTTGCCCGTGATTTTGGCCATCGCCCGCTGGGGAAAGATAAAAGCGAATCGGGAAGGAAAACTGGTGCCCCATGATTGAGCAGAAGGCTATTTGTAGGGGCTGGTGGAGTGGTTGAACCGTTTAGATAACTAAAAACTTAGCTCCTCCCTTTTCCTCTCTGGTCATTCAATTAAGCTCCTTTCCCTAGACAGGGAAAGGTGTCCGAATATCATGAGGACGGAAAGGGTAGAAAAAACCATCCCTTCCGTCATTTCGTTGCCGAAATGCCACCTTCCCTTAACCAAGGGAAGGAATTTTAGGTACTGTTTTAGTAGTTTTGACCTGTCCATTAAAACGGTATACCCTACACATGAACACAAAGACGACCATTTTAGCAATTCTCACCCTGCTTTTTCTCGCCTGCCAACGTCCCCAGGAAGAACAGCTGGCCCGTGATTATTACCAAGCCCTGAATAGATCTGATTTTGAACGCATCGCCCAATTGCAGTTTGATAGCGTCAGGGTTAAGGAAGGCCCCTATAACACGGCTTATTCCATAAATGATTATGTCAACTGGTTGCAATGGGATTCCGTTTTTCGACCCACCTATGAGATTCTTGATCTAAAAACCGATGAAGAGGGGGTCGTGCTCACGGTTTCCAAAGTATGCCAACGGATTCAGTTCCTCAATGGCGGGCCTATGGTGTCCAAGGAACGCATCCAGTTTAAGGAGGGTAAAATGTATGCATTGGAAATTCAGGAGTTCCTTTCCTTTGATGGTGACGGATGGAATACAAAAAAGGAACAGTTGGTCAACTGGATTGCCGAACACCATCCAGAACTGAATGGCTTTATCAATGACCAATCCCTTCAAGGGGGATTGAACTACCTCAAAGCTTTGGAATTGTATGCAAAGCGTTCCTCCAATTGAAAAAAATGGAGAACTAAGACTCTCATTGGAAACCGCTGATTAATTTCGTGGCACCAAGAATTGGAAGCATGTCCCACCCCTCCTCATTGTCCATATCGGAAGCCCAAAAAGAAGACATCCGGCATATTGTCGATGGTATTAACGATTACAATCTGAATAGGGTCGCTGCTTCGGCCCCAGCTTGGACCCCCATGGAATTTGTGGCAAGGGATCAACGGGGCGAGCTCATCGGAGGTATCTTAGGGGGCATTGGCTACTGGAGTGGATTGGAAATCAAATTGCTCTGGGTGGCCGAAGAACACCGAAATAAGGGCTATGGTACCCAAATACTTAAACATATGGAAGAGAAGGCCAAAGCAAAAGGGGCCATCATTGCCATGTTGGACACCTTTGATTTTCAGGCGGAGGGGTTTTATCTTAAAAATGGGTATGAACCCATTGGTGAAATCAAGGATTTTCCGAAAGGGCACCGCAGGATCTATTTTTCAAAACGTTTGGTCTAGTTTTTTAAACTAGAAGCTTTAGCGAACATTTTTAAGAGCTTATCCCAATAGACCTTCCCTTTTTTTCGTTATTCCCTTAAAACAATACAACTTTTGAAAAAAGGAAGAAATTCTTGGATATCAGTGGTATCGCTTTCACTAGTAATTTTAGGCTGTTCCAATGATAGGGAAACTCCCACAATGGAACAGTCCGAACGTTCCTTTTCCATGGGTTTCACCACCTGGAGCTTTGGTCCCAATCTACAGGATGTGAATACCACCTATGACTTTATTGCTGCCAATGCTGATGTGTATATTGAACACTTGGATGGTACCATTCCCTGGAATGCCTATATCAATAATCTGCCCCTACCTACCGAATTCACCAATGAAATGGAAGGAAAGGCAAGTCGGAAAATCCCAAACACGGATTTGGTGCTTTCCATAGGCTTGCTCAATATCGATAGGGATGACTTGGAGACCGATTTTGACGGTTCCGTCCCTGTCTATAATCAGTTGAACGATGCGGCAATCGTAGATGCCTACACCCAGCATGTGGAGTATCTAGTTGACCTGTTTGCACCGGACTATTTGGTTGTCGCCATCGAGGTGAACGAACTGCCGCTTAAAAACCCTGTTTTGTGGGAAGGCTATACGCGCTTAATCAATGCCGTCATCCAACGAACCAAAGCTAGTTTTCCGAATCTGGAACTCTCCGTTTCCATTTCCCTGCACAACCTTTTTGAACCCAATGTTGCCGATGCCCAAGGGTATATTACTTCCGTATTTGAACACGTCAATCAAATGGATTTTGTGGCCATCAGCTACTATCCCTTTTTAAAGAATCAACGTACGGTTGAAGCCTTTCAAGCCACCTTGGACTTTTTGCACGCCAATACCAGCAAACCCATTGCTATTG
Organism: Croceivirga sp.; assembly: GCA_028284935.1. Taxonomy (GTDB): domain Bacteria; phylum Bacteroidota; class Bacteroidia; order Flavobacteriales; family Flavobacteriaceae; genus Croceivirga. The sequence goes on from JANQQQ010000033.1 coordinate 61,449, forward strand.
TGGAAAGTGGGCATCTTGCTGAAAATTTGATCATACCCAATCTCAATGTGGATATCAGCGGAAATCCAATGGAACAAAATGCCTTTTTGGAAACCCTTTTGACCAATGCCCAAACCCAAGACTACGAAATGGTGGTTTGGTGGGCCCATCGGGACTACGATGCGCTTTGGGAAGTATTTCCACACGAAGTACGGGATATTGGGCAGTTATGGCGGGATACCGGGCTTCTGGATGAAAACGGTGTGGAGCGTTCGGCGTTTGCCACGTGGCAATCTTTCTTTGAAGAATAGACCTACCCATAGTACAAAAAACAAAGGCATACTTCACCTCCACTTTTATTTTCTGAGTACCTTCATTGGAACATTATGTTTTACAGTAAACCCTAGTGGAATGTCATGATGAAAGCTGCTGTTCATACTACATACGGTCCGCCAGAAGTGCTAAAGGTCACCGAAGTGGAAAAACCCCAACACAAGGACAGGGAAATCTTAGTTAAAATTGAATTCGCGACAGTGACATCCGGGGATGTTCGGCTTCGGGGTTCCGACTTTCCGCCCTTGTTTTGGCTTCCTGCGCGACTCATCTTCGGTCTGTTCCGACCAAAAAAACAAATTTTGGGGCATGAGCTGTCGGGAACTGTTGAGGCTATTGGAAGTCAAGTGACGAAGTTCCAAGTAGGCGATGCGGTGTTAGGGACCACCACGATGCTCCGTTCAGGCTCCCATGCCCAATACGTTTGTCTTCCTGAAACCTGGAAGCAGGGCGTGGTCCTTCATAAACCCAAGGAATTATCCTTTAAAGAGGCCGCTGCCCTTCCCGTAGGTGGAATGACGGCCCTGTTCCTTTTAAAAAAGGCTGGGCTAAAAAAAGGGATGGACGTGCTTGTTTATGGCGCTTCTGGAAGTGTGGGCAGTTATGCCCTTCAAATCGCCAAAGCCTATGGTGCCCAGGTGACTACCGTATCCAGTGGGGCCAACTTTGATATGCTCCAATCGCTGGGGGCCGATACCATGCTCGATTATAAAAAGGAAGACTACACGAAAAAAGACCGCACCTACGACATCGTGTTTGACGCCGTAGGAAAAACCTCAAAATCCAAAGCCAAAAAGGTGTTAAAACCGGGTGGCGCTTTCGTTTCCATCACATCCATTACCGCTGAAAAAAGGGAACAGCTCCAAGAAGTGGTCAACTTGACCGTAAGCGGTAAAATAAAACCTTTTATTGACAAGAAATTCCCTTTGGATGCCATTGTTGCGGCCCATACCTATGTGGAAACCGGTAGGAAACGGGGGAACGTGGTAATCACCATGGCGAACTAGGGAGCAGTAGGCTACCCAAAATGCTACTTTTCCTTTAAGTACTTGATATTCCATAAGATATTTTATTTTTAATGGTAAATCAACCAAATTGAAGCGATATTTTACGGTATTGGGGCTTTTGCTATTTACCATTGGGCAACTTCAAGGACAGTCCAATGTGCAGGACAGCTTGCTACTCAAATTCAATAGTACTGTCGAAGCCGATTCCATTCGTTTTGAAGCCGGTCAGGCCCTAGCCCGATTTAACATGCGTTTTGGTCCCGATAGCTCAAGGTCCACCGGGAATAAACTATTATCCTTTGCACAACATACTGGAAATAAAGCTTGGGAAGCCGATGCCATCAAATGGATTGGTATAACACACGCACAGCAAGGGCAATATGCGGAGGCGCGGGACTTTTTTTTGAGAAACTATGAATTGGTACAAGAGCTTGGTGATGACCGTGCCATAGCCATTATCCTGGGAAACATTGGTACCGTGTTTTATGAAATGGGCAACTATCCCCAAGCTCAGGACTACATTTTAAAATCATTGAAGTTAGCGGAAAAAATCAATGATGGCCCTACCATTTCCCGTGCACTGAATAATTTGGGCAACGTCCATAATGACTTAAAGGATTTTGATACTTCTTTGAACTACTATCAGAAAAGTTTGAGCATCAAAGAGAAAATGGGACTCAAGGAAAGTTTGCCCCATGTACATAATAATATTGGCCTCATCCACTCCTATCAGCAAAAGCATGATTTGGCTATTGCCAGTTTTAATGAAAGTGTCCGAATAGCAATAGAAGTAAGTGACCCTATTTCCGAGGCTAGGGGGTATTCCAATTTGGGAGCGGAATACAGCAAAATAAAAAACTACGAAAAGGCTTTGGAACTGCACGATAAAGCCGTTGCCTTAAAGACAAAACTGAACGACCGGGATGGTTTGGCCTCTACCCTAGTCTATCGTGGTCGCACGTATTTACGAACCGGACAATGGGCCAATGCCCGGGAAGACTGTTTAAGGGGAAAAAACATATCTGAGACCACTGGGCACAGTCTGCTGTTACAAGAAGCATGTTCCTGTTTAAGTCAGGCCTATAAAAACCTAGGGAACTACAGCGCTTCTTTGGCCTATCATGAACGTTTTTCCCAACTTAAGGATACACTGTTCAATGCCGAACGCACCCAAGAGATCACCCGAGCCGAAATGAACTACGCCTTTGAAAAGAAACAATTGGCCGATAGCATTAATTTTCACAAGCAGCAAGCTGCACAACAGGTGGCCTACGAACGGCAGTTGAACAAGCAGAACACCAAGTTTTACATATTGCTAATTGTCAGTCTGGCAGTTATAGGGTTTTTGACTTTTTTGTACTATAAATACCGTCAAAACCTAAAACTGAAAAAAGTGGAGAACCAATTGTTGAACACGGAGATTGAGTTCAAGAAAAAGGATCTGACCACCATGGCGGTCAATATCTCCAATAATCAGGAATGGGCTGAATCCTTGGGTGAGCGATTGAATTCCCTTAAAGCAGCCACTGGGCGTAAGCGCCAAAAGGAACTGGAATTATTGGAAGAAGAAATCAAGAACAAGATTTGGGTGAACAAGGACAGTGACGATTTTTATAAAAAAGTGGACGAGTTAAGCAGTTCGTTCTACGCCCGGCTGAACGATAGGTTTGACGGACTGACCAAAACCGAGGTTCGCCTTTGTTCGTTCATCAAACTTAATTTGAATACCAAGCAGATTGCGACCCTTCAAAACATCAATCCCTCATCCGTAAAAATGAGTCGAAATCGGCTCAGAAAAAAACTCCATCTTACTCCAGAAGATGATTTATCCGCTTTTTTACAGACCTTGTAGTTGTTTTTTACAATATATTGATCATGAATATTTTACGAAATAAAAAACACATTTTGTAACCCATTTGTAATCCCCTGATATCCCTAAGGTAACCCATTTGTAATCCTCTAATATTCTTAGGAAGGCCCTCTTCATGTCTACGTTTGTCCCGAATTTAAAAATCGAAAAGTCATGAAGAAAATTTTAATGTTTACCTATTCCATCGTTGCGTATTTGATCGCATTCGCATCCATCCTCTTTTGGATTGCTTCGGTGGGCAACTTGATTCCAGAAATGGGAATCGACCAAGAACCTCAAGTGTCCCTTGTTTGGGCCCTATTGAACAACCTATTGCTGATTTCCCTTTTTGGGGTACAGCACAGTGTGATGGCCAGAAAATGGTTTAAGGACCTCTTTGCACAGTATTTTCCCAGACCTATTGAACGAAGTACTTTTGTTCTAGCTTCGGGGCTTTTGCTTTTCAACCTGGTATATAACTGGCAGCCCATCGGGGGACAGCTTTGGTTGGTGGAAACGGGCAGCGTTCTTTACTATGTACTGTACGGCCTTTTCTTCGCCGGTTGGGCCATACTCTTTATCAGTTCGTTCCTTATCAACCATTTTGACCTTTTTGGACTTCGCCAGACCTTTTTGGAGCTGATGAACAAGCCATACACCCAATTGAAGTTTAGGATTACGCTATTCTACAAATACGTACGTCACCCGCTCTATTTTGGGATGCTCCTGGGCATGTGGGCTACGCCCAATATGACGGCGACGCATCTGGTCTTTGCCATTGCCATAACAACTTACGTAATCATTGGAACCTTGTTCGAAGAGAAAGACCTCATGGCTGAGTTTGGGGATACCTATAAAGACTACAAGTCCAAAAAGCCCATGCTCATTCCCTTTACAAAGTGGAGTAGAAAGACTAAGGGTCTTCCCGCTCTAAAACAGGAACTGAAGTAAATCTCCTCTAGCATCATCAAAAAACAAAAACAATCAAATCATGAAAACAAAATCATATTACAAAAGACCAATGTTCTTTGGATGGTATTCCATCAATTACGATCAGGGAACCAACCAAACGGAAACAGCCGAACAAAAAAAAACCAGAGTATAATTTCAACAACCTAGATAGTACAACAAAACAATACTAATGGAAACTATAGCAATAGATACACCCAATTGGGTGGAAAAAACGGCCCATGTGGCAAAAACGTTCACAGAAAATGCCGCAAGCCAAGATACCAAAGGAGAATTTGTTTATAGGAATTACGACCTATTAAAGGCAAACGAATACTTTTCGTTACTGGTTCCCAAAGAACTGGGAGGCGCTGGTCTGAAATATTCCGAGGTATGCAACACAATCAGAACCATAGGAAACCATTGTGGTTCCACCGCCCTAGCCTTTTCAATGCACCAGCATTTAATGGCTGCAACAGCATGGAAATACAAGCACAAAGGGGAAGGTGCCCCACTTTTGACCAATGTGGCCGATAACCAGCTCGTTTTAGTAAGCACAGGGGCACGGGATTGGTTGGGTTCCAATGGTAGCATGGAAAAGGTGGATGGAGGGTATTTGGTCAGTGCCAAAAAGGCCTTTGCCAGTCAATCTGCAGTTGGCGATATTTTGGTCACCTCCGCGCCCTACCTAAACGAAAAAAAGCAATGGAAGGTACTCCATTTTGGCGTTCCCTTTACCTCAGAAGGGGTTAGCGTATTGGACAATTGGGATGTTATGGGCATGCGGGCCACCGGTTCACAAACCGTAGTACTGGACAACGTTTATGTACCTGATAGCGCCATTGCGTTAGAGCGCGAAAAGGACGAGTTCCACCCTGTTTGGAATGTGGTACTTACGGTGGCCATGCCCCTAATCATGTCAGCCTATGTTGGCATTGCCGAACGGGCGAGAGCAATAGCTTTGGACCATGCTTCCAATACCAAGGATCAAGGTCATGTTCCCTATCTATTGGGAAAACTGAACAATGCATGGATGTCGGCACTAATACAATGGCAGAGCATGTATGCCAGGACCAATGAACTGGAGTTTAAACCAAACAAATGCGTCTCCGCAGAAATTCTCAGTCTAAAAACCAATGTGGCGGAAGCCTGCCGGGAAAGCGTTGCCTTGGCCATCGAATTGGTTGGAGGTCGTAGCTTTTATGTGAAGAACGAATTGGAACGCCTGTTTAGGGATGTACAGGCCAGTCAATTTCACCCACTTCCCAAATGGGAACAGTACCGGTTTACGGCATCCACGCTAATCGATCATTAGCATGAAGGAGGGGCATCGAAATCGATGCCCCCTTTTTCTTCCTTGCCAACCGAAAAAATACAGTAATCCTTTTTTTCATTGGTTTTGGTTCATTTTAAGGAAAATCAAAAAGGTTATTTTTATGATCAAATTGCTATTCTTCCTTTCAAGTAAACATGGCAAATCCTGTATCAAATAACCACTATGATGTGATTGTAATAGGAGTGGGCAGTATGGGCGCTTCGGCTTGCTACCATTTGGCCAAGCAAGGCCATAGGGTTTTGGGGCTGGAACAATTTGGCATCACCCATGAATTGGGTTCCCACGCTGGGCAAAGTCGCATTATTCGAAAAGCCTATGGGGAAGCCACGGTCTATGTTCCCTTATTGGAGCGGGCCTACCAAAACTGGGCAACGCTCGAGGCTGAAACCGAAACCCAAGTATTCTTCAAAACGGGGATGGTGTATTTTGGTACGTCGGATAGCCCTTTTTTACAGACCGTAAAACAATCCTCAAAACAATACAACATTCCCCTTAATCAACTAACGGAAGAAGAGTGTCGGAAGAAATATCCGCAGTTTCACCTCCCTCCGGATTTTGAACGATTGGAGGAACCCGATGCCGGATTTCTGACGCCCGAACGCTGTATATTGCTCCTCGTTCAGCAAGCCTTGTTCCATGGGACTACCATTAAAACCAGAGAAAAGGTAATCCATTGGAACTACCATAAAGGAAACGTTACCGTGACCACGGACCGTGATATCTACCAAGCCAAAAAATTGGTGGTTACGGCAGGCCCGTGGGCGAAGAAGTTAGTCCCAAAGCTTGCCTCAAAATTAACCGTTACGCGACAGCCGTTGGCTTGGGTACAACCCAAAAAATGGACGGCCTTTGCTATGGAAAAATTTCCTTGTTGGTTGATTCGAAACGATGACCATGATTTTTATGGATTCCCTATTGTACCCGTTGGCCAGTTTGGTGGCCCTTTAGGTCTGAAATTGGGCATGCACCATCCAGGGGGTGAGCCTACCGACCCTGACAAAGTGGACAGAACTCCAAGGGCTAAGGACGAACATGCATTAATTCAATTTTTAAATGAATTTATTCCAGATGGATATCAAAACACCTTGGTAATGAAGACCTGTCTTTATACCAAAACCGAAGATGAGCACTTTATCGTGGATTTTCTACCTGGTTATGACAAGGATGTGGTCTTTGCCACTGGTTTTAGTGGACATGGCTTTAAATTCGTGAGTGTCATTGGGGAGGTGTTGGCCGACCTTATCAATGCAGGTTCCACAAATTTTCGGATTGATTTTTTACGTATCGATCGATTTGATTAAAATAAGATTCAAACCTCATACCCAATACTAACGAAAACACCCCTCCCAATTCTGGGAGGGGTGTCCTATTGTTAGAAATGCGCTGCTAAGCCTCCACTTTGGCATTCCAAATGCCAGTTTTGCTGGTTTCTTCCACATACTGTAGAAAATCAACGGGAGGTCTCCCCAGTAATTGTTCCACATCATTGGTCACCACTTGGTTGGTAGGATTGTCCAAAACTTCAGTAAAAAGGTATTCCATTAACCAAACCACATCTCCAGGTACTCCTTGTTCCTTAAGTGCTGCTACAAATTCCTGCAAACTAATGGGAATAAATGTCAACTCACGTCCTGTGGCCTCGGCAATGGCTGCAGTAATCTGTTCAAAATTCCATAAGCTTGGTCCCGTTAACTCATACGTCTTACCTTGGTGATCATCACTGAGCAATAGTTTTACGGCAACGTCGGCCAAGTCGTTGGCGTCTACATAAGGTGCTCCCAAATGTGCCATGGGCAAAGCAACCACTCCGGCTTGGATGGGGGGCAAGAAAAAGCTCTCGCTAAAATTCTGGTTGAACCAGCTCGCCCTTATAATGGTACTGTTGATCCCCGAATTCAAAACAATTTGCTCACAACGTTCGGCTTCCACTTCCCCTTTTCCTGATAGCAGAACCAACTTGTTTACACCTTTTTCCTTAGCTACTTTGGTTAACGCCTCAACGGCTTCCTTCGCTCCGGGTACGGCCAGATCCGGTTGATAGGTAATGTACACCTTTTCCATGCCCTCCAATACGGCTGGCCAACCGGCCGGATCATTCCAGTCAAATGAAGGGGTTGCCCCTCTTGATCCGACCCGCACATGGTGCCCTAGGTCATTCAACCGTTTTACAATTCGTCTTCCCGTTTTTCCTGTTCCTCCCAATACTAAAATGTTGTTTTTCATGATATTCAATTTTAAATGTGTGTTACTACTTTGTTTTCTTGTTTTTATTTGTTGATTCCAGCAATGACCAATAGCGCAAAGGATATGGTAGCTGCTAGGATCCTAATGATGTGAAAGCGATTCCAGGGCTGTTCAAATCGTTTCCTGAGCCCCTGTACTTGTTCTATGCTGCTGTTGGCCAAATCGGTTTTGTCCAGCATTTGGTTCAAGGGCACGTTACCTACCACAGTGACTACAACCACACCAAGGAAGTACATACCTATGGCCAAGGTGACCAATCTAAAGTGCTCGGGAGAAACTCCCTTGTTCGTAAAAATGGCGGCAAGGCCCACTAGAAATGACCCAAAGAATACCGCAAAGAAGAGCGGGTTCTCAATACTTCTATTCATTTTTTGAAAAGCCTGCAGATAGCTCAGGTCGTCCAATTGTCCAATACCAGGGGTTACGGCGTTGCCCCAGGTGAAACACAGTCCGGCGGTAAGCCCAATTAATAGTGTTGCCGCGAAAAGGGTTAGATTGCTTGCTGTCATTTCCATAATTCATTGTTTTGATGATTTTTGATTGATTAAATAAACTCAGCGGTTCTTTTTACTTTGAGATACCAGTACACTATTGCTATCCCAATGAATAGCAGACCGATTAGCCAAAAGCCAGGGTCTGTGAAAAATTCCAAATGACTGCCTCCATTTGGAGCTACCAAAAAAGGCACTGTGATGAGAGCGTCCAGTACTGCTGCTACCAAGAAGAAAGTAAGTCCTACCCAAACTCCCTGGGTCGTGCTACCACTTTTATAGTAAAGTTTTGCACCAAACCATACCAAGGGTACCACTGCCAGAAACAGTACCAGATTGGCCTGTAGCTGGGCATTTTCAAGTAAGGGGATAAAAAAGGAACTTACGAAGGCACCGACCCCTAATCCCCAGATGCCCATTCCAATTGTAATTGCTCTAATTTTTTTCATAATCATTTGCTTTTATTAATGCCCATTATGGGCTTTCATGAGGGTTTTGTTTTTAATTATAGTTCAAAACTAGAGCAGCCCTCATCAGGGGATTTGTTCAAAAAGGAGAATGATTTGTTCGAAAAGGAGAAACCTTATGACTAGGAGCTAAATAAGGATGCTAGACCTTAATTTCGCTTGGACGGAAACCGAACTTTTTATTGAAGGCGTTTGAAAAAGAACTTAGACTGTCATAGCCCACATGCCAGGCGGCCTCTTGCACTGTGGCCTTTTCCCTTCGTATTAGATCGTGTGCCGTAGTCATCCGTTCATTCTGAAGGTATTTGAAAACAGGTACTCCAAAGAGTTCTTTAAAGTCTTTTTTTAACCTAAACGTATTGAGTCCAATCTGTCTGGAAAGCTCGGCTAGTGAAGGGGGTGAGTCGAGATTTTTTGATAAAATTTCCTTGGCCTGAAACAATTTTTCGCGTTCCGTTGTTTTGATGTCCTGTGTCTCCAAGGTGGATAACTGCCAGAAGAAATGTGACAACAAAGCTGTAATCTGACTGCGGAAAAACATCATTTTGGCCTTGCCTTCGTATTGATTACTAAAAATATTGTTGACGATTTGCTCCATTTCGGGCGTCATAAAAAAGCGAGGCCCCTCTACATAGGAATCCGAGGGATTGACCAATTGTTCCAACAGGTCACTAAAAAGCTCTCCCTCCCCATTGGGGAGGTTCTGCAGATTTTTAGGTGCCGTGGCAATCAAGACGCATTCCAAGGGTTTATTGGGTGATACCGTATGGATACAATCCACAGTGGTATCGGCATAAAAGGAAATGGCCAGTCCTTTGGTGTTCTCGTACTCATTTTTTTGGCCCCCATTTTGCATATTCAAATGCACATTCCCAGAGCCATAAAAGGCCACCGCAATTAGGGGCTCATCAAATTGGCAAGAATCGACAATGACCTTGTCCGAATTGGCCTGTTCCACCAAAACGATAAAATCATTGATATTGATGATGTCACGTACCATGCTGAACAGAAAAGTAATCAAAATTGATTTCGTCGCAAAAGCAGGGAAACATTTTTTGACAATATTTTCCAATAACATAGGAAATATGACCAACAATACAGAATTCATAGCAGTAAGCTGAATTTCAACTATCTTGAAATCAGTCAACCCAAAACCTTTTTAATCAATCTTTTATAAACATGGAACTTCATTCAGGAATTCTCGGAAAGCCCATTTTTGCCATCCTGATTTTGGGCATTCTTACCTCGAACTGTACTCCAAAAAAGTTGGACATTAATGACTATCATCCCGATGTATTGATCGCATGGAACAAAAAAATAATGCAAATCGCCGTGGAAGAAGATGGTCTTTTGACTTTAAAGGGACTACGAACGGCCACCATGATGCATATAGCCGCCCATGACGTCCTTAATGTGATATCAACCCAATGTGAGGGATACACCTATAAGCGGGAAACCGTACACGCACATCCTATTGGCAGTGCGGCCTTTGCCCTTTATGAAGTAGCGTTGAGCCAATATCCCGACCAAAAGAATGGATTTGACCAAGAACTGCAGAACTGGCTGGTTGATTTGGAGGAAATCGAGATTTCATTGGCCAAAAGACTTGGGGCGGCAAGTGCCAAAGCCATCCTTAACAAAAGGATGGAAGACGCTTGGAATGGAGAAGCTGAGTACACCTGGCACCCTATGGCACCGGGAGTATATGCCGAATTCAACGAACACAGCGGTACCCCAGAAGGCTTTATTTTTGGTTCAGGTTGGGCCAAGGCCCAACCTTTTGCATTGCCCAGTCAAAACCATTTTAGATCGCCACCACCACCAGAAATCAATAGTAATGCCTATACCGCGGCATTTAATGAGGTGAAGCAGGTTGGCGGTCAAAACAGTACCACTCGTACTGCAGATCAAGCACATCTGGCGATGTGGTGGAAAGACTTTGTGGAGAATTCCCATAATCGATTGGCAAGGCAGCTCATAAAAAAGGAAAATCTCAACCTTTGGGAAGCTGCTAGGGCTTTTGCCTTGTTGAACATGACCGTTTATGATGCCTACATCAACGTCTTTGACAATAAATTTCACTACAACCATTGGCGGCCTTATACGGCGATTCGTTGGGCGGAAAACGATGGCAATCCGGATACCGAAGCCGATACGGAATGGAACAACCTCCACAATCATACCTATGCCTTTCCATCATATCCATCAGCCCATGGTACGGCCAGTTCTGCTGCCATGACCGTTTTAGCGGAGACCCTGATGACCGGGGATGATTATGAATTTACCATGGTGACGGAAGAAGTCGAATCGGCTGGACCTTTCTCTGAGAAAATCAAAATGGATCCCCCGGCCCGAACGTTTTCGAGCTTTTCCCAAGCCGGACTCGAAGCCTCGATGTCCAGGGTGTATTTGGGCATTCATTTTAGGTATGATTCGGAAGAGGGACATCGATTGGGAACTCAGATTGGGGAATATGTAATTACAAACTACTTAAGACCTTTGGAACGCTAATTGGTTCACGATTTGAGATTGTTGTAAAGCTTGGTTATTTTTAGCATTCACAGCGTTCAAAATGACCGAAAACCACTTTGTCTTTGCAGACCTTTCAACCTATGATTTAGAAACGGCAAAACAGTTCTATTCCCAAATTTTTGATTGGGACTACATAACCGAGGATGGTTCGTATTTCATGGCCACCCATAGGGAAAAAGAAATCGCCGGAATTTATGAAACCCCGCAGAAGTTCAGGGACATGAACATGCCGTCCTTTTGGATGAGTTATATCCAAGTAGAGAGTGTAGTGGAGACCACGGCCAAGGCCAAACAACTGGGCGGTATTGTAGAATTTGTTGATGCCGAAAACATCATTGGGGGAATTGCCCTTATTCGAGATCCCTTAGGAGCAGGATTTACCATTTATGAAGGTGATATTTTGGAACATCGCTATGAAGACGAAACAAATGCCTTGGTTTGGAACGAACTATTCGTCTCGGACTTAGAAAAAATCAAACCCTTCTATCAGGGTATTTTCAATTGGAAGATTCTTAAAATTGAAGACGGGCGGTACAATATTTTGGACACCCAAGAAAAAACTATTGGCAACATCAATGTGGTCAGTAATAATATAAAAGGTACCTATGAATATTGGGGAACATTTTTTGCTGTTGAAGATGTGGCCGTTACCAAGAAAGAAGTACTGAAACATGGAGGTTCCTTCATTTATGAAGACGATAAATTGACCGCACTCGCCGATCCCTTTGGCGCTTTTTTTCATATTATCCCAGCTTGTGGTAAGGTTTCACCAAAGGGGGCACCTGGGGAATCCGTTCCATGGAGGGCCCTATTAGGTCTGGGTCTTATTCTGGCCTACTTCCTAACGGGATGGTCATGGATTTGGGGCCTATTTTTTGCTTTTTGGGTGTTTATGGATATTCGCTCGGGGCATACCCATTTATTTGAACCTGTTTCAAAAAAACAAAACCCAGTGCTGTACTGGGTTATTGTTGTGACTTGGGCGACGCTTGGAGCTATCAGTATCTTATACTACATGGATTCCATTTGATGTTTAGAGCTCCACTTCCTTTCTCTGCTTAATATCCCTTGAAGAAGCACCTGCTTTGATATGGTAACTCCCTTTTTCCAAGGCCCAACTATTGGTTTGCTCGTTCCAATAGCGCAATTCCTTGACCGGAATCTGAATGGAAATGCTATCTACGGCTTCAGGCTGTAAAAGTTGTGTTTTGGCAAACGCCCGTAGCTCTTGAACCGGTCGATCAATACTGGAATTTTCCTTTTCAGCATAAATCTGGACAACCTCTTTGCCAGGCACTTTACCAATATTTTTAACCGTTAGGTTCACGTTCACGGTATCGTTTACTGCAACAACTTCCATATCGCCATATTCAAACTCCGAATAACTTAGCCCGTATCCAAAAGGATAAGAGACCTCCATATTTTCCTTATCAAAATGGCGGTACCCTACATAAATACCTTCATCATAGTACGTAAAGTCTTCATCACGGACCCACTCAGCTTCTGGCTTTTCCTTGGGTGGAAATATCAGATTTTTCATCATTCCAGTAATGCTCATCATCTGGGGATCTTTAGGAAAGTTGGCATGTGAAGCATGATCCCCCAAATTTATGGGAAAGGTCATCGGTAGTTTGCCACTGGGATTCACCTTTCCGCTTAAAATATCCGCTACGGAGTTTCCACCTTCTTGACCTCCCTGCCATGCCAATACAATAGCATCCGATTGACTTTTCCAAGAGGCGGTCTCAATGACCCCACCAATGTTCAACACCACAACCAATTTCCTACCGGCTGCATGAAAGGCGTCACTGAGCGCAGTAATCATTTCCTGCTCGGTTTGGGTGAGCAGGAAATCATCCTTTTCCTTACGGTCACCACCCTCACCCGCATTTCTACCCAAAGTAAGAATACCCACATCAGCGCTGGAAACAATAGCTTCCAGTTGGGCTGTTGAGTAGTTCATTTCAGGTGGGGTAAAAGGATTGAAAACAGCTTCCATTCCCTCCGGTTTTTTGAAGCCTTCAACATTCGCTTCCTTATGTGCCTCAAAAGCTTGTTTGGCCGCTTTATTGATTTCAAAACCGGCATTGGATAACCCTTGTTCCAATGAAATGGTGTAGGCTTCATTGACATCTCCCGATCCCGTACCACCGGCAATAAACTCATACGAAGTAACGCCCAATAGGGCCACATTTTTAATATTGGTCAATGGCAACACCCCTTCATTTTTTAACAAAACCATCCCTTCAGCTGCAGAATTTCTGGTGATTTCCGCATGCTTTTCCAAATCAGGGTTCTCCTGGTAGTCATAATCCTGCATTTTCTTGCTCTTGAAAATCAAGGTCAAAATCCTACTGGCGGCACGGTCAATATCAGCTTCTGAAAGTTCCCCCTTTTCGGCGGCTTCGGTCAAGGCATCCCATTGCCGCTTGGTGCCTGGCTCCAACAAATCATTACCAGCGGCGATTTGTGCAGGGGGATTTTGACCCCCAAACCAATCTGTCATGACCAAGCCCTCAAATCCCCATTCATCACGGAGTACCTCCGTCAACAAAAATTTACTTTCAGAGGTATAGGTGCCATTAACCTTATTGTAGGATGACATGATGGTCCACGGTTGTGAACGCTCTACAATATGTTCAAATCCTTTAAGATAGATTTCCCGAAGGGCCCTATCGGACACACGGGCGTCATTAAAAAACCGCTCCGTCTCCTGATTGTTGGCCACATAGTGTTTGACCGAAGTACCCACTCCATTACGCTCAATACCATTAATAATAGCTGCTCCCATGTATCCGCTCAACAAGGGATCTTCGGAGAAATACTCAAAATTTCGACCGCATAAGGGATGCCTGTGGATATTGGCACCGGGTCCCAAAATCACATCAATACCATATTCCAGGGCCTCATTGCCCATGGCATCACCTACTTCATAGATGAGGTCTTCGTTCCAAGAGGATGCCAAAAGCGTAGCTATCGGAAAGGCGGTACAGTAGTAAGTCCTGTCCTCACCCTCCCTATTGGGCATGATGCGCAATCCTGCCGGTCCATCAGAAAGATACACGGTGGGTAGGCCCAGCCTTGGTGTAGGCACAATGGTCCCTACGGCTCCAGGAATACCACCCGGTTCACCTTGTCCCATGGCCGAGGCAATGCCCGAACCTTTGAGTAGGTGGATTTTTTCTTCCAAGGTCATTTGAGAAAGGACATCAGCCACCCTTGCTTCAATAGGTTGGCGATCATCTTCATACACATCAAGACTACCATTTCCATTTCTGTCTAAATACGCATACCCCCCTTCCGACAATTCCTTAAAATCAGTTTGTTCAGCATAGTCTTTTTCAAATTTCAAAAAAGTGTTACTGAAATAACGAAAACCGAAAAAAGCGGTTAGGGCGAGGACCAATACCAACACTCCCAAAATCTTTAGAACGAGGATTATTTTTTTCTTCATGATATTGTAATTGTGTCTTTTCGACACAAATATAATTAATAATTTGTGACATAACGCCACAAAATCGTATTTTTGGATGGTGGAGCTAGAAAAAATATTGGAATATGGGAAGCAAAACTTTTTGCCCAACCTCTCTTTGGATTTAGTTATTATCGGTTATGAAGATGGAAAACTAAAATGCCTTTTACTAAATGTTGCCGATGTATGGGTATTACCAGGAGGATATATCAAAATTGACGAATCGGTGGATACAGCGGTACATCGCGTCTTAAGGGAGCGCACGGCACTCGAAAAACCCCATTTTAAGTTTCTTAGTGTTTTTGGGGATAAAAACAGAAATTTTTCAGAGGAATTCCAAACATATTTTGAACAGCAGGGATTACCGTGGAATGAAGATCATTGGATTGCCCAACGTTTTGTGACGTTAGCGTATTACTCCCTAGTGGATATGGCCCAATTACACCCTGAACCAGGGGAATTTGATGATGCTGTGGCATGGTTCGACTTTGACCAATTGCCCCACATAGGACTTGACCATGATTCCATTATTTCCAAAGCTCGAAATCGACTTAAAGAAGATATCACAAAAGAACAATTGACCTACAATTTGCTCCCTCCTGAATTCACCATGCCCCAACTGCACCAACTGCATGAAACCATACTTTCCGAACGAGTGGATCGTAGTCGTTTCCAAAAAAAGATGTTGGCTACAGGTCAGTTTGAACGCTTGCCCAAACTAAAAAAGGAAACTCCGGGCAGTAATCCCTACCAATACCGCTTGAAGTACCAATTGCAATAGCTTTCCCGGGAAAGCTACAACACTTGAACATTGGATTGACTACCTTTAAGACCAATCAATCCATCACTACGTGAAACCTTTGTTTACATTTCTTTGTCTTAGTTTTTGCTTTATGTTTTTTTGCTTTTGCCAAGAAGGGGAAAGGAGACTCCACGCCCCGAATGATTGGCGTTTTGAAAAACTGGAGTTCCCCCTCTCCTTTGCACCTAACCTACCCCTTACAGGTCACGAGGAAGTCTATTTTTCGCCTGGGTGGAACCGTCCCGAAAGTCAGGAATTTTGGACCTATTCCTTTGCTTGGGTCTTGGAAGAACCCTTTGCTATAGGTAAAGAAAATATGGAACAATACCTCAAGGAATACTATGATGGGCTGATGAAAGCCGTTGGTGATTTCGATACCGTGAAGACAACCATTTCCCTGAAAAATACGTCTAATGGATATACCGGAAAAGTGGAAACCCTTGACGGCTTCTTTACAAAGGAAACCATCAATCTCAATATTGCCATAGAAAAACAATTTGAGGGTGAATTTTGGCTTTTTCGCTTATCACCTAAGGAAATGGAACACCCCGTTTGGAAAGTGCTGAAAACCGTAAAACGAAAACTGTGAAAAACAAACGTTTAAAATCGCTGGCGTATGGTTCAGGCGCCCTTTTACTATTAATGGCAGCATTACACGGTAGCGGTCTCTTGTTTATTACCGAAAAAGTAAATGCTTCCAACCTTTCGGATGGTATTAAGTCTATTTTTCCTGTACTTTTTGTTCTACCTACCATTGAAATGGTGGGCTTGGGTGTGTTGTGTTTTTTGGCGCCCAAGCAGGACGGTCAAAGGACATATTCGATCTATTACGTTATATTTTTTCTGGTGCTCATCAATGCTTTTCTTGCCCTTTACCTCAAAGCCTGGATTCCGGCCTTGATATTGGTTGTTCCCTCGATATTGCTATTTACTATCGCATGGCAGCTTAAAAAGCAAGGAGATGCCTTTACCATGAAATAAGTCCCACAAAACATCCAATCTTAAGGTCATATTGTTATCTTTAAAGGAGTTCGAACTTTAAACACGTTACCATGAAAAAACGATATCTTCCTGGGCTTATCTTGCTCGGTTTTCTTTGCTTTAATTGTGCAGAAAAGGAAATTCCTGAAACCACTTTAGTTTGGGATACCTGGGGTGTTCCCCATATTTCATCGGACAATATCGAAGACCTTTTCTTTGCCCAAGGTTGGGCGCAAATGCACAATCATGCCAATCTCATCGTAGAGCTCTATGGCAACTCGCGTGGCAAAGGTGCTGAATATTGGGGCAAGGGCAAACTTCAGAATGATATGTTGGTGCATACGTTGGGCTTTTCAGAATTGGCGGATGAGTGGCAAACCAAACAAGACCCAGAGGTAAAAGCGATGTTCTCTTCATTTGTCAAGGGATTGAATGCCTATGCCGAAGCGCATCCCGAAGCTATTGACGAAAAAAATAGCGTGATTTTGCCCCTTACCACCAAAGATGTCAATATGCACGCCATGTATGTAGTTTTCACGCGTTTTATTGGTGGTGGCGATCTTGGTCGTATTCAGCAATGGCCCGATATGGGCTCCAACACCTATGCCATTTCTCCACAACGATCCAGTTCCGGCAATGCCATGTTGGTTCAAAATCCGCATCTGCCTTGGTGGGGGGAGTTTACTTTTTGGGAATCGCATCTCAATCTTAATGGAAAAAACATGTACGGTTCCAATCTTGTGGGCCTTCCGGGAATTGCCATTGGGTTCAATGAAAACCTAGGGTGGAGTCATACGGACAATACCATCGACAATGCGGATACCTATGAGTTGGAACTGAAGGATGGTGGGTACCTATTGGATGGGGAGCGCAAAGAATTTGAGGCCAGTCAAAAGACCATAAAAATAAAGGAAAATGATAGCACTTGGGTAGACCATACGTTTCCAGTAATGAAGACGGTACATGGTCCTGTGGTCAATCAAACGGAAGATAAGGTGTTGGCTATTCGCATGGTAGGTTTTGACCGCCCCAACATGAGCCTCCAATGGTGGCGAATGATCAATAGTACCAACTTCGAAGAATTTGAGACGGCTCTTAAAATGGCACAGATTCCCTTTTGGAATGTGATGTATGCCGATAAGGACGGAAACATATTTTACCTGTTCAATGGATTGGTTCCAAAACGAAGCGAGGACGCCTGGAGCTATTGGGACCGTATCATTCCCGGAGGTAAATCGGAGGATATCTGGACTGACGTCCACGATTATGCGGATTTACCCAAGGTAAAAAACCCTGCCAACGGCTGGCTTCAAAATGCCAATGACCCACCATGGACCAGTACTATTCCACCAAGTCTCAATCCAGCTGATTACCCGGGCTATATGGCCCCGCAATACATGCCGTTTCGACCGCAACGTTCGGCGCGCATGCTTTTGGAAGATGAATCCATTACGTTTGAAGAGTTGGTGGACTACAAACTTTCCACACGTTTGGAATTTGCCGACCGAATTCTAGATGACCTTTTTGCTGCGGTTGATGCCTCAACAAGTCAAAAAGCGAAAGAAGCCAAAACAGTATTGGAAAATTGGGATCGCGAATCAGATGCCGATAGCAAAGGAATGCTTTTATTTTACAACTGGGCCAGAAAATTTGGTCCTTGGAACGATTCCAACTACTCCAAATCCTGGAGTATGGATGCCGCCAATACCACCCCAGACGGATTAGCTGATCCAGAAAGGGCCGTTGAACTCTTGGAACAGGCGGCCATGGAAATCGAAGGTAAATTTGGGGATTTGGCCACGCCGTGGGGGGACTATTATCGTATCAATTACAATGGGAAGGATTTACCGGCCAATGGCATTGATGGCAGTATGGGCGTTTTTCGGGTGGCATGGCCCGGTGATGCCGATGAGAATAATATGTATGTGGGCGGTGGCGATTCTTGGGTCGGTGTCATTGAGTTTGGCGACCAAGTAAAGGCCAATGTTCTCTTGAGCTATGGAAACGCTACGCAAAAAGACTCTCCTCATAACGGAGATCAATTGGAGTTGTTCTCCAAAAAGGAGCTAAGAACCGCATGGTTCACAAATGAACAAATTGAGGCAAACACCAAATCCAAAATGGTATTACAGGAAGGTACTTTCGTGAATAGAGAATAGGCGATTCCATAGTAATGAGGAAAAGATACTATTTGTTGACCTTTTTGGTTCTGGTTGGTTCGTGTAAAAAAGAGTCCCAATCCACTCAAGTATTTGCTATTGATGGTTTGGAATCCACTGTTGAAATCATTCGCGATCAATGGGGAATCAATCACATCTATGCCAATAACCAACACGACCTCTTTTTTGCCCAAGGGTATGCTGCTGCCAGGGATCGCTTGTTCCAATTTGAAGTTTGGAGAAGGCAGGCTACGGGAACCGTTGCTGAAATTCTCGGTGAACGCGAGTTGAAGCGTGATATTGGAACAAGACTATTCCAATTTAGGGGAGATATGACCACTGAAATGAATCACTATCATGATGATGGTGTTGAAATCATCATGGCATACACCAACGGGGTCAATGCCTACATTGACGAAATCCTGCAAACCCCCGAATCCTTGCCCCTCGAATTCAAATTACTCGATATCCTTCCACAGCAATGGACACCTGAAGTGGTCATATCCAGACATCAGGGCCTTTTGGGCAACATTGGACAAGAATTACAGATTGGTCGTGCGGTTGCGCTCCTTGGGGAGGAAAAAGTGAAGGAATTGTTGTGGTTCCATCCCAAAGAGCCCATCCTCGCCTTGGACACAAACATTGACCCTGAACTTCTTTTTGATGATATTTTGGGGCTCTATAATGCCTATCGGAAACCAATCGCCTTTCAGCCCGAGGATATCATTAAAAAATACCGTACGACGGGAACGACTTCAGCATTTATTAAGCAAAATAGTCCCCAGCCGGATTCCCTGGCCCTGGGCAGTAACAACTGGGTGGTTAGTGGAAGTTTGATGAAAGACGGCAATACCTATATGGCCAACGACCCCCATCGTACCATTGCCGTGCCCTCCTTACGCTATATGGCCCATTTGGTAGCTCCCGGTTGGAATGTCATTGGAGGCGGAGAACCGGAAATACCCGGAATTTCCATAGGTCATAATGAATACGGTGCTTGGGGTCTCACGGTATTCCGAACCGATGGGGAAGACCTTTATGTCTATGACCTCAACCCTGAAAATCAAAACCAATACCGATACAAAAACGAATGGCGGGAGATGGAAGTTATCACGGAATCCATTCCAATAAAAGGAAGACAGGATAGTATTGTAACATTGCACTATACCCATCATGGACCGGTGACCTACATGGACCATGAGCACCATAAAGCATATGCCGTTCGCTGTGCTTGGCTGGAACCGGGTGGTTCCCCTTACCTCGCTTCCCTGCGCATGGACCAGGCCAAGACCTGGGAAGAATTTAGGGAGGCTTGCAACTATAGCCATATCCCAGGGGAAAATATGGTATGGGCGGACAAAAAAGGAAATATCGGTTGGCAAGCAGTAGGTATCGCACCAATTCGAAATAATTTCAGTGGCATGGTGCCAGTCCCAGGGGATGGGAGATACGAATGGGATGGCTATTTGCCCATTGTTCAAAAACCAAATGCCTACAATCCTGAAAGTGGGTTTTTGGCTACGGCCAACCAAAATGTGACCCCTGCTGACTATGAACATTGGAATGCCATCGGTTATTCCTGGTCCGATCCTTATAGGGGAAATCGAGTAAACGAAGTACTTGGTTCCGGTAAAAAAATGAACATGGAAGACATGAAGGCGCTCCAAGTGGATTACACCTCACTACCTGCCAGAAAATTGGTGCCCTTTCTCAAAAACATTCAATTTCAAGGAAAAGCCGAGAAGGCAAAGGCCATGCTACTACAGTGGGACCATCTATTGCTTCCCAATTCAATGGAAGCAGCAATCTATGTGACATGGGAAGAAGCAATTTGGACAGCGTGTGAAGCCCGCTTTATACCCGAGGAGGTGCGAACTTATATTCCCTACTTACAACTAAAGACGGTAGTGGATTGGATTTCACGACCAGATGACAAGTTTGGACCAAATCCGGAAAGAAGTCGGGATGACTTACTCCGGGACGCTTTCATCAGGGCAATTGATGTACTCCATAAGAAGTTGGGGGATGACATGGGCCAATGGCAGTATGGGCAAGAGAAGTTCAAGCACACCTATTTTACGCACCCCTTGAGTGCAGCGGTCAATGACAGCTTAAAAGAGCACTTTAACCTAGGTCCACTGCCACGTGGTGGTAACGGCTTTACTCCGGGATCTACCGGAAACAACGACCGTCAGTCCAGTGGGGCTTCTTTTCGAATAGTGGTGAACACCGGAGATTGGGATGCGGCCCTAGGCACGAATGGACCCGGCCAGTCGGGCAACCCTGAAAGTCCTTATTACAACAACCTTTTTGAACCATGGGCCAATGATGAATATTTTCCGGTATACTTCTCCAAGGAAAAGATTGACTCTGTAGCTACAGAAAAACTGGTATTACAACCCTACAACTAATGCCATACCATGAATAGTAAAGCGTTACTTGTCACCCTTTTTCTTACAGGTTTTGCCTGTGCACAAAAAGACCTTCCAACCAAGAACCTTTTATCGGAGCTATCACCTTCAAAATTAGGAGGGTTTTCTTGGATGAACCCACCTCAATCATTTGACATCAGCAATGGCATTTTAACCGTTGAAGCACCCAAAGGCAGTGATTTCTTCAACAATCCGGAGGATGGTCAGATTACCGGTAATGCACCTTTTCTTTTTACGGAAATCAAGGGCGACTTTGTAGTGAAAGCGCAAATACAACCCGACTTTTCAAGTCAGTGGAATGCCATTTCACTTATGATCCATATCGATGAAAACCATTGGATAAAGTTTGCCTTTGAAAATTCGGATGCCACCGGGCCCAGTATCGTGACCGTGATTACCAAAAACCTTTCGGATGATGCTAACGGAGTGGTGTTGGAGAACAGCAAGGCCATTTGGCTAAAGCTGATTCGAAAAGGCGATAATTACTCCATGCTTTGGTCCCAGGATGACTCCGATTACAAAATGGCCAGACTGACCACACTGCCCCATTTTCCTTCGGTCAAAATAGGACTGGAAGTCCAATGCCCCGTAGGCCCTGGCGCCACCCATATGATATCCTATTTTGGAATCGCACAAAAAACAGTAAAGGATATGAGAAAGGGCATCTAATCACAGGGAATACACCAATCTAAACGTTAGGAATCTTGGTTGTATAAAGGTTTCTGAAGTAAAAACAGAGATGTCATTGGCACTATTTCTCACCTGTGCATCAATATCCAAAATATTGGTGGCCCTTAACTCGTATTCCCATTTGGCATCCTTATCCTTTCGATAGGCCAAGGAAGCATTCCACGTTTGGAAAGACTGGGAAGTACCGTTACCCAAATCTTGATTGGTATAGGTATAATCAGAGCGAAGGGTTACCGATTTCCAGATATAGGCATCAAAATCAACGGATGGTGCATTGGTCACAAAACGGGTCTCCCCACCCCCTTGGTTGTTATTGGTCACACTGTATCGGTACCTTAAGGTTACATTGGGGGCAACCTTAAAATTGGTACGAATACCAGGCGTATAGGTTTGTGTGAAACCTTCATTTAATGAGCGCTGTTCTTGAATGAACTGATTGATCTTACTATAATTGAAACTGGCATTCAAGGTTGCCTGCACTTTACCAAATGTTCGTTGGATACGGCCAAAAAGACTAAAGGTTTCATCGGCGAAACTGGAATTGAAAAAGGTACTGGTACGAATGACATTCTCAAAATCTGTCAAGCTACGAATCTGGTCAATGTTATTGGAGTAGGCCGCCCGAGCAAATACATTGGTATAATTGAACAGGTTAAAGCTATTGTATAAGAGGCTGATATTGTGGGATAGCGCATTTTCCAATTCGGACTCCCCAAACTGGATGGTATTAAAGTTGTTCAATACCAAACCCTCGGCAATCCGGGTCACATCGGTGAACAGGTTGCGCATGTTGTATCTAAGAGTAAGTGATTCGCTCTTCTTTAAGTCGATACGGGTTTCAAACTCCGGAAGTAGTCTGAAAAAATTGTCCTCAAAGGTAGTTCCAAATTGGGTGTTTTGATTGCCATACAGATGCGCGGATACCCCAGGGGTTATGGTAAACTTCCCAGATTTCACCCGGTACCGGACTCCTAAATAAATGTCACTAAAATTGTACTCCGTATCATTTTCTGCCCTCCCTTCATTTATGGTTGGAGTGGGTTGCAACACATTACCATCGTCCAAAAACTGAAAAATGGAGGAATTAAACTCCTGACGACTTAGGATTACCCCAAGGGTTAAATTCAGATTGCTTTTTTTGTTCAAAATATTGTAGTAGTCCAGTTTGGCATCCAACTGGTTGGACTTAACCCTTCTGTTTTGGTCAAAGTTGTAAGCACTTTGTGTGGTATCAAACCCCAGTTGTTCCGCAGTGGAATCAAAAGCATCCTCCGTACCGGTAGTGTTGGTCAAAATGGCATTGTAAAAAGGATCCTCATCCCTAATGATATGCTGGGCCTCCAACGCAAAAATGTTGCTGTCATTAAGAGTGTAGTAATAGTTCAAGTTCTGGCTTATGCTTACTGGTGTAAAATCATCACTACGATCCGTATCTCCTAAAACCGAAGAAGCAACCAATTGTCGTTGTCGGTCATCGGAAACCCTCGCTAGGATATCATAATCCACTTGGTTGTTGTAATTGGGCTGGAAGGAGGCGCTCAGTTTCAACAATCCTTCTTCCGATCTTTCCCTGCCCAACTGTTCGGTGGCCTCATCCGGAATACCCAATTCCGGATTGGTGTATTGTATAAAACTTGTTTCACGGGAGAGGATCCTACTACTGCTATAGATGAAAAATCCACTTAAATCCAGTGCTGTGGTTGGTGAGTAACTGAAATTTGCAGTGGCCAACTTACTCTCAATTTCCAACGTGTTGTTTTGGTCGGTAAGAAAACTAATGTCGTTATTTCCTAAACTTATATCCGTTCCACTATTGCTGCTCGGTACCCGAAATCCTCCACTAAAATTGCGAATGTCCCTTCGGTTTAGGGCCACCTCACCGGTATTATTGAAGTCACCAATGAAATTTATGGTGTATTTGGGACTGTAGTAAAACAATTTTGGTTGCAACACATAAAGGGCATTGTCGGGAGATGCGCCGGCCCCAGCCGTAATATCCCCGAACCAAAAATTTTCCTTTCCTTCCTTTAGTTTGATGTTTAGGGCCACATTGTCCTGATTGTTCCGAACACTGCGCAATTGCCCTACCTCCGCATAATTGCGGAGTACCTGAATTTTATCCACAGCTTTCGATGGAATATTCTTGGAAGCCAACTTGGTATCCCCATCAAAAAAATCCTTACCGTTGACCATGAGTTTATTGACTACCTTACCTTCCACTTCAATCTGACCATCCTCATTGATCTCCACGCCCGGTAGTTTTTCCAGAACGTCTTCCAATTTTCGTTCGGAACCATCTTGAAAGGAATCGGCATTATAGACCAAGGTATCTCCCTTAATTTGAACGGGCATTTCGTATACCAGTTCCACCTCGTCAAGGGCATTTTCAGGTTCTAGGAAAAACTCTTTGAAGATATCGGACTCCTCAGTTTTCAGGACCTCTTTTAAGGTCTTCATACCCACATAACTGATTTGTATCTGAAAGGTGGCATTTACCCCCAATTCTATTTGAAATCTGCCGGAATCATTGGTAATACCATACGAAGCCATGGCATTGGTTTCTTGGTTAATGGCAATGACATTGGCAAGCTCTAGGGGATTGTTAAGACTGTCCCGTACCACCCCTTCCAACTTAATTTGGCCGTGAACGTGCATAGCCAGCAATAAAAGGGTGGCACTTAAAAGTGTCTTCATTTGATGTGATGGAATCTAAATGGAGGTACGGATTATCTGGTTCTTCTTCGGCCGCGGTTTTCCATCATTTCCTTCATCTTGCCCATGACCGTGGTTTGGTATTCCGCTTTTGAAACTATTTTACCCTTGTCCGGCGCTTCTATCTTCAGTTCTTCATCAGGATTCATGACAATTTTAGAACATAGCATGGTGGTGTTACCGGCATTGACCTCCAAAATGAGACCAGGCAACCCCCAAAACTCAGCAGGTCCGTGTGACACAGGAATCTGGGGTGTGTACCACGCTACCACCTGGGTCATATCAATTTCTGGACCTTCGGCATTGGTTGAATCGGCTTGCTGCGCTTGTTGCCTTCTTAGTTTTCCCCATGAAAAATCAAACCAAGTCAGTTCATCAGTGGGTACGAGGGCCGAAGCCTTAAAACACATATATTGACCAATCTGCTTTGTTTCCGATCCCATATTCCAATTAAAGGCTTGAAGATTATCCTTTACTAGAAATCGCTTTCCGTAAAATTCCTGGGTCTGCACTAAGGCATCTTCCTTTACATTTTTGTATTGTTCGCCCCGTGCAAAATTTTTCCCCCAAGAGTCGGTAGCCCCAGACATGGCATCCAGTTTTTCCTCTTCGTTAAAAACCGAGGCCTCCTTGTTGAAATTGAGGATATAGGTTTTTTCCAATCGATTTTTGAGCCGGTCCTTTACTTGCTTTTTCTGTGCTTCACTCATACGGGCACCCCAGCTACCCAACTCAAGGGAGGATTTTGATAAATAAATGGCTTGGCCCTGGAATTCAGCTGTATTGGGTGTGAAAGACATGAGCAGCACAAAAGCCAAACAGCTCAATTTGATTAGAAAGGGTTTCATGGTTTTTGTTAATTAATGTTGAACGAATTTAAAAAAAGATTAAACATTCTTAAGTTGTTTATCATAACATTAACAATGCATCTTCAGTCTGATAGGAGCAAATGGAGACCGAACTTTCGTTCATGTTCCCTTACCAACAATTAGGGATTGTATCCTTATATTTAGGAATTGTGGAATCACAAAGAATAAAAAAGAAACAAATTCTTCAAAGACCAGGTGAATTTAACAGCAAGATTTTTGTGGTTAAATCGGGGTTGCTGAGAAGTTATACCATTGACAAAAAGGGAAAAGAGCATATTTTCATGTTCGCCCCAGAAGGTTGGGTCATTGCGGACAACGCACCGCCCGAACTACCGACCACCTTGTTTATTGATTCACTGGAGGACTCCGTAGTTGATGTTCGTAAAAAGGACATCAAAAGTGAACATCAAAATGTACAACCATTGGTCAAAAGGTTGCTCGTATTACAGAATCGGGTTTTGATGTTAATGAGTGCATCGGCCATTGAACGGTTTGAGGACTTTGTAACTACCTATCCTGATATTATGCAGCGCGTCCCACAGCGCATGATTGCCTCTTATTTGGGGATGACACCAGAAGCCCTTAGCAAGCTAAAAGGGGAAAAAATTCGGCAATCGTCGCATCTTTCTTAATCTAGATTAATGAAGTTGACCATGACTTCTTACATATTTGGATCAAAAAAGAACTCAAATGAAACATCTTTCTCCCTTTTTTAAGATTTCCAGTGCATTGTGGGTTATTTGGGGTTTAGTGCACATTTTTGCTGGCATTATGACCATAAAAGGCATTTTAACCGATGATATTTCCGCCTCTATTTCCGGTATTGCCGATAAGGTAGATCCGCTAACCCTACAAATGGACTATCCAAACGCAGCAGGGGCAATCATTGGACAACACGGCTTCAATCTTTTTTGGATAGGAATCGTAACCTTAATAAGCGCCTTCTATGTCTGGAAAGGCAATAAAAATGCCATTTTTTTAGCCGCCATTACTGGGGGTTTGGCTGATTTGGGATACTTCTTGTTCATGGATCTTGGAGGCTATGTCAATTTCATGCCTGGAACGGTGATGACCATTGTTTCATCCCTCGCCATTATCCTTAGCTTTTACGCGCATTTCAAGAAATCAAAACAATAAAGGCAATCGGATGACTTGATTAGTTTTGAGAACAGGGTTTACGTATCTGGTAACTTTAAAATAATTGACTTTGATGAAAAAAATACCTAAGCTTTGGTTTGGAACTCATCTTTTTTTGGTCTAGCGTTCTTTATCTTAAGGTATCTACTTAATATCTCCGCATACTTCCCCAAGTTTTGGGGATGATGATTGTTCTGGACGGAATCTGTTATCCCGTAAACAGCGGTGCTTTATTTTTTGCCCAACACACCAGATGAGCTATTTCCAATACCAATGGTTCCCTTTGTGGATGAATTGACCTTTGTCCTATAGTTGTTATTTAAAGGGGTCAATATGGAAAATTGGAATCATAAACAACCTTCATAACCAATGGCATACCCAATTCCCATGGCACCGCATGGTTCCATGAAAGAACTTGAGCATCGTTGCATTAAATCGGTTTTACTGGTATAATTTTTGATATTGATTTATGGCTAACACTAATTCCTGTATCATGAAAACACTTTCCACTTTACTCCTTGCATTCCTTCTTTTGTCCTGTTCATCCGATTCAAACGAAGATGACCCACAACTTTCTTTTGAAATCAATGATGGTTTACGGTTTGCTTCCTCGGAGATTTCCGTTACCAACACCACCACAAATTACTCCGGTAATTTTATCTGGGAGGTAACCTCCGCTTCTGAATCCTTAACTTTTTCAACACGCGACTTAACGTTTACCCCAAGATTTGTTGAACGTTACAACATTATTTTGAGGAGTTCGGATGGTGACTTGGAATTCAACACTTCCATAGCCATTACTAGGCCCAACATCAAAACGATCAAATCCGTGCGACTTGAAAACATTCCGGAGAACTATGAAGAACTATACCTAATTGTGAAAAAGAGTTCGCCAGTCAATCCAACCATTGTTGTATACAGTTCAAATAGAATAACCAATGTCAATTCACAAAATCTTTCCAGTGTTTTGTGGGAAATTGCTGGTGAAAATGGTACTTTTTCCATTGGTGACCCAATAGATTCTGGGATCGAGGACTTTGCGGGATTCACCATTGAATTTTTTGATGGGCAGGATAATTTTGTAACCCGATTGGATCCGATTTTTAATTTCTATCCCGAAGGGAGTGCTTTCGATGCTGGGGAAATCCCATTAAATTCATCAACTCAGGATTGTATGAATTGTGCCTCCTTTGAAACCCTAGTGGAAATTGAGTTCGGGATTTAGCCAATAAGGTGTTTGCATTTGATGTGCGTCCACCACGTAACTCAAACTGTTTCCCTTACCTCCCAAACGCCATAGCCCACGACATTTATTTTGGACATAGGGATTCATCAATTTTTCAAGAGGGACAGTGCCTAAAGGCATAGGTAACTGCATTACGCTCAGTTACATGTCGTTCTCTGGCTAAAGGTATCGGCAGCTTCAAAGGCATCATTCTGGTTGCTATTCTCCTCAAAGAGGAGTATTCTGTCAATGGCATGATAATCCGATCGTGCGGAAACCTCCATCAAGTATACCCCTGGCTCGGAAAAGGTCACGAAAATATCATGGGCGTCGTGGTCTGAAGTCGAAGCTTGCCATTTGAAGGAGTTATCATTGCCACTTCGATAGATTTTAAACCAACCATCCGAGGAGGAACCCGCTGGGTTGGGTTCTTTACCAGAGCCATTGGGGTACACCACGCCGCCATTCCCCTTGCGTCCAAAGAAATCGGCAGCATCAGGAAACCGCAACCATGAGTCGTTGTGTTCGGTACCGTTATTCCCTTGTCGGAAGGCCGAATGCCATACAAAACGGTAGGTTCCCGGATTGGTGATCCGTATGGGAAAGGTGACCATACCATTTCCTGGATTTCCCATACTGGGATTTCCCTCCCATTGCATATAGCCCGCTCCGGAGAAATCAGACCCTTCATTTCGCAATACCCATCCATCCGGAAAGTTATTGTCCTCAAATTCTAGGGACACGATACCATTAGCTTCCTCAAAAACAAAACCTATGGAATTAGGGCAATCATTGCTTTGGTTCCCACTATCGGTTTCATCGTCCATATCCTCATCAATACTGTCATCATTTCCCGTATCATTGGAATTTCCGTCATCTTGGTTATCCATGACATCCTCCTGGGTGGTATCATCCACCATGGTATCCTCTTTTTCACAGGAAACAACGAGGAATAAGCAACACAGGATAACAGCTTGAAGAACTAAAGATCGGGAAGTAGGTACGTGTCTCATAGCTTTGGGGTTTGCTTCGGAACGGCACTATGAGCCCCCATATTGTTTCTAAAATTCGGTTTTCGACATATGGAACCTGACTTTTCGTTGAACAGCTCCACCAGTGGCATCGAAGAGGCCCTTTTACATCAAATGCCAAAAATTTACAATCTTTGAGGATACGCCATGTAAACGAATACCCTTATGAAACAGATCCTGAAAACCCCGGAAGACCGATTTAAAGACTTGGAAGGTTACGATTTCCAACCCAATTATTTGGAAGTCGAAGACGGACTGCACATGCACTATGTGGATGAAGGGCAGAAAGAGGGCCCTGTGGTGCTGTTACTGCACGGGGAACCCAGTTGGTCCTACCTCTATCGTAAAATGATTCCTGGGTTAGTAAATGAATTTCGAGTGATTGCTCCGGATCTCATTGGTTTCGGGAAATCGGACAAACTGGTGGAAAAACAAGCATATTCCTATCAAAAGCACCTCGATTGGTTGACCACATTCATTGAAAAACTCGACCTCAACGACATTGTTCTTTTTTGCCAGGACTGGGGTGGTTTGCTTGGGTTGCGGATCATTACCCAAATGGAAGACCGCTTTTCCATGGTGGTGGCCTCCAACACTACCTTGCCCACAGGGATGGTCCCTATGCCCGATAGTTTTATGAAGTGGCGGGACTACTCACAACACTCCCTTGGTTTCAATATGGGCAAGGTCATTGATATGGGTACCCTCCAACCCCTTTCTGAAAAGGTATATGCAGCCTATAATGCTCCCTTCCCTTCAGAAGACTACAAGGCGGGCGCACGAATGTTCCCCACCTTGGTGCCCATTGAGGCCAAGGACCCGGAGGCCCAGAAGAACCTTCAGGCCTGGGAGCAACTAAAGCAGTGGCAAAAACCCTTTTTGACGGTCTTTGGTGATGGGGACACCATTATGCTAGGAGCTGAAAAGGCATTTCAGAAACTCGTGCCTGGTACCCAAGGGCAAGACCATAAGATCTTGCATGCGGGACACTTCATCCAAGAGGAAAAAGGAGAGGAATTGGCCAATTTGATCATTGAATTCTACCAAAAGAATGGTAAGGGCCATTAGGCAACTATAAAGGAGCCTTCTTCAAAGCTTTCATTGTCCTTCCTAAATCATTGGAAATGATGGTATTGTGCAAAACTGGCTATTTATTCCTATATTTTTCCTAATGTTTGGAAAATTGAATAGCGTAGTCCTTGGCTTTTTCTTGTTCATTACGGGTTTCCCATCTTATGCACAACAATATGGATATGTGCAGTACAATTCCAATTCAGGC
Organism: Croceivirga sp.; assembly: GCA_028284935.1. GTDB lineage: Bacteria > Bacteroidota > Bacteroidia > Flavobacteriales > Flavobacteriaceae > Croceivirga. Next base: position 91,424 of record JANQQQ010000033.1, read on the forward strand.
GCCCCTTTTGACGAAGTGTCCACCGTTGTAAAGGACCACCTTGGTTTTCTTTGGTTGGGCAGTCCCAATGGTCTATATCGCTTTGATGGTACCCATTTTGATCTATATAGTAAAAACACCCAAAGCCAAAACATTCATCAACTCCTCAAAAAAGGGGATACGTTACTTTTTATCAATGACATGGGCATTTACCAAGTCAATGAGCTGTCTTCCCAACCAAACGTAGCCCCTCTTCTTGAAGGTTCGATTACCGAAACGGACGACCTTCCCTTTTACCCCAACGGTTTTGCCATCGGTAAAGATCAAAGTATTTGGTTGTCACAATCCAATCATAGTATGGGTAGGTTCTACCAAGGACAATTCAAAACGTATCGCTTTTCGAAAACGGAGAAGGCCCAACAACTCGCTATACACCAGGACATGACCGGAGGAATTTGGGCACTTAGCCCATTGGACGGGGTATTCCTATTCAACCCGGATACGGATTCCTTTGAAAAAAAATTGGCCCTAAAAAATGGTACGGCATTGTTGATTCACAACAACTATCTGGTAGTAGGTAGTGATGAGATCAGCATTTACCGCATCAACGAAAATACCCCTAGGCTTCTTAGAACAATCGAGCTGGATGATGACCACATTTCTGCCATGAGCATCAATACCAATGAGGAATACATTTTCGGCACCAAGAAGGGAAAGTTGTTCAAAGTTCCGGATGTGAATAGTGCCCCCCAAACCATATATGGAGCCAACGAGGCCCACCGTGTTGAAGAATTAGATTTTGGACCTATCCATGATATTTATGTGGATACCCATGACAAAAACAAGGCCGAAGCGCTCTGGATTTGTTCCGAAACGGGGGTATGGCTGTTACAGCAGCGGTTCTTCAAAACCGTGAAGGACTTACCTATGAACAATCCCATTGCCGTGGCCATGGGAAGTGAGGGAAAGGCCTATGTTCCCATCAATTATTTATATGAAATCTCGCCCCAGGAGGATGAATTCATAGCCAAACCCATATATGACAATCTACAGGTGAATGCGGCAACGGAAGATGTAGCGGGGTATACATGGGTAACGACGAGCACGCCCAAAGTGGAACTATTGAAATACGAGAACAACAACATTATCAAGCGCTATGATTTCCATGACCGCGGGGAAGCCATTTTCAATCTTTTTCCTGATAGCAAGCAAAATCTGTGGTTTTGCCAGGCTCCCGTAGACAAGCCCATTATTGGATTGGCACAGATCAGCGCCGAAGGGGACGTCACCTATTATGACGAAACCAAAGGCTTTTCCAGCAGGGTGCTGGCCATCAAGGAAAGTAGTAGGGGGGAACTCTATGCCGCGGGTATCGGTGAAAAAAGTTATTTGTACCGCTATGATCCGGAGTTGGACCGTTTTGAAAATCTTAGTCCCCCACTTCCGTTCACGGCCATCCTAAATTTTGAAGCGCATGATCTTACCATTGACGATCGAGGTGTGGTGTGGTTGGCTACAACTGACGGCTTGCTTCGGTATGATGGGGAAAAAATCACCTTGATACAAGATGATATTTTGGGGCAAGAGGAGGTTAGGGGGGTCACCCACTACCCCAACAACAGCATTTGGATCTCTACGGCCACCAAGGGCCTTGTCTTTCATCAAGACAATACCTCCACGGCTTTGGGGGAAATTGAAGGGCTACCTGCAGTAATCAGCACCTACCGATGCATCACCACGGATAATAACGGGCACCTTTGGGCGGGTACGGCCGAGGGTCTGGTATACTCCCGCATGCCTGCCACCACCTTGCCCCATTCCAATACCCCCAGGCTTCGAAAAGTGTTGGTGGATGGAAAGGAAAAATCCATAGCTACAACAGAAGGACTGCTCATACAACAGGATGAAGAGCTGCATTTGGAATTGACCAATCTGTCCTTTCCGGCAAAAAATGTGCAGTACCAATATCGGTTAGTACCAAAGGAGGATACAGCGGTGTTATTGGAAGAACAGCTATGGCAATCCAACCCCGTGGGAAATACCTTGACCTTACAGGAATTGGAATTGGGCCATCATCAACTGGAACTCCGGGCAAGACAAGCGGGAGGGTACCAATGGAGCCCGGCTTTGGAACTGGATGTAACCGTATTTCTACCCTGGTATGCCCAAAAGGGGTTTCGCTATGGGGTGCTCGCCGCTTTGTTGTTGTTCATCGGCTACTTTTTTCGGTTTTACATCAAAAAGCGTTTCAGCCGATTGCAAAATGTGTTGCACTACTCCAATGAAAAGTTGGCGAAAAAGGAGCAACAATTGCATCAAAAGGTGCACGAATTTGAAGCACAGCGTGCCGCATTGAACAACGCCAATTTGAATATCCGAACCTTGGAACTCTTTATTAAGGAAATTCCAAAAAAGGCCTCATGGAATGACATCATTACTGCTATGGGAAAAGCGGTGCACCAATCTTCAGAGATCAATGCCTTTGAGATTGCCTTTAAGGAAGAAAATGAAATTGTGCATCGCGGCTATTCCACCATGGAACGAAGCGGCTATACGTTTAGAACCAAACCTTTTAGTGTAAAGGCCAGTTTAACCTGTTGGGCCATGTCCAATGAAAAGGAAGTGCTGATCAATGATTTTAAGAAGGAACATCCCCAATACATTGATGAAAAAGAAGCCTACCATTTTGAGTCGCTGCTCTTTATCCCCTTTACGTTGGAGAACGCACAACCCGTGGTACTATGTGCCTACAGCACCGAAAAAAATCAATTTGATACCAATGATCTGATCATGTTCCGAATTTTAGCGCAATTCATTCACTTTTCCATTCACCAAAAAATTACGAAAAAGGTATGAACGGAATAGGATGGAACATACTCCCTTTTCTATTGGTGTTTGGAAATGCCCTGTCCACCTTTTCCCAAAACGACACCTTGACTGTAGGGATCTATGTGAACCCGCCTTTTGTTATTAAAACAGCGGACAACGAATTTGAGGGCTTGAGTATTGAATTATGGGAAAATATTGCACAGTCGGGGAATCTGACCTTTCGGTATGAGCTACAGTCCGACTTTATTGGGGTACTCAAAAAATTGGAATACCGGGAAATTGACCTGACCATCAATCCCATGGACGTCAATGCGATGCGGGTGCATAAATTTGACATGACCCAGCCCTATTTTATCTCCAGCATTGGGGTGGCCATTCCCCATTTGAACCGCTCTCCCTTGGCGCTCTTTATCAGTAATATTTTTTCGTTGGCTTTTTTAAAGATCATCCTATTCCTCATTTTGGTCATTTTCGTTTTTGGTTTTTTACTGTGGCTGGTGGAACGGCGGCACAACAAATTCCAGTTTCGTCCGGGTCTGCTGGGGCTTTTTGACGGGTTGTGGTGGTCAGCGGTCACCATGACCACCGTGGGCTATGGGGATAAGGCCCCAAAATCCAATCTGGGCAAAGCGGTGGCCATTATTTGGATGTTTACCGCGGTGATCATCATTTCCAGTTTTACGGCTGGTATTGCGTCGACCCTGACCATTACGGGTTTACAGACCGATATCGAAAATGCGGAAGATATTCGGTTGGTGGAAAACATCGCCGTGGTGGGGGCCTCCAATGGAGAAGCCTATTTGTTGGAAGAGGAGATCCCTATCACCCAGACCTATGCTTCCCCCATTCTGGCGCTGAGGGCATTGGCCAAAAAAGAAAACGAGCTTTTGCTCTATGACCATACCATTTTACAGTACTACCTCAATCGGCTTTCGTTGGGCGACAAGGTAAAACTACTCCCTATTACCTTAAAGGAAAGCTATCAAAGTTTTATGTTTCCCAAGGACCACCCTGCTTTTGATAGGATTAATGTGGGCTTGATCCAAGAAATCCAAAAAGAAAGCTGGTGGGAACTCCAGCAGAAATATGATGTGAGCGGGCAATAAGGGTGAAGCGTTCCCTCCTAATGTTTTGCTTTGAGTCCCTTCTGGAAAACTCTAAAAATCTGAGGAAACCCCTGAAAATATAGCAGTTTTACCTATTGTAAATCTGTAGTCCTTGGTGTATCTTGGGAGTTGATGTTCTCCCCCTTACAACTAGTGTACCCCTAATAGGGATATAAATCATAATCTGTAAACCATTGTTGGGCATAATTATAAGCAAATGAGCGAAATCAATATAGAACAACCTTTATTATTCAATTTCGACGACGAAACTGAAAACGAACATATAGATTTCAGATATGTTATTACCAGTTATGGGGCTGACTACCCAGTAGATAGTCTAATGAAAAGAATCAAGGACAAGGTAATTTTTATTCCTCCTTTTCAAAGACAATTTGTCTGGAATATCAATGAAGCATCAAAGTTCATTGAGTCACTAATCTTGGGGCTACCCGTTCCGGGTATATTCTTGTCTAAAGAGAAAAACACAAATAGACTTCTCGTTGTCGATGGTCAGCAAAGACTCATGAGTCTATATTATTTTTATACTGGTTATTTTCAGAAAACACCATTTAAACTTCAAAATGTACAAGAAGATTTGCTAGGAAGATCTTACAGTACATTAAAAACTGCTGATCGAATTAGATTAGATGATTCGATTATACATGCTACAATTGTAAGGCAAGATGAACCAGATGAGGACGAGAGTAGTGTTTATCAGATTTTTGAGAGGCTTAATTCTGGTGGTCGAGATTTAAAACCCCAGGAAATTAGGGCATGTATTTACTACGGAGAATTTAATGAGCTATTGAATACCTTAGTGAAATCTCATTCTTGGAGAGCAATTTTTGGAAAAAAGCCAGATATAAGACTAAAGGAACAAGAGTTGATTTTAAGGTTTTTCTCCCTATTGTACGATAGACAAAACTATGAAAAACCCTTAAAAGGGTTTTTAAATTCTTTCATGTCAAAAAACCAAAATCTGGAGATTGCGTCAGCAGAAGAAATGACTGAAAGATTCAAAAATACATTTGACTTTATAGTTCGTACTGTAGGTACCAAACCATTCAGAATTAAAAGAAATTTGAATCTTGGCGCATTTGATTCAATAGCTATAGCTGTAGCTGAGCGTTTGGAATCTGGTTCAATTCAAAATCGAAATACGTTTATAAATAAGTACAATGAACTAATTGAAAATCCAGAGTTTATTGCTACAGTTCAAGGTGGAACATCTGATGAGAAAAATGTCGAGACCAGAATTAATTTGGCAATCGAAGCATTTAAAGGCATCGAATAATGGGATTCTACAAAATAAAAATCTATGAAAGGCAACTTGATAATTTGTTTAATGAAGTTTCTCAGGTTCAAGAAGGTGAAATTAATAAAGCTCATCTAACAAGATACTTGTGCATTCGGACGTCTGGATATCTTGAGAATGTTACAAGAATTTTAATTGCTCATTTCTGCGATGGAACTTCACCACAACCTATCAATAATTATATTGCTAAAAGAACAAAATATATTACAAACTTAGACTTCAAGAGGTTAAAAGGACTATTATCTGAATTCGATATTAAATGGAGTCAAGAGTTTGAAAATCGATTGAGCGATCAACAAAAAAGTTCAATTAACTCGGTAATATCAAACCGCAATAATATCGCACACGGAAACCAGGACAGTATTACATATCGAGATATGGCTAGTTATTATCAAGACGTGAAAGATGTTTGTAACATTCTAATGGAAATTATCAAAAAATAATTATGCCCAACAACGTATTTAATCCATTTAAAACGGCTCATATACAACACCGTTAATGAAAAGTATTAGAATTTCAGATAAATGCAGGATGTAAGTGATATATACAAAAGCCTAACAGAAGTTATCAAGCGAGAAAGAAAGAAAAGTACACAGGCGGTTAAGAAGAGTGTTAAGAGTAGACCTTGGAACTTTTACTTCAAGAAAGAGGGAATCTCAGAATTTTTAGCCAATGGTGCACCCGATAAAACGAAAGATCTATTTGCAACAAACGAATTCATCAACACATTGAAAACTTATAATGAGTCAGAATTAAAATTGATAAAAGAGTTTTCTGAATTAAATATCAAAATTCATAAAGAACATAGCATAGAGTTATTGACTTTCAAAGCAATGAAAGTTTTAGCTATTATCGGATCCGTAGTTCTATTTTTAATGAGTATTGGGAAACTAGAAAGTGTGACTCAATTTTTAAAGCTTTCTTACAATAGATTATCAGCTTCAAGTCAAGATTTAATTAATTTTTTGCACGTACCCTTAGCAATCCTTGTACTAGGAATGATTTTGTTTTTCATTTCAATGATTGCTCGAGTTCATTATTTAGCAGAGGCGATTGAGTTGGATAATACTCTAGCGAAAGCCATCATAAACTTGAAGCTCACGAATGAGAATAAAAGAAAAGCTGCCACAAACACAGTGTAAAAAGCATTAAACGCATTTTACACTGACCCCTCAAGCAACAAAAAGGCCAACCTTAAAAAACAGCCCTCACCGCCTCTAACGTTTTGGCCAAATCCGAATAGCTCAAGGCATCATTTAAGAAGTAACTTTCAAAAGCCGAGGGCGGCAAATAGATGCCTTGGTCGAGCATCCCGTGAAAGTATTTTTTAAAGGACTCATTGTTTCCTTTGGCTGAAGAAGCAAAATCCACTACCTGGTCGTCACAAAAATGCACGGAGACCATACTGCCAAAACGGTTGATCTGGTGTTCCACGCCTTTTTCCGTCAAGACCTCAGCAATACCCTCGTGAAGAAAGGCCGTTTTTTTAGCTAAACTTTCAAAAACTTCGGGGTGTTGGTCAATCTCGGTGAGCATGGCCAGTCCAGCACTCATCGCCAAGGGATTGCCACTTAGGGTCCCCGCTTGGTACACTGGTCCCTCTGGGGCCAAGTGTGCCATAATTTCCGAACGTGCCGCAAAGGCCCCTACTGGCAATCCGCCCCCAATGACCTTTCCAAACATGACAATATCAGCATCAATGCCCAAAGCTTCCTGGGCGCCCCCTTTGGCCAATCGAAACCCGGTCATCACCTCATCAAACAGCAACAAAATGTCTTCCTGGGTACAGAGCTCTCGGAGACCTTTGATAAATGTATCCTCGGGTATAATGCACCCCATATTGCCGGCCACGGGCTCCAAGATAATCGCGGCGATTTCCCCTGCATTGGCTTGGACCAATGCCTTGACCCCTTCCAAATCGTTGTAATTGGCCAAAAGGGTGTCCTTTGCCGTGCCCTGGGTCACCCCGGGGCTGTTGGGACTGCCGAAGGTCACCGCCCCACTCCCTGCTTGGATCAAAAAGGAATCGGAATGGCCGTGATAACAACCCGAAAACTTGATGATTTTGTCCTTCCCGGTATACCCTCGGGCCAATCGCACGGCACTCATACAGGCCTCGGTCCCGGAATTTACAAACCGAATCTTATCAATATTCGGCACCATGGAAACCGCCAGCTTCGCCAGTTCCGTCTCAATCTCGGTAGGGATACCAAATGAGGTGCCCTTTTTGGCCTTTTCAATGACCGCTTTCAAGACAGGTTCATGGGCATGGCCAAATAAAAGGGGGCCCCAAGAGGAGATATAATCAATATACTGATGCCCATCGGCATCATATAAATAGGCGCCTTTGGCCTCCTTCACAAAAATAGGCTCCCCGCCTACGGCTTTAAACGCACGAACAGGGGAATTAACCCCCCCAGGAATGTATTTTTTAGCTTCTGCAAAAAGCGCACTGCTTCTTTGATACCTCATAAAATCATCTTATGTCGGTTCGAGCGGAGTCGAGAACGTTTTTGACGCTCCCTTGGAAAGCATCTCGACTGCGCTCGATGTGACACTTTTACTTCGTTTTTATTTTGCGCAAATTGAGTACCTGCCCAATCGCCAAAGTGGTACTTCCCAAATTATTCAAACGCATAATTTCCTCCACAGGCACGGCGTATTTTTTTGAAATGGCGTAGAGCGTATCCCCTTTCACCACCACATGGGTAAATACATCATACCTTTTGGGCTTTCGCACCGTTTCCAGTCCCCCGTCAACTACCTCTTCATCATATTGGTCCAAATCATAGCGCTCAATCAGCGCAATCAGCTTTTGGGGATATTTTTTATCCGTAGCGTAGCCTGCTTTTTTTAGTCCATACGCCCACTTTTTATAGTCGTCCCTACGGTAGTTGAACAGAAAACGATACCGACTCCGGGAGGCCAGAAAAATACTGTGGTCCCGAAACGAGAACATGGGATGATTGTATTTCCGAAAACACTCCCCCTTGGCATCGTCATCATGGAAGTCGTAATCGCCCTGCCATCCCTTATGGCATTTGATCCCAAAATGATTGTTCGTCTTTTGCGTCAGTTGTCCCTTTCCTGAGCCGCTTTCCAAAATACCCTGCGCCAAAGTAATGCTGGCTGGAATACCGAAGGCCCGCATTTCATATTGGGCAATCTGTGCAAATTCATTGATATATTCCCGGGTGTCCGCAATAGGGAATTTCTTAAAATAGCCGGGGTCCTCAGGTAAGGGATAAAGTTCCGAGGTATTGAACTTGGTCGTTTCAATTCCGGAATTGGGTTGGTATACCCCCTTTTTTTGGGGTTCAGTATTGACCGTACGGGCCGACCTTTTCTTGGCCCCACATCCAACGAGCAGTAGTAGTAAAACAAGTCCTAAAAAACGTGCAATCATAAATCGATTAACGGTAAATTCTTCTTTTCCAATACACGGTTCATGCCAAAAATCCCTTGTAACCCTCCGGTATGGACGGCCAAAACCCGGGTATTGGCTGTAATTTTTCCCTTTTTCACCCTATCCAAAATGCCAAATACCAGTTTCCCCGTGTAAATGGGGTCCAAAGGGATACCCGTGCTTTTCTTGAAATTATTGATGAATTCCACCAGTTCCCGATTGACCTTGGCATATCCCCCAAAGTGATCCTCAGGGACCACCTCCCAATTGGATTTATTTGCGAATTTACGAATGTCTTCTTTTAAGAAATCCCCTTTAAGGGCAGAAAAACCCAAAACCTGTTGATGTGTCCTGGAAGATTTGATGAGTCCGGCCATAGTTCCCCCGGTTCCCACAGCAGTGGCAATGACATCAAAATGGGCGTCAGCATCCGTCAATATTTCTTCACAACCCTGCACCGCGAGGGTATTTGTCCCCCCCTCGGGCAAAAGATAAAACAGTCCAAACTTTTCCTCTAGCAACGCAATAAAGTGCTCATTTTCCTTATCCCTATAGCGTTCACGTGGTACAAAATGAAGGTGCATTCCATGGGAAGCGGCTAGTTTCAAGGTTGGATTTTGTTGCCATTTGTTTTCCAATTCCTCCCCACGGATAACCCCAATGGTGTTAAACCCTTCCTCTTTTCCCACACAGGCCGTGGCCGCAATATGGTTGGAAAAAGCGCCACCAAAGGTGAGCAGGGTCTTATGTTGTAAGCGCTTCGCTTGGAGAAGATTGTATTTTAATTTTCGATACTTGTTCCCCGAGATGATCGGGTGGATTTCATCTTCACGCTTGATGGAAAGTGCAACCCCATTCTTTTCCAAAATGGGCAACCGAACTTCCTGGTTACGCGTTTTCAAAGGCTACGGACGAAAGATGAAGTTCAAAAAGCTATACGGTTTTCTTCGATCGGGGTATCCCAAATCCTTTTCATGGGCGTAGGCTTCCCGTTCAAAGCTGATATTTTGGTAGGCCCTGTAGCTGTTCAGGTATAAAACGGTACGTAACAACCATTCCCCAATGTACCATATGTAGAAGGGTATCACCAATAGCTCCGACTGCTGTTTCAAATGGATTTTTTCGTGATTGATCAATATGGAATCTTCTTTGTAAACGGGCTCCTTAACGAAGATAAAAGGCCAGAGGGTGAGCCCCACATAGTTCTTTCGGAAGAAATGTTTAAAAACCAATATCATACTTCAGTTCTTTTTGAACCTGTTTTGATGGTGGGGTGAACAAATATAGTTTTTTCTATTGGTGAATAGGATAAGGAAGCGATTAAGGGTTCATTTTATGGGACAAAACCCTAAGAACTCCTTAAAATTCTTTTAAATGCCCTCTTTCGGACGTAACTTTGAGAGTAAGGGCGCAACCAATGAGGAAATACATACCGTTGGAAGAAGGAGACTATTACCTTTCTCCCGAAGGCTATAAGGTATTTACGGAGCAATATCACTTAAAAAGGGGGTACTGCTGCGAAAGCGGATGCAGGCATTGCCCCTACGGTTACAATAAAAGCACCAATCGTCAGGAATAAGCGGTTTTCGGCATAATATTTGTGATGTTTTTTCAGAAATGTGCCCCGCATTGATAACTCAAAAATTGTGTAGTATGAAAAAGATAAAAATAGTCCTCCTGCCATTTCTGGCGCTGGTTTTTCTAAGTTCCTGTTCCTCGGTGCGCGTCGTAGCCGATTATGACCGTGAAGCCGACTTCAACGATTACAAAACCTATGCGTTTTATAAAACCGGCATCGACAGGGCACAAATATCGGATTTGGACAAAAAACGTATTCTTAAGGCCATTGAAACGGAAATGGCCAACCGCGGTTTTACCAAATCGCAAAATCCCGACGTGCTCGTCAGCATCTTCACGAAGGAAAGGGAGCAGGTGGATATCTACAACAATAACTTCGGTTGGGGCTGGGGAGGCTTCGGTTGGGGTGGCTGGGGCTGGGGCGGCTTTGGCGGCTGGGGCTGGAATCCATGGATTTGGGGCCCTGGATGGGGTGGTGCCTGGGGACCCAACGTATCAACCCGTACCGAAGGTTCGCTCTATATCGACCTTATCGATGCCAATGACAAGGAATTGGTGTGGCAAGGTAGGGGCGTAGGAACGCTGAATAACATTAAAAATATTGACAAGAAGGAGGAACGCATACGCAAATTTGTTTCTGAAATCCTTTCTGAATATCCACCGGAACGCAGGATTGCGTCAAATTAAATTTTTGAAAGAGGTACGAAACGAAGAATCTGCGCATATAGTTTGAGTGTTTATTTTAGCAACCAGCAGGTTCTTCGTTTTCCTTTTCATTCTGCCATGGCACCGAACCCATACTTCTCTTCCTCCTTATTTTTTGCAGCCATTCTTTTTATCTTTAGGGGCAACCATGTTATAGGCAATGGGTTATCATCTAGCACAGGCGAATATCGCGAAGTTTAAGGCAACATTGAACCACCCCATTATGAAGGAATTTGTGGATTTTTTGGAGCCTGTCAATCGATTTGCCGAGGAAAGTGAAGGTTTTGTTTGGAGGTTGAAGGATGACCACGGTCGGTCCGCCTCTTATATTGAATCGCCATTCAAAGATGAAATGATGGCCGTGAATATTAGTGTTTGGGAAGATCTGGAGTCTTTTAAAAACTTTGTCTACGGATCGGTCCACCATTATTTTTTACGAAACAAAAGAAAATGGTTCGATCTAAAGGGTCCCTCCCAATTTGTGTTATGGTGGATGCCCAAAGGAACGGTTCCCACCTTGGACATGGCGAAGGAAAAATTGGAACTTCTTGAAAAAAACGGCCCCTCTCCCCGAGCCTTTACGTTAAGGGAGTTTTATGATTTCAAGGGCAATAAAGTGGTGGCAGCCCCACGTTAAAAACAATGATTATGGAAACAGCATACGAAAGCAATCCGGTTTTGGACAAACTTCCAGAACACTTAAGACAATATATCAAACCCCAAAATTATGGGGAGTACACCCCCATTGACCAAGCCGTATGGCGTTATGTGATGCGAAAAAACGTGGACTACCTCAGTAGGGTAGCCCATACCTCTTATGTCGAGGGGTTGGAGAAAACGGGAATCTCCATCAACCAGATTCCCAACATGTACGGGATGAACCGTATTCTTAAGGAAATTGGGTGGGCAGCCGTGGCTGTGGATGGTTTTATTCCGCCATCCGCCTTCATGGAATTTCAAGCCTATAATGTATTGGTGATTGCTTCGGATATTCGGCAGCTGGAAAATATTGAATACACTCCCGCACCCGATATTATCCATGAAGGGGCAGGACATGCACCAATCATTGCCAATCCGGAGTATGCGGAATACCTAAGGCGGTTCGGGGAAATTGGTGCCAAAGCCATTTCAAGTTCCAAGGACTACGAGCTTTACGACGCCGTTCGCCATCTTTCCATTATTAAAGAAGCTGAGGGAACGCCTAAAGCCGATATCGAAAAAGCCGAAAAGCATATTGAACAGCTACAGGAAAACATGGGGAAACCCAGTGAAATGGCACTCATACGAAACCTACATTGGTGGACCGTGGAATATGGACTCATCGGCGAACTGGATAACCCCAAAATTTATGGCGCTGGCTTATTATCCTCCATTGGAGAAAGTACCTGGTGTATGACCGATAAAGTAAAGAAACTGCCCTACACCCTGGAAGCGGCCCACACCTCGTTTGATATTACAAAACCCCAGCCCCAACTTTTTGTGACACCCAACTTTGCCCATTTAAGTCAGGTTTTGGAAGATTTTGCCAATACCATGGCCTTGCGCACCGGAGGATTAAAAGGAGTGGACAAACTGGTTGCATCAAAAGCCTTGGGAACCGCAGAGCTCAGTACGGGCCTTCAGATTTCAGGCTGTTTTGGAAACATCATCTCCCACGAGGGAAAGCCCATTTACCTAAGGACCATAGGGCCAACAGCACTATCCTACAGGGAAAAGGAACTGGTAGGGCATGGGATTGAACAACATCCAGAAGGGTTTGGCTCCCCTGTGGGGAAACTTAAGGGCATCAATCTGGCCATAGAAGATATGAGTCCCCGGGATTTGAAGGCTTATAACATTTTTGAGGGGGAACGAATCACCCTTGAATTTGAAGGGGGCGTAAAAGTGGAGGGGGAAATCGTAACCGGAACCCGCAATCTTAAGGGAGAAATCATCCTTATTACCTTTAAGGACTGTAGGGTAACCCATGATGACTCCATATTGTTTTTACCGGAATGGGGCCTGTACCATATGGCCGTTGGGGAGAACGTAGTTTCTGCCTTTAATGGGCCTGCCGACCTTAAAAGTTTTGACCTTATTTCCCACGAGCTATCGGATGCTACCATCAAAAAAAATAGGGATGGTGAAATTGTAAAATTGGAAGGGTATTACCAGCAAGTCCGGCACTATCGTGAAGGTAAGACCTCCTATATTTCCAGAGGAAAATTATTCGAGGAATTCAAGGAACTATTTCCCAACGATTGGTTGCTCCCAGTGGAACTTTATGAATTGGCGATCAAGGGAAACCGCTCAGAACTAGCGAAGGATATTAAAACCCATCTTGAGGCCATAAAGCAAGAACGACCCAAAGTAGGACACCTTATTGATGACGGCCTCCTCTTAGCCGAAAAAAGTCTAGCGGAGCAATCGTAGCCCTTCCATGTTTTCGATCGGTTTTTCCTGATGCACCAAAGTCCATCCCATGCTGTTGGTCAACACCAAAAGCTGCGATAATTCAGAAACCAATCTGTTCTCCGCATTGGAAATGAGGGTGGATTGCTGCACTTTCTTCAAAAGGGCATGTTGAATAGTCTCCTTTATTACATTAAAGTCTTCCGCTTCAAAGGGATTGAAATAATCCGCTGAAACATCATAATATTCAAAATCGGGATTGATTTTAATTTCGGGTTCGGGAATATTCTTAATGAACAAGGTTTTACTGCCTTCATCAATTTCAAAAGCTACCTTTTCCAAATCGTAAGCGATGGTGACTTCTGCGTTGACCACAACCAATGCCTTTTTATTTGCGGTAACCAAAGGACCGAACAATTCTTTGGAATCCGCATAATTATACACCTCGGCAAAGTGGCCTTCGGTAACGATCAGTTTGGAGACATTCTTGATTTGTTGTTGGATAAGCATGGTATTTTCCTTCAACACGCTTTCATCCTTCTTATGGTCCGTGCATGATTTGTAAATCAACAAGGATGCCAAGGCTATCAATGCTCCGGCCAAGATTTTTTTCATAATTACTAGAAATTGCTCCTTCCCTTGGATAAGGGAAGGTGTCCAGGTGTGGTCTGGACGGAAGGGATTGATCGATACAAGCAACCCTTTCCGTCATCCCGAATTTCGGGATGCCACCTTTCCCTATTTAGGGAAAGGAGTTTTAAAAAATTGTTTCTGCTTCCTACGGCAATCGGGATTAGTAGTGTTTTACATACCCGCCACTCCCTTATTCAAAAGAGGGTTTACTTCAGATACTCCTTTACCTTTTCCAGTGCCTCAGGAATCCCAGCAGGATGCTTGCCTCCTGCAGTGGCAAAGAAGGGTTGCCCTCCCCCACCACCTTGAATGTATTTTCCCAATTCGCGGACAATACTTCCTGCGTTCAATCCCTTTTCAAAAGCCATGTCCTTTGAAATATAACAAGCCAATAACGCCTTTCCTTCCTTTTCAGAGGCGAGCAAGGCAAATAAATTGGTCTTGTTGTTCCCCATTTCAAACAACAGATCTTTCATTCCCCCAGCATCCAAATCCACTTTTTTTGCCAAAAACTTAACCCCATTGACTTCGGATAGGGTATTCATCAACTCGGTTTTCAGCCCCTTTGCTTTTTCTTTTAACAGAAGTTCCACCTGCTTTTTGAGCTGGTGGTTCTCTTCTTGCAAGGCATTTACGGCTTTTACTGGGTCTTTGGCGTTATGGAGTAGGTCTTTAATTTCGTATAACTGTCGGTTGTTGTTAAAATAAAAATCCTTTACGGCATCAAAAGTAATTGCTTCAATTCTTCGTATCCCTGCAGCTACCGCTCCTTCGGAAATAATTTTAAAATGCCATATATCGCCCGTGTTTTGAACATGGGTGCCACCACAGAGTTCAATGGACTTACCAAAACGTATGGTGCGCACGGTATCCCCGTATTTTTCACCAAAAAGGGCCATGGCGCCCTCGTCCAATGCTTGGGACATGGGGATATTTCGTTGCTCCTCCAAGGGTAAATGCCCTTCAATACGCGCATTCACAAAATTCTCAACCTCCCTAAGCTCCTCCACCGTTAGTTTGGAGAAGTGGGAAAAATCAAATCTTAGGTATTTGGAATGTACCGCAGAGCCCTTTTGTTCCACATGTTCGCCCAGTACTTCGCGTAGTGCTTGATGCATTAAGTGTGTCGCGGTATGGTTGCAGGCTGTCCGTTGTCGTTGTTTATGGTCAACGGAGGCCTTAAAAGTAGCATTGATGTTTTTTGGAAGGTTTTCCGAAAAGTGCACAATTTCATTGTTCTCCTTTTTGGTATCAATGATATAGGTGACATCACCATTGGGTGCTTCCAAATACCCCTTGTCTCCCACCTGTCCACCACCTTCCGCATAGAAGGGGGTACTATTGAAAACCAATTGGTAACGATTGCCCTCCTTTTTTGAGGTTATCTTTCGGTACTTGACCAGCCGTACTTTGGTTTCCAAAATATCGTAGCCTACAAACTCTTGTTCGCTATCTTTTTGAAGGACTGTCCAATCGTCTTTACTAGTTTCCGAAGCGGCTCTGGAACGGTCTTTTTGGGCCTGCAAGGCCTTTTCAAAACCTTGCGTGTCCAAACCATATCCTTTCTCTTCCAGAATCAAGGCCGTAAGGTCAATGGGGAAACCAAAGGTGTCATACAACTCAAAGGCCTTTTCACCATCCACTACCTTTCCCTTGGTGGCCTTAATAACGGAATCCAATAAGACCAGCCCTTGTTCCAGGGTACTCAAAAACGAGCTTTCTTCCTCTTTAATCACATTTTCAATAAGTTGTCTTTGGCTCTTAAGTTCTGGAAATGCCGCTCCCATTTGTTCTCCCAATACCTTTACCAAACGATGGATAAAAGGGGTTTTGGTGTCCAAAAAGGTAAATCCGTACCTAATGGCACGTCGCAATATTCTTCGGATGACGTAACCAGCTCCCGTATTACTGGGCAATTGTCCATCGGCAATGGCAAAGGATACCGCTCTTACATGGTCGGCCACCACGCGAATGGCAATATCCGTTTCCTCATGGGTTCCATATTCCTTTCGGGTAATGGTCTCAATTTCCCGAATCAGGGGAGTAAACACATCAGTATCGTAATTCGACTGTTTGCCCTGTAAGACCATACAAAGTCGCTCAAAACCCATCCCCGTGTCAATATGCTTTTCGGGAAGGTCTTCCAATTGCCCGTTGGCCTTTCGGTTGTATTGGATAAAAACCAAATTCCAGATTTCCACTACCTGAGGATGGTCTTTGTTAACGAGTTGGGCTCCCGGCACCTTGTTCTTTTCTTCATCTGACCTGATGTCCACGTGAATTTCAGAACATGGCCCACACGGGCCCTGGTCACCCATTTCCCAAAAATTATCCTTCTTATCTCCCATTAGAATACGCTCCTCGGGGAGAATTTCCTTCCAAAAGTTGAACGCCTCTTGGTCCATCTCCAAATGATCCGCATCATCACTTCCCTCAAAAACCGTAACATACAGGTTGTTCCTATCAATTTTGTATACTTCCGTAAGCAACTCCCATGCCCAGGCTATGGCATCTTTTTTAAAGTAATCGCCAAAACTCCAATTGCCCAACATTTCAAACATGGTATGGTGATAGGTATCCTTACCCACCTCCTCCAGGTCATTGTGCTTCCCGCTGACGCGAAGGCATTTTTGGGTATCCGCCAAACGTTTTTTGTCCGGCTTTGAAATCCCAAGAAAGTATTCCTTAAACTGGTTCATTCCAGCATTGGTGAACAATAAAGTGGGATCGTTTTTCATCACCATGGAAGCCGAAGGAACAATCTTGTGATCCTTGGAAGCAAAGAAGTTTAGAAACTGTTCTCTAACCTGTTGGGATGTCATAAGGGCAGTTAAGCTTTAATTAATTTTAACAGACCGTACAAAACAATTTTTATATTTGTCTGTTACCATAAAATGAACGACCAAAAATAGGATAATTTACCTTCATGTCTAAAGTAAAGTACTATTACGACCCCGATACCCTTTCGTATCGAAAAATTGAACCCAAGAAGTCGAAAAAGTACCGGAACATTGCCTTTTTTATTTTAGGTGCTGCCCTCTTTGGGTTATTGGGTCTTATTTTCTTACTGAATACCAATCTAATCAATACCCCTAAGGAACTTTCCCTACAGCGTGAAGTTCAGAACTACGAACTGCAATTTGACATCTTGAATCGAAAGATGCAACAAATAGAGCAAGTTTTGGCCAACATAGAAGATCGGGACAATAATATTTATCGATTGTATTTTGAGGCCAATCCCATTCCCGAAGAACAACGAAGGGCCGGTTTTGGTGGGGTCAACCGCTATAAATCCTTGGAGGGTTTCAATAATTCCGAAATTATCATCGATGCCACCAAACGTTTGGATATTATACAAAAACAAATGGTCATCCAATCCAAATCATTGGATGAGATTGCCAAATTGGCCGAGGAAAAGGAGAAATTATTGGCCGCCATCCCAGCAATCCAACCCGTTAACAATGAGGACAAACCAAGAATGGTATCTGGTTATGGGTGGCGTACCGACCCCTTTACCAAGGCACGTAAAATGCATTGGGGGATGGACTTTGCAGCTCCAAGGGGCACACCGATATATGCCTCTGGTGACGGTAAAGTAACGCGAGCCGACAATCGTTCCTCTGGTTATGGTAAGCACATTCGTTTAAATCACGGTTTTGGATATAGGTCGTTATACGCTCATTTGAGCAAATACAATGTTACCGTGGGTCAAAAGGTGAAACGCGGGGATCTCATTGGTTTCATGGGCAATACGGGGCGATCCAAGGGGCCTCACCTCCATTATGAAGTCTGGAAAGATGGGAAACGTATCAATCCTATTAATTTTTACTACGGCAGTTTGACCGCGGAAGAATTTGAGAATATGCTTAGAATAGCCAATCAAGAGAACGAATCCTTAGATTAATGCACGTAGAGCTCCCAGAAAAAAGGTATTATGGTATTGGGGAAGTAGCCAAAGCCTTTGGGGTCAACACCTCACTCATTCGCTTTTGGGAAAAGGAGTTTGATGTACTGCAACCAAAAAAGAACGCTAAGGGCAATCGCAAGTTCACCCCCCAGGACATTAAGAATTTACAACTGATCCAT
Organism: Croceivirga sp.; assembly: GCA_028284935.1. Classification (GTDB taxonomy): domain Bacteria; phylum Bacteroidota; class Bacteroidia; order Flavobacteriales; family Flavobacteriaceae; genus Croceivirga. The sequence continues at coordinate 109,452 of JANQQQ010000033.1, forward strand.
CATTTGGTCAAAGAACGGGGATTTACCTTGGAAGGCGCCAAAACCCATTTAAAGGAAGAAAAACACAAGACCCTATCCAATTTTGATGTTATCGAAAAATTGCAACGGGTAAAGGCAGAGCTTATAAAAATTAAGGAGCAACTTTAATTGTTGTAACAAAATAGCATTGTTACGCACTTATCCTATAACTATAATAAACACTAAAACACGAGAGCAATGAAAAAATGGTTGATACCCCTTGTTATCATTGGGGTCATAATATTTGTATTGGGTAGTTGGTACGTAAATACCAATAACACCTTGGTAGATATGAAAGGCCAGGCTACCAAGCAGTGGGCAAATGTTGAAAGTTCCTACCAACGCAGAAGCGACCTCATAGGGAATTTGGTAAAGACCGTACAGGGGGCAGCTGATTTTGAAAGGGGCACTTTAACGGACGTTATCGAGGCGAGGGCCAAGGCAACATCGACCACCATCGACATCAATAATTTGACGCCTGAAGCCTTAGGGCAATTTCAACAAGCACAGTCCGGATTATCCTCGGCATTGTCCCGGTTGTTGGTTACTGTGGAACGTTATCCAGATTTAAAGGCCAACCAGAACTTTTTAGAGCTACAATCGCAATTGGAAGGAACTGAAAATAGAATTAATGTGGAACGAAATCGGTTCAATGATTTGGCTGGTGAATACAATATCAAGATTGAAAAAATACCCACCAACATTATTGCCAACCTAGCAGGGTTTGATGCCTTGGCTTTATTCAAGTCCGATGCTCGCTCTGAAAATGCTCCGGAAGTCGACTTTAACTTCGATTAAAAATGAACAAAGTGGAGGCTTTTCTTACTACAGAAGAGGAGCAGGAAATTGTGGATGCCATCCTAGAGGCTGAAAAAAACACCTCCGGAGAAATCCGGGTGCATATCGAAGCTTCGGCAAAGATGGACCATTTCAGTCGAGCCCAGCAGGTCTTTCATTTTCTAAAAATGGATAATACCAAAGATGGGAATGGAGTACTCATCTATGTAGCAGTAAACGACAAAAAATTCGTCATCTATGGAGATCGAGGCATTGACAAGGCTGTCCCCAAAGGATTCTGGGAAAACACCAAGGATGTTATAGCACAACATTTTAAAAAGGGGGAATTCAAAAAAGGCATTATTGAGGGGGTCTTAAAGGCAGGTAAGGAATTACAGGAACACTTTCCATGGGATCATGGAGATATTAATGAGTTGAGCGATGCAGTTTCCAAAGGCTAGAAAGCCCCTCCTGACTTCCCCAAGGGGGAGGAACTCAACTCGGACGGAGAGTATTTTCAATTTTACCATTGGTTTCACCCGCATCGCATTTCCTATTTTCTTATTTCTTATTTCTCACTTAGGTTGGGGCCAGTTTGAGATTCCGGCGAAACCTGAAAAGCAGACCAGCGTATACGACTATATCAACCTTCTCAATGCTGGTGAAAAAAGCCAACTGGAACAAAAGCTCATTCGATATTCCGATAGTACCTCAACCCAAATAGTTGTTGCCATTATCAGTTCCACGGAAGGGGAAAACATCAATTATCTAGGGGCCCTATGGGGTCAGCAATGGGGCATTGGCCAAGCGGACAAAGACAATGGCATCCTTGTATTGCTTGCCAAGGACGATCGAAGAATAGCCATTAATACCGGATACGGCGTTGAGGAATTCCTCACGGATGTAATGAGCAAGCGCATCATTGAGCAAATTATTATTCCCGAATTTAAGCGAGGGGACTATTATGGCGGTTTGAATGCTGGTGCCGATGCTATTTTTCAGGTGTTAACCGGTCAGTTCAAAGAAGAGCGGGACTTTGGAAATGACCAGGGTTTTCCGCTTCGCAAGCTATTGCCCCTTATTATCTTCTTTGTCATATTCTTGATTTTAGCCAGCAGAAAAAACAAGGGAGGCCGAAACAACCGCGGTGGCCGTGGTGGACGAGGATTGGATATTTGGGACATGATCATCCTAAGCAATATGGGCCGTGGTGGCTACAGAGGGGGCTCTTCCAGAGGTGGTTTTGGAGGTGGTGGCTTTGGTTCCGGAGGTTTTGGTGGTGGCTTTGGTGGCGGTGGTTTCGGAGGCGGTGGTGCTTCCGGGGGGTGGTAATACCACTCTTTACGTTCCCAAGGTATTTCTTTAAACACAGAAAACCTTATCTTTTCCTGTAAATACGATTGCATATGGTACAATCCTATAAAAAGAAGCATACCGTTGCCGATCATTATGATGCTGTTTTAATTGGATCGGGGATGGGCTGTTTGGCGACAGGTGCATGCTTGGCAAAAGCTGGTAAAAAAGTCCTTCTTTTGGAACGGCATTACACGGCTGGAGGGTACACCCATGTTTTTAAAAGAAGGGGTTATGAATGGGATGTGGGCATACATTATATCGGCGAGGTTCATCGAGAAAATGGAGTGCTAAAGAAAATGTTTGACTATGTTTCGAATGGCAAGCTTCAATGGGCAGATATGGGCGAGGTCTACGATCGTATTGTCATCGGGGAAAAAACATATGATCTGCCCAAAGGGGTGAACAACTTCAAAAATGCCTTAAAAAAGCATTTCCCGGAAGAGTCACAGGCCATCGATTCCTATGTGGATTTGGTTTTCAAAGTATCAAAGGCAAGTAGATCCTATTACGCAGAAAAAGTCATGCCGCCTCTGGTGCAAAAACTTTTAGGGAACAAAATGCGGCGCCCCTATTTGGAGTATGCCACTCGAACCACACTTTCGGTTTTAGAGGAACTGACCTCGAACAAAGAATTGATAAAAGTACTTACAGGTCAATATGGGGACTATGGATTGCCTCCTTCCCAAAGTAGTTTTGCCATGCATGTCTCCATTGCAAAACATTATTTCCAAGGGGGCTATTTCCCCATTGGCGGTTCTTCCCAAATTGTGAAAACCGTTGCTCCAGTAATCGCAGCCTCCGGCGGAACCATTCTGACCAGAGCCGAAGTGGCCCGTATTTGTATTGAAAATGGAAAGGCCACGGGAGTACAATTGACCGACGGCAAAGTGTTTACGGGAGACAAGATCATTAGCGGAACGGGCATTATGAATACCTACCAAAAATTACTTCCAAAAGAGGTAACGATGCGATATGGGCTTAATAAGGCTCTTAAAAAAGTTGCCCCTTCCATTGCCCATGTGTGCCTATATATTGGATTAAATGGCTCTCCCAAAGAGCTAAAGTTGCCCAAGGCCAATTACTGGATCTATCCAGATGATTTAGATCATGACGGTTGTGTGGCGCGATTCGAAAAAGACGTGGACCAGCCCTTCCCCGTTGTCTATATTTCATTCCCAGCCGCAAAAGATCCCACTTGGGAAGAACGCTATCCTGGAAAAAGCACTATAGATATCATTACCGCTATGCCCTATGACATTTTCAAGGGATGGAAGGGTACCCCATGGAAAAAAAGGGGCGAGGCCTATGACCAATTGAAAGAGCGCATAGCACAACGCTTATTGGCAGAACTCTACAAAAAGGAACCACAACTGAAGGGTAAAATCGAGTACTATGAACTTTCGAGCCCAATCACTACCCAACATTTTATGAACTATGATCAAGGTGAACTCTATGGTATTGATCATAACCCCGAGCGCTACTTACAACGGTTTCTACAACCAAGAACGCCCATCAAGCATCTTTACTTAACAGGCCAGGACATTGTGACCTGCGGAGTGGCTGGAGCCCTTTTTGCCGGATTTATTACCGCATCAGCAATTCTTGGAAAAAACATTTTGAAACCCTTGATAAAAAACAACACCTCTAAGGCAGCCTAAGAATTGGCTTTTCTTATAATTGATCATGGGCGAAGAAGTAGTAGTCCTTGGGCTTTATGATGTGTTAATTGACAGGCCCCATTTTAGGTTTTCTATAGAATATTTTGTTGACAATTTTCCACTCCCCATCAATCTTTAGAAGGTTCATAAAATCGATAAATAGGAAGGTGGGATACTCAATTTCCAGTCGGGCATTTGCAGCATGCCCAGAGATGGTTATGTCTTCAATCCTTGTCATACGATTTTGTTTTGGTTTTGAGGCATCCATTCCTGAAAAGAACTCAAGCGCATTTACTTCTTTGTAACCGTCTTTGGTCATATATTTCATGGTTGCTGTTTCATGAAAGGCCTTTTTTAAGGTTTCAAAATCGTTGTTCGTGCCCCCTTCGAGATAATAATTGACCGTTTTGGCCACCAATTCGTAATCGGATTCTTGGGCCGTTATTGAAACAAAGGAAAGAATCACAGCAAATAGTAAAATGATTGTTCGTTTCATGATGGATAGGTTTTGTTTCTTTAAAAGTATAGCGTACAGCTCGGAATTGCTATTAAGAAAATGGTAAAGTTATCCTTATTATTGGGGGGCAACAGTAGGGAGGACTTTGGAAAGGGCCACCAATTGCCCTCCTTCCGCCATACCTTCCAAATGCAATACAACCTCCCTTTGGGCATTTATGGGAATAGTTATGGTAGTTGGTAGTTCCGAGCCTACTAGGATATTGGTCCTCCAATCCAAAGTCCCAAACGACCTGAATATCTGACTGCTATAATCAGAATAATTCGGCTTAAAAAAGTCTTGTGGTTGTGCATAACCATTTTCAATGGCGAACTTTATGAATTTATTCCTCTTTTCGGGGTCTACATAAATATCATTTCGAAGTCTAATGGACAAAAAGGACCTTTTGGATATATCAAAGTAAACGGCATCGACCCAAGAAAGTGGTAGTTCAATATTAAAATCGAAACTGATGATATCATTTTTTGGTCCTCTAATCGCATCGACCCAAAAACCCTCGCTATCCTTAATTCTAGTTCTCTTATATCCGTATTTAGCGAGAAAAGACATGATTGTATTGTAACGTTTTATCTCACTAGGACCAACTTCAACGCCTTCTGCAATGGTGCCACTCCGCCCAAAATTAAGAACGAACATTTCTATTTTTTTAATTTTATAGACGCTCTCAGTTACCGTTACTTCTTCTAATGCGATTATTCCCTCTCTAATACCCAAGGGCACATCAATCGGTAATTCATTAGTCTTGTTTTGTTGTCTTTTTATGGTTTCAATTTTTGACCATTCCATAGCTCCAGAAATTGTCTTTTCCTGGTTCCCAAAACTAAGCTCAGCCTTTGGCTTCCTTAACTCCCCTTTTTTCCCGATGATGCTTATGCCCAAAGAATCCCCCTCATAAAGTAACATATTGCCCCTGAACGATTTATCATTTTCAAGTTCCCGAAAATCCATTTCCCCAGATAATTCGGCTACCAATGAAATCTGTTTCTCCTCGTTCAAGTCGGCATCAATTACTTTTCCGCGAAATGGAATACCGTTCTCCATCTCAAAGGCCAGTTGCATTTCCTTATGCCTTCTTGAATCCCAATCGAATCTTCCCCATCCTTCGATAATAAGACGCTTGTCCAATTCATAACGCTTCTTCCTATCCTGCCCCTCAAAATAGTAATGGTCTTGGAAATAGTGCTTGATATAGGGCCCGATTAAAAAGGAGGATACAATCGAATGGTCTGGTGAGTAGGCATCCGTGCCATTGGGAAGGGCAGAAAGACTGATGTTAGTGTCGCCTTTCATGCCCTTGGGCAATATGAGGTCCACCTGAAGGGAATCGCCAAACTCGGTAAGGCAATGTTCCACCTCCAATTGTTGTATGATTGGATTGTCCCCGCCGTAATTGAAAAATATGCGATGTGCAATGGGCCTCAGTTCCATATCGAACAATACGGCGGTCAATACGCCAAAGGGAAGTTCTTTGCGGTCCATGGAAAGTACCGGTTCACCCTCATTTATCTCCAATTCTTCCAAACGGATAAAATCATCTTGGTATAGGGCAACCGTATGGATATCCCCATCATTTTTAGAAAATGTTTCTTTCGAGGCCAAGAGGGTCAACAGCACCTTATCCTTTCCATTGTTATCGATGTTCAACCCCAGTTGGCCTTCAACAGCTTCTGGAATACGCGTCCGCACAAGGGAGCCATCTGGTCGTTGCCGCTGAAGGAAATATTTTTTACGGTTTTCGACCAAAAATCCGATTTTGCCCATTCCAAAGAGGTTGGTCTTGATATTGCTTCGAATAATCTTTCCCGTTCCATCAACAAGCTCCAGATTGTCCACCTTTACCCCTTGGCCAAGCCCGTTGTCCACCAAAACACCCATATTGTTGTGAGCCCCGGCAATCAATTGCCCCCCTTCCGGATAGACCGAAATCTTCATGTCCACGTCCCCTGTTTCCTCTTCTGGACCGTCCCTTAAAATCCTTATCTGTTGCCTGAAGGGTTCCAGCTCCTTAAAGTTCCGCATATAGTTCGTCCAGGCAAGAACGGTGTATTCGCTGTCCACCAAAGTGGAATCAATCCCGAAATCGCCCTGCGCCACCCCGTTCTCCACATAGAACAACTTTCGTTTTACCTCCTCCCCATCATCACCATAAATGCCCACGTGTAAATTTGTGGTCTCCAAAGAGGGTCGTTTGGTATTCTGGTCCCTGATATAGGCCTTGAACCACAAACGCTCCCCCTGTAAAAAGGCGGTCTTGTTCAAATGCAGGTGGATGTTTTCCCTAGGGCCAACAAGACCCGAGAAAACTGACTGCTCTTGACCATTGACCAAAAACATGAAAATGCAAAGGGCTGGAAAAAGAAGTCTTTGCCACATTAATCTGAGTGTATTTGCAATACTTCCTGTTGGGAAACCAAACTCCCATCGGACACCACACCCTCAATAAAAAGTTGAATGCCATTCTGGCCACTGATAGGGACGGCAATTGATGTTGGAATTTCATTCCCCACAACTACATTTGGTTGCCAATCCAAAGCGCCGTATGTTTTGAAAATATTGCTGGAATAATCTGGATAGTTGGGTGTAAAATATTTTATTGGTCGGGCATACCCTTTATCAATGGCGAATTTGATGAATTGATTACGCCGTTCTGGAGATACATAGTTTTCATTTAGAGCAATCGATACAAAAGCTCCCGGGGGAGTCTTACTGTAGGTGACATACTTTACATCCTTTAAAGCTATACCCATGATTTCATTGGCGTCAACAGAGAGACCTTCCAAGTAAATGGGCACTGATATGGTTTGACCGTACTTCATAATGGCCACGCCCAAAAACCCTCCTCCGACAGGGTTGACACCAAAGCCAAGTCCGCTTAAAAATTTTACCAATGATTTATGCTTCTGGATTTCTTCATCCCCAATCAACCTGCCCATGGTGGTAGGGGAAAGGTCCATTATTTTATTACTAATTCTTTTATCTGAAACAATCACCTCATTCAACGTAATTGTCTGTCCATCTAAATTCAAAGATTGATCGAAGATGGGTTCGCCACGGCCATCTTGTCCACTAGGTAGGGTTTCCGGCTTTAACCAATATCCTAAGTCGGTGTACCCCTTCTTGTCTTCCTGCAGGGTGAAATCAACCTTTGACCTCCTAAGATTTCCATCCGAACCAATAAGGCTAAAACTTATGGAATCCCCTACGAAAAGGTTCATGTTATGTCCAAACGAACCCCCGCTTTCCAAATCCACATACTCCATTGATTTCGACAAATCCGTATGTAGCATAAGTTGATTCCCATATTTCAGGTTATCATCAATAATCTTTCCTCGAATAAGAATACCATTCTCCATTTCAAACTCCAGTCTCTTCTGCTCCCATTTCCTGGAATCCCAATCGTATTTGCCCCAACCTTCAATCAATAGGCGTATATCCAATTCGTATCGCCTTTGCCTATCCTCTGCAAGAAAATAATAACCGTCCCGAAAGCCCTTTTCGGTATGGGGTCCCAGCATAAACGAGGAGATGATGGAGTTGTTAGGATTATTGGCAGTACTTGACATTGGCAAGGCCGATAAGCTTACATTTGATATCTGCCCCACCCCTTTCGGTAGAATCAAATCGATTTGGATGGAGTCCCCCTGGGGTGTCAAACAGTAATCGACCTCAAGATTGTTTGCAGCGAAGTCTGTCTGATGGTTGAAGAACATTCTGTGCGCAATGGGTTTTAGGTCCTTATCAAAGAGCACCGCAGTGAGCGCGCCATAAGGCATTTCAAGTCGGGGGAACCAGATAACCGGCCTGTCCATGTTTACCTCAAAATTCTCAAAACCAATAAACTCATCCTGATAAACCGCAATGCTAAATATCTCACCATCCCTTGCTGTAAAAAGGGCTTCGGAACCTATCATTTCAATTCGGACCCTGTCGGTTTCCTTATTGTCTATTTTAATACCAAATTGTTCTTTTTTGGCAAGCGGTAACTTTTGCCGAAGCAGTTGTCCATTCAAACCTTGTCGCTGTAGGTAATATGTGCTGTCTGCGTGGACAAAAAAACCAATCTTGCCCATCCCCAATCGATTGGTGGCAATTTTTCTTCTAATCACGTTCCCTGACCCGGCAACAAGCTCCAGATTGTCCACCTTCACCCCTTGGTCAAGACCGTTGTCCACTAAAAAACCCATAGTATTGTGGGCCCCGGCGATTAACTGCCCCCCTTCCGGAAAAACGAAAATCTTCATATCCACTTCCCCGGTCTCAGCTTCCCTCCCGTCCCTTAAGATCCTTATACGCTGGCGAAAGGGCTCCAGCTCCTTAAAGTTGCGCATATAGTTCGTCCAGGCGAGAACGGTGTATTCACTGTCCACCAAAGTGGAATCGATCCCAAAATCACCCTGTGCCATCCCGTTTTCCACATAGAGCAGTTTGCGCTTTACCTCTTCGCCATTATCCCCATAAATGCCCACGTGCAGGTTGGTAGTCCCTAGTGAGGGCAACTTGGTATTCTGGTCCTGAATGTAGGCCTTGAACCACAGACGTTCCCCCTGTAGAAAGGTGGTCTTGTTCAAATGAAGGTGAATGTTTTCCTTGGGGCCGTCTAAATGATCAGAGGACTGACCTAGAACAAAGATTACCGTAAAAAGGAAGAAGCCTGAGAGTAGGTTTTTTTTCATAGACTGGCAAGTGTTTACTTGTAGTAAAATACCAAAAATCGTCCCGAAATACCAGCATTTTTAGATAGTATTAGCAGTTTTCGATAGCAGGGAAACAACTAAGCCCTAAAAGGAACGGGGTGTGAAGTTTGTTATTTCTTTCGAATAAAAACGGTAATGGGCACCCCCGTAAAATCAAATTGTTTTCTAATCTGGTTTTCCAAAAACCGTTTATAGGGGTCCCGCACATACTGCGGCAGATTACAGAAGAACGCAAATTGGGGATAGGGCGTGGGCAGCTGTGTACAGAACTTAATTTTCACATACTTGCCCTTGTAGGCAGGTGGCGGATTTTTTTCGATGATGGGGAGCATAACATCATTCAGGTGTCGTGTTTTCACCTTTTTACTTCGATTTTTATACACGGCTACGGCGGTTTCTATCGCCTTAAAGATGCGCTGTTTGTTTAGGACGGATATAAAGATGATGGGCACATCATCAAAAGGTTCACAGGCTGCCTTAATTTTTTTGGTGTATTCCTTTACCGAATTGGTTTCCTTTTCCACCAAATCCCACTTATTTACCAGAATAACCACTCCCTTATTGTTGCGTTGTGCCAACCAAAAAATGTTCTGTACTTGTCCATCAAATCCCCTAGTAGCGTCAAACATCAAAATACAAACATCACAATATTCAATGGAACGAACGGAACGCATCACCGAATAGAACTCCAAATCCTCCTTGACCTTGGCCTTTCTTCGAATGCCGGCCGTGTCCACTAAATTAAATTCAAAACCAAACCGGTTATACCTGGTATCAATACTATCTCGGGTAGTTCCGGCAATATCCGTAACAATATACCGGTCTTCGCCAATGAGTGCATTTATAAAAGAGGATTTTCCGGCATTAGGTCGGCCTACAACGGCAAATCTGGGAAGTTCGGATTCCTCTTCAACCGTATCAGGAAGTACGGCAATCAGGGCATCCAATAATTCGCCCGTTCCGCTACCATTTATACTTGATAGGGTAAAATACTCCCCAAGGCCCAAGGAATAGAATTCCACGGCATCTGCAGTCCGTTGGGCATTATCCACCTTGTTGACTGCCAAAAAAGTGGGTTTGTCCACTCGGCGTAACAGGTTCGCCACATCTTCATCCATACCTGTTACCCCGGATTCGACATCGACCATGAAAATAATGGCATCAGCCTCTTCTATGGCCAGTTCAACCTGTTTGTCAATTTCCTGTTCAAAAACATCTTCACTGCCCACAACATAGCCCCCAGTGTCGATGACCGAAAACTCTTTGCCGTTCCAATCGCTTTTGCCATAATGCCGATCGCGGGTCACGCCACTTACCGCATCGACAATAGCTTCCCGTTTTTGTATCAAACGATTGAAAAAGGTTGATTTTCCCACATTGGGCCTTCCTACAATGGCAACAATGCCTCCCATGCCTATAAATTTTCGCAAAAGTAATGCTATTTGTAAAGAAAATTGGATACCTTTTATTCTCCTAACCTTTGGATGATGAGCGAATTGGTCAATGAAATTGTTCTGCGGCCGAGGTTCGATATACGCTTGTATACCGACCCGGAGATACTTCAGACTGCTTTTGACATTGAACCTAAAGACCCTTTTTTACTTAAAAGAATCGATGAACATATCTACATCCGGTTTAAGAAAAAGCACACCAATTTTTGGACTCCCCAGTTACACTTGGAAATTAGCTCTTTCAGTCCTGGAAAAAGCACTATTCACGGAGTCTTTGGACCAAATCCTACACTCTGGACCTTCTTCATGTTCCTTCATTTTGGGGTGGCCACCCTTTTTATCATTTTGGGCATATTTGCCTACTCTAAACATTCCTTGGGGCATAACGTCACGTTATGGTTGGTAGGTATGGGTTTTTTGGTGCTTATCTGGTTCGCACTTTACGCTTTTGGTAGATTGGGAAAGGAAAGAGGCAAACCCCAAATGCAACAGCTACGACGTTACGCTGATGAACTCTTCATTGCGATTCAAAAAAAGCATGGCACGGATTAGTTGGGTTGAAAAGGGTTTAAGGTCAATTGTTATACCCAAACCGCTTCAGCTGATTGGTATTGGACCGCCAGTTCTTGTTTACTTTAACATAAAGCTCTAGATGCACTTGCTTCCCAAAGAATTTTTCTAAATCGGCCCTGGCAGCTATCCCTACTTTCTTTAGGGCACCTCCTTTGTGGCCAATGATAATACCCTTCTGCGAATCCCGTTCCACCATTATCACTGAACGGATTCTAATAATCTTTTCCTCTTCCAAAAATTCCTCCGTTTCCACTTCCACGGAATAGGGAATCTCTTTTTTGTAGTTCTGAAGAATTTTTTCCCGAATGCTTTCATTCACAAAAAACCGCTCTGGTTTATCCGTGAATTGATCTTTGGGATAATAAGGAGGGCCCTCGGGAAGCAATTCCAAAATACGGTTAAAGACTTCTTCCACATTAAAGTTTTCAAGGGCTGAGATGGGATGGATTTCAGCATCGGGAAGCAATTCTTGCCAGTATTGCATCTGTTCCTCTAAAAAAGACTGTTCAGAAGTATCAATTTTGTTTAACAGCACCAATACCGGAATATCACTGTTCTTTATTTTTTTGAAAAAGGTGTCATCCTTTAACCCCTTTTCGCCTATTTCTACCATGTAAAGCAAAACATCGGCATCCTCAAAAGCGGACTTTACAAACCCCATCATGGATTCTTGAAGTTGATAAGCGGGCTTTATGATACCAGGGGTGTCAGAAAAAACGACCTGAAAATCGTCCCCATTGACGATGCCAAAAATACGATGTCGCGTGGTTTGGGCCTTGGACGTAATAATGGATAGCTTTTCCCCAACAAAAGCATTCATCAAGGTAGATTTGCCCACATTGGGATTCCCAATGATATTTACAAAGCCGGATTTGTGCGCCATGAGGCAAATTTACAATTATTCACCATGTGCTATTGTAATTGTTAGTGGTTTCAAATACCTTCAAAAAGATTTAATTCAAGTTTATGGGATGTTCAAGGCGTTCATTTTTAAAAACAAATATCAAGGCAAGTGCAGCTTTAGGACTAAGTCCGTATGACCTCCTTCCCAACCAAAACGAAGAAGTCAAGGAAGAGGGAAATGAAAACATTGAAAATCCCTTTAAATCACTGGATTTAAGTCCAGCACAATGGATATGGCCAAGGGTAGGGCGCACACTCCCTAATTCCATTGTAATGTTTCGTAAAACATTCCCTATATCCAATGAACCCCGGAATTGCCTCGCTTACATTCATGCTGATAGCCGCTACCGATTATGGATTAATGGTGAATATGTGTGTTTTGGACCTGCTCCCCATGACCCTAGATTCCCTGAAATAGACAAAATTGAAGTGAGTAGCTATTTAAAACGTGGTGAAAACTGTATCGGTGTCGAGGTACTTTTTTATGGGCATGGTGATGGCACATGGCCCACTGGTGTTCCCGGTTTTATCATGAGGCTTTCCCTGGAAAACCAAATTATAGGTACCAATGCCGATTGGCATTGTACCATTGCAAAGGCCTGGCCTGCGGGAAAATACAAAAGATGGTTCCTACGGGCCTTTCAAGAAGAGTTCGATGCCAGAAAATATCCATACGGTTGGAACTGGACAACGTTCAATGATAGGCATTGGAAAAAGGCCTCGGTCATTTCTAATTCCAGTCCAAAAGAACCATTAATAAAATCAGACAGTAAGGACTATCTGACGAATTCTGGAGGCACCCAAGCAGACCTTCGGTTGATTGAACGACAAATTCCCCTGTTAAAAAACCGTAACATCACCGTTAACGCCCTTAGGGAGGTTTTTGAACTTGATTGGAAAATAGCACCAGAACACTTTTTTGATTTCGCATTTTCTGAAGAAGAATCGTTCACTTGGCAACCTTGCCCTGAAAAAGTTCAAACAAACAAAACCCTGTGGCAGTTCCACGCGCATCCAGATACAGCAAAGGCATTCACCTTTGAATTTTCCGAACAGATCGTTGGGTTTCCCTTCTTTTCCATACATGCAAAGGAAGGAACTATCGTGGAGCTATTGGTACATGAAGCACATTTGGTCAAGGGTACGCACAGATTACTTAATACGCACTTCAACTCATGGTCACGTTTTATTTGCAAAAACGGCTGGAACCACTTCCAGACTTTTGATTTTGAAAGTGTGAAATGGTTACAATTGCACGTAAGGAACACTGAAGGGTCCATTATTTTAAAGGACATAGGCGTACGAAGACGTACCTATCCTTTTGAAACCATGCCGACCATTGCCACAAGCAGTAAAAACTACAACAAAGTACTTCAGGCATGTACCAATACTATTCTGAATCAATCGCAGGACTTGATTGTTGATGGTATGGGCCGAGAGCGTCAGCAATACAGTAATGATATAGGGCATGTTATTCATGCTCTGTTCTTTGGATTCAACGCAGGGCAACTCGTTGCCCGATTCTGCAATACCTTCAGTCAGGGTATTACCGAAGCTGGGTATTTTTTGGATTGTTGGCCTGCTTTTGACCGCTTAACACGAATCTATCAACGTGAAATTGGAATTACAAGATGGGGGCCATTGGTTGATCACGGTATCGGCTTTGTTTTCGATTGTCATTATTATTACTTGTATTCAGGTGACCTTACCCAACTGAAATTTGTTTACCCAAGAATCAAGCGATTTTATCATTTCCTGAAAGATTTAATTTCAAAAGACGGTCTTGCACCTGTAGAGGACCTAGGGGTTCCTGTAGTTTGGGTAGACCACCTAGGCTTTAAAAAACAAAAACACAAGCATTGTGCTTTCAACCTCTATCTGCTTAGTATGTTAAGGGACCCTTTGGTCAAACTCGCAAAAGCGTTTCAAGATGTTACCTTGGCCAATGAAGCGCTAAAACTCTCGGACCGACTGTTGCGGAATTTAAAAGCCAGTTATTGGAGTCCTGAAAAGCAAAGTTTTGTAAGCAACCTTCCTTGGTCCTTGGAAGAAAAGGAAATACGTTATGACGAAAGATCGCTAAGCCTTGTCCTGTTGTATGATTTGGTCGAAAAAGCGAAACAGGATAAAATGATACAACTATTGAAAGAACGACCACCGAGCATGGGCCGTTCATTTGCCACTAATGCGGTCTGGAGGTATTGGGCTTTGACCAAAGTCGACGAAGTGGATTCACTTATTGATGAATTTGAAAATGAATGGCATCAGATGCCATCGGTTCTCGAAAACAATACAATGGGGGAGTTTTTTAGATTGCAACATGATGATACGAGCCAATGGAGTCATGCTTCGGTGGCACCACTCATTTGTTTTTACAGAGGCATTCTAGGAATTCAACCTTTGGAACCAGGGTCAAAAAGAATTGAAATACGACCACAGCTTGGGAGCCTCCAATTTATAAAAGGGGAATTACGTACTGCAATGGGTCCTTTACATTTTGATTTAAAACAAAGGAAAGGAAAGCTTACCGGCCGTATTCAATTACCTGAAAACATGGAGGCCGTTTACGTGGATTCCAATGGAATCGGCTCAGAACACCATAGTGAAATTCTTTTAAGGTAACCACCTTTAACTATGGTTGAGCCTAGTGAAATACTCCTTAGCAGCTTTATTGACTTTGGGCGCCAACAGGAGTACGGCAATCATATTGGGAATGACCATCAAAGCGTAGGACAAGTCGATTAAATATGTAACAAACTCTACTGTAGCTACGGCAGCAAATACAATGGTAAGAACAAAGTACACATTGTACAGTTTTCCTATTTTGGCATTGGTCAAAAAGGACAAACTCTTTACTCCATAGTACGAATATGTAAAGAGCGTTGACAAGGCAAAGGCAGAAACTATAATCATCAACAAATCGTCTCCAAAACCATATAAGGTAGTTCTAAATGCCGCCAAAGTCATCACAATACCATTGGAATCCTCTAAATAGGCCCCGCTAAGTATAATGACAACTGCAGTAAAAGTACAGACCAAAATGGTATCGATAAACGGCCCCAACATGGCCACCAGACCCTCCTTTATGGGATTATCAGTTTTTGATTGCCCGTGGTACATCGGTGCCGAACCCAAACCAGCTTCGTTTGAGAACATCGCCCTTTTCACTCCAATAATAACGAGCCCTCCAAAGCCCCCGACAACCCCTGTTTTAAAGTTCCATGCTTCAGAAATTATCATCTTTAATGCGGGAAGTATTTCGGACGCATTCAAAACCATTACGGTAATCACAGCAAGAAGATACACCCCTACCATAAAAGGTACGATGGCAGAGGCCACCTTGGCAATTTTGGTCAATCCTCCAAAGATGACAAACGACGTGATTACGGCCAACACAATTCCAATAGTCCATTTCCAGTTTATTTCGCTCATTTCAAAAAGTGTCTCGGAGGGTTGCACAACACTCATGAAAGTTTCCGTAAACTGATTGGCAGTAAATACTCCTAAAAAACCGAACAAACCACAAATTGCAAAGAAAATAGCCAAGGGTTTCGCTTTATTGCCCAATCCTTTTGTGATATAGTACATGGGACCTCCTTGGAGCTTACCATTGGAATCCACACCACGATACATCACCGCCAAACTACAGGAATAGAATTTGATACCCATACCTATTAGTGCGGTCATCCAAATCCAGAAGACCACCCCTGGACCGCCGTAATGAATGGCAATGGCGACACCTGAAATATTCCCCAAACCCACGGTAGCGGCAACAGCAGCAGAAAGGGCCTGAAACGAACTAACTTCACCTTTCGCATTTTTATCATCATACTTACCCGCCGTTATGGCAATGGCATGGCCGAAATAGCGAAAGGGCAACATCTTGGAATAAAATGCCAAAAACAATCCTCCCCCAATTAGCAGAATGAACATGGGCCAATTGGCATAGCCATTAGCCTCGGCCAAGAAATTGTTGATTACTTCCATATGACCGAAAATACATAATTATAGCCTCTAATTCCCATAAAGTCGATTTGCCTCCTACCATTTTGCCAAACAAAGAAACCGTTGTATATTTGCCGTCCACATCGCGGGGTAGAGCAGTAGGTAGCTCGTCGGGCTCATAACCCGAAGGTCGCTGGTTCGAGTCCAGTCCCCGCTACAAAGAAGCTCCTTGAATATCATGGAGCTTTTCTTTTAGAATCAATTGAAGTTTACTTCAAATTGAGAACAGAAAGAAAGATTCAATTGTGGAGCAATTGGAGCTTTTTTGTAAGGCCTCCTCATTAGACCCAGGGTAAATCCCTGAATCCACTCCCCGCTACTAGCAAAGAAAGGGCTTCTGAGAAATCGGGAGCCTTTTTCGATTTAAGGGTTAAAACATAGGCTAAACAATTTGAGGTTTTGCAAAGCCTTCTCCCAAAAGGCTTTAGAATTGATTTGTCCCCCTCTGGGAAAGACCTCGGTTCTCTAGGTTGCGTTTTCTTGGCATTTATAAAGCTCCATAATCAGGTTGGATGTTTTTTGAATGTGAATCCATAATGCGACTATCAAGGAGTTTTTCGATATAGAATTTAAATCCAAAATTGGTTTTCCGGAAATGGCAAAATCGGGCTTGATCATCATAATAATAACTTCGATATTCTCGTTGTCAACAATACGTAGGATATAAAAATACTTAGCTCAACGAAGTCTTAAAAAACATGTGCACTCGGTTTCACTTTGTATAACCTTTTGTAGTGTTTATAAAAAAGGGAGTACTCAGAAAAACCGAACTCTATAGCTAGATCGCTTAAAGAGTCGATGGAATCGGAAGCAATTATTTTTAGATGGATTTCTTTAAGTTTTACGTTTATCGAATATTGGTAAGGTGTTGTCCCAAATACCTCCTTAAAACTCCTTAACAGATGAAATTTTGACATACATGAAATCTCCGATAAGGTCTGCAGACTAATTCTTTCACGGGAGTTTGTTTCAATATATTCTTTGACAGTATTGAGTTTATTCAAAATCGTAAGTTGTGTTTTTGGACTCTTAAAAGATAACCTGTTCTTTTTTTCATTGACCTCTTCTTGAAGCAACAATATTTGTCTTGCCACATTTTTTAGCAAAAAAGTATCTTTCTCCAAGTTCGTTGTTCCCATAAGGAAGGAAAACAAACCATTAAAGTAGCCGCCAAAACTCTTAATCTCAGAATCTAAATAAAAAATATCATTTCCCCGCTCATGTGCACTGGTATGATATCCTCCTTCACAATAATATAAATCGTCAAATACTTCTTTCATTAATTTCACATCGAAGGAAATCATAAAACCCTCACCCCTCATTTCAAACTGCTTTATTTTAGAACCGGGACGAATAAGAAATAAAGAATTCGTGCCAAGCCTAATCTTATTTCCATTTACTTGAAATAACTCATGACCTCTTGAAATGAATTTTATAAGATAATCGGTTTCAAATGTATTTCCAACATATTCATCCTTTTGAAGGTCTGAATATAATGTAACGCCATTCCCTCTTAACTGCTTAAGATGTTGCAGGGAATTATAGGATGATGAATGATTGATAACTCTCATGATTGGGTTTTTTGATTAACTCCTTTTAAATTAAAACCCCATCTTCAGTTCAAAAAGTGGTGTGTCCTAAAATAGTTCCAGAATCATGATTTGGGAAGACTTAATGGTATCTGTTCCCGATATTTCACATCGTTTTCAGCGCCATGCGCTTTAAGTTTTGAAATTTTTCCATTGTAAGAGGGCCGGGAATAAGGAAAGATTTGTACTATGTTTTTATTACTATGGTCTGAAACGTTTAGGAAGGGATTATTTCTTGTTTGAAATGGGAACTAATTTTTCGTCCCCAATAAATTCATTGGTGTTCTTCATAAACCAAGAATGTTTGGTTGGTAGACGAATACCTTGTATCCATTGCAAATGATCGAAAAGAATATATTCACTATCATTATTCAACGCTGGATGGAAAAACTGGGCCGCTTCCAACGCAAAGGTTTCCCGATTAAAATAAAATCTCCAAAACTCCTCATCTTGGTTTAAATTATAGTTCACTTCAGTCATCCAGTAGGAGGACTGTAAAAAAGATATAACTTTTGGATCGGTAGTAAAGTTGACTTCATCATCCATAAGTTTCATTGGAAGCCCGTACATATATATCCAATATTGTGTTCTTTCCTTAATTTTATCACATTCAAGCAAGAAATTTTCTATGGCTCCCTTATTGGGTATTAAGCGACCATTCTTTTGGACAAAACAACTATCGCCAACAAACCCGCCATAAAGCGTA
Organism: Croceivirga sp.; assembly: GCA_028284935.1. Taxonomy (GTDB): domain Bacteria; phylum Bacteroidota; class Bacteroidia; order Flavobacteriales; family Flavobacteriaceae; genus Croceivirga. Next base: position 127,699 of record JANQQQ010000033.1, read on the forward strand.
TCCTTTGATTTTAAGATTTCCTTCCAGGATGCTTGGCTTCTTGAGTTGTCCAATATAAGTTCCACGCTATGGTCTGACTCAGTCTGTATCAAGAATTCCCCTTCAAAATTTTTCCATCTTCCATTTGGGTCATGAAAGCTAATCGACTTGGAAATCAAATTTTTATTGTCCATTTCTTGAGCTCGACAATAACCTACCAATACTATCAATATGGTGACCTTTAAAAGATTCCTGGCATACATACTTTTGTTTTTTTAAAGACCATTGCTTTACCCCGGCAGTTACGGCACACCGTATTTTTAGCAATAATTGAAATCTTTATAAAACTATATTGAAATTTTCTACTTCTTTTTCTAACCAAATTATTTCAAGTTTTTGAATAACAACGGTCAAAACAATTTTAGGTTAGAACCTAGTGGAAATACTTAAGGAATTAAATAAGCTTTTGACATAGGGCATGACGCTTCTTCTTGAAATCCATCCAGAATCAAATTTATTTAGAAAATCACTCTTCGCAGAAGTAACCTGCGTTTAAACATATCAAAGGACGTTCGGTTTCTATTTTCACTTATTTCGGGCCCTGTATTGCAAATATTGCTAAATACCCCATTAAGCTGTAACATTTCATTGAGTTATGTGTCAATTTTGAAATAACAAAACTTGTATTATGAGTACTAAAACTATATTCATGTCAACAGTATTGCTACTAACAGTAATATCTATGTCCAAGGCCCAGTTAACAACCAATGAAAAAATCTTAGAAGAATCCATTAAATATCACGATCCAAAAAATGAATGGAGGATATTCAAGGGAGAATTTTTAGTAACCTTAAGTAAAGGTAGTACTGAGAACATCACATACCTTGAAATTAATAATGGAAGTAGTACCACCTTATGGAGTGAGGTATTACTATCAAAGGATACATTAACTGGAGGATTCATTGGCGATAGTTGTATCGTCAAACATAATGGGATTAACTTAATCCCCAAAGGACAGATGGAAGACTATCTTTTAGATTGTAAAAGCATTATTGAGAGAACTAACTATTGGGTTTACATGTTTGGTTTACCGATGAAATTAAATGATGAGGCGCTAGCATTTGTAGGCTCCCCAAAAAAAGTTATCCTTATTGGGCACGAGTATTGGCAATTAACTGCAACTTATGATCCAGGAAAATCTGAATACTGGCAGTTTTACTTTGACGTTTCTAGTTTCGCTTTTAAAGGAGCACGCTATTTTAGTTCCAAACTGAACGGCGATAGTGAATATGTAGTTTACCAAGAAGAACAAAAAATCGGAAATCTTTTAATACCAACGAAACATTCGTGGTATTTGTTTAACGAAAAATATTTTATAGGATCGGAAAAGTTATCCCTATATACGGATTAGCATAACAATAAGTATCATAGACTTATCAATTATACGCATAAAGAACAAAATTGTTTTACGTGTTGGTAATAGCCCTATTTAATTGCAAAATATGAAGGTAATATTTTTATAACAGAAGTATGAATGCAGTTTTAATTTTAGAAATAGCCTGTGCATTTTCCCTTACCCTTTTTGGAGTATTACTTGTTTTTAATAAGTCTCGAAGGAATGTAGGGTTGCTATTGCTTGGCTTTTTTCTTTTATTGTTGGGTCTGCACTTTTTTATATTAATTTTTGAAACACTTTATCAAGAATTCGAGAAGTTCTTTGACAGATATAAGATTCTTGATATTTTTCTTTATTCGTACGGTCCCCAACTATTTGTTATAACAATTCATTATGTCCAAGACTTCAAAAAGATAGCCCCAAAGAGTCTTTATTCCTTTTTAATTGTCTTAATACCTATTGTCAATACACTAAATGTGCTTTTTTACGGTAATTATATTCAGGTGGCTTCCTCCAATATTATCATTTACGGAATGTTGATTCTTTTCCCATCCTATAATCTTGCCCTCATTAAAAGAACTCCTGCCAACCAAAGTTTAAAAAAGTTCATTGCTCACATAAATATCTCATTTTTGTCCATGATTGTGATTTGGGTGTTTGTAGTTCTAAATAGAACCCAAGAACTGATTCAAGATGATTATTTGAAGGTACTTTTTCTTATTAACCTTTTTTACCTAATTTTTGGTCTGGCTTACTTCTTAATTTACAAACCACAAACGCTCTATAACACAAAGGATTTCAGCCTTCTTGTAAAATCCGAAAAAATCCCTTCCTCGCACTTTCAAAACCTCCCTTCTAAAGAGCAAAAAAGAATCAAAGGACAATTAATTAGGCTTATGGAAGAAGAGAAGATCTTCCTTTCCACCAACTTGAACCTAGATCAGGTAGCCCTACAATTGAAGGTATCAACAAGGGTCTTATCCCAATTGATCAACACTGAATTCAAAACAAATTTTTCAGATTTTGTTAATAGATACAGGATTGAATTTTCAAAGGGGTTGCTAAGGGATTATACTGACAGTGAACTCAACATTAAGGAAGTTTTGTTCAAATCAGGCTTTAATTCCACCTCCACCTTTTACTTCGCTTTTAAAAATGTCACGGGATTAACTCCAACGGAATATAGGAGACAGGAGCGGTAGATTACGTTCATATTTAAGACGGAAATGATGTAATCCAATGTATTTAAAACCCACCTAAGTGAAAGTCCCCGTATTTCTGTCATCACCATCTTACCTTCGATGCTCCCCTACAAAATCATAACGAGTTTGGAACTGTTGATTGCCATGGAAGTAGTCTAGGGAGATGATTTCGAAACTCGAAAACTCCAATGACCTTATTGAATGGAGGTTAAAAGACCCTATCTAGGATGACACCAAGGCTTTGGGTGGGAAAATAAATACTGATTACCCCTCCTCCTTTAGCCTTCAGCCTATATATTAGCGGATTGGCCTGTGATTACATTGAAGAAGTAAAGCAACTGAATGAACCAGCCCAATTTCTTGTTAGGGAATCTTGGTATGAAAGGGCCAATAAATAGCTATTTGCCAATGTACCGGATGCCAAAGTGAATGCAAAATACCCCGCTTTGGGGGGAATTTGATGAATTTGAAGTTTTAGTATCATTGTTTTTGGAAGAGAGTGACCAATCTCCAATACAAGTAGCTTTAATCGTTATCAAAGGTTTTTTCCAAAATGTGTTTCAAGTCGAGGGCTTTAACATTTTTGGCAACAATTTTTCCCGTGTTATCCAATACAATATTCTGAGGGAGGGAACTAACCCCATACTGTCCTGAAACCAAATCGTTTTCATCCCAAACATGGGCCCACGCCCCAATACCATCTTTTTCAATGGCTTTTTTCCACTCCTCTTCCGTTTTATCTTGTGAAATACTTATAATTTCAAAACCTTCCAAATTATACTCTTGGTACAGCATGGCAAACTCAGGGTTTTCAATTCGGCAAGCTCTGCACCAAGCTGCCCAAAAATCAATCAAAAGTACTTTGGCCTCAATGGATTTAAGTTCGGTTTCCGAACCATTGATGTCCTTTAATTTAAAATTCGGTGGTTTGTTGCCCAGTCCCAAAGCGTCCGTGTCGCCCACTCTTCGTTCCAAATCTTTTGTGATGGGGCTATTGGGAAACAATTCCTGATATCGCTTCAATTGCTCCTTCACAAACGCCCTATCTTTATTGAAATCCGTAAAGCCTAGGGCAAAATACCCTTCAGGACCAATGCCCAATGCTTTTATTTCGCGGTGAAACTCCACTAAAAATGCTTGAATTGCCTCCCCAGAGCGCGCTTGAATACTTTTTAAGGCCTGCTGATCATTCGCTTTCATAGCTGCATCTGCCTCTTTCTTCAAAGCGCCAAAGTACTTTTCTTGCAGCTTCCCGTTTGTTAGCTCAAACGCCTTCATTTTCTGAGAGGATGGAGCGTTTACGATTTCGATACCTTCCAAGCAGTTAATGTATACATTCTTCCCGGAAAGACCTGAAATTAGCTGGGAGCCCTGGTCTCCAAATGAAACCGAGTATAACGTCGGTTGTGAGGAGGCTTTGAACCTATACCGCCCATTTTTAGGAGTTTGTTTTTCCAAAACGTCAAACTCCCCGGTTTCGGGATTGAGCTGTTTCAAGCTAACTGTCTCGACTTCGTTTCCAACCTCTCCATTAATGGATAACGTTTCGGAACAAGCAACGATTACCAGCAATTGCAAGCTTAAGAATAGTACATTTTTCTTCATCAGTTTCAGAAATCAAAGTTCTTCGACAAAGAAAACGGAAAACGCACTTTGGAAAGTTAGAGAACGTGTTTTCGAACCCATTCACAACCCATACTAATGGTTCGGATTTTTACAGGCCTATATTCGAACCTTACTTTTTGTAGACTGCTTTCTTGAACTGACTGGGTGTTTTCCCTGTTTTTGACTTAAAAATGGTATTAAAGGAAGACTTTGAGTTAAAACCGGATTCATACATTACTTCTTGAATGGTCTCACCTGTGTCCAATGGATTTTGAAGCCGTTGTTTTGCATAATCAATGCGAAACGTATTGATGTAATCCATAAACGACTTGCCAGCATACCGATTAATCAATTGTGACAATTGGCGGGGAGTGAGACCTTGTTCCCGTGCCAACCCCGCTAGGGATAAATCACTTTTTTGATAAATTTTTGAATCCAAAAGAAACTGATTTACTTCATCTAGCTTTTTCGGCACATCTTCAGAACGGGGCTGGTTTAGCCTACGATATTCTTCCACAAACCGGACGTCACTTTGACCAATCCCCTTGAACAAAAAGGGCTGACGAATGCCCAAGTAAAACATGCCGTTCACAAGAACAAGTAAGGCAATTTCAACGGGAGTTACATCGCCAATCAAGTCAATACTATGATAAAAATGCTGGAAAAGGTCAAACAACAACGTAATTACAAAAAACACCATCATCCATTGTATCCATCCAAGATGGACCGATGAGTCCGTAGACTGTGTTGCATGGACCATTTTATAGTAATGGACAACCGATCTTATGGTCAATACAAGATAAATGAGAATGCTGATATAGAGCAAAGAGCCTATTTTCTGACAAAGTTCCAAGTCCAAAAAACTTCCTAAAGAGAGCAGAATTATAGGAGCAAAATGAAGTAATTGCTTTTTTTGAGGCTGATAGTCCCGGTAAATCAAACTTTGCACAAAGAGATATAGAAAAGGGCCATAACCAAACCCAAAGACGCAAAGAAAACCATCGATACAGCTAGAGCATTCCATAAGTCCTTCTGAAATAAGGACAATCATTTGCGCGCCCAGCAGCAAGAAAAAACCCCCAAGGAATAAATTGGACCATCTATTGGGGCTGGCTCCAATCACCATAACCACAAAAAACAAAATACTTTGAAAGCCTATGATGGCCTGCACCAACTCCCTAAAACTAAATTGCAAATCTATGTGCATCATACTTCAAAAGTAACAGGTTGAATGGTAGACACAATTTAGAGAATCAAATAATGGGATGAATGGTAAAATTTCATTTCAAAAATTGCTTAATCGATCTTGTGATTCGTAGTTCAAAGTGTCTTGGTATACCTTAGGGCTCAACAAAGAGTACATAGATCTATTGACCTTGGATCAATCATGGAAAGAAAGCCCCGTCTAGATTATTTCCAGATTTGATTTCGAAATAGTGAATGCATGTAACCTTTTCCTCTTTTTTGATTCTTTAGACCATGATGCATAAATCCCGGCAAAACATGAAACTATTAATTCTAGTTGTAACCGTAGGAACTTTTTTGTTTGCCAATGCGCAGCCAATCCCTTCTAAACCATTTGAATTCCCTTTTAAAGTAAAGGTTTACGATTTGCCAGAATCCTCAAATGGGATAAATTACAGATTATATGTTCGTCCTCCTTTGATAGCTCCTAAAACTTCTGAGAAAGCTTCTTGTTTCTTTTTCTTGGATGCGTTGAGGTTGTTTGTCCCTGCATCTGCGATGACCAGTAATTATGAATATTATAATTACCATCCGGCTGCTTACTTCATTGGAATTGGATACCAAAATGAAGAGGATGGCATCCCAAAGGAAATAAACAGGATAAGGGATTATACCCCAACAACTTTTTCACCAACATCAAAAGATCATTTTTTGGCAAACAATGCCAAAGAGTACAAAAATTCTGGGGGATGTGATGCTTTCCTGGATGTTGTACAAAATGAAATCATCCCTTTTATCAATAAACATTTTGATGTGGGGGATGATCGGGTATTGATAGGAAACTCTATGAGCGGGCTAGCTGCAGTACACGCTTTTTTGACCAGGCCAAATTTGTTTAATCGATATGTTATCGTGAGTCCGTCAATATGGTGGGATGATTGGTTCTATCCAAGGGAAAAAAGATATGTCATGAAACAACTAAAAATGCTTGACGAAAGTATGAACTTGGATGAAACACGAATATATTTTGCTGTAGGTGAAGCTGAGGAGCAGTTTGGCATGGTCACCGATTTATATGTTTTGGTAAACTCCTTGAAAACTATGCAATTAAAAAAAATTAAGACCCACCTGGAAGTACTCCAGGAAGAACAACATGAAGGTGTATTCCCTGGGGCATTTATGAAAGGAATTCTTGGGGTCTACACTGAGGAGGAAAATAGAAGGAAATCTTTCTCTAGAATTGAGTGGAAGTAGAAATTGGAGCCGCTACATCCACTTGTTTTTAATCAAATCAGACCTACTTTCTTTATACTTTATTTCAAATATTGCTTAAAGGATCCGGTAATTTTTTGGTATAAAGAAATATAATTATGTTGGTGAACAGAAATCCTCCATCCTTACTATTCTATCTAAATGAGTTCACTTCTTTTCCGAAACCTTTTATCACAAATGGAGTACATCCTTTTGTTCTCTCAGCTTCTACAAGTTCGGCTAAAGAACACTAGAGAAATCTAACTACCATCACCATAAACAAACATAGAATGAAAGTAATGTCAAACATTCAACCCGCGATTTTGTTTATCCAGATTCGTTCAAAAAAATACTCTGGATACTTTCTGATGACACTCTTAATCTTCGGTGTTTGCAAAACTATGCAAGCTCAGGATTCTCATAACAAAAGGCTCAATGAATACACCATTTCATTTGATGCCTCTGACAGGAATACCGCAAAAGTCAAAGCCAAATTGATCTTGCAAGATGGTATTATAAAGATGACACCATGGGGCCACCCATGGCTTCCAAATGGTTGGGCTACTTTTGTAAGTGAGTTGGAAATCAAATCGAAAAATGGGGAAATCATTGATTACTCCATTGTTGAAAAAGAGGGGTGGGGATCTTGGGAAGTCCATGCGGAAGATGGGGAAGAACTCCATTTATCCTACAAAGTCAATTTTGATCATCACAAATACGATTGGAATCCGGCAGGGGGCATAGATTCCCGTCCAGAGGTTACAGACAAAGCTCATTTCCTGGTCAATAAGGCCTTATTCATCTATTCATTAGGTACCGAATCATCTGTGGTTCACTTCGAAATCCCAGAAAATTGGAAGATTGCTACCAACTGGCAACTTCTGGATACTAACCGTTATTACGTTGATTCCTGGATTAATCTGGTCAGCAACGCGTTGGTGCTTGGAGATTTTTATTTAAAAACGGTCTTCAATGGACCTATGGATCTTCTTATTGCGATGGACTTGAAACTTAAAGATCATCATGAACTAATAGCGAATCTTCTACAAAAACAACTTGATGAGTTTAGCCGGGTTTTCAAGGGAACACCTGATAGTAACTATTTGATTTCAATTCGACCGGCAGATGAAGATGACGGCGAGTCTTTTCACGATAGTTTTAACCAAGTCATCACTATGGAAAGAATGGAGGAAAGACCAATTATCTGGGGGAATACTTTGGCACATGAAATGTTTCACTATTGGAACGGTGCCAATTTTCTGGTTGGGGAGAACCTTGAAGACCTCTATTGGTTTAGCGAGGGGTTCACGGAATACTATTCCAGCAGATCATTGGTAAGAACTAAAATTATTGATAAAGAGACCTATTTTAGAAAACTCGAAAAATATCTGTCAAGATATTTTATTGCCAAAAAAATGTGGCCGGTAGAACCAATTAGCCTAATTGAAGCCGGTAAAGAAAAACATAAAAACTGGTTATTGCTCTACGGTGGTGGAGCAACTATGGCGCTCTACTTTGATATTGAAATCAGAAGGCTTACCAAGGGCAAGAAAAGCTTGGATGATGTAATGTTTCTCCTTAAGGACCTGTATGGTGAAGAAGGTAAGAAAATCAATAATAATGATGTTCTCGACGCTATTAACACCGTAAGTCAAAAAGATTTCACCGATGAATTCAAACGATTAATTGAGGGTACCGATTCTTTCTTAGACTTAGAATCGACCCTTTTGAAAGCAGGCCTACATCTGGATTCTTTTTCGGATGAAATGTATCTTTCAGAAAGTGAGGGGTCAGAAAATACCATTTTCCAACAGATCATTGGGCAATGAAGTAGAAACAATTGAACCTATAATCAAAATCCATTAAGGAATGTGCACGGATTTCCTAGACAATTGAAAGTAACAAACCATGCATTTTATACTTAAAGAAACCAATCTTGATAGGTCTGCCTTAACAGGCATAGTCGCTATTACAATAGCAAAAAGAAGCAACTTTTGAAAACCTAATCCCCTTTCCTTGTTTTAGCTTTATGGGCTATTTTCGAATGCAATTCTTGAACCCAACTGTGAAGAATCATCTACTAAAGTTTTCCTGGATTGGTCCCTTACTATTTGTAACTGCAATACTACTATTCGGGTCTTTGAATCCAGGCTATTCACATATCAGTCAATTTATAAGTGAATTAGGTGCGAAAGGAGCAAGTCATGGTGAATTGATGAATTACCTAGGTATTATTCCTTTCGGACTATCCATACTTCTTTTTTCCATAGGGAGTATAATTGCATTGAAAAAGAACATTCTTAATAAAATATCATTTATTGTATTATCGATTACGGGTATATTATTTATTATGGCAGGAATATTTAGTTGTGACGAAGGTTGCAATTTTGAGGACATGTCTCAAGAAGCAATTGTTCATAATTTGAGTGCATTTATGGCGTTTGTCTTATTTCTCATTTCGGCCATATTGTTTGGTATAAATAGTTTTACAAAAAAGAGAAACAAAAGCTATCTTTTCAGTCTAATTAGTGGTTTAGTCGGCATATTTCTATTTTATGTAATAAGCACAACCGGTATATATTCTGAATTCAGAGGACTTTATCAAAGACTGTTCATTACCAATTTTCTTATATGGTTAATAATAATTGGAGGTTTTGTGCATAAAACCACATACAACCATGGCTATAAGTAATTGCTTTTTGTTGCCAACTTTGCTCATTCAAAAAGGATAGGATTCTCTTGGAGCTTTTATACAAAACAGTAACTATTCTCAATCATCAATTAAATGAAAATCAAAGGAAAAATCTGGATACCGGTAAAACTACACGCTTTACTTACAACAATCATTTTGTTTTCCATTCTGGAACATGGATGTGCCCAAAAACCAAATAGTACCGAGAATCTTAAAGATGAAATTATCAATTTATCGCAAGAATACTTGGAACTGAATAAATATGCCAGTGGCGTGATTACAAGAATATCTTATCCGGATAGTCTGGATTTTGTATATGCGGCCGGTTATAGGGACCAAAAGGACACAAATGCACTGAAAGGTGATGAACAGTTTATTGCCGCTAGCATTACCAAGACATTTTTGGCTGTCTGTATTCTACAACAAATGGAAGAAAATTTACTTTCCCTGGATGACAAGGTAGTTAAATATGTGGATAACGAAGCTTTACAAAGGTTGACGCAGTATAAAAATCGTTCTTATGAAAATGAACTTACCATTGAACACCTTTTAAGACATACAAGCGGAATTGTTGATTATCTAAACAAGGGCAAAGTTCATTTAAATGCCTTAAATATTACTCCAAATCAAAATTATACGCTTCAGGAGCGGTTGGATTTTGCATTGGACTTGGGAGAACATACCGCAACCAATAAACTGGGGAAATATAACTATTCCAATACTAATTATATCCTACTTGGTATGATTGCCGAAAAGGTAGATCAAACAGATATATCGGAAATCTTTGAGAATAGAATCATTGAGCCTTTAGGACTATCATTTACCTCCCTAGACCCTCCGAGTACTGCAATAAAAAAAATGTTTAATGGGTATTATGAAAATAGGGATTTGACAAAATTCACAATAGAGTTTAACAGAGATAATCCCGCCGCCGGAATTCTTACTAATGTAGATGACCTGGTCACTTTTGGCAGGGCTGTTTTTCAAGGCTCATTGTTTGCAAATAATCGGACTTTGGAAATGATGTTGGATTTTAATAAAGGATATGGCCTTGGTGTCATGCAATTTGAAAAATCACACAAAACGGGGAGAGTAATTGGACATAGCGGCTACGATCCAGGCTACACCTCTTATTTGGTGTATTTGGAAGATATAGATACTTGTATTGTCACTGTAATAAATCAATCTGAACTAAGGGTTGAAATGCCAGCTTTTTTAGTGGTCAAAATTGTAGCTGCCTTTAAAGCATATTTATGAATTGATTTAAAAAGGCGTAAATGAAATATTCAAGCTTTCAAAGGGTTTCTACAAATACCAATACTGTGTTTTAACACCATTTCGCTTGGTTAAGTTTTTGATTAGTAATCTGTCGGTCTTCAGCAGCAATGAATTGAAGTATTGACGTTGATCAGTTCCTTTGTTGCCTTGCCCTTTTCATCTCCTTACCTATTTCGGAGTCCCGTTTCTTTTCTGATCTTATGCTCTGTTTTCCAAACTTATAATTCAGTGCCAACATCACATACCTAGAATCTTGGTAACTTCTGAAATTATCAATTAGACCTGCAAAATCCGTTCTGCCCACAGGATATTGATTCCAAAAAATATCATTTATGTTTAAACTTATTGTTGCCCTCCCATCCAAAAAAGACTTTTTACCACCTATGGAAACAGATGAGATTGTTTCAAGTTCGGTTATGCCGGAAAAATGAGAGAACAAATGAAATGTGCTTAACTCCAATTCATAACCATTGCCTAAAATGAAGCTGTGATTTGAGCTTAAGTTCGTAATGGGGGTCGATCTGTCCAATTGGGATCCAGAAATTTGACCTTCAAATCTATTTAATGAAGCATTAAGACTGATGTTGGATTGTAGCCAACTATCAATCTCCAAGGGAACACTTAAAGTCAGGGCAACATTTTTAACCCTATCTATATTGATAGGCTGAAGCAGCACCTCTTCATTGTTCCCATTTTGCAAGGCACCTTCAGAAATAAAGTCTTCGGTAATTGCGAAGGAAATAGCGATGAAGTATTTATTCCGTATTGTATAATTGGCTTGGGTAGACCATGTAAACTGAGGTCTTAAAAGAGGATTGCCAATTCTAAAAGTATTGGTATCTATAAAAAGTGGAAATGGGTTTAGTTGATAATAAATGGGCCGATCTATCCTCCTTCCTACTGAAAAACCCAATCGATTATTTTCATTTAGGGAATGGGTAATGGACAGAGAAGGAAACAAGCTGAAATAATTAATGTTAAAGGTTTCATTAATGGTCTTTTGGACACCTTTTATATCCGTATACTCCCCCCGTAATCCAAAGTCAAAACTCCACTTCTCTCCACCCAAAAAGTAACTGAGATAAGTACTGTGGATACTTTCGTCATATTGAAATAAATTCACCAAATTGCTATCCAGAATATTGGCATCCATGAATCCAAAGTACTTCACCTCATTATTGGTTCTAGCACTAACCGACTTGTAACCTGCTTTTAAAGTTTTACCTTCTTCCGGAGTATACTCATAATCCACACTTAAACCAAAAAGTTTAAGACCACCATCAATATCTCCAATAAGAACTGTGCTATCCAAAACGTCATTATCAAGTGCAAAAAAGGACGTATGGAACCTTTGATCTAGTTTGTTGATATACTTTGCAACATCAATGTCAAAATCCAAAAAGGACTTGTTTTCAAACGTATATTTTAGATTAAAATTCCCGGTTAAGTTGGTCCAGTTCGAAGTGTTTTCAGTATTGGTGATTTGATTAAGGATTTGTTCGCCATTACCATTAAAACCGTTGATGTTATTTATGGCGTTCTGTTCTTCATTATTGAATATTCCTGAAAACAGGAAACCAAAACTTAGATGGTTATTTACCTCATAGTCCAATCCTAACCGTGGAGTATGAATTTCAATGGGCAGTTTGAAAACATTGTTAAGTTCAATATTGGAAATAATCTCCCTGTTTTCATTTAAAAAGGTTCTATCGATATCAACCCGCAACCACTCATCCCTTTTGGCAAGTGTATATTGACCATAAAGATTCAATTTCTCTGACCTATGATTAAAGTTTAGGCTTTTTTCCCATCTAAAGTATCTCCCGGACCCAAATGCAGTGCTAAAGCCTGCATTCGTCCCAAACAGCTTTCCTTGCTTAGTTAGAATGTTTATTATGCCCGCATTTCCTTGTGCTTCAAATTGAGCCGATGGATTACTGATAATTTCAATTTTATCAATGTTGGCAGATGACATATTCTGCAGAAGGTTTCCCAACTCACTGCCATTTAGCCGCGTATCCTTGCCATCAATAAAAATCCTAACACCGCTTCGCCCATTTAACAATACCGTGGTATTCTGGTCCACCATAACACCTGGCGCCTTTTGAAGTACTTCCACTACTGAATTGCCAAGGCTGGTGGCATTTCCCGCCACATTGACGACAAGCTTGTCTTTCTTTATTTGCAAGAGGGGTTTATTTGCGACGATTGTTACACCTTCCAATTCTTCCAATTGGGTACCAAGTGTTATGATACCAAATTCCTTTGATTCGGAAACTAAGAATGTCTCAGTTCCATACCCAATAGAAGAAAATACTACTTTGTAATCTCCTGGGTTCAGCTCAATAGTGAATCTGCCTGATGTATCCGTAATTGAACCCTTGACCAAGGTCGTATCCAACTGTTTATAAACAATAACATTAACATAAGGAATTGGAGTTTGATGCTCATCTTGAATTGTACCCCCGATGGTGATTTGAGCACAAATGCAATTACATAACAACATCGCCATGACTAAATAAAAACATTTCATGATTGGAATGATTGATGAAGTAAGGAGAAAGTCCCTTTATTGGGTTAATTAAAAAAGTTAAGAGCACCTACCGTTGCCCATCCACCTTTTCAAACATTACTGTTGGTAAGATATTCGCACCTTCTCGATAGTACTCAATCTTTATCGGTTCATCAAGAACAAAACGGAACTTTCCAGGAATATCATTGATGATGAATGTATTGTTGCCCTCATAAACCAAATCATGCCTTACACCTCTCCAAGCCATTGGAAAGTACAACTTACCATCTTCTTCCTTTAATTCAAGAACAGGGCCAAATTTGATGTCTTTGTAGTTGCCCAAGATGGTTATTAATAAGGTATCTGAAAGTTCTTCCTTGTTTACCCAAGGCATTTTTGCCCCCCAATTATGTGTTTGAATAATATTATCCCTTAGTTTATCAATAATTGGTATTCTGATGCTATTGGGCCCATTCCCCAGAAAAACCATTCCATTGCCATCTTTCATCGTAGCATATACATAACCGCCTGTTCCTGTATTGGCCCCTCCATGGGAGAACCAATCCAAATTTCCAAACCAATTAAAACGTTCCCATCCCAATCCCCAACTCATCATTCCTTGCAATATGGTTAGGTTGGTTAATCTTGTAGCAACACTTTCTGATATCACATCGGAATCAATGCCATTCAAAGCTTTTTGAATTTCTATTAAAATCAATGCCATTTCTGACGGTGTTGACCATAACCCCGAAGCTGATACCTGCGGTGTAATTGGAATACCTGTTCTTATGATGTCTCCTTGGTCGTTATGGGCCCTGGCCACATTCTTCAAAAACCCCTCTTCATTGGGTTGTTTCATGGTGGTGCGCCTCAGATTTAAAGGGTCAAAAAGGTGCTCTTTTGCTAAATCAGCCAACGATTTTCCAAAATGATCCTCTAAGGCCATCATTGCTATAGTATACCCCCCTCCACTGTATTTCCAATCCGTACCTGGAATAAAACTAAATGTAATTGAATCATTATCCGGTATTTTACCCTGTAAGGATTCCACAATAGTTGGAATGGTATCTCCTTCATAAAAATCGGTAAATCCCCCTTGGGAAGTACCAGCGGTATGACCTAATAAATGTTCCAGAGTCACATCTACTTCTTCGATGAATTTGTTTTTTGGCAATTGCCATCTTTTCAAATAATGACTAACGGGAGCTTTTAAGTCTATCAATCCCTTATCCTCCAAAATAGCGCATAGCGTGGCCGTGATTGGTTTCGATATTGATGCGGTAGAATAAGCTGTTTTTTGATTTATTGGAACAGAATCGAATTTGACACCCCATTCTCCGGTCCAAATAATGTTGTAATCTTCAAAAACTGCGACACTTAAACTTTTTAGTCCTTTCCTACGCATCAATTCATGTATTGAAATTGTATCACCGTCGTCAACGGGAATTTGTGTCACAGCTAACTGCTTCCTTATTTCATTTTCCTGTTGGCTTTCAATCTTTTTGTTACAACAAAACAGAAATGACGAAATAAAAAATAGGCAAATTGATTTTTTCATTTTTTGATTTTTTTGATGAATAAATGAACAGCGTAAAACAGTTATGACCTAATGAGCGCTTTTATCTACAACTTAAAAATGACCGGTTTTAGATCAAAACCTACTGTCTGAGGTGAAATTTAGACAAAAAGAAAATCGGGGCAATTCTTTATTCTTCCTGAATCATGATGTGGAAAATAATTGGCAAAATCAGTTGAACAATTATTTCAATTTTAAAGTAGTTCAATATCCTATAAGCTCCATCCAATCTAGTTGCCAATACCCCCAACTCTGTTCTCGATTAGTTTAGTAAAGAATGGGGCCTGATTTAAAATATATCATTATTGGCAAGTACTCATTAGATTAGACTTTACGGTGCGTTTGCCGGAATTCTTTTGGGGAGGTGCGCTCATTTTTTTTGAAGTAGGTATAGAAACTGGTAGTCGAATTAAATCCAGATTCATAAATGATTTGGGAAACGTTCTTTTCGTCGTTCGAAAAGGAAACAAGAAGATTTTTTGCGTACTTCAATCTTCGTTGATTGATGAAATCTGAAAAATTGGTTTTGAAAAATAAATTTATGGTGTGGGATACCTGCCTTGGACTCAAGTCCACTTCTTTGGCTAATGTCTGGATATTCATCTCAGGATTTTTGAATAGTTGACCACCATCAATTTTTTCCAAAATGAGTTCTGCATACCCAATAATTTCTTCCTTATCAAAATTGTCCTTATAGCTCTTGGATACCACACCACCATTTAAAGGTGTTCTTTCAATATTCTCATAAATCCCCATAAAAGAATTGGTTTTCATCCAACCCGCAATTGTCAAATAATTAATAATAAAAAGAATAATTAAAGCTTGAATATTAACAAGAATCAGTGAAATCATATCAGTTGGGATAAAGTCGAATAAATATTCAGCAAAATCAATGACAATTAATGGGAAAAATGGGACAAGAAAAGTAAATAGCCATTCTATATCCACAATATCCAAATTCGAGTAATTGCTTTTTAAAATCTTCTTTGTATCCAAATACTTAAAAAATGACAAGAAGAAATAATAGGCAAAACAAACAGCTAAAAGCCCTTCAAAAATGCTTGAGGATATTCCGGTAAACAACCCAATAGTAAAACAGCCAATTGGAACTAGATGAATCTTATATTTACTCTTTTCACTTTTATGGACATAATTCAAAGATTGGATATAGAGGAATAGGAAAGGGCCATAAAGAAACCCGAAAAAAGCTAAAAATTCCAGTGATATCAGGGTATATTCGGAGACTAAGGCATATACTATTTCAACTACAAGAGTTAATAAAAACCCTGCCAGATATATGTTGCTTGCTTTTTTTCCCCTTCTGGTAAAAACCAGGAACCCCGCCAAAACAAGACTTTGTAGTCCTTGTATAATGAATAAAATGTTGATTATAGACATCTGACTGAACTTGGAATGATTAATAATAAATCTTAACCATCAAAAATGAATTAATTCATGGACGACCCTCACAAAAATCGTACAAACCAAAAAAAATTATAACAATAAACAACTTGTATTTTTTCAACAATAATAGGGAAGCATTGAAGTCCGACTAAAGTTTGAATTTATCCAAATCGTGATCTGAGGTCAATTGAAATGCGTTAAGTGCACCCCTTATGGTTCCACAGTAATGCTTTTCCAACTTTAATCTAGCATTTCAGGGAACCTGAAAGGGTTGATTTAGGTTTGATGAGTGTGCCAGAAAAAATCATCAAACCAAGGTTAATACTGATTGAACTTGCCAAGAAATTAGGCAATGTATACCATGCCTGTTAGGTCATGGGGTATATTATAATCATGTATTTTTTAACTGTTTTATTACAGCTTTAGCATTTTCATTTCTTGGATTTAGTTCTAATGATTTTTTATACATTTTTATTGCCTCTGATTCGTTGCCGTCACCAAGCAAAGCTTCACCTAGACTATCAAAGGCATTTGCATTTTTTGGAAAAAGAATAGTTGCAAATCTAAAAACATTAATAGCTTCTTTGGTTTTGTTATATTCTAAATACATATAACCTAAAGAGTTTAACTCTCCAGCTTTTAATTCTTCATTATTAGGGTTGTCCTTGAGCAAACGTGCATATTTTTGAATAGCAGTCCTGAAATTTCCTTGAATTATGTCTTTGGTTAATTTTGTTAAGTGTGGTTTAAATAATTTTTCTGGTTCCAAGCCAAGGGCTATATTTCCTAATTTATTGTAAATCAAAGGAATATTTATTGGCACCTTATTAGACAGACCAATAACAACAATATTATCCCCTAAATATAGGTTCATTGTTGCCCGAAATCCAGGGCAGCTTCCACCATGCCATAAAACCTTACCTGTAGAGCTACCACCAGAGCAACTCAAGCTGCTTTCACCAAGTTTTAAAACTTGATTCTTTGACTTTTTAGCATATAAAGCACTATTACCAATTGTTAAAACCTGATCATTTACCTTCTGTTTACTTAGATTTGATGTATACGTCCAACTTACCCACCCACTAGAGATTTTATTATCTACTTTATTTGTACCTAAATATATCTCATGTGTTTTCTTTGAGATTAAGCTCCCCCTAAAGATTTCTTTAGCGAACAACATTAAATCAGGTGCAGTTGAATACATAGAACCGGATGCAAATGCATGTGACTTATTCTCATGTGAACTTTTAAAGAGTTCTTCATCTAATGAGTTATAGCCACTTGCCATATTCGGTATAATTTGCCCTTCAATCTCATGTCCGGTATTTTTGAGATTTAATGGTTCAAAAATCAAGTAATTCATTGCGTCATTATACTCTTTTTTTGTTACTCTTTCAATGATTCTCCCTAATAGACTATACCCAACGTTCGAATAAGAATATGACTTCCCAGGAATGGACTGTAAATTTGTTGAATTCAGGAGAGTGATGAACTCTTCTTCAGAATAGTTTTCATGATTTGATTTAGATGATAGGCGATCAATATCCCTTATTAAGCCGCTGGAATGACTAAGTAAATGTTTAATGGTTATTTCTTTACTAAGCTCTTTTTTAAGTGAAGGAAAGTATTTTTCTATTGATTGGTCAAAGTCTATCTCATTCTGATCGGCCAAAATAAAAATGGCATAAGAAACAAACATTTTACTTATGGATGCAATTCGAAACTTTGTATCCATTGTGTTCTTAACCTTATGTTCTATATTAGAATACCCGTAAGCTTTTCGGAGCAAGATTGTTGAATCGTTTGAAACCAAAAAGACTCCACTATAGTCCAATGAATCTTTGAATTTCTCAGATATATCGGAGAGGTATTGTTTTCTGTTATCTTGAGCATATATCGAGATGACTGTTAGAATCATTAAAAAAAAGTGTATGCGATTTTTTTTCATATCTAATGCTTTCTGTTAAAAAGAGAACAGCTTTCGGTTAATCCAGATTTTTCGTGTGATTTTCATTTGAAATATTAAGTGGGTTATCGTTCAATTCTTTTAATCCAATGGTTTAAACTTTGTTAGACATAGCTAAACCCTATTCTAAATATTTATATCCAAAAGAAAAGCAGAAATACATTCGTCCTCTCTAAAAATTCGTTTTAATCAATTAATGTCTCACCTATTTCATAAACAAAGGATGGAGGGGCATCCACCCTATTTGTTAGTCCAATAACAATAATGTCCTTTGAAGGAATCCAAATAAGATTTGATTGAAAACCATTTATAGCGCCGCTTTTTTTATAGATCTTGTGCCCTTCCTTTTCTTCGATGCTGAAACCATATGCGTTCAATGCCTTTTCCTTTCCATTTAAAAATATCTCGGTAAGCATAATATTTTTTGATTGTTGGGTAAGTATCAAATTTTTTTCAAGACCCTTAATCCATTTTAGTAGATCAGATGTTGAAGAATAACAGTTTCCAGCGCCTAACACCCAATCTAAGTCAAAAGGCAAATAATTAGCAGAAACAAACAGCTTTTCCTTATTGATATTATAGCCAGAAACCCTCCCTTTTTTCAATTCTTCTGATGCACCTACCCAAGACGCACTCATCTCCAATGGTAAAAAGATATTTTTTTGCAAATATTCTGAAAACGAAAACCCTGAGATTTTCTCAATGAGCAAGCTAAGAAGGGTATAATTTACATTGCAGTATTCGTATTTATCCCCTGGTGAAAAATGATACGAAAGATTTTGAAAAATATATTCCGTCCTTTTTTCCTTTGAAAGAAATAACCCGTAGACCTTTAAAAATTCCTTTTCTAAAAAAATATCCGAAATTCCACTGGAGTGGGTCAAAAGATGTTTTATTTTAATTTGGGATTGAACGTGTGGAAAATATCCATTCACTTCATCCTCAATACTTATTTTTCCTTTTTCGACCAGTTGTAGAATTGCAGTGGCAGTAAATTGTTTTGATATTGAAGCAATTGCAAACGAATGCTCCATCTTCATGGGAAGGCTTAATTCATAATTTGCAAAACCAACGGCTTTGTTAAAAATAATTTTTCCGTCCTTATATACCAATAATGATAAGCCAGGAGAATCTTTGTATGATTCAAGATATTTCCCGTAGTCTTTTTTACCGTTAAAATTATATCCTAAAAAACCTAGAAACAGTAATGAAATAAAAGATATAAATACTCGTGTAATCATGTCGTTTTTTGATTGTAAAACTGAAAGTCAATTGATTGTAAATAAACATATTATTAATTCTGTAAACAGTGTTCCAAAATCATGATTTGGGCTAAAATATATTTTTTAGAACGACTTGAAACATATAAATCATGGCAAGAATTTCCTAAGGATTTAAAGTATTTTTGACGCAGATGGTCTTGCTCAAAAGGAATATTCTTGACAAAAAAGGTCAATACACATCTCAATGAGATTCGAAAACTTCAAGAGCATCACATCAAAACATCTTCAAGGTAATTTTGGGTGTCGTTTTCAGGCTTGGGAAACAATGAAATCATTGCAGAGAATTCTTTTCCGAACTAAAGAAACTGAATGCCAAAAAACAAATTAGTCAAGACTAAAATCATCCCGGACACCATTGTTGAGAAATTAGAAAAATTGGACTTCTCCCATGCCGACCATTTTTGGGTTATCCATACGGCATTAGCTAATCGAACCCAAGAAATCAATCAAATAAAAGTAGGCTACCACATCACGCAACCCCTTCATTTGATAACTTTTTCTATGGAATATCAGTATTAACCTTACCAAATTTTCCTTTAAAGACTATTATAAGGGCAACAATTACATACACTGCACAAACCGACAAATAGGGTCCACTTAAATTTATGGGCAAGGAGGTCATGGTAATTAATTCTGGGGACAATTCCACTTCTTTGTCATAAGGAAGAAATCTAACCAGCGACAAAGATGTATTTGAAATAGCGTGAAAACCTACGGCAAATATTAAGCTTCCACCGGACCTATTATAAAGCCAATTGAAAATAAAAGTCCAAGGGATTATGAACGCCAACACATAAATAAAGGGCACGTTGTGCATCCCCTGGCCGAGCCAATAAGTGGGCATATGCCAAAGTAAATGTATTATAGCCAAAATAAAGGATGCCAAAAAAGGAGAAAATCGCTGTTGCAATCTGGGTAACGCAAAACCCCTCCAGCCCAATTCCTCTCCTAAACCAGCGATAAGAAATGAAGGTACTAGAGCGGATAACCAATAAGGCAAATCCAATATCTCAAAAGAAATGTTTCCTTGATAAAATAACTCCCATAGCGACCTTCCCAAAAAATGTATAAAGAGTGGTAATAGTAATAAGACCAACCACCAAGACCAATGAATTCTAACTCTTCTAAATCGGCCCAGTAGTTTTAAAAGCCCCCTTTTTCCATAAATAAAAATTGTTAATACCAAAGAAATTATTGATGGGCACCATATTCCTACTAGTACCAACGGCATTACGTCCAAAGTTTTCCCAAAAAAGAACAGAATCCAAGAAGAAAGGTAGGTTAAGCCAAAAAAAAGAATGATTTGTTTGTTTATTGATATGTTGCATTTCATGGTATTTGAATTTAAAATCCAAAACTAAAATTCATCCTGAAAAAACAACTTTCAAATACTTTCTATATCATGATACTGTCTTGGTCTCCAAGAAATAATTATCCCTAAATTGTTTTGGTGTCAACCCTACATTTTCCTTAAAAACGAAATTGAATCTGCTATAAGAACCAAATCCGCATTCTTGTGCAATTCCATGAATTGTAAAACTTTTGTGTTTTGGGTCAACCAGTCTCTTTTTTACTTCTTCAAGTCTAAAGCCATTGACATAGTCGGAAAAACTCAATTGGAAATGTTCATTGATTATTTGAGATACATATTCCGGACGTGTATTGAGACAGGCCGAAAGGGATTGTAGATTCATATCCTGATTAAGGTAGATTCTATCTTTTTCAAATGAGTTTTTTACTTTCAATAGGAGGGCCTGGGTTCTTTCAATTCGAAAATTCACGTTCCTGATTTTCGTTTTTGTCAAATCAATCTGATTGTTTATTTCCAGAAATGTTATAAAAAAGACAGGAAAGAACAGAATTGCTGTCATATTTAAGACCAATTCCTTAGGCAAGTTTAATATGCCAACATGTTCCAAGCTAAAAATGACATTATTGCAAACTACGAGTAAAAAAAAAGTTGATAATGAGTAAAGTAAAAACGCATACTTTCTGTTATCTGCTGAATTCTTGAAATAGCTTCTTAAGGATAGAGTTGTGTAAATATAAATTTGGATAAAGCAAAAATAGGGTACTAGGGAATGCAACGGCCCGCCATCAATAATCATGGTGAATAGGGCGATTATGGTAAACGGAGCCAAATGTACTACCAATTCATTTTGTTTTATTTTTTTATTAAACGACTTCATAAGCAAGTAAAAGCTAGGCCCTATAAACCACAATGTATGGTTTGCAATGGTTTGAAAAAGAAAAGAAGGGTAGTTGAGATTGAGATAGGTATTGATTACAATGATACCGAACCCCCATAAAATAAAGGCCAATAAGATGTAACGATAATTTGGATTCTTTGATTTTAGTGCGAAATGGAATGAAAGCAAAACAGCTTGTACACCGATTAGTAAGTTGAACAAAGAAAAGAAATGAACCATGTGACTTTTCTAAGAATTCAGTGTTATTTCAATGGAGCACATTTACGTAAAGGCTACTTAGTATAATTAATCACCTCTTCATTGGCATATCTTTCCAATTCCTTAAATGCCATCTGCCATGCATTTGAAAAATATTCCCTTGCCTCGTTCCATTGTTTATTTTGACGCCAACCACTATGTAATAGAACGATTTTAGTGAAGTCCTTATTTTCAAAGAACATTACCGTAACATTCGTCAAGGGACGAATATGGT
The DNA here is from genome assembly GCA_028284935.1 of Croceivirga sp. Classification (GTDB taxonomy): domain Bacteria; phylum Bacteroidota; class Bacteroidia; order Flavobacteriales; family Flavobacteriaceae; genus Croceivirga. The sequence continues at coordinate 149,710 of JANQQQ010000033.1, forward strand.
TCATAAAAGCATCAAACTGTTTTGGTCCTTTCCATTCGAAACTTAAAAAATCAGGTTTGGCCATAGCAAGGATTTTGCAATCAATGGTACTGTTATATCTAGGCTCCTCAGGTTCCCAAAAAAGCTCATAAGCCCCCCCAACTTCATCTTTGACAAAAGCCTTCTTTGTCAGCCATTTTTCTAAGTATTCCTTTTGGGTAAAGAGGTCAAAAGCATTTTTTTTATTCAAACGAACAGTAGTTTCAACAGTAATAACTTTATCCATTTTTCCCTTAAGATTTTCCGGTTGACCGAATGACAAATGACCAAATAACAGCCAGATAACTACACTACATACTTGTAATTTCATAAGCCTTATTTTTACCTTTCCCTTAAAATACTTCGACTTCCTTAATCTAATATTGCAGATATTGCTTTTTAAGATTAAGGTTTAACATTCCAGCAATATTTGAAATAGCCGGAGAGGTTTTCAAAATTAACTTAGAATAAATTTTGAACTTCAATAAAGCGATGACAGAGATTTTTCTTTTGTTAATAACCATCATCTTGATGTCCATTCTTGTCCTTCACATCGTTTACCTAAGAAAAATCATTCACTTAGGAAGTTTTAAAGGCATTGAAAAGATCAAGAAGCTCAAAAAAGCCAAATCAAGATACTCCAACAATGGTATTTCCAAACCAGTAGCAAAGGATTTTAAAGAAAAACTGGATAATATTATGAATTCGGAACATCTTTATTTAAACCCAAACTTAAAACTTGAAAACTTGGCAAAGCGGCTTAATGTTTCTAAAAATCAGATGTCGTTTATCATAAACAATGAATTTCAAATGGACTTCAATTCCTATGTAAATAATTTGCGAATAGAACATGCGGAAGAAATTCTAAAAAACTCGAAAAACGTTCAAATTACAGATGTGATGTATGAAGTGGGCTTCAACAATCCGACGACGTTTAATAGGGCGTTTAAAAAACGAACTGGTGTCACTCCAACAAGATTTACAAAACAGCCTAATTAGTGTGTTCACTTGAATTATTTGTCTATTTCCTTTCAAAGGATAAATAAAAGACTTAACGAATCATAAGTAAATATTTGACGAATTATAATTCGTTAACCCTTGAAGGACTTCATTTGACTTCTTTGCAATGCAATTGTAAAGGTTGGGCGGTGAGAGGCCTTGCCAATGAAGAATGACTATTTAGTATTTGTTCTCATTTTTTGATTATTTGAATTAGCTCTTTTAATATTCAAATTCTTCCGTCCTCCTTTCTCAATTGTCTTTAAAATTCTAACTAAAACTCAAAATTTATGAAACAGAAATTTAATTTTCTGCCGATGTTGGTTGCATTTCTTTGCATTACCAATTTGCTCGCGCAGGAAAAAGCGATTTCAGGTACAGTTACCGACGCTGACGGTCTGCCCTTACCTGGTGTCAACATTGTCGTAGAAGGCACTTCCAATGGTACACAGACCGATTTTGATGGGAACTATGCCATCAGTGCCAGTGAGGGCCAGACCCTTCTATTCACTTACATTGGGCAGAGGGATGTCCGGATGACGGTCGGTGCCGGCAACACGGTGAACGTCCAGATGGAGGAGGACGCACAGGCCCTTGAAGAGGTCGTTGTGACCGCCCAAGGTATCAAAAGGGAAAAGAAGGCCCTGGGCTATGCCACGACCACGGTGGGCCAAGAACAACTTGAGAACAGGACCGAGGGTGATGTTGCCAGGGTATTGGCAGGGAAAGCGGCCGGTGTACAGATCACCGCTGCCGGTGGTACCTCAGGTTCCGCGACCAACGTTACCATACGGGGCCTTAGCTCCTTCAGTGGTAACAACCAAGCGTTGTTCATTGTGGATGGTGTGCCCTTCAGTA
>JANQQQ010000031.1 GCA_028284935.1 Croceivirga sp.
CAATCCCCTCAACTGGAAATTGTTCTGGAAGCTACACAAGTGCTTTTCGAAAACACCAAAATCAACGCCAATATTTTGCCCACAAACAAATGATTATGAAAAAGATACGTCTTTGCTGTTTCCTTTTGTGTCTATTCGCAGTACAGTTCGGTCGGTCGCAAGAGCCGTTGCTTCAAAATGCCTACAATAGGCCTTCCACACTATTGAATGGCAATTGGAAATATATCATAGACCCTTACGATACCGGGTATCGCAACCATAGAAATTGGTTGCCTTTTGATCAGGCGGAATCCACCAAAGCCTCGGCCAAGCCCTACTACACCGATAAGGTCATTGAAAACCCCTGGGATCGGGTAGAATACAATTTCAATACTTCCCCTGAGATCGAGGTCCCGGGAGATTGGAACAGTCAATTTGAAAAATTGGAATATTATGAAGGCGCGATTTGGTACCGAACGACCTTTGACTATGTTATAAAAAAAGAGGACAATCAAGTGTTTTTGTACTTTGGAGCTGCCAATTATCAAACCGACGTGTACCTCAACGGCGAAAAGGTCGGCAAGCATCTGGGAGGATTCGATCCCTTTAATTTCGAAGTTTCCGAAAAACTAAAACCCAAAGGAAATTCTTTGGTAGTCCGGGTAGACAACAGCAGAGAAAAACATCGGGTCCCCAATCATACCACCGACTGGTGGAATTACGGTGGGATTACTCGAGAGGTAAAACTGATAGAAGTGCCCAAAACCCATATTCAGGAGTATCAGATCCAATTGGATCCCAACAACCCTGACCTGATCAAAGGATATGTTCAGGTATCCAATGGAGCTGAACAAGAAGTGACCCTGAAGATCCCGGAAGCAAGGATTGAGGAAAGCTTTCGTTTGGACGGGACCGGTAAAGCAGCCTTCCAAATTGCAGCAAAACGCATCAAAAAGTGGTACCCTAAACGTCCCAAATTGTATACCGTTGAGATCAGTTGCGGTGAAGATACTTTAGAGGATGCGATTGGCTTCAGAACCATTGCAACGGATGGCCCTAATATCCTATTGAACGGAGAGTCCATCTTTCTGCGAGGGATCAGTCTTCATGAGGAAAACCCAATAAAGGTCGGCAGAGCAAATGCTATGGAAGAAGCGCGAATGCTTTTCGGATGGGCACAAGAACTCAACTGTAATTTTGTACGGTTGGCCCATTACCCTCACAATGAACACATGCCCCGCCTGGCGGATCAGCTGGGTATTTTACTTTGGGAAGAAATACCGGT
>JANQQQ010000034.1 GCA_028284935.1 Croceivirga sp.
AGAGGAAAATCTTCTGGAAAAAGTATTGGATGATGAAGCTTATATGCGTAAAACACTACAGCATTTTCAAAAGAAATTCAGACTCATCGGTGATGTTCGTGGTATTGGCCTTCTTTGGGGGCTGGAATTGGTAACCAACAGATTAACAAAGGAAAAGGCAGTGCAAGAGGCAGAGGAAATAATGTATGATTGTTTGGCAAGCGGACTAAGCTTCAAAGTTTCCAAGGGAAATGTGATACAGTTATCGCCTGCATTGACCATCTCAAGGACAGAATTGGAAACAGCGCTCTCTATAATTCACGAATCCTTTTTGAAAACTCAATCGATTTGAAACACATCGTATTTGTGCTGTTACTTGGTGTTTTTGGAGAACCTTGTTTTTAATACCAAGCAAATTAGACCACATATAGGTCCGTTTTTGGTCCTTAAATAACAGCTTTTTTGGAATGACTAAAGCATATCGCCTAATCATGAAATAGATTTGTGGCTGAAAATACCATCTTTTCATCATTTTCAAGCACCCCTATTTCCAAACCATGTCCATGATGATTATCGAAATAACGAACTTCAATCTTGTGATATCCCTTCTCCAAATAGATCCCACCCTTTACCAATCGCATAGAGTGATCGCCATCATTGTCCACAACCATAATATCATTGATCAACAATTGAGAACCATCATCTGAACGGGTAAAAAAGTTATAGACCCTACTATATTCGGCATAATAATAGCCATTAAAGACCACACCCCAGGAGTCTTCACGTTTATTCAATCCCTGAATGTTGAAACCCTCAACTCCGCCTTTCGACAAAGGGGTAAGACTTTTAAAATCCGGCAGTTTTTTCCACTCACCCTCATAGTATTTGTATAGGATGCCTTGCTTCAATTTACCCACTTTTAGTGCTTTTGATATGGGTACATGTATAATTTCCTTGGTCAGCGTCCTACTTGAGTTTCCATTTTGGTCGACCGCAATGGCTTTTAAAATGGTGGTTTCTTCAATTTCAATGGGGCTGGTGTACTTGGTTGATTTGGTTGTCGGTTGGCTTCCATCAAGGGTGTAAAAGATGTTCAGGTTTTCAAAGCCTCCTTCCAAGGAAAACGAAGTTTGCCCGAAGAACTCGTTTTCCTCTGCTTTTATAACAGGGGCTGGGGGTTGCACTACAACAGTATTCTCTTCTTTTGTCATTTGAAAGGTGTCAAACAGCCGCCCTTCGATATCAATAGCTTTAAAAACTACCGTTTTGTTGAAAATGGTAAACGTACAATAATGATAAACAGGGCGTTGTTCTAAACTGAACCAATTTCGTGTAGGAGCGAACCCTTCAATCGAACCTCCGGCTCCGCCTGAATTTATATAGACCACACCGTTTTCTTGATCAACCATATTATTCTTTATCGGCCAGGTTCGCTCATACATATGTACATGGCCGTACAAACAAAAA
>JANQQQ010000019.1 GCA_028284935.1 Croceivirga sp.
GGTTCCGGAAGCGTCCACTACATGTACGCCACCACCTGAAAGGGCAATGCCCAGATTGGCCCCGTTCACGGTGGGGATGTGCTGACCATCGGAAAGGTCGGTGGATAAGGCCTCCACGCCTGCCACGACATGGTAGGTGAGTATTTTGACGAGCAGGTCGATTTCCTCCTGGGTATCGAAATCGGCAAGGCTGTTGTAGTCATCGCCCAGAATGCCAAGCAATGCCACGAAGGCATCGTCGGTGGGCGCGAAGACGGTAAAAGGTCCTTCCCCGCTCAGGGTTTCCACAAGGCCTGCATTGGCAGCGATAAGTGCGTCCACCAGGATGCTGAGGTCATCGGTCTCCACGGCCAGCTCCACAATGTTCTTCATCTCCAATGTCGCCAAAAAGTCAACGGCCGTCTGTGGCAAGAGTACTTTATTGATCACGTGGGCCACACCATTGGTAGCTTCGATATCTGTATCAAGGATTGTAGCATTGGTTTCTGAGGCATCCCCAAAGACAAAAGTGCCTTCGCTTTCTATAACATCAATGGCGTTGTCGGTTAGGGCCGTTCCAACTTCGCCAGCCGCTAAATCCGCTTCCAGTACTTTGGCAGGAACAACGTGATACAATAGTATATCACGTAACAAGGCGATTTCTTCTTCAGTATCAAAATCATCCAAGGAATTAAAATCAGCGCCCAAAGCCATTAACAAGCCCATGAAGGCTTCATCAGTCGGTGCGAAAACAGTAAAGGGTCCTTCACTTTTTAACGTATCCACCAAATCTGCCTTAATTACGGCTGCTTCAAGGGCGGAAAGCGTTTCAGTCATAACGACAACATCCACTAAGTCTTGTGAAGGTGCCAATGCACTGAGGACAGCTTGTGGCAAGAGAACTTTGTCGACTACATGAACAATTCCATTGGAAGCATCCACATCTGGAATAATGACTTCTGCCTTTTCCGAGGTTTTATCTCCTATGAAAACTCCTCCTTCCAAGGAAACACTAACATTTTCGCCTTGAACGGTACCGATTTCCTGACCTTCGGTCAAATCACTCGAGGGAACGGCCGCACTGGCTACTACATGATATTGAAGAATTTGTGCGAGTAATGCCCTTTCTTCTTCCGTATCAAAATCGTCAAGCCTTTCAAATCCATCAAGACCCTCCAATAACGCTGTGAATGCAGCATTAGTAGGGGCAAATACCGTAAAGGGGCCTTCTCCTCTTAAGGTTCCTATCAAGTCAGAGTCATCATTTTCGTCAGCCTTGGCCAGAGCTTGAACTAACGTACTCAGTTGTTCATTTCCACTGGCTGCTTCAACAATGTTCAGCGATGTAATCTCATTCTCCAATGCGCGTGAACCATCGTCTTCATCATCACAAGCAACGGCAAAAAGCATTAAAAGGCATAATGCAAAGTAATTTTTCATTTTCAGAAAGTGTTTCATAATCAGTTGTTTTCGTGTAATTGTTTAATTTTTCGTGTTTTTAGGTCTACAGAACAAGTGGGGTGTCACACATTCATAGAAATGAAAAAATTTAAATAAATCATGCTCTTTTCCATGTAATGAGTAATTCTTTAAGAAAAACCACATTGTTTTGTGAAACATCGAAAAGATTAAACAAAATTATAAAGGTTGCTTTTGTTTCATCTTTTTTTTGAAAAGTTTAACAAAAAGGGCTAAAAACCTATTTTGAAATTCCTTGTAAGGATTACAACGGCGCAATTCTGTACGATTTTTATTGCATACATCTGCAAGGGATTCCCCATATTAAAATTGAGGGTGCTTTGGGTATTTTGTATTTTTGCACCGCATATGAAAATGGGGAATAAAAAAGTTGTTGTTGGATTGTCAGGTGGGGTGGATTCCAGCGTTGCCGCATTTCTTCTTAAGGAGCAAGGTTATGAGGTCATAGGTCTTTTTATGAAGAATTGGCATGATGATTCCGTTACCATTTCGGATGAATGCCCTTGGTTGGAAGACAGCAACGATGCTCTCATCGTAGCGGAAAAATTAGGAATTCCTTTTCAAACCGTGGATTTGAGCAGGGAATATAAAGAACGTATCGTTGATTATATGTTTCATGAATATGAAAAGGGAAGGACGCCAAATCCAGATGTTCTTTGTAATCGTGAAATCAAGTTTGATGTTTTTCTAAAAATTGCCCTGGATTTAGGCGCGGACTATGTGGCTACGGGCCACTATTGTCGAAAGGGGGTTATCGCTGATGCAGATGGAACTGAAATCTTCCAATTGTTGGCTGGTCGGGATGGGAATAAAGATCAGTCCTATTTCTTATGCCAATTGTCACAGGAACAATTGGCAAAAACCTTGTTTCCCGTCGGAGAATTGACAAAACCGGAGGTCCGCGAGATAGCTGCTGAAAATAATTTGGTGACCGCCGATAAAAAGGATTCGCAAGGACTATGTTTTATAGGAAAAGTTCGATTACCTGATTTTCTACAACAGAGATTAAAACCGAAGAAAGGGGTTATTGTGGAGGTTCCAAAAGATTCAAGGCACTATATTCATGGAGAAGCAAACTTTGACCGCAAAATAGAAGAGTTGGCCTATTTCTCTGAGAAACCGGAATATACCTTGAAAGATGGAAAAGTGGTTGGGGAACATTCTGGAGCACATTATTTCACTACCGGGCAGCGAAAAGGACTTGACGTAGGTGGAACCAAGGAGCCCCTCTTTGTTTTGGATACGGATGTGGATGCCAATGTCATTTATACGGGACAGGGTAAAGACCATCCAGGACTGCTCCGTCGAACGCTCTTTGTAAAAGAAGAGGAACTGCACTGGGTAAGGAACGATTTGACTTTAGAGATTGATGAATGCATGATCGTTTCCGCCAGAATTCGCTACCGTCAGCCCTTGCAAGAAGCCATGCTTTATCGAGTGGAGGGAGGGATGTATGTGGACTTTGAAGAAAAGCAATCTGCCATAACGGAAGGCCAGTTCGTTGCTTGGTATCAAGGAGATGAATTATTGGGGTCTGGCGTAATTTCGTAATGCAGTGAAGAACAGAATTACCCAACTTTTTGGAATAGAATATCCTATAATTCAGGCCGGAATGGTGTGGGCCAGTGGTTGGCGCTTGGCTTCCGCGGTTTCCAATGCTGGTGGATTGGGCTTACTGGGTGCAGGAAGTATGTACCCAGAGGTCTTGCGCGAACATATTCAAAAGTGTAAGGAAGCCACGAATAGGCCTTTTGGTGTCAATGTTCCTATGTTATATCCTGATTTACAAGAAATTATGGATATTATCATCAAAGAGGGTGTGAAGATTGTTTTTACTTCTGCGGGAAATCCAAAAACATGGACCTCCTTGTTAAAACAGCATGGTATTACCGTGGTACATGTGGTAAGTAGTGTCAAATTTGCCTTAAAAGCCCAAGCTGCCGGTGTCGATGCCGTGGTGGCCGAAGGTTTTGAGGCGGGGGGGCACAACGGTAGGGATGAAACGACCACCTTAGTATTGATTCCTGCAGTGAAAGAACAACTTGAAATACCACTAATTGCTGCCGGCGGTATTGCCACAGGAGAGCAAATGTTAGCAGCGATGATTTTGGGAGCTGATGGGGTACAGGTCGGTAGTCGGTTCGTCGCCACTCCCGAAGCTTCTTCCCATGATTCTTTTAAGGAAGTGGTAGTAGGGGCCAAGGAAGGTGATACACAACTGACCTTAAAGGAATTGGCTCCAGTCCGTCTAATTAAAAATGAGTTTTACCATCAAGTGGTCCAAGCCTATCAAAAAGGGGCATCCCTGGAGGAACTCAAAGTCTTATTGGGAAGAGGCCGTGCCAAAAAGGGAATGTTTGAAGGTGACTTGATTGAGGGGGAACTCGAAATAGGTCAGGTATCTGCATTGATTCACGACATACAACCCGCTTCCATGGTCGTTCAAGAATTGATTACCGATTTTAAAAAGGCCAAAAGGAAAGTCGCTCAGTCAGAGTGGTGAACCATGAATAAGGGTATTTCATCGAAAAAAGGTATAAAGGAACCTTGCATCATTATCTTTGTTTTTGATGAAAAAACTCCTCTATTTTCTTCTAACCCTTAGTATGATCCAAAATCTTTGGGGTCAAGTTGAAACGGACAAAGCACTACATTTTTTGGGAGGGAATTTGTTTGGATTGGCGGGAGCAGGTATTGCCAAAAATGCTACCAATGGAAATCGTTGGTGGACCTTTGCAGGTGCGGTAGGAGGAAGTGCCCTAATAGGTTTGGGAAAAGAGGCCATAGATGCAGGCCAAAGCAATAATAGTTGGGACAATGAAGATGTATTGGCCACTATTTTAGGAGGCGTTACCGTAGGTATCACCATCGATATTTTTACCGACCATAAAAATAACAAGAAAACTCCCCAAGGAAGTCTGAGCAGCTATGGGAAAAAATTTCTAAAGAATGGGCAGTATACACGACTGGATAACCTAATTAACAGACAGGTGCCCCCTTCTTTACTGATGCTTTCACTTCCTTCAGATCTTTTAGAGTAATCCCCTTGCCTTTATTTCCAAATACTTATTAATGGCATTGATGGTCAAGTGTTCAGGTTTGGTCAATATGGTCTGAATTCCATAATTGTTGAGTTCTTTCTGCATCAATTGCTTTTCCAACAGAAATTTTTCAGCAATGGTCTTGTGATAGATGGTTTGTAAATCTTCAGCATTTATGGTGACCAGTTGTTCCAGTTCGGTATTTTCAAAAAAGATGACGACCAATAGATGCTGCTTGGCAATAGCCAATAAATAGGGTAACTGTCGTTTTAAGGCGATAATATGTTCAAAATTGGTGTATAGTAGTAAAAGGCTTCTGTGGGTCACCTTTCTTTTTAGATGGGCATAGAGGTGACCATAATCGGACTCACTAAAATCCGTGTTGATGTTGTATAATGTTTCCAGAATGGTATTAAGGTGGGTAATTTTTTGATTGACTGGAACGAAATTCTCCACCTTTTTGGAAAAGGTCAACATACCTGTTTTATCATTTCGTTTTAAGGCAACGTTGGAAAAGGCCAAAGTGGAATTAATGGCATAATCTACCAGTTTTAATCCGTTAAAGGGCATTTTCATTACACGACCTGTATCAATTAGGGAAAAAATGGGCTGGGATTTTTCGTCCTGGTACTGATTCACCATTAATTGACTCTTTTTGGCACTGGCCTTCCAATTGATGGTCCTAAAATCATCGCCAGGAACATATTCTTTTATTTGCTCAAATTCCTGGGTGTGGCCTATCCTTCTTATCTTTTTAAGGCCAATTTCCGTAAGACGATTGCTTATCGCCAAGAAATCGTATTGTTGCATTTGAATAATGCTCGGATAAACGGGGGCCATTCGGTCTTTTTCAAACGTAAACCTCCGTTTGGCAATTTTTAAAGGGGATGAAGCATAAACATTAAGGTTTCCAAAGATGTATTCTCCACGTTCCACTGGTCTAACGGCATATTGAAACGAATGGGAAATCCCTTTATGGGCAGCGGTTTTATGAAGGAAATCCCTCTTCTGGAATTGTTCGGGAAGTTCATCAATCAGTTCAATTTCTGTTTTAAATGGATATTTGGTTGAAAACTGAACCTCTAAAGTGTTATAATCGCTATTGGATAATTTGTGGGGCACTTCCCGATTGGCAATTATGGCTTTTTTGGTTCCGTAAAGCAGATTGAGGTCGGTAAAGAATAACGCCAACAGTACAAAGGTCAATATCCAACAAATGGGGTAAAGCCATTCCAGCCAATAGGAAAATACAAATCCCCCTGCAAGAATAGCGATGTATCGGAAAAAATGATTGTGTATGTATAGTGATTTAAGGAACCGCATCAACGGGGTATTTCTACCGATTCTACAATCATTCCGATAACATTTTCCGTGGTCATGCCTTCCATTTCCCGTTCGGGGGTCAAAATAATCCTATGATTCAGGATAGGGGTCAGGGCTTTTTTCACATCTTCCGGAATAACAAAATCCCTACCCTGTATTGCTGCAAATGCCTTAGCGACATGCATTGCGGCTATCGATGCCCTAGGGGAAGCTCCCAAATACAAATGGGGATGGTTGCGTGTTCGGGAAATGATTTCTGCAATGTACCTCACAATTTTTTCTTCAACCAGAACATTGTGCACATTGTTTTTAAACGCTTCCAAATTTTTTGGCAAAAGCACTGGGCTTACCAAATCTTCGGGTTTGTGGGATTTTCGGTCGTGATGGGTTTGGATGATTTGTACTTCCTCCGCTACAGAGGGGTAGTCCACCTTAATCTTGAACAAGAAACGGTCCAATTGGGCTTCTGGAAGTGCATATGTACCTTCTTGTTCTATTGGATTTTGTGTGGCTAAAACCATAAATGGTTGCGCCATCTTGTAGGTGGTTCCGTCAACTGTTGCTTGTCTTTCTTCCATGGTTTCAAACAAAGCAGCTTGGGTTTTTGCGGGTGCCCGATTGATTTCATCAATTAAAATGATATTTGAAAAAATAGGACCTTTTTTAAACTGGAAATCGGATTCCTTAACGTTGAACACAGATGTTCCCAAAATATCGCTAGGCATTAAATCCGGGGTAAATTGAATGCGACTAAATCCTGTTTTCAAGGTTTTGGCAAAGAGTTTAGCGGTTATGGTCTTTGCTATGCCAGGAACACCTTCAATCAAAACATGGCCATCTACCAAGAGGGAAACTATGAGCAACTCCATCAAGTTGTGTTGGCCTATAATGACCTTTCCCAATTCGGATTTGATGGTATCGACCGATTCGTTCAGATCAATCAGTGGGATGCGACTATCAAAATTCAATTCTTCTTTATTGTCCATCTGCTCGTTCTTTAAATTGTTGAATACGTTGTTCAAGGTTCAACAACTGTTCGTTGCTCACCTTTTGGGCCTTTTGTAGGTGGATTAGGGTTTTAAACAGTGTTTGTACCTCACCGACCGAATGGTTGCTTCTAAGGGCCAAGGCCTTATAAAATGGGGCGTCCAACTTCTCCGTTCCTAGGTAAAACCGTGTTCTTATATAGTCTAAAAAATAGTGGATTTTATGCTTGGCTATTTCCACCTGCCTATTGTTTTCAAAGTACATATTGGCAATGGTACGTGTAAAGGCCATGGTCTGGTTCTTTAAGGGCGCAATCACCTTAATGGCACGTTGTTTCCGTTTGCCTTCAAAAGTAATATAGACCAAAGCCCCTATCAGCACCAAATAATAGGCCCATTTAAATTCTTTGGTGTTCAGAAAAAGGTACATGGGCGAAGTGTAAAACGTTTTCCCAGCCTTATGGTGGTTGTCCACAAGAACAGGAAGGTTCGGATCAATATAGCTGAGAAGTGCGGCGGTGTATTTGCTTTGGTTACCCTTAAGTACAAAATAGTTGGTAAAAGCTTCCGGAAAGGTGGAAAGTGTAATTTTTCCTTTACCATAGGGTTGCTGAACCATCGTCACTGCTGGCTGTTTTCCGGGCAAACTATCATTTTTAATGGATACGTTACCCAATACAACACTATTAAGGGTGTCCAGTGCACTAAAATAGGTGCTGTAATAATCTTTTTCAAAAGGAACGTCCTTGACCCTTAACCTCTCATTGACCAAGCTGTGCCGAAAAATGGGTTGAACGCTTTGGGAATCATACATGCTTGAGACTTCAAGCCCAAGTGTATCCAATAGTTGGTTTTCAAAGGACTCTGATGCCATAAACAGATGGTTCCCTTTTTCCACCCACCTTAGAACCTCCTGTAAATCGGTTTTCCCAAATGTAATGGAACCATTGACGAATAGGTAAGTACCGTTTAACGTATCGCTTTTGGATAGGAATTCATAAGGCGTACGAAATACGTGTTGCACCTTGGGCAAATAATTGGGCAACAAGTCATTGACCACTTTAGTCCCATATGGGATCTTATGGGTGGTGACATATGAGGGAAACCAATTGATCTTTTTTGGTTTGTTGTACTCAAAGATCAAAAGCAGTATCAATGCCATTGCCCCAATAATGATATACGCCCTTCCTTTTTTAAGCATTGGCAACTATGGATTTTTTTAGTTGGTCAAAATTGGTCTTTGCCCTGTTGTACCCTTCACGATCTATGGCAAATTCTCCATACCAGATGTAGTCGTAAAGGAAGGTGACTTTTTGGAAAAGTGGTTTCAAAGTGGATGGAGCAAGTTCTTTAAGGTAATCTTCATTGGTCTTTTGCAATTCCCAGGCAATCAATTCCCTTTCCGTCAAAAGTTTTAATAGGTATAGATAATAGTAGCGAATGGACAAGCGGTAGTTGCTGTTATCAAGTGCCTGTTTTATTAACCCTTGAATATCCTCCGTTTTTATAATACGTTCTTCTTCGGATAGTAACACCGACCCTTCATTGTTCTTGGCAAAGAGGATGTTCTTGGTGTTGGCCTTAATAAAAAAACGGATAAGTAGAAAAAGAAGTAACCCCAATAAAACGTATGGAATATATTTTAAAAAAAATGCAATGTAAGAGGGTGCGGCATCCACCCCAAAAAGCCATTCAAAGAATCGCCTAAGGATATTGTACAACCAATTTTTAACGTCTTCCCACCACGAATGATCAGACTTCTCTATTTCATAATTGAATTTTTTATCGGCCTTAAAAGGTGCTAAATCCGCCTCTGTAATTTCTACTACAGTGATTTCTTGGTCATCAAATTTTACAGCGGTACTGTCTTTTTGGGATATGACCCAAAATGGAATGAAAAGAAATAAGATTAAAAACCCGGTCTTGGTCATATTAGTCATTTCCTTCTTTTCCTATATTTTGAATCCGCTCCATGGTACCCGTAAAATTTTTCTTTTCGTTAAGGTTAAAAAATATAAAAGCCGCAGCAACCAGGGATACGGTCTGAAGGACGAACTGCACCATATAGGCCAATAAATTGAGAAGGATATAAACAGGGTCAAACACACCACCCATGCTTTCTGCATCCATTTCACCGGAAAAGACCCCCATTTTTATCCAGATGTAAATGACCGAAGGAATCTGAAAAATGTATCCTATCACCACAATAATAATTCCTAGAACAAAAAGGGCAGCAAAAGTCATCCACCAATTGTCTTTTATTAAGGTAAACCCATATTGAAACGCATCCGTGACATTTTTGTTCATAAACACCAAAATACTAAAGGATAGCATTAGGGGAGGGTAGAGGTAAATTCCAGGGATAAAGCAAAGCATAAACCCTGCAACCAGCACTAGACCCACCAAAAAGGAAAGTCCAACAAAACTCCAAAACTTATTATACGCTTCCTTTCGGATGTAATCGTAATTGGTATTGCCCTTATTATCACTATATGATTTGATATAATACAGCGTAGTGGCCTGTGTGAGACTGTACATGGCGATTGCGGAAACCATTAATCCCAAAACGGCGATAATCATGAACAAAGGATTCATGTCCGGCCCCTCGGATTGATAGTTTAAATCAAAAAGTCCGTTAAAGGAATAGAAATAGAACCCTAGAAAGAACATGGTGGCAAAAAGGTAAGGCCCAACGATTTTTAGTAGTGTTCCAAAGAAAGGTTTAAACTCAAACTTGATGAAATTAAAGGAATCGGTCAAAATTTCACCCAGTTCGCGCTGTTTTTTAAATTCAATATATGGCTTGTTCTGCATGGACGGTATTCTTGTTAAGTTGATAGGGATATATCACGTAATAAAAAACAATTAAGCTTAATGATCCCATGATAATGGTTATGGCCACTCCATCAGGCATTTCGGTATGTCGGGTAACAAAACCCTCCAGGAATCCGGCTACTATAAAAAAGGGAATGGTACTGATAACAATCTTTAAACCGTCTTTTACCCCACGCTTAAAAGACTCCAGTCTGGAATAGGTTCCTGGGAACAGCATACCATTGGCCATGACCAATCCAGCACATCCTGCAATGATAATCACTGAAATTTCAATAGTTCCATGGATCCAAATGGTCCGAGCCGATTCCCAGAGCAATCCTTTGTCGTAAAAAAAGTACTGAAAGCTGCCTAGCATGAGTCCGTTTCTAAGTAAAATCCAAAGGGTTCCTACCCCAAGGAATATGCCAAGGGCAAAAGCAAAGAGAGCCACCCTGACATTGTTGATTGTAATCCCTAGGAACATGTTGAATTCTCCCATTTGTTTGTATACCGCCATGGGGTCTCCCTTTTCAATATTGTCCAAGGTCATATTTACATAACCATCACCAAGAATGGACCGCACAAAATCCCCGTCATTTGCCGATGAAAACGCCCCAACAAGGCAAAAGAAGGTGAACACCAAAAAGGAAATCAACAATTCCCTTTGATGGGCATAAAACATTCTGGGAAACTCTGTTTTCCAAAAACTGACAATACGATTCTTGGATTCACGTTTGGTTTTATAGATTTTCTGGTGTGCCTGTGAAGCTATGGAATTGAGATATATTTGGGTATTGCTGTTGGGGTAGAAGGTTTTGGCGTAACTTAAATGGTCCGTTATTTCAATATAGAGGTCCGAAAGTTGGTCTGGGGATAGTTCCCGTTTACTGTTTAAAGCCTCTTCGAATGCAACCCATTTATCTTTATTTTGCTTTACAAATGCTGCCTCTCGCATTAAATTTGCGCCTTTCTTGTAAAGAAACCAAAAAATGAACCAATTTCAAATAGAAACTGCCCAAAATGTAACTATTGACCAGAACAGTTCCAATTTGGGTGAACGCATGTTGGCTTACCTTATTGACAGTTTTGTTATAGCGGTTTACATTATTTTGGTCATTATACTTTTGGTATCCTTAGAAGTGGATTTTGAAGATCTTTGGGCATTATATCTATTGGTCACCTTGCCCGCATTTTTGTACTATTTACTGTTTGAAACATTAACCGATGGCAAGACCATAGGAAAGGGACTAATGAATTTACGCGTAGTAAAACTTGACGGTTCCAAACCCAATTTTGGGAATTACTTTGTACGGTGGATTCTTAGAATAATTGATGTTGGCCTTACCTCTGGAGCGGCTGCGGTTATTACCATTTTAATCCGGGGCAATGGACAGCGCATTGGGGATGTTGCGGCGGGAACAACGGTCATAAGTGAAAGACAAAGGGTGCATTTAAAGGATACATTGCTCAAAGAGATTCCAGAGGATTATAAACCTCAATTCCCGCAGGTCACCGTTTTCAAAGATTCGGAGGTACAGACCATAAAAGAGCTTTATGAGAAAGCCAAAAGAAATGGCAATCACAACGTTATTGTTTCTTTAGATCGCCGTCTAAAGGAGGTGATGAACGTTTCCACGGATTTACGACCCATTGATTTTGTGGATGTGGTCATCAAGGATTATAATTATTACACTCAAAAAATATAGCACGTGTTTTACCAGACCCTTGATATTTTGGGTACTGTTGCCTTTGCAATTTCCGGAGTACTAGTGGCCATGGACAAGCGATTGGATTTGTTCGGCGTTCTTATCATCGCTTTTGTAACGGCCATTGGTGGAGGTACGTTGCGTGATTTGCTTATTGGAAATACCCCTGTAGCATGGATGCGGGATGCGACCTATATGGTTACCATTGTAATAACGGTGATTATTGCAATTATTTTTTCCAGTCGACTCAAGTATTTGCGGAAATCATTGTTTTTATTTGATACTATTGGAATAGGTCTTTTTACCATGATTGGTATTGAAAAAGGACTGGAAATTGGTCTTTTACCTATTATGTGTATTGCCTTGGGAACCATGACGGCAAGTTTTGGCGGGGTAATACGCGATATTCTTTGTAATGAAATCCCAGTTATTTTTAGAAAAGAAATTTATGCTACGGCCTGTATTGTGGGAGGATTGTCTTATTTTCTTCTGGATACCTCCGGAATCCCTGAAAAATATAGCTACGTAGCGGCTGTTTTTGTAGTTATCCTCATTCGATTATTGGCGGTTAGATTTGGCATTTCATTGCCTAATATCTACGGGAATAAAAAAGCTTAGAGCACTTCGGCCTTTACAATATAGACGTTGCGCATGGGCCATTCCCCTTGGTCAATATCCACTTGGTTGATTTTATCCACAACATCCATTCCCTCGATAACTCGACCAAAAGGGGTATAACTGCCATCCAAATGATAGGAGCCTGGTTGGGTCACTACAATAAAAAACTCAAAGGGCGAAGCCAACTTATGGGGATTGTCCCTTTCACTGCTTGGCATAGAAATGGTGCCTCTATGATGTTTGTGCCCCTTTCTTGTGTCAGGGGGGAGAAGGTAACGACCAATCCCCTTGCGTTTGGTACTCGTTTCCTTATCGTCGGAATTCCCTCCCTGAATAATAAAATCAGGCACGACCCTATGGAATTGGGTGTTATCAAAATATCCCTTCTTGGTTAAATAGATAAAATTTGCCTTATGATAGGGAACATTGTCATAAAGTTGTATAGTAAAACCGCCCATACTTGTCGTTAAGCGTACTTTGTTTTCCTTTACACTTTTTGCGTAATCAAAGAAAAAATCAATGGCGTTTTCTTCGGTCAATCGAAAGGTATCTTTTTCAATTTCTTCAGCTTCATTGATTGCCTCTATGGCAACGGTATCTTTAACACTTTCGTTTGGTTTGAAAGTGGTTTCTTGAGGGACTTTTTTATCTTTTGTTCCACAGCTTACTATTAAAAATAGTAGTAAACTTGTCAAAAATGTCACTTTTTTTATCCGCATGAATTTTTCCCATTTTCGTGAACAGATCGTAAAAATAAAAAATCTGCAATTGCCTGGTGAAAGGTCACATTATAAGATGGAGCCTGAGGTTAGAAAGGAATTAAGACAAAAAGGAGGTCGCCTAAAGGAAAAGGCCAAGAGAGCGGCCGTAATGGCTATTTTTTATCCAAAAGAGGAAGACACCTTTCTTTTGTTAATGCTCCGAAAGGAATATCCAGGGGTGCATTCCAATCAGATAGGTTTTCCAGGGGGAAAGGTGGAAAAAGGGGATAGGGATTTGCTTGAAACTGCCAAGCGTGAAACTCACGAAGAAGTGGGAATTTTACCGGAAGCCATTGAAATGGTAAGGCCATTGACCGAAGTTTATATTCCACCCAGTAATTTTTTGGTACAACCTTTTTTGGGGCTTTATCAGAAAACGCCGCACTTTGTCCTCGACCAAAAAGAGGTAGAAGCCCTGGTTGAGGTAAACCTTGAAGATTTTTTGGATGAAACCAACCTTCTGGAGCAACGACTGACCACCTCTTATGCCAATGATATTTTGGTACCTGCCTTTAAATTAAATGGTTACACGGTTTGGGGAGCTACGGCCATGATGTTAAGTGAAGTTAAAGATTTACTGAAACAGGTGCTTTAGTGCCTATTTTGTAAATTAGCCCAGCATCAGAACCCTATGGATATTTTTAAGAAAACCCCTTTTGGCCACAATCTTTTTCTAAAGAAATGGTTAATCCGGATTATGGGGCTCATTACCCACTCGAGGTATAAGGGTTTCAACAAATTGAAAATTGAAGGCTCCGAGATTATTCGGGAACTTCCGGAAAAAAATGTCCTTTTTGTCAGCAACCACCAGACGTATTTTGCGGATGTGGTGGCCATGTTCCATGTTTTTAATGCCGCTTTAAGTGGAAGGGAGGATAATATCAAGAACATTTTATACCTCTGGAAACCAAAGCTTAACTTCTATTATGTAGCGGCCAAGGAAACCATGAAAAAAAGTCTTTTGACCAAAGTGCTGGCCTATGCAGGTTCCATAAGCATAGAACGCACATGGCGAGCAAATGGTCAGGAAGTGAACCGTAAGGTAAAGTTTAGTGATATCTCCAATATTGGTATTGCCCTGGACGACGGTTGGGTCGTCACCTTTCCACAGGGGACCACAAAACCTTGGAAACCACTACGGAAAGGAACTGCCCATATCATTAAAAAATATAAACCCGTGGTAGTACCGGTCGTTATTGACGGATTTAGGCGTTCGTTTGATAAAAAAGGGTTGTATATAAAAAAGAAAGGGATATTGCAATCCATGATCATTAAGCAACCTTTGGAAATAGATTATGACAACGAATCCATTGATCAGGTCATAGAAAAACTGGAATATGCCATAGAACAGCACCCTTCTTTTTTACATGTAATACCTCAAGAGGAATTGGCAGCCTACGAAGCGGACCATCAGAAAAGAAGATATAGTTATAAAGGGAAAAGCTAAACCTCCAGCCGTTTCAGTTCCCTGTAGTTGTCATTAAGCCTCTTGAGAAATATTCCATAGATCAAGCGATAGAACAGCCAGAACAGAAGTCCAAAAAATGCTATGGAAACGGCAAAAAATATCCCAACAAGCAACCATGCGAGCAAGGCGGAATCCGCCGTGGAAATACGTTCCATTAATTCTTTGGGGGGATCAAAGACCAAAACTTCCAGAAGGACCACTACCATGGTCAATGCAAAGAGACCCACATTGAACCAAACGTATTGCATTACGGTTTTTCTTGTTCTTATGATTTTTTTCATTAACTCCCCAGCAGAATCGGTTACAGAGATTTTCCTATAATTCTGATAGAATTGATAGCCGAAATATATGATGACCAAAAAGAAAACTATCTGTAAAATCCAATCTGTAATTTTCATAAAATTCGCTCCCCTTCCCGTAATTTCGTTGCTATTGATAGGCAATACGGAAATAATGATCCAAAACAGAAATTCCGCAATACAGACGTAGAAAATCCATTTAACCAGAGAACTGGATTTCTTCCAAATCATTTTGTAAATATCATCATAGCTCAGTTTAGGGAGATGTTCCCCTTGCTTTTGCCAATCTTTTTTTAAGAGTTCCAATTCATCCATCATACCTTAAGGATTTAGTATGGTTCTTAGTTTATTTTTTACCCTATTCATCTTTACTCGGGCATTGACTTCCGAAATACCCAAAGTTTCTGCGATTTCGGTATAATTCTTATCTTCCAAGTAAAGAAATACCAACGCTTTTTCAATATCCCCCAATTGCCGTATGGCATTATACATTAGCTTTAGTTGCTGCTCTTGCGTGTCGTCATATTCGTCGGCTTTAATCTTAAAGATTACAGCATCGTAGTCCTGTGTCCGAACCCTTTTTTTTGACTTTCTATAAAGCGTAATGGCAGTATTTAAAGCCACGCGGTACATCCATGTACTAAATTTTGAATCTCCCCTGAATTTGGGATAGGCCTTCCAAAGTTGAATGGTAATCTCTTGGAAAAGATCATTATGGGCATCCCTATTATTGGTGTAAAGGCTACAGACCTTATGAACAATGTTTTGATTGTTCTCCAATTCTTTAACAAACTGATGTTCCAGTTCTTTGTTCACGGGCGGTTGGTAGTATTAGCTTATTTGTAGTAGAAAAGCCTTTTTTGTTACAACAGGACCTCTTTGTGGTTCTGGGTGCTTTTAAATATACTAAAATGAATTCCTTACCAGCCCATAGGAGTACCAATTGTGTACTTTTGTTTTCTAAAATTTTTCAATGAATATTCCCCAGTCAAGTTTTAAAAGGGTGGTCATTATTGGAGGTGGTTTTGCGGGAATCGCTTTAGCCAAAAAATTAAGCCGTCAGGAATTTCAAGTGGTTCTTATGGATAAGAATAATTACCATACCTTTCAACCATTGTTGTACCAAGTCTCTACGGGTGGACTTGAACCTGACTCCATTGCCTATCCCATAAGGAAAGTATTACAGGGCTACCCCAATTTTTATTTCCGATTGACGGAGGTTACGAAAATCGACACGGATAAAAATTTGGTTCATACCACCATCGGGGAATTGAAATTTGATTTTTTGATCGTTGCCACGGGAACCAAAACCAATTATTTTGGAAATGAATCCATTGCCAAAAACAGTATGGCAATGAAGACCATACCTCAATCCCTAAATTTAAGGAGCCTTATACTTGAAAACTTTGAACAGGCCTTGCTTACTGATGACCTTCATGAACGTGAGGCGTTGATGAATTTTGTAATCGTTGGCGGAGGTCCAACTGGCGTTGAGTTGGCAGGGGCCCTGGCCGAAATTAAGAAGGGAATTCTACCTAAGGACTACCCAGACCTGGATACCCGGAGGGCACAAATCAACTTGGTTCAAGGGGCGGATCGTTTGTTACCGGCCATGAGCGATATAGCCTCTAAAAAAGCGGAAGACTTTTTGGAAAAATTAGGGGTACATGTTTGGAAAAATATCAGGGTTACCGGGTATAATGGTAAGGTGGCCACGACCAACCAGGATACTGTATTTGAAACGGCCACCCTAATTTGGGCAGCCGGTGTTCAAGCTATAAAAATTGATGGTTTGGATAAGGCGGAATTTTTGTCAAAATCCAAGCGGTTATTGGTCAATGAGTTTAATCAAGTCAATGGGTTTGACCACATTTTTGCCATTGGTGATGTAGCTGAAATGGTCTCTGATGACTATCCCATGGGACACCCTATGATGGCACAACCAGCCATTCAACAAGGGGAGAAGTTGGGTGAGAATTTAATCCGGCTTCAAAAAGGCAAGTCGCTACAACCATTTTCATACAGGGATAAAGGAAGCATGGCCACGATTGGCAGGAACAAAGCAGTTGCGGACCTCCCCAATTTTAAGTTTCAAGGCGTGTTTGCCTGGTTTGTTTGGATGTTTGTTCACCTTTATTTCTTAATAGGTTTTCGAAACAGATTAGTGGTTTTCATCAACTGGGTGTACAATTATGTGAAGTTTGATCGTGAGGCTCGACTTATTATTCGACCATTTAAAAAGACGTACTCCTAACTTCTTCGCTGTTAAAGAAAATATAATTCAGATTTAGCCACTGGATAAATGCCTAAATTAAGGTAATCATTTGTCAATGAAACGATTACTATTAATTCTCTTTTTATCCTGCATTTCCTATTCTTGGGGTCAGTTTGAATATCCAACAGATAACGTAATCATTGATGATTTTGCCTATCCAGATTTTGGCGATGGTTCTTTTTATGGGGATTTCATGATTTTGTATCCTCTAGGTGAAAGCACGTTTTTAGGAGTGCGGGGTGCCCTACAGCAAAATATCATATTTAATAGGTTTAATCTTGAGCTAATGGTCCAACAGCGCATCGTTCGCAAATTGTATCTTCGAACGGGGATGGAAATTGAATTGGACTTAAATCAATCAATACTGGGTCAAACCCCTAGTGCCTCTACATTCTTTGGATTGGAATATAAACCAAAACCGAATATTTCAATTCATTCCGGCCTTCGTATTTTCCTCAACAGGCCTAGTTTTAATCCACTTGGTACTGAGCGTTCGGATGCGCGCAGTCAATGGGAAAATGGGATAAAAATTAAGTTTTAATTTGTTTGTTGGTTTGTTTTCAGGCAATTATGAAAGTTTTATCCATTCGGATTCATGTCCGTTTTTAGGGAAATTTCATTTATCTAGTTTTATGGGGACATCTTCATCATACTTTAAAGACTAGCGATCCCCATATACATCTTCATATTCGACGGTAAAATCAAATTGTATTTTGTACAGAAGATCCAAAAATCTTTTAAATCCTCTGAGGTATCGAATGAAGCAAATTCTACTGTTGTATTTGCAGGAATCAATATACATTCCGCAATAGTACTGTACAAATAGTTTGTGGTGTCCAGGAACGTTTGTGACTTGGACAAATGGTCAAAAAAATCATCGGTTTTATGAAAGTTTCGGCCCTCTTCTGTACTGATGGTGATTTTTTTTATCAAGGCGGGGCCAATTCCATCATTGCCTATGACCATATCATGTTTTCCCGGTGAATTGTCGAACCATTGACTTAAATACGCCATTACCGTTGCACTTTGCTGTTTTTGCATGAGTTTATGTTCCTCCCTTGCCAAATAGGATTGATAGATAAGGGCAATCAAGGAGATAACACTGATAAAAAAAGCAGAAATACTGAGGACACGATAGGCGGACCAGGTACCTTCCTTTTTGTTCTTAAGTTTCTTTGCCATTGTCGTCTTTCAGTTTCAGGATTTTCAAGATAATAAGCTGTTGACAATGACAAAAAAGGATTTCTATTTTTAAAAAATCATGACCATCCTATTTTTGAACGGGGATGAAACTCTCTTAGGGCATTGGCCAAATGGGATCGGTCCAAATGCACATAAATTTCCGTGGTTGTAATACTTTCATGGCCCAACATCTGTTGTATGGCCCTTAAATCAGCACCGTTCTGCAATAAATGGGTGGCGAAAGAATGCCGAAATGTATGGGGTCCCACACTTTTTTTAAGTCCTATTTTTTCAGCGAGCTGTTTTATGATTTCAAAAATCATGGCTCTCGTTAGCTTTTTTCCCCTGCGGTTCAGAAAAAGGAAGTCTTCGTGGCCGGTTTCAATTTTTTGGTGTTTTCTGAAATGATCGTTGTATAGGTTAATATACTTTTTGTTCACTTCGCTTATGGGAACAAAACGTTGCTTGTCACCTTTACCCGTAACAAGAATAATTCCTTCGTCGAAAAAAAGATCGGATAGTTTTAGATTGATGAGTTCGGATACGCGAAGTCCACACCCGTAGAGGGTCTCCAACATGGCCCTATTGCGTTCGCCTTGGGGTTTGCTCAAATCGATGGCATTGATCAACGTATTGATTTCATCTTCCGATAGGGTGTCGGGAAGCTTTCTTCCAATTTTTGGGCTTTCAATAAAATCCATGGGATTGTCGTTTCTATAATCCTCAAAAACCAGATAGTTAAAAAGTCCTTTTAATCCTGAAATGAGTCGTGCTTGGGAACGGGGGTTGATGGTTTTGGCTATTTCATAAATGAACTGCTGAAGCTCTTCCTTGCCTATGGTCACCGGATTTTTGCCAATAGCGTTCATCTCAACAAATACCGCCAATTTTCTGATATCTCGGGCGTAATTGGTGATGGTATTGGCAGATAGCCCCCTTTCAATCTTAAGATAGTATTGGTAATCCGTTAGGATTTGTGGCCATGTCATGGGCGTTTCAGTAATTGTTCATCGATGAAATGCAAAAAAAAGGCGCTTAAAAGCATCTTTGCAATGTATTAGTTATTTTTGACAACAAAATTGGGATAGTTTTTTCTACCTATCTAGGTTTTGTAAACAAAAAAGTAACCTTAAAAAAATTTAAAGTAATGAAAAGATTTTTGGTATCAACATTATGCTTTTTAACTTTTGGTATTGTTGTCCAGGCGCAAACTGAAAAAGGATCTTGGTTAATAGAGGCAAATACAGGGTTTGGGGGTGCTGGTTTGGGTCACGCGGCCAATACGGGTTTTGGACTTATTTCCGTTGATGGAACCACGATTTGGTCCATTGGGGGTGAAGCAGGATACTTTGTAGTTAATGATTTGGCCATCAAAGCTGGATTGGGATATACAGATAATGATGGTTCTTCCATTTTCACCTATAAATTTGGGGCAAAATACTACGTCAACAGTACAATTCCTTTTCAATTGGATTTGACAGGAGGCAGTATCCAAGACCTTAATGAAAATCCAATGTGGCTTGGTCTGCAAGGAGGTTATGCCATTTTCTTAAACGACTACGTTAGTATTGAACCTGGCTTAAGGTACAATTTGAGTCTCAACGAAGATTTTTCTGATGAAGGTATTTTCGAATTTCGAGTTGGGTTTGTAATCTTTCTGTAAGGGAGTATGGCCCCACTAAAAAGCATTTTTAAAGCGGTGACCATTTGGTTGCCGTTTTTCATTTTTAAAGGGATGGTAATTGTGAATGATGGCGGAGCCTATGGTATGTAGAACTTCGAATCCAACTTCTTATACACCTATGTAGTCCATCCATAAAAGTTTCTTACCGGGCTATAGATCATATATACTTCAATTTTACCATATGGAAATTCACTAAAAACTAAAAGTTTACGTTAGTATATGGCAACCATATTCAACCAAACAGATGATGAGAACGTGTTTTCTTTGTTTTCTCTTTACTTTTTTGAGTTACCAGATCAGTGCCCAATACGTGGATCGCTCATTTTTTAAAGCAGGTTTTCACGCCTCAACCACTTTAGGTGATGCGGTGGATTTTGCCAACTTGGGTATTGGTGTGGATGTATACCAACATTGGGGCATTTCCAAGAGAATCGATTTTGGCTTTGCTACCGGCGTACAATACTATTTTGGATTGGACTCCACGATTGATATAGGTCCCCAAGCCATCACTACAAGGGGGGAGGATACCATCTATGTACCTCTTGCTGGATTGTTTCGGTTTTATCCTACCAAGAGCATCAATTTGGGAGGGGATATGGGCTATGCCATAGGACTCAATGATTTTTCGGAAGGTGGATTTTATTATCGACCTACCCTGTCCTTTGACCTTTCCCCCAGTTCGGCCTTGAACTTTTCCTACGCTGCGGTGCAAAGGGACGGGGGGACATGGGCTTCTGTTACGGGGGGTGTGATTTTTAGATTCTAGACCTACATAATTTTCTGATATGACATGTGAGGTAAAGATGTATTGCTATCTTTACATAACAATAATTAAACACTGAAACATGAAAAAAAGAATTTTAGTAGGCATCGTTTTTTTAGCGTTTGTATCACTATCTAATGCGCAATCAAGTTATACGGGCGCCATAGGACTTGGAATCGATTTTTTCGAAGATGTCACCCTTGTCGGCCCCAGCGGTAAATACTTTTTTGCTGAAAATCACGTCGGCCAAGCCGACCTTGGTTTTGAAGAAAATGTTACAGCTATAACTTTACTTTATTCATACCATGATCAGTTCAGTGGAGCTCCAGGTCTCCGTTGGTATGCAGGTTTCGGACCTTCCGTATTGTTCTTGGATGATGACATAGGTGGTGGAACTGAGATAGCGTTGCGGCCTCACGCAGGCCTCGACTTTAAGATTAATGGCGTACCATTGGCTTTCTCTTTTGATTGGAGACCATTTTTAGGATTGGGTGATTTAAATAATGAGGTCGGGGCTTTTGGTGTTGGATTCCGTTACGCTTTTGATTAAAGACATTTTAGTAATTCAATTTGAAGGGGCTCAGGCCCCTTTTTTTATGCCTTTAATATCTTTACTTTTATCCAATGAAGCTGATCATCATCAACGGTCCAAACCTCAACCTTCTAGGGAAACGGGAACCTGAAGTCTATGGGAACGAAACTTTTGAGGACTATCTGACCACTTTGAAAGGTAAATTTCCTGATGTGGATTTGGACTATTTTCAATCCAATATAGAAGGGGAGTTGATTGATAAAATCCAGGAAGTTGGTTTTTCCCACGATGGGATTATTCTAAATGCTGCCGCCTACACGCACACTTCAGTAGGCATCGGTGATGCCATTAAAGCCATAGAAACACCAGTGGTGGAGGTTCATATTTCAAATACCTTCGCAAGGGAGGAATTTCGGCATCAATCGTACATTTCACCAGTAGCCAAAGGCGTGGTTTTGGGTTTTGGTCTTCAAAGTTATGACTTGGCCATTCAAAGTTTTTTGATATGATGCTATAGGATGAACCAAACAATCAATTGGTTCCGTAAATAATAAAAACCCAAATCGCCATGAAACGAATTGCTTTTGCCCTTCTTTTTCTGATTTTTTCATGTGAATCCGATGATTCCAATAGGAATCAGGAAAACAACGGGGAACCCATGGAAAACCCCAATGGATCCTTAACCTTGGAATTGGTCAATGCCTTCCCCAACCTCTCTTTTGATCAACCTTTGGATCTGCAATCCCCTGATGATGGTACCAACCGAATTTTTGTGGTTGAAAAAGGCGGATTGATCAAGGTATTCCCCAATACTATGGATACCGTACAGTTTGAAGTGTTTTTGGATGTGGGCAATACCCTATCGACTGAAAGCGAACAGGGGCTTTTAGGGTTGACCTTCCACCCCAATTTTTCCTCGAATGGACTTTTTTATGTTCATTATAGCCCAAATACAGTCACTTCCAGAATTTCTAGGTTTCAAGCGGTGAACAATACGGTTGACTTGGGAAGTGAACTGGTCATTCTGGATATTCCCCAGCCAGAGACGAATCACAACGGCGGACAATTGGCTTTTGGACCGGATGGGTTATTGTACCTTGCCATTGGTGACGGTGGAGGGGCTGGCGATCCTGATAACAATGCGCAGAATAACAGTAATCTCTTAGGTACAATTCTCCGTATAGATGTCGATAACCCAGATAGTGGGAGAAACTACGGTATACCCTCGGACAATCCCTTCATTGGACAATCCATTGCCCGTGGTGAGATCTATGCCTATGGACTTAGAAATCCGTGGCGCATGAGTTTTGATACTTCCACCGGAAATTTATGGACAGGCGATGTGGGTCAGGGAGCCCGTGAAGAGATCAATAGGATTCAATTAGGCGGAAATTATGGATGGAAGTTGTTTGAAGGAACGGATTGTTTTTCAGGTG
Source organism: Croceivirga sp. (assembly GCA_028284935.1). Taxonomy (GTDB): domain Bacteria; phylum Bacteroidota; class Bacteroidia; order Flavobacteriales; family Flavobacteriaceae; genus Croceivirga. The sequence continues at coordinate 22,347 of JANQQQ010000019.1, forward strand.
ACTGCGATACTACTGGATTGATTCCTCCGGTTTTTGAATATGACCATAGTAATGCAGATCGATCCATTACAGGAGGATATGTATACCGGGGCAGCAGTTTGAGTACGATTTCAGGAAGGTATATCTATGGCGATTTTGTCAGTGGCCGTATTTGGGCATTGACATTGGATGGTGGTTCCAATGAAGAATTGATTTCATCTGGCCTGAATATTGCTTCTTTTGGTACGGATGCTAATGAAGAATTGTACGTGTGCGCCTTTGACGGTTCTATCTACAAATTTGTGGAAAATACCTCAAACTAGTCAGCGATAGGTCTCAGATATTTCTTATCGGCGTAAAAGGTCCCGAAAGGGAGTAGGGAGGCGATAAATAGTATAATAAATCGCCGAATCCCCCATTTGCGTTCCCAACAGAACATTCCTGCCAGGACCACAAAAAGGATAAAAAGAATACCGTGCACCATGCCAACCACCTTATTGGGTTCACCAATTCCCGCCCAATATTTGAGTGGCATGGTCAGGCCAAATATGAGCAGATAGGAGATTCCCTCGAGAATAGCGGTTAATCTGAAAGCTTTGAGCATTACAAGTGGATTACCTCATCATAGGCATCGGCTACCGCTTCCATGACAGCTTCGCTCATGGTAGGGTGCGGATGTACTGCCTTAAGTACTTCGTGACCAGTGGTTTCCAATTTCCGGGCAACGACGGCTTCGGCGATCATATCGGTAACTCCCGCACCAATCATATGACAACCTAGCCATTCGCCATATTTGGCATCAAAGATGACCTTAACAAAACCATCCGCGTGGCCACTGGCTTTTGCTTTCCCACTGGCAGAAAAAGGAAACTTGCCAATTTTTATGTCATAACCCGCTTCTTTGGCTTTCTTTTCAGTTAGTCCGACAGATGCTACTTCCGGCATACAATAGGTACAACCTGGTATGTTTCCATAATCCAATGGCTCCACATGTATTCCTGCAATTTTTTCTACACATAAAATCCCCTCTGCCGAAGCAACGTGCGCCAAAGCTGGGCCTTGGGTAACATCGCCTATGGCATAATATCCCGGAATATTGGTCTGATAATAATCGTTCACTAAAATTTTATCGCGATCGGTGGCAATACCCACATCTTCCAAACCTATATTTTCAATATTGGTTTTTATACCAACTGCGGACAATAAAATATCGGCCTCCAGTACTTCCTCTCCTTTAGAAGTTTTTACCGTGGCTTTTACCCCATCGCCCGAGGTGTCTACTTTGGTCACTTCAGCCGATGTCTTGATCTTAACTCCGGACTTTTTAAAACTTCGTTCCAATTGCTTGGATACATCCTCGTCTTCAACAGGTACAATGTTTGGCATATATTCTACGACCGTCACTTCGGTACCCATGGAATTATAGAAATAAGCAAATTCAATACCAATGGCACCGCTTCCTACCACAATCATTTTCTTGGGCTGCTTATCCAAAGTCATGGCTTCACGATATCCTATGACTTTTTTACCATCCTGGGGTAAGGACGGCAACTCCCTGCTTCGGGCACCTGTGGCAATGATGATATGATCGGCGGTATACTCAGCAGGGTCACCAAGTTCCCCCTTTACAATAACTTTCTTGCCCGGCTGTACTTTTCCATACCCCTGGAGCACCTCAATTTTGTTTTTTTTCATGAGGAATTGCACGCCCTTGCTCATGCCATCTGCAACATTTCGGCTGCGTTGCACCACTTTATCAAAATCGTGTTCGACTTTTTTGACACTTAAACCATAATCCTCCGCATGTTTTAGGTATTCAAATACTTGGGCTGATTTGAGCAATGCCTTGGTGGGAATACATCCCCAATTTAGACAGACGCCACCCAGGCTTTCTTTTTCAACAATGGCCGTCTTTAGCCCAAGCTGTGAAGCTCTGATAGCCGTTACATATCCTCCAGGGCCACTGCCCAATACAATAACATCAAAATGGCTCATGTAAATGATTTTTGGTTAAATGGACTGCAAATTTAGTGAAGTGTTAGGAGTTTTGCCCAAACATTTTTTGGTTGAAGGCCTTTGATTGTCCTTTGGGTATGGTTGGGGAAATCCAATCGTCCTTTTTTAGCAATTTTCCCAGATAAACAATCTGCCCAACATGTGAGGCGTAGTGAGCCAATTGCCGGTTTATGGCTTCGGGTATGGTATGGTTTTGGTCTCTAATTTGAATTGAGGTGGAAAAGTTTGAATCATTTATGGTGTTCAGGGCATCAAAAAGACACGCCCATCCTTTTTCCCAGAGTTGCAGTATTTCTTTTCCGGTTTTTGGGGGTTTTTCGAATTCATCATCCCGGTTGCGCCACGATTTCTCGCCATCTTCGGCCAAGAAATTGGTCCATCGGCTCAACATATTGCCGGCAATATGTTTTACGATGATAGCAATACTATTATCCGTATCTGTGGGTTTCCAAAAAAGCTCTTCTTCCGAAAGCTGCCCAAAAGTTTTGTCGCCATACGCTTTGTAGCGCTCAAATTCTAACTTAGCACTGGTAATATAATTCTCGGCAAATGACATTATTCCCCCTCAGGTTCAAAACCGATACTGACTGAATTAATGCAATAACGTTGCCCCGTAGTCTCCCTTGGTCCATCATCAAAAACATGACCTAAATGACTCCCGCAATTGGAGCATAAGGTTTCGGTTCGGATCATTCCATGGGAGGTATCCCTAACATACTCAATGGCACCCTCAACAGCTTGGTCAAAAGATGGCCAACCACAACCGCTTTCAAATTTGTTTCCACTTTTAAAGAGTCTTGCATTGCATGCTTTACAACAGTAATATCCTTTTTCAAAATGCAAGTTGTATTGTCCCGTAAATGGCCGTTCCGTGCCTTTTTTTCGCAATACATGGTATTCTTCGGGTGAAAGTTGTTCTTTCCACTCCGCTTCTGATTTTTCTACTCCGTATTTCTTCATAATTACTGGTTTGATGGAACAAAGTTCAATGCAATACCGTTGATGCAGTGACGTTTTCCGGTTGGTTGGGGCCCATCATCGAAAACATGCCCTAAATGTCCACCACAGGCTGCGCAGTGCTCTTCAGTTCTTGGGTATCCAATTTTATAATCTACATCATACGCCACATTGCCTTCAATTTCCTGAAAAAAACTGGGCCATCCTGTTCCGGAATCAAATTTATGCTCACTTTTGAACAAAGGGGTGCTACAACCGGCACATACATAGGTGCCTTTCTGTTTGTTATCCAATAAATCGCTCGTAAAGGCGTGCTCTGTAGCGGCTTTTCTAAGTACGTAATACTGCATATCCGTTAGTTCAGATTTCCACTCGGCATCCGTTTTGGTAATGGGATATTCCATTTCCTTTTCTTTTTCAACCTTGGCCATCCCTTTTTTATCCCCTCCGGTAATTCCCATACAAGAGCTAAAAAGTACAACCCATAACAACGCAATAATTTTTCCCATCATTTCTTTTTAACTAGGACGGAAATGGCCTCAAATCCTTTCAAAGTTACTTGGATCTTATCCAAAAAGAAAGTCCGCCCTTTAGAGACGGACTTCATGTTCCCTAATTGTGGGATTAGTCCAATTGAATTTTTTCCATACTGGACATATCAAATTTCATGGCATTCATGACCGAATCCAGATTTGTAAGGTCAATGGATGGGTCACTTCCAAATTCTGCCGGAACCACCGCAATCCTAAAAACCTGATTATCGGTATCTCCGGGCAACAAGGTGCCCAAATCAAAATCAGACTCCAAGAAGATGTTTACATCCACAAAGGTATGGTCATAATTATATTGCAACAATCCTTGGTCTAGGATTCGGGTTTGTGGCATCAACCGCCAAACATCTATGGGATTGCCTCCATCAGGGTCGTCTACCTGTTCCCACAACAGGTAGACCAGAACAACATCTGATTCAAATACTTCTACCGTCTGGGGAAATTCAAAGAAAATTCCATAATCATTTTCTGCGGAAAAGGATCCCTCAATTTCCAACACTTGGCCCAAGATATTAACCCCATCTTGCCCATCCAATCCATCGAGTCCGTCAAATCCTGGAGGTCCCGGAGGTCCTTCAGGCCCTTCACAACCGAAGGCCAGGGCTACTAATACTATTCCAAAGAGTAATCTTATTTTTTTCATGATTATTGATTTTTACTTGATTTGATATCTTTTCGCTTTAACATTTTCAATTAAATCAAAAAGCGTTCCAAAAAAAAATTCGATAACGTTTTATTTCAACATGGTCTCCTGGGAACATTCAAATTCCTTTTAAATACAATTTGTTTTAACGCTACTTGATTTGTTAACTTTAGTAGCTTTGCAACACCTGTATAACCAAACAAACCATTCCAATATGCGTCGTCAAGAACGTGTTATTATTGAAAGTGTATATCCCCAACTAAATTGTGGCGAATTTTTTATAAAAAGAGTTGTAAATGAGTCGGTTACCGTCTACGCTGATATTTTGCCGGATGGTCATGATGTGATACAGGCCGAACTTTTGATTCAACATGAGTCCAAAAAGAAACCCAAGGATATTAGAATGCAGCATCAAGGGAATGATGTGTATTTTGAAACTTTTAAGGTTACCCAACAAGGGTTTTATACGTACCAACTCCGGGCATGGGTGGACTATGCCTTGAATTGGCAACATGGTATTGAGGCGAAGATCAAAGATGGTCAACACGTTGTGAGCGAACTTCTTGATGGTGTTCAATATCTAAACCATATCCGTAAAAAAGGAAACAAGGGAGAAAAGGAATACATCAAGACATTGATTGGGTATTTTGAAAATGAAACCGAGTACCAAAATGCTATACAAGAGGCGGTTTCAGAAAAACTTCATGAACTGTTCATAAAATATCCAGAACGGATATTGGCCAATACGACCAAGGAATTTAAGGTTTATGTTGATCGAAAAAAGGCAAACTTCAGTACGTGGTACGAGTTTTTTCCCAGGTCTTCTGCACTGGAACCAGGAAAGCACGGAACTTTTAAAGATTGTGAAAGATTGCTTCCCAAAATTGCCAAAATGGGCTTTGATACGCTCTATTTTCCCCCTATTCATCCTATTGGCGAGAAGAATAGAAAGGGAAAAAACAATACAGTGGATGCCCAAGAAGGCGATTCAGGAGTACCTTGGGCCATTGGTTCAAAACACGGAGGCCATAAATCCATACATTCCGAGCTGGGAACCGAGGCGGATTTTAAAGCGTTGGTCGGCAAAGCTGCGGATTTGGGAATGGAGGTGGCCATGGATATTGCTTTTCAGGCGGCACCTGACCATCCTTATTTAAGTTCTAATCCTGAGTGGTTTAGAAAGCGACCTGATGGAACCATTCAATACGCGGAAAATCCTCCAAAGAAATATCAGGATATTGTCAACTTCTATTTCGAAAATAAAGCATATAAGGCCCTTTGGGAGGAATTGTTGAGTGTTGTTATGCATTGGGCCGACTTGGGCATTAAAATGTTCCGGGTCGATAACCCACATACCAAACCCTACTATTTTTGGAATTGGTTGATTCATGAGGTAAAGAAGAAACACCCAGACACGCTTTTTTTGGCAGAAGCATTTTCTAGGCCAAAAGTTATGCAGCAATTGGCCAAACAAGGGTTTTCACAGTCGTATACCTATTTCACATGGAGGGTTTCGAAAGGGGAACTTATCGAATATTTGACGGAACTCACCCAGACTGATATGAAAGAGTATTATCGCCCCAATTTTTGGCCCAACACTCCTGATATTAATCCATATCACCTGCAAGGTGCCAATGAGGCCATGCATCTCATTAGGTATGCCTTGGCAGCGACTCTAAGCGGGAATCTGGGAATTTATGGACCTGTATTCGAGTACATGGTGACCGAACCCTTTCCAAATAAAGAGGAGTACCTCGATTGTGAAAAGTATGAGATTAGACATTGGGACTGGTCCCATGAAAATAAAATCACTCATTTGATTTCAAAAATAAATGGGATAAGGAAAGAGAATGCAGCTTTGCAGCAAACGAACAACCTAAGGTTTTGCCATATCGAAAATGAAAATTTGATGGCCTTTTACAAATGGGATGATGATAGGGCCAATCAACTTCTAATGGTCATTAGTTTGGACAGCCATAATTCGCAGCAGGGCATGGTACAATTGCCGATGGCTGAGCTGGGTATTTCTCCCGGAGATGGACTGCACCTTCGGGATTTGATTACTCAAAATGACTATCAGTGGTATGATGAATGGAATTTCATTGAGTTGAGCCCAGCCCTTCCCTTTCATATCTTTCAGTTAAATCAATAATTCATGTCAAAACCTAAGAAAGATACCATCGTAAACACCCCCTATGAGTTTAATATTGCATGGGAAGCTTTATTGGACGATGCTACTTTTTTACAGGTTTTTTTATCGGACGTTCTAGAAGAATACATTGTAAAACAGCGCTGGTATGGAGGAAAGTCCAGTACGCTTAAATACATAGAACTACAGGAACATTTTAGAATTCAACAACATGGCGAAGTATATTATGGACTTCTGTTGGAAATCAATTTTACGGAAGCCTTTTACCAACACTATTTCTTGCCGATAGCCTTTGTTTCGGATGAAAGGTTTGCAGCAAAAGACCGCATACTCCCATTAAAGCTCAATGGCCAAGACGGATTTATCATAGATGCCCTCAACCTTGAGGCCTTTCGCAAATTGGTTTTTGAGCGCATAATGACCGCTGAGCCTAATGACACCACTCGGGTGCGATACCATAAAAGTGTCAATTTCAAGGAGACGAAATACCTATCTTCCCGATTCATGGGGCTAGAACAGAGTAATACCTCGATTATTATTAACGACCAATTGGTGGTCAAGTTTTTCAGGAGGATTTATGCCGATAAGAACCCTGACTATGAGATGAGTCGATTCCTATCCGAAAGAAAGGAGTATAAGAATACACCGGCCTACATGGGCAGTTTAAGCATCATGGATACTGATAATGTGAACGTTACCATAGCCTTAATGCAGGAAATGGTTCCCAATCAAGGTGACGCCTGGGATTATATGTTGCGGGAGGTTCGAAGTATCTTTTCAAATTTAGAGCATAAGAGAATTGATGTATATAAGCTGCCAAATGTTGAACTGTTTCAACGCCTTAAAATTCGTGATGTTCCACCGGAAATTATTGACTGGGCCGGTCTCAATATATTTCTGATGCTTCAGAGATTGGCAAAGCGGACGGCAGAAATGCATATTGCATTGGGGTCGGAATTTGAAGATACTGCATTCACACCAGAACATTTTAATGGAGATTATGAAGTTTGGTTAAAAAATAGATTGTTGTACCAATTTCAAAATCGGTTAAATACCGTTGAAAATAATCTACATCGTTTGGAAGGTATGTCACTTGAATTGGCCCATGAATTTTTGGAGCGCAAGAATGAGGTTAGAAAGCGTTTTGTCAACTTTGATTGGACCAAATTAAAGGGCGAACGGATTCGGGTTCATGGCGATTATCATTTAGGTCAAGTATTGGTCAAGGATGAAGATTTTTTTATTCTGGACTTTGAGGGAGAGCCTGAAAGTACCATTAGGGACAGAAAGGTCAAACAACCGCCTTTAAAGGATGTGGCGGGAATATTTCGGTCGTTCCATTATGCCGTTTATGCTGTTATATTCAATCATGGTAAGGAGTATCCATATTCGCAAGAAGAACTCTTCCATGCTGGAGAGTTGCTTTATTGCTATTTTATTGGTGTTTTTTATGAGGAATATGTCACTCTAATCCAAGATAATAACATCAACATTGGTTACGTAAAAGAGCGTATCTTTTTACTCAAATACTGTATGTTGGAAAAAGCCGTCTATGAACTGGGGTACGAGATGAACTCAAGACCACTTTGGGCGGTAATTCCGCTTAGGGGCATTATGAGTATTATGAACTAAATAAAACCAAAAACTACTATGACCAAGGTACTACCACACAGTCGTTTTACAGAATTTGATATCAACCTCTTTAAATCTGGCAAGCATTTTAGGCTTTATGAAAAATTGGGTTCGCACCTCATGGAGGTGGATGGGGTCAAAGGCACGTATTTTGCCGTTTGGGCACCCACGGCAAAAGCCGTTTCCGTTGTGGGAGATTTCAACTATTGGGTCGAAGGCGAGCATAAGCTGTTCGTTCGATGGGACGAAAGTGGTATTTGGGAAGGTTTTATTCCAGGTGTTGAGCAGGGAGCTAAATACAAGTACAAAATCCAGAGCCACAACAATGACATCAAAACGGAAAAGGCCGATCCTTTTGCAAGGTATTGTGAACAACCTCCCAATACGGCATCCATTGTTTGGGAAGCCCAATATGAGTGGAACGACCAAAAGTGGATGGATACCAGGGAAAACCACAATGCTCTGGACAGACCCTACTCCGTTTATGAGATCCACCTAGGATCTTGGAAGAAAAAAAACGGTTGGGAATCGCTCTCCTATGTTGAAGCATCCAAGGAGTTGGTAAGCTATTTAAAGAAAATGGAATTTACCCATGTGGAATTTATGCCCATAATGGAATATCCCTTTGACCCATCCTGGGGGTATCAACTTACAGGGTATTTTGCTCCTACTTCACGATTCGGGAAACCTGAGGATTTCAAGCTTTTGGTCGATAAATTACACCAAGCAGGCATCGGAGTAATATTGGACTGGGTACCTTCCCACTTTCCGGAAGATGCACATGGTCTGGGTTTCTTTGACGGATCTCATTTATACGAGCACCCGGACCGAAGAAAGGGCTATCACCCTGATTGGAAGAGCTTGATTTTCAATTACGGACGAAATGAGGTGCGGGCCTTTTTAATCAGCAATGCTGCGTTCTGGTTGGACCAATTTCATGCTGATGGACTTCGTGTGGATGCGGTGGCGTCAATGCTTTATTTGGATTACTCCAGGGAAGATGGGGAATGGGAGCCCAATATGTATGGGAACAATGAGAATTTAGAGGCCATGTCGTTCATTCGCGAGATGAACCAGGAAGTATATGCAAGTTTTAAAGGGGTGCAAACCATAGCCGAAGAATCGACTGCTTTTTCGGGAGTTTCAAAACCTGTCCATTTTGGGGGACTGGGTTTTGGGATGAAATGGATGATGGGATGGATGCATGATACCTTGGAATATTTCAAAAAAGAACCCATTTACCGAAGACACCATCAAGGTGACATTACCTTTAGTATGACCTATGCGTTCACGGAGAACTTTATGCTTCCATTTTCCCATGATGAGGTGGTCTATGGCAAGCAATCCCTGATTTACAGGATGCCAGGGGATGAATGGCAACGCTTCGCTAACCTGAGGCTGTTGTTCGGTTACATGTTCACTCACCCTGGTGCCAATTTGATTTTCATGGGAGGGGAATTTGGCCAGACTTCGGAATGGAACTTCCAAGAGAGTTTGGAATGGCACCTATTGGACTATGAATTCCATCAAGGTGTCCAAAAATTAGTAAAAGACCTCAATGCGCTTTATAAATCACAACCGGCACTCTATGAAAAACAGTTCAGCCCGGAAGGTTTTGAATGGATTGAGTGGAATGACGCTGAAAACTCCGTTTTAACCTACATTAGAAAAGGTCATGATACGAAAAACGACCTTGTGATCATAGCCAATTTTACACCGGTCCCCAGGGAAAAATATAGGGTAGGCGTGCCAGGTACGAAGCAACTCAAACTACTTTTCAACAGCGATGATAGTAAGTATTCAGGAAGTGGGGTAGCTAAAAAGACGGTGAAACCTTCCAAAAAGCCTTGGAACGATAGGGAAAATTCCATTGAAGTAAATCTCCCTCCGCTTGGCTTGTTAATTTATAAGTAAAAGGACCGCAACTATAACCTTATAGTACCGTAATTGTTCAAAAGTACTTTTCCTAAAGTCAAGGGAAAGTGCTTTTTTTGTTAGGCTTTTAAATCATTGAACACATGATTACCAATACCGAGATTGAAAAAAGAGGCAATCTTTACCCCAACCATATTGTAGATTTTAAACAGGAAAACGATAAACTCTATTTCACCACCCAAAATGGGGTCATTTTGGAACTTACGGTCTTGAGGGATAGTATGATTCGTTTTAGATATGCAACGGAACATGCTTTTGAACCCGATTTCTCCTACGCCATTAGCAAAGAGGTCATTACGGGATACAATAATTTGGAAGTAAAGGAAGAAATACCGGAATATGTGGTGGAAACCTCCAAAATAAAGATATACATCAACAAAAGTGACTTTAAGGTCCAGATTCATGATTTGGATGATATGCCCATCAATGAGGACGATATGGGGTTCCATTGGGAGGAAAATTATGATTATGGGGGAAACATTGTAAAAATGACCAAAGTGACCCAAACAGGGGAGAGCTTCTATGGTATGGGAGATAAGGCGTCCCATACAAATTTAAAAGGAAAGCGGGTCTCCAATTGGGTAACTGATTCCTATGCCTATGGTAAGGACCAAGAACCGCTTTATAAATCCATCCCTTTTTATGTTGGGCTTCACAACGAGATGGCGTACGGCATTTTTTTTGATAATTCCTTTGGCACCTATTTTGATTTTGCCCATGAAAAGCGCAATCTGACCAGTTTTTGGGCCGATGGTGGAGAAATGAACTACTACTTTTTTTATGGTCCAAAAATCTCCCAAGTAGTGGAGGCCTATACGGATTTGACGGGGGTTCCGGAATTGCCGCCGATGTGGGCATTGGGCTTCCACCAGTCCAAGTGGAGCTATTATCCTGAAAAGCGGGTGAAGCAATTGGCTGCCAATTTTAGAAAGTACAAAATACCATGCGATGCCATTTATCTGGATATAGATTACATGGAGGGCTTTCGTTGTTTTACCTGGAACCATAGGCGTTTTCCCAATCCAAAGAAAATGATTTCAGAACTGGAGGAGGATGGGTTTAAGACGGTGACCATGATTGACCCAGGGCTCAAAATTGATCGTGATTATTGGGTCTATAAACAGGCCATGGACAACGATTACTTCTGTAAAAGGGCAGACGGTCCGCATTTTAAAGGTAAAGTTTGGCCCGGGGAATGCAAGTTTCCAGATTTCACCAACCCAGAGGTACGCGAATGGTGGGCAGGGTTATATAAGGAAATGATTTCGGAAATGGGGGTACATGGGGTATGGAATGATATGAATGAACCTGCGGTCATGGAAGTGCCCACAAAAACGGCCAATTTAGATGTACGGCATGATTATGATGGACATCCTTGTAGCCACAGAAAGGCACATAATGTATATGGGATGCAAATGGTACGGGCCACGTATCAGGGTCTTAAGAAGTTTACCTTTCCCAAAAGGCCCTTTGTATTGACAAGGGCAGCATATGCCGGGACCCAAAGATATTGTGCTACATGGACCGGTGATAATGTAGCCACCTGGGAACATCTTTGGATAGCCAATGTTCAGATGCAACGCATGTGTATGAGTGGATATTCCTTTGTTGGCTCGGACATTGGGGGATTTGCTGAACAACCTAATGGAGAGCTTTTTGCGCGATGGGTGCAGTTGGGCGTATTTCACCCTTTCTGTCGTGTGCATTCCAGTGGTGATCATGGTGATCAGGAACCCTGGTCTTTTGGAACCGAGATTACCGATATTGTAAGAAAGTTCATTGAGCTCAGATATCAACTACTACCTTACCTGTACACTACTTTTTATAACTACGTAACCAATGGGGTACCCATGTTGCAATCCTTGGTGTATTACGATCAGGAGGACACCCAGACCCATTTTAGAACGGATGAGTTTTTATTTGGTGAACACATTCTGGTATGTCCGGTTCAAGAGCCAAATTCCCAAGGGCGTAGAATGTACATTCCCAAAGGCAAATGGTACAATTACTGGACAGAGGAAATTGTTGATGGTAAGATTGAAAAATGGGTTGCTGCCCCATTGGACAAAATTCCGTTATTTATAAAAGAAGGTGCTGTAATTCCAAAGTATCCCGTTCAACAGTACGTAGGGGAAAAGGAAATAACGGAGTTGATGGTCGATGTATATTACAAGGAAGGAACTGAAAAATCCACTATTTACGAGGATCAATTGGAAGGATTTGACCATAAGAAAGGAAGGTTTAGTCTAAGAAAATTCCGGTTAAAGGGAAAAGAAAATGAGTTGATTTTGCAGCAGTTCAAAGATGGAAGTTTTATCACTTCCTATGAAACCTTTAAAATACAGTTCCATGGACTTCCTTTTAAAATTTCGAAAATTGAGGTGGACAATGAAATTGTGGATTTGGAGGCAGTGAAATTTGATGGAAAAGCCAGTATTGAAGTGAATAAGGATTTTACTGAGCTTCACTTGATCGGGACCTAGTACATGTGACTTTTATCGTTTATTGGGGTCTAATGGTAAAAGAATTTTCTTGATTTTGTAACTTAACGTAACAATAAGGAATATAAACCATTTATGGGCTTTTGGATATTCCCATAATAGTTGACAACCTAAATTGATGAACTATGAAGAAATTTGTTCTTGCCATAACCGTTTTTTTGCTCGTCGTAGCATGTAAGACCAATCCGTTTACAGGGCAGAAAACACTCAACTTTTATGGAAATCAGCAGCTTTTTCCCATGGCATTTGCCCAATACGATCAATTTTTAACGGAAAATAAGGTGGTTACTGGAACCGAAGAAGCCAATATGATCAAAAATGTGGGGCAAAGGATTGCCAAGGCCTCAGAAACATGGTTGAACGCCAATGGATATCCTGGATACCTCAAAGATTACCAATGGGAGTATAATCTTGTGGAGGACGAAACGGTGAATGCATGGTGTATGCCTGGGGGTAAAATAGTATTCTATACCGGGATTTTGCCAATCTGCCAAGGAGAAACAGGCGTGGCTGTTGTAATGGGCCATGAAGTGGCCCATGCTTTAGCAGATCATGGCGCGCAACGCATGAGTGCCGGTACTTTACAACAGTTGGGTGCTGTGGGCGTTGCCGTGGCGACTAGTGGAAAAACTGCTGAAGCACAGAATGCTTGGATGCAGGCGTATGGAATAGGTTCACAGTTTGGAGGGATGCTTCCTTTTAGTCGAAGCCATGAGACCGAAGCGGATAAAATTGGTCTTCAGATTATGGCCATAGCAGGATATAACCCAGATGAGGCAGCCGAACTTTGGAAAAGAATGAAGGCTAAATCCGGTGGTCAGGCTCCTCCTGAATTTATGAGCACACACCCTTCCAACGATACCCGTATCAATAACCTGACCGCTTGGGCCCCCGAGGCTAAGAAAGAAGCTGCAAAGTTTGGGGTGACCACCTTTGAATAGGGGAGTGGAATAAGAAAAATATTGAAAAGCTGTCCAATTGGAGCAGCTTTTCAATATTTTTAGGCATGGCTAAAGTCTTTGCATTAAAGGGAGACAAAAAATTGTTGAATGCCTGGGCCTTTTACGACTGGGCTACCTCTGTATACAATCTTACGATTTCGAGTGCTGTTTTTCCCATTTATTATGGGGCGCTTTTTAGAATGGCAGAAGTGGAAACCGTGGAGGTTTTTGGGACGCAAATAGAAAGAGCACCTCTTATTGGTTATGTATCTTCCTTATCGTTCATTATTATTGCCTTGGTTACCCCGTTGGTTTCTGGGATAGCAGATTATCTAGGGAACAAAAAGGTATTCCTCAAGTTTTTTACGTATTTGGGGGCATTGGGTTGTATTGGCCTCTATTGGTTTTCCCTTGAACATATTTATTGGAGTTTGTTGTGTTATATGGCCGGTCTTGTGGGATCTTGGGTAAGTTTTGCCATTTACAATTCATATTTGCCCGACGTGGCCTATCCAGAACAACAAGACAAGCTCAGCGCCAAAGGGTTTTCGTTCGGATATGTGGGCAGTGTGCTGTTGTTGTGTTTAAACCTTTGGATGGTCATGTCTCCCCAAACCTTCGGTTTTTATGATAGCGAAGGTGTTCCTGCGGCAGTTCAGGCCATGAAAATCTCATTTGTGACAGTCGGTCTGTGGTGGATGCTGTTCAGTCAATATAGCTTTTATCACCTCCCCAAAGGTTACAAAAAAGAAGGGGAACGAACCAACGTTATTTTGAATGGCTTTAGGGAATTAAAGCTGGTATGGCATCAATTGGGGCAACAAATCAGGTTAAAAAGGTATCTAGTGGCCTTTTTTGTATACAGTATGGCTGTACAGACCATTATGTTGATTGCTGCTTACTTTGGTGAACAGGAAATTGACTGGGGTTCTGATGAAAAGAGACAGTTTGGATTGATAGCAAGTATCCTTATGATTCAACTTGTTGCTATTATCGGGGCTTATGTCATTGCTTGGTCATCAAAACGTTTTGGAAATATTAGAACGCTGATTGTCGTTAACCTGCTATGGTTTTTGATCTGTTTATACGCCTACACCATGGTCAGTCCCATGGATTTCTATATTGGCGCCGCCCTAGTAGGTTTGGTCATGGGCGGAATTCAGGCGCTCTCCCGCTCAACATATTCAAAGTTTTTACCTGAAACTACGGATACCACTTCCTTCTTTAGTTTTTATGATGTTTCCGAAAAAATCGGAATCATCATTGGAACGTTCTTGTTTGGTTATATTATACAGATAACGGGAACTATGCGAAATGCCGCTTTGTTTTTTGCCCTGTTCTTTATCATTGGCGCCTTTTTGTTGGTAAGAACCAACAAAAAGCCCTGACAAAACTGTCAGGGCTTTCCGTGTTTATTGATTGGTCGTTTTTTGATTATTGCATTTTAATAACTTGAAATGTTCCCTGAACCGGAGCTTTTGGTATCAATTTTTTTGGGATTGCCCTTATAACTAATGTCCCCGGAACCTGAAACCCGTGCTTTAAGCACTTCATTGGCGGTTACCTTGATGTCAGCTGAACCAGAAACCTGGGCTTCCACAAAATCAGCCTCCAAATCATACGCACGAATATCTCCGGAACCTGAAACGGATACTTCAAAATCCGTTGTTTTTCCGGATAGTCGGATGTCTCCAGATCCGGACATGGAGGCATCAATGCTTTTAGCCTCAACTTCGATGGTAATATCCCCTGAACCTGAAATTGAAGTTTTAAAATTGTCTGACTTTAAGGTGGTTTTTCCAACAATATCTCCCGAACCTGAAAGGGAAACCCCATCAATTGATTCCACAGGAACGGTAATGAGGATACCTTCATTCCAATTAGAGGGCTTTAGGTTGACCCCTTTTCTTTGCTTGATGGTCAGTTTGCCATCTTTCACCTCGGTTTTGATGTATTCCAGTAAGTTGGATTCCCCCTCCAGGGTAAGCTCACCTTCATTGCCATCGACCAATTCCACATCAAACCAGCCGGCCAGTGCCACTCGATCATATTCTCCTACCGAACGTTCTATGGATACGGTATTGCCATTTCCTTTGATCCTTTTCCATTGTGCACTGGAAAGGCCTACTGTCAATAATGCTAATGTAATTGTTAGTGCTCTTTTCATGATTTTAGGTTTTTGATTGTGAATTAGTAACTTGAAATGTCCCCAGACCCTGAGGCTTTACTGTCTATTTTGGTAGGGTTCCCTTTATAGGTAATATCACCTGACCCGGAAACCCTGGCCTTGATTTCTTTTTTTGCAGTAACATTAAGATCCGCGGAACCCGCTACGGAGGCTTCCACGTAATCTGCGGAAAGTCCAAAAGCATCTACATCCCCTGAACCTGCCACAGAGACCTTGAATGAGGATGCAGAACCATCAAATTCCATATCGCCCGATCCTGATAATGACACTTCAAAATCATTGACCTCTACTGAAAGATTTACATCGCCCGATCCCGCCAATGAAGCCTTGAACTCATTGGTCTTAATGGTGGTTCTGGAAATAACATCCCCTGCACCTGCTAAGCTAACGGCATTGACTTCTTCGATGGGAATGGTTATTTCAATACCGCCTTTCCAGTTGGATGATCTTAAATTGACCCCTCTTTCCGTCTTTACGGTCAACTTTCCATTTTTCACTTCAGTTTCAATGTATTCCAAAAGGTTTTCTTCGCCTTTTAAGGTTATTGTGCCTTCTTTTCCGTCGACCAATATAATATCAAACCAACCGGCAGAGGCGATGGATTCGTAATTGCCCACCGAGCGTTCAATGGTTACCACCTTGCCATTTCCCTTTATTTTCTTTCCGCCCCATTGCGCAGTGCTAATTAAGGAACAAAGCACTAAACCTAAGGTCATTATTTTTTTCATGGTTGTTCTTTTTTTGATTGTTATTTAGTTTCTGTAGAAGGACACTCCGCCATATTCACTATCTATTTGAATGACATTTCCAGAATTGTCACTTCCGTAATACCCGTTGTAATATTTCTGGCTGGATTTTTCCTTTCTCACCTGAATTTCAAAATCGCCTATACCATTGACACCGGCGTATTCCGTAGTAATATCAAAATCAAAGTGGTATTCCGGCGAATAGCCGATTTTAATTCCCGTATAATCAGAACGTATGCTTAAATCACCCGCATCCGCTGTCATTTCCTCAATTTTAACGGAGCCGTAATCCGCAGTAATACTGACATCACCATTGACCTTTCCGAGCTTTATGCCAATATAATCACCATTTCCTGAAACGCTACCTACATTATCCACTTGCATAGATCCATAATCCGAGGTATAGTTTAAATCACCCATTTCGCGAATGACGGCATTGGTATAATCAGCATTTACTTTTAAATCACCCGCTTTTTCTACGGTAAACCCGGAATAGTCGGCAATAATTTCTGCACTATTAATATACTCAAAAGTGGAACGTGACGTATAGTCAAATCGAAGCTCGTTGTTCCTTCCCTTTAATTGGCCTATTTCCATTTTTCCATAGTCACAGCTAATCTTGGCATGTCCATCCACTCGATCTAAATAAATGTTACCGTAATCATTTGAAAGACTGACACTGTTTTTTACAGGGAGCTTAATGGTGTAATTTACCTGTATGCTGACGTTGTTTCGCTTTCCCCATTTCCATCCCCAACTATTGTTTCGGTTGCCAAATCTGGTTATGGCGCCCACCATACTGGAACTACTGTCAAAATCAACATCTATTTCATCCAATCGGTCTTGTACTTTGTCTTCATTGTTTCCATTGGTCTTTATATGGACCTCAATCATAACTTTGTTTTGATCCCAAGAGGTAAGGTTAAGGTTACCGTAACTGTTCTTTATCTTGAGTAAGGCATCAGAGTTCACATCAAACTCTTTTTTAATCGTCTTTTCCTTGGTGTATTTTCCTTTCATCCCTCCCCCGTCAAATACTGCCATCGCAGTAAATGGGACCAGCATTAGGGTTAGACATACATATTTAAATAGTAAAGTTCGCATCATCTTGTGGTTTTAAATTTTTAATAGTTTCTACGTTGGCTAATACTTCTTCCAATAAATCGATTCGTATTTGAAAATTGGTGATCATGGCATTTAATAGCATTTTGCTATTCCCCCCATTGACCAGTTCTTGTTCCAAAACCTTGTAATCGGCTTCCAACTCACTAAGCTTAGTCAAGGTGTCCTCAACCAATTTTGCAGTTTCCGGTGACTTTTCTTCTTTTAGCACTTGAACCTGCTCTTCAATCAAACTGGCAAAGTAGAACTCGGTTTCAGAGACTTCCGGCGCAATTTTAACGACCTGTTCCTTAATGGTCGGTTGGTTGTTGAACAATTGCAGGCCTAGCACACACACCAATGCAATGGAAGCAGCAATGGACAGCGGTTTCCACCAATTTCTCTTACTGGATAGTGTCACTACGCCATTGGCATGGTTCAACTTTTCAAGAAAACGTTCCTGATGACCAGCTTTGGGCTCTTCAAAGTCGAAGTCATCCTGAAGTCTTTCAAATAAATTATCTAAACTTTCCTTTTTCATAACTAAACATTTACAGCTAACTTTTGTCGTAGGCTCTCCTTGGCTCTTGAAATGGTGGTCCTACAATTGGCATAGCTTATATCCATAATTTGACTGATTTCTTCATAATCATATCCCTCAATAAGGTTTAAGGTCAAAGAAACTCTGTAATTGTCCTTTAAACTGTTCATGGTTTCCATCACTTTTTGAGCCTTCAGTTCAGTATAACCATTCTGGTCCAAACCAATTGCATCATTATCTTCGACCTTATATAGTACCTCATCCAAATCGGTAGTTGGATTCTTCTGCTGTTTTCGATAATGATAAATACTGTTGTTGATGACAATTCTCTTTAACCAGGCCCCAAAGGTCACATCCCCTTTGAACGTATGTAGCTTTGTAAAAGCATTCAAGAAAGATTCTTGCATGACGTCCTCTGCTTCTGCGGTATGTTTTACTATTCGTAAAGCGGTATTGTACATGGCCTTATAATATCGGTTATAGATTACCATCTGTGCCCGTTGCTTGCCTTCAAGACATTGTTGCAACAACACATCAATATTTTCATTCTGGTGGCTCAAAAGGTGAATGGTTTGTCTTAGAGATGGTAAAATTTAACAACTGTTACACTTTTGAAAAAGTTTTTTTGAACCTATGGCATGAGAATTGTCTTCTAAGAATTACAATTAAATGATTCAATGTCGTAAATAACTGTAGGTCAATTGGTTTTAAGTTTTTTTTTGGTGTGGAGTAGTACTGGAACCTTAGTTTTAATGACAGAATGACTTAAAAATACGTATGAGTTCAATAAAATTTGAAAGTCTTGACAATATGTCTTTTCAAGGGTTGGATGATGAGGCGGAATTGATTCCACTGCTGACTCCAGAGGATGAAGAGGAAATGAATCGGGAAAATCTTCCGGAAACCCTACCCATATTGCCCTTACGAAATACCGTTCTTTTTCCGGGGGTAGTAATTCCGATTACTGCTGGAAGGGATAAATCAATAAGCTTAATTAAGGATGCCAATCAGGGCTCAAAAGTCATTGGGGTGGTATCACAAAAGGATGAAAGTGTTGAAAATCCCGAAGTTCAGGATATCAACTCTTTAGGTACCGTAGCAAGAATCTTAAGGGTATTGCAGATGCCCGATGGAAATACTACGGTAATCATTCAGGGAAAAAAACGATTTGAGATAGCCGAGGTCATTACCGAAAAACCTTATATGACGGCTACCATCAAAGAGGCCAATGAAACAAAACCGGATCAAAACGATAAGGAGTTTTTGGCAATCATTGATTCCATAAAAGAATTGGCCTATCAGATCATCAAGGACAACCCAAACATACCCAGCGAAGCCACCTTTGCGATCAAGAATATTCAAAGCAATTCCTTTCTTATCAATTTTGTTTCGTCCAACCTTAATTTGGGGGTAAAGGAGAAACAAGAACTGCTTGAAATACAAGATTTGCAGGAGAGGGCCCTGGCCACACTGAAGCACATGAATTTAGAGCTTCAGAAGTTGGAGTTGAAAAACGATATTCAAAGTAAGGTTCGCCATGATATGGACCAACAACAACGCGAATATTTCCTGCACCAACAAATGAAGACCATTCAAGAAGAATTGGGTGGGGTATCCTATGATGAGGAAATCGAGGAGATGCACAAAAAGGCCAAGAAAAAGAAATGGGACAACAGAGTCAAAGAGCATTTTGATAAGGAGTTGGCCAAAATGCAGCGTATGAATCCGCAAGTGGCGGAATACTCCATCCAACGGAATTATTTGGACCTTTTTCTGGATTTGCCCTGGAACGAATTCTCCAAGGACAAATTTGATTTAAAGCGCGCCCAAAAAATATTGGATAGGGATCATTATGGTCTAGAAGATGTCAAGCGAAGAATTATTGAGTACTTGGCCGTTTTGAAATTGCGCAATGATATGAAATCTCCCATTCTTTGTCTTTATGGACCTCCCGGGGTGGGCAAGACCTCCTTGGGGAAATCCGTGGCCGAGGCCTTGGGTAGGGAATATGTACGTATGTCTTTGGGGGGGCTCAGGGATGAAGCGGAGATCCGCGGACACCGAAAGACCTATATTGGGGCTATGCCCGGTCGTATCGTGCAAAGTATCAAAAAAGCGGGAACTTCAAATCCGGTGTTCATTTTGGATGAGATTGATAAATTGGGAAATAGCCATCAAGGCGATCCTTCCTCGGCCATGTTGGAAGTCTTGGATCCAGAGCAAAATAGCGAGTTTTATGATAATTTCCTGGAAATGGGGTATGACCTTTCCAAAGTCATGTTTATCGCCACGGCAAATAACCTGGGGAGTATTCAACCGGCACTTCGTGACCGTATGGAAATCATCAATGTAACCGGTTATACCATTGAGGAAAAAGTGCAAATTGCCAAAAAACACTTATTGCCCAAACAACTAAAAGAACACGGATTGACTTCCAACGATTTAAAAATTGGAAAACCGCAATTGGAAAAAATCGTGGAGGGATATACCAGGGAGTCCGGAGTGAGAACGTTGGAAAAACAGTTGGCCAAAATGGTACGCTATGCTGCCAAGAATATCGCCATTGAAGAAACCTATGATGTAAAGGTCACCAACGAGGTGGTGGAAGAAGTACTTGGCCCACCGCGATTGGAACGGGATAAGTATGAAAATAACGAAGTAGCCGGAGTGGTCACCGGACTGGCGTGGACAAGTGTTGGTGGAGATATCCTGTTCATTGAGTCCATCCTTTCCAAAGGGAAAGGGCAACTTAATATTACCGGTAATTTAGGTAAGGTGATGAAAGAATCCGCTACCATCGCTATGGAGTATATCAAATCAAATGCAGAAAGTTTTGGTATCGATAGCGAGGTTTTTGGCAATTACAACGTTCACATTCATGTGCCGGAGGGAGCAACCCCCAAGGACGGTCCCAGTGCCGGAATTACCATGCTGACCTCTTTGGTTTCCTTGTTCACCCAGCGTAAGGTAAAAAAGAGCTTGGCCATGACAGGTGAAATTACCCTTCGTGGTAAGGTGCTTCCTGTAGGAGGAATAAAAGAAAAAATTCTTGCTGCGAAACGTGCAAGAATAAAAGAGATCATCCTTTGTGAAGACAATAGAAAGGATATCCTTGAAATCAAACAAGAATACCTTAAAGGACTTAGGTTTCACTATGTTTCGGATATGAGTGAGGTGGTGGACATTGCCATTACCAAGCAACGCGTAAAGAATCCGAAGAAGTTATAATGGATTTTACACCGCACGTAAAGAGACGATCTCTTTAGGTTTTGACAGCTATCGGGATTAAGGGCGTTCTTCCTATTTTTGATGTATGCCAAAGATAATTATTGCCATAGACGGGTACTCTTCCACGGGTAAAAGTACGGTTGCAAAACGCTTGGCAGAGGCCTTGGGCTACTTATATGTGGATACTGGGGCCATGTATAGGGCAGTTACGTTGTATGCCATTGAAAATGGCTTTGTAGGGGATGGGGATGGTATTGAAGATTTTCAACGATTAAAGTTACAATTGCCCAAAGTAGCGGTAGCCTTTAGAAAAGACCCAAAAAGCAATCAATTTCAAATCCATTTGAACGATAAGAATGTCGAGTTCAAAATACGTACCCTTGAGGTCTCCCGCCAAGTAAGCAAAATTGCAGCGATTCCAGAAGTTCGGGAAAAATTGGTGGAACAACAACAGAAAATGGGGGTTGAGAAGGGTATTGTTATGGATGGCCGGGATATTGGAACCGTGGTATTTCCAGATGCGGAGTTAAAGCTATTTATGACCGCCTCAGCAGAGAAAAGAGCGCAACGCCGGTACAAAGAACTTTTGGAAAGAGGCGACGAGGTAAGCTATGACGAAGTGTTAAAAAACGTTCAGGAACGGGACTACTTGGACTCTACACGGGAAACCTCCCCCTTGCGAAAAGCAGATGATGCCATAGTATTTGACAATAGCGATATGGGGCTTGAGGAGCAGTTTGAACGTATTTTGGATTTTTCCCATCGCATTATTGAAAAGCGTAAATAAAAAAGGCGCCAAACGGCGCCCTTAAAATCACGTTTGTTTTCTTAAATGTTGGGAATCACCAATACTTGATCAGGATGGATCAAATCCGGGTTCTTTAACTGATCGGTATTGGCCTGAAAAATGGTATTGTATTTCATGGCATCGCCGTAGTAATGCTTGGCAATCTTACTTAACGATTCACCACTTTTAACGGTGTGCCTGTGATACACGGACTCATCGGCAACCGTAATATTGGCTTTGATGTCAGAAGGACTTTCACCACCTATTTCCTTGATTTTATCCCAAAGGACGTTCTTCTCATAAGGAGTATTGGCCTCCCCTTTTACTTTTAAAACACCCCCTTCTTCGGATACATCACCCCCTTGGATGCCCAATTGCTGACCTAAATCCAAAACTGCTTGATATTTTGCTTTTACACTCATAATGCTCTTAAATATTTAATGGTTATTATTTGGAAACAAGATAGCTATAAAAGTCACATTTCAGCCCAAATTTTCTGTAAGACTTGTTTAAAGGGTTTCGATAAAGCGCAGTATTTGTTTGACAAGGGAATTCATTGTATTTTTGCACTCCTTTTTTGGCGCACTCAAGGGAAAAAAGGGCAAAACAAAAAATGTATCATTCTTCTACACTAGCGCTTAACTCTTGTAAATGTGTAGAATACAAAGTCAAATCAGCAGATGGCTGAAGAAAAAAAAGCAGCTGAAGTAGTTGAAGAAACCGCTACAGCAACACAAGAAGCTAACGAAACTACAGCAGTTAGTGAGGCCGTGGAAACGGCAAAAGAAGAAACCCCAAAACAAGACCCTAAGGAATTCCTCGAAAACTTTGATTGGGACAAGTACGAGGAAGGCATCGAAAAAGTCGACGACAGCAAATTAAGCGAGTTTGAAAAACTAGTTGCTGAAAATTTCGTGGATACTGCCGATGAAGAAGTGGTGGAAGGTACGGTGGTTCACATGACCGACCGTGAAGCCATTATTGACATCAACGCAAAGTCCGAAGGTGTCATTTCCCTTAATGAATTTCGTTACAACCCAGATTTAAAGGTAGGCGATACCGTTGAGGTTCTTATTGATATTCGTGAAGACAAAACAGGTCAGTTGGTACTTTCCCACAGAAAGGCCAGGACTATTATGGCATGGGATCGTGTAAATGCAGCCCATGATAAAGAAGAGATTGTTACCGGTTTCGTAAAGTGTAGAACCAAAGGAGGTATGATTGTGGATGTCTTTGGTATTGAAGCCTTCCTTCCAGGTTCGCAGATAGATGTAAAACCCATCCGTGATTATGACCAATATGTGGGCAAAACCATGGAATTCAAGGTGGTAAAAATCAACCATGAGTTCAAAAACGTAGTGGTTTCGCACAAAGCACTTATTGAGGCGGATATTGAGGAACAAAAGAAAGAGATTATTGGTCAATTGGAAAAAGGACAGGTATTGGAAGGCGTTGTCAAGAACATTACTTCCTACGGTGTCTTTATCGATTTAGGTGGTGTGGATGGATTGATTCACATTACCGACCTTTCTTGGAGTCGAATCAACCATCCGAATGAGGTTGTGGAACTTGACCAGAAATTGAATGTTGTCATCCTCGATTTTGATGATAATAAATCAAGAATTCAACTGGGCCTTAAGCAGCTGGAGAAACATCCTTGGGATGCCCTTGGGGATAATATCAACGTTGGCGACAAAGTAAAAGGTAAAGTAGTGGTTATTGCTGATTACGGGGCCTTTATAGAAGTTGCTGAAGGTGTTGAAGGATTGATTCACGTTTCTGAGATGTCCTGGTCTACGCATTTAAGATCTGCCCAAGATTTTGTCAGCGTTGGCGATGAGGTTGAAGCAGTGGTATTGACCTTGGATAGGGAAGAGCGAAAAATGTCATTGGGCATTAAGCAATTGACTCCAGACCCATGGACCGATATTACATCTAAATATCCGGTAGGTTCCAGACATAAGGGAATCGTCCGCAACTTCACCAATTTTGGTGTATTCGTTGAAATGGAAGAAGGTATTGATGGATTGATTTACATTTCGGACCTTTCATGGACCAAGAAAATCAAACACCCATCCGAATTCGTTAATGTCGGTGACACCTTGGAAGTAGAGGTATTGGAGTTGGATGTTGAGGGCAGAAAATTGAGTTTGGGTCATAAGCAGACCACGGAAAATCCTTGGGACAAATATGCCACCGAATTCGGTGAAGGTACGGTTCATAAGGCAGCTGTTACTGATATTGTTGATAAAGGGGCTACCGTGGTGTTGAATGATGACATTACCGCTTTTGTACCCTCAAGACATATGGATAAGGAAGATGGTAACAAAATCAAAAAGGGAGAGGAAGTGGAATTCAAGATTATTGAGTTCAACAAAGACTTCAAAAGGGTTGTTGCCAGTCATACTGCCATCTTCAGGGAGCAGGAAGAACGCAATGTAAGATCTGCTAAAAAGAAAATGGCGGCCGCTGCTGATGAAGCAGCACCCACATTGGGTGATGCCAATGCACAGTTGCAGGCGTTGAAGGATAAAATGGAAGCAGACGCAAAAAAGAAGTAAGTACGGATACCACTTCATAACAAAAGCCCTGAACAATTGTTCAGGGCTCTTTTTTGTGATGTATCGGTTCAAAGGAAATGATTATTTTTGTGGTTCATGTTAGTCGGTACGCATTCATGAGTCAACGAATCCTGCTTTCGGCCAAAGAAATCGATATCATTCTTCATCGTTTGGCCTGTCAATTGCAGGAAAACCACTTGGATTTTAAAGATACTGTTCTTATAGGCATTCAACCTAGGGGAATTTTTTTGGCAGAGCGATTGGACAAAATACTAAGGGAAAGTTATAAGGTCAAGGATGTCAAATTAGGCTCGCTGGACATTACGTTTTATCGAGATGACTTTAGACGCGGGGAAAAGACGCTTCAGGCCAATACCACCAAAATTGATTTTTTGGTAGAAGATAAAAAGGTGGTCTTTATTGATGATGTCCTTTATACGGGACGTAGTATACGTGCGGCACTGACTGCCATACAATCTTTTGGAAGACCACAGGAAATCGAATTGTTGACATTGATCGACAGAAGGTTTAGTCGCCATTTGCCCATTCAGCCCAATTATCGTGGACGGCAGGTTGATGCCATTAACAACGAACGCGTAACGGTACTATGGAAAGAAAATGATGGGGAAGATGCTGTTTATATAGTTGAAAAAGTATGAGTACACTTAGTGTAGATCACTTGCTGGGAATCAAATACCTTAATAAAAAGGACATTGACCTTATTTTTGAGACAGCGGATCACTTTAAGGAAGTCATCAACCGCTCCATCAAAAAAGTCCCCACCTTACGTGATATAACCATAGCTAACATTTTCTTTGAAAATTCCACGCGTACAAAACTATCCTTTGAGTTGGCGGAGAAACGACTGTCTGCCGATGTCATCAATTTTTCTGCCTCCCAGTCATCTGTGAAAAAGGGAGAAACCCTAATCGATACCGTTAACAATATTTTATCCATGAAAGTGGATATGGTAGTCATGCGACATCCCAATCCTGGAGCGGGGATTTTTCTTTCAAAGCATGTAAATGCCTCCATTGTCAATGCCGGTGATGGTGCCCATGAGCACCCCACCCAGGCCCTGCTGGATTCCTATTCCATTAGGGAAAGGTTAGGGGATGTAGGGGGTAAAAATGTGGTTATTGTGGGAGATATTCTCCATTCAAGGGTGGCACTTTCCAATATTTTTGCACTAAAACTTCAAAAGGCGAATGTTAAGGTCTGTGGTCCTAAGACCTTACTTCCCAAATATATAGAATCTCTGGGGGTGGAGGTGGAAACCGACCTAAAAAAGGCGTTGGAATGGTGTGACGTTGCCAATATGTTGCGTGTACAGAATGAACGATTGGATGTCAGCTATTTCCCTACCACGCGAGAGTATACCCAGCAATTTGGACTGAATAAAAAGTTACTTCAAGCATTGGATAAGGACATTGTTGTGATGCATCCGGGGCCCATCAATAGGGGGGTTGAGGTTACCTCCGATGTGGCGGATTCAGGGCAATCCATCATCTTGGAACAGGTAGAAAACGGGGTGGCCATTAGAATGGCTGTGATTTATCTATTGGCCTCCAAAATTAAATGATCATGATATTTGATAAAGAAGGCACTACGACCACGATTCTTCAGGAAAAAACGTCGCTACCCATATTTCTCCAAAATCTAAATAAGGAGTACCCCAAATTAATACATGACAATATAATCGTCAATTTATTCTCCTTTGAAAGTTTATCTGCAGATGACATTTTGGAGTTTTTACAGCTTTCCAACCAACATAGAAATTCCGGCAAGTCCTTTGTTCTGGTAACGGATAAGGTGTCCTATGAAGAGGTTCCTGACAACATTTGCTTGGTCCCTACCCTTCAAGAAGCCAAGGACATTATAGAAATGGAGGAAATAGAGAGGGACCTGGGTTTATGAGATTGACCGTTTTAGGCTGCTATTCAGCTACCCCTAGGGCAATGACCAATCCCACTTCACAGGTTTTGGAAATCAAAAATCAGATGTTCTTGATCGATTGTGGGGAGGGAACGCAAGTGCAACTTCGTAAGGCCAAGGTCAAATTTTCCAGAATCAATCATATTTTTATCTCCCACCTGCACGGAGACCATTTTTTCGGTCTGCCCGGGCTTATTTCCACATTTCGATTGTTGGGCAGGGAAAAGGAACTTCATATCTATGGTCCAAAGGGAATAAAAGAGGCTATAACCTTGTTTTTAAAACTAGGGGATTCATGGACTAACTATCCGCTCATCTTTCATGAATTAACATCCAAAGTATCTGAATTGATCTATGAGGATGAAAAGGTATCCGTAAGTACTGTGCCTTTGACCCATAGGGTATATACCAATGGCTTTCTGTTTCAGGAAAAACCGAACCCCAGGACGTTGGATGTCAAAGCCGTTGCAAAATTTAAGATTGATAAAAGCCAATTCAACAACATTAAAAATGGGAAGGATGTGGTTTTGGAGGATGGAACGGTCGTAGCAAACAAAAAACTCACACTTGACCCACCTGAACCAAAAAGTTATGCTTTTTGTAGTGATACGCAATACAATGAAGCAATTGTTCCATTAATAAAAGATGCCACAGCACTTTATCACGAATCTACCTTTTTGGAATCAGAGTTGCATCTATGTCAAAAAACAAAGCATTCCACGGCCAAACAGGCTGCGAGTATAGCTAAACAAGCCAATGTAGGCAGCCTAATTCTTGGCCATTACTCCACACGCTATAAAACCATAGCACTGTTTCAAGAAGAGGCGCAGAAAGTTTTTGCAAATATTGAATTAGCCGATGATGGGAAGGTTTTTGATATATAAAGGCTTTTTCTTCTGCTTGTATTTGTAGAACTTTGTATCATGCAAAATGATTTAAGCGATTACCGAAAATCGTACGAAAAAAACGCCCTTTTGGAAGATTCCATCCCTGAAAACCCCATGGAACTCTTTCAGAAATGGTTTTATGAGGTGGAAGCTACCCAAGGCATGGATGAACCCAATGCCATGACCCTAGCTACCATTGGTTTGGACGGTTATCCCAAGAACCGTGTGGTGCTACTAAAGAAATTTACCTTTGAGGGTTTTATTTTTTATACCAATTATTTGAGTGAAAAGGGAAAGGCAATGACCCAAAACCCACGAGTTAGCCTGTCCTTTTTTTGGCATCATCTGGAACGGCAGATCATAATTAAGGGCGAAGCGGAAAAGATTCCGGAAAACCTATCGGATGGGTATTTTGAATCGCGACCAAGGGGAAGTCAAATGGGCGCCATAATTTCAGAGCAGAGTGAGGTGGTCCCCTCTAGGGAAATTTTGGAGGAAAAGCTTAAATCAATGGAAACCGATATGGAGGGTAAGGAATTGATACGACCCAAACATTGGGGCGGATATTTGATACGACCCATTTCAATGGAGTTCTGGCAGGGGAGGCCCAATCGATTGCATGACAGGATTCGCTATTCCCTTCAGGAAGATTATAATTGGAAGATAGATCGTTTACAACCATAGCCTATGAAGACCGTAATATTTGTGAGGCATGGAAAATCCTCATGGGATTACCAAGTGGATGATAAGGACAGACCCTTAAAAGAAAGGGGAATCACTGATGCCCATTTGGTTGCTGGTCAACTACAAAAAATGGGATTGGAAGTTGATCGGTGTTTTTCCAGTCCCGCCAATAGGGCGCTGCATACGAGTATGATTTTTTTGAGAAACCTCAATTTTGATTTCGGTAAATTTCAGGTCAACAATCACTTATATGATTTTTCCGGGGACTCCGTTTTTAGTTTTTTAAAAGGCTTGGACGATGGTTATTCCACGGTAATGATTTTTGGCCACAATTATGCGTTCACTTCACTTGTAAATATGTTGGGCGATGCCTATCTTGATAACTTACCGACCTCAGGTATGGCGATCCTTGAATTTGATATTGGGCACTGGCGGGATTTACGAAGGGGTAGGACAAAAAAGATTACTTTTCCCAAGGAATTAAGATAGCTTATGGCAAAACCCAAGAACGAATATATCAACCGCGAAATCAGCTGGTTGCATTTTAATGATAGGGTACTTCAAGAAAGTGCGGATAAGGATGTACCGCTCATAGAGCGCCTTCGTTTTTTGGGAATTTTCAGTAACAACCTGGATGAATTTTTTAAGGTCCGCTATGCTACGGTAAAAAGGATTGTCGATGCAGGTAAATCCGGCAAAAGTGTTTTGGGGGGCGAGGTCGCAAAGGATTTATTGGAGGAAATTACTAGGGTGGCCATTCAGCTTCAAGCCAAGAGCCAAGCCATTTTAAGCCAAATTGAACGGGAATTGGCTACTGAAAACATCTTCATCATAGATGAAACCAAGGTTTCTGAAAAACAGGATGCCTTTGTAAGGGATTATTTTTCCAGAAAGGTAAACCCTGAACTTATCACCATCATATTAAATAAGCTTCATGAGTTTCCTACACTAAAGGATACTGCGGCCTATTTGGCCGTTAGAATGGTGTTGAAGAAGGATTCTAAATTGAATGAAACCGATGACCGGATTCAATACGCCCTAATTGAAATCCCCAGAAGGTTAAACCGTTTTGTTGTGCTACCTGAAGAGGACGGTAAAAATTACATCATGATCTTGGATGATGTCATTAGGTATTGTATGGGACAAATCTTTACGATGTTCGATTATGAGGACATTTTGGCCCATATGATAAAAATTACCCGTGATGCTGAATTGGATATGGACAATGATTTGAGCAAGAGTTTTATCGATAAGATTTCCTCGAGTGTAGAACATCGCAAAATCAGTAATCCCGTTCGTTTTGTTTATGATAAGCGAATTAAAATGGACACGCTTCGTTTTTTGAAGGATAAAATGAACATAGAGGAAACAGATAGTGTCATTCCTGGCGGGAGGTATCATAACAGAAGGGATTATATGGGTTTCCCCAGTTTGGGTAGGGATGATTTGCAGTATAAAAAGATTACTCCGCTTCCCGTAAAGAACTTCCAATTGCAAGGAAGTATCTTAAATCAGATTGCAGAACGGGATTATATGATCTATACCCCCTATCAAACCTACTCCTATGTCATCAATTTTTTAAAGGAGGCAGCTCTTGATCCTCAAGTAAAGAAGATTAAACTGACCGTATACCGTTTGGCGAATAACTCCCAAGTGGCGGCCGCACTGATTAATGCGGCAAAGAACGGAAAAGAAGTTACCGTACAAATTGAGTTACAAGCCCGTTTTGACGAACAAGCCAACATCAAATACGCTAACACCTTTCAAGAAGAGGGTATCCGACTCATTTTTGGAATACCTGGATTAAAGGTGCATACCAAAGTGTGCTTTATTGAGCGGGAAGAAGAGGGGCTTTTAAAGCGGTATGGATTTATAAGTACGGGCAACTTCAATGAATCGACAGCTAAGATTTATACGGATTATACCCTTTTTACTACCCATGAGGGCATTCTAAAAGAAGTCAATAAGGTGTTTAGCTTTTTTGAAGTGCCTTACAAGATAAACAAGTACAAGCATCTCATTGTTTCCCCGCATTACACCATAAATGTTTTCAATAAACTCATTGATAACGAAATAGCATATGCCATTGTTGGTAAACCCGCTAATATTAAAATAAAAATGAACAGCTTTACCTCGTATAAAATGGTGGACAAATTGTACGAGGCCAGTAGGGCGGGAGTAAAGGTGCAATTGATCATCCGTGGCATTTGTTGCCTGATACCCGGTGTAGAGGGAATGAGTGAGAATATTGAAGCCATTAGTATAGTGGATAAGTTCCTGGAACACCCCAGGGTCTTCATTTTTGGAAATGATGGAAACCCAAAAGTCTATATTTCCTCGGCGGATTGGATGACCCGTAATTTGGTCTATAGGGTTGAAGTAGGCTGCCCTATTTATGATGAAAGCATCAAACAGGAATTAATTGATACGTTTGAGATTTGTTGGAATGATAATGTGAAGGCAAGGCTTTTCTCAAAAACCCAGGACAATTCGTATAAAAACGACTCAAAAAATAAGGTACGCTCCCAATTCGCTATTTACGATTATTACAAAAAGAAGCTGGAAGCTTAGGCTCAACCATGCATGGTTTCCTTTTTTCCTAAATTTTTCATGATGGAGGCTTCATGGTCCAATAGGTCCTGCCACTTTTTATCCACTTCCTCGCGGTTGCCATATTTCCTTGCAAATGTCAAGAACATAATGTAGTGATTTGCCTCACTGACCATTAGCTTTCTATAAAACTCGGACAGGTCTTCATCGGCAATGTTCTCAGATAAAAGTCGAAAGCGCTCACAACTTCGGGCTTCAATCAAAGCGGCGTAAAGCAGTTTATGGATTAAATGGGTCTCCCTGCTTCCTCCCTTTGGGAAGAATTTCATCAATTCAATGACATATTCATCCTTTCGTTCCCTTCCCAAGGTCCAACCACGCTCAAGTATTTTTTCATGAACCATATTAAAATGTCCCATTTCCTCTCTGGAAAGTGCTATCATTTCCTTTACCAAATCGGATTTTTCCGGAAAGCCAATAATCAACGAAATGGCGGTACTAGCGGCTTTTTGTTCGCAATACGCGTGATCGGTTAGAATCTCTTCAATATTCTTTTCCACAATGTTTACCCATCTAGGATCTGTTGGTAGTTTAAGCCCAAGCATAATAGTAGCAGTTTAAAAATCCAAATCGAACTCTTTCCTGAGCAATTCAATGGCCGGATTCTTTTCTTTCAATTTTTGATATTTCTCTTCAGGGGTAAACGCATATTTTTTTGCGTTTTCCTCATTCACTGAAATCTTCAATTCTATGGCATGGTTTTGCAATTTTTCTTTGAGATAGTGCAATAATGGCCCTTGCTCCCGTTCCACTTCCTTTTTCATGGTTCCATTGGGGAACTCCAACCAAATAATGGTATCATTGGTTAACCTTGGTACGTCAGTTTGTAGGTTACTGGCCAAAATCTTTTTCCCTTGTTGCTCTAATTTCTTGACATAATCGTTCCAATGCTTTTGCATTTCCTGTTCGGAGAAAAGATGTTGGGGCAAGTTAACTTCTATTAACTCAGGATTTTTAACGGCCTCATGCTCTCTTTTTGCCTTAAGACTGGAAAGGGACAACCCAGATACCCTTTTAGGCATGTTTTTCAAGGCAATGGGTTGGGCAAGGGGTTTTGGTTCGGAAGTCGTCACAGTATCCAACTTTTTCCCAAAAGGTTCCTTTTTCTCAGCCACCTGTGCCAGCGGAACTTGTTCAGTGATGGAGTACTTCTTTACTTTTTCATAATCCCGTTGCCTGTAGTAGGTAACGGGAACTATGAAGTCATCCTTTTTTTTTTCAGCAGGAAAGGAAAGCGAAGCCAACTTCATTAAGGTCAATTCGACCAGAAGACGTTGGTTTTTGCTTGCCTTGTACTTTAGGTCGCCTTCATTGGAAATATCAATGGCCTTAATCAAAAATTCGTTTGAGACCTTCTTGGACTGTTCTTGATATTTTGTTTTGGCACCTTCACCCACTTCCAAGAGGATATGGGTCTCTGGTTGTCGGCATACCATCAAATCCCTAAAATGGGAGGTAAGTCCGGTAATAAAGTGATGCCCGTCAAAACCTAGGGAAAGGGTTTTGTTGAACAGCAACAGCAACTCCGGAATTCTATTCTCGAGAATAAGATCCGTAGTTTCAAAAAACGTATCGTAATCCAATACATTGAGGTTTTCGGTAACCGCCTTTCTGGTCAACTCTTTTCCGGAAAAACTGACAACGCGGTCAAATATGGAAAGTGCATCCCTCATGGCTCCATCGGCCTTTTGCGCAATGATGTGCAAGGCATCGTCTTCTGCCTCAACGCCTTGTTGTTCGGCGATATACTTTAAATATTCGGCAGCATCCTTCACTGTAATCCGCTTAAAATCGAATATTTGGCACCGTGATAGAATGGTTGGGATAATTTTGTGCTTTTCCGTAGTGGCCAAAATAAAAATGGCGTGCTTGGGCGGTTCCTCCAACGTCTTAAGAAAAGCATTAAATGCGGATTGGGACAGCATATGGACCTCATCGATGATATATACCTTGTATTTTCCTACTTGGGGCGGTATACGGACTTGGTCAATTAAACTGCGGATATCATCGACTGAGTTATTGGAAGCCGCATCAAGTTCAAATATGTTAAAGGCAAAATCCTCATCTTCCCGTTCGGTGCCATCTTCATTGATTTTTTTTGCCAAAATTCGGGCACAGGTCGTTTTGCCCACACCCCTTGGGCCACAAAATAAAAGGGCTTGGGCCAAATGGTTATGGGCAATGGCATTTTCCAAAGTATCCGTTATGGTTTGCTGCCCAACTACATCCCTAAATGTTTGGGGTCGATATTTTCTTGCGGATACGATAAAGGGTTCCATAAGGATGATTTGACCAAAAACAAATATAAAAATAGCTTATGGTATACGGATTGGGAGAACTAAGGATGTAGGCTTTTTTATCAACAATTGATGTAATTTTGCAAGATGCAGGCCACCTTATCGTCTCGATGGCTATCGAGAAGGAAAGTCCGGACACCATAGTGCAGCATAGCGGGTAACACCCGTCCTTCGCCTTGCGCGAAGAGGACCAGTGCAACAGAAAGCAAGTACAGTTTGGCTGTAGTGAAATCAGGTAAACTCTATGTGGTGAAACGCCATGTAAACCAGTAGTTAAGGGTGGCACGCCCGTGCTGGAGGGTAGGCGGATAGAGGTTTTGGGCAACCAAAATCCCAGATAAATGATAAGGAGCTTCCCAAATCTAATTTGGGATTCACAGAATCCGGCTTATGGCCTGTTTTTAAACAATAAAGGGCGGAACTCCAGAGTTCCGCCCTTTATTTATTTTACATCTTTAAATCATTTATTGTTTTCTGAATACTATTCTTGAATCATATTCGATATCAAAGGGAGAACCTTCCAAATCAATACTTATTTCACCACTTTGTTCAATGACCAGTTCTCCATTGGAATTCAGTGATGCTTCAAAGTTGGGGTCAATTTCGGCGCCTTCCAATTCATCATTGATATCATCCAAGTCAATCACGGCACCATCAATGACCAATTCGCCATCAACAAATTCATAAGTTCCAGATTCATTGGCATCCGTAACGGTCTCCCTTTCTTCATCCAAGGGAACACCATTTAACGTTCCGGTGGTCACAACATCGTAGGAGCCGGATGCATTGTAGGTGGTTTCCGTAAAGGTCAAGGTATAATCAAAATTTTCACCAACGCTGTTGGTACTGCCTGTAAAGGGAATATCTAGAAGATTTCCACTAGTCTCGGTATCTACGTTCAAAGAAATCATTTCCCAGGTACCTAGTAAGGAGTCCTGGTCAACAGGTGTGGTGTTTTCATCATCATCATTGCTGCATGAAATGAAAAGGGTCAGTAACATGGGGAGCGATAGGAGCTTAGCTATTTTCATGACTTTTTCGTTTTATGTTTTTGTCATAACGTCAAAATTTGGTGTTACGTGCTTTTCCCAGACGGTTTTTCTAAAAAAAAGGAAATGTGCTTCTTCCCTATTTTGTTTTTCCAAAAAATTGGGATTTATATCTGAGGGATTACGTTGATTTGGGATAATACTTAGAAGAATCCCTTTACGAGCCGAATTACGGTATTCTACGTTCGCCGGGAGTTTCTTCA
Source organism: Croceivirga sp. (assembly GCA_028284935.1). Lineage (GTDB taxonomy): Bacteria > Bacteroidota > Bacteroidia > Flavobacteriales > Flavobacteriaceae > Croceivirga. The sequence continues at coordinate 56,468 of JANQQQ010000019.1, forward strand.
TTTATTTGATCAACAGCCCATATAATTGCAGCAGCACCCATAACTACCCCTACACCTACTTTCCAAATGGATACCTTCCTTTTTTTCAAATATGCTATTTCGGTTTTGGGAATGGAATGTAATTTCCCCTTGATTAAAAGGTGAAGTGTGTCATTTGATAACTTTTCCTTTGCTTTAAACGGAATTTCATTTTTTCCCTTTTTTAGCTTTACTACATACGACTTTCCGGATTCAATGTTATCAAACGGTACCGATTGATAACTGTAGCAGCTTTGTAAAAGAATAGTAATCAGTACTATTGAGGCCTTTTTCATAAAGCGAATTTTAAAATTCATGAGAATTAAACGAAAAAACTAAAAATACTACTTCCGTATTTCCGCTTTTGCTGAAAATGTTGATGCTCTTCCAGCTTCGTTTGCGGAGAATGTTCCACGATCAATATGCCATCTTCTTTCAACAATATATTCTTAAAGACCAAGTTGGGTAACTTTAAAAAATGCGTCTCGTCCATATCATAGGGAGGATCGGCAAAAATGATATCGTACTGAATTTTGGTTCGTTCCAAAAAGGTAAAAACATCCATTTTGCAGCTATCGATAGGGAAATCCAACGCTTTGGCCGTTCTATTGATAAACTCAATGCAGGCCTTATTGCTATCTACTGCAGTAATGGTTTTAGCACCCCTGGAAGCAAATTCAAAACTTATATTGCCCGTCCCCGAAAACAAATCCAATACGTTGATATCCTCAAGGTAATACCGGTTGTTTAAAATATTGAAGAGCCCTTCTTTTGCCATATCCGTAGTGGGTCTTACGGGTAGCTTTTTAGGCGCAAAAATTCTTTTTCCCTTATATGTTCCTGAGATGATCCGCATGGGTCAGTTGCCCAAAAGGGTTAAATCGATAGTGGAATTATCCAGGTCTTCCACATTGTAGTTTCCAAATTTTGGTACAAAAACAGATACTTTTTTAAGGTATTGATAGGAGATGTCATAAATGGGGTCCCCCTCCTCGACAGTCCCAAACAGCTTTAATTTTATTTCTTCCACGTGAAGCCCAAGCTGCTCATAAGTGAATAGGACATAGTACAAAAAATCTTCCTTGGATTTATAATCAAATTGGTTGTAAAGCATCAATTTCCGTTCCTCCAGGACGGCAATTTCCATGAATTTGTTTGCCACATGGACATAACAAATGGTTTTGTTACTCTTTTGGTGGAACAAGGCCTGCAACATGGCGATACTGTTGTGCTTAAACTCAAATTCGCCAAAACACTCCAATAAATAATTGTTCACATTGGTAAAGGGAACATATACGCAGACCATTTCTTGATTGGGGAGTTCATCATAGACAATTTGGTCATTGGCCAAAAGCTTGGTATTGAACTTTAGGTAATTGGGCAATTCATTTTTATCAAAAAGTGGTTTGGGTACCAAGGCATATAAGTTGTTCCTGTGGATAACGGTCACTTCTTCGTACTCCTGTTTCAGCAACTTTTCCTTTTGTAACAAACCCTTGAGTTCCTTAAGCAAAAGGTAAGGCGTTGATTTCGCCTTGAACTCAATTTTATTGAACTGGATTACGCTATTGGAAATGGTATCCAGCACACAAAAAGAAAGTCCATTCAAGCTCACCTGAATGGACAATTTTTTAAAATGATGCGTATGTGCTTTCGCCTCGATATTTAGTTATTTTTTCGGTCGTAGATGGGAGGCCAGTTACCATTGGTACTCACATCGACCAAGGAACCTACTTTGATGAACTCTCCATTGACCTCTTCCACACTGTTTCTGGCATTTTCTTGGGCCAATAAATCGGAAGGCTGATCATAGAGTACGATATCCTTTTTGGCCTTAGCTTCAAAAACTGGGGCTTTGTAGCCACTTTTTTCAATAATATCCGCTTTTAGCTCAAATTTCTCCCCATTTTGTCCATAGGGTACTTCCATCATGGTCTTATAAGCATCACTATTTTTGAAAAGGGAATCCTTTACCTTTACAAAACCTAGCGTATCCACAACTACGGTGTCTACTTGCAATTCAATTTGATAAACCCTATCAAAACGCATGAAAGAGGAATCACGTTGTTGGGTAATAGTATAGCTACCGGTATCCACAAATTGTACCAGACTTTCAAAATTTCCAGCGTATTTGCCGTTTACGGATTTGTATGCCTCTTGGGAATCCCTGATGTCCTTTAATTTATTAATAACAGCCTGAAAGCGCTCCTGGCGTACTTTTTTAAATTCAATGGGACCATTGACCGATTGATAAATCAAATAGGCCAAAACGCCGCAAACAATCCATAAAACTATTTGTAAGATGGTCTTCATTATATACGAGTTAATTAGATTTAGTGGTTATAAGCAAATCTACAATTTTTTTTGAATCATGAAAGTTTTACCACTAAAAATGATACCTATCTTTGATGCCCTATGAGCTCACTAATTTCCAAGGATTTTCAGCAAATCCTCATTGATAAATTCCCTCATAAACCTACCATGTTACAAGAGCTTACACTGCATCATATGGCTGAGTTTATCTATTCCAAAGAGGCCGATGCCCTGTTTCTTCTAAAAGGTTTTGCGGGAACTGGAAAGACGACCATAGTGGGTGGTTTGGTCAAGCACCTATGGCATACCAAGATGAAGGCAGTACTTTTGGCCCCAACGGGCCGCGCGGCCAAGGTCATATCAAACTATTCCAATACCCAGGCCCTTACCATCCATAAAAAGATTTATTTCCCCAAAAAACAATCCGGTGGTGGCGTTCAATTTGTGTTATCCCCTAATAAGCATAGGAATACTTTATTTATAGTTGATGAAGCTTCGATGATTCCGGACACGCCTGCGGATTCCAAATTGTTTGAAAATGGGTCCTTATTGGATGACCTCATGTATTACGTGTACTCCGGCCACAATTGCAAATTGATTTTAATAGGGGACACTGCACAGCTACCCCCGGTTAAACTTGATTTAAGTCCTGCCCTTGAGGCGGAGCGCCTGGAGTTGAATTATAACAAATCAGTCATCAATATGGAATTGGATGAGGTTATGCGACAGCGTGAAACTTCGGGTATTCTTTTTAATGCCACCAATATTAGGGAGCAGCTTCAGTCCGAATATTTTGGGGAGTTTCGTTTTTCGGTGGATCGCTTTCCGGATATTGAACGGTTGAAGGATGGGTATGAGATACAGGAAGCCATCGATAATGCGTATTCGTACTATGGAAAGGAAGAAACAGTGATTATTGTAAGGTCCAATAAAAGGGCCAATTTATACAATCAGAACATTAGGGAGCGCATTCTTTTCTTGGAGCATGAAATCGCTGTTGGGGATTTTATGATGGTGGTCAAGAACAATTATTTTTGGCTAAAACCCAGCTCGGAGGCTGGCTTTATTGCCAACGGGGATATCATTGAGGTTTTGGAACTGTTTTCCATAAAGGAATTGTACGGATTTCGTTTTGCGGAGGTTAAGGTGCAAATGGTGGATTATCCCAACCAAAGGCCTTTTGAAACCGTATTACTTTTAAATACCATCAATGCAGAAACGCCCTCGCTTTCCTATGAAGATGGAAACCGCCTGTACCAAGAAGTCGTGAAGGATTATGCCCACGAAAAGTCAAAATACAGACAGTTTTTGGGCGTAAAGAACAATACATACTTTAATGCGCTACAGGTTAAATTCTCATATGCCATTACTTGTCATAAGTCCCAAGGGGGGCAATGGAACACCATTTTTGTCGAACAGCCCTACCTTCCTAGTGGGGTTAGCAAAGAATATCTACGTTGGCTGTACACGGCGGTTACAAGAGCCAAGGAAAAGCTTTACTTGATTGGCTTCAAGGATGATTTTTTTGTTGAATCGGAATAAAGTATATTCACACAAAGCATTTTAATGTCTCCTGAAACTGTAATCAGTATTTTTTTGGGCGTGGGCCTTGCAGCCTCAGCGGGATTTCGCGTTTTTCTGCCCTTGTTTGCCTTAAGTCTAGCGGCGTATTTTAATGTGTGGGACCTAAATACCAATTGGGAATGGATCGGTAGTTTGGCTGCGGTACTCACCCTTGGAGTGGCCACGGTCGTAGAAGTATTTGCCTATTTTATACCATGGGTGGATAATGCCTTGGATACCATTTCCCTGCCTCTTGCTGCCATAGCAGGAACAGCCGTAATGGTTTCAACAGTGGCCAATTTAGATCCCGTGGTAACATGGTCATTGGCCATTATTGCCGGAGGCGGAACGGCATCGGCCATTAAGGGGGCTAATGCCGCAGGTAGATTGACTTCCACGGCTACTACTGGTGGTATGGCCAATCCTATTGTTTCCACTGTGGAGACCGGCACCGCTGCCGTGGTTTCTGCGGCATCCATTTTTTTTCCAGTAATTGCCTCTATTTTGGTCATCGTTATTTTGGTCGTCATCTTTCGTATTTACCGGAGGTTACGCCCAAAAATCAAAAACTAAGAATTGGGATGAAGATTATTTCAATGATACCGGCACGCTATCAGGCGTCAAGATTTCCTGCAAAATTGATGCAGGATTTAGGCGGGAAACCGGTCATTCTAAGAACGTATGAAGCTACTATGTCCACAGGTCTTTTTGATGAAGTCCATGTGGTCACGGACAGCCCCATAATTTTTGATTTGATTACAAAAAATGGTGGTAGTGTCATTATGAGCAAAGGGAAGCATGAAAGTGGTAGTGATCGTATTGCAGAGGCCGTTTCCAATATGGATGTGGATGTAGTGGTCAATGTCCAAGGTGACGAGCCTTTTGTGGATAGGGAGAGTTTGGCCAAGGTAATAGAGGTATTTTATGAAGATCAAGCCAAGGAAATTGATTTGGCTTCTTTAATGACCCCCATTACGAACTGGGATGAAATATCCAACCCAAATACGGTCAAGGTGATTGTGGATAATCGTAATTTTGCGCTCTATTTTTCGAGGTCACCCATCCCGTATCCAAGAGATAAGGAGTTGGCAACCACGTATTACAAGCATAAGGGGATATATGCCTTTAGAAAGCGGGCCCTAATGGATTTTCAGCAGTTGCCCATGCTTTCTTTGGAAGCAAAAGAAAAAATAGAGGCCATCCGCTTTTTAGAATACGGAAAAAAAATAAAAATGATGGAAACGCACGTCACTGGAATTGAAATAGACACCCCTGAAGATTTGGATAGGGCCAGAAAGGAATGGAAATAGATTTTACGGACATATCAGTAGTTGGTTTTGATGCTGATGATACCCTGTGGGTGAACGAAACCTACTTTAGGGAAACGGAAGAGCGTTTTGCGGAACTTCTGGAGGGTTACGAGACTAAAAATAAAATAGATCAGGAGCTTTTTAAAATGGAGATGCAAAACTTGGAGCTCTATGGATATGGGATTAAAGGATTTATGCTATCCATGATAGAATCTGCATTGGATTTATCAAATAATACCATTTCCCAGCAAACCATTTCCAGCATTCTGAATCTTGGAAAAAAAATGATCAACCATCCTGTGGAACTCTTGGATGGCGTTGAGGAAGTATTACAGGCATTGTCCGGAAGGTACCGATTGATTGTTTTGACCAAAGGTGATTTGTTAGATCAGGAACGAAAGCTTGAAAAATCGGGCTTATCCAAATACTTCCATCATGTGGAGGTACTTAGTGATAAGAAGGAGGAGAACTATAAAAACTTGTTGGAACATTTGGAAATCCCAATAGGTTCCTTTTTAATGGTGGGGAACTCCCTAAAGTCCGATGTTATTCCCATTTTGAACATTGGGGGTAAAGCGGTTCATGTGCCTTTTCACACGACCTGGGCACACGAATTGGTCTCAGCGGAGGAAGAACGGGTAAACAATCACTTAAAGCTGAATTCCCTAAGGGATATTTTGAAGTATTTAAATTAGAATGAAGGAGGAAAACAACATAGAAACAAAACGAATGGTGCAGGGATTAAAAACATCCTTCAAAAACTTTCCCATGGTACCTCGCGTGGTATACGGCAGGGGCAGTTTCGACCAATTGGCGGATATTTTGTTGCCAAAGCGTAAAAATTCGGAAGCCCCGTTTATCTTTTTGGTAGATGATTTCTTTGAGGGAACGGATGTGGAAAAACGTATCCCATGGCTCTTTAATGACCAAATTATCTTTATCTCGGCAGACGAGGAACCTAGAACGGACCAAGTGGATGCCCTGGTCAAAAAAATAAAAAGTGATTTTGAAGAGGAGCCATCCGGAATTGTAGGTATTGGAGGCGGCACCCTTTTGGATTTGGCCAAAGCCGTTGCCATCCTAGTGAAGAATGGGGGTTCTTCCACCCGGTATCAGGGCTGGGATTTAGTGAATAGGCCTGCTTCATATCATGTGGGTGTCCCCACAATAAGTGGCACTGGAGCTGAAGTTTCACGCACCGCGGTGTTATCCGGACCAGAAAGGAAATTGGGCATCAATTCTGATTTTACCACCTATGATCAGGTGATACTTGATCCGGATTTGGTAGGCACGGTTCCAAAAGAGCAATGGTTTTACACTGGTATGGATTGTTTTATCCACTGCGTTGAATCCTTGGAAGGGACCTATTTGAACGCATTTAGCCAGAGCTATGGGGAAAAAGCCTATGAGCTCTGCAGGGAGGTCTTTCTCGATGATATAGGGAAATGCGAGGCCGAAGAAAAGTTAATGATGGCCTCATGGCATGGGGGCATGAGTATTGCCTATTCCCAAGTAGGGGTGGCACATGCCATGAGCTATGGGCTTTCCCATATATTGGGGACAAAACATGGTATTGGTAATTGTTTGGTGTTCCAACACCTCCACGAGTTTTATGCGGAAGGGGTGGCCTTGTTCCATAAAATTCGGGAAAAGCATGGCATTGTCCTTCCCAAGAATATATGTACCCATCTACCGGTTTCAGATTTGGAGGCCATGGCGAAGATTGCATTGGCCATGGAACCGCTATGGGAAAATGCGTTGGGCAAGGAATGGAAAGACAAAATTGATGTCCAAACGTTGATTTCAATCTACAGAAAGATTTAAATGCTATACGCCCTCTCGAGATTCATTTTTTTTAAAGTAATGCGATGGAACCTGAAAGGGGCGTTCCCCAATTTGAACAAATGCGTGGTCATTGTAATACCCCATACGCATTGGTTGGATTTTCCCTTAGGTGTCATTGTCCGAAAATTGGTAAAGAAGGAAATCCATTATATTGGTAAGAAAGCACTCTTTAAAGCACCCTATGGATGGTTTTTTAGATGGATGGGCGGAACTCCCGTGGATCGTGACAAGAATACCAATATGGTAGATGCTGTGGCCAACGTTTTTGAAGAAAAAAAAGTGTTCCGGTTCGCGTTGGCTCCAGAAGGTACCAGAAAAAAAGTCACGGCACTAAAAACAGGGTTTTACTATATTGCCAAAAAAGCAAAGGTCCCCATAGTGATGGTGGCCTTTGATTACGGGAAAAAAGAAGTCAAGATTTCGGAGCCCTTTCAAACAACGGATAATATTAATACCGATTTTAAAAAAGTACGGCAGTTTTTTAAAGGGGTAAAAGGGAAAATTCCGGAGTATAGTTTTAGCTGAGTTCCGCCAACAGCAATTATATTTTTTTCAGAACCTTTGGGAGCGTTGACTTTTCCTTTTTATTGGTATTTCCTGGGAAGACCAAGTTGGTACTGGAGTAACTTCCACCAAACGTTAGGGCTGCGGCATAGACCTGTTGTATGGCGTCCACCACTTGGGCTTCGCTGAGTTCTCTTAGGGGATGGGCATAAACGGACCAAATGATTTCGTCACTCAATGCGTATTTGACATCCAATGCGGAATGAAAATTGGCCACAAGGGCATTCAAAAGTGCTTCTTCTCCTAATTTTTCCCTTTCCACAATGGGGGAGATAATGCGCATTCGGTTGGCACTTTCATCATGGATGCAGATAAGTATGGCATCATTGAAAAGAAAGCGGACGGAGTTTCGCTCAATGCTTAGGGTGTCCGCTTCCCGTTTTATGATATCGACTAATTTCCTTGAATCCATATCTTGGGATAATCCAAAGTGGGAAAAACATACAAGGACAAGGGCAAAAACAATGGGACGCATGTGATGTTATTTCTATCTTAAGTCGAGAAGGTAGGGTAAAAGATTACATCATCCTAAATACAATTGCAATCATTACATAAAATGAAGGCAACTAAGTTTAGTTATTCCTTCATTGTGTGGTACACGTTCTGCACATCATCATCTTCCTCGATTTTTTCCAGTAGTTTTTCGACGTCGGCCATTTCCCCTTCATTCAGTTCCTTGGTCATTTGCGGGATGCGCTCGAATCCTGAGGATAAAATTTCAACTCCCCGTACCTCCAATTCTTTTTGGATATCCCCAAAACTTTCAAAGGGGGCATAGATTAAAATGCCATCATCATCCACAAAGACTTCCTCAGCCCCAAAATCGATCATTTCCAACTCCAGTTCTTCTGGGTCTATGCCTTCGCCGTTGATTCGAAAATTACAGCTGTGGTCGAACATAAACTCTACAGATCCTGAGGTACCCAGACTACCGTTACATTTGTTGAAATAGCTCCTTATGTTGGCCACGGTTCGCGTATTGTTGTCCGTGGCGGTCTCAATCAAAATGGCTATGCCATGGGGGGCATAGCCTTCAAAAAGTACTTCTTTATAGTCGCCTTGGGATTTGTCCGAAGCTCTTTTAATGGCCCTTTCAATATTGTCCTTGGGCATGTTGACCGCCTTGGCGTTTTGAATGACGGCCCGTAATCTTGAATTGGCATCTGGATCGGGACCTCCTTCTTTCACCGCCATGACGATGTCTTTTCCAATTCTCGTAAATGCCTTGGACATGGCTGCCCAACGCTTCATTTTTCGCGCCTTTCGAAACTCAAAAGCTCTTCCCATATACTCGTGGACTTAGGTCAAGGGCAAATGTAACAAAAGCTTGGAATGCCTAAAAATTTCACTATTCCCAAGAATTCACAATTTGCTCTATGGATTTGGCCAAGGTAATGTCGTTCAGGGTTATCCCACCCACATCATGGGTGTTCAATGCAATCGTAACCGAATTGTACACATTTTCCCAGTTAGGATGGTGGTTTTGGGATTCGGCTTCAAAGGCTACACGTGTCATAAATGCGAAGGCCTCCTTAAAGTTGGCAAACGTATAGGACTTGGTAATGGAACCGTTTTCCAGTTTCCATCCTTCCAACGCTTTTAACGCAGTTTCAATTTGTTGTTCATTCAATTTTTCCATAATCATAAATGTATGAAATTCACTCCACCGATAGATGATGATCAATCACTTCTTGATAGGAAAACCGCAAGTGTTTTGGGAGTTTGTTGGACTTTGGTAATGCCGCCAAATAGCGGTCATCATTGGTGGTGAACACCTTTTTTAAGATGGGGTGGTAGTTTCCCATCCTTTTGATAACCTCTTTTATAAAATCCTCATGATGTACCAAATCCGTGCTTCCCAAATGGAAGATCCCTTTTTTATTCCGGTTGATGAGGTAATGGATTTGTTGGGTCAAACGGTCATCCGTAGTGACATTGATGATAAGATTGGGAAATACTTCAATGGGTTCATGGGCATCAAAAAGGGTCTTAATCTCCTTTGATCTCGGTGATGCATTTCCGAAAACCATGGGGACGCGCAGAATTCCTATTTTTTCCTCGGGCATCCGGAGCATCATATTTTCAATCCTGATCTTCAGTTTTCCATAGATACTTTCCGAAAGGGTTTTGTCAAACTCATAAGAGGGGTATTTGCTATAAGCATCAAAGACATTGGCAGAGGAAAGAAAATACAGACGGCATCTGTGCCTGGCCAAATATTCCATCATATGGAGATGTGCCTGGATCTGTCCCGAAAAATTACCCCTGAGGGAAGAAATGATGAGATCCGGTTGGATCTTTTCCAACACGTTGAAAATATCATCCTCATTTAAATCATACTTCAGGAATTGGCCGTTGGATGCAAAACTGCTATTGGAACAATAGGTGCCATACGTATCAAAATAATTGCATAGCTCTTTATAAATTGCATTTCCTATGAATCCACTGCCCCCTAGGATAAGTATTTTGCTCTTTTTCAAAATATGGACAGTCCTGTTTTAGTGGTCAATTTCTCCAAAGCCTCCATGCCCAACTTGGAATTGCCTTTCAAATTAAGACCGGGAGACCAAGTGGCTACACAAAATTTTTCAGGAAGGAGCGCAACAATACCCCCGCCTACCCCGCTTTTACCCGGTAAACCTACTTCAAATGCAAATTCCCCAGCTTCATCATAAAAGCCACAGGTCAACATAATGGCATTGATCCGTTTTACTTGGGCCAGGGTGAGATAGGGATTGTGCTCAAGGCACTTCCCCCGGTTGGCAAACATATAGAAGACCTTTACCAACTGATGGCAGGACATGGACAGGGCACATTGGTGAAAATAAAAATCCAATACGTCTTCCACATCATTTTCCAAATTGCCATAGGATTTAATGAGGTAGGCGGCCGCATAGTTTTTGAAACCGGTCTTCTTTTCCGAACCGGCCACTTTTAGGTCATAATCAATAGAGGTATCCCCAGCAATCTTTCTAATATATTCCAAGAATTCCTGTTTTGGATGCCTTAGATGGGAAACCAAAATATCGGCCACCACAAGGGCGCCTGCATTGATCAATGGATTTCTTGGAATGCCGTTTTCGTGTTCCAAGAGGGAAAGATGATTGAACGGATCGCCCGATGGTTCCACGTCAACCCGCTCCCATAAATCATCCCCTATGAGTTTAAAGGCCAAGGAGAGGGTGAGCACCTTGGAAATACTTTGAATGGAGAAGGATTCCTCCGTATCGCCTGATGCAAAAAAATCACCATGTTCATCTAGTAAGGCGATTCCGAATTTCCCATCATCAATGTTGGATAATTCCGGGATATAACTAGCAACTACACCCCTATTTTCAGTTTTGGAAGCTTCAAATGCAATGGCATTCAGAATCTTTTGGTACTGCATTCAAGACGTTTTGTAAAAGGGAGGTTTTACCACAGTGGCCGGTACACGGTTTTTACGTATTTGGACATGGATTTTGCTGCCAACCTCCGAAAAGACGGTGGGAACATAGCCCAACCCGATTCCTTTACCCATGGAAGGTGACATGGTCCCGGAGGTCACTTCCCCCACTTTTTTTCCCTGGCCATCGACAATAGCATACCCTTGCCTTGGAATTCCTTTTTCGTCGAGTTCAAAGCCGACCAATTTTCGATCTGGGGTTCTCCGTTTTTCATCTTCAAGGGCTTCGGAATTCACAAAATCCTTGGTGAATTTGGTAATCCATCCCAGTCCAGCTTCAAAAGGGGAGGTGGTATCATCAATATCGTTTCCATAGAGGCAATAGCCCATTTCAAGTCGTAAAGTATCCCTGGCGGCGAGACCGATGGGTCGAATCCCGTAGGCGGCACCCGCTTCAAATACCTTGTCCCAAACCTGTTGGACCTCTGAGTTTTTACAATAGATTTCGAATCCTCCCGATCCGGTATAGCCCGTGGCTGAGATGATTACATGATCGATACCTGCAAAATCCCCGACCACAAAATTGTAGAATTTAATAGCCGACAAGTCATGGGAAGATAAGGATTGCATGGCCTCAACCGCTTTTGGCCCCTGAATGGCCAAAAGGGAATAATCGTCCGAAATATTCCTCATTTCCGTTCCAATGGCTGTATTGTATTTGGAGATGTGTTCCCAATCTTTTTCAATATTGGACGCATTGACCACCAAAAGATAGGTTTCGTCCTTCACGCGATAAACAATTAAGTCGTCAACAATGCCACCAGTTTCGTTGGGCATACAGCTATATTGCGCTTTACCAACAGTAAGTTTGGAAGCATCATTGGAAGTCACTTTTTGGACGAGTTCCAGGGCTTTTGGCCCTTCTATTAAGAACTCGCCCATATGGGAGACATCAAAGACCCCGACCCCATTCCGTACCGTTTCGTGTTCAGCGTTCACCCCCTCATAGGAAACGGGCATGTTATATCCAGCAAAAGGTACCATTTTGGCACCAAGGGCAATGTGGGTTTCAGTAAGCGCTGTAGTTTTCATTCGTTCTTTGTATTTCAAGATAAAAATATCGAATTATTGGATGGTACACCACCTAATTATGATACGTTTTTAACAAAGCGCTGTTGCTATTTTTATTTGGAGAATTGGGTATTTTTTGTCAAGAAATCCTTTAAGCCATCATAATCAGAAATGGGAACGGCAACTTTTTGCTTATCCATAACCTTTTGAATTTGAGGGGGAATGGGAAGGTCGATCCCCAAAGTATCCTTAATTACAGGTAAAAATTTAATGGGATGGGCGGTTTCCAAAAATATTCCAAAACGGTCAGGATGACTTTTTAAATACTTCTTCAGTCCCAAATACCCTACAGCACCGTGGGGGTCAAGAATGTACCCCGTGCGCTCGTAGATCGACCTCATGGCCGACTTGGTCTCATCATCCGAGAAGGAATGGGAGGAGAGCATTTTTGACAACGCTACGAAGTCGGTACCGAACAGTTCTTGAATGCGAATAAAATTGCTGGGATCTCCAACATCCATAGCATTGGAGATTGTTGCGATGGAAGCTTTGGGTTGGTATTGCCCATTTTTCATAAAGTTGGGGACCACATCGTTGGCATTGGTACTCGCCACAAATTGTTTTATGGGCATTCCCAACCTGTGGGCCACCATACCCGCACAGATATTCCCAAAATTTCCCGAGGGTACCGAAAAGACAATGTCTCCGGCTATATCCCTTGCTTGTTTAAAGGCGAACAAATAGTAGAAAAGTTGTGGTAACCATCGCGCTACGTTGATGCTATTGGCTGAAGTTAGTTTTTGACGATGCGTAATTTCATGGTCCAAAAAGGCCTTTTTGACCATACGCTGACAATCATCAAAGGTACCATCAACCTCGAGGGCGGTGATATTTTCTCCAAGAGTGGTCAGCTGCCTTTCCTGGATGTCACTAACCTTGCCCTTTGGATATAGAATGACGACATTAACACCATCTACACCCAAAAATCCATTGGCAACTGCTCCACCCGTATCACCCGAGGTGGCTACGAGCACCGTCACTTTTTCGTTGTTCCCTTCGGAGAAATGCCCCAAGCAATTGGCCATAAATCGAGCCCCCACATCCTTAAAGGCCATCGTAGGCCCATGGAAGAGTTCCAAGGTTGACACGTTCCCTTCAAGGTTCACCAGAGGAAAATCAAAATCTAAGGTGTTGGCAATAATTTCCTCCAGTTTGCTTCTGGGAATATCTTCCAGAACAAATTGCGCTATGGCCCTAAAGGCAATTTCATGGTTGGATAGCGCCCCGATTTCACGAAAAAAAGAGGGAGGCAGTGGTTGTATCCTTTTTGGAAAGTATAACCCTCTATCAGGGGCTATACCCGAAATAACGGCTTCCTTGAAGGTAGCGGTATGGGATTTTGTATGAAGGCTATAAAAGTGCATTTTGGTCAGATTAATTTAACCCCTTCGGTTCCAATAGGGGATACGTGGATATCAAAGTCCAGCCCTGTTGTTTCGTAAATGTCTTTCATGGTTTGGGCCACTCTTTGTGCTGTTTTTTCACCTTTGGAAAGTGCAAAAATGGAGGGCCCTGAACCAGAAATCCCAGAACCCAGTGCACCAGCTTTTTTCACTTCTTCCTTTACGGTCTTGAATTCAGGTATGAGGATGGAGCGGATGGGTTCTACAATATGATCTTCCAAAGAACGACCGATCAGTTCATAGTCATGGGTATATAGCCCAGCTACCAATCCCCCAAGATTACCCCATTGTTGAATGCCTTGGGCAAGGGTGATGTTGGTTTTGAGAATTTTTCTTGAATCTGCCGTTTTTATCTCAATTTGGGGATGTATCACCGTGGCATAGAGCGCTTTGGGAGCGGGAATGGACACAATATCCAGCGGATGATAACTCCGTACCAACGTGAACCCCCCAAAAATGGCCGGTGCGACATTATCTGCGTGGGCCACGTTGCTGGCCAATTTTTCTCCCTGCATGGCCAAGTTCACCAATTCAGTCCTATTGAGAGGGGTATCCAATAAGTAATTGATGGCCCAAACCGCTCCGGCAGCGCTTGCAGCGCTACTTCCAATACCACTTCCCGGCTTTATTTTTTTATGGATTTCAATTTCAAACCCCTCTTGGTATCCCAAGTTTTCCAGAAGCGCCAACCCGGCAACGCCCGCAACATTTTTTTCGGCCTCCAGGGGGAGTTCCTGTCCAACCACTTTGGTGATTCTTATTCCCGGATGGGTCGTTTTTCTCACCACCATCCCATCACCCACCGTTTCCAGGGCCAACCCTAGAACATCAAACCCGCAGGAGATATTGGCCACCGTGGCAGGACAAAAAACCCGAATTTCATTGCTCATTTTTGGAATATTGTTTACTTCCCCAACCCAGCAGGAAGGGAAGGGTGGCGTTTAAAAATTTCCAATTCTTATAATATCTGCAAAGATACCGGAAGCGGTGACATCAGCTCCGGCTCCAGCTCCTTTTACGATCAGGGGTTGCTCCGCGTATCGATCCGTATGGAACAGTACAATATTATCACTTCCTTTTAAATTGTAGAAATCATGGCCTTCAGGTATTTCCTGAAGGCCTACTTTGGCTTTGCCATGTTCAAATTGGGCCACATATTTGAGGCGGCATTTCTTTTTGGATGCAGCGCTATATCGTTTTTGAAAATCGTTTTCGAATTTTTTTAATGAGGCATAAAAGGTTGCGCTGTCTTTTGCCTCAAGACTTTCCTTGGGTAGGAACGCATCATTTTCAATCTCATCGATATCCATTTGATAACCACTTTCCCTGGCCAAAATCAAAATTTTTCGCATCACGTCCACGCCACTTAGATCAATGGTGGGATCGGGTTCGGTATATCCCTTTTCCTGGGCTTCCCTTACCACATCATGAAAGGTGGTGCCATCATTAAAATTGTTGAACACAAAATTGAGACTTCCGGACAATACCGCTTGTATTTTATGAACCCGATCTCCAGATGCCATCAAGTGTTTTAACGTATCTATGATGGGCAGGCCCGCTCCAACATTGGTTTCAAATAAGAAGGGCGCGCTATATTGTTTGGAAAGCCTTTTCAAGTTTTGGTAGTTTTCAAAAGTGGATGAACAGGCAATCTTATTGCAAGTGACCACGGCAATACTATTTGAAAGATAGTTTGCATAACCGTCCGAAACCATTTCACTCGCCGTATTGTCCACAAAAATGCTGTTGCGATAGTTCAACTTACGAACCATTTCCATAAACGATTGCCCATTGGCTTCCAATCCATTCGCTAAGGTTTCGTTCCAGTGATCTAGGGGAATACCTTCTTCATTGAAAGCCATTTTTTTGGAGTTGGATAGTCCAATAACCCTAATATTCAATTTCAACTCCTCTTTCAAATACTTACTTTGCTGATGTATTTGGGCCAACAAACGGGAACCTACATTACCAACCCCCATAACAAAAAGGTTAAGCTGCTTGATGTTTTCCTCAAAGAACTCTTCGTGAAGGGCGTTTAGTGCTTTTTTGATATCCCCACTTTGAATGACGGCCGAGATGTTTCTTTCCGAGGCGCCTTGGGCAATCGCCCTAATATTTACATTGTTTCGCCCTAAGGTGCTGAACATTTTCCCACTTAATCCCTGATGACTTTTCATGTGATCACCAACGAGTGCTATAATGGACAGCTCTGTTTCTACGACAATGGGACGTATTCTTTTGGAAGAAATTTCATACTCAAATGCTTCATTTACCGATTCCTCTGCCCTTATGGCATCCTCCTCGGAAATACCCACGCAAATGGAATGTTCAGAGGAAGCTTGGGTAATAAGTACCACACTTATGCCCTGCTGGGATAAGGTCTCGAAGAACCTTTTGGAGATTCCGGGGATGCCCACCATTCCAGGTCCTTCCAATGACAAAAGGGTGATGCCGTCCACATGACTTATTCCCCTGACAGTCTTATCCGTTCCATGACCGTTGCTGGTGATCAGGGTGCCTTTGTCCCCTGGCGTAAAAGTGTTTTTGATCCATATGGGTATTTCTTTGTTCAAAACAGGTTGAATGGTTGGGGGATATAACACCTTGGCTCCAAAATGGGAGAGTTCCATGGCTTCCTCATACGAAATTTTAGAAACACATCTGGCCTGTTTTACCAGTTTTGGATTGGCGGTGTACATACCGCTTACATCCGTCCAGATCTCCAATGCCGAGGCGTTGGTGGCAGCAGCGAGTATGGCGGCAGTATAGTCGGAGCCACCTCGGCCCAAAGTAGTGCTATGGCCCTGCTTGGACGATGAAACAAAACCGGGTACTACAGTAATGGTGTTCTTGGGGGTTTTGAAAAAGTCGCTGCAGGTGGTATTTGTCCATTGGAAATCTACGTTGGCATTGCCAAAATTCCCGTCCGTGATTATTAATTCCCGTCCATTTTTACATCCGGCGTCCAAACCGTACGATTTAAAGTATTCGCTTATGATAAAGGAAGAAAGCAGCTCTCCGTAACTTACTACCTTATCGGAAAGCCTTGGGGTGTGTTCCCCAATAAGATAGGCACCTTGCACCAAGGTTTCCAGTTCGTTTAAATTACTTTTGATATGGCTTAGGATACCGCTTTGTTCTTTGATCGGGAAAAGTTCCTTTACGGTATCCAAATGCCTTTCTTCAATAAGCATGAGAATTTTTTCATAGTCAAGGTCCCCATGGGAAGCTCGCTCCAAGGCATTTAGTAAGAGGTCCGTTATACCCCCAAGGGCAGAGACTACAACAATGGTCTCCGTATCCTTGCCATTGGAAACGATTTCTGTTACTTGTTTTATGTTATTGGCATTGGCAACCGACGTGCCGCCAAATTTTAAGATTTTCATTTTAAAAAGATTGTAAGGTGTAAAAGACGAATCAGGACGATATGTAAAGATAGTTTACCCCAAAGGGGTAGTGGTAGCATCCATACCAAGGAAGAAGGGGAGGGTTATGTCTGATTGCTTAAATTGCATGCTTTATTTTACGCGATAAAAGTAGTGTTTTGAACAAATGCATCAAATTGTTCCATTGTTTTTATCGAATTTACAATTTTTGTTAACTATTCTTGCCAAATGAAGATTTTATCGAAGGAACAGGTATATGAAGCTGATGAATTCACGATCAAAAAACAGGAAATAACCAGCGATGCGCTAATGGAACGTGCCGCATTGGGTATCTTTAATTGGATGCACCAACGCCTTCAGGGCAATCCCATTAAAATCCATTTGTTTTGCGGTATTGGAAATAATGGCGGTGACGGTCTTGCTTTGGCCCGACATTTAAAAGAACACGATTATGATATAAAAGTATACGTGGTCAATTATAGTGAAAAACGCTCCAAGGATTTTTTGCTTAATCTCAATAGACTAAAGGATCGTAAACTTTGGCCCGAATTTGTGGATGAACAGCACCAGAAGATCACCATTGGTCCTGATGATATTATTGTCGATGCCATTTTCGGAATTGGCCTAAATCGTTCTCCTTCACCATGGGTAGGGGATTTGATTAAGCAAATCAACGGGTCTTCGGCCTTTGTTCTTTCCTTGGATATTCCTTCCGGTCTGTTTATGGACAGCGTGCCCGAACTTCCTGAACGCGTCATACAGGCCAATCATGTTTTGAGTTTTCAATGCGCCAAATTGCCCTTTTTTCTCCCAGAGACCGCCATCTATGCCAATCAATGGGAAATCTTGGATATAGGATTGGACCAAGAATACCTTTCCATGGTGGAAACCAAGTACCGTCTTACTGGAAAGTACGAAGTGCTGCCCATCTACAGACCTCGACTTAAATTCTCGCATAAGGGCACCTATGGCCATGCGGTACTCATTGGGGGTGGTTATGGCAAGATTGGTGCCGTGAGCCTTGCAACCATGGCTTGTTTAAATGCTGGGGTGGGTTTGGTGACCGCATACGTTCCGCGATGCGGATATGTTCCCTTGCAGACGGGTGTTCCAGAGGCAATGGTATTAACGGATGCCAATGAAAGGCAAATTACTGCTGTAGAAATTCCATTCAAGACCCAGGCGATTGGTATTGGAATGGGAATGGGAACCGAGGAAGAAACCATCCGTGCCTTTGAAAAATTTCTGAAGGGGAATTCCACCAAATTGGTGGTTGATGCAGATGGTTTGAATATACTTTCCAAGGCACCAGAGCTTTTACACAAACTTCCAGAAGAAACGGTCTTGACCCCGCACCCTAAAGAATTGGAACGATTGGTCGGGAAGTGGAAAGATGATTTTGAAAAACTGGCTAAGGTCAAGGAGTTCTCAAAAAAGTACGGTTGTATTATTGTTGTTAAAGGGGCCCACACCATAGTGGTGGACAAAGGCATGGGTTACATTAACACCACAGGAAATCCTGGAATGGCCACTGCGGGAAGTGGTGATGTGCTCACCGGTATCATAACCGGACTTATTGCTCAGGGATATACGGCCTTGGACGCATCAATCTTTGGGGTGTACCTACATGGTTCAGCTGGGGACATTACCGCTTCTAAAGAGGGGTATGAAGCCGTAACTTCATCAAAAATCATGGAAAATCTAGGTGTTGCTTTTGTAGAATTATTCCAGAGGGAGCGGGTAGAGGAGCAAACAGGGAACCCCAACTAAATTTTCTGACCTTTTCTTTTGAGTCTTTTTTTGATCCAGCTTACGGCATTGTCGAATTCGATAAAAAATTCCATATTCTTTTTATAGAACATTTTTTCAATCTTAAAGTTGTGCATATCTATCTCCTTTTTGGAGACAATGGCAAAAGCCTTAAGATTTTCAAGACCTCTTAGGTAGGTATAAATAATGGGGTCAATGGCATAAGAATTCTTTCTAAGACTGATATATCCAAATTTTTTGTTTCTGAAATGAATTTCGGAGATGCCAATGATTTGATAGGCCCTTTCCAAGGTTACAGTGGCCCCTTCATCAAAAGTGGACACAATATAATTGTCATACACCTGTACTTTGCCTATGTCCAAGGAATATTCCTTGACAACAATAGGATTTTTTGCAAATCCAAACTTCATTCCCGTCATTTATAGTGTCAGTACGAAAGTAGGAGGGATGTCCACTGAACAGAAAAATTTTAGATTAACGACAGATTTATCGTTTAAATTGATAAAAAAAGAGCCCTCTATTTAATTTTCTTACAAGAGGTGAAGTAAGTAGAATAAAAAAAGAGCCTATCAAAGGCTCCTTTTTTAATACTGTGCAATTCCCTTTTTATCTATTTGGCTTCAGAAGATTCTTCAGCCTTCTTGATGGTTATGGTCAATTCCTCCTTCTTCTTATCAAAGTCCATATAAATGCTATCCCCTTCGTTTAGATTGGAGTTGACGATCTCTTCGGCAAGCGCATCTTCGATATATTTTTGAATAGCCCTCTTCAGCGGTCGGGCGCCGTATTGTTTGTCAAAGCCCTTATCAGCAATGTAATCTTTTGCGGCATCCGAAAGATTAAGGTCATATCCAATATCCTTGATTCTATTGAAGAGTTTATCCAATTCAATACCGATGATTTGATGGATATGCTCGCGCTCCAAGGAATTGAAGACAATAACATCGTCAATTCGGTTGAGGAACTCAGGAGCGAACGCTTTTTTCAATGCATTCTCTATGACACTTTTTTGGTGGTCGTCCGCTTGGGCCTTCTTGGCAGCGGTACCAAAACCAACACCTTGGCCAAAATCCTTTAGTTGCCTGGCCCCAATATTGGAGGTCATAATGATAATGGTATTTCTAAAATCGATTTTACGTCCTAGACTGTCCGTAATAAAACCATCATCCAATATTTGCAAAAGCATATTAAAGACATCCGGGTGCGCTTTTTCAACTTCATCCAAGAGTACCACGGAATAGGGCTTTCTTCGGACCTTTTCGGTCAACTGCCCACCTTCTTCATATCCAACGTATCCTGGAGGTGCCCCCACCAAACGGGAGATGGCAAACTTTTCCATGTATTCGCTCATATCGATGCGAATTAAGGCATCTTCAGAATCGAATAATTCCCGAGCCAATATTTTGGCCAATTGGGTTTTCCCGACGCCAGTTTGACCCAAAAAGATGAAGGAACCAATGGGTTTGTTCGGATCCTTTAACCCCGCTCTATTGCGCTGGATGGCCTTAGCTACCTTGGCCACCGCCTCATCCTGGCCAATGACGTAGTCTTTGATGAGATTGGGCAGTTCTGCAAGTTTATTGCTTTCCGTCTGGGCGATTCTATTTACGGGAATCCCACTCATCATACTAACAACATCGGCAACGTTATCTTCGGAAACCGTTTCCCGATTCAGCTTGCTTTCCTCTTCCCATTGTTCCTGGGCGGAAGCTAAATCCTTTTCCAACCGCTTTTCATCATCACGCAGTTTGGCCGCTTCTTCGTATTTCTGTTTTTTTACGACGCTGTTCTTTAATTCCCTAACATCCTCCAACTGCTGTTCCAACTCCAAAATTTGTTTGGGAACGTCCATGTTGACGATATGAACTCGAGAGCCCGCTTCATCCAAGGCATCAATGGCCTTATCCGGAAGAAATCTATCCGTCATGTAACGATTGGTCAGTTTTACGCAGGCTTTGATGGCATCATCCGTGTAAAGAACATTGTGGTGGTCTTCATATTTCCCTTTGATGTTCATCAAAATTTCAATGGTTTCCTCCACTGTAGTGGGTTCTACCATTACTTTCTGAAAACGTCTTTCCAATGCACCATCCTTCTCAATATATTGTCGGTATTCATCTAGGGTGGTCGCTCCAATACATTGAATTTCTCCCCTTGCCAATGCGGGTTTAAACATATTGGAGGCATCCAAACTACCGGTGGCACCGCCAGCTCCGACTATGGTATGGATTTCATCAATAAAGAGGATGATGTCATCGTTCTTTTCCAACTCGTTCATCACGGCCTTCATTCTTTCCTCAAACTGACCACGATATTTTGTTCCAGCGACCAAGGATGCCAAATCCAAGGTCACTACCCGTTTTCCGTAAAGAATACGGGAAACCTTTTTGTTGATGATTCGCAAGGCCAAACCTTCGGCAATGGCGCTTTTACCCACGCCGGGCTCCCCAATCAATAAGGGATTGTTCTTTTTTCGACGGCTTAAAATTTGGGAAACGCGCTCAATTTCTTTTTCCCTTCCAACCACGGGGTCTAATTTGTTATCCTCGGCCAGTCGGGTCAAATCCCTTCCAAAATTGTCGAGTACTGGGGTTTTTGACTTTTTATTTCCTTTCTGTTGACTGGAGGAACCAAAGTTACTTTCCTTGCCTTCACCGGTATCCGAACCGTCATCGGGGTCACTGGAAAACGATTCTGACCTTGGCGTATCCAAATAATCATCATCACTGGTGATCATGGACTTGAACTGTTCTTTTACATTATCATAATCCACTTTCAACTTATGAAGCAATTTTGTGGTGGGGTCGTTCTCGTTTCTAAGGATACACAATAAAAGATGTGCGGTGTTGATGGAAGAACTTTGAAAAAGTTTGGCTTCCAAAAACGTTGTTTTTAAAGCACGTTCCGCTTGTCTGGTCAGGTGGAGGTTCTTTTTATCTTTTTGAATGGAACCCGTGTTGGGGTTTGCGGGACTTAGAATTTCCACTTTTCGCCTCAAATGGTCCAAATCCACATCAAGGGCATCCAAAATGTTTATGGCCTTACCATTGCCATCCCTTAGCAAGCCCAGCATTAAATGCTCAGTGCCAATGAAATCGTGACCCAAACGCAATGCCTCTTCCTTACTGTAAGCGATAACATCCTTTACCCTTGGAGAAAAATTATCATCCATAGCTTTTCTTTGTCGAACTAAAATTACTAAAAGTAATGGACAAGTGTCCAAATACCGTACCCATATTCGACAAAGTCGGAAGATTTGACGAAAAATGGCAGCTTTAACATAAACTTTAACGTTATAAACTGCTTGATATTGAGTACGCTCCCGTGTTGATAATTTTTTTAATAAAGTGTAGGCCGATCTTTAGCAAAGGTGCATTTTTTGGTATCTTGCGACGATAGTTTAACCGCAAAATCAATTCGATTTTAATATGGCTGAAGGGGAAAAATTGATACCTATCAACATTGAGGATGAAATGAAATCTGCCTACATTGATTATTCAATGTCGGTCATTGTGTCACGTGCACTGCCAGATGTGCGCGATGGACTGAAACCAGTGCATAGAAGGGTACTTTTTGGCATGCATGAACTGGGTGTTCGATCGTCAAGTTCACACAAGAAATCGGCCCGTATTGTGGGGGAAGTATTGGGTAAATACCACCCTCATGGGGACACCTCCGTTTACGATACCATGGTACGTATGGCCCAAGAATGGAGCTTACGCTACATGTTGGTTGATGGGCAAGGGAACTTTGGATCCGTGGATGGTGATAGTCCTGCCGCAATGCGTTATACCGAGGCAAGAATGCGCAAGATTTCTGAGGAAATGCTTGCCGACATTGATAAGGATACGGTGGATCATCAATTAAATTTTGATGATTCTTTACAGGAACCTACCGTGTTACCCACAAGGATTCCCAACCTTTTGGTCAACGGGGCATCGGGAATTGCCGTGGGGATGGCCACCAATATGCCGCCACATAATCTCTCGGAGGTTGTTGATGGTACGGTGGCTTATATTGATGATGACAGCATTGAAATTGACGAGCTCATCACCCATATTAAAGCCCCAGATTTCCCTACAGGAGGAATTATATATGGGTATGACGGGGTCAAGGAAGCATTTCATACGGGTCGTGGGCGAGTAGTGATGCGGGCCAAGGCCCATTTTGAAGAAGTTCAAGGAAGGGAGTGCATCATTGTTACAGAGATTCCTTACCAAGTGAACAAGGCGGACATGATCAAGAAAACGGCCGATCTTGTCAACGACAAAAAAATTGAGGGAATTTCTGCCATCCGCGATGAATCGGATCGGAAAGGGATGCGCATTGTTTACATATTAAAGCGGGACGCCATTCCAAACATTGTACTCAATATGCTGTACAAGTATACAGCGTTGCAGTCTTCCTTTTCGGTGAACAATATTGCTCTGGTTCATGGCAGGCCACAGCTATTGAACCTCAAGGAAATCATCCATCATTTTGTAGAGCATAGGCACGAGGTAGTGGTGCGCCGCACAAAATATGAGCTAAGAAAAGCCGAAGATAGGGCACATATCCTTGAGGGACTTATCATTGCCTCCGATAATATCGATGAGGTGATTGCCATTATCCGTGGGTCTGCCAATGTGGAGGAAGCCCGTACCAGCTTAATGGAACGTTTTAAACTTACCGAGATTCAAGCTAAGGCCATTGTGGAAATGCGCCTGCGTCAACTTACGGGCTTGGAGCAAGACAAGTTACGTGAGGAATATGACGAGCTTTTGAAGACCATTGAGGATTTAAAGGACATCCTTGATAAAAAAGAACGAAGAATGCAAATCATCAAAGATGAATTGCTTGAGGTCAAGGAGAAATTTGGAGATGAGCGTCGTTCAGAAATCAATTTTGCGGGTGGGGACCTGAGTATTGAAGATATGATCCCAGACGAGCAAGTAGTGATAACCATCTCCCATGCTGGATATATCAAGAGAACCCCTCTTACGGAGTACAAAACCCAAAATAGGGGTGGGGTTGGTCAAAAAGCATCCACTACGAGAAATGAAGACTTTTTGGAACACCTTTTTGTAGGCACCAACCATCAATACATGTTGTTTTTTACGCAAAAAGGAAAATGTTTTTGGATGCGGGTATTTGAAATTCCGGAAGGTAGTAAAACCTCCAAGGGAAGAGCCATTCAAAACTTGATAAACATAGAGACCGAGGATAAGGTCAAAGCCTTTATTTGCACTCAAGATCTTAAGGACGAGGACTATGTGAATAGTCATTACGTAATCATGGCCACAAAGAAGGGTACGGTCAAGAAGACTTCACTTGAGCAATATTCACGCCCTCGGCAAAATGGAATCAATGCCATAACCATTCGCGAGGAAGATGAACTGCTCGAAGCAAAACTGACCACAGGTACAAGTCAAATATTCCTTGGACTGAAATCGGGAAAAGCCATTCGGTTTGAAGAAAGTAAGACGCGACCCATGGGAAGGAATGCTTCCGGCGTACGCGGCATTACCTTGGCAAATGAAAATGATGAGGTCATTGGTATGGTATCCGTCCATAACTTTGAAGATGATATTCTAGTTGTTTCGGAAAACGGGTTTGGGAAAAGATCCAATATCGATGATTATCGCGTAACTAATAGAGGTGGAAAAGGAGTTAAAACCATTTCCATTACGGACAAGACGGGAGGACTGGTAGCGATTAAAAATGTTAGTGATACCGATGACCTAATGATCATTAATAAATCTGGAATAGCCATCAGGATGGCTGTGGAGGACTTAAGGGTTATGGGCCGAGCTACGCAAGGTGTAAAGCTTATCAATCTCAAAGGTGAAGACTCCATTGCAGCGGTTGCCAAGGTAATGAAAGATGAGGATGCAGTCGATGAAATCGATATTATGGATATTGAGGTCAACCAAGAAGATGGCACGGCTCTTGATAATGATACCGACGGTAAAGAATAAAATAATAAATAAACACTAAATTTTAATTAGACATTACAGTATGAAAACTAAAATGATGCTATTAGTTGCATTTTCAATCTCCATGATTGGATTTGCGCAGAAAGATGAGATAAAGGCAGCGACCAAGGCCATGAAAAGCGGCGACGCTGCTGCTGCCAAAGCCGCTCTTGAGGGTGCTTCCGGATCCATTGATGGGGCAGATGCCAAAGTACAGGCCCAATACTATGCCCTATTGGGAGACGCTTCAAAACAGCTATCGGATTTTGAAGGGGCCATCAATGCCTACAATAAGGTAATCAGTGTTGAAGAAGCCAGTGGTAAGGGTAAGTACTCCAATGATGTGAAGACTAAATTGACCCAGATTACAGGGGATTTGGTAAACGCTGCAGTTGAAGATAACAACAACAAGAGTTTTTCGGCAGCGGCAACAAAGTTGTACCAAGCTTATAAATTAAGCCCCAACGATACCATTTATCTGTACTACGCAGCCAGTAGTGCCGTAAATGGGGGACCGGACAATTATGACCAAGCTATTAAATATTACAATGAACTCAAAGATCTAAATTATGATGGAAGTGAGGTGAAATACTCGGCTATTGATGTTGCCACTGGTGAGACCATAGACTTGGATGCCCAATCCTATGAACTCTATAAGAAAACAAATGCCTACAAGGATTTTAAAGAAGAGAAAACTCCATCAAAAAAGGCCGAAATTGTAAAGAACATCGCCTTGATTTATCAAGAACAGGGGAAAAATGAAGAGGCTTTAGCTGCCTACGACGACGCATTGGCCAGTAATCCGGGTGACGTTAATCTGGTTTTGAACAAGGCCAACCTCTATTACGGTATGGGGGATAAAGACAAGTTTAAGGAACTCATGGCGCAAGCTTCGGCAATGGCTCCGGATAATCCAGACTTATTGTACAACATTGGGGTAATCAATATGGAACAAGGTAATATGGAAGAGGCAAGAGCCGCCTATAAAAAAGCGTTGGAAATTGATCCAAACTACATCAATGCACTATTGAATCTTTCCACTACTTATGTCAATGAGGGAAATACTTTGGTTGATGAAATGAACAACTTGGGAACATCAAGGGCAGATACCCAAAAGTATGATGAATTAAAAGCCAAACGAGACGGTCTTTTTAAAGAAGGGGCTGGAGTTTTGGAAACAGCATTAAAAAACACACCTGACAACGTACAGATATTAGAGCAGTTGAAAAATATTTATGCTGCTTTGGGAGACAATGAAAATTTTATGAGAATCAAAAAGTTGATTGGAGAATAGTTGTTATCCACACAATTTAAAACTACCCTACATTCATTGGCGATTGTAGGGTTTTTTTATACCACTCTTTTAATCACCCTTAGGCTATGGGAATAGTTTCCCTTGTCTGTATTGAATATTCCCGTATGGTCCAACCGATCAATACGGACATGGCCAGATGCATGAATGATGTAATTATCTTTTAAAATGATGCCCACATGGTTGATGTTACCCTCCGCATCATCGAAAAATGCCAAATCGCCAGGTTCACTCTCCTCAATAAAGCTCAATGCTTCTCCCTGTTTGGATTGCTCTTCAGTGGTTCTTAAAAGCTTATTTCCGTTGATTTTGTATACCATCTGGGTGAAACCGGAACTATCGATACCAAAGGGTGTCTTTCCACCGGTAAGGAAAGGACTGTTCAGGTAGAGCAGTGCCGTTTCCACCAAATCCGATTTTTTCCATTCAGCCTTCATCCCGGGGATTTCATCACATTGGTGATTCAAAAGAGGACAAAGGTCCAAGCGCGATCCCATAACAACAGGTAACAATTCATTGTCATTGGTGGTAACATAGGAAAGAAAGTCCGAATTAAAGCAAGGTACTTTTGACGTTGTTACAGTTAGAAAATCTTCTTCTGAAATCTTCTTGAACTGGTCGTTTTTGACCCATCCTTCAAAACCATCAAAAGCCAATTGAATCCTACTGCAGTGTTTTCGTTCCTCCCTCACTTTAAAGGCATCACCGTACAGTATTTGTGAAACCATTCTTGCTAGGGGATCAGCGGTCTCTCGAATGGGAACAACACTTAAATGACCAAGCCCATATTGCATATGCGCCGTAAATGAATTAACGTTCCAGAATTATGGCTGAAGCACCACCTCCACCATTGCAAATGGCCGCAGCACCAACTTTTCCATCGTTTTGCGACAGCACATTCAATAGGGTTACTACAATCCTTGCCCCTGAGCACCCCAATGGATGCCCTAGGGAAACTGCACCTCCGTTAACGTTAACATTGCTATCTGTTAAACCCAACAGCTTCATATTGGCCAAACCTACAACTGAAAATGCCTCATTGAACTCAAAGAAATCCACGTCATTAATTGCTATTCCGGCTCTGTCCAACGCTTTTGGTAAAGCATTGGCTGGAGCTGTGGTAAACCATTTTGGTTCTTGGGCGGCATCAGCATAACCTTTAATTGTTGCAATGGGTTCCAATTTGAGCGCTGCCGCTTTTTCCTTACTCATGAGCACCAAGGCCGCAGCTCCATCATTTATGGTCGAGGCGTTGGCAGCCGTTACGGTACCATCTTTGGTGAATGCCGGTCGCAAAGCAGGAATTTTTTCCATTTTTACGTTTTTGAACTCTTCATCTTCGTTGATCAAAATAGGTTCACCCCTTCTTTGTGGTACTTCAACAGGAACCACCTCGTTGGCAAATTTTCCTTCATCCCAGGCTTTTGCCGAGCGTTCATAGGATTGTATGGCAAAAGCGTCTTGATCTTCCCTGGAAAAACTGTGCTCCGCCGCGCAGACATCGGCACAAACCCCCATGGCGTTTTGGTCATATACATCGACCAAGCCGTCTTTTTGCATACCGTCAATGAGTTGTGTAGGTCCAAACTTTGTTCCATTTCTCAGATGCACGTAATGGGGAATTTGGCTCATGCTCTCCATACCACCGGCTACTACAATTTCCGTATCCCCAAGCGCAATGGATTGGGCCGCTTGCATAATGGCTTTCATTCCAGAAGCACAGACCTTATTGACAGTGGTGCATGGAACGGAATCAGGTATACCGGCGTAAATGGCCGCTTGTCTTGCGGGAGCCTGCCCAGTACCGGCCTGGACAACATTTCCCATTAACACTTCTTCAACCTGATTTGGCGAAAGACCAATTTTGGTAAGAGCGCCCTCAATGGCAATTGCCCCCAGTTTTGGAGCGGGAATGCTTGATAAAGCCCCCATAAAACTTCCTATTGGAGTTCTTACCGCAGATACGATTACGACCTCTTTCATTCCTTATAATTTTGGTGCTGCGAAAATACTAATTTTTAAAGCCATAACCACTAATATGGGGTTTGCCTCTAAATTTTCTATTTTTGGTTAAGCTACTTAGCCCATGGGAAAATCACTGGATCGTTTTTATAGGAAGCAATCACTTATTTACAAGTATTTTCTCTATTTCATTTCCGTAGGCCTTATTGTATTTTTCTTTCCTCGGGGTGGAAAGTTTAAATATGAGTTTCAGAAAGGCAGATCTTGGCAATATGAAAATCTTTATGCTCCTTTTGATTTTTCAATCAACAAGACCGAGGAAGAACTGAATGAAGAGCGAGACTATTTGGCAGATCATAAATCGGTTTATTATGCCTATAACGACTCTACACGCCAAAGGGTCCGTCAAGATTTCCGGGATGCCTACGAAAATGCGTTTTCCGATGCTGGGTTTTCCACTTCATCCAAGGAGTACTACTTCACTATAGGAGAGTCCATCCTGGATAGTATCTATCTTCTTGGGGTTTTTGAAGATATGGCTTTACAAAACCGTGCCCTAGTGGTTAAGGAAAATGAAGCCGTACCCGTACAACCCCATGAAATGGTAACGAAAGATGGTGCCAATGAACGCGTGGAAGCGCTTTTGAGTAACTATCCAAGTGGGCCTCTTTCGCTAAAGCTGTCGAGGGTATTGAAACGTGTCCTTAGACCCAACGTATTTTATGACAAAGCTCTTACAGAAAAAGCGTTACAAGATGAATTATCCACTATCTCATTCACCCGTGGTGATATTCCGGAAGGAAGACTGGTTATTGCTCAAGGTGAAGTGGTGGAAGCTGAGAAATTCAATGTTCTCAACTCCCTGAAGTCGCAATATGAATCGGAGCTATGGAAAGGGGATAATTTCTATTTTATACTTTCTGGCTATACTATTTTGGTGGCTTTGGTTTTGGTCATGCTACTTCTATTCCTGAAAAAGTATCGACCGGGAATTTATGCCAATAACAATAAGGTCACCTTCATATTTTTCAATATTCTGTTGATGGTATTCATCACCACCTTGGCGGTAAAGAGTTTTGAAATGTACATTTATGCTGTCCCCCTTTGTATTCTTCCCCTCATCTTAAAGAACTTTTTTGATGCCCGATTGGGCCTTTTTGCGCATGTACTGACCATTCTAATCCTTGGTTTTGTGGTGCCCAATAGCTTTGAATATATCTTTCTTCAGATTATTGCAGGTATCGTAACCATATTGACGGTTTCTGAGTTGTACAAGAGGGCTAACCTTTTTATTTCGGTTGGGCAGATCACTTTGATTTACATGATAGGTTATTTTGCTTTCAATATGATTCAAGAAGGAAATTTGGACAATGTTGAGTGGATAACCTTTGGGCTATTCTTATTGAATGGCATGATCACCCTTTTTGCCCAGCCCTTAATCTACGCCTATGAAAAAATATTTGGGTTGGTTTCCGATGTTTCCCTATTGGAGCTTTCAGATACCAATTCCGGTCTTTTGAAGGAGTTGTCCAATAAGGCTCCGGGAACTTTTCACCATTCGTTACAAGTCGCAAATCTGGCGGAAGCCGCTGCCAATGAGATTGGTGCCAATGCCATGCTGGTTAGGGTGGGTGCACTGTATCATGACATTGGAAAAATGAACAAGCCTACCTATTTTACTGAGAATCAGGTGACCAACGTAAATCCTCATAATGAATTACCGCCTCGGGAAAGCGCCAAGATTATTATTGACCATGTCATCGAGGGTATAGAAATGGCCAGAAAAAATAAGCTTCCCGATCGTATCATTGACTTTTTACGGACGCATCACGGGACAAGCTTGGTCTATTATTTTTTTAAAAAGCAGCAGGAACTTGACCCTGAAGTAGAGGAAAAGGGCTTCCGATATCCCGGTCCCATCCCTTTCTCAAAAGAAACCGCCATACTTATGATGGCAGATGCGATAGAGGCCGCTTCAAAAAGTCTGAAGTCGCCAACTTATCCCATTATCGATGAATTTGTAGAGAAAATTGTTCAAGGGCAGTTGAAGGCCAATCAGTTCTTGAATGCAAACATTACCTTGAAAGAAATTGAGACCGTTAAAAAGGTGCTCAAACAAAAACTTACCAATATCTATCACCTTAGGGTGGAATATCCAGAGTAAGGATAAAGGAAGTTTCCTATTTGTAAGTGTTAATGAAATGACAAACAATTTGTTAGCGCTGGAATTGATGGTTATATTTAGTTGAAAGTTATACTTTTAATATAAAAGAGCAAGACTATGAAATTCAGAATCCTTTCCCTCCTCTTCCTTCTGTTATTGATTTACACAGCGAGTGCTCAGCAATTTGGCCCGGCCAACGACGAGCAATCCCTTGAAGAGGTATTTTGGGAATCGATGCAAACGCAGGGAACAGCGATGGATTCCCTAGTGGTTTGGCAGGAGCAGGTTCTATTGCACACGGATAAAGCATTAATTGGCCCGAAAGACCATCTTTTTTTTAAGGCGTATGTTTTGACCGGGCCTGAACAACTAAGGGTCAGTGCTAGTGATGTACTTAAGGTGGAGCTTCTGGATGAAAATGGACTTTTGGTCACTAGCCAGTATCATAAAATTTCAAATGGTGCTACCGAGGGTTCCCTGATGATACCCAAAAAGGCAAAATCCGGCAAGCACTATTTACGGGCCTATACCCGTTGGATGCTGAATTACGGGCCAGAAAACTTTGCAACCCAAGAGATTTCCGTTGTTGACAAGCGGAGTAGTTTCCCGAATTCCGTTTCCACTTCTTCCGAGGTTCAAATTTTTCCTGAAGGAGGTACTTTAATAGCCGGTTTGGAAAATAGGGTGGTTGTTGGTTTAGGGAATAGCGCCAATAAGCAGATGGAAGTTGTTGATGAAAATGAAAACATCGTAGCAAAGGTGAAGCATTATGGTAACGGTCTAGGAACATTTCTACTGACTCCAGGACTTGGTAACAAGTACTACTTAAAGCTTAGGGAAGGTAGCAGGGTTGCTCTTCCTGAGGTGGGAGAAGCGGGGTACACCATGCAACTAAATACCATAGGTAGTGAAAACATCGTAGTAAAGATTGCGGCAACCAAGAATATTAAAAATCAGGAAGCCTATTTACGGGGTTGGGCGAATGTCCAACAATGGTTTGAATATAAAATTCAATTTGATGGGGCCAACTCAATAGAAGTGGACATTCCCAAGTCCAACTTGCCCAATGGCATGTTCCAACTTCGATTGGAAGATGAATTTGATCAGGTTTGGGCCAAACGCCCGCTGCATATTGATAATAGACAACTTCATTTTGAAGTCGAAAAATCCTCTGATATTAAGGGTGATTTGGTCAAAATCCGAGTGACCGATTCCGAGGGTATACCTGTGCAAACGGAGCTATCTGTAGCGCTTGGTAGGAATGGCGAAAATGCCATTCAAAGTGCCAATTTAGATACTCCCAGAAACCAACGTTTTGTAAACGACCTGTTGGTCCTTGCCAATAGGTTGCCAAAAGACGATGTCCTGAACAAGGTGGCCGAACTGCCTACGGAGAT
This sequence comes from Croceivirga sp., assembly GCA_028284935.1. Lineage (GTDB taxonomy): Bacteria > Bacteroidota > Bacteroidia > Flavobacteriales > Flavobacteriaceae > Croceivirga. The sequence goes on from JANQQQ010000019.1 coordinate 87,945, forward strand.
ACAATACAACTTTCAAGAAGGTTTGGAGTTCTATGGAAGGGCATATGATTTGGACGCCGTTCCCTTACCCAATACCAAAATACAAATTGTCATCAGTGGGGCAGGGAAGGCAGTGGCCCATGAAGTAATGACCAACGAAGAGGGGCTTTTTCAACTTTCCGGACTTCAAATCGAGGGGGAGGCGAGTATGGTTTTTCGGAAGATAGGCGAGGAGTCTAGAGATAAGTTTGTTAAAGTAGTTCCATATCAATATGAAATCCCACCCTTAAAAATTAAGAATTCTAAGGAAACTAAAGGATTAAATTCCAAACAATTTATACCAAAAAAGCAGGTGGCAGAGTTTAAAGCAGATGAAAATTCAGAGCGTTTAATTACTCTGGAAGGCGTTACTTTGGTTGGGGAAAAGCCAAAATCTAGCAAAACGCCTTCGCTCTACAACATTGAACCAACAAGAGTCGTTGTACAAGATCCTCAACGTCCAAAAACCATCCCGCAATTGTTTCTAAATATCCCTGGAGTACAAGTGCGAAATTTGGGGGATTTAACTCCATCCCTAGTTTTACCCAGATCAGCTGGTGTGGGCTCTCCTCTATGGGTGGTTGATGGATTGCCCTTATCAAAACAACCGGTTGAAGGTTTAACGCCTTTAGCTGAAATAATGAACATAGTACCGTTTATCGATGTTGAAAGGATTGAGATTCTGATGGGTGCCAAAGCCGCAGTTTTTGGAAGCAGAGCTTCGGGTGGTGTAATTTTAATATATACCCGAAACGGATCTGACGAAGAATATTTAAATCGAAAAAAAGGGCAATTAACTTTTGAGGGTTATCATAAATCAATTGAATTTAATGAATACTCTATGAGCCCTAATTCTAAAAAAGAAACGACACAAAATAATACGGTGTATTGGAATCCCACCTTGGAGACTAACGAAAACGGTGAGGCAATTATTGAACTTCCTAAATTTAAGACTCCGATTGGATTAAAATTGGATCTCAAGGCAATAACCCCGGATGGAAAAAAAGGGGCCTTAGGAACAATTATTTATTAGGGAGCTTTGCATTTTTTTAAGGAACGGGTTTTTTAGCTATCAATCCCCCTCTATTGAGGGAGCTTCGATATAGGTTTCTAGATCTTATCAATGTGGGTAGATGCCATAGGATCGGATTTGTTTTTGAACGCCGATATCACCTAAAATGCGATTGTACTGTAAGTAGTGTTAATGGAATGAAAAACAATTTGTTATCACTAGAATTGATGGGTATATTTAATTGAAAGTTATACTTTTAATGTAAAATAGCAAAACTATGAAACTTAGAACCCTTCCCCTCCTTTTCCTTCTGTTATTGGTTTACATTGCGAATGCTCAGCAATTTGGCCCAGCCAACGACGAGCAATCCCTTGAAGAGGTATTTTGGGAATTGATACAAACGCAGGGGACGGCGATGGATTCCCTAGTGGTTTGGCAAGAGCAGGTTTTGTTGCATACGGACAAGGAAGCAATTGGCCCAAAAGACCATCTCTTTTTTAAGGCCTATGTTTTGACCGGTCCTGAACAACTTAGGGTCAGTGCCAGTGATGTACTTAAGGTGGAGCTTCTTGATGAAAAAGGAGTTTTGGTCACTAGCCAATATCATAAAATTTCAAAAGGTGTTACCGAGGGTTCCCTGATAATACCCAAAAAGGCAAAGTCGGGCAAGCACTATTTAAGGGCCTATACCCGTTGGATGCTGAACTATGGACCTGAGAACTTTGCAACCCAAGAGATTTCCATCGTTGACGAACGGAGTAATTCACCCAATATAATTACCAGTCTTCCTGCGGTAGGCGTTTTTCCCGAAGGAGGTAGTATGATTACTGGATTGGAGAATAGGGTGGCCTTGAGCATGGCAGACTTAAAAAATGACGTCATTACCGTCATTGATGGGGATAGGAATGAAATTACTAAGGTCCAAGGCTATGGCAATGATCTTGGTACATTCCTATTGACTCCAAAGGATGAAAGTTCCTACAGTTTAAGGCTCGGCAATGGTAGGATTGTGCCGTTACCAGTTGCCGCTGGGGTGGGGTATGCCATGCAGGTCAACAATATTACTGCAAAGAACGTAGTGGTAAGAATAGCAGTGTCCCATAATCTTAAAAACCAAGCAGCTTTTTTAAGGGGGAGGATCAACGGTATCAATTTCTTTGAATCCAAACTAGCGTTTAAAAACTCCAATAGCATAGAAATTGATATTCCGAAGGGGGATTTGCCCAACGGAATTGTACAACTGCAACTGGAGGATGAGTTTGATCAGGTATGGGCCACACGTCCGGTACATATAGACAATAATCAACTTCATTTTGAAATTGAAAGATCTTCGACCTCCGAAGGTGATGTAATGAAAATCAAAGTGACCGATGCTAACGATGCACCGGTAAAAACGGAATTATCCGTGGCTTTGGGCAAGAAAGAGGGAAACTTTAGTCAACGCCCTAATTTCAGTCAACCAAGAAACCAACGTTTTTTAAATGATCTGCTGGTTCTGACAGGGAGACTACCTAAAGACTATGCCCTGAACAAGGTTGCCGAACTGCCTACAGAGATAAAATATGACTTTCAAGAAGGTTTGGAATTCTATGGCAAGGCTTATGATTTGGATGCCGTTCCCTTATCCAATACCGAAATACAGGTTGTCATCAGTGGGGAAAAGGAAGCTATGGCCCATGATGTAATGACCAATGAAGAAGGGTTATTTAAATTATCAGGTCTTCAAATCCATGGGGAGGCGGATATGATATTTAGAAGAGCCGCAACAGGCCAAAGGGATCGGTTTGTTAAAGTTGTACCCTACGACTATGAGACCCCACCCTTACAAATTAAGGATTTCAAGGAAAATAAAGGGTTAAAGTCCAAACAGTTCATCCCTAAAAAACAGGTGGCCGAGTTTAAAGAGGGAGAAAGCATGGACCGATTGATCACTTTGGAGGGGGTTTCCTTATATGGGGAAAAATACAAATCCAGTAAGACGCCCTCAGTGTATAATATAAAGCCAAACCATGTATCCTATCAAGACCCCAAAAAACCCAAATTTATGGCTGAATTGTTTATGGGTGTTCCAGGCGTATCCGTTAGGGGGTTGAATTATCCATCAATATCGATTCTAAGTTCCTCTAATTCTTTATTAGGACAGTCTGGACCGTTATGGATTATCGACGGCTTTATAATGGGTAACTCTCCAGGGGTGAATCCGGAATGGGGTTTGTCACACATTGATATTGATAGAATAGAGTTTCTCATACATTCCCAAGATGCCTCTTTATGGGGTTCTCGTGCAAGTCAGGGCGTCATTTTAATATATACAAGAAATGGCAGTGATCAAACCTATATCGACCGAAAAAAAGGGCAATTAACCTTTAAGGGTTATCATGAGTCCCTCTCTTTTGATACCTACAAAGAACAATTGATAGGAAGAACAGGTAAAACTATAAGTAGTACCATTTACTGGAATCCATCTTTGGCAACCGACATAAATGGTGAGGCCACAATACAGCTTCCAGTGGAAGAAGGGACGTCAGGTATTGAGGTAGCTGTTAAAGCGATAACCCAAGATGGAAAAAGCGGCAGTTTAAAAACGGTTTTCTAGGGTAAAGGACAAATCAAATGAATGGGAAGTGGGGCGGAACGCCCCACTTTCTATTTCCAAAGGAATACGAAAAATCCACAATTCAAATAATTGATAAAATAGTTGCTTCCTTAAAGTTGAAAAGGTATTTTTGCATCCGCTTTTTTAGCGAGTTCATTGTCAACACATGGAGAGGTGCCGGAGTGGTAACGGAGCAGATTGCTAATCTGTCGGCGGGTAACTGTCGCCTGGGTTCGAGTCCCAGTCTCTCCGCCATGGTGAGCTAAGAAAGGCCCACATACCCATTGGCCCTTTCGATGGAATGTTCAACGAACATTTTTATGCTCTTCTCGGGGTGTAGCGTAGCCCGGTTATCGCGCCTGCTTTGGGAGCAGGAGGTCGCAGGTTCGAATCCTGCCACCCCGACAAATAAAAGCTGAAAAGCCCTCGTAGAAAGTTTACTTTCTTTAGAGGGCTTTTTACTTTTTTACCTAATTTTTCCCTTTACAGGTATTGGTTCAAGATGTTTTCAAACAACTCTTGTTTTCCACTGATTTGTTCCGGTTCATTAGATGACTTTGCATGTGCATAAAGATCGGAAAGGGAAATTTTCTCCTTGGTAAATTCCAAACCTTTTCCTTTGGTGAATGAGGCATACCTATTATTAAGTAAATGCTCATAGTTGGAAGTATTGATGACGGCATCAGCCACCAATAGTCCTCTTGCGAAGGTATCGGCCCCACCAATATGGGCAATGAACAAGTCCTCTAAATCTGTGGAGTTTCTCCTCGTTTTTGCATCAAAATTGATACCCCCACCTTGAAGCCCACCTGCTTTTAAAAATACCAACATGGCTTCGGTAATCTCAAGGACGTTATTGGGAAACTGATCGGTATCCCATCCGTTTTGATAATCCCCACGATTAGCGTCCACACTTCCCAACATACCGGCGTTGGCCGCCACTTGGAGTTCATGTTGAAAGGTGTGTTGGGCCAAAGTGGCATGGTTCACTTCAATATTCAATTTAAAATCTTTATCCAACCCTTGTTCACGTATGAAGTTAATGGAGGTAGCGGCGTCAAAATCATACTGGTGTTTCATGGGTTCCATGGGCTTGGGTTCAATGAAAAAGGTACCTTTAAAACCATTTCCTTGCGCGTAGTTCCTGGCCATCCGCATCAGCCTTCCGATATTGTCCTGTTCCAGTTTCATATGGGTATTCAGTAGGGACATATAGCCTTCACGACCACCCCAAAAAACATAATTTTCGCCGTTCAGTTCCATAGTGGCATCCAAGGCAATCTTTAATTGGGCGCCAGCCCGTGCCACTACATCAAAGTTGGGATTGGATCCCGCCCCGTTCATATATCTTGGATGGGAGAATAAATTAGCGGTTCCCCAAAGCAGTTTTACCCCTGAGGCGTTCATCTTTTCCTTAAGATACTCCACTGTTTTAATGACCCTTTTTTCAGAATCAACTAAGCTGGTGGCCTCATCCACAAGGTCATGGTCATGAAAACAGAAATAATCAAATCCCATCTTAGTAATGAACTCAAAGGCGGCATCCGCCTTTTCGCGTGCAGCTACCATGGGGTCTGCAGCTTTGGACCATGGAAAGTCTTTTGTTCCAGGGCCGAAGGGATCTCCCCCTGTTCCACAAAGGGTATGCCAATAGGCCATGGCAAATTTAAAGTGATCGCGCATGGTTTTTCCGGCGACCACTTGTTCCGGATTGTAAAATTTGAAGGCTAAAGGGTTATCGGAATCCCTTCCCTCATATTTAATTTCATTGATGCCTTGAAAATATTCTTTCTCTCCTATCAGTGCCATATTTAATTGGTTTCGTTTTTAATAGTTCTAAGAAGTTCTTCCTTCCATAGGTCATAAGCCCTTATATAGGGTTCCTTTTTAGTATTGGGGACATAGGTCATGCTATAGTCGTTCCCTACAAACGAAGAAAACTCTTGGTATCCACCGGAATGAATAATACAGGCCCTAGCCGCGCCCACCGCTCCTGTGGTGTCGTATATTTCTATTTCCTTCTGGATTAGGGTCGCAATGGTGGTTGAAAAAATTTTTGAACGGAAAAGGTTGTCATTGCCGGCTCTAATGACTTTGGGTACAATGCCCTCGTTTTGCATGATTTCAAAACCATGGACAAAAGCGAAAGCGATGCCTTCCAATGCAGCCCGGCAAAGATGACCTTTGTGGTGTCTGTTCAAGTTAAGATTTACGATTCTGGTGCCTATATCCTTGTTTTTAAAGATACGTTCGGGCCCGTTGCCAAAAGGAAGGATGCATACCCCATCTGACCCAACTTCAACCTCTGAGGCTAGTTGGTTCATCTCTTTATAGGAACCAACACTTAGATGGTTGAGCAACCATCGGTATTGAATACCGGCACCATTGATGCACAAGAGTTTTCCAATTTTTGGCTCACTTTTAAAATCATAATTGACATGGGCAAAATTGTTGACTCTATCATATTCCTCCACCTGCAAATTGTCCGTAACGGCGTACATCACCCCAGAAGTTCCTCCGGTAGCCGCTACTTCCCCAGGGTTCAGGACGTTTAAGGCCAGTGCGTTGTTTGGTTGATCCCCGGCGCGATACAAAATGGGGGTTCCTTCCACAAGTCCGCTTTCCTTAGATCCCTGATTTGAAACCAAGGATTGTTCGGAAAAAGTGTTTACTAACTCGGGGACCATGCGCTGGTCGATGTCCAGATAATCCAAAAGTTCCTCGGAGATTCTGTTATTCTTAAAATCCCAAAAAATCCCTTCGGACATTCCCGAAACGGTGGAGTTAATGCTACCGGAAAGCCTGTAGGCAATATAGTCGCCCGGCAACATAAATTTAGAAATCCTGCGATAATTATCAGGTTCATTCTCCAATACCCATCGCAATTTTGAAGCGGTAAAGTTTCCGGGGGCATTCAAAAGATGTTGTTTACAATAGTCATCACCTAAACCCAGATGGGTTTGTTCTCCAATTTTTACGGCCCTACCGTCGCACCATATAATCGATTTTTGGAGCACTCGGCCCTTATCATCCACTAGGACCAATCCATGCATTTGATAGGCGATGCCGATGCCAACAATGTCCTTTTCAGCTATGTCAAAGACCGTTTTTATTTTTGATATTCCCTCACATACATGGTACCACCAGTCTTCTGGATGTTGCTCTGCCCATCCGGCTACAGGCGAGTGGATAGCCATTTCTGACTCAGGTTTTTGAACGACCCCAATGCGTTTTCCGTTGGAGGCGTCCACCAATGCCACCTTTATGGAAGAGCTACCAATATCGAGTCCCAGAAAAAACTTCATTGTACAAAAACCATTTAGTGACCAATGGGTAAGATAATTCTAAATTTTAGGTAATGGAAGAATTTTGGCTTGCTATTCCCTGATAGGTTGACAGGTTTCAAATTAATGCTCGATATCTCATAAGAATTTTAGGGATTTGATGATTTATGATTATTTTTGCCCCGCTGAAAATCCAGGGTTGGTTTACCCTTTTGGTTGGGGAGTCAAGACTACTCCCTTGAGCATAAAGAAAGTCTAGCTTGGATTTCAGTTAAATAGGGTCGCGTAGCTCAGCTGGATAGAGCATCTGCCTTCTAAGCAGACGGTCGAAGGTTCGAATCCTTCCGCGATCACACTCTTAAACCCCTTTAAATAAGGGGTTTTTTCATTTTTAGACTTTTTTCAATTATTACTCGCACAGTTAAAAATAGCCTTTTTTTGTCATTTTTACTCAAATTTTATGCAAATCTTATGCAAATTTGCATAGCTTTACTTTATAGATTCCCAGTATGTTACAGATTTCCCTATATCTTGATACCCGATATGAAACAAAGCGTGGATACCCTGTAAAACTAACCATTTACGGTACGAAAGAGAAAAAGCAACGTCAAATTAGTTTTGGATGTTATCAAAAGAGTAAGGAGCTAAAACTGACATCGGAGCTAGGTCGTTTTATGCAAGATTTTCAGGATAGGGTCGATTTTTGTAATGAACACGGGCGAAGTCTTGACGAAAGTGTTGGAATAATAAGGGATGGTTATGGAGGGAATAAAGACCTAGAACTATTGGTTTTAGAGAAAAGAGTAAAGGAGCTAAAAAGTGAAAAGTTTGTTGATTTTGAGGAATTTGCCAGAGAATTTATTGAAGAAAGGAAGTCCCAAGGTTATTCTGTAAGACATTTTTCTGATGCCATAGCTCAATTGAAGAACTTTTTAGGTGATGAAAGACTGAATATAAACGATGTAACCTATGAATTTTTGAATCGATATGTAATCTACAAAAAGAAGCTTACTACTGGAACAGGAGCAGGGATACACACTACATTGAGGTCTTTGCGTACCATTTACAAGGAAGCGCAACGTAGGGATAGCATGGAAATTAAAAAAGACAATCCCTTTTTGGGAATTATGAAAAGCATCCCAAGTTCAACACCTGAAATAGAGTATTGGAAAAAGGAGGATATTAAGAAGCTTTTGAATTTTCAGCCCAAGCAATCAACTTCCAATGCCAGTAAGGAGAATATGCAAAAGATTATTGAGGTATTCTTATTTCAGTTCTCCATTGGAGGACATGACCTAGCAGATGTAGCTAATTTTAGGTGGAAGAATGTAAAGGATAGTAGATTGGTATTTAGGCGATTTAAAAATCGTAACAAGCCCAGTAAAGGTGAATTGGTCGATGTGATGTTATCACCATTTGCATTAGCGGTTATAGAAAAATATGGGGATAAAGATTCGGAACGGATTTTTACGTTCTTGTCTGACCCATCCACACCAAAATACACCAAACAGAACCAATATATTGCCCGTACCTTGGCAAGGGTGAGTGATTCATTGGGCATTCCCAAAATACGTACCAAAACGCCTAGATACCTTTTTAGAACCTATGCAGGAGAGCTTTTTATCAATGATTTGGTCATTATGAGTATTCAAGGACATAAATCCACGTCAGTTACCCATTTGTACCAAAAGACAATGCCCAACGATATTCAAGATGCAGAACATCAAAAAGTACTGGATTTAATTTTCTAATTCATCATATAATGATGATACTAAAAAAGTACCATTGACGCTCCCTTTACGAATCTTACAATTTCTCTTTCTCATTTTACGATATAAAGAGGACTCGGAACAACCTAAAATCTCTAATGCCCTTTCTTTGTTGCATACTTTAGTGATATTCTCAGTTCTTCGCTGTTGCTCTTTTAGGAAAATATAATCTTCAATAAGCCCTTTGGTGACCAAAAGGATATGTTGGTCATTTATTTCTACTGTAGGTACGTTCAGGATAGGGACATTTCTCATAACAACCAAAATCTTTGATAGCATTAAATGATGTTAATTATTTTAGTTTAGGTTAAAATGATTGTCTTTACGAAATTAATAATAAAAATTTAATTTTAACAAATTAAAATCAATAAAAAGTAATTATTACTGAAATTAATTTAACTTTAATGTTAAATATTATAAAATAAGGTTAAAATGATATTTTGATTGACACTTAAAAGAGCTTAGTATTTTCAAAATTTAAAAAGCTCGAATAAATCTACTTTAAGAGCTTTAGAAAGCACATAGGCAGTGGAAATAGTAGAGTTTATTTCGCCCCGTTCAATCCTTCCTATTTGGGAAAGTGATATATCCGCATCATTGGCAAGCTCCTCTTGGGTCAGTCCCGCCTGTTTTCGGAGCAACCTGATATTTCTACCGAATGATTTAAGAAGTTTTTCGTCTTTTACGTTTATCACAAAATAAAAGTCTCCAAACCCTATACAATTTATAAACGCATGTATGCGTTATTTTAAAAGTTGTACAAGAACTTTATATGAGTCCTAAAGCAATTTTTAACAAAAACCTGTATTAATGTTTTTAGTAGTTGCCATAATTGCTGGCCTGTTTATATGGGCAATAATTTATAATTCAAACAAATCAAAAAGAACCTTTCAATCTCAACCTAAACAAGGTTTAAAACCTCGTCGAGTAACTGTTGATAGTTTAAGAATATCAAGGGAGGATTCAATTAAAAAACTTCAAAACACAGTAGAAGGAGCATTTCGTAATCATATTAAACGGTGTATAGCTGATACCCCAGCTCAATTAAAGCATTCGGCAACATCAAATACCTTGATTATGGACTCTTTGGCCAATTTTGCTCAGTCATTAATAAATAATTTATGTCAAAAACCAGAAATAAATAGGGTATACACCTCTAATGAAATAGAATCTATCGTAAGCAGGGCTGAAAAAAGGGTAATTGGTGAGTTTCTGCCTTATATCTGACGATTTCGGTATGAAAATCATCCAAATTCAGTCGAACCCAGAGTGATTCTGTGAGCATCCCCCTCCAAACCCCTGATTTTGTCCTTTTTTACACCTTGTAAAACATGAGATGTCATAGAATTTCACTTTTAGTCGTATTAAAATTTTCGTAACTCAAAGATTTGATATTAAGAATTTTATGACCCTAATCTATCTGCAAAACTGAAATGCCAAGTGCAGGGTTTTTATGGGTATGGACAAAACTTGGAAATACTGCAAAAAGTGGTCAAAAATGTTTCATAACCCCCGATTTGCCGAAAATGGAAAAATGACCCTTAAAATGACGTTAGTTTCGGTACGAAAATGTAGTTGTTGTGTATGTATAAGGTTTTTGAAGGTATTTAGATATCGAAAATTAAGAGAGCAATTGTCCCTTTACCCATCCTAGGAAATTTTTGGGTACAACTCTTCGTTTTTCGAATTACCCCCTACCTTTTCGTATAAGATTTTTGAAATTAGATTTAGATGCGGAGAGATTCGCCATAATAATGATTAATAAATCTAAAGTCAGAAGGAAAGCCGTAATGAGTTTTACTCAATGTTATGTGCTACTATTCAATTCTATTTCAGTCCTGTAATCGAGTGGAAATGGATAGTATGTTGGATACTTATTCAAAACAATTGGGAGTTTGTCCAACTTATTCGCTTTGTCGTAATGCTTAAAGTTCGTTATTTCCGACAATTCCATAATTCTTTTCGGATTGTCAATGCTTAAAACAAATCCAAAAGGTCTGAATGTAAATTCACATACTGTTCCATAAAGGTTGGTAAAATGAATTTGTCCATTCCGATTCTTCCCTTCATTATTCAGGTACATATAAAATCTAAATCTTTCAGATAGTTCCGACGTATTTTTGTTTCTGACAAATTCAAGAAGTTCGGGGTAACTTTCCGTAAAAGTATGGTGATTAGAAGCAATAAATATTGCTGTGATTTGCTTTAAAAATTTTAGCAGATTTATGTCGGAAATGTCAAATTGAAAAGCTTTAATGTTTTTATCATTTGATTGAATAATGCTCATAGCTATTTGTGCAAACTTTTTATAAGTTCGGACGTAATTTGAGCCTAAAAAACCATTGCAATCAAAACAAAAGCTAAATTCTCCCATTCCACCTTGTTCTTTTCGTGATTTAGGTTTTATATTTCCAAAAGTATATTCCTTTGCCTTTTGATAGTATTCTGTTTGGTCAATAACATAATATTTGGTGTCTTTATTAAAAGCAGAACGAGGAGGAATATGCTCAAAATTTAATTCTTTTGTTTCAAGACATAATTTACATTTCCCACTCTTAGTTCCTTTACTCATTTTTGACTTGATTGCACATAACTATCTCGGCTATGTAATATACATTGTTGTTATCTTTTTATTTCTTAAGTCCTCTGAAAAAATTAAATGCTTCTTTTAAGTCAATTGAAACTCCAAAAATCCCTGGCTTTAGCTCGACCATTTCGTGTGCACTGATAGCTTTCTGCTTATTAATATAATCTTTAGCTTCTTCAAAAAGATTCTTCCCATTTAGGACAGCTTCTTTTAACATATCGAAGAATGCTATCATCGAAATCAGTATAACATTGCCTTTATCATCTATAAATCCATCTAAAGAAACATATAGCCAATTATGTTCTTTAGGGTCAAATGATTTTAAATCTGAATTAAGAATCAACAGACCAGGTTTTTCCATCTTATTATTTATAGACGAAATAGTTTCTTGGCTAAATTTTTGGTCGAACTTTTCTGTTAGTTCATTGTTTGCGAATTCTATGTCCTTATCAAATGCCTTTACAAGAGCAGCTTTTTCCAATAATTCTCTTCCGAATCTTTCCAATATCGGGTTAAGCTTTTTTCTTAAGAATTCTTGTTCTTCTATATATTCTTCTGTGATATAAAAGAACAAGTAGTCAAGCTCTCCTTTTGAAATTGCGACAAATGAGTGAGTTAAATACATACTCTCTTTTTATTACGGATAACGGTTTCGGCTATGATTTCGTCAAGAAGTAACACTTTAAAATAATCTTATTGTGAACATAAAGCTATTAAAAAAGGCTTGAAATTACAGTGGATATTTCAAGCCTTTTTTAAATGTAGTCGTTGTTATTACATATATCATTCAACCCTGATGATATAATATACATAGGCATTCTTAGCACGTGTTTCAGAAGCAATTCTAGGTACTCCCCCTAAGGTTGTTTGTGACGTGGCACCTGAAGTATATGGTGCGCTGGCACCTCCAGAACCAGGATAGAAATCAGCAAATCTAGTTCTTTCGGGTTGGGAATCTGCACGCTTATCGGAACTGCTATTACCCACTTGATGAATATGTTCTTGAAATGCGTCAAGCTGAAAGCTACCGACCTCGTTAGGTATTCCCCTTGAACTATTTCTGTTTTGGGCGTCTGGGTCTGCATATCCATCATTTCTTGCTTCATTAACCCCTCTTAAAAGAACCCCTCTTAAATCTGGTAGGCGAAAAGAAACCACCGTGCCAGCAGATTGCCTGTAAGGTCCCCAATAATCTTGTATTACATCAGAAAGCTCAGGATGAGCTGATTTAGTTAAATACTCACCGTTGCATCTCTTCCAACCATTGGGAATTGTTGATGAAGGTCCTGCCCAAATTACAATACTACCAATTGGTGGATCAGTTTGGGCTTCTAAACCAGGGCACAAAATGCCAATGATTAAAAATAGAGTCAAAATTGATTTCATAATTTTTGTTTTTTTGAACTTAGATAAATGTTTAGCCGAAATTAGTTTTGGAAGTCCCATCAGGGAATACCCAATATTGGGTATTTTCATTTAGAAAATCATTTTGGGAACTTTGCAAATATCTTCTACCATCTATGGATGATTGAACTAGTTGATTGTGTATAACACTCCTTCCCTGTTCAATTTTATGGTTTCAATTTGAAATACAGAGTCAGAAGAAATAAAAAAAGAAAAATTGAGTTGTATGATAGAATGAATTTTATCCTTTATTTATAAATCGTTTTAAAATCTTGGTGAACTAAATAGTTGGGTTTATAGCTTAATTCAAGGGGTTATTGTTCGATTGATCTGTGATTTAACAATTAAAAAATTAAGTCGTATGAAAAAGAGATACAAGACCATCGCAAAAGGATTAACCCTTATTACTTTTCAAGTATTTTTAATAATGATATTTCTATTTGGTGGGCAGACCATCCCAACCAGCAGACTTGTCCAAACAGAAATTCCTTGAAAGCTCCAGCATTTAATGACCCTAGGGATGGGTTTGAGGTTCGACTCCTCGGTCTGCTACAAGATAAAGGTTGTCTTTTAAGACAGCCTTTTATTTTTCATGCCAATTCTTAATAGTTCTGTACTTTAATCCATCTTAAAAGAGAGCTATTTCTGCATTCTGAATGAGTTAAGATTGAATTATCTTATTCGTGAAAAATTAGGGTTACTTTTCTTGCTTGACATTTCAAATATGATAAAAGAATATAACATCAAATGATGTATAAAAATATTACAGAGAAAATTTCGGAATTCTTAGAGGAACATATACTTGCAATAATTGCAGTATTTATGGCCTTAGTCATGTCGTTGTTCTCTGGATTGTTATATAAATCGATAAAAGTTTATAACCTTGGTGAAATAGAATATTATGAAGTTGTTGAAAAAACTACTAGTCCAGATGGTCGTGGAGACCATTATTATAATTTAAGACTTGCCAATTTTCCCGATGACCATGTCAGCACAACATTTGAAATATATCAGCGCACTCAAATAAACCAAAAAATACCCGTTCATATCATAAAGAATCAACCTAATTTCTATGAGTTTACGGGGAGTGAGTCAAAAGAAATAAGAGATTACTTTTTCAATACTGCTGGGATATTTAATTATTTGGAATATGCCCTGTATTTATTTTTTATAGTTGGACAGATTGTTTTATTCTATCTCTATGCCATAAAAAAAATTGCAAAGGAAAGACACTGGTTTGGTGACACACAAATTGAAATATATGAGTGGAGAAAAAGAGTAATGAACAATTTCGAATTTGAAAAATTTATTAAGGAAAAAGGCATTGAGACAAAAAGTGAGCCGTTGCCTAAAACGATATTAGAGGCGATTGTCACAATATCTCCATTTATTTTGGGTTTCTTCATTTCCGCCATTTTTTTCCGCATTATTATTAGGGCAATATATTATGATTATAATATTGGGTTTTTCTTGTCGGGATTATACCTATTTCTTTCATTTCTTTTCTTTCTCTTCTTGCCCTACCTTTTTGGCATGGCATCCTTGAAATATAGAGATGGAAAGAAGATGTTCCTTGTGTATTTAAAGCTAGTTCTAGCTTTATTCGGTATACTTAACTTTCTATTTCTATTATGTCAAATTTTGTTCACTTCGAAAGATGAAAACTTAACTTTCAATACTATTATCAATGTGTTAATTGAAAATTATGGGTCAATTTTTAGTTGATTATCAAATATTATTTCTTTAGGAAATTAATAATGTCCAAATGTTTGTTTCTAGTTTTCAATGTAAGTGTTATTATCGTTGCATTTACCATTATAAAAAAGCTCTGTAGTTGTCTAATATGGTATCTATAATTAGCTTAAGTGTAATTTCTTGGTCTTCCGAGGAAAATAAAATTTGTCCAAGAGATACTAGGATATTAAGTACTCCAAATAAAGCTATAAGATTTTTAATAACCATAAAGTACTTTTTATTTCCGTACTTATATTTTCTGATAGCATGTCCGAATATAATAGGTAAAACCAAAAAAAATAAAAAGGCACAAAATAAATAAAGTCCAGATTCCAAAGGGGCAATGCTATTACTAGCATAGATAACTTTAATTACTAATCGCATAAAAATGGCTGCAATAAGAATTCCTATCAATAAAGGCGATGCAAATAGAAATTTTTCAACAACATTTATTGATTTTTCTCTATCTAATCGTTGAGTTCCATAATCAATTAAATAGAGCATAGTATCTAAATAATAAATTAGAACACCTACAAGAAAAACTATTACTATCGTTACAATATATAAGAGGTTTATGTACCTGTTGATTCCGAACTGATGCTCAGTCAAAAAATCAAATAGAGACTTTTTATCTCTCCCAGTAAAAACATAATAATCTGGCTGGTCTTCAATTATAAATAGTGGAACCTGATCTCCTATATCGGTTTTTTCATATACACTCCTTGATGCGGATACAGGGTTTTGGATTCCCTTTAAAAATAAGTTTCGATAAGTACCGTTTGAGTCACCAGTTACTGTTTTATTGACTACCTCAAAGTATTCTAAGTTACCCAAATTGTATACTTTAATTGCTTTAAAATAATACCCTGTAAAAAAGGTTGAAAGCAAGGCAATAACTATTACTGTGAAAATAGGTTTATTGTTCTCAAAGAATTCAGATGAGCTCGTTCGAAACTTGGAAATTTTACTTTTAATTCTTTTAAGTAACAACTGTGTTGAATAATAGAGGATTCGGCATGAAATTTAGTCAACACTTCTAAAATATCCGCAATTCTGGAAATTTATTCTATGTATTAATTTTAGAGTATGGTCTAACTGTGATACAGTTTAGTATTATCGATTGGACGCATATATACTCGTCAAAGTGTACTATTTATACCCTTCCTAAAAATGATACTATTTATATCTTTATCAAAAGAAATTTAAATGAAAGCAAGGTATGTAAGGGTGAGTACCCCAGACCAAAAATTAGAGCGGCAATTGATAGCTCAAAACCCAAACGAACTCTTGTTTGTAGATATATGTAGCGGTACGATTCCATTTGCAGAACGGGAGAAAGGCAAACAAATTTTAGCCAATAATGGGATTGATTATGTTTCTGTAAAATCGATTGATAGACTTGGCCGTAACCTTTTGGATATTCTAAATACCTTGAAATACTTTGAAGGAAACAAGGTCGTGGTCAAGGTGGATAACCTGGGAATTGAATCTTTGGTCAATGGAAAACCAAATCAAGCCTTTAAGCTCATTGTGTCCGTTCTGGCCAACATTTCCGAGATGGAACGGCAAACCATGTTGGAGCTACAACGGGAAGGAATCGCAATTGCAATGGCACAAGGTAAGTACAAAGGTCGTGTAAGGGGCTCGGTAGAATCAAAGGAAGATTTCCTGGCCAAATATCCTCATGTGGTCAGGACATTGAAAAAACAATCCTTGAGAAATACTGCTAAACTATGTGGGGTCAGTTTGGGTACAGTTCAAAAAGTAAAGAAGTCGTTTACTGAGATATAAAGGAGCTTTTTGAAATCTAGAAGAGAACTGAAATCCAAAAAAATTTCATTTTATCCAGTCAATTCATTTATTTATTATCTTTGCAATGGCTTCATTTCCAAGAAAATCCCTTTCTTTTAGACACCCCCTTAGAAAAATGCTTTAGAGTAAAAAAAAGTACCATTTTTCCTATGGTAACCCTTTGATTTTTTGTGCTTAGTTGCCTTTTTATCAAAATAAAGTTTAATTACCCCTGAAGAAGACAGTTTACATTTTTAATCATTGTTTTAAATATAACAGTACGCAAAATTAAAGTGTCATTTTTAACAAATACCGAATATTGGCCTTTTAAATTTTAGAAATAATAATTCAACATGCATTAGACTGTATTTCAGTGTATTAATCAAAAATTAATAATACATTTTATAAACGTTTTGGGTCAAGGTCAGTTTGTTAAATGTTAATTTTTAATTCCCGATGATTATGAAAAGAAATCTAATAATTACAGTTTTAGTTGCAATGTTGATGGTCAATATTGTAGGCGCACAAAGAAAGTTTCTCCGTGATGTATTTGTAGGAGTCGTTGCAGCGTTGCTTGCAGACGAAGTGAGTGCAGGAAGTAACAATTCAACTTATTTCAAAGGGCATAACTTATCTTTTACTGATTTAACCGCCTATGCAAACACAGGGGCGGATGCTCCGTATCTTAGTATTAATTATGATAGACTATGGAATGTTACAAACATGGATTTCCCAACTGTCCATATTGAAGTTTGGGCAATGAATTCTAAGTATTCTTTTGATTATTTACCTAACAGTCGCTTGCTCCTAGGCGAAAGAAAAATAGGGTCTCTTGAATCTAATCATTATTACTATCTCAATGAAGGCGAAAAATTCAAAATTCCACTTGATAAATCTGCTTTAGAATCCCTTCAAAACCAGAATAATGAATATCGAATTGTTATTATTGCTGGCTATGTATATGGGGATAAAGAGTATGTAGGAGGGTACAGTAATCACTCTTTCTATGATTTTAATAATCATAATTGGATAAAATAGAACCTCTTTCAGTTTGTTTTTTAAAATATCAAATCGGCTTGACAAAAAAATGAAAGTGAAGCCCTAAGTCATTATAATTTGGCTTAGGGCTTCATTTTAAAACACAATTCGAAGAATGTTTCTTGGAATCAAAAAATTGAAGCGATAACACAAATTAGCGACTTTCTTGATTAATTCGGCCATTTACACCCACCGTAAAAGAAAGTTTGTTAAATCCTGAATTGCAACCCTCAAAATTGATTTTAGGCTGCTCTTTCCAGTTCACTTAAAAAATCTAGTCTTTTAATCGCTATATCCAATGCACTTTTATAGTCTTCACCTCTTGATATGCACCAAGCCCATTTGCCAAAGGCTTTTTCGGTTGGGTAACTGATACAATCGAAACGTCTGTTGTATCTTTTTTCAAACACCTCGTAATAGATGTGGTCGGTCTCTGAATCCGTTACCTCATAAATGTAACCTTGATTGGAGGAACGGATTTGTGTATAGGTCTTTGTGCCTTTTTGGTAAGTTTGGTTCAGTTCTCTCATGATAGGTTCAAGATATAGTTCTTTTCGCTTAGGACTTCATCCAAGACACTTTTTACAATTTCCCTGTCCTTTTCATAGAATATTACGGAGTCGTGTTTGGTGATGCAGTTGATGCCCAAATTATAAAGTCTGTCCAGAACTCCGTCCACATAGATTTCAACCTCTTTTTTCTGCATGCTTACGGGCAGTTCTTTGTAGTCGTAACTTACTTTAAAGTCATCCACATAGGCCATCATTTCTGGGTAGAGTGCTCTTATCTCTTCCTTTTCTTTCTTCATGTAGTCCCTAGATGGTTTTGCGTACACCACCTGCATCATTGTGGATTTTGCGGTGTCCCTATCACATCCGAGTACATTTTGTACCTGTTCATACAGAACACCACCAGTGGAATCCTGAACATACCCATCGTAAACGGTATCCTTTAGCATATTGCCCAGAATAGCATACTGGCTGTTGGTGGCATCTATCTCCTCAAGACCATTTTGCTGAATAATTAGATTCAACAAAATCTTGGGAAACGTAGTGAAGTTATGGTCAAATCGAAAGTTGGTCTTGTTCCGCTTTGCATAGATATTGCCCTGTTCTAGGTTTTTGACTGTCTGAGTATATGAAAGCATAATCCTATGTTTCTTTGAGGACAGATAGTCTTTGACTGAATCTATATAGTATTTTCCACCGTCCAGGATAAGTTCCTTGCCCTGCTTACAAGCCTCCTTTATGGCCCTATCCCTGTATTGGTATTTTATCTCTCCACTCTCATACAAGATGGGATGCCTACCTTCAGGAATGGTATAGTTAACCTTCAAATCTGAATCACTTATGTTGTAAACATAATCGTCGATGGTATGATATAGTTCGCCGTAGTCTATTTCGAGGCTGTTGTAGAATGTTTCAAAACCCTTAAAGAACCTTTCTTCTTTGAGTTCGTTCACATAATCATAGGTGTATTTGACAGTTGTTTCCCAATTCGCATACATATTATCTATCAAACCTGGATTGACCCTGTAGTACATCACCTTGCCCGTATCGCCACTGAACTTTTCGTCACATAGGACGATATTGGCGTCGAGAAGCGGTTTTATAAATTCCCTGTACCTGGAGTTGAAAACCTTGCGGAAAAGGTTGGCACTAAAAGGCACATAGGCGAACATGGACCCATGCTCTTCAATTGATTTATTCATCAGTAGGTCCAGAAATCTGATGGTCTTCTGTTGTTTGATTTTTGATAGTTTCAGTCCATCGATTTCCTCAATCAGGTCAATGGGCATAGCAATACTCTTATAAAAGGTTTTATCCATAGTTAATAGTTATTCGGCCCTGTAAAAGGCGTTGATAAATAAGATTGGAAAATTAGCAGGGGCGGGGGTGCTAAAAAGTACTACAAAGATAAAGTCGCACTGTGGATGCCACAAAAATGTCACGAAAACTGAGAATCTGACATTGAATTGTTATTTTTCCTGAGGTTTCTTGTATAACCCTCCATTTGAGTGGGGTATTTTGCTGAAAATCTATTGGTGCATTTCTTACCAATACAGTATTTATAAATACATATAATTGAATTATTGAATAAATTCTATGTATACCCATTATGTTACCACATTTTGGGTCATTCTGATGATGGACCAAATGGGTTCGACCATCCTGATATAGGATAGTAATGGGGTATTGACCTATTTATTGAACTTTGTAATGGTGAGCGGAGCAGGGCGGAGCGGCCACAACCGAACAACTAAAAACACAACAAAGAAATGGTATTTGATGTTTTTAGGGTGTTTCTTTGTACGAAAGGCAAAGAGCAAAGGTCTGCACTTGTTGAAAGGGAGAAAGGAAGAAGGGAAAAGTCAACAATGTATAAAACTGAAAAACAGGAATAGTTAGTTGGAAAGCTTGAAGAAATTAACCTTATTAATCCTAATTATCTATCAACCCTTTTTTGGGCAGGAAGATTCTTATGTACCAAAGTTTAAACCCTTAAGAAGATTTGAAAAAACCGCACCACAGGAGTTACTGAAAAGTTTAGATTCGATTTTTAATTCTCGTCAAAAAATAAATCTTCATGAAGCTAATTTGAATGATTACTTATATGATGTGTTTGAGGAAGAACCTTTTGGAGCTTTGTTGGAACAAACAGATTGTGAGTGGTTAGATACTCAACGCACTTCATTTGTGCCGAAATATTGGTACTACGTTCGCAACAAATATTATGATAAGACAAACCCCAATTGGGTCATTGATACCATCGACGGTACTGTGTTCCATAAATTTGCTGATGGAGTAGAAGAGTATTTCGATAACGTAAAAGACTTAGTGTATTTTGATTATAATGGTTCATTAGATTACAACGTTCAAGGTAATAGAGAGATAGTCTTTGACGGATTCATCTTAGAAAGAGGTTCTGTATCTTCTTTTCCTCCAGCAGTAATTGAAAACTCTTTGATAAATGCGTTTATTTCTCCTTCCTTGATTAGAAATTCGATTGTATTGGATGGGTCATACTGGCACAGGAAATTTTATGATGAGCCATATCGGGGTAGAGTTGAAATGTTTCCTTCTTTTCCCTACTCAGATTATTGTTCTATTCAAAGTTGTTACTTGCAGAAATTTGAAGTCGATGGACAAAAGCTTGAAACATTTTCAGTTTGGAACACCAAAGTAGACACTTTAGTTTTTAAGCAAGATTCCATTAACGTAATCGACTTAAACTTTTCAGATTTTCAGGAACGCAAAGAAGTTAATGATTCCATTTGGCATGGGTTTTGGGCTGGTTTTGACACCCTAAAAATCAAACCCAAATGGGGATGGGTATCTGTAGAAGATACATACTCTAAAGAATTTCGATTGGGGAGCCCAGTTAGAAAACTCACAATTCAGGGCGGTAATTTCTTATCCAATATTAATATCGATGAGATGGTTGATAGTCTTTCGATTAGTAACGTAGGTTTTGAAAAATTAATAATCAAACAGTCACAATTGAATAATAGAAAAAAATCAAAAATTTTTCTACACAATATTGACTTCAAGAATATTGAAACGAGATGGTTGGGTTATGAGCTGTATAATCCAAATGGGTTCTTAAATGATGAGGAGATGAATTCAATTTATCTGGATTTATTATCTAATTTTAGAGAAAGAGGATATGATGAAAGCTTTGAGGAATTAGACAAACAATATAAGTCATGGAAATATTCTAGTAAAGGATTAGAGATAATTGATTGGATTGATCGGAATTGGTGGGACTATGGATATAACAAATTGATAATCTTAAGAAATACTGCTTATCTTTTTTTCTTTTTCACGATTCTAAATTCTTTCATACTGAGATTTTTGTCTAAAAGGGTTTATATAGATAAGAAAATTAATAAGGCAGTTAAATCCAATAGGAACAAAAAGTCAATAATTAGATGGATTTTTAATATTCCTGCATCTTTATTCTACACTTCAAAAATTTTCTTCGGATTAGGTTTCAAATATGATAATCTGGTGTATGAGGACAAGCTAAACAATTTGAAAATTGGATATCTAATTTATTTCTTTCTAATTTTTGTAAGTGGGCTGGTTTGTCTTGGGTATATTATAAATGTGATTGTCACTATCTGATTTGTAATATTTTTAATATAGACTCAAAAGTTTTTTCTTTCTTTTATAGAAAATTTTATCTTTACCGTATCCCCTGCATTATTTCCGTTTTTTTCTTTGTTATACAATGTCCTTTAATGTGTCGTTGGAGGCATTTGAATTGACCTAAAACAATCAAAATACCTATAAAAGGGTATTTCGAATCCTTTGTTTATTAACTACAATTGGAAAAACTCACTTATGAAAAAAAGTCTACTACTCCTATTCCTTATTAAGACAAGCTTAAGCTTTTCACAATATACAAGCTCCGAAGAGGAATTTCAAGAGATTTTGAATGTCCAATTTTCAAAAATCATCACTGGGAATACGTTTTCTAATTTCGGAAACTTTGCTAGCGTAAGCACCGATGAGAAGACGCTTAAGGCAGGGGTAAATATATTCGAAAATACAGGTACAATTGTAAACATCAATGTCTCAGGAGGTGCAACCAAAGGAATATCAGATCTATTTACAGATGGGGAGCTTAATTCAAATATTAGTATCGATGGTACCTATCATTGGATAAGTCCATTTGGTAAAATACAGATAGAAAGAGATACTGAGGTTCGAGATTCCTTTAATATAGAGGAGGAGAAAATTCTAAAAGAGTATGACATAGAGTCTATGGGTGCGGTTAGATATAAGGATTTGACATTTAAGGAGCTGGAGTTAAAAAAGTTTGATGACACAAGGACAAAACTATTGGGCAAGAAAAATACGGTTTCAAATGATGCCAGTTTAGCACCTACGATAAAACAGCTCCGAGTTGACAGTCTTAGTGCTGAGATTGAGGTGGTAGAATATGAAATGTTGAAACTTGAGAAAAAGGTCAAAAAACTAAGGAAGGAAAAAAATGAAATAGAAGGAATGGGCCTTGGGGATGAGGAAAAGATTGATTTGCTAAAAGAAATAGCGAGACAAAAAAGAGATAAAAAGTTAGAGGCTTTAAGAAAAAAAAGAATGGCCTCTGAAATAGAAGCGATTAAGCTATCGTGGTTTTCATTTGGTCTAAACTACAGGAATGATTCTTTCAAACTATTTGATGAGTCTATGGAAGCAACAAAACAGGTAATAGATAGTTCTTTTACTTCCAGTGGATTTAATTTTGCCTATTCTCATTATAATTGGTCTAAATCAAATGATTTTGACATATTCGTTTCATTCGGATTCAGTTATAGCAATACTAGTAATCTGAGCTCACTTAAAAGCGTAGAAGTAGTCGATACCCAATTTACTTCTGATGATTCGCAGAGAGAGGTACTTCAAAAACAAAGTGCATTCCTAGGAGAGTTTAAAGAAAATATTGAACAAGTTATGCCATTTGTTGATTTCTATATGTTCTATGGAAGGACTAGAACAATAGCTCTTCATATCAACCCAACATTATTGGCAAGAGATTTTCAGAAACCAACCACATCGGTAAAGTTGGGTTTGCTTGTTCCTTTTCAAAAAGTCGATAAACAGACATCAGTAGTTAATCTGGAAATTTTCTACAGACTCAATGACATATTTAACACCTCAGAATCGCAAGAAACATTGTTAGGTAGAAATACGATTGGACTTCAAGCTACATTTCCTATAAATTTTTTACAATAATTAAATAAAATATATACTATGATATTATATAAAGCAACCTGCAGTAACCATAACTATGAAAGTAGACTTTATGCCAATGAGACTTCTGCTAGGGCAGCAGCGAGCAGACATAGACGAACTGTCTCAGGTAGGCATAATTTGAAAATTGTGGAGGTCTACGTACCCGACAACGCAGTTCAAATAGTTTCCGAAAGAGACTTTTAAATCTGAGTTTTGTTTTTCTCAATATAACCGTACAATATAGCTAATATTAGAAGAATTTTATACTTGCCAGAGGAATAGGGAAGTTTCTGGGTTTCTTTATAGGTTAGCTCAATATTTTCTTTAAGAAGTTCTTTGTGATTTTTCACTTTTATGCAAATTTTATGCAAATAGTAATTTTAACTCCAAGAAAGCCAATAAAATTAGTGATAAAATAGCTTACTTCTAAGCAGACGGTCGAAGGTTCGAATCCTTCCGCGATCACGAGCTTAAGACTCCGGTTCCATCGGGGTTTTTGTTTTTCTACTTTATCCCTTTTTCTTTAAAAGCGCTCGTTTTTCCTAAATAATTTACCTTTTGGTAAATGATGTAGGGTTTTTTTGAAATTCAACCTACCTCTTAATAGCCCCTGAAGTATTGCCTTGCATTAAACTTGTAACATTCTCTAGAGATACTATATTGACATCGCCGGGAACGGTGTGTTTTAATGCACAGGCGGCGGAAGCAAAATTAAGCGCTTCTTCATCCGAATCACAATGCAAGAGACCATGGATAAGTCCGGCCGCAAAAGCGTCCCCGGTACCAACACGATCGACAACCGGGGTTATATTCAAAGTTTTGGTCTTGAGATACTGATTCCCATTCCACATTTTACCTTGAATTTGCTGATGGGAAGCACTTACGGATTTTCGTGTTTTTCCTACAACTTTCTTAATTTTTGGAAAGTGGTCCATTAGCGATTTGGCTGCCACACGAAACTTGTCTTCTGGTTGACCGAGTCCAAACATTTCAAGAATACCGAACTTAAGTGCAGCAATTACTTTGCTAGGTTATTTTCTTCCATAAATATTTTAAATTCCAATAATGTTTTATCACTTTTAAATGCCATTCAGTTCATCTAAAATGTTCCATGGGACCGGTGACCAAATCGGTGACCATTTTTTAAAATATTGGAATAACTTTTTGAATATCAAAATCTTATAGTTTACGGTAAGCTTTTTTATTCTCGTTGAATGCACACTCTTATCCAAAATATTGGAGATTTTATTGGATTCTTTAAAAGGGATTGTTATTTAAATATCTAAATAAACAAATAATTACATGTTATAGGTCTTTTAAGCCTTAGTGGATTGATATTCAAAAGCAGAAGTCCCCAATCGCAAATATTTTGGAAGTACAATTGCTGGTATTAAAAAACGTTCATTTTGTGAAACGCTGCTCATTGTGATTAATGTACGGGATTATTAATTGAACTTTTGTAACCGAATACTGCTGGATATCCTCTATAAATGAGTCATAGCTTCATTTATAGAGATATTTTTGGCCGTACCCCATGTTACCCGAAGTGTACTAGATACTTGCTCCTAATCCCTGCATTATTAAGTTGCGCAGGCCCACCTCCGTCAGAAATCAATTTTCATTGAGTTGTAAGTCCTAAAGAAGAATTTCTTAGTACACCCATAAAGTTTACATTTAATCAATAAAGTTTACATTTAATCAACGAATTTTACAATATTATAATGTCAGCACACTCAATTATTTATGTTATTTGTATGTCATTGGGATGGAAGATAACACCACAGTTAACATAGAGTTTTTGGCTAAGGGGATTAAAAGCTCGAATGAGAGGTCACTTAATGCCTTGATTGATTTATTATGGGAACCGATGATGATTTATGCCGCCTCAATAATCATGGATGATGCCATTGCCAAGGATTTAGTGCAAGATGTATGGACGGATTATTGGCAACGAAAGGAGCAAATTGATGTTGGTAATATTAAGTCCTATCTCTATAAGGCCGTACGATTTCGTTGTTATAATCATTTTCGAGACAAAAAATTCAACGAAACTCAGCTGGAAGCGGCTAAAGCTATTTTCATTGTACCAGACGTAGAACAACACCAAGATGTTATTGAATTGTCTAAAGCTATAAGTAGAACTATTGAAAGCCTGCCAAAGAGGTGTCAAGAGGTGTTTAAACTAAGTCGTATCAATGATATTAATAATGTAGAAATTGCAAAGCAACTTAATATATCCCAGCGTTCCGTTGAAAACCAGATATCCCTGGCTCTTCGTAAACTTCGAAAGGATTTAACCACAGTAAGATCTTTCTCTTTTCTCTAGTTGACCCCTTTTACCTTAAGGTTAACAATAATTCCCATTTTTTAAGAAATTATTAAGTCTTCTTTTTTTGATGTGCGTAGCGATGTGCTTTTGTTACTTCTTATTGTAAGACATATGCAATGACTGAAAACGACGTCAAAAAATTAATGCAGAAATACCTGGACGGCACAATAACAGCTGCAGAGGAAAGACAATTGGAACGATTCGAAAGTATTCTTTTATCAAAAAGTGAAGAAGTAGATTTCAAAAGCGAAAGTAACAAGATAACCGTAAAGCAAAACCTTTCTCGAATTATCCGCAAAAACAATAAAGGGAGGACGATTTACAAATGGTTGCAAATTTCTGCTTCATGGGTAGTAATCATAGGCTTGGGTATAGTAACCTACAACTGGTCAAACGATGATACTCCTCCGAAGCCAATTGCTGAAATTATGGAACGTACCGATTGGGGCCAAAAATTGAATGTGACTCTTTCGGATGGAACCAAGGTTGTTTTGAATTCGGGAAGTACAATTCGATTTGCGGAACGTTTTGAAGGAGATTCCAGAGAAGTTGAACTCATTGGTGAAGCGTTTTTCGATGTTGTCGAAAACAAGGATAAGCCTTTTTTGATAAAAACTGCAGACCTCACTACTGAAGTATTGGGAACCTCTTTTAATGTAAATGCCTATCCGGATAAAGAGGAAATAGCGGTTACACTGGCTTCTGGAAAAGTAAAGATTGCCTCGGCGGATAGTACCGTAGTTATTCACCCAAACGAACAGGCCGTTTTCAACAATTTGAAAAAGACCATAAATACCTCTGAAGTACAAATAAATCCTTACATCGATTGGAAAAACGGGATTATTCATATTAAGGATGCCACGTTGGCAGAAACTACCGAAATCCTTGAAAGATGGTATGGTGTTGACTTCGTTTTTGAAAATGAAAAACTAGAGAACTGTCATATCACGGCAACCTACAATAACCAGACCCTCGCCACAGTGTTGGAAAGTATTAAACATGTCAAAAAGGGGATGGGGTACGAATATTTGGAGGATAATAAAATTCTGATTACCGGAAGTTGTAGAGATTAAAAACTAAACCAAACGATAATAAGCCTATGAGATAAAAAATAGTGCAAAAAAGAGGCAGTCTGTAACACTTTGGCGAGCAACAACAGACTGCCAAAAGTCTGAGAATTATAAAGAATTACAACCATCAAACATTATGTGAAATTATGAATTCGCTAACTATTAAACAATTTATCAAGTTGACATTCAGTACATTTTGCTTTTTAGTACTCTTGGCGCTCTTG
>JANQQQ010000021.1 GCA_028284935.1 Croceivirga sp.
TGGGGATTATTCCGTAAACCTGTTCACCCATATTGATTATCACAGTGACCCACCTACCAGATCGCTTTTTGATATGGCTGCGGTTGCCATTGTCAAAAATCCTAAATGGGCAAGCGCTACCGAGATTCCATGTCCGGTCATGGTTGATAAGATATGGATCCAACGACCAGAAAATCCCAGAAAGATTATAATCTGGGAGGATTTTGACAAAGAAAATATCGTTAAGGATTTTTACAAGGGGTTAAATAAATTCAATTGATAAAAACATTTTTGGGAGCGTAAAAAGAAGCTTCTCGTTAGGCTGGAGATTGACTTTAAATCTATTCCGCCTTGAAACCGACAAAAACGAAAATCATCCTTGCTAACCTATACACTAAAGTTTTGAAAATTTATTGCAAATAAAAATGGAAACAATCAAAAGAATAAAATGATGAAAAAAATGTCTAACTACTATTTTGCCCTGGCAATTTTCTTGTTGGCTCTAGGATGTAATACACCTCCTTCTTTTGAATGGGACTTTAAATCGCTTTATAAACCAAAAGAAAACCCTGTTGTTCGCGCAGACTCATCCTTTACCTTTACCTGTCCTGTAAAAAAGGAGGTTGTACAGTGGCAAAAAGCGGATGTATTCAATCCGGCGGCCATAGTAAAGGACGATAAAGTATACTTACTTCTACGATGCGAAGACAATCCAAAAGCCCATCTTGGAGGCCGTACTTCCAGAATTGGTTTGGCCTATAGTGATGATGGCATACATTTCACAAAACATCCAACGCCGGTCCTTTATCCTAATCAAGGTGAATTTATGCAGTATGATTATCCAGGGGGTTGCGAAGACCCAAGGATAGTTGAAACGGAAGATGGTTTGTATGTAATGACCTATACTTCATGGAACCACAAAATTGCAAGATTAAGTGTTGCATTTTCCAAGGACCTGATAAACTGGGAAAAAAAGGGACTCGCGCTTGCAAGAGCTTATGGTGGGAAATTTATAGACCATTGGTCAAAATCAGGCTCCATTGTCACAAAAATGGAAGGAGGCAAACAAACGGTTGCAAAAATAAACGGAAAATACTGGATGTACTGGGGGGAGCATTTTGTCAATCTTGCATGGTCCGATAACCTGATTGACTGGACGCCTCTCTTGAATGAAGCCGAAGAGCTCAAGGTAATTCTCGGTGCGAGGAAAAATAAATTTGACAGTGCGCTGGCAGAATGTGGACCCCCTGCATTGATAAATGATGAAGGTATCGTACTGTTCTACAATGGTAAAAACTCTGATAATAATGCATTTCGGGACATAAATTTACCTGCAGGGACTTATTCGCTCGGAAAGGCGGTTTTTGACGTGAATAATCCTGAAAAACTACTTTTCCGTTCCGATACTTGTTTGCTAAAACCAACATTGCCCCATGAAATTACGGGTCAATACAAATCGGGTACGGTATTCTCAGAAGGCCTGGTCCATTTTGGGTCGAAATGGTTTTTATACTATGGAACCGCAGATTCATATGTTGGCGTAGCGATTTCCGAATAGGTGAGACAACTTACGATGTACTCTAAGATATTTATCACATAGCGTTAAAACTAAGATTGTGAAATTAAAAACAAAACATACAATGAGAAACAAAACCATAGCTCCAACCAGATTGTCTAAAATGATGAGTAACTTTAAGGTTCTACTATTTGTTTTCTTTTCCACTGCTGTCTTCGGACAAGAGGATGTTTATCATGGAACAAAGGAAACCATCCCCAAAATTCCACCCAAAGATGAAAAAATACGGACCATCATAGTAAGCGATGCCAAAAATGAGATTGACGATGTTTGGGCCATTGCCCTGGCCATCCTATCTCCCGAAAAATTTCAAATTGAGGGTTTTGTGGGAAGCAATTATGATCATGTTTTTGGGGTTGGGAGAAAGAGCATAAGTGGATCGGTAAGTGTTATCGAGACCATTTTGGACAAAGCAGGCCTAAAGGGGAAATATCCAGTTTATGAAGGCTCACATCCCATGCAATATCAGTTTGAACCAAGCCATTCAGAGGGGGTGGATTTTATTATTGAAAAGGCAATGGAGGGTTCCGGGGAAAATCCCCTATGGGTCATTGGCCTGGGCTCCGCCACTGATTTAGCATCCGCCTATCTTAAAGAACCCAAAATTGCGGACAGGGTTATCTTCTTTTGGCATGGCCGAACAGAAAACACCTGGCCTTATCGCGCGCACAACTACAATGTAAAAGGAGATATGCATGCGGCACGTATATTGTTCCATTCACCGGTTCCATTCGTAATGTTTGATACGGGTACGAATCTATCGGCAGGGACCATGCAGGAATCCAAAGAGCAGGTTGAACCCTACGGGGAACTTGGTAAATACCTCTACAATTACCGTTTTAAAAGTGACTATTGGCAAGGCACAAAAAAAGGTTTTTTCGACCTTGGAGACATAGCTGTTTTAATCGATCCCGAACTGGGCGAATGGGAAGAAACCATTTGTCCCACCATCAATACGTACATGGACTATAATTTTTACAAAACAAACGGCAAATTTTTGCGGTGTAGAAAAGTAGACCGTGATGGCACCTTCGAAATGTTGTATGAGAAGTTAAAGGTAAATTGGGCAGCAGGGGAATAACTGAATCAAATTCAGAATTAGGTATTTGAAATTTAAATAGTACAGAAGAAGTCGTGAAATTCTCTAATCTGATTGGAACTGAATAAGATTGAGATTTGATTTTTAGAGGTTTGGAACTGCTTATAATCTGACATTCCACTTGAGAAAACTTAAGTCACTCCTATGAAGAATTTACTTCTACCTGTTTTACTTGCGCTATTTGCCCAAATGTTGCCCGTAAATGCCCAGATAAGGATACTGAATTTTCAGGGAGACAGTGGCTACCAGCACGATTCGAAAGATGAGGCAAATTCCCTGATCGAATCCCTTGGCACCAAAAATGGTTGGGAGGTAGTTTCCACCCGTGATGCTAATGACCTAAATGCAAAGGTGCTTTCCATTATGGATGTGGTCATCTTCAATAATAATTGTGGTACTGAAGGGGCCATTTTCTCACAATCACAGCAAAGAGCACTACAAAACTTCATAAGAGAAGGAGGAGGCTTTATCGGAGTACATTGCGCCGGCGCAATTTGGAATGAAGAGGTCAAATTTCAAAAATGGTATGAACAACTTATTGGCACGCGTCTGGTAGGACATCCAGAAGTTCAAAAAGCTACTTTGACCATCGAAAATGAAGACCATATTGGCACAAAGCACCTTCCTAAAAAATGGCAGGTAAAGGATGAGTGGCACTACTTCTCAAGTAACCCAAGGGGAAGCGTCAATGTCCTGATATCCTTGGAGGAGGACTCCTATCACGCAGATACCAACTTAAAAATGGGAGGAGACCATCCCTTTACTTGGTATCAATACTTTGACGGTGGACGTTCATTTTTTACCTCCTTGGGACATACGGAGGAAATTTATGCGGATAGTAATTTCCAAAAGCTTATCGAAGGAGGTATCGTATGGGCATCTGGAAACGGCTCTAAGGAAAACTTTAGTACCCATGGTCTAATTTTGGACTTGGATGCCGACTCATTGGTGGTCACGAACAAAAAACAAGAAGTGATACGGTGGACCAATAAAATATCCACCTTTCCCGCTAAACATTTTGAGCCCAATGATTATGGTATACGATTAACAATGCCAGGTTCCGGGAGACCTAGAATCAAGAAAAACGTACCTCAGATAAATAACCACAATGTCCTTGTTTTCAGGGAAGATGAATTAATCAATAAAAAAGAAGATGCCTTCGATTACCTAATTAAGGGAAGTGGATATACATGGTTTGCCGTACTAAGACCCTACAATACTCAAAACAGTAGAATAAAAACCGAGTTTGGACAGGGCCGATTAAAGGATGTCAATTCTTTCTTGGGCAATTTGAAAAATGGGGGCAAGTATGAAGGCATATGGGGAAGCTTGGAAGATGATCTAACGATTTGGTGCGGTTCAAGAAACGGAATCTCTTTTGGTCGTTTTGACAACAACAACCCCAAAGTTCGTGGCATTGGACTAAATCCCAACAGCTATTATATTGTCGCTGCGAGGATGGGTGCCGGAGTAGATACGGTAGACATCGAGCTATTTGTCAATGAAGCAAAGGCCATTGCCACAAAGCCAATTCTAATTAATAGCTATTCCGATTCTTCAAAATTGGCTATTGGAACGGAACGGGATGCCACCAATCATCCTGGTGCTGAATCCTTTGATGGTGAAATGGCCCGTTTGTTGATTTATGAGAGACCCTTAAATGATGATGAATTAAAAAGGACCATAAACTATTTGTCCGTCACTTATGACATAAAAAAATAAGCACTTGAACAGTCCGATTCATTGATAAGTTTTTCCTTTCCAATATGCCCTATCTTATTGACCCTGTATTGGCATCAGCCGTTGAAGCAACCGAAGATACCCAATCTTTATTTTGAAGAATGATTCTAAAAACAAAAGTTGGAGAAAACAATTCATATTTTGTTAAATAAATAATTATCGACCCTTTCTAATGTCATTATCAAAAAAATATTCCTTAAAAATAGAGGGAATCACAAATCGGCTTCGTCTTATTTATATACTAAGCTCAAAGAATGTCTACTCACAAATTTCAAAAACTCATTGTGAAATACCTCACGAGGCAGGCCAAAGCCAGAGAAATGGCGGACTTGCTGGAGTGGTTGAATTATCCCCAAAACCACATTTTGTTTAATGAATTTGTAAAGATTCAATTTGCCTTAGATTATGCTATGAAAAAGTACGACGCAGAAAAGACAAAAAAAGAACTGTTAAAGGAGATTAAAAGAGACAAGAACATATTTCGCAGGCGACCTACAAGTTTGTTTTGGAGATATGCGGCCATTGCTCTAGTTTTTCTTGGATTGGGATACTTCTTTAGAAACGATCTGTTCTATGAAAATGACAATAAACTCCTTGTACCTGATGAGCAATCAATTACGCTGGAACTGGAAAATGGTAGTATCCAAATCATTAATCCTTCTGATACAAAAGAGGTCTGGGGCTTTAATGGCAAATTGATAGGAAATCAAAAAGGAAATACGATTGTTTATGACTCTAATTCCGAAATTGAGGAACTGTCGTACAACACTTTGAAAGTACCTTATGCTAAAAGGTTTGAACTGCAACTGTCTGATGGCACGATGGTAAGTCTTAACGCAGGATCGTCATTGAGATATCCAGTTAAGTTTTTAAATACCGGAAATAGGCAAGTTTTTTTAACTGGTGAAGCCTATTTTGAAGTAGCAGAAGATATAGAGCGACCCTTTATTGTAAATGCTTCTACCCTCAATGTGCAAGTGCTAGGTACGGAATTCAATATAACTGCCTACCCTGAAGATAATGCTTCTGATGTCATACTTGTTGAAGGATCAGTGGCGATGTTTCCGGGAAAGGTAAATCCTGATAACCCTACTACATTGGTCCCAGGAGAGAAAGGATCAATGGACAGAATATCGGAAAATATCAAAGTAAAAAAAGTAAATACCAATATCTACACTTCATGGAGGAATGGGGAATTGGTCTTTCGAAAAATGCCTTTGGACAACATTTTGAAAAAACTTGAACGTCATTATAATATTACCATAGTAAATCAGAACAGGACATTGGGCAAAGAAGTGTTCAACGCGAGCTTTAAAAATCAGCCCGTGGAAAAAGTTCTTGGCTATCTAAATACCTTTTATGGGATTGATTACCAAATAAAAGAAAACATTATCATCATAAACTAAACAATAAGCCTATGACCTAAAACCAATTAAATAAAAACCGGGAAGTGCGCCAACACCTCCCGGAATTTGAAGCGATTAATTAAACTAAAATAACCACTTATTAAGCTCTTAAAAATATGAAAAATCGACGGAACACGGGGTCGTGGTTCCCACCACTACCAAAATTCGACCTAAAAATGAAATTGACTGCTCTGTTATTATTAACTGCTTTATTCGCACTGCAGGCAAATAACAGCTATTCACAGAAAACAAAAGTCTCCTTAGATGTTGAAAACATGTCGGTTTCCTCGGTTATCGATGAAATTGAAAGCACCACGGATTTTAGATTTGTGTATATAACAAAATATGTGGATATAGACCGTAAGGTTTCCCTGAGGGTTAAACGTAAACCTATCCAAAAAGTACTTGGGATTCTATTCGATCAAACTGATACTGCCTATGCCATCGAGGACACTCAAATTCTTCTTACGTATAGAGATAAGAACAAACAATCCACAATAGAAAAAGAGGAAACGATTACCCTTAGAGGACAACAAACCGAAGTCTCTGGAAGGGTTACGGACAAAGACGGTGTACCACTCCCTGGAGCTAGTATCGTTGAAAAGGGGACTTCCAATGGAACACAAACCGATTTTGATGGCAACTTTTCGTTGGAATTGGTTGGTGAGGACCCCATTCTGGTGATCTCCTATATAGGCTTTACTCCAAAAGAAGTCCAAGTAGATGGGCAAAGCACCATTAATGTCTCCTTACTTGCTGATACAGCCAATTTGGACGAAGTGGTAGTTATAGGGTATGGTACCGTAAAAAAGAGTGATCTTACTGGGGCTGTTGCTTCGGTTTCCCAAAAAGAGATTCAAGATGTACCTGTGGCATCCATCGATCAATCCATACAAGGCAGGGCCGCCGGGGTGACCGTTACGCAGACATCAGGTGCCCCTGGGGCGGGAATCAGTATCCGAATCAGAGGTGGAAACTCAATAAGTGGTGGCAATGAACCATTGTATGTTATAGATGGTATTCCTGTTTATAGTAACAATAACCTATTTCAACCAGGTGATGGATCATTCAATGTTGGTGAAGGGCAAAATGCATTGGCCACACTCAATCCAGGTGATATCGAGTCCATTGAAATCCTAAAGGATGCCTCGGCCACTGCGATTTATGGTTCTAGAGGATCTAACGGTGTAGTTATTATTACCACAAAAAAGGGAGAAACAGGAAAACCCAAATTTAGTTTTAGTACCTATACCGGTTTACAAGAAGTATCCAGAACATTGGACTTATTGGTAGGCTCAGAACATCTGGCATTTAAAAATGAACAGCTTGTGAATCTGGGGATACCCGTGCGTTATGGTGTGCCAGATGGAAGATTTCCGCAACCACTTGATGAATATGGTGCAACTGATTGGCAAGATGAAATCTTTAGAACCGCGGTAATCACAAATCATCAACTTTCCGTTTCTGGAGGAAGTGAGAATACGAAGTATTTTATAAGTGGCAGTTACTTTGACCAAGAAGGTACAATCATCAATTCAGGGTTCAAAAGATACAGTCTAAGGATAAATATGGACAATAAGCTTTCAGATAGAATGACGCTTACCAACAACCTGTCTTTAAGTAGAAGTCAAAACAACCCAACGGTAGATGCAGGTAATGAAGGTGTACTCACCAATGCCCTTCGCTTTACCCCTGCCCTACCTGTTTTTGATGAAGATGGAAACTACTCGATTAATGTTGGACCAGGATCCGGACTTTCGCAAATGGTGAATCCTGTTCAATTAGCCAGGGAAACCATCAATGAAATTGAAACCGATCGGGTTCTGGCCAATTTTGCTTTGAATTACGAAGTGGCCAAAAATCTAGATTTAAGAGTGAGTGTTGGTGGAGATATTGTGAGCGGCCAGCGTCGACTTTTCTTCCCGAACAATTTTGAATACGCAACTTTAGCGGCCAATGAGAATGGGTCTGCCATTTCGTCCTTTACACGTTCCACCAACTTGTTGAACGAAAATACCCTTACGTACAAATATGAGATCAACCCAGATAATGTAATTGATTTTCTTGCTGGTATAACGTTTCAGACACAGGAGATAGAAACTTCCACAGCTCAAACGAACGATTTTGTCACCAACGTGAACGGACCCGATAACCTTGCCGTGGGGGCCGCACCCCAGCCCACTGAGACGCTGAGAGAAAAATGGGGATTGAATTCGTATCTGGCACGTATCAACTATAACCATAAAAACAGGTATTTGCTAACATTGAGCGGAAGGTTGGATGGTTCATCCCGTTTCGGAGAAAACAATAAATACGGTTTCTTCCCATCTGCGGCTTTCGCTTGGAGGGTTTCTGAGGAAGGTTTTTTCGGCGAAAGCGAAACCTTCAATAGTTTAAAATTCAGGGCAAGTTATGGTATTACGGGTAACCAGGAAATAGGACTTTATCAGTCGCTGGCCAGATTGGGGACGCTCCGTACCGTTTTCAATAATGGGGGTAATACACCCATTGGAGTTTTCCCGGAAAATGTTGCCAATCCAGACTTGAGATGGGAAAAAACAGGTCAATTCAATGTCGGTGTGGACATGAGTTTTTTCAAAAATAGAGTTCAACTTTCAGCCGATTATTACAATAAAAAGACAGAGGATTTACTAGTGGCGATTGAACTTCCAGCCACATCTGGTGCAAGCAGTGCATTAAGCAATATCGGAAGTTTAAGAAACGAAGGCCTGGAGTTTACATTAAACACTAGAATATTGGATGGTGAATTTAGCTGGCAGGTCAGTGGTAACATGGCATGGAACCGCAACGAAGTTTTGGA
This sequence comes from Croceivirga sp., assembly GCA_028284935.1. Taxonomy (GTDB): domain Bacteria; phylum Bacteroidota; class Bacteroidia; order Flavobacteriales; family Flavobacteriaceae; genus Croceivirga. The sequence continues at coordinate 8,622 of JANQQQ010000021.1, forward strand.
TATTGGGGTTAACGACGAAATAATTTTGAGCGCTGATGGTATAGGTAGCAGTAACATAATTACTCGA
>JANQQQ010000012.1 GCA_028284935.1 Croceivirga sp.
CGGAATCGTTTGAGTTTTATGAGACCTTGAGCGCCTTTTCACAGAACGAATCGGTTTTCAGCCAGATCCAACCGGGTAGGTTGGAGGGCAACGTGACCAATGTGAACGGGGATACTGAGGTCATCGGCTATTTTGATGTCAGTAACGAAGTTTCGGAACGCTTTTATTTCAATTATGCGGACCTGTTCCCTGGAGAACCCTTGCCTCCCTATTTTGGTGGGGCAAATTGTGATCGATTGATTCTTTCAAGTTTTGGAGAATCCGAAAGTTTTGTGAGCCCACGTTTGGGGAATCCAGAGCGGGATGGGCCTACTATCCCCGAGTGTGGGGAGCCTAGATTGATTCCCGAGATTAAACTTGGTTTGGTTGAGTACGTTACTGTTAACCCAGATCCTGGTTTATGTGAAGGGCCATATCTTGTTACGCCCACCATTTGTGGCGATTGTAACGTCATTGGCAGTAATGTCGTACCTGAATTTTGGATAGAAGAATGAGAAATCGATGCTTAAAAATAATGGCTTTGCTTTTGGTTTTCACCAGTTGTGTGGAAACTTTTGACACTGCACCTTTCTTAAACGATGATGAAGTAAGCGAGGATATCTTGGTGGTTGAGGCCATCATTACGGACGAGATGAAGCAGCAAACCATAAAAATTTCAAAATTGGGATCCTTGGATGGGGGAGCCGGGCCAGGTGAAATTGGCAATGCCCAGGTCAGCTTAGAAGATGGAACGGGAACAATGTATGCTTTTAATTCATTGGGCGGGGGAATCTATGCCTCCCAGAACCCTTTTGCTGCGGTGCCCAATGTTTCCTACTCGCTTCGTGTAGTAATTAATGGGAAGGAATATAGCTCAACGGAAGAGCTGTTACCCTCAACGTCTACCATTGATGAATTATATGCACGTAGAATAACAAGTGATGGTGGGGTGGACGGTATTGGAATTTTTGTCAATCCTCTCGGAGGGGGTGAATCGCCAAAGTTTCGCTATGAGTTTGAGGAAACCTATGAAATTATTGCCCCGCTTTGGGCCCCTTTTGATATGGTGGTCACCAGCAGGACCTTTCCGTTCGAATTTGATTTGGTGCCTAGAGATCGAGATACCCGAAGGTGCTTTGGGACCAGACGTTCAAACGATATCATTCTGTCCTCGGATTTGGATTTGGAAAACAATGTGGAACAGGGCTTTCTAGTTCAGTTTATCTCCTCAGAAGATCCAGTAATACAACACCGTTACAGTATTTTGGTTTCGCAATTCAGTCAAGGCACCAACGCTCATGCATTTTATACCACATTGAGGGAACAAGCTACCAGCGCGGATGTCTTTAGCCAAATTCAACCAGGCTTCATAGAGGGTAATATTGCCAACATATCAAATGAAGAGGATAGGGTCATTGGATTTTTTAGTGTGGAAAGTGTGGTTTCCAGAAGACTTTTTTTTGATTATGAGGATTTTTATCCGGACGAGGAATTACCCCCCTATTTTATTAATTGTAATTCCCTTGGGGCTCCCCGCACCGTGACCCCAGCAGGAACCTCCCCACTAATGGATGCCATTGATAGTGGTGATTTTGTTTATGTAAGGGATAATAATGGGGAAGTTCCCGACGGAGGTCCTTTTTTAACAGCCAGAACACCATGTGGTAATTGCACAGTTTTAGGCAGTAATGTCATACCCGAATTTTGGACGGAAGAATGAGAACTCGATATGTACAAATACTTACTTTGCTTTTGGTTTTCACCGATTGTGTAGAACCCTTCGATAGTATACCCTCCTTGAATCCTGAGCCGGAAGCGGAGGATATTCTAGTCGTTGAGGCGACAATTACTGATAGAGTACAGGTTCAAGAGGTCCGCCTAAGTATTGGAGGTACTTTTCTGGATGAAAATGATCCTTTGGGGGTCACTGCTGGCGAAGTATCCATAGAGGTGGATGACGGTACTATAATTGAATTTAGTCACATAGGGGATGGTGTATACCGTTCCAATGAGGTTTTTGGTGCCGAATCCAATAACGAGTACCAACTTCGGGTACACTATAATGGCGACACCTATATTTCCGAAAGCGAGGAATTACCACCAATCGCTTCTATTGAAGATGTCTATGCTCAAAGAATGGTCAATGCTATGGGAACTGACGGGGTAGGAATATTCGTAGACGCCACTGTCAATGGAAACACCCCTCTTTTTAGGTACCAATTTGAGGAGACCTATAAAATAATAGCGCCGGAATGGAACCCGCAAGACTTGATTTTCGAGGGGGTACTGCCACCCTACGAATTTCGTTTAGTGCAACGCGAGCAGGAAGAGCGTGTTTGTTTTGGAATCCGTTTATCCAACGACATCGTTCAATCCGAAGGTCAAAGCTTACAAATCAATCAACTTAATGGCATACTGGTTCACTTTATCCCAAAAGATGACCCTATACTGCAACATCGATATAGTATTTTAATAAGGCAGTTAAGTCAAGGGGTGGATGCCTTTAGTTTTTATCGTCTTTTAAAGGAACAGTCGACGAGCAACAACGTCTTTACGGATATTCAGCCTGGGTTTATTGAAGGAAACCTTAAAAATTTGGACGATACAGATGAATTGGTCATCGGGTATTTTGAGGTTGCTCAAGAAGATACCCGTCGACTATTCTTTAATTTTGCGGACATTTTTCCAGGTGAAGATGCCCCGCCCTACTTTATAAATTGTAATTTTCCAAGTGCTCCACCACCGCTGACTCCTGGATTAACCTCCCCGTTGCGCGATGCCATTGCATCTGGGAATTTTGTGTATGCGGGGGATAACAATGGCAGGGTGGAAGGTGGTGGTCCATATCTTATGGTTAGAAGACCATGCGGAGATTGTACTGCCTTGGGTAGTAATATAGTACCGGATTTTTGGGAAGAATAAATAAATAAATAAAATGAAAAAGTTTCAGCTACTAGTAATGGTGAGTATACTTAGCGTTTCGGCAAGTAACGTCTTATCCCAGTATGTCATAAAAACACAGGAAGAACTGACCAATATTAAACAATTGGCCCAGGAAAAGGTATATATCAACCATACCGGCCCTTTGGCTTTGACAGGGGAATATGTTTACTACAGTTTTTCTTGCTTCAACACCCAAACCAATAGGGTTAGTGACATCAGCAAATTAGGTTATGTAAGTCTTGTGAACAGTAAAGGAGAATTTGTACTTACGCAAAAGCTTAAATTGGACAAAGGTTTGGCACAAGGCGATTTCTTTCTCAAAACGGATATGCCCTCTGGGGTATACAAATTGTTGGGTTATACCCATTGGATGAAAAATAATGGTTTAAATCAGTTGTTCCAGCAAGATTTTATAGTAATCAATCCGTATATGGCCGATCAAACCGCCTTACTGAATAAAGAAACACCAAAAAGTCTTTTGAGCAAAGAGGATTATGCAGAAGACAAGTCCACCATTTTGTTGGAGTTGGATACTTTAGCCTATGCCACAAGAAGTAAGGTCCGTTTATCCCTAAGAAATTACAAGGGATACTTAGGCAATGGATATTATACCGTAAAGGTGAAAAAGAAAAATGCACTGGAATCCCCCTTGGTAATGAGGGCCCCCGAATTTTCAAAGAAATATTTTAACATTCCCAAAGAGATTAATAAAGCGGTGGGTGACAGTATTTATTTGCCAGAACAACGCGGAGAGCTGGTCTTCGGAAATGTCTCTTATGCCAATACCAATGAACCCGTTGAGAATGAACCCATCGTTATTTCAATTCCCGGGAAAGAGTTTGTTTTAAAATTTGCTACCACCGATGCAGAGGGAAACTTTTTCAGCTATTTGCAAAAAGACTACAAATCTGAAAATGTAGTCGCACAGGCCGGTAGTGCCAATGACTATAAAATTGTATTTAACAACAAGTCGATCCCCGATATTGGTGGTATGGAATTTACTTCCTTCACCTTGAACGAGGAGTATGCCGATTTCATAAAGGGGCAAAGTGTCTACAACCAAATTGAGAACCAATTCTTTGGTCTTAAACCTGACTCCGTTTTGGTTGGCGACCCCATTGACCCCTTTGATGGTGGTACTCCGGAGGTTTTTAATTTGGATGATTACACCAGGTTTCCTACGTTTCAAGAGACCTTGGTTGAAATTTTGAACAATGCCGGGTACCGAAATAATGGGAAGGGAAACGATTACATTAGAATTGCCCAAGACTTTGAAACCTACAATGAAGAGTTCAATGTATTACCTTCAATAGTAGTATTTGATGGCGTGTATATCCCAAATCATGAAGCTCTTAAGGATTATGATGCCAGAAAAATAAAATCCATAAGTCTTATTCGGGATAAATTTCAATTGGCCAATAAGGAATACCAGGGAATAATGAGTGTTGAAACTTTTGATGGGGACTACCTTGAGGAACATGCCCATCCCAATAAAACCGTTGCTCGATTGGCAAGGCCATTTCCTAAGAAGAGGTACTACCGTCAAGATTATACAAATAATACCAACTATGGGAGGGTGCCTGATTATAGAACCTTACTTTGTTGGGAACCCAATATTGTTTTGGAGGGAAATGGCACTGACTTGGAATTTTACACTTCTGATATCAAAGGAGAATATGAGATCTTGTTAGACGGATTTACAACTTACGGAAAGCCGATAAGCCTTACAGAAACCATTATGGTAGAATAACAGAGAAAATAATCTAAATAATGACGTATATTAGCGATAAAGCTAAGCAATGCTCACCAAAATATTTGGCAGCGCTGTTTTTGGCGTTGAGGCAACTACCGTAACCGTTGAGGTCAATGTGGACAAAGGAATAGGCTATCATTTGGTTGGGCTTCCCGATAATGCCATAAAAGAAAGTAATTATCGTATTGCCGCCGCCTTAAAAAACAATGGCTATAAAATTCCTGGTAAGAAAATTACCATTAACATGGCTCCAGCCGACTTACGTAAGGAGGGTTCTGCTTATGACCTGACCTTGGCCATTGGGATTTTGGCCGCCTCGGGCCAGATTGCTTCTCCCAATATTGATACGTATCTGATTATGGGGGAACTTTCCCTGGATGGATCCGTTCAGCCCATTAAAGGAGCCTTGCCCATAGCCATAAAAGCCCAACAAGAAGGTTTTAAGGGGTTTATACTTCCCAAGGACAATGCCAAGGAAGCCGCCATCGTTGGCAAAATGGAAGTATTTGGTGTGGAGAGTATTAAGGAGGTCATCAACTTTTTTGATACAGATGAACCGCTGGAACAGACCGTTATTGATACCCGGGAAGAATTCTACAAGAAGCTGGATTTTCCGGATTTTGATTTCTCCGATGTACGGGGTCAGGAGAGCATTAAACGTTGTATGGAGATTGCTGCCGCCGGTGGTCATAACATTATCTTAATTGGTCCCCCGGGAGCTGGGAAAACGATGCTGGCCAAGCGTTTACCTTCCATTTTGCCACCCATGACACTGCACGAAGCGTTGGAAACGACCAAGATTCATAGCGTGGTTGGAAAGGTGAAGGACATGGGATTAATGAGCCAGCGTCCTTTTCGTTCCCCACATCATACCATTTCTGATGTGGCATTGGTTGGTGGGGGTACCTATCCGCAGCCGGGAGAGATTTCTATGGCCCATAATGGGGTGTTGTTTTTGGATGAATTGCCAGAATTTAAACGAACGGTTTTGGAGGTGATGCGGCAACCTTTGGAAGACCGGGAAGTGACCATTTCACGTGCCAAATTCACCGTGACCTACCCTAGTAGTTTCATGTTGGTGGCCAGTATGAACCCCAGTCCGGGGGGTTATTTTAATGATCCCGATTCCCAGGTGACTTCATCTCCAGCTGAAATGCAGCGGTATTTGGGGAAGATTTCTGGACCGCTATTGGATAGGATTGACATACACATCGAGGTCACGCCAGTTCCCTTTGAGAAGCTTTCGGAAGACAGAAAAGGGGAGAGCAGTGTAGCGATTAGAAAGCGCGTCACTGCAGCTAGGCAAATCCAGGGCAAACGTTTTTCGGAATTGGAAAAAGTACATTACAATGCCCAAATGAATACCAAACAGATTCGGGAATATTGTAGGTTGGACCAACCTTCGCTGGAATTGCTAAAAAACGCCATGGAGCGATTGAACCTTTCGGCCCGGGCCTATGACCGGATTTTAAAGGTAGCACGGACCATTGCCGATTTGGCTAACATGGAAAAAATCAACGGAGATCATATTTCCGAGGCCATTCAGTATAGAAGCTTGGACAGGGAGGGATGGCTCTAGGTTATTTTTTACGGGCTACTAACGCTAAAAAACATGGTGCCTAAGGTTGGGGTGAATATATATGTATTTGTTAAATGGATTTTCCTTAATTTTAGTGGGCTCTTGAAAAAAAACCTGGAACATATAATAATCAACGGAATTATGGGTTTACTATTCAAAAGTCCCGTATCATCCCGAATCTGGACGAAAGTGAACTTAGCACATGTACCGATTTAAAGTCTTCGCTGCTCTGGCGATTTTGTCTCTTCTCCTATTTTTTCTTATGGCAAGCGGTAACGACACTGTTTCAACTGACCGTTCTTCAATAAAAACTTTAGATGATAGCTTCCATACATCTCTAAAACACAATACTAAGGTTATAGAAAAAGAACTTCAGATGGCCCTACAAAAGGCCGTTGGCTCCTATTTCAATAAGGCCATAGCCTCTGGGGAAGTTGTGGGTGCCGGTGTAAGCATTGTAAATGGGAAACAAGTGCTCTTAGCGGACGGATTTGGAATACGGAATGGCCTTACTGGTAAAAAGGTAGACGGGCAAACGGTATTCCGACTGGGTTCGCTTTCAAAGGGATTTACCGGGATACTTGCCTCAGATTTAAAAGGTGAAGGAAAGTTGACCTGGGAAGACCGGGTAAGTGATTGCATTCCTGAATTTGAGTTGGGTGATCGGGAGAATACTGAAAACATTACCCTTGCCCATTTATTGTCACATACGTCCGGAGCACCCTACCACAGCTATACAAATCTGGTGGAGGCTGGACTATCCCTTGAACAGATTGCAAGTCGTTTTGGTGAGGTAACCCCCATAAGCAGACCAGGGGAAATGTATAGCTATCAAAATGCGCTATTTGCGCTTTCAGGGGAGATGATGGAGAGGGTTACCGGGCAGGAGATTACCAAATCCTTGGAGGAACGCTTTTTCAAACCGCTTGAAATGTGCTCGACCACCATGGACTTTGATGCCTTAAGGAAGATGGAAAACAAAGCGAAACCTCACGTCAGATCAAGACATGGGTGGAAATCTGGAAGGCTGACCGACTCCTACTTTAATGCGGTCGCTGCCGGGGGCATTAATTCAAATGCCGAAGACATGGCGAAATGGATGCAGCTTTTACTCGGTCACAATCCCGATGTAATGGCACATGAAGACGTACAGGAGGCCTTTACTCCTTTTATTGAGATACCCGGGAGACAGAAGTACTATCAGAAATGGCCCGGACATACCGCATCGTATTATGGCTTTGGCTGGAGGATCCACACCTACATCTCGGGTAACTTGGGTGCTAAGAATACCATTTGGCACCATGGAGGAAGTGTTAACCACTTCCGTAACGAAATAGCGGTCTTTCCTGAGGAAGACCTAGGTATTTGCGTATTGCTGAACAACCAATCCAAGATAGCCCGGCACGTTATTATCGACCTTTACGGTATCGTTCAGGAGGTTTTTCGTGCGCACAAGGGCGAAACATCTCTGAACCAATCCGTGGTCAGCTCGCAATCTTCTCTATCAACCGGAACTTGAACTATTGACCCCAGGTTGTTTTTGTTGGACATTTCTTGGTTTCTGCTAGTATAAGATTGGTCAGTCCATCCGAGCAAGGTATATTTCCGAAGCATTCAATGTAGAAGTCTGGACAGGAAAGGATGGCCTGCGTAATTTGCTTTCTGCGAACACTTTTTAACAAATCCTATTGGGGGAAAACCGTAACTTTATAGTATGCAAATGCTACGCGATTATTTTAAGGGCTTTGGTGAAATCTCTACTGGGGATATGGATTTTTTGGTAAATCGATGTACGGAAAGGACCCTTTTAAAAGGAGAGAAGCTCATTCGACCCCATCAACGTGTTGATAGCATTTATTTTATTGCCAGTGGTTTTCTGCATTATTTTTCCTATAATGAGTTTGGTGAACGTGTAACTTTGAAAGTGATAAGTCCCAATCATTGTTGGACGATTATGGATAGTTTTTTCCATCAAAGGGCAACTTCGGATGAATGCCAAGCCTTAACGAATGTCAGCTATTGCGAGTTGAAAAGGTCCGATTACACAGCGGTTAAACTCCACAATAAGGACTTGGCCAACTTTATACAAACGGTTACCGAATATATTTTATCTTCTAAAGTGGTCGAGGAAAATAAAAAATCCAAAATGTCCGTTGAAGAGCGGTACCTTGACCTTTTGCAGTACCATCCTGATATGGTGCAACAGGTGCCCGTGAATATCATTGCTTCCTACATTGGCACTTCTCGCGAAACATTACATCGAATCCGTAGAAAATTGACCGCCGCATAATTCCCTAAAATTTTTTGTTAATGTGTCATATGACACAGTTTTTGTTTCATGATGTGGTGAACTTTATCATCGTATTTGTTGATTAACCTTTAAAACCCGTTATCATGAAAAAATATGTAAAGCTTGTCGTTTTAGTACTTCCCTTAATTGCCCTGGCCCAAGGAGCGGACTCCAAGACCTTTATCAATTCCATCACCCTTGAAGGAAATTCAGAAAATGTATGGAACGCTATCACTGACTTTTCCACTATGAATTTATGGGATGATAATGTGGTAGATGTTCGATGCAAGGACGGATTGGCCAAAAGCAGTTACTGTAAAGTCATTGTGGGTTCGGGAAAAATATTCGATGTCGAAATCGTTGAATTGATCAATGGAAAATCCTACACCGTACGTTATAAACTTAGTTCAGGAAATGTTTACATCAAGAGAAGCCTGGAATCAGAAGCGTCACTACAATTGACAGAAACTGTTTGGTACACCGGTATGTCCAAACGTACTTTTCAAAAGTATAAAGGCGAAGATTATGCCAATGTCCTTAAAAATAGAATGACAGATTTTAAAAAATACCTTGAAGAAGACCTGGCCGAAGGTAAGCGGTAACTTGTTGGGTAAATATGGTACAGAAAGGGTCTGCCAGAAGGCAGACCCTTTGGTATTTGATTTGGTCTAACCCAATACCTTTTTTAATGCTTTATCGAACATGGCCATGCTTTCCATAGTCCCCGTACTAATACGACACCATTCATAAAATGGCGGGAAGGGTCGACCAATGATTACCTGCTCTTTTTTCATTTCAACAATCATTTCGGCAATAGGCCTTCCGGTTTTGAAGAAGACGAAATTGGTATGCGATTTTATATACTCAAGATTTAGATCCTCCAGTATTTTATAAATAGCATTTTTGGCCTCCGTATTTTTGATTAAACTGAATTTGTAGAAATCATCATCTTTAAGGGCTTCTTTGGCGGCTTCTATGGCCAAAACATTGGTCATGGCCATAATGTTCTTCCGTAATCTGGCCGCAATATCCGGTCGTGCCACCAAATACCCAATACGCATTCCGGCCAGGCCATATACTTTAGAAAAGGTTTTGGAAACAATGACGTTCATGTCCTCTTTTACCAACTCCACCATGGAGGGATAATCAGCCTCGGTGATAAAGTCATAGTAAGCTTCGTCACTAAAAACAACCGCCTTCTTGCTAATGGAACTGCAGAAATCGCGAAGGGCATTTTTTTCAATTAAGGTTCCTGTTGGATTATTGGGATTGCATACAAAAATCAGACGAGTTTTATTGTTGATGCGTTGGGCCATAGCTTGCAGATCATGTCCCAAAGTTTCATCAACGGGAACACGATGGATGTAAGCGCCGAAACCTTCGGCATAGCGGAGCATGGCTTGAAATATGGGGTCCGCGGCAATAATCTCTCCCTGATCTATGCCGTAGGTGAGCCCCGTGGCCTTTAAGCCCTCCGTGGATCCTCCCGTAATAACAATATGGTCTGTGGTCAGCCCTTCCGTTTCCGCAATTTGTTCCAATAGCGGCCGAAAAACTATGGATGGATACCTGCAAGCTTTATCAAAAGCTTTGGTAATAGCTGACCGAACCCGCTTTGAAGGACCGAAAGGGTTCTCATTGGAATTCAGTTTGGCCATAGGATTCTCATCCCCGGAACCCATTAGCTCTTCCACCGATGCACTTATGGGTTGAATTCCACCCAATAGGGTAAAACTACCTCCCAATCCGGCCGTTTTTAACCACTGTCTTCTATCTATACTTTTCATGGTCTTGAGCGTTTTAGAAACACCCTTAAATTACAAGAAGTATTTTAGTAATACAGCCGTTGCATAAAAAAAGATTTTAATCCCCAATAGGTTACTAAAATCTTTGGGATTGGTTTCGAAAATAGCAGGACTTTTTAAATCACCTTTAAATTGGATTTCAATCCTTGGATGATACCCAGAATATTCTTCACGGTAGCGTCTAAATAGTATTTCACTACCACATGTGGAATGCGTACTGTGGTGAAACCATTTTTGAAGGAGTGCATAGCCTCCTCTAAATCGTTGATAGCTTGTTCATGGGTAATCAAGTGGTAGTCGGTCTCAATTTCAATGTTAAGTTTTACCCTGGAAATGGCGATATCCACAGATTTATGGCCATCCCACCATTCTAGCATGGGATTTGCCCCGGCTTCTTTTAACGCATAAAAGAGTTGAATGGCTTCTATGGGAGTCTGGTTTTCTTCAACGATACGATCAACAAGCTCCAAATGCCTTTTGCAGAGTAGTATGCCGTAGCGATCTTTTGAAAGTTGTGCAATTTCGGGGGGCACACCTTTGTTACAATCCTTGCATGTCATGTAAGTAGTTCAGTTTGGTCAATAATAAGATTTGGGACTATAATAACTTTAACATTTTTGGATTCGTATGCCCCTTCGACGAGTGACCTCCCTTTTTTAGACGAAATGCATTTTTTTAGATAAACGGTAAGGGCTTTGTTGGGAAAGTGTTATTTTTTGTGGTGAAAAAAACGACGATTTTGAGACGTTTAGGCCCCGGAGTTTTGATAGCTGCAGCGTTTATTGGACCAGGAACGGTTACTGCATGTACCTTAGCCGGTGTTTCCTTTGGTTATTCGCTCTTATGGGCCATGCTTTTTTCGATACTGGCTACCATGGTTTTCCAGGAAATGGCAGCTCGACTGGGCATTGTGACCCAAAAGGGTTTGGCCAAAATTATCAGGGAGGTATTGACCGTAAAATGGTTACGTATCCTGGTTTTGACCATTATTCTTTTTGCCATCATTGTAGGAAATGCGGCTTATGAAGGAGGAAATATCGGTGGTGCCACTTTGGGGACGGAGGCTCTCTTTGGAAGTGGATATTCCGTGTATTATCCCTTTTTAATGGGACTTATTGCTTTTGTATTGCTTTGGTTTGGTAACTACAAGTCATTGGAAAGAACCTTTATTGTTCTGATAAGCCTTATGAGTCTTTCCTTTTTGGTCACGGCAGTTTTGACCGGTTCGGATGGGATGGAACTATTAAAGGGGCTTTTTGTTCCAAACTTTCCGGAAGGGAGTACCTTAACCATTATTGCCCTTATTGGCACGACAATGGTACCTTATAATTTGTTTCTGCATGCCTCTTTGGTCAATGAAAAATGGAAATCAAAATCAAGTTTAAATGAAGCAAAATGGGATACCGTAGTATCCATTGCATTGGGAGGTTTGGTTTCCATGTCCATTATCATAGCAGCATCTGCCATTCCTTTAAATGACATACAAGGAGCGGCAGACCTGACGAAAGGGCTAGAGCCCTTATTTGGCAATAAAGCCAGATACTTTATGGGAATTGGTCTCTTTGCGGCTGGAATAACCTCCAGTATCACTGCACCGTTGGCGGCGGCCTATGTAGCCAATAGTTGTTTTGGATGGAATGCCACCTTAAGGGATATGAAGTTTCGAATGGTGTGGATGATTATCCTCTTTCTAGGAGTGGCTTCGTTACAATTTCGTTTTAAACCTATTGAAATCATTAAGTTTGCCCAAGTGGCCAATGGTATTTTACTTCCTCTTATTGCTATCTTATTGGTTTGGATAGTTAATAAATCAAGTGTCATGGGCAAATTCAAAAATGCATGGTATCAAAATGTTTTAGGAGTTCTCATCATCCTCACTTGCTTGGTGCTTGGTGCAAAAAGTATAGGAAAGGTTTTCGGTTGGATGTAGCATGACACAAATTGACCTTAATAGTGATGTAGGGGAAGGGGTAGGCAACGAAACCGAATTGATGCCTTTGATAAGCTCATGTAACATTGCCTGTGGAGGCCATGCCGGTGACGAAAATACGATGAGCGAAACTATTGGTCTGGCCCTTAAATATCATGTAAAAATTGGTGCTCATCCCAGCTATCCCGATAGATTGAATTTTGGAAGAAAAGTGATGGATATTTCTTCTCAAGATTTGATTTCCAGTATAAAGAAGCAGCTTACCAGCTTTTTGAACCTCCTAAAAAAGGAGGGGGGCGAATTACATCATATAAAACCACACGGGGCATTGTATAATGTCATTGCCAAAGACGAGGACTTGGCCAACACTTTTTTGGATGCGGTGGAGGACCTAAAGGAGGTACCCATATACGTGCCCTACCTTTCAAAGATGCATAAAGTTGCCATAAAAAGAGGTTTTCGTTTTTATTTGGAAGCCTTCGCCGACAGAAACTATCATGCTGACTTGAGGTTGGTTTCCAGAGTGGATAAGAATGCATTGATCAATGAACCCAAAATGGTTTTGGAACATGTACTGAATATGGCCAAAAACGGGCAAGTAAAAACTATGGATGGGGAATTTATAAAAATTATGGCCCATACCTTTTGTGTTCACGGAGACACCCCTTCGGCATTGAAAATATTAATGTATCTTCATCAAGAATTGCCAAATTATAATATCCAGATTAAAAGGTGAGTTTGTTCCCCATAACCGTAAAACCGTTCGGCGAAACCGCAATTTTAATGGAATGGCCCCAAGAGGTCAATGAGAACATCTTGAATGACATACTCGGTTACCATGAAGTCCTAAAAGGAGAGCTTTCAAGTGATTGGGTGCTTGTTCCTTCCTACAATTCGCTTACTATTATACGTCAAAAGGCGGATTTTGACTTTCCCACAATGAAGGTCAAATTGTTGGAATGGTATCAAAACACTGAGGAAACCCTAGTTTTAAATAGGAATATATGGAAACTGCCAGTTTGTTATGATTTGGATTTTGGGCCTGATTTGCAGGAAACAGCCGAAAAGTTGTTCATTTCCATTGGGGAATTGATTCAATTTCACACGTCCCATGAATATACGGTTTATGGCATCGGCTTTTTACCGGGATTTATGTACTTGGGTGGACTGCCAAAAAACTTGGAGACCCTGAGAAAGCAAACCCCTAGATTACATGTAGACAAGGGATCGGTTGGGCTGGCAGGAAAACAAACAGGAATCTACCCCCAGGATTCGCCTGGAGGTTGGAACATCATTGGTAGGTGTCCCGTTCCCATGTTCAATTTAAACCTTGAAAATCCGTGTTTCGTGAATGTCGGGGACCGTATTCAGTTTGTTCCCATCGATAGGGCAACCTTTGATTTACGCATTATTGAGGCCGAAGTGGGCATTTATCAACCGGAAAAAGTGGTGTTGGATGCTTAAAGTGTTGAAATCGGGTTTTTATACTACCGTTCAGGACAAAGGTAGATTTGATTTCCGCCATAAAGGAGTGCCGGTGTCCGGTACTATGGACGATTTGGCAAGGCATCGCGTCAATACACTTTTGGAAAATCAAACCGGTGCCCCCGTTTTAGAGATTACCATGACAGGCCCAACACTTATTTTTGAAGATGCCACCTATATCTGTTTAGGCGGTGCAAAGCTTTCGGCTACACTAAATAATGAACCCATTGAGAACTATCACGTATATAAAGTCGACAAAGGGGATATCCTGTCTTACGGCAGGTTGGAAAAGGGTTTTCGTGGATATTTAGGTGTTAAAAAAGGTTTTGTTTTTGAGAATGTGTTGGGAAGTACGTCGCAATATGTCCCTTTAACCGCTGACTGTTGTATCAAAGATGGTCAAGAAATAGGGTACTTACCGGAAGTTTCGTTTGAACCTAAGTTAACTGATTTAAAAGTGAGGAGCTACTTAGACAGTGCAGAGCTTATCGTGGATTTGGGACCTGAATTTGAGCTGTTTTCGGAGGAGGAACGGAACAGGTTATTTGTGAATTCTTTTTCAGTTTCCAAGGAAAACAATCGAATGGCCTACCAATTGGAAGAAAAAATGGAAAGCCATTCCATTTCAATGTTGACTTCGGCAACGCTACCGGGAACCGTGCAAATAACCCCTTCAGGAAAACTTATTGTTTTAATGAAAGATGGGCAGACTACAGGGGGTTATCCTAGAATATTGCAATTGACCAAAGAGGCCATTTCCATATTAGCTCAAAAGAGGGCAGGGGATAAGATCAAATTTGCCACCTCTTCCTAGACTTTGTGGTAAACCTGTTCAAAGGGTACCCTGAAACGCGAGCCATAGATTCCCTTTTCATCCCTGACCCCGCAACCAATGACCATATTGATTTCGGCTCCCCATGGAATCCCCAGAATTTTTTTGACACGCAAGGTATCACTTCCCTCCATAGGGCATGTATCATAGCCTATAGCTGCCATGCTGATCATAAAGTTCTGTGCTGCCAAGCCAGCACTTTTATGGGCAACAATCCGCATGTCCGAATTTCTGACCTGTCTATAGGTCGGCCTAAAAAGGCCTATGATTTGAAAGATGACGTACTTTAACCAACCCAAACTCCCCAAAAAATCAGTGTAAACGGTCGGAATCAATTTTCCGTAGTAGGTCAAGGCGAGCTTTTCACGTTTCGAGTGGTCAGAGGTAGGCTTTTCGCCAAAGGAACTTTTCAAGAATGAAATGTTGGCCTTGGCACGTTTTCTCCACAAGTCTTTTCGAACGACCACTACAACCAATTGCTTTGCGGTTTTGGCGGCATTTTGACCCAAACAGGCTTTTGTCAATTTTTTAAGGACGGTGGAGTCCGTAACATGATAAAATTCCCATAATTGAAGGTTACTACTGGTGGGTGCTAAACACGCATTTTGAATACAATGCTTGACCTTTTCATCCTGCAGTTCTACATCAGATTTAAATACTCTGACCGACCTTCTGTAACGAATAGCTTCGGTAACCGTTTTTTCCATAGGTGCCAAAGATACCGGTTATGACGTTTATTTGAATTCCTTTATGCCCCTGCACCATCCCATGGGCAGAGGTTTGAATATGGTACAAAATATCCTTTTATATCATTGTTTTTCAATAAGTTAAGAGTTTATGAAATACTATGGATTTAAATAGAAAAAACGTGTTAAATAATTAGGGCAATTGAATAGTATATTTTTGGATATTCAAGAAAACACGCACGTTTTAACGAGAACATAGAAAGTCCCCAATGGCGCTGAACAAATACAGTAAAAATGTAACCCAGAATCCTTCACAACCAGCTTCCCAAGCCATGTTGTATGCAACAGGCTTGACCGAGACTGACATGAAGAAGCCGCAAATCGCAATTGGAAGCACAGGTTATGACGGCAATCCCTGTAATATGCATTTGAATGGCATTGCACAGGAAATAAAGAAACAAGTCAATCAAATTGGACAGGTGGGATTGACCTTTAATACCATTGGAGTATCGGATGGTATTTCCATGGGAACTCCTGGTATGAAGTATTCTTTGGCCTCGAGGGATATCATCGCAGATTCCATGGAAACTGTGGTTAACGGAATGTCCTATGATGCATTGATAGGGGTGGTTGGATGCGATAAAAATATGCCAGGGGCCATTATAGCCATGCTTCGACTTAATAGACCCTCCATAATGGTATATGGGGGTAGTGTCGCTTCGGGAAACTACAAGGGGAGAAAGTTAAATATCGTTTCAGCTTTTGAAGCCTTGGGCCAGAAGATTGCTGGAGAGATTGACGAAGCTGAATACAAGGAAATTATCAAAAGATCTATCCCAGGCGCAGGTGCTTGCGGCGGCATGTATACGGCGAACACCATGGCCTCATCCATAGAATGTATGGGCATGGCACTACCTTATAATTCATCCATACCAGCAGTTAATCCCGGTAAGCTTTCTGAAGCCGAACGGACTGCGAGGGCCATAAAAAGTCTTTTGGAACTGGATTTGAAACCAAAAGACATTGTTACAAAAAAGTCGATTGAAAATGCAATTACCTTGGTCAACGCCCTTGGTGGTTCCACCAACGCTGTATTGCATTATTTGGCCATTGCATATGCGGCGGATATTGACTTTTCCTTGGAAGATTTTCAAAGGATAAGCGATAGAACACCGCTTATTGGGGATTTAAAACCCTCCGGAAAATATTTAATGGAAGATGTTCATGGTATTGGTGGTACCCCAAAGATTATGAAGTACTTGCTGGAAAATGGGTTTTTGCATGGGGATTGTATGACGGTAACTGGTAAAACCCTGGCAGAAAATCTTGAAGATGTTGAAGCAATGGAGTTTGAAGGGCAAGATTTGTTGTACAGTATCGATAAGGCCTTAAAGTCTTCGGGAAATCTCCAAATACTTAAGGGAAACCTTGCTGAAGAAGGAGCAGTAGCCAAAATATCGGGCAAAGAAGGTTTACAATTTGAAGGAAAAGCAGTGGTCTACAATAGTGAGCCTGAGGCCAATGAAGGTATATCGAGGGGAGAGGTGGCAAAGGGTGATGTGGTTGTCATTCGCTATGTTGGGCCAAAGGGTGGTCCAGGTATGCCAGAAATGTTAAAGCCTACATCAATGATAATGGGAGCTGGTCTGGGAAAATCAGTGGCCCTTATTACGGATGGTCGTTTTTCTGGCGGGACCCATGGTTTTGTGGTAGGTCATGTTACGCCAGAAGCACAAGTAGGCGGGGCCATAGCCCTCGTAGAGACCGGCGATACCATTACCATTAGTGCTTTGGATAATTCCATTACCTTGAATATTTCCAAAGAGGAAATGGAAAGAAGAAAGTCAAAATGGCAAGCGCCACCACCAAAATTTAAAAAAGGAATATTGTTTAAATACGCTAGATCCGTCGCATCGGCATCGGAAGGATGCGTTACCGATAAATATTAAATAGGATTGATATCCCTGCACAGCTGGGAATCTCATCATTTAAAGTTGGGGTTATGAACACAGAAACCGTAAAAAAAGAAAAAATCAACACCTCCAAGTCTATTAGGATAAGTGGGGCAGAAGCTATTATTCATTGTTTGTTGGCGGAGGGTGTGGATTTAATCTATGGTTATCCGGGAGGAGCCATTATGCCCGTCTATGACGAGCTCTACAAGTTTCAAGATAAACTGACCCATATTCTTACACGCCATGAGCAAGGTGCAACCCATGCTGCCCAGGGCTATGCGAGGGTAAGTGGAAGGGTCGGGGTAGCCATGGCTACCTCAGGACCAGGGGCCACTAATTTGGTTACAGGATTGGCGGATGCCCAAATAGATTCCACTCCAATAGTGTGCATAACAGGACAGGTTCCTAGACACTTATTGGGTTCTGATGCTTTTCAGGAAACGGATATTGTCGGAATTTCCACTCCGGTGACCAAATGGAATTATCAAATCACCAAGGCCTCAGAAATTCCTGAAATCTTTGCAAAGGCATTTTATATAGCCAAATCGGGTCGCCCAGGTCCCGTGCTTGTGGACATAACCAAAAATGCCCAATTTGAC
This sequence comes from Croceivirga sp., assembly GCA_028284935.1. GTDB lineage: Bacteria > Bacteroidota > Bacteroidia > Flavobacteriales > Flavobacteriaceae > Croceivirga. Next base: position 17,837 of record JANQQQ010000012.1, read on the forward strand.
AAGCTCGATTTTACGTATGAGAAATGTACGGGTGTCCGCAGTTACAAGCCTGTACCCCAACCTAATGCGGAGGCTATTTCCAAAGCTGCGGATGTCATTAATTCAGCCAAAAAGCCTTACATCGTTTGGGGTCAAGGTGTTATTTTGGGAAAAGCCGAAGAGGAGCTTAAATCATTTATTGAGAAGACCGGTATTCCAGCGGCATGGACCATCATGGGGGAATCGGCCCTTCCCACTGATCACCCTTTAAACGTAGGGATGGTGGGCATGCATGGAAATTATGGGCCCAATGTACTCACCAATGAATGTGATGTACTCCTGGCCATAGGTATGCGTTTTGATGATAGGGTGACCGGTAAGTTGGATACCTATGCCAAGCAAGCCAAGGTCATCCACTTTGAAATTGATCCTGCTGAAGTTGGCAAAAATGTCAAACCTGATATCGCTCTATTGGGAGATTGCCGAGAAACACTTTCATCACTCTTGCCTTTGGTAAATGAGAATTCCCATCATACATGGAAATCTGAGTTTGACAAAAAATATGAGGAAGAATATGCTGCAGTAATCAAAAACGATTTGCACCCCACAAAGGAAGGCCTGACTATGGGCGAGGTCGTTGAACAAATTAACAAGGCCTCCGGTAATGATGCCGTAGTTGTTACCGATGTTGGGCAACATCAAATGATTGCCTGTAGGTATGCAAAGTTCAAAAACTCCAAAAGCAATATTACTTCAGGGGGATTGGGAACCATGGGTTTCGCCTTGCCGGCTGCAATTGGTGCCAAACAAGGCGCCCCTCATAGGCAAGTAGTATCCATTATTGGTGATGGAGGGTATCAAATGACCATACAGGAATTGGGGGTCATCTTCCAACACCAAATTGCTGTTAAAATAGTGGTCCTCAATAATGATTTTCTAGGTATGGTCCGTCAATGGCAGCAATTGTTCTTTGACAAGCGATATGCCTCCACGGTCATGGTAAATCCTGACTTTGTAAAGATTGCCGAGGGGTATCACCTTAAGGCAAATCGTGTTACGGAACGAAAAGATTTGGCTTCGGCCGTTCAAGAAATGATGGAATTCGCCGGCCCTTATTTTTTGGAAGTGAAGGTGGAAAAGGAAGACAATGTATTTCCGATGATACCCTCTGGGGCTTCAGTTTCAGATATTAGGTTAAAATAAATCGATGGATCAAAGTTTGATTACAAGGGTGCCTACTGCTTATGATAGTTTAGTATTAAAATCCAATGAGATTGGTTTTTCGATGCCTTCTGATATCTATGTAGGTTCTTTTTTGAAAACACTCGTGGCGTCAAAACCAAGAGGAAACTTTTTAGAATTGGGAACGGGTATTGGTTTGTCACTTTCGTGGATGATAGATGGGATGGATGACCAATCAAGTTTGACAACTGTTGACAATGATTCTGAGCTTATAAAAATTGTAAAGGCTTATTTTGAGAATGACGATAGGGTCTCGATAATATGTCAAGATGGAGGTGATTGGATAAAGGAATATCAAGGAGAACGATTCGATTTGGTATTTGCTGACGCTTGGCCTGGAAAGTATAGCCATCTTGAAAATTTGCTGAAACTTATAAAACCAGGTGGAATTTATGTTGTGGATGATATGCTGAAGCAACCGAATTGGCCAGATGGGCATAGTGATTACGTTATGAAACTGATAGAACAATTGGAAAAAAGGAAAGATATTGAATTAACCAAACTTGAATGGTCAACGGGCATTATTGTAGCCGTAAAAAAGTAAGGACTCATGGAAAACACCAGATACACCATTTCTGCCTATTCTGAAAACAGTATAGGGCTTTTGCATCGAATTTCGGGAATTTTTGTAAAAAGGCACATCAATATAGAGAGTCTTAATGTCTCCAAATCTGAGATTGAACATGTGTCCAAGTTTACCATTGTTGTGTACACCACTGAAGATTGGGTAAGGAAGATTGTGCAGCAGATAGAAAAACAAATTGAAGTAATCAAGGCCTATTATCATACGGACGAGGAGACCATTTTTCAAGAAACGGCCTTGTTTAAAATAAAAAGTGGGTTGCTCTTTGACGAACCTCAAATTCAGAATGCCATAAAAAAAAGTAATTCCAAAATTGTAACCGTTAACCGGGAGTTCTTTGTCTTGGCCAAAACGGCTAAAAGAAGCGAAATAGATGCCATGCATGATTTATTGGAACCTTTTGGCATCATGCAGTTTGTGCGTTCAGGACGTATAGCGGTGACCAAGGAGAGTATGCCCATTTCAGAATTATTGGAAGAATTTCATCTAGCTACTAATTAATCAAACATATTTTGAACATGACAAATTACTTCAATACACTATCATTGAGGGACCAATTGAAACAATTAGGGAAATGCCGATTCATGGAATCCTATGAATTTGCTGATGGTGTAAATGCACTGAAGGGAAAGAAAATTGTAATCGTAGGTTGTGGGGCGCAGGGACTGAACCAAGGCTTGAACATGCGCGACTCTGGACTGGATATTTCCTATGCTTTGCGTGAAGCCGCTATAAAGGAACAACGTCCATCGTACAAGAATGCCACGGAAAATAATTTTGCTGTGGGCACTTATGAGGAATTGATTCCTACAGCTGACGTAGTTATCAACCTAACCCCGGACAAGCAACACACTAACGTTGTAGGTGCAGTAATGCCTTTGATGAAAAACGGAGCAACCCTTTCCTATTCCCATGGTTTCAATATTGTTGAAGAGGGGATGCAGATCCGTAAGGACCTAACGGTAATCATGGTGGCTCCCAAAAGCCCTGGTTCTGAAGTGCGTGAAGAATATAAAAGGGGGTTTGGAGTACCTACATTGATCGCAGTGCACCCTGAGAATGATCCGGAGGGAAAGGGATTGGCTCAGGCAAAAGCCTATGCGGCAGCTACTGGTGGTCATAAAGCCGGCGTTTTGGAATCCTCTTTTGTTGCTGAGGTAAAATCGGATTTAATGGGGGAACAAACCATTTTGTGTGGACTATTGCAAACCGGTTCCATTTTGTGTTTTAACAAAATGGTAGAGAAGGGCATTGAACCGGGCTATGCCTCCAAACTCATTCAATATGGTTGGGAGACCATCACCGAGGGTTTAAAATATGGAGGCATTACGCATATGATGGACCGTTTATCCAATCCAGCCAAAATAAAGGCTTTTGACCTGGCCGATGAATTGAAAAATATCATGCGTCCGTTGTTTCAAAAACATCAGGATGATATTATGAGTGGACATTTCTCAAAGACCATGATGGAGGATTGGGCCAAAGGTGATGAAAACCTTTTGACTTGGAGAGCTGCTACCGGAGAAACGGCTTTCGAGAAGACACCCGCTGGAAATGATGAAATTTCCGAACAGGACTACTATGACAATGGGGTGTTAATGGTGGCTTTTGTGAAGGCTGGAGTGGAATTGGCTTATGAAACCATGACGGAATCCGGGATTATTGGAGAATCCGCCTATTACGAGTCCTTACATGAAACCCCATTAATTGCGAATACCATTGCCCGGAAGAAATTGTTTGAAATGAACCGTGTTATCTCGGATACCGCGGAATATGGTTGCTACCTCTTTGACCATGCCTGTAAGCCGTTGCTAACGGACTTTATGAAGCAAATCGACACCGATGTTATTGGCAGACACTATGGGGCTGAAAGGGATAATGGAGTGGATAATGCAAAACTTATTGCTGTGAACAAATCACTTAGGGAGCATCCCGTGGAAACTGTTGGTGCCCGCTTAAGAGCATCCATGACGGCAATGAAACCAATTGTTTAATGAACAATAATCCCTAGGTATCTAGGGATTTTTTAATGGTACCTATTTTTAAGAAAACGAGAATTCATGACTACTATTCCGGAAGCTTTTCAAATAAAGGAACAAATTCATCAACGTCACTATTTGTTGAATGGTGAACTAAAGGAGTGGAAAGGAAATACTACGGAAGTGTTTTCCACCATTTCTTCTACAAAAGTCTACAAGCACACCACTTTAGGAAGTATTCCCGATATGGATGAAAATTTGGCCCTACAGGCCTTGGATGCCGCTTTGCAAGCTTATAATCAGGGCCAAGGGGTTTGGCCGACCATGAAGGTCCGTGACAGGGTGGCTTGTATGGAACAGTTCGTGGACAAAATGAAGCAAAAAAGGGACGAGGTGGTCAAATTGTTGATGTGGGAGATTGGAAAATCCTTACCGGATTCTGAAAAAGAGTTTGACCGTACCGTAGAGTATATTGAAGATACTATTGAAGAGTACAAGGACTTGGACCGCAGTAGTGCCAAATTCCAGAAACATCAAGGGGTGTATGCCCATATTCGCAGGGGGCCTTTGGGAGTAGTTCTATGCTTAGGACCATATAACTATCCGCTTAACGAGACCTTTGCTCTATTGATTCCAGCCATAATCATGGGGAATACCACTATTTTTAAGCCGGCAAAATTTGGGGTATTGCTGATAACCCCTTTATTGGAGGCCTTTCAAAGTTCATTTCCAAAAGGGGTGGTCAATATTCTTTTTGGTCGGGGAAGAACGGTGGCCGCTCCCATAATGAAAACGGGAAAGGTAGATGTTTTGGCGCTAATAGGTAATAGCAAGTCCGCCAATGCCCTTCAAGACCAACATCCAAAAAGTAACCGATTGCGTTTGGTGCTGGGATTGGAAGCCAAAAACCCGGCAATTGTCCTTCCTGACGCTGATTTGGATTTAACGGTCGATGAGGTTATTGCAGGGACTACATCCTTTAATGGACAGCGTTGTACAGCATTAAAGGTGGTGTATGTTCATGAAGATATTAAAGAGCAGTTTTTGGAAAAATATACCCAAAGGATTGATGCACTAAAGTTCGGCAACCCATGGGATGAGGGAGTTAAATTGACACCCTTACCAGAACCCGATAAACCAGCTTACATTCAGGAATTGATAGATGATGCAGTGGCCAGGGGAGCTGAAATAAAAAATAAGAAAGGAGGAACCCATTTTGATAATTACATTTGGCCCGCCGTTCTGTATCCCGTGACAAAGGATATGAGGGTCTACCAGGAAGAACAATTTGGCCCTGTGGTTCCGGTGTTGTCATTTAACGATATTTCAGAACCGTTGGATGATATGGCGGAAAGTAACTATGGCCAACAGGTAAGTCTTTTTGGAAAGGATGTCTATACGCTTTCCCCTTTGATTGATACCTTGGCAAATTTAGTATGCCGTGTTAATTTGAACAGTTCCTGTCAACGTGGGCCTGATGTATACCCATTTACGGGAAGAAAGGATTCAGCCCAATCGACCCTCAGCGTTCATGACGCTTTGCGCTCCTTCAGTATTCGGACTTTTGTAGCTTTTAAGGATAACGAATTGAACAATGAAACTGTCGAGCAATTATTAGAGGCAAAGGCAGGCAATTTTTTGAGTACGGATTACATCCTGTAACTTTGTTGTCCAGCACAGCAACTTAATTCAACAGGAATTTCTATAATTCATAAGCACTATACCCCTATGAAAAAGCTACCATCATTATTTGTTCTTGCATTTCTTTTCCTATGTAGTTCCTGCACAGAGTTACAACAAGTGGTCAATCAGTTACCTTCCGGCGAGGTGAGTTCCTTGGAGATAAGTCAAGGACTTAAACAAGCACTCGAGTTTGGCGTCAGCCAAGGTGTGGACCTTTTACACAAGGAAGACGGTTATTTTAAAGACCAAGCGGTAAGGATTTTGTTGCCCGAAGAATTGAAAAAGGTGGACGAGGGACTTCGGAAGATAGGGTTGTCCAATCTGGCCGATGAAGGTTTAAAGGTACTCAACCGGGCTGCGGAGGACGCTGTGGTAGAGGCCAAGCCTATTTTTGTCAATGCCATTAAGGAATTTACTTTTGATGATGCCAAACGCATTTTGACCTCACAAAACGATTTGGAGGCCACACAATACCTTCAAGGGAAGACTGGTATAGCGCTGCAAAATGCTTTTGCGCCTAAAATTGATGCTTCTTTGAGTAAGGTAGGCGCCGATAGGATTTGGGCCGAAATCATTGGAAAGTACAATACCATCCCTTTAGTAAAACCCGTTAATCCAGACCTTACTGGTTATGTTACCGAACAGGCGATTGCCGGGTTGTTTGTCAAGGTAGGGGATAAGGAAAAGGAAATTCGGAACTCCGTCGGGGCTAGGACTACCGCTTTGTTACAAAAAGTGTTTGCCCTACAGTAAAAATGATGGTGCAAATGCTACCTTGTAGTAAGCTTTTTCCATATTTGATGGAAATTCTTCAAAAACAACGATTCATATTTGATAATTTTCAAAAAGGAACAATGACTTGGTAAAGAATATTCCCTTCTTTATTCCCATTGTTAAATGTTGCCTTATTTTTATCCCTTATAAAACACACAAATGCCACACGACTACACTACTTGGAACCACCCCTACACACCTTCCAAGCAATATGGAAAACGCATAGCATACTTCAGTATGGAATTTGCCATCGACCAAGCACTTAAAATATATTCAGGAGGCCTAGGTTTTTTATCCGGGTCACACATGCGGTCTGCCTTTAGTTTAAAGCAGAACATGATAGGTATTGGAATGCTTTGGAAATATGGCTACTATGACCAATCAAGGAACGAAGACCAAACCCTTAAACCTCAATTTGTTGAAAAGACCCACAATTTTATGAGTGATACGGGGATAGAGGTCAATATCACGGTCAATGGCAATTCCAATGTAAAAGTCAGGGCCTATGTCCTCAAACCGGAAATTTTTGGAACGGTTCCCCTGTATTTATTATCAACGGATGTGGAAGGCAATGACTTTCTTTCACGCACCATTACAAATTATCTCTATGATGCCAATGAGGTTACCCGCATAGCACAGAGTATTGTTTTAGGAATTGGTGGGGCAAAAGTAGTGGAAGCTTTGGGAGGTGCGGACGTATACCACCTTAATGAAGGGCATGCGCTTCCAGCCTTTTATTATCTGAGGGACAAAGGTATACCAAGGGAACAATTGGCGTTTACCACCCATACTCCTGAAAAAGCAGGGAATACGGAGCGTAATATTTACGAATTGAACCATTTTGGCTTTTTTGGAAGACCCCTATCCGAGACGGAACTAAAAGAGGAAATGGTGAATGGTGATATGCTTAGCTATACTGTTAGTGCATTGCGCATGGCAAAAAAAGCGAATGCGGTATCTAAACTACACGGGAAAGTGGCTAGGGATATGTGGAAATCGGTAGGCGATTCATGCGATATCATACCCATAACCAACGCGCAAAACCTTGAGTTTTGGCAGGATGCTAAGCTCGAGAAAGCCTGGAAAAACAAAAATGGCAATACCTTCTTAAAGAGGAAACTGGAACTTAAAAAAGAGCTCTTTAAAATTGTTTTGGACCAAACAGGAAAGATTTTTGACCCAGATGTACTGACCATTGTCTGGGCTAGAAGATTTGCTGGCTATAAGCGGGCTGACATGCTGCTGTATGACATGGATAGATTTGAAAAGTTTATTAATAATGCAACATATCCCGTGCAGATTATTTGGGCCGGGAAACCTTACCCGATGGATTACTATGCCATTGATATCTTCAATAAACTAGTGCATACCACCAAGCATGTGAGGAATTTAGCGGTACTCACAGGATATGAAATGGAACTGTCCAAATTACTTAAACAAGGTTCCGATGTATGGTTGAATACCCCTAGAATAACACGAGAAGCCTCAGGAACCAGTGGAATGTCCGCGGCCTTCAATGGTTCATTAAACGTGTCCACTGACGACGGTTGGATACCTGAGTTTAAAAAGAATGGTAAAAACAGTTTTATACTACCGGCCCTTGATCATAACCTCCCCGTTGAGGAACAGGATAGACAGGATTGTGCCCATCTATACGATATTCTTGAAAAAAAGGTGGTGAAAACCTATTACGACAAACCAGAAAAATGGCAACAGATGCTGTTTAAGGCTTTGGATGACGTAGCTCCGGAATTTAGCTCGGATCGCATGGCCAAGCAGTACTATCAAGAGCTTTACTGACTAGATATTTTTTGCCAACCAATCCCCAACTTCTGAGGTTTTATGGGCTTTTCCACCCTCGGCTAAATCCTCGGTCACTATGCCTTTTGAAAGCGATTTGTTCACCACTTCTCGGATGGCTTGAGCTTCCTCAATAAGATTGAGGTCTTCAAAAAGCATTGCTGCGGAAAGTACCGTGGCCAGGGGATTCGCGATGTCCTTTCCGGCAGCCTGGGGATATGAGCCATGAATGGGCTCATACAACCCAATTTTTTCACCTAGGGATGAAGAAGGCATCAATCCCATGGATCCGGAGATAACAGATGCTTCATCGGTCAAAATATCGCCAAATAGATTGGCCGTAATAATGACATCGTATCCCTTTGGCCATTGAATCAAACGCATGGCAACGGCATCCACAAATTCATAGGTAACTTCCACTTCGGGATAGTCCTTTTCCATGCGCTGTACCGTCTCTCGCCAAAGACGTGAGGCTTCCAAAACATTCGCCTTATCCACACAACAGAGTTTTTCCCCCCGCTTCATGGCCATTTCAAATCCTTTTTTAGCAATCCGTTCAATTTCAAAACGGTGGTAGGTCATAGTATCAAAAGCCGTTTCACCCTCATTTTGTCGACCACGTTCCCCAAAATAGACGCCACCTGTCAACTCGCGAACAATCACTAAATCCGTTCCTTCTATACGATCACGTTTCAAAGGCGACTTGTCAATTAAAGAGGGAAAGGTAAATGTAGGTCTCACATTAGCGAATAACCCTAAGGCTTTCCTCATTTTTAAAAGTCCCTGCTCGGGTCTCACCTTCGCCGATGGGTCGTTATCAAATCTGGGATGACCAATGGCACCAAACAGGACGGCGTCGGAACCCACACAGATGTTGTGGGTTTCGTCAGGATAGGGCTCACCAACAGCGTCAATGGCAGCAGCGCCTATTAATGCGGGCTTCCACGTTATTTGATGGCCAAATTTGGTGGCAACGGCATCCGATACTTTTACAGCTTGATCGATGACTTCGGGTCCAATGCCATCACCAGCCAAGAGGGCTATTGTTAGTTCCATACTATTTTGTTGGTTATATTAAATTGAGCATTTTTTCAGTGGCCTTAATGGCTGAAACGGTTTGGTCGGAATCAAGACCTGTGGTTACAAAATCATGCTTTGTTGTTTTCCAAGTGATCATGGTCTCACAAAGGGCATCCGAGCTACTTCCGGGCGGAATACGCACGGCATAGTCAATAAGTATTGGTAGTTTTATATCCAAAGCACTATACACTTTCCCCAAGGCATTCATAAAGGCATCAAATTGCCCATCACCTTGGGCATTTTCCTCATAGTCTCTACCGTCAATTTCAATGGATAGGGTCGTGGAGGGCTGCAAGCCTTTGGCATGGGTCAGCACATACGACTTAATAAACACTTTTTGTTGAAATGCGCTGCTGTCCAACACATCTGAAATAATGTAGGGAAGGTCTTCTTTTGTAACCTTTTCCTTTTTATCCCCCAATTCAATGATGCGTGCTGTGACTTTTCTAAGTTCGTCATCATTTAAGGTCAATCCGAGTTCCTGTAGATTCTTTTGAATGTTGGCCTTACCGGACATTTTCCCGAGGGCGTATTTCCTTTTTCTACCAAAACGCTCGGGCATTAAATTGCTAAAGTAAAGGTTGTTTTTATTATCTCCATCTGCATGAATTCCAGCAGTTTGTGTAAAAACATTATCTCCAACGATAGGCTTGTTGGCTGGAATGCCAAAGCCCGTGAATGTAGAGACCAGTTTGCTTACTTTATACAGGGCAGATTCCACGACTTGGGTCCGTACTTCGGGCAAAAAATCATTGATTACGGCAATGGTACTGGCCAAAGGGGCATTGCCGGCACGCTCTCCCATTCCGTTAACCGTTAGGTGTAATCCCTTACAACCAGCCTTCACGGCTTCCATGACATTAGCTACCCCTAAATCATAATCATTATGGCCATGGAAGTCAAAATGGACATTAGGATAACGCTTTATGATTTTATCCAAATAATCAAAAGCCTCGTAATGCGTTAGTACGCCTAGGGTATCGGGTAACAGAATACGCTTCACGGGTTGTTGGGTTAAGAAATCCAAGAATTGAAATACGTAGTCTTGGGAATTACGCATGCCGTTACTCCAATCTTCCAAATACACATTGGTCGCAATTCCAGCCTCCTTAGCCAATTGAATTACCGCTGCGATTCCCGAAAAATGCTCTTCCGGAGTTTTTTTTAATTGATAGGTCAAATGATTCAAGGAGCCTTTTGTCAAAAGATTCTGGGCTTTTGCCCCAGCTTTTCTCATCCATTCAATGGAAGCTCCACCATCCACAAAAGTCAGCACTTCCACTTGATGGATTCGACCTTCCTGTTCTGCCCATTCCGTGATGTTCTTTACCGCCTGAAATTCGCCCTCGGAAACTCGAGCAGAAGCGACTTCAATGCGGTCCACCTTTAATTCCTCCAGTAGCAATTTGGCCAAAGTCAGTTTTTCCGAAGCGGTGAAGGAAACCCCGGAAGTCTGTTCACCATCCCTTAGGGTGGTATCCATTATTTCAATGGTTCTCGCCATTTTTGGATTTTAGAAGGGACGATTTTCAGCAAAGGTCTTAATGTCTTCCCTAAGGTTCAATAAATAGTCAATATCATCAAAACCATTGAGCATATTGCCTTTTTTATATTCATTGATCCCAAAAGTTTCCATTTCCCTTGTGGAAAGTATGGTAAAGGTTTGTTCGGGTAGGTTCACCTCAAATTCCGTCTTAGGGTCCGCTTCAATGGCCTTAAAAATTGTGTCCAAAAATTCGGGGCTGATTTGAACCGGAAGTACGCCTATGTTCAAACAGTTGTTCCGGAAAATATCTGCAAAAAAACTAGAGACAACACAGCGGAAACCATAGTCATATACTGCCCAAGCAGCATGTTCCCTTGAGGAGCCGGAACCAAAATTTTTTCCGCCAATCAAAATCTGACCGGTATACATCGGATTGTTCAGCACAAATTGCTCTTTTGGGGTATTATCCGGGTGAAAGCGCCAGTCGCGGAACAAATTGTCTCCAAATCCTTTGCGCTCCGTAGCTTTAAGAAAACGTGCAGGAATGATTTGATCGGTATCCACATTTTCAATGGGTAGCGGAACCGCCGTGGAGGTTAATGTATTGAACCTATCGTAAGCCATAAATGACAGTTAAAAGTTAATGGTTAAAAGTTGAAATATTATGCTTCTTGCAACTGCATCAATTCCCGTGGATCGGTAACTTTTCCAGTTACGGCTGCTGCTGCGGCCACTAATGGACTTGCCAAAAGCGTTCTCGAACCCGGGCCTTGTCTTCCTTCAAAATTTCTATTGCTTGTACTCACTGCCAGTTTACCGGCAGGGACCTTATCATCGTTCATTGCCAAACAGGCGGAACAACCAGGCTCACGGAGTTGAAAACCTGCAGCATGAAGGGTATCTAGAATCCCTTCTTCTTTAATCGCCTCTTCCACCTTGTGGGAACCGGGAACTAGCCAAGCCGTTACATTTTCCGCCTTCTTCCTACCTTTAACAATGGATGCGAAAGCCCTAAAATCCTCAATTCTTCCATTAGTACAGCTTCCCAAGAAGACAAAATCAATGGGTTTTCCCAACATTTCCTCTCCTTCTTTGAAATCCATATAGGCAAGGGATTTCTTATAGGTTTGGGCTCCTGAACCATCACCTGCCTCCGGAATACTATTTGAAATTCCAAAGCCCATGCCGGGGTTGGTACCATACGTAATCATGGGTTCAATATCGGCCGCATCAAAAGTCAATTCTTTATTGAATTCCGCGTCTTCTTCGGAGTATAAAGTCTTCCAGTACGCCATTGCCTTATCCCAAGCTTCATCTTTGGGTGTAAACTCACGTCCTTTAATATATTCAAAAGTTGTCCCGTCAGGAGCTATCATTCCGCCACGAGCACCCATTTCAATACTTAAATTGCAAACGGTCATACGTCCTTCCATGCTCATGTTTTTGAATACTTCTCCCGCATATTCAACAAAGTAACCCGTCGCTCCAGAAGTGGTCAATTGTGAAATAATGTACAATGCGACATCTTTTGGTGTTACTCCAAAACTCAATGCCCCATTGATGTTGATGCGCATGCTTTTGGGCTTGGGCTGCATGATACATTGCGAAGCGAGTACCATTTCTACCTCAGAAGTACCAATTCCAAACGCAATGGCACCAAAAGCACCATGTGTGGAAGTATGGGAATCACCACAGACAATCGTGGCTCCCGGGAGGGTAATTCCATTCTCGGGTCCTATGACATGAACAATACCATTCTTTTCATGACCCAAACCCCAATAGGGTATGCCGTGCTCTGTTGCATTTTTCTCCAATGCCTTTAATTGATTGGCCGATAAAGGGTCTTTTACCGGTAAATGTTGGTTTAGGGTAGGAGTATTATGGTCGGCGGTAGCAAAGGTTCTTTGGGAAGAAAAGACGGGAATTTTCCTGTTTTTCAATCCCAAAAAGGCCACCGGACTGGTTACTTCATGCACCAAATGACGGTCAATAAATAACACATCCGGACCATTTTTTATTTTTTTCACAACGTGTGCATCCCATACCTTGTCGAAGAGTGTATTGCCCATTTGAACGCCTATTCCAGATTAGCCTTCAAATATATGGCTTGCATTACTCATTATCCTATTTATACACCTGTGAAATTACGATACCCAAAGCCAAATAAACAACAGTATATGTATGATAATCATCACTTTAAATTCATAAACAAGCTTGATTTTCTTATGTTAAAAGCAAGTGGTGGTGTCAAAGCTCCCAATGAAGAAGACCCTTTTTAACAAAATGGGACCCCAATTAACATGCCTGTAACGGTTTCCTCATATTTCAATAGCTACTTTTAGCTGCAACCTAAGTTTATTCCTAAAAAAACAAACCAATGAAGAAACAACTACTACAAATCACGTTTTTGGCAACTTTGATTGCCTGCAGTTCACTGAATTTGGCTTATGCCCAATTGAACCTGCCAAGAGGCAGTCAAATGGCCGAGGTTTCCCAGCGCATCGGTATAACCGATATAAACATAGTGTATTCACGACCAAGTGTGAACAATCGGGAAATATGGGGCAATTTGGTACCATATGGTCTTAATGATTTCAATTTTGGAACTTCAAAAGCGGCGCCCTGGAGGGCAGGAGCAAACGAGAATACCATTTTTGAAACTACCCATGCCATCAAAATTGGTGGAAGAGATTTGCCCGCTGGGAAATACGGGCTTCATATGGTCATTAATGAAGATGGGACTGCCAAAGTACTGTTGACCAATAATCATGGCGCATGGGGAAGTTACTTTTTTGAACCTTCTGATGTAGCTTTGGAAGTAGATGTGAAGACAAAGGAAATCCCACACGTTGAACAATTAAGATATGAGTTTAATGAAGTGGATGCTACTTCTGCGGTAGCAAGTTTGAATTGGGAGAAAAAACAGATTCCGTTTACCATTGAGGTTCCGGTAACGGATATTGTTATGACCGATATCCGTTCCAAAATGCAGAACCAGCCCGGTTTTAATCGACAAACATGGGAACAGGCAGCCAATTTTGCTTTGAACAACGGGGGTGACTTGGAAGAGGCCATGGGTTGGATTAATGCGGCCATCGAAGGCCAGTTCTTTAGCCAAAAGAACTTTACCAACTTGGGAATAAAGGCCCAGATTTTAATGAAACAAGGCAAAATGGAGGAAGCCATGGCAGTAATGGATAAGGCGATGCCCTTGGGGACGGTTTTTCAAGTACATGGATATGGTAGGCAATTGATTGCAACCGGACAAAAAGACAAGGCCTTGGAGGTCTTTAAATGGAACGCGAAAACACACAAAGGCCAGTGGCCAGTGGACTATGGATTGGCAAGGGGGTATTCTGCTGTTGGAAATTATAAAACAGCTTTAAAACATTTAAAAATTGCGGAAGGAAGGGCACCGGACCAGATCAATCAGAACGCCATTGCCGCCAATGTATCCAAATTGCAAGAGGGAACGGATATTAATTAATACATACTACCTGTTTGATTCTAAATCGCCCGATGATTCTCATTGGGCGTTTTTTAATGAATGCTGAATTCGAGGGTAGTGTTGATTGGGTTTTTCGCCTTTTGATTCCTTACGTCGGAATCAAAAAGGTTGTGCAGATTGTTTCCCGCCAAATCTTCTAAAACGGGATGTATTAAAATTCGGTAGTCCCCAACCTTCCAAAAATCACTTGGTTTAAATAGCATGGTGTTATCATTATTGGATAGTTCCATAGTTCCCGATAGTGGAATATTTCCAGTAAATACCTTGATACTTTCCAATGCAAGAATGGGGTCAAGGGTCTCATTGAAATTGATAATTAAGGGACTTTTGGTCTTCTTTTTTGGGAAAGTAATGGTCCAACCATCGGGATTGGGGCTTTTCGTGTCCTTTCCCCCCACATGAATGATTTTTGAATAAGGCTTCCCTAGAGGAATTCCATTTGCCGATTTCCAATTCTTGTCAATAGTGATGAGGTAGGAGTGATTTTTTTTAAGGGGCAGTCCCTTTTCCCTGTTGGGAATGAGGTTGGTCTTTATCCTTCCGGGGTCAAACCATAGGGTAAGCCTTGTACGATTTGCGTTCCACAATTCAGCCTCCAAATCCAGGAATGGATATACCTTGGTATTCTCCATTTTGTCAAAAACTGTGATGAAGTCCAAAGCATTATCCACATGTTGCATAGGCTCGGAGAATTCCAGATACATTTTAAGAATGTTTACGGGAACCGTATCTCTTCTCGGGCAAATAGTCACTAGCTTGGGAACTTTTTTCCCCTTTTTGGATGCAATTTTAAAACGTGCAATTGGTTCCCCGTTGAGGGCAATACCAAATTGCTGTCCATTTGAAAAAGGGAGGGCTGGGGTGAAACTTACGTACCCATTCTTTTCTGAAAAATCACCAAGTATTGGAATATCCTTATTCTTAATGTGGTACACACTAAATCCTTTCAAAGCCCTTTCCGATTTAAAGAAAACCCGAACAGCCGTAGTATCTTCATATTCCACGATAGGGGTAATGGCTTCCTCTGTATTTCGACATCCAAAAAGAAATGACAAAACACAAAAAAAGACCAAGGAACTCTTGATCTTTTGAAGGGTATTGACCGTATTTGTTACATCCATTTTGTACTACGACTTCTTAACAGCACATCACCAGTGGAGGTACGCTGTACGTAGAGAATATTTCCTTCGTCCAGTACATCCATTTGCAGCACATGTGGAAATGGAAGGTTATCATAGGGAACGCCAGTGGCGACCGCAAATTCTTCAACTGGTTCGGTCAACGTTTCCTTAAAATCTGCAATATCGGAATAATCGAATCGCATGACCGGGCGGTTGTTGTTGGACATTAAAAAGTACTGCTTTCCTTCCTTTTCGTATGTTATCATATCAAGCGGTGAATTACCTGCACCCAATTCAGCGACGGTCCGCCCTTTCTTGTGTACCCCTTCTTTGAGTTCATCCAAAGGAAAAAGAACCAAAGGCGTACACGTATAACTGGCCATCAAATAATCGGTTCCCTCTAAATTGATGACATCAAAAGTTTTAATGGGGGCGTGGGTTTCGTAGGCCCCGTGTGCAGCATGCCAAATTTCTAGGGAAGCCGTAGTTTGATGATCTTCAAAAGGAAATGGAATACTTCTAAAAGTCGATGCAAACTCCTTGTTTGAAAGTCCTGAAACCAGAACCTTTCCCTTATGGTATTTTAAATCGGAAATGGCCCAAACTCGTTGTGGTCTATCCCACCTATCCTTTACATCCTTGTCAATGGGGTTTTCAATCGTAATTTCAGAATAACTAACTTCCCTTAGGGGAACATTTTCAAAGTTTTCCCCATTCAATCGAAGAATTATGGGCGTTCCATCTGCTGTGCTGATCGAAAAGTAGGGCAATTTGGATATGGGATTGACGGCCATATCCGTAATCTTGATATTCTCAGCGGTAGTTCCCAAGGAAGCCGCAATTTTCGCATCAAAGCCTTCAATTCTAATGTCTCCGCCTTTTTCTTTTTTTACGTTGTCCTGAGTATCCAGAGCGTAAATGGTAGCTTTTTTTGAATCCCCAATGAACAAAATACCATCTGGACCAAAGCTTAGACTATTGATAGAACCAATTTCTGGGTTACCTACGGTAAAGCTTTCTGTGAGTTTAGAAGTTGACTTGTCGATTGTGGCTGAGATAATTACCACGGCAAGTGCGCAAATGCAAACACCAAACGTAATTTTTTTCATAATGGTTCATTTTATCTTTGAAAGTATTGTTTTTCAATAAAAAGAACTTTGAAAAAAAGGCATTTAACCAAACTTTAACGAGCTGATTTTTAATGTAATAGTACTATAAAATTTTCTCTCAACGATATTACATAAACAAATACTTTCTGGCTTACGGGCAGTGGGTCGTTGCCATTCAATATCATACTAAAGTCTTTCAAGTCGGTTGATTGTATTTCTATAGAGGCTGTTCCGCAGGATGTAGACATCACCTAAATGGGTATAATTAAAAATGTTAAAAAGCAATTCTTCATATTCCAGCGGTTCGGAAGAGTCAAACTGTTCAACAAAAAAAATACTGTCGGCGTTGATATTTGAAATATTTAAATTTTGGGATGAGGCGTAACTGGTGAACTCTTCCGGAAATTCAAAAGATTCAAAAGGCATTGAATAGTTTTCTTGATATTTCTCGGTATATAACCATCGCATGCTTATATCTGGATTATTATCCAAAACAAGTGTTAGTGTAAACTTGTCAAAGTCTCCAGACATTTCAACGGTATTACCCGAACGGGTTGCGGTCCAGTCAAGTGGCGCAATATCTTTCAGTCCCAGGGTAGAGACCGTTAGGGTTCTGCTGTCATTGAGCGTCAGTAACACTTGATTTCTTACAATCTCAAATTTATCAATTAGAGGTATTTGCATGGTATTGTTTATATTTTCAATACCCTTCTGGTCATAAATAAAATGATACTTGTTATTTCTAAAGGACTCTTCGCTCAAATAACCGAAGGTGTCGACAAAATATGAAACCGCGGTATTTGGAATGTTAATGGTCCGTGTTTCCGTTGGCTTTTCAAATTGCTGAAAGGAAATTGATGAATTGGGAAGGGTTTCCAAAAAGAGATATTCATAATCTTCAATTCCTATTTTATCACCTGATGGGTCCAAAAATGAATTTGATGTGTAAATAAAGGCATTTTCAATAGTTGGATTGATTCCACTTCTAAACTGGAGTCTTGTTTCAAATCCAGTTGTTTGTTGTTCAAGGGGAAAGGAACTGCCAATGTGACCATATGCAGCTGCCAGTAGTGACTTAGCTAATATTTCAGAAGTGATATTAGTAACATCAACAAAGAACACATTGTCGGAGCCTGCTTCGTAGGTGTTTTCGGTAGGTATCCCTCCGGCTTCCTGATGTTTCACCAAATCCGTGCCAGGCTCAATATTGGCTATTGAGTTTATAGTGGCCCTATAAATTGCTTCAGGGCGCAATACATATGAGGTAACAATAATTGGTTGCGGGGTAAAATCATCATCTGCATATAATTTTACAATCTCTAATTTTCTGTTGACAGAAGCAAAGGATAGTAGCTCGCCATCCATAGTATTCACAGAAAAGTAGACTTGTTGCGAATCTGCTACCAAAGGTGCGGCTATAGACACTAATAATTTATTGACCTCAAAGGTTTCGGTTTGTCTACTTTCGTTTCCTTCAGCATCTGAGAAAACAAGGGACAAAGTGTTCTGACCCGTGGGGTAGTCAAATGGATTTAGATCAAAAGAAAAGGTTTTGTTTGTAGTAGTTAGCAGTTCGTCTTCATTGACCAGAACCGAAGTCCTTTCAATATTGGAGTTTGCTGGGATTGAAATATTTAGTGTTGTTGCCACCTCTAAATTAGCTTCAAAACCTACAATAGGGATGTCAGGAATCTCTTCAAAAGTGTCATCTGGTAAGCTGACTTCTCGGTTTTCGCCAGTGTCGCATGCAATAACCAGTAGAAATACTATGGCAAGCGCAAATAGCTTTTTGTGCATTTTATTTGAATATGGATTGGACTTCATTAGAACGATAGCTTTGACTTTTTTATTTTAAAATTACCTTTTCTAGAATTTATTTTGAAAACAAAACGTTGTTTTATTGATTTGTAAAAAATCCGTACTATGAAGCGACATGTTTTAATTGTAACCCTTGTTCTTTTTATTTCCTGTAGTTCAGATGGTGAAGAACCAGACGTGGTTGATCAAACGGATGACGAGACTGTGATGGAAGAGGAAATGGAAGAAACCATGGACGAAACGGACCAATCCGAAGAAACAGGGGAAGAGGAAGAAAGTACTATTCCTTTTAATGTAAGTGTGGTTCTAAAGAATATTGAAAACCTTCAAAGCATTGATGATGACTTTTATCTTCAGGATTTTCAAACAGGGCGCGTTGAACCTAGCTTACTTGAAAATATAAGTGAACAATATTCGATTTCTTCCGATGCAACTTTAAGTGAGACGGGAAGACCCGATATTTTATTTTTTGCCAGATTTATACAGGGTTTGGGGGAAGAGTATGTAGGTCTTGATTTGGATACTCGCTCAATTCGTTCCATCCAGAAAATCGTACTTTTTGATGAAGTAGAGAATGATTGCAATTTTCCATTCCCTATAATGTGGGGCGAAAACTCAATGTTTTCAGTATATTCCGATGTATGCGGCGATGTGGAGATTTTGAGGCCTTTTAACAAGATTTCAGTAGATTCTGCACCAGTCATTTTCGATGAAATTGAAAATGCCTTTGTTGGTGACTCGTTTCATAGGTTCTGGACCACAGAAGACTATTTCATCCTGCATTACGACCATAATAGGAATGAATTGAACATCCAACAAGATGGCCTGGTGGTTTATGATGCAAATTCTTTGGAAGAAAAATATTCCACGACTTCTGATGAGTCCATGTCTTTTTATGTTGACGATAATTTATTGGCGCTGCAAACGCTAAGTGGCGAGATACGTCTGATAGATTTGGACACGGGCGCTACTTTACATGATCATACCAGTGCGGAAAGAGTGGTTCTTTTACCGAAGTATGAGAATACTGGTAATTATTCGATTGGCAATATGGACATTACCAATGATAGGATGGGAACCTTTGATACTAGATCAAGTGCCATTTTTGTTCCAGCATATTATGACTTCATCAGGCAGGAGAAAATTTCAGTTGATAGGCAAAAATACCTTGCTTTTTTCAACAGGGACGTCATCGATTTTGATGCAGATATTATTGAACCCACAGAAATCAAATATGATTTGGAATCCAATGTCTTTGTTACTTCTTACATTGCTGGCGAGCCCAACAACCCCGGGGTTTTAAAGTATTCGGGAATTATGTTCATGGATTTTGATGGTACGCTGTTGTTTGATTACAGATTTCCTGACGGCTTTTTTGTTGATCAGCTTGTTAAGCGATGATCAACTGATATACCCCCAAATCGCTTTATCCTTAACGAGTTGGGCATAAGCCCTTCTGATGGGCAGATTACCTTGATTTTCCAATTTAGGGTCTTCCTTTAAGGTTTGAATGGCATAATAACGGGCCGTTTTCAAAATAGGATTGTCCTTTACAATGTCAGCTATCTTTAGATTGAGCAATCCACTCTGCTGGGTGCCCATTAAATCGCCTGGGCCACGTAGTTTCAAATCCACCTCTGCGATTTCAAAGCCGTCATTGGTGCGGCACATGGTTTCCAACCGGGTTTTTGCATCAGCTGAAAGTTTATGGGAGGTCATTAGAATACAATAACTTTGATCTGCCCCGCGCCCCACACGACCCCGTAGCTGGTGCAATTGGGAAAGCCCAAAACGTTCCGCGCTTTCAATGATCATGACAGAGGCATTAGGTACGTTCACTCCAACTTCAATAACCGTAGTGGCCACCATGATTTGGGTCTCGCCCTTTACAAAACGCCCCATCTCAAAGTCCTTGTCTTGCGACTTCATTTGCCCATGAACTATGGAGATTTGATAGTCAGATATTGGAAATTCACGGACAATGCTTTCGTACCCATCCATCAAATCTTTGTAGTCCAGAGCTTCGGATTCTTGAATCAGGGGATAAACCATATAGACCTGCCTGCCTTTCTTGATTTCGTCCTTTAGAAACCGAAACACCTTTAAACGATTTGTATCAAATCGATGAACGGTTTTAACGGGCTTTCGACCGGGGGGAAGTTCGTCAATAACCGAAATATCCAAATCCCCATAGAGACTCATGGCCAAGGTCCTGGGAATGGGGGTTGCCGTCATGACCAAAATATGGGGGGGCACCTCATTTTTATGCCATAGTTTGGAACGCTGGGCCACCCCAAATCGATGCTGTTCATCAATAATGGCCAGTCCCAAGTTTTTGAACCGTACCTTATCCTCCAATATGGCATGGGTGCCCACTAAAATGTTCAGGTTTCCGTTTTCCAATTGATTATGGAGAAAAGTGCGTTCTGCTCTTTTGGTGGAACCTGTAAGCAGGGCTATTTTGAGATTGGTGTTTTTCAATAAGTCCTTCAGCCCGCTATAATGTTGCTGTGCCAAAATTTCCGTGGGGGCCATTAAACCGGCTTGAAAGCCATTGTCAACGGCCAAAAGCATACACATGAGTCCTACAATGGTTTTTCCGGAACCAACATCACCTTGCAACAATCGGTTCATTTGTGCAGAACTGCCCATGTCATTTCGAATTTCCTTGATCACACGTTTCTGGGCGTTGGTCAATTCAAAAGGCAAATGGTTTTTGAAAAACCCATTAAAGTGTTGGCCCACGTGGGTAAAAGGTAGTCCCTTGATTTTTTTCTTTCGGGCGACCTTTTTGGAAAGCAACTGTAACTGGATGAAGAACAGCTCTTCGAATTTTAATCGGAACTGTGCTTTCGCCAATGGTTCCTGACCCTTGGGAAAATGTATATTTAGTAAGGCATCCGCCTTGGAAATCAGTTTTAATTCTTCAATTAAGAGGGTTGAAAGCGTTTCCCCAAAGTTGGCTTTGGTCTCTAAAAACAGCTGCTGCACCATTTTACTGATGACACGGTTGGTAATGCCCTTAGCACCTAATTTCTCTGTGGAAGGATAAATGGGTTGCATGCTAATTTTTAGTCCTGCTTGGTGTTCCTTAAGCAATTCCATCTCCGGGTGTGGCATGGAGAAAGAACTCCCGTATTTGTTGATACGACCAAAAATAACATAGGGCTCATTGAGTTGCAGGTTTTCACGTATCCATTTATGACCACGGAACCAGACCAGTTTTATTTCCCCGGTTTCGTCTACAAAGGAAGCCTCCAGACGTTTCCCCCGTTTTTGTTCCACAGTTTTTAAATGGACAATTTTTCCTACAACCTGCACATCGGCGCCACTATCTTTTAGTTGGTTAATTTTATAGTATTGGGTTTTGTCGAGGTAACGATGAGGATACAATTGGAGTAAGTCGCGAAAGGTTTCCAATCCTAGTTCTGTTTTTAGGATTTCGGCACGGTTGGGGCCTACACCTTTGAGATAAACTAATGGGGTATGCAGAATACTGGATTGCATCAAACGAAAATAGCTAAATTGGCTTGACTTTTGAGGTTTGTAAGTCCCATGAGATATTTTCTTTCCATTTTTTTGTTGTTATCGTTTTTTGGGTTTTCCCAAAAGCAACCAAGCGTTGATTTCACTAAAATTAATGCTGAAATCTCACCTATTCTCGAATCAAAGGAAATTAATGGAAAAGCCACCTATGAATTTGAGTTGAAAGGGAAAACCGACTCTGTTTTTTTAGATGCGGTGCATATGACCTTTTCTCATGTTACTTTGGACGGAAAAGAAACAGCCTTTTCAAACTCTGGTAAGCGTTTGGGCATTCAAGCCCCCAAAAGGCCTGGAAAACATGAATTGTTTGTGCGTTACAGTACCCAACCAAAGCAGACGGTTTATTTTATGGGTACGGTCTCTGAGGTCCCTCGAAGGGACCAACAAGAAAGTGTGGCTTCAGGTCACCTCAGCCACCATTCTTTCTTTCAAATATGGACCCAAGGTCAAGGGAAATATACCAGTCATTGGTTACCCTCAACTGATGATATGACCGATAAGATTGAATTTGACCTTACCTTTTTAGTTGGGGAAGGTTATCAAGTAATTGCGAATGGGAAATTAATTGAACGAGTTTCTGAGGATGGTTTAACCGAATGGAAGTTCGATATGACGAACCCAATGAGCAGCTATCTTGCTGCTTTTGCCATAGGCAATTTTGATAAGAAAATCATTCAATCAAAATCAGGTATTCCCATGGAGCTGTATTACGAACCTAAAGACTCCTTGAAATTTGAACCTACGTACCGATATTCTAAGGAGATATTCGATTTTTTGGAAGAGGAAATAGGGGTAGCCTACCCTTGGCAGAATTACAAACAAGTCCCTGTTCACGATTTTTTGTATGCTGGAATGGAAAATACTACTTGCACCATTTTCTCCAATCAGTATGTCATAGATTCCATTGCTTTTGTGGATAAAAACTATGTCAATGTCAATGCCCATGAGTTGGCACATCAATGGTTTGGGAATTTGGTAACCGAAGAAAGCGGGGAACACCATTGGCTTCATGAGGGTTTCGCCACTTATTATGCGTATTTGGTCGAAAAAGAACTGTTTGGAGAAGATCATTTCTATTGGAAAATCCATCAAACGGCGAAAACCCTTCATAACCTCTCCGAAAATGATGGTGGTGAAGCCCTGACCGACCCCAATGCAAATAGCTTGACCTTTTATGAAAAAGGAGCTTGGGCTTTGGTCGCCTTACGGGAACTGATTGGGGACGTCGCTTTTAGAAAGGGAGTCCAAAACTATTTGAATAGGTATGCCTTTAAAAATGCCACCATTTCCAATTTTTTACATGAAATGGAGACGGCCTCGGAAACGGACTTGAACCCATTCCGTAAGCAGTGGTTGGAAAGCGAGGAATTTCCATGGGAAGGAGTAAAGGAACTTTTAGCCTCAAATAATAGCTCCATGAGGCTCTTTTTTGAACTTCAGGATAAGACGAAAGACACTTTGGTATTTGATGAGGAAAAATTGCTGGAATTATGGGAAAAAGAAGCCCCGATACCCTTTAAAAGGGGGGTTGTACTAAAATATGGTGCACAAATTGCGGACTCTTCCCTTATCAAAATTGTAGCTACTGAAGAATTGAAAGTAAAGCAAGCAATTGCTCAGGTAGTTCCAGATATTTCTAAAGAACTTCAAGTCTCTTTTGAAGCTATGTTAAAAGATGAAAGTTACACGACCCAAGAAATCGTATTGTTCAAACTATGGCAAGCCTTTCCCGATAAACAGAAATACTATCTCGACCAGTTGGATGGGGTAGTGGGCCTCCCCAATAAAAATGTACGACTACTCTGGTTGACCTTGGCACTTATCACTCCAGAGTATCAACTCGAAAATAAAAGGACATTTTATAATGAATTAAACGGTTACACGGCAACCCATCACAATTTTGAGATACGCAGATTGGCGTTTCAATACCTAAGTCAAATTAGGGCCTTAAGTGACCAAAGCTTGGAAAACCTCCTTCAGGCGGCCAATCACCATGTTTGGCAATTTAAAAAATCCTCGAGAAATCTATTAAGGGAAATAAATGCATCCGACCAAGGAAAAGAACGTTTATTGCAATTGCAACTAAAGGAGGAGGAAAAAGAACTTTTGAACAAGATTTTGAATCCATGAGAGCATTGGTCATTTCAGGTGGGGGTAGCAAGGGTGCCTTTGCAGGAGGGGTGGCTCATTATTTAATAGATGAAGCCAAAAAAGAGTATGACATTCTTGTAGGGACTTCAACGGGCAGTCTTTTGATTTCCCATTTGGGCTTGGGAAAGATTGACAAAATCCGGGATATTTATTCTTCGGTCAACCAGGAAAGTATTTTCAACAATTGCCCTTTTATTATTAAGAAAAAACATGGTTCTGATATCATCACCATGAACCATTGGAATATTATTAAAAACTTCGTCAGGGGTAAGAAAACCTTTGGTGAAAGTGAAAATTTAAGGGAACTGATTAGGTCAAGTATCACCAAGGACGAATTTCAAACCCTGAAAAATGGCCCAAAGGATATTGTGGTGACGGTATCAAACCTATCGCTAAATCAAGTGGAATACAAGTCCATCAACGACTTTGATTATGATGAGTTTTGTGATTGGATTTGGATTTCTTCCAACTACACGCCATTTATGAGTTTGGTCAGAAAAAACGGCTGCGAATATGCAGATGGAGGGCTAGGAAGCCTTGTACCCATTGAGGAAGCCATAATGCGTGGTGCCAAGGAGGTGGACGTTGTAGTGCTCCGTACCGAAATTAGTTATTATAACAGAATGCCTTCAAGAAATCCCTTTGAACTATTGACCAGCATGATGGCTTTTGTGTTGGACCGGATTGAAAATCAGAACATACGAATTGGAAAATTGGTAGCCAATCAGCAAGATGCCATTGTCAACTTTTATTATACCCCAACGGTGCTCACCACCAATTCCTTGATTTTCAATAAAGAAAAAATGACGTTGTGGTGGAAAAAGGGATATCTCTATGCCAAGAACAAAGATACCGAGAGTATGCCCATAGAACCGGATTTACACGAGTAGGAGGTCACCAAAGCTCCGAAATTTCCTTTTTGATAAAAGCAAGTGCGGTAGTGGAAGGGGATTGTTTCTCCATTCCCTGGTTAAGAATATCCTCCCTCAGTTTATCCGCGGAATCAGCCTCACTCATTCCTGCCGAACGGATGATTTGAATGGTAGCATTTTTGGCTGCTTTGATAATATTCCAGCACTCATCGCTCATATAGATTTGCTGGGAAAGGTTATGTTCAAACTCGTTCTCAATTTGCTTGATCAGGAGATTTTCGTAATTGGATTTGTCTTGTCCCTTTGGGCCCACTCGAACGACCAAGCTGTTGATGGCAATACGTTCCAAAAAGAGAACCATACGTTCATAGGCTTGTAAGCGAACTGGTAGGGTTTCCTTTTGTGAATCCTTATGTAGCAAAAATCTTCGGCGACCCTCCTCATTCCTGGTATGCAAACGAAAAAAGTAAAACGCAATAGCTCCCGTTACAACGGCTGGTAATAAATAGGCAAATAGCTGAAGGATGTCATCTCCGCTCATAGGTTTCTTTGGTTTTGATGAAGTAAGAACGCAATTTGATGGACTTAAGTATGATCAAAACTATCTGAATTCGGTCTTCAACTTTTCGTAGAAGCTTTTGGTGTCTGAAGAAAGCCTAATGAGCACACCTTCCTTAAAATTTCCATCCCTTACCAGGACCTGAATCGATTCGGGTTTTACCCCCTCTACTTCAATTAAAGCAGTTGCCACGGAAACGGTCTGTTGATAGGTCAGTCCAAATTCACCAGTGATGTTCAGCCCCTCAACGGTTACCGTTCGATTGGGGTTGGCCACTACAATCTCACCAATTTTGGTCAGAAAGGTTTTGGCTTCTTCCGTTAATTGTGTTCCGCTATCACCCCCAAACAAAAAATCCAAACTATTCGAGAAAAGTACATCGCCGTTGCTGACCCCTATTTGTGCTTCTTGTCCCAATGTTTGTTTGGCTTGCGTTAAGATTACGATGGCCGTGGAATCGTTCTGACTAAAATCATCCGTAATAAAGGCCATTTGTTCTTGTTTCTCCTTTAGACTCGCCAAGGCTTTATTCACTGTCTCCGTATTCTGTTTGGAAATCTGGGAAAAACTGCTCAAATTTTTCAGCAAGGTGGCATTGGCATCCCGGAGTTCCGTGTTTTCCTTTTCAAACAGTTTTGCATTGGCATCACTGGTATTGATTTGTCTATTGGCCTTGGAGAGGGAATCGTTCAGTGAAATAACACTATCCTTTAGTTGGGCTACTTCATTGATAAGATCCTTTTTTTTCTGTCCATAAACGACAAAGGACAACATCAACAATAAATAGGTAATGGTAGTTTTAGGCATAAGCAACTTTTATATGTAATAAATCCCTTTGGTTAGGCCACGAAACTTGGTAGTAGGGCCAATCTTTTTAATTTAAAGTCGATTTTAAATCGCTGCTAAGATAGCTATCATCATTTATTGTCCAGCATTTAAATAATCCAAAGCGATTTCCGTCATTGCCTTAACACCCAACTGCATTCCTGCATCATCGATCAAAAAGTCTGGGGTATGATGGGGGTAGGGTGTAGTATTTCCTGGCGTCATTCCACCTAAAAAGAAAAAGAACCCGGGAACTTCACGTTGGAAATACGAGAAATCCTCCGCTCCGGTTATGGCTTTTTGTGCGATGACATTTTCATTACCTGCCACGCGTTTTAATGTGGGTAACATCTGTTTGACCAAATCAGGTTCATTAAAAGTAATGTCCGTAGCATCCATTATTTCGCAGGTGGCCTCACCGCCATAAGCCTTTGCTATGGTAGCCACCATTTCTTTCATTCTTCTGTTAATGTGGTCCTTCATATCATAGTCCAAGGTTCTAATGGTCCCCAACATTTCGGCAGATTCCGGAATAATATTGGAACGAACACCACTCTTTATTTTTCCAACGGTAATCACGGCGGCTTCATTGGTCAAATTGGCCTCCCGACTGATAATGGTTTGAAGACCATCGATAATTTTTGCGCTGATAAGAATGGGATCAACACCACTCCAAGGTTGGGAACCATGACTTTGTTTTCCCTTTACGTTAATGGTAAAACTTTGGGCAGCTGCCAAAGTACCCCCCATTTTAAAACGTATGGTGCCCACTGGGGTTTGTGAATTGATGTGCAATCCAAAAATGGCATCCACATCAGGATTTTTCAAGACCCCTTCTTTCACCATTAACAAGGCTCCCCCTTCTTCACCAGGAGGTGGACCTTCTTCAGCAGGTTGAAAAATAAATTTTACGGTTCCCTTTATTTTGTCCTTGTTATTGGCCAGTACTTCGGCAACACCCATCAAAATGGCCGTGTGCGTATCGTGTCCGCAAGCGTGCATGACACCGACCTTTTCTCCTAAGAACTCTGAGGTGACATTGGACCTAAAGGGTAAGTCGTTTCGCTCCGTTACGGGTAGGGCGTCAATATCAGCTCGGAGCGCAACTACTTTGCCAGGCCTATTGCCCTTTAAAATCCCTATAACCCCTGTATGCGCAATACCAGTGGTCACTTCAATACCAAGGGATTTTAAATGATTAGCTATTTTTTCAGCAGTCTTAAATTCACGATTGCTCAATTCCGGATTTTGGTGGATATCATGGCGCCATTCAATAACTTTTGACTCAATTGCTGCATAATCCTTTTCCAAATTTGGTCCTTGTGCTGCTACCACTATCGAAAAAAGTGAAAGCAATCCTAAGATATTTCGTTTCATAATGAAGTATTTAAAATTTTATAAGGCGGTACCCCTCATTTTGCAATTGTACCAGTGCCGTCATGGCGGAAAGGGATAGCTGCACCCCATCCAAGGTATCTTCTTTTGGGAGATCTCTCGATTTGGAGGATTGTCCACAAAAAATGAATTCTGCTCCGGCCTCCATTAATTGAGATACCATCCTCGCGTTTGGGTTGTCAACCCCATATCGCTTACGATATGCTTCATTGGTGATGATATCCTTGGAAGCCTTATTGTGAACTACAAGGGCGACTTTCATCTGTTCTGAGGAAACTCCGTTTTGGCCGTGCATGTTCAAAAAACGGGCCGCCGTTTCTATACTGGTATTTAATTGGGATAGGTCGTTAGGGCTGTTCATGATGTCAAAAACCACTTTGAACTCAGCATTTGGTTGAACTTGGTAATCCTGGGAAGCAACTTCCCATACCTTCCCATAATCCTCTATGATAGGACCTGCTTTTTTCTCCTGTCCTAAGGCTGTTATATTAAAAAGCACGCCCAGGAACAAAAAAATGAAATAGGCTTTCATGTAACCGAAGATATTAAATGCTTTCCAATTTAGAAGCTGTTCAAAAGTATTGAAGACAAGATTTTTTGAAACTCCAATTAATGGCTAATTTCACCTCTTTACAATTTTCCCGAAGTCTATGTCCTATCTAGATGAACTAAATGAGGCCCAGCGAAAACCAGTGCTGCATAAGGAGGGACCCTTAATGGTGATAGCCGGTGCCGGTTCTGGAAAGACACGTGTGCTTACGTATCGTATTGCCCATTTGATGGAGCAGGGGATAGATTCCTTTAACATTTTAGCCCTGACTTTTACGAATAAGGCAGCCCGCGAAATGAAGAAGCGGATTGCGGAAATCGTTGGTCCATCGGAAGCCAAGAACCTATGGATGGGTACGTTTCACTCCATTTTCGCCAGATTGCTACGATATGACGGGGACAAACTGGGTTTTCCTTCCAATTTTACCATTTATGACACCCAGGATTCCCAACGTTTGATTGCTTCCATAATCAAGGAAATGGGATTGGACAAGGATATTTACAAGTACAAACAGATTCAAAATCGAATATCAGCCTACAAGAATAGTCTGATTACCGTAAAGGCCTATTTTCAGAACCCTGAGTTGCAGGAAGCGGATGCCATGGCCAAGCGACCTAGGCTGGGTGAAATCTATCAAAATTATGTGGACCGATGCTTTAAGGCAGGCGCCATGGATTTTGATGATTTATTACTTCGTACCAACGAGCTATTGAACCGATTTCCTGAGGTTTTGATGAAGTATCAAGAGCGTTTCAAATACATTTTGGTTGATGAGTATCAAGACACCAACCATTCGCAATATCTTATCGTTAGGGCGTTGGCAGATAGGTACCATAACATTTGTGTAGTTGGGGATGATGCTCAAAGCATCTATTCTTTTCGAGGGGCCAATATCAGTAATATTCTCAACTTTCAGCGCGATTATGATGATGTAGGGGTCTATCGTTTGGAACAGAATTACCGTTCGACCAAGAACATTGTGAATGCGGCAAATTCCATTATTGCAAAAAACAAAAACCAATTGGAAAAGGTGGTTTGGACCGCCAATGACGATGGCAACAAAATCAAAGTGCATCGCAGTGATACGGACGCGGAGGAGGGACGTTATGTGGCTGGCTCCATTTTTGAGAACAAAATGCAGCATCAACTCAAAAATGGGGAGTTTGCCGTGCTCTATCGAACCAATTCCCAATCTAGGGCCATAGAGGATGCCCTGCGCAAAAAAGATATTCCGTATCGCATTTATGGTGGGCTCTCGTTTTATCAACGAAAGGAAATCAAGGATGTTTTGGCGTATCTCCGCTTGGTCATCAATCCCAAGGACGAGGAAGCCTTAAAGCGAATTATCAATTTTCCGGCCCGAGGAATTGGGCAGACCACGGTAGATAAATTAATTGTAGCTGCCAACCATTACAATCGTTCCATTTTTGAGGTAATGGAGCATCTGGACCAACTCGATTTGAAAATTAATACGGGAACCAAAAACAAGTTGCGTGACTTTGTGACCATGATTAAGAGTTTTCAAATTATGAATGAGAGTGCTGATGCTTTTTCCCTGGCAGAACACGTGGCCAAAAAAACCGGGCTACTGGTCGAATTTAAGAAGGATGGCACCCCGGAAGGGATTGCCAGAATGGAGAACATTGAGGAATTGCTCAATGGTATCCAAGATTTTGTGGAGGGACAAAAGGAACTGGCCGAGGCCACTGGAAGTTTGACTGAGTTCTTGGAAGATGTGGCATTGGCAACGGACATGGATAAAGATGTGGGTGACGACGATCGTGTTGCACTGATGACCATACACTTAGCCAAAGGACTGGAATTCCCATATGTCTACATTGTTGGGATGGAAGAAGACTTGTTCCCATCGGCCATGAGTATGAACACGCGAAGTGAATTGGAAGAGGAGCGACGTCTATTTTATGTGGCACTCACCCGTGCGGAAAAACAAGCCTATCTCACCTATACGTTGAATCGATATCGATGGGGGAAGCTGATTGATGCCGAACCTAGCCGTTTTTTGGAGGAAATTGATGAGAGTTTTATCGAAAATCTGACGCCTGTCAATGATGGCTATCGTTACAAATCCTTGATTAAGGAGGATATATGGGGTGAAGTGGACAAAAGTAAACTGCGACAGGTAAAACCTAAAAATGGGACTCCGCCGTCAACGCACCGACCTTCGGAAAACCAATTGCGGCGATTGCGTAAACTAAAACCCAATATTGGCAGCCCTACCAATTCCCCAGCACAGGACATAAACCTTTCTGAAGGTGCTGTAGTCAACCATACCCGTTTTGGAAAGGGAAAGGTGCTCAAGATCGAAGGTGTGGGCAATGACAAAAAAGCGGAGATTCGATTTGAACGGGGGGATGTAAAAAAGCTATTGCTGCGTTTTGCAAAGTTGGAAGTGCTAAATTCCTAAGAAGCAATACTTTCTCTAGTCAACTTTGTAGGAAGCGTGAAGGAGAACGTGCTCCCTTCACCAACTTTGGAAGCGATTTGTATTTGACCGCCATTTCTTTTTACAAAATCCATACATATGGAAAACCCTAACCCAGTGCCCACTTCATTTTCCGTTCCTTTGGTGGTAAAGCCTTCCTGGTTGGAATGAAGCAATTTCTCGATTTGGTTTTTTTCCATTCCGATACCGGTATCCTGAATTTCGATTTTCAAATCATGCGCTAGCTCTAATACTTTAAAGACTATTTTATCTCCTTTTTTGGTGAACTTAAGGGCATTAGACAAAAGATTACGTAAAATAAAATCCACCATATCCTTATCTGCATAGGCCTTGGGGGTATCCGTGGGGTCAAAAATGACCATTACACCTTTTCTATCGGCATTGTCCCTGTAAAGGTTAATATTGTCTTCAATAAGGGAATTGATGCTAAAAGACTTTTTGGAAATGTCATGGTCGTTCATTTGGGATTTCGCCCAATGCAACAGATTGTCCAATAAAAGTTGCAAATTCTGGGAGGTATCAACTAAATATTTAGTAAAAACATCTTTTTCTTTTTCACTTATCACTGAATCTGCTCCCAATAGTCTAGAGAGTGAAAGTACGTTTGCTGTATGACCCCTTAGGTCATGCGAGATAATGGAAAAGAATCGATCTTTAACGCGTGATGCTTCTTTGAGTTCTTCCTCAGATTGCTGTAGTCTTTCATTCAGGAAATTAAGTTCAACATTTTTTACATTGAGGTCATTAATTTGGGTTCTGATTTTAGTGATAAGGTTGTTATAGGTTTCCGTTAGTTGATTTATTTCCCTTACATTAACATCAGATGTTACTACAAAATCACCTTTGAATTTTTTCTCTGAAATCAAAGCCATGTCGGAGATGAGCCTTTGAATGGGCTTGGATATGTGACCCGAAAATACAATGCTAAAGATTATAGCGAAGACAACGGTTATAAAGAAAAAGAGCAGAACGTAAGACTTTATACTATTTGTCAACAACAATAAATTGGTATCTACCACCGCATAAAGGGTTTTTATCTCGCTATCCAACTCATTATTCAAACGGGATGCCTCCCAAATTAGTCCGTTGCTTTCATTGCCAATTACGGATTCCAGTTCTACAATGGCGTTAAAACTCTGTTGATAACCCCCAAGAATAACAAGTGATTCCTTATTTTGTTTTGGTTTCTTGGACAAACGCTTCATTAGTATTCCAACTTCTTCATTTAGCAAATTGGCATAGTAGTCATCATCGCGTAAAAAGTAATCCTTTTCCCTTCGCCTTATGGATAGGTTCTCTGCAAGTGAAATGGTCTCTACATTTTCCAGTAGATGTATAAAAGATCTCATGTTTCCCTCAAGCCCGAAGTCTCTAAATCCGCGCCGGGCCATAAGTGCTACAATGGAATCGTTGTCAATTTGTAGCTTGGCCAGTTTCGATTGGATGTTTTCTATCCTTTTTTCAACAACTTCATTGTTAGTGTATTGGGAAGTGGCAATATCTTCAAGTGCCTTTTCCGCTAAACCAATGAAATTGTGGTACTTTCTAATGTGCTCCGTAGTACCAAAAAGGTAAAAAGAATCTATCTTAGTATCGGTGTGTAGAATCCGGGAGAAGGTGTTATTGGCTTTTAGCCGGCTCATATTAAAAAGGGCCACACGTTCCTTAAGCGACTTTCCTTGGTTAATTTTCTTTAAAGAATTATAGGAGAAAATTACCAGAGGTGTGGTCAATAAACAGAGTATTAAGAATGCGATTAATATCCTTCCCCTGATGCTGTTCATGTTGTTCTTTTGGGACAACTAAAAAACGTGGGGTTTTCAATTTAAGTATGATTATTGTAAAAAAAAGATTACAAAAATAGTTAAATGGCTCAACTCATCAAGCTATACGAAAACAATCCCGACTCCCGGCGTTTGGAGCAGATTGCCGCCACCCTTCGCAAAGGGGGCTTGGTCATCTATCCAACGGATACGGTTTATGGCTTAGGCTGCGACATATCAAACACTAGGGCTTTGGAGCGCATAGCTCGAATAAAGGGAATAAAATTGGCAAAAGCCAATTGGTCTTTTGTATGTGCTGATTTGAGTAACCTCTCTGACTTTGTGCGACAGATTGATACCGCAACTTTTAAAATTTTAAAGCGGGCGTTGCCCGGTCCTTATACCTTTGTACTTCCAGGAAACAATAATCTGCCTAAAGACTTCAAGAAGCGAAAAACGGTAGGAATTCGCGTTCCCGATAACAATATTATTACCAGTTTGGTAAGAACATTGGGGAATCCTATTGTATCCACTTCCATTCATGATGAGGATGATGTTTTGGAGTATACCACCGATCCTGAATTGATTTTTGAAAAATGGCAAAACTTGGTGGACCTAGTTATTGATGGGGGATATGGTGATAACGTGGCGTCTACGGTTATTGACTTGTCTGGAGGGGAACCCAAGGTCCTTCGGGAAGGTAAAGGTGAATTGGACATAATTTAAGGAACAAAAAAAGGCGGTCATCTGACCGCCTTTATAAAATATTCCTTTAGATAGAAACTTAGTTTCCTGAACCTCCAATCGCAGGATCCTTCATTCCCTCTTCAATCATACTGTAAAATTGATCCAATTTTGGAAGTACCACAATACGGGTCCTTCTGTTTTTAGATTTGTCTGAAGTAGAGACTGGAATGTATTCCGACCTACCTGCCGCGGTCATCCTTTTTGGATCTACGCCGTAATCATTTTGTAAAATTCGTACAATGGAAGTTGCCCTTTTGGCACTTAAATCCCAGTTATCCAATAAAACACCACTTCGGTAAGGCACGTCATCCGTGTGTCCTTCCACCATGAATTCAAAATCAGGTTTGTTGTTTACCACTTTGGCTACTTTCCCCAGTACTTCCTTAGCGGCGTTGGTTACATTGTAGCTTCCACTTCTGAACAACAGTTTATCAGATATAGAGACAAAAACTACACCTTTTTCAACACTTACCTCAATATCTTCGTCATCAAGGTTCCCCAGAACTCCTTTAAGACTCTGAACCAAGGAAAGGTTGACGGAATCCCTTCGGGTCACGGCATCCTGTAACCTTCTAATAGTTAAATCCTTTTCGCGCAGGCTTTCCAAAGACTTTTCAAGGTTTTCAGCTCCCTTGGCCGTAAGAGTAGTCAAATCCCCCATATTATTGATCAATTCTTGGTTGTTTGCCCTCAAGAAAGCATTTTGCTCCTCTAAAGCGTTCATTTTGGAGGTAGCTGTTGCTTTTTCCTCCAAACAGTCATTGAGTTTAACTGTAGCCGAGTTCAATAAATCTTGGGCTTCTTTGTGTTTTGCTTCAAGTTCTGCGTATTTCTTTTGGGAAACACAGGAAGACAAAAGAATGGTCAAACCAAGGAACCCTAGAAAAACTTTTCTCATAATACTAAATATTTTAATGGTTAATTAGATACGATTTTTCTGATATACTCCGCCAAAATTAGATAAAATCAAATTGGGCTATAATACTCCATCGTTAATCTTTTACTAAATTGTTAAAATTGTTCTCTTGATGTACGAAATGGGACCATACTATGGATTTTACAGGGTAATACTTTTGCAGAAAATTCGTCTTTTCCCTTTTGCGATAGATGGTTCTAAAATTTCCGTAAAAGCTGAAATGTGCCCTGAAAATGGCCCACGCATGCTTTCCGCGAAGCTGTAATGCGAATCGTATCGCGGCGACTCCATCCAAAATCAATCGTGAGAACAATATAGGCCAAGCAGATTTGGTCGGAAGGTTTTTTATAATAGTATAAAGTGAATTCCTAAAGTTCAAAAAGGTTTTATACGGATTTGAATTCTGTAAGGTGAATCCTCCCATATGGTAAACTGTACTTTCACCAACATAGTACACGGCATGTCCGGCATTTTTGGCCCTCCAACATAAATCCACTTCTTCTTGGTGAGCAAAGTAATCTTCATCAAATCCATCTAATTTTTTGAAGACCTCACTTCTTATGAACATACAAGCACCAGTGGCCCAAAAGATTTCGGCGATGTCGTTGTATTGTCCTTCGTCTTTTTCCAAAGCTTGAAATATACGCCCCCTGCAAAAGGGATACCCCAGTTTGTCAATAAAACCGCCACCAGCCCCGGCATATTCAAAGTAATCTGGCTTGTTCAAATCAAGAATCTTGGGTTGAAGAATGGCCGCACTCCGGTCTTTTTTTAATAGCTCCAGTATGGGTTCCAACCAGTTTTCGGTGACCCTTACGTCAGAATTCAAAAGACAATAAACGTCCGCTTCAATGGATTGAAGTCCCATATTATATCCGCCAGCAAAACCTAAGTTTTTTTTATTCTGTACAATACCCACCTTCGGGAATTGCTCCATCAAAATAGAAATGGAGTTATCACTGGAAGCATTGTCAATTACATATACTTCGGCATCCTTGGAAAACTGCAGAATATCCGGAAGGAACCTTTGCAGCAGTTCAGCCCCATTCCAGTTCAATATGGCAAGCGCTACTTTCAAAACGGGTGCAAATTAACGGCTAAAATCAGGAATATCCTTTAGAAACATGTATTTTTCGTTTTTCACATCCAGTTGACAATAAAAATGCTCCAAGCCATTGGTGACCATAAGATATGTTGAATTTGCCTTTAGATTGTACCGCGCTATTTGGTCAAAGGTACTTTGCACAATTAAAGTACTGGGCGATTTGCATTCTACTAATAGGGCAATGGAAGCATCACGGTTGAAGACAATGATATCATACCTTTTGTTCAATCCATTGACCATTAGCTTCTTTTCAACATTAATGTGGCTTAATGGATATCCTTTGTGAACATTGAGGTAATGAATCACATGTTGCCTCACCCATTCCTCTGGTTGAAGGACCACAAACTTTTTACGGACAATGTCAAAAATCCGGAGTTGATTTTCGGTATTTTTAACCCGAAAGTTGAACTTTGGAAAATTCAATGGTTCCATAGTTCAAAAGTCGGTATTTTTTTATGGAAGAGGTAAAGCAAATAGTTTCGGCCATAAAGGCCAGGGACATCAAGCCTATCTATTTTTTGATGGGTGATGAACCCTACTATATTGATAAAATTTCCGATTTTATTTCAAAAAATGTATTGATAGAGGAAGAGCGGGGGTTCAACCAAATGGTGGTCTATGGAAAGGATACTTCTTTGGATGAAGTGGTTTCCCATGCCAAGAGATTTCCAATGATGGCGGAATACCAAGTAATCATTGTAAAGGAAGCCCAACATTTGTCCAGGACCATAGAACAATTGGCCTCCTATCTAGAAAATCCCCAAGCTACCACTGTTCTTGTGATGTGCTACAAGTACAAAAAGCTGGATAAGAGGAAAAAGCTTTTTAAGTCCATAGTAAAGGAAGGGGTGTTGTTTGAGAGCAAAAAGCTCTATGAAAATCAAGTCGCAGAATGGATTCGAAGGGTGTTATCGGGAAAGGGGTATGGCATTTCGCCCAAATCCTCGGCCATGCTCGTGGAATATCTGGGCACCGAACTTAGCAAGATTGATAATGAACTTCAAAAATTGTATCTCTCTGTTGAAAAGGGACAGGAAATAACGCCAGAACTTATTGAGAAACACATCGGGATCAGTAAGGACTACAACAATTTTGAACTAAAAAAGGCAATTGCGGAGCACAATCTTTCAAAAGCCAGTAGGATCATACATTACTTTTCTCAAAACCCCAAGGATAATCCCTTTGTGGTGACGGTCACGCTGCTACACACTTTTTTTTCCCAACTTTTGCAATACCATGGCCTAAAAGATCAATCCCCTAGGTCAGTGGCACAAACCTTGGGGGTTAACCCTTATTTTGTTGGAGAGTATCAAACGGCGGCAAAGAATTACCCCATGAAGAGGGTAAGTGGAGTGATATCCGGTTTACGCGAGTTGGACCTCAAAGGAAAGGGACTCGGAGCCCAGAACATTTCACAGGACGACCTATTGAAGGAGTTATTGGGTTTGGTCTCTTGACTATTTTTTGTCAAGGCTAAATTTCCCAGGTCCCAACAAAATAATGGTCATAAAAATGACCGCATAAAGCCATGCTTTTTCCTGAGTACCAAAGGGATCGGCACTATGAACGATAACAGCTGCAACCAACATCGTAATCAGGGCGGGAATGGCCGCAAAGCGCGTCTTATACCCAATAATCAAGAGTAGGGGGGCAACAAATTCACCGATTACCGCTAAAAAGAGTGATGGTCCTTGGCCAATTCCAAGGGGGTTGGCAAACTCCATGTTTCCCGAAATTAATTTTTGAAACTTGGGATAACCATGGCTCAGTAGCATTAATGAGGGGACTATCCTTAAAAAGGCAAGACCCAAATGGGTCCAAAGACTATTTTTCATTTTTTGGGGGACTAATTTCTGCAAAGCTAAAATTTTTCAGGATACCTTCCATGCGTTAAACAATTTAAGGCAATGATTTGAGTGTGCACAGTCGGACAATTTAGTATCTTGTAATACTGGAAATTATCAATCAAATAACATTTAAATCCCTTAAAATGAATAAAGTACTTTGCTCGCTGCTATTTGCGACTTTCAGCCTTGGCCTAATGCAGGCTCAGGATTTTAAATTCAAAGCGGACGATATCGAAATCCCCTACAAGAAATATACTTTAAAAAATGGTCTTACCCTTTTGGTGCATGAAGACCACAAGGCGCCCATTGTAGCGGTGAATGTTTGGTATCATGTAGGTTCAAAAAATGAAAAACCGGGGAAGAGTGGATTTGCCCACTTATTTGAACACCTTATGTTCAACGGTAGCGAAAATTTCAATACGGATTATTTCCAAGCATTGGAACGTATTGGGGCAACCGACCTCAATGGGACAACCAATAATGATAGAACCAACTATTTCCAAAACGTTCCCGTTTCCGCATTGGATCAAGTTTTGTTCTTGGAATCGGATCGGATGGGCCATTTGCTGGGAGCCATAGACCAAGACCGTTTGGATGAACAACGTAGTGTGGTTAAGAACGAGAAGCGTGAAAATGAAAACCAACCGTATGGCATGCAATGGGATCATGTTGTAAAAGCACTATACCCCAAAGGACATCCCTATTCGTGGACGGTCATTGGGGAAATGGAGGACATTAATGCGGCCTCCCTGGAAGATGTTCAAGAATGGTTCACATCCTATTACGGTGCGGCCAATGCCGTATTGGCCATTGCAGGGGATGTAAATCCAGAAGAAGTGTATCAAAAAGTAGTGAAATACTTCGGCGATATTCCTTCTGGTCCAACTGTGGAACGTCAAGAAGTCAATATTCCCAATAAAATAAATGATTCCCGTCAAGTTTATGAAGATAGGGTGCCAGAAACACGGGTTTTGTTCGTTTGGAACACCCCTCAATTTGGTTCAGAGGAAGATTTACATTTTGACTTGATTTCCTCTATTCTTTCTTCTGGGAAAAACTCTAGATTGTACAAGAAATTTATTTATGAGGACCAGTCCGCGAGTCGTGCCACATCGTTCCAGTGGTCAAGTGAAATTACCAGTCGATTCGTGGCCTATTTAAACGTAAAAGAGGGACAGAATGCTGAAAAACTGGAAAAAGAGCTTTGGGAAGAAATCTCAAAGTTTATTGAAGAGGGACCGACCGAGGCTGAACTCAAAAGGGTAAAGGCTACCTATTTTGCCAATTTTATAAAAGGTCTGGAACGAATTGGAGGTTTTGGTGGGGTCTCCGATATTCTTGCCTCCAATGAAACGTATCATGGGGATGCCTCCTATTACAGGACAAAATTAAAATATGTTGAGGAAGCTACGGTAGAAGACCTTAAGCAAACGGCTAAAAAATGGTTGACCAAAGGAAAGCACATCCTAATATGTAGACCCTTTCCCGAATATGCCGTAGAGCAATCTTCGGTAGATCGCAGCAAACTACCTGAATTGGGCCCGCAAAAAAGCTCTCAATTCCCTGAAATACAGCGTACCAAACTTTCAAATGGCTTAAAAGTGATGTTTGCCCAAAGAACCGGGGTACCAACAATGATTTTAAGCTTAGTAGCCGATGCGGGCTACAAAACGGATCATCTATCCAGTCCTGGAACAGCGGAATTGGCCATGAATCTTTTGGATGAGGGAACCAAAGACAAGACTTCCCTTCAAATCAATGAACAATTGCAGTTGCTAGGTGCTTCTCTAAGTACTTTTTCAAACCAGGATCAATCCAATGTGTATATGTCCACATTGAGACCAAGTTTTGATGCCAGTTTGGCATTGTTTGCCGACGTCCTGTTAAATCCTGAATTTCCACAAAAAGAGTTTGACCGATTAAAAAGTGAACAAATAAACGACATTAAGCAAGAGAAATCCCAGCCCATTGCCATGGCATTACGGGTCATGAACAAATATTTGTACGGAGATGACCACCCCTACAATTCTCCCTATACGGGAACTGGATACGAAGAAACGGTAGGAAAAATGACCAGGGACGATGTAGTGAAGTTCTATAGCACATGGATAAGACCGAACAACGCCACTTTAATTGTCATTGGGGATGCTTCCATGGACGAGTTGAAGCCCAAACTGGAAAAGGCATTGGGGAAATGGAAGAAAGGAGATGTGCCCAAAGTAGCGTTCAATACTCCCAAGACCAATACCAAGAATACCCTGTATCTAATGAATAGACCCGAATCCCAACAATCGGTGATTATTGCCGGACATTTGACCGATAAATATGGTGGGGTTTCGGAAGTTGCCCTGGAACAGATGGTCAATATTCTTGGAGGGGATTTCACCTCCCGAATCAATATGAATTTGCGTGAGGATAAACGCTGGTCGTATGGAGCCAGTGGTTTTGTTTTGGGTTCCAAGGAGGAACGTCCCTTTATTCTTTATGCGTCCGTTCAAACCGACAAAACGGCTGAGTCCGTTACGGAATTTCGAAAAGAAATCATCGATTTTATTTCTACACGACCGCCTACTCAGGATGAGTTGGATAAAGTTAAAACAAATCAAGTATTGAAGTTACCGGGACAGTGGGAAACCAATAGTTCCATTGACGATTCATTAAGTGAACTGTTACGTTACGACCTTCCCGATGATTATTACAAGACTTATGATAAAAGCGTACGAAACCTTTCCCTTGACGACATTAAAAATGTTGGTAAAGCGGTTATTCAACCGGAAGAGGTGAATTGGTTCGTCGTTGGAGATCGTGCTAACATCATTACCAAACTGGATGCTCTGGGTTTTGACGCTATTATTGAAATTGATGCGGATGGAAACCCAACTGTTCCCTCAATGAACCAACAACAAAAAGATATAAAGAATTAAGTGAAGTGGAAAAGGACTTTCCGGTCACTTGCTACTATTGGATTGAAGCGACCTTTTAACGCAGCCTTGGATAGTTCTTGGGATCCGCTTCGTGCATAATTTCATACACTTTTTCAAAAATGTCTTCTTCATTGGGTTTGGAGAAATAGTCTCCATCAGAAGCATAGGCTGGTCGGTGGGCTTTCGCCGACAAGGTTTGGGGGGCACTGTCCAAATAGCGGTAGGCTCCTTGTTTTTCCATAACTTCTTGAAGCAAGTAGGCGGAACCACCACCCGGGACATCCTCATCAATGACCAAAAGGCGGTTTGTTTTTTGAACGCTCTTCACCACATCGTGATTCAAATCGAAGGGCAGCAAAGACTGTGCATCAATGACCTCAGCGTCAATACCCACCTCCAAAAGCTCTTTGGCCACTTTATGCACCATTCGCAAAGTGGAGCCGTAAGATAATAAGGTGATATCCTGGCCTTTTTTTAGGGTTTCAACAACCCCAATTGGAACACAGAATTCACCAAGATTGGATGGCTTGGATTCTTTTAGGCGATACCCGTTAAGACTTTCAATAACCAATGCCGGCTCATTGCCCTTCATCAAGGTATTATAAAACCCAGCCGCCTTGGTCATATTTCTTGGCACCAAGATATGGATACCTCGCAAGAGGTGCACCAATCCACCCATAGGTGAACCGGAATGCCAAATCCCCTCCAATCGATGCCCTCTGGTGCGGATGATCAAAGGAGCGGTCTGTTTGCCAACGGTCCTGTAGTGCAAAGTGGCCAAATCATCACTAAGGGTTTGAATAGCGTAGAAGATATAGTCGAGATACTGAATTTCAGCAATAGGGCGAAGCCCTCTCAAAGCCATACCAATACCTTGTCCAATAATGGTTGTTTCCCGTATTCCGGTATCGGCTACCCGGTACGTTCCATATTTATTTTGTAAACCTTCCAGACCTTGGTTGACATCCCCAATGTTACCAGTATCTTCGCCGAACACTAGGGCATTAGGGTATTTCTCAAAGAGTTTGTCAAAATTGTCCCTTAAAATGATTCTTCCGTCCACTTCTTCCGGGTGCTCCCCATATTTAGGAACAATTTCATCCAAGGTGGTTACTTTTTCAGGAAGTTCATTAAACAAGTGGGAACTATATTTGGGTTGCGTTTCTTTCAAGTAATTGGCAATCCAATTTTGCAATGCCTTTTTTGCGGGGTTATCTTCCCCAATGGTATATCTTAAAGCCTTTCTGGAAAATGAGGCCAAATCTTTTTTTATGGGCTCGTCAATGGCTATGAGGTCATTCCTTAGCCTGTTTATAAACGTCTTATTGGGACTGGACGCCGCCAGATGCTCCAAAAGTGTAATCACTTGCTTTTTGTAGGTAATGTTGGGCCTTAGGAATTCTGACCACGCCTCTTTTTTAGCATTTCGGGCTTCTTGTTTACACGATTTTTCAATGTCCTTGAGTTCCTCCTCTTTGGCAATGTTATTATCAATGATCCACTCTTTAAAACGCTTATTGCAATCATTTTCGCGCTCCCATTCCAATCGTTCTGCACTTTTGTACCTTTCATGGGAGCCTGAAGTGGAGTGGCCTTGGGGCTGGGTCAGTTCCGTGACATGGATCATTACTGGCACATGGGACTCCCTTGCAATGTCAGAAGCGTTTTCGTAGGCATGAATCAAAGCCGTATAATCCCATCCTGGAACCTTAATGATTTCAAATCCTTTTTGCGTGTCGTTGCGCTGAAATCCTTTTAATGCTTCGGAAATATCACTTTTTATGGTGTGGTATTCCTGCGGAACGGAAATTCCATATTCATCATCCCAAATACTTATTACCATGGGAACTTGCAGTACTCCAGCAGCGTTCAGTGTCTCAAAAAAGTGGCCCTCACTTGTACTTGCATTCCCAATGGTTCCCCATGCAACTTCATTACCGCCATTGGAAAAATTTGTGGAATCAATTTCTGGAACATTGCGATAGACTTTTGAAGCTTGCGCCAGACCTAACAAACGAGGCATTTGACCTGCTGTACACGAAATGTCCGCACTACTGTTTTTTTGCCTGGTCAAATCCTTCCAAGTTCCATCCTCATTAAGGCTATGGGTCACAAAATGTCCACCCATCTGCCTGCCGGCACTCATGGGCTCTTTTTCTATATCCGTGGTAGCATATAATCCGTGGAAAAAGGACACGGGATCTAAATAACCCAAAGCCATCATAAGGGTTTGGTCACGGTAATATCCACTTCTAAAATCGCCGTCCCTAAAAGCCCGTGCCATGGCTAATTGGGGCAATTCCTTTCCATCTCCGAATATTCCAAATTTTGCCTTTCCGGTAAGTACCTCCCTGCGACCTAAAAGACTACATTCCCTGCTGATAACAGCAATTCTATAGTCTTCCAAAATTTGGGACTTAAAGTCTTCAAAGGAAATGTAATTGCTTGTTTTTGAGTCGGGATTCATGTAGTCATGGAATTTGCTGCAAAAATATTAAAAAACAGGCTGTATAAAAAACGACATTTGTCATATTTTATTCTTAAAATCACAAAAAAACATCCCTTTAAAAAAGAAAATAACAATTGAGGTGGGATTTGTGACTAAAATATTATCAATTCCGCAACTAAAACCATTTCCTGGTAAATAAGCCAATAAGTGTTTGGGGAGACACCGTAACGACAAACCGGATACGTTCTCCATAGTTCGGCTGGGCAATTTCATAGCCATTGTTGGAATATATGGGAAAATAAAGTTCAAAAAAGTCGGTGACTAAATTGAGTCGTACCCCATAATCATAGAAAAACCGTGAACTTTCGCCCCGATCCCCAATTAGACCTATGTCTCCATATAGTTCCACCCATTGCCAAATATTAAAGCTTAGATTTCCTGTAAGAATCCAATCACTTCCAAACCTATCGTCAAAAATTGATTTAAACCCTCCTTCGGCAAGTATAAATTGTTGACTGGAAAGTCCGGAGGCGTTGATGGATCTGTCCAAATAAGGCAAG
This sequence comes from Croceivirga sp., assembly GCA_028284935.1. Classification (GTDB taxonomy): domain Bacteria; phylum Bacteroidota; class Bacteroidia; order Flavobacteriales; family Flavobacteriaceae; genus Croceivirga. The sequence continues at coordinate 60,672 of JANQQQ010000012.1, forward strand.
TCAAAAAGATAATCGGTAGGCCGATCAAGGGCGAAACTAAAAAAGTCCGAATCGCTGGTATTTGTAATAAATTTACCTGCGAATAAGCGTAAGTTGAGTTGTCTGTTGTTATTGAACAAAGTACGCTGTTCCCATTCAAATGAGACTTTGGTAAAATCTCCGGCAACTTGCCCATCAAACACCCACCTTTTAAAGTTCAAAATATTATTGTCCACATCCCCATACCTTACGTTAAATACCGTAAAATCAGGCTCTGTATCATTTTGGTCAATGATACTGGCATCAAAATTTCTAAATACGTTTCGTAGCCGAAAGAGGAGGAATTTCCTCCTATTGGACACAAAATCGACAGGTCTCCAATTAAATCCTACGGCCGGAGTAATTGTGGTGAAGCGGGAATTGGTATCAAAGAATGAGGTACCACCACTTAGACCATAGGTAATGGAATTGAGCTTTCCTTCATTGAAAAATTTTTGGTATGAAAAACTCGCACTACCAATAAGCGCCTCCTCTTTTGAGGAAAACCTTGGTTTTATCTGGTAGACAAAAGGCTTTCTGATTAATAAAGGCTTGTTTTTCAAGCTAATACCCGCTGAAATACCATCATTTACATTGAATTTAAATTCTGGGACATAGAAGACCTGATTATAAAATGGGTTTTCGACATCCTGCAAAAAACGAAGTTGGAGTTTCTTGTTACTTGAAAGAAAACCGTTGACACTTTTCCAATTGTTCCCTTGGTTGACTTCTGGAATTTTTTGGTCATAGTTTAACACCAATCGCGTTTCACCATTGTTAGGAATTCGGTAAGAACGTATGGAATCAATATTGGTATACCAGTATTTAGAGATAACGGAGTCCTTTTGCAGCCCGAACACTGAAATGGGTACATTGGATCCTGTCCGGTTTTTAATTGAAAAGTGGATGGAATCGGTTTGCTTGGAGACTTTGGTAATCTTAAAGTCGATATTATTTCTTAGAGCCACATACTCATCAAAAAACCACAGGATGTCCAGCTTGGTCTTACTTCTTAGCTTTTCCTTTAAGATATTAGCTGTCAATTTTGGTTGGCCCCTATTTTCAAGATAAAACTCTTTCAATGATTCATCCAATTTGTCATAACCAATAAATTCGGCTAAATAGGCTAGTCCCAATCCGGCTTTGTATCTATTTGCGATTTTTTGGTTGAACCTAGTGAGGGAATCATTGGGGGTCGACAAGGCTTGGTGGTCATTACGGCGTACAGAAGCCATCTGCAAATAGTAATATTGGTCGTTAAACCCCATTTTAGCCAAATTGTAACCTCTAACCCCCCAGATCTTTGACAATTGCCCTATTAGCTTTTTGCCAGGATAAAACTGGTCCACATATTTGATCAATAAATAATTCACTATGGCGTCATGAACCCATTGCTCCTTGCGAACATTTAGAAAAAGGGTTTCCCGTACGAAACTGTATAAAGCTGTTTTTAGGAATTTCAATTCAAACTGGAATTGCTGACTGTAGGGCCGTATAAATCGCGGAAGTTGGTTGATCCCATACAATGGATTTCTGTTATAATCCGCTTCACTTACCAATAGATGATCTTGTTGGAAATCACCAAGGTTTTGGGTAATGAAATCAGTTATGCGAACTATGGAAAAACCTTGGGCCAGTTCACTGTAACGCTCACCTTTGATATCAGTGAGCACATTGAAGCTTGGGGTATTATGTTGAACGAACCCTTTCTCTTCAGTTAAAAAGACAGTACAATTTTTCCTGTTAGCATCCTTTAGAACAACACTTTGTCCATTTGGAAACCTCGATACCACACCGGTATTAAAGTTCGAAGCCACTTCCAAAGAATCTGGAAAGATGAGGTTAATTTGTGTATTCGCGATTTCGGTGTACTGATCATTTAGGTCAGTATTTGGATATAAATGCCATTCATAATTGTAAACAGCAGGAGTAAGGTACCAGTCCTTTAGATAATATCCATTTTCATAGCCATATCCGTAATCGGTGAACTTACTGCTTGGTAGCTTTACCGTGTATGTCCAAAAAAGTTCAATGGAATCACCTGGTGCCAAGGGTTTGTCCAAATGAACCTTTATAATGTCCTTGTATTTATATCTGTCCCATTTTATGGCTTGATATTCACTTCCGACTAAACTGATATTTTTGGTAAATCCTCTTTCCTTTTCTTTAGCTAGATGTAGTGATTTTCTAAAGTAGTCCCCGAACCTTTTGGCCAAACTTGTGTTTTTCCCGCTGTAAGCGTGGTTCCAATCATTGAAATATAATTCGTTCAGTTTGCTATCCGAGCCATTGAAATAGATGAACTTCTGCCTAATGGAAATCTCTTTTGTTTCATCATTCAAAGTTGCATGTATGGTATTAATGTGTTGCTGCCCTTTGACTGCTATGGCCAGCAGAAGAAATACCACGAAACAGAACAAATGCTTAGGTGATGTTCCCAAATCCAGATCTTAAAATTAGAAATTGGGGCTCAGGGTATGGCCTCGATAAAAGGCATCTATAATCTCTACCACTTCGTCTTCAGTATCCACAAGTTTTACTAAATCCAAGTCTTGAGGACTAATATTTCCTGCCTCCAACATGGTATTTTTTATCCAATCGATCAAACCGCCCCAAAAATCGGTTCCCACCAAAATGATAGGGAACGTATGGATTTTGTTGGTTTGAATGAGGGTCATCGCTTCAAAAAGTTCGTCCAATGTGCCAAATCCACCGGGCATCACTACAAACCCTTGGGAATACTTAACGAACATGACCTTGCGGACGAAGAAATAATCAAAATCCAAACTCTTATCCGGGTCGATAAAGGGATTATCGTGTTGTTCAAAAGGCAAATCAATATTCAATCCAACAGAGGTACCACCTGCTTTGTTGGCACCTCTATTTCCAGCTTCCATGATTCCCGGCCCACCACCTGTAATCACCCCATAACCGGATTCAGCGATGCGTTTGGCTACGTTCACGGCCAATTCGTAATACTTTTCCCCGGGTTTCGTTCGTGCCGATCCAAAAATAGAGACGCATGGACCAATGAGGCTCATTTTTTCGAACCCGTTGACAAACTCTCCCATAATTTTAAAAAGGGCCCAAGAATCGTTGGTCTTTATTTCATTCCAACCTTTATGATGCTGTTCTTTTCTCATGGTATGGTCTTAAACGGCTTTTGCCATTTTTTTATTTGAATTCTCGAGTTCTTTCTTCAAAAACTTTGCCGTGTAGCTTTTTTTGTCCTTGCTAACCTGTTCCGGGGTTCCCTTGGCCACTACCATTCCACCACCACGGCCGCCTTCGTAACCAATATCGATAATATGATCCATCATTTTGATGACGTCCATGTTATGTTCAATAATCAGCACAGTATTTCCCTTATCCACGAGTTTGTTCAGCACCTCCATAAGTACACGAATATCTTCAAAATGAAGCCCTGTGGTGGGCTCGTCCAAAATATAGAATGTATTCCCGGTATCCCTTTTTGAGAGTTCTGTCGCTAGCTTTACCCGTTGTGCCTCCCCACCCGAAAGGGTTGTGGACTGTTGCCCCAAGGAAATATAACCGAGACCCACATCTTTGATGGTTTTTAGCTTGCGATGAATCTTCGGGATGTTTTCAAAAAAGTCCACGGCCTCATCAATGGTCATTTCCAAAACATCGGCAATGGATTTGCCTTTGTAACGGATTTCCAAGGTTTCGCGATTAAAACGTTTCCCGTTACAGGTCTCACATTCCACATAGACATCTGGGAGGAAGTTCATTTCAATGACCTTAAGTCCTCCACCTTGACAGGTTTCGCAACGCCCTCCCTGTACATTAAAACTGAAACGACCGGGTTTGTAACCTCGAATCGTAGCCTCAGTGGTTTTTGCAAAAAGGGAACGGATTTCACTAAAAACCCCTGTGTAGGTTGCTGGATTTGACCTTGGCGTCCTTCCAATAGGGGATTGATTAATATCAATAACCTTGTCAATATGTTCCAAACCCGTAATCCTCTTATAGGGCATTGGTTTTTTTACTCCATTGAAATAATGCGCGTTCATAATAGGATAAAGTGTCTCATTGATTAACGTGGATTTACCACTTCCAGAGACGCCGGTTACTCCTATCATTTTTCCCAAAGGAAAATCGACCGTTACATTTTTCAAATTGTTTCCTGTGCAACCGGAAAGCGTGATTTTCTTACCCGTACCCTTTCTTCGTTTGATAGGTACTTCTATCTCTTTTTCCCCACTTATATAGTCAGCAGTCAGGGTATGATGGGTGGTCAACTCTTCCGGTGGCCCCTCGGATATAATTTGCCCGCCGTGTTTACCTGCTTTTGGCCCTATGTCTATTACGTGGTCAGCTGCTTCTATCATGTCGCGGTCATGTTCCACGACAATCACTGAATTTCCTATATTTCGAAGGGATTCCAAACTTTGGATCAATCGGGCGTTATCACGTTGGTGAAGGCCTATGCTGGGTTCATCCAAAATATAGAGCACACCCACCAATTGCGAGCCTATTTGGGTTGCCAAACGAATCCGTTGCGCCTCACCTCCGGACAAGGTTTTGGAACCCCGGTTCAATGAGAGGTAATCCAAGCCTACATCCAATAAAAATCCAATTCGGGCATTGATTTCCTTTAAGATTTCCTCGGCAATTTTCTTTTGGTTGCCCTGCAGTTCATCGTTGAGATTTTTGAAAAACGCGGCCAGTTCGGCAATGTCCATTTGTGCCAGTTCCGCGATGTTCTTCCCGTTTATTTTAAAATAAAGGGATTCTTTTCGCAATCGTGAACCCTCGCAGGTGGGACACTTAATTTTGTCCATATACTCCTTGGCCCATCGCTTAATGGAAGTGGAGTTCGCTTCCTCAAATTGGTTTTTGATGAAATTGGCAATACCTTCATAATCAATACTGTATTCCCTTTTAACGCCCAAGGTTTTGGAGTTGACCGAAAAACTTTCCTTTCCGCCATGGAGAATGATCTGCATGGCTTCTTCGGAAATTTTTTCAATAGGGGTATCCATATCAAATCCATAACGTTGCCCAATGGTCTCCAACTGTTTAAAGGCCCACGAGCGCTTGTATTCCCCCAAAGGTGCTATTCCCCCTGTTCTAATGGAAAGCTTTTTGTTGGGAAAAATCTTTTGCTCGTTGACTTCATATATATGACCCAAGCCATTGCAATCGGGACACATGCCTTTTGGAGAGTTAAAGGAAAAGGTATTGGGTTCTGGTGTAGGATAGGAGATACCTGAACTTGGGCACATCAAATCCCGACTGAAGTACCGTGGTTCTTTGGAACCTTCTTCAATCACCATCAAAACATTGTTCCCACTGTACATGGCGGTATTGATGGTCTCCATTAGACGCTTATCAAAGTCTTCCCCATGACCCACTTTAAGGCGATCAATGACAATTTCAATATCATGGGTCTTGTAACGGTCGACCTTCATGCCCTTAATGATATCCAGAATTTCACCATCTACGCGCACCTTCACAAAGCCTTGCTTACCAATCTGCTCAAAAAGCTCCCGGTAATGACCTTTTCGGGATTTTATGACAGGGGCAAGTACATTGATTTTCTTATCCTTATAGCTATCAAGGATAAGCTGTTTTATTTGCTCATCGCTATAGCTAACCATTTTCTCCCCGGTGACATAGCTGTAGGCCTCTCCTGCACGTGCGAATAAAAGACGGAGAAAATCGTAAACCTCGGTAATGGTACCCACCGTGGAACGGGGGGATTTTGAAGTCGTCTTTTGTTCAATGGCGATTACGGGGGAAAGACCGTCGATTTTATCCACATCGGGGCGTTCCAATCCACCAAGAAATTGTCGGGCATAGGCTGAAAAGGTCTCGATGTAACGACGTTGCCCTTCTGCATAAATGGTATCAAAGGCCAAAGACGATTTTCCGCTTCCGGAAAGACCCGTAATGACCACTAATTTTTCACGTGGAATGGTAACATCAATATTTTTAAGGTTGTGCACTCGGGCACCTCGTACTTCGATGTTTTCCTCGTAATTGATCATTGCGCTCCTTTAATCATGGCAAAGCTGCAAAAATACGCTTTTGAGAACTAAAAATGAAGCTGGTATGTGTTGTGATTTTGTGAATCTTTATGGGTATTTTTAAATCAAATGCTTGATTATGAAACAGCTTTTCCTACTTCTAATTTCAGTTGCTTGTTTTATGGGGCACGCTCAAAAACAAAAAGTTATTGTCGATGCCGATACGGGCAATGAAGTGGATGATCTCTACGCCCTTGTTCGTATTTTATTGGAACCCACTATGGAAATAAGTGCTTTAAATGCGGCGCATTGGCAGACAAGCCATTGGACGGAACCCCGCTCCATGGAAAACAGTCATCGGCTCAACCAGCAACTTCTAGGTGAAATGGGGATGGAGGTAAAAACGTTTCGTGGTGCAAATGCTCGCATGTATGATTGGGGAGATCGGGCACAACATTCGGCCGCCGCCTATGAAATTATACGACAAGCCAAAGCAAGCGATGAGTTGACCATTTTGGTACTGGGTGCTCTGACCAATGTGGCTTCAGCAGTATTTATTGAACCAGGCATCGCAAAGAAGTTAAAAATCCATTGGTTGGGGACAACGATGGATTTCGAAAGCAACGTATTGAAACGTAACGATTTTAATCCCTTGATGGACCCATTTGCCTTGGATTACCTATTGGATTCCAAAGTGGAACTTTCCATCATGCCTGTCAGTGTCGCCGTGGCGATGGAAATTGAATTTGATGTAATGGAAGCTAAAATTGGAAAGCATTTTCTGGGAAAATATCTGCAAAAAAGATGGAAGGATCATCTGGACAGCGCTCGAAGAAGTAGGGTCTTGTGGGACTTGGCCTTAGTGACCACATTTATTCATCCAGAATTTGCTGAAACCGAGATTATTACTACTTCGAGAGATAGCGGAAATCGTCCCATCACCTTTTATAAAAGCATTGATGCAGATGCCATTTATCAAGATTTTTACGCGACCTTGTTGGCTTTTGAAAGGGAGTAGGGTATTTTTGAATATAACAACTGTCATTTCGAACGAAAGTTAGAAATTTGGATGTCCCATCCACAAGGCTCCCTCGAAATGATATAATCCATAAGCTAATGAAATTACTGGGCATAGGCTCTCGCATTGATCACCCTGAATATGGAAAAGGGGTAGTCACTAATGTATCTTCCCAACACTATTGGGTCACCTTTATGGAAAACGGATTGGAAACCATTGACTTGGATTCCGATTTTGAGGTCATTGAACGTGCTGATGACGATGTGGACACGGTCAGTTTGTTTGATGTGGAAAGTTCCTTGGTTTCCATACTCAAAAAATGGAGTGATACCCATGAGCGTGTTGCCATCGCAGACAAGTGGAAGGGCGGTAAATTAATTTTGGAACCTGGCGATGACTTGGCCAACAAAGAAATGCCCATCGACACTTTTTTTCATAAAATAGTAATGGTTCGTGACCGCCTTCGTGTGATGGAGCAAAAAATAAATAGCAGTAAAACCTTGGACGACCAGGATAAGGTGGACCTACAGCAATACATTACCCGTATTTATGGGTCTTTGACCAGTTTCAATGTGCTTTTTAAGAACGAAAGTGACCGTTTTGTGGGGGAGAAGAGCAAATAAGACTTCAGTAAAGCAAGGTATTTTGGAGGCCTATGAGACTTTAGCGGAACGCTACAATACCTTAATTGACCGCAAGCCCCATAATGCCCATTATGACCGTCCAAACACTTTGAAGTTGCTGGGCAATGTGGAAGGGAAGCATATTTTGGATGCAGGTTGCGGACCAGGAAAATATGCTGAGGAGCTTTTTTCCAGAGGCGCTGAGGTTGTTGGTTTTGACCTAAGTCCCAAAATGGTGTCATTGGCCAAAGAAAGAAATGATCGGCCGGACAATTTCTTTGTTCACGACCTAAGTAAACCCTTGCACATGCTTGATAATGAACAGTTCGACATGGTGGTAAGCGCGTTGGCTTTGCACTACGTTGAAGACTGGAATCCGTTGGTGAAAGAGTTCTGGAGGGTTCTAAAAAAAAGCGGGAGCGTGGTGGTTTCCATTGAGCACCCCTTTTTTGTGTATACCTATTTCAAGTCCAAGAAATATTTTGAGGTTGAAGCGGTAAGCGCCATTTGGAAGGGCTTTGGCGGGAGGGTAAAAGTACCCAGTTATCGCAGGTCGTTAATGGACTGCTTACAACCTTTTACTGCCAATGGGTTTTACATTGATGACCTCATAGAACCTTTGCCCGTGCCAGAATTTGAGGCGTTGGACCCAAGACATTTTAAGGAGTTGTTGGAGTTTCCAGCTTTCATGTGCTTTAAGGCCATTAAAAGAAGTTAAATTCGTATATGAGTTATGCATATTTCCGATTATATTGACCATACCCTCTTAGAACCAACAGCCACGGAAACACAGATAAAAATGCTGTGCGAGGAGGCCATAGCCTATGGATTTAAGGCGGTTTGCGTTAACGGATGTTGGGTGAAATGGGTGTCAGAACTTCTGAAAGACTCCAAAGTACAAGTGGCCACTGTAGTGGGTTTCCCCTTGGGCGCCATGAGCACAGCGGCGAAGGTGGCGGAGGCTAAGGATGCTCTAGAAAATGGGGCCGATGAGGTGGACATGGTCTTGAACGTGGGATGGCTTAAATCCCAAAAATATGATAAGGTGCAGCAGGATATTGCTGAAGTGAAAAAGACTATCGGTCGAAAAGTACTTAAGGTCATTTTGGAAACGGGTTACCTAACGGATGATGAAAAAGCAAAAGCCTGTGAATTGGCTGTTGCTGCGGAAGCAGATTTTGTAAAGACATCTACAGGATTTGGAACGGGAGGGGCCACTTTTGAAGATATCCTGTTGATGAAGACTGTGGTAGGGGATAAGGCCTTGATCAAAGCCTCGGGCGGTGTTCGGGATAGAGAGACTGCCGTACGCTATATTTCATTGGGGGTGTCCCGCATTGGTACATCCTCAGGAGTTAAATTGGTAACTGAATAGCTTCAATATGTCCATTCACTTAGCTGCCGAAAAAGGGGAGATTGCGGAAACCGTTTTATTGCCGGGTGATCCCTTGCGCGCTAAATGGATTTCCGAAACATTTCTAAAGGATGCGTTTTGCTACAACCAAGTACGGGGTATGTTGGGTTTTACAGGCACCTACCAAGGAAAACCGGTTTCCGTGCAAGGGAGTGGCATGGGCATTCCCTCAACCTTGGTGTATTGTAATGAGTTGATTAAAGAATATGGGGTGCAACGCATCATTCGCGTGGGCTCTGCAGGCTCGTACCAACCTGATGTTCATCTGAACGATATTGTCATTGCCATGAGCGCCTCCACGGACTCCAATACCAATGCCAATAGGTTTCCCAATGCCACTTTTGCCCCAACCGTAAGTTTTGGGTTGTTCCAAAAGGCTGTCAGGTATTCCCAAGAACATCAAATTCCCATCAAGGCAGGAAACGTTTTGTCTTCCGATACCTTTTATGACGATGACCCGGAGTATTTTAAACAATGGGCGGATTATGGGGTGCTCTGCGTAGAAATGGAAACGGCTGGCATTTATTCCTTGGCTGCCAAATACCGTATTGAGGCCTTAACACTATTGACCATTTCGGATTCCTTGGTCACCAAAGAAGAGCTGAGCCATCAGGAACGGGAATCTTCCTTTACCAAGATGGTGGAGATGGCGTTGGCAACACTATGATTCCCAGTGCACACTACTGTGGAATTTTTGATTTAAAATATACCTTCCAAACGAACCAAACATTGACCTTTTGCACTTAGTTTTGAAGTAACATCGTATGGGCTTTAATTAAACTTGCCACTCCGGTATCGGTATTTCTATTTTTGAGCCAAAGTCCGGTGGTCAACAGGGAATTGCCGGTAAAATTCTGTTCCACCAACGTTAGATTTTTGTCGGGGGCAATGATCAAAAACCTTCCACCATAACCATCGGCCCATACCGCCTTTTTGTCCGAATCCAACCACCATTGGTAACCAGAACCATCGTATAAGCCATATTCAATATGGTTATTCCTGAGATCACTCTGTGGGGAGGTACTTTCTTGTATCCAACTTTCGGATACAACTTGGGTATTGCCCCAACGACCGTTGTTGGCTACCATGGCACCAATTCGTGCTAAATCCCTTGTGCTCATATATATGTAGTACTGGGTGTGCATGGACTTTTTCTTGGGCCAGAACCAGGGCCCACCCATGAGGACATTACCTTCTGAAAAATCCTGCATGCCCAAAGGTTTTGCCAGATGTTCTTCCATGAACTTCCCAATGGAGGTTCCAGTCTCCTGAATAAAGATGGTTCCGAGGGCATTGGCGTCAAAATTATTCATGAAAAAATAAGTGCCTGGTTGATGACTGCCACGTTTGGGCCGATCCGTTATTTGGGCATCATGTTCTCCCTGTGCAGGTAAGTAGATACCTGATTTGGCCATGAGTAAATCGCGAATGGTAGCACTCTTTTCCTGCTCGGTCAGCGGGGTATATTCGTCGATACCCAATTCCGCCAAGGTTTTGTTGAGGTCAATCAGCCCTTGGTCCACCGCAATACCATATAACACACTCATGATAGCCTTTCTAGCGGAGGCGATATTCATTATTTTGTCCGTAGGACCGTATTCATATACGATTTTTTCATCTTTTAGAACGAGTATGGCCCTAGTCCTAGGAGGTTTTTCCCTTGGGGTAAGGACATCCGCTACCTCCTTTGGGATGGGTTTGCCATGGGATAATTCCGTTTGAAATTCAGGGGAGGGATTGTTTACCCTTGGAATACTGGTATAAATAAGGGTAATAAGAATGAGAATCCCTATACCAATAAGAAGGACCCGAGCTATTTTTTTGAGTTTGATTTTTGTTGTCATTTGATTTGTTTTTTGATTGATGCCACCAAAGTAGTATCAAAAAAACAGGCTAATGTCCATTTTTTGAAGTGAGGTACAAAACCGGTCGTTTTAGGTAGCTTTAAAAGCATTAGGTACGAAATGCCCTGTTTTTGGTACAAAAATCAGAGGGTTAAAAGCCGATTCTTGTAGTTTTTGGAAACGGGGAGTTCCATTTGGGTCAATACAATGGTCGAAGTATCCTTCCAGGACTTAAAGTGCACAGGATTGATAAGGTGGGAACGGTGCACCTGCAGTAAAAAATCAAAATCGGATTGTATCTTTTTTAAGGAGCTTCGTATCAATTTTGATTTCAGGGTATCCTGATCCAAAAAGAACACTTCCACATAATTATGGGCGTTGGAAACACATATCAAATCCGATTTTTTAATTTTTAGGATATCCGTTTTGTTTTCCCCTTTTATGGTGATGGTATCAGGCTTTACGGGCACTAATTTTAGGGAATACCGCCGTACCAAGAAAAGTAAAGGGGTAAGGATTAAAATGACATTGACAATGATTTCCTTGAAATACATGGGAAAGGTGTAGTTGCCCTTGATAAGGTCACTTTTGTAATAGCCGTAGGAAATGACGGTATAGAGGATATAAAAAATGCCATAAACACTTAGTTCCAAAGGAACGCTCCACCTTCCGGTTTTTGCATATATGGCCTTTTGGTAAAAGCCTACCATGAGATATACCACGGATGCTATTACACTATAACCCACACTCACCAAAATCCATTTTTCCAGGTCCATGGTGCCGTGTTCAAAGGGTCGTGAAAAGAAGGTAAACAGGAAGCTCCAGGCACCAATAAGCGCAGCAATGACCAGATGATGTTTTATGGGTGGATTAAGGTTTTTCAAGAGGACTCAAATTAGGACCAAAAATAACCAATGTATCCAAAATTCGGTTCCACTAAGCTACTTTGGTGACCAAGAAGGGACTGAGCCATAAGGAACGAGAAAGATTTTTTAAGAAGATGACTGAGATTGCTTTAAATCTTCAAACCGATTACGCTGAAGTTGCTCAACTTTCCGCTATTTCACCATTTGTAGTGCCCACTCATCCCCGGCCTTCAATAAATTCCGCAAGGCATGTTTTATGATCCACTTTCGCTCTTTGGTGGCTTTGGGAACCCAGTTTTCAATTAATTTCTTTCCAAGTTCTAGGTTGTCTTTTAAAATATCATTGATACCATTGGCTACGGATTTCTGTACATATTTACTGGAATCGTCCTTAAGGTTTTCCAAAATGGGTAGGATAGGAGTAGGGTCGGTGATAAACTGGTCCAGTTTTGGCGCCCAGGGCAATCGTGGCCGTACCCCTTCACTAGCCAATCGCCGTATATGGGTATTGTTGTCCTTTGACCATTTTAGTAGTATGGTCAAGGTCTTTTTGGGGGATTTCTCCAAAAAAGGGCGGATGGTATATTCCCCGGTATTGCGCTTGGTCATCTCATAAATAGCGTTCATGGAGGCATCAAAATGTTCCAGACCATATTTCTCCACAAATTTGGCTAGCGGCATCACCCAATAGAATTCTTTGAACATCCCCGTTTCCTTTTCGTTTTCAGGACCAAGAATGGCAACCAGTTTTGAAACCGCCTCAGGGTAATCATATGGGAGGTGTTGGTACAAGGCATCGGCCAGATGTTCCACTCGGGCCTTTAGTTCCAAATCCTCCAAGCCCTGAGCGGCGATGTGGACAAATGCTTCCTTGTCAATTCCCACCCCATGGGTCATGAGTTTATCGGCCAAGAGTTCAGCCAAATGGGTATCAAACCAAAGCTTAAGTTGTTTAAAGGCCATTTTTTAAACTGCTTTTTTTTCAGGGAGGTACTTCCAATACCGTTTCGGTACATGTTGCCTATGTAATTTTCTATTGATACGTGATTTAATGTGGGTACTTTTAAAATAGTTGTTCCAGAGGTCTTGGTAGTCATATTCCCCATCTGTAAAGGCCTTGCTCCTACGGGTGCGGTTGAAATGGATCTCATCCAAATTCAGCGACACGATTTCAACCCCTTCCAAATTGTAGAAAATACCATACCTGCGTTTTACGTCATAGATCAACCATTGCTGGTCGGCATACCGATTTCTAAAATGTTTGGATATCAAGGGCAATACGTCAAAATCGGGTTCAATATTGGCAAAATAGATGTCATCCTTGGTCAATTGAAAACGGACAAAGGCTTCCATGCGGTGCTTTTCCCGACCGACTTTTCGGGCCAGTTGTGAAATATGGAGAACCGTTTCGTCCGAAAAGTCGCTCTGCTTCCCTTTATGGGCCATCAACTTCTTGATATAGGTATAAAGTACATACTCAATACCCTCGGTCTCGCTTAAGTAGGCGAAGTAGATGTTTGAGATGGCATTATAACTTTTGCTTCGCACCCCGTTCCATACCCGTTTGGCCTTTTCCACGTGGGTAAAGATGGTTTCAGTATCCGAAAAGAGTCCGTTTTGGCCCTGTTCATTCTTTTGAATGTCGGCCACATGCAGTTTTTCTTCAAAGGCAACAAAAACAGCGGTGAGAAAACCGTTAAAACTGCCGTCGTATAGTAATGTTGTTTCGTTTTTCATGATATTTTGTTTTTTGATGTACTGTCTATTTGGGCACAGTCGAGAATCACTGTTTGTGATGTTATTTCTTCATTTTCTTTGCTCGCCCAAAGAAAACGAACCAAAAGAAAAGGCGCTTCTTCCGAGATATTTTTTGTCTCTTTGACAAAAACCAGAATCCATTTCCTAAATTCCTTCCAAGGCTTCAGGAATTCTTTACGGAAATGCTTTCTTATACTGCGGAAGAAGAAAAGCTCAGGTTCCAATAATTCATTTTTCATGATAGTATCGTTTTAATCGTTGTCATTTTGTCCAAAAGGGAGAAATCGAGATTTCTCAATCGTGCACTCCTTCGAAATGACATGCGCTATTTTTTATGATGCTTTTTAGCTGTAATAATGATTTCTTGGTTCGGTTTCTGAATTTTACATAATCATACCCCAATTCCAGGATGGCTTGTCGCTTACGTTCCAAATAGGTTTGTTTCTCCAATGTTGTGTTCATTTCTATAGTTTTCTTTTTGTCATTTCGACCGGAAGGGAGAAATCTAGATTTCTCAGTCGCAAACTCCTTCGAAATGACATCTGATTCAGTATTAATTAAAAAGAGATAACTGTTGACTGTACTGATTCCGAAACTTACCCGTGGAGTTCTGTAAAATCAGTCCTTTGATCCTATCCGCGTCCAAATCACGGCGTTCCCAATGGCGGGAATCACACACCATAAAATATTTGGCACGGTTGAGGGCCACTCCAATTTTTTTGAGGTGGTCCCAGTTCAATTTTCGAAACCTGCGGGCACTTACAATCTTGCCCACGGATTGCATCCCCAATCCAGGCACACGGGCCAACAGTCGTTTGTCAGCTGTATTCACATCCACTGGAAAGTGCTGTAAGTTTCGCAACGCCCATGATAATTTTGGATCGATATCCACATCCAAATTGGGATGGTCGTCGTTTAGGATTTCATTCACGGCAAACCCATAAAAACGCAGTAACCAGTCCGTTTGGTACAAACGGTTTTCCCGTAGCATGGGAACCTTGGCAGCTATGGAAGGCAATCGGCTATCTTCCAAAACGGGCACATAGCCGGAGTAATACACCCGTTTCATGCTGTAGGTTTTATAATAATAGGTAGCCGAATACATAATGTCCTTATCCGTTTCGCCCGTAGCGCCCACGATCATTTGGGTGCTTTGCCCTGCAGGGGCATATTTTGGCGTGTTTTTGATGATCTTCCGCTCATTTTTATAACGCACAATCTCATTCTTGACCTTAAGCATAGGCTTGGTAAAATCCTTATGCTCCTTTTCAGGTGCCAAAAGTTTAAGGCCGGAAATGGTGGGGATTTCTATGTTGACCGATAAACGGTCCGCATACAATCCGGCCTCATACATCAGTTCATCACCACAACCTGGAATGGATTTTAAATGGATATAGCCATTAAAGTTTTCTTCTTCGCGAAGTTTTTTGGCCACACGTACCAGACGTTCCATGGTATGGTCGGGGCTTTTAAAGATGCCCGAGCTCAGGAACAATCCCTCAATGTAATTTCTTCGATAGAAGTTGATGGTTAAATCCACCACCTCTTGAATCTTGAAACCTGCCCGCTTAATGTCGTTGCTTCTGCGGGAGACACAATAGGCACAATCATAGATACAATGATTGGTCAACAGGATTTTTAAAAGCGAAACACAGCGGCCATCTTCCGTATAACTATGACAGATGCCCATGCCTGTACTATTGCCCAACCCCTTTTTGGTATTGGTTCGGGTACTGCCACTGCTGGCACAGGACACATCGTATTTAGCCGCATCTGCCAAAATGTTCAGTTTTTCTTTTAGACGGTCAAAATTCATATTTGGAAATATTCCAAACAAAACTATGGAATTATTCCTAAATATGGAAATAGTCCAAAAAATATTTTGGAAATATTCCAAATTTTATATATTTGAGTATGGAAAACGAGTTGACACTTAAGCGATTTGCGGAAATACGAAGGGATTTGGGGCATACTCAAGCTGAATTTGCCAGGCTTTTGGGGGTGTCAAATACCACGGCCGATATTGAACGTGGAAAGACCAAATTATCCGGGAAAGTAGTTTCGGAATTGTTGCGACAATTTAAGATCAATCCCCTATGGTTGTTTGGGGAAAACGAATCTAAACATTTGGATACGGCTAAAACAAGCGTTATTCCTAAAGTGGTTACGGTTGATAGTCAAGACAATGAGAATATGGTTTTGGTGAATGCCAAAGCTGCTGCCGGCTATCCCCAAAATATTCAAGATACCAGTTGGTACCAACAATTACCAGCCTTTGATTTACCTATTCCGGAGTTCCGCAATGCCACCTATCGTGGTTTTCAGGTAGAGGGGGATAGTATGTTGCCCCATTTATATCCAGGGGATTGGGTGATGGCCCGTGCCATTGAGCATATTGACCATGTGAGTCCCAATAAAATGTATGTAGTGGTGCTTCAGGATTCCGTAATGGTCAAAAAGATTGAAAAGCGTCCCAACTCCAATAATATCACCTTGGTGTCCACCAATGAAAGCTATCCTGCCTATGACATTAAACCCTTTCAGATTCAGGAGATATGGGAGGTAAGTAGCAAGCTAACGTTTGACTTGAACCCAACTGGTAACCATGGGCTGTTGCGTCAACTTCAGGAATCCATGGAGGAACTAAAAAAGCAGTTAAAGAATTAGTGTTGGGTTTCCTATTAGCGTCTTTTTTGCGCCGAGGGACCAAAGAGAGTGACTAGGTAATCCATATTTATGTCGTAGAACCCCTTAAATGAAGCCTATTCTCATAAGAAGTCTTTCCCAAACGGGAAATAAAGCGATTTTGAACTGTTTCAACAGCGCTTTTTCCGATTATTCGATTCCATTGCAACTCAATCTGGAGCAATTGGAAACCAAATTGCATACCGAAAGTATAGACAAGGCCATCTCAGTCGGGGCTTTTAAGGAAAATGCACTTATTGGGTTTGTACTGCATGGTCAACGAACGCATGATGGTATTCCTATAGCGTATAATGCGGGCACGGGGGTGATTCCAACAGACAGGGGTCAGGGCATCACACAAAAAATGTATGGGTTCATAAAACCAATCCTGAAGGAAAGGAAGTTCAAAGAAGTATTCTTGGAAGTTATTTCAACGAATACGGCCGCCATTGTCTCCTATAAAAAAATTGGATTTAAGGAAAGACAACGTCTCAGCTGTTTTAAAGGAGTACCCCACATACCGGAGGTCAATAAGGACATTAGCATCAAAGAGGTAAAAGGAGTCAATTTTGAGGTGCTACAGGAATTTGGTGAGATACGGCCCACTTGGCAAAATTCAAAAGAGACCATTCTAAGAATGGGAAACTCGGCGCGTTACTTTCTGGCCTTTATGGGGGATGACATCTGTGGCCATTGCATACTTAATGCCAAGAACAATCGCATTTTACAAATAGCCGTCAAAAAGGAATTTAGGCACCAATGGATCGGAACGAGTTTATTGAATACTATCTCGAGTAAAATGCACGAACCCATTTCGATTATTAATGTGGACGATGGATTCAAATCCACCTTGCACTTTTTCGAAAAAAGAAATATGAAGAAAACCTTGGGTCAAATAGAAATGAAATTAGAAATAGCAAATAATCAATAGCGTGGTTCGCCAAATGGATTACCGACCATCACCTTCACGATGTAATGAGGCAAAAGAAAACAGGTAACCCAAGCAAGATTTGATTTTTGACCGCTAATCCTAAGACACTTGAGCTACCTGTCTATTTTTACCAAATTCCTTGATTGTAACCATTTATCCAGAACGGCATTAGGTTTTCATCCCTAAATTCGGCAACATGGCCATCCCAATGCAGTTCTTTGGCAACATATTCATTTTCCGCAAGATGCTCGAATCGAAATACGACCAAATGCACGGCGTGCCCCTCAATACCTTCGGTCCATATAGATGTGGCCCAAACCGGCCCCAAATGAACGTAGATCTCTTGGTTTTCATCGGTAGCCACTTTTAGGTGGAGACCAAAATCAGATTCCGCAAAGGTGAATTCACAGTCATCAATGTACAATTGCTCTACCACACCATTCAGTTCAACCAACTGGGGAACCCTGGAACCCGTGGTCGCTTCCTTGTCTTTCTGGAAAGGGTATTGCCCGTACATGGCATAGCTTGCCAATACGGTAATCATCACTAGGATTCTCATGCTACGTACCATATCGATTGCTTTAAATTTCAATGGTGAAGGTATTTTGAAGCTGGCGAAAGAACAATGATATTGGTCATGATCAGGGTATTTGTTCAAAACTTTGGGATTACCGTATATTTAGGATTCGATAACCAACCTCATGAAACCATTGGTACTTTTTTTGCTGGGGACACAGTTGTTAACCGGACAAATACAATCGGACACCCTTATCGTGACCTATGCCCCAGCTCCACCATTTATCATTCAGGAAGATGGACTTTTGGAAGGGATCAATGTCTGGCTATGGAAACAGGTTGCTGAAGACCTGAATCTGCAGTACGAGCTAAAGCAAATGAACTTTTCCGATATGTTGGATGCCATTAAAGTGGGAAAAGTTGATGTTTCGATCAATCCCTTGACCATAACAGGGGAGCGCAGCAAGGAAATGGAATTTACCCACTCATTTTTCGCTTCGCATTCCACAGTGGCTATTGCTCAGCGTTCTTCCATGCAAAAGGTAGGGCAGTTTGTGGAATCGTTTTTCCGACTCAATTTTCTTCGGGGTTTCATGGTGCTCTTTATCATTTTGATGTTTTTTGGAACCCTAGCTTGGTTTTTTGAAAGAAAGGGTAATCCGGAATTCCGAAAAAACCATAAGGGAATTTGGGACGGCCTCTGGTGGTCTGCGGTTACCTTGACCACCGTGGGATATGGGGATAAATCACCAAAAACCAGAGGAGGGAAAATAGCGGCATTGGGGCTCATGCTCAGTGGATTGCTTTTTGTTTCTGGTTTGACTGCCAGCATTGCATCCAGTCTAACGGTCAACCAATTGGCCAATAGTAGCAATAGCTTTAATGCATTTAAAGATCGAAAAGTGGGTACCGTAAAGAGTTCAGAAGCCAGTGAATTTTTAAAAGTTCATTTTTTTAAGGACATACAGGAGTATGAGGGGGTTGACGAGGGCTTGAAACACTTGGAAAAGCACCAACTGGACGCATTCATTTATGACGAGCCTATTCTGCAGTACAAAATCAAAAAAAACGATGAGCTTAGGAAATTGGAAGTGCTGCCCTTAAAGTTTGACGTACAGTTCTATGCCTTTGGGATAAAAAAGGACGCCGTAGAACTGGAACAGACCATTTCACAGCGTATTCTTGAAATTTTGGAGACCCAGGAATGGGAGATCGTACTTTCTGAATTTGGTTTGTCCGAACTATAGGTTTATCGGGGTTCCAGGTTTGGGGAAATCCGTATTTAGAGCATCAACAACCAATACCCAATCATTACCAATTCCCTTGGAGGGGGGATAGATTTTTGGCCGTTTTTCCTGTATCGCTTTTCCTTTAAAACTAACTCCGGTCCGTGGATCGTACCACCAAGCAGTAAAGGTATTTCCGTTTAATTCCGCTAAATCAAGGGTCTTCTCGGTTCCCTGCGGAAAATAGATCATGGCAAAAGTTCCATTCACATCCCGCGTAGCACTGGTGTAGTTATTATCCTCTGTTTGCCCTCCAACGACCATACCTTGGTCAGGAATTCGAGAGAGAAAAGGTCGTGAAAGCATTAAGTTTTTAAGATGCTTCACTTGGTTGGCCATAGGCAGGTCCAACGCCTCTTTCCATGGCCTTAGGGGTTGATTGATACCTTCTTTATCCAAATCATACATCTGCCAAATGTCATGACATCCATAACTCTGCCCAAAAGCACCGGCAAACACATTCCAATACATGATACGGCGAATATCCCGTGCCGTGGAATGCCCTAGTTCCTTGGCATTAAAACAATTGGGATGGTCTTCATATAAAGGCTCGCCATCCAACGTGGGTTTGGTGGGGGACAGGGCATAATCATGCGCAATATGGTTGTAGGTGCCTTGATTGGCGCAATGGCCCGTTTGGTGCATATTGAAATCCAACCAATCGGCTTTATGAAACCAGGTCGACGAACCCCCATTGGATTTGGGTTGAGGATGAAAAGTCATAAGTACATCATCTGGATGGGGATAGGCCGTCAAAATCCCTCTGGCCATTTGGTTCCAGACTTCTATGTCTTGGGTACCTGCCCTAGGATTTCGGTCACCACCCAATACCCAAATGATGTTTTTATGGGAGTGGAAACGGTTTCCCATCCATTTTCCGAAGGCAAACCCATTTTCCGTGTCGAATATTTCGGGTCCCACTCCCCAATTGTGCTTAAAAAGCTTATCGCCCCAAGTGGGTAGTAGCGCAATATATATTTTCCGTTTGGCCGCTTCAGAAATTACCCAATCCATATAATCGAAATAGGGGGTGTTGGGTCGTTCGGGATTATTGTTCAGTAAAGGTCGGTCCCCATTGGCGTTGGGGGTGTTCAATCCATCAAGTTCGGCCAAGGCCACCGCCTGAACCACATTAAAGCCCTGTTGGGCGCGTTTGTCAAAAAATAGCTGTACCTCCGATGAATCGCAGCGATGGAACAATTCCCATGCGGTATCGGCCATCCAAAAGAAAGGTGAACCATCCTTATGCACCAAAAAGCGTTGGTTTTCACTTACTTTCAGGTCTTGGGGGAATCCAGTGACGGTACCCACCAAGATTATCATTATGACTACTACGCGCTTCATACTCCTAAAAATAAGGTATTCGATAGTAATGCCAAACAATGTGGCAGGCCAACAAGAAAGGCAATAGCCAAAACCCAAACCATTTTACTTGGAGGTTACTAAAAACAAGAAATTGCCTCCGTTGTTTTACCTCATTCTTAGGAGGGCGCACTGCTTAGTCATTGTATCCTTTTACATTCCCCATGGAGAGTTCTATGGGGCCCAGTTTATGGCTTTTGGGAAGGAAGGCCCCACTTTCGGTGACCAACCAATCATCCCAGGAAGCTTCCAATCCACCAATGGGTAAGATTTTGACCCACATTTGATAGCTGTTAGGGAATCCATCAGGGTTGAGTTTCCAAAGATAGCTGTCCCCTGGAGTGGTGCCCCCACTGGAATAGGTCACCAACAGGCCTTGACTTCCGTCTTGGAGTGCTACGATACTGCGTGTGGTTCCCTCGTCGAACACCTTGTAGGGAGCTACCAACCAAAAGGAATCGTTGTTGAAATTGGCAAGGGCTTTTTCAATCACGTCACTTTTTTCGGACCCTGTCAAGGGTTGGCCATTTTTTAACACAGTACTTTTTCCAGGGCGCTGCAGCTGTAAGTCTACTTTGTAACCTCCCCAACGGACCACGCATTTTCCCATGGCCTTGTCCCAAGTATATTGGTTTTTCCCGCCTTGATAGGACCATTCCAGAAAACGCGTTCTTTGATACGCTTCATGATTCAAAGCGGTAAGCATTTTTTTGGCCAATGCATCAGCTTTTGGGCCCGGTTTTCCTTCAGGTAACGCCTCATTAATAGCGACCCCATATAGTATTCCAATAAGTAAAATAGCACCTATGCCAATTCCTAGAAGCTTTACTATTTTCTTCATGTGAAGTATGTTTTTGTAATGGTTTTGGCCAGCATGGAAGCTGATCCAGGTTGGAACCGGAACCATAGCTCCGGTTCAAAAATTTCCAGTTCGGCCAAGGCCAGACGCCCCTCATTATCCTCCAAAATATCCACCCGGGAATATAGTGGTAGCGCTTCACAAGCGTGGAGGACACTCAATGCAAAATCAATTTCCTCTTGGGTGGCATTATGCAGGCCCACAGTACCTCCATAGTCGTCCTGTACCCTAAAATCGCCTAGTTTGGCACGTTTGATAACGCTATGGGAGAAGGAAGTACCAAAAAACATTAAAGAGATTTCCCCTTTGGATGTAATGGACTCCTGAAATTCCTGAAGCATAAAATCCGATTCGGAAATCAACTGTTCGAAACGTTTTTCAAAGACATTAATATCCGAACTATTGAACTTAAAGGTATTATAAGCTCCTGCGGCGATACAAGGTTTCAATACCCAGTTATGGCATGCGCCTCCAAAAGTCTTCTCGGCCAATTCCAATGCTTTTTTTAAGGTGATTTTAGAACCTTTGGAAATAAAGTACGTTTTAGGAATTGCGATTCCCTTTTGTTGAAGCCCCCTTAAATAGTTCTTGTCAAAATTCCAGCGGATCAGTTCTGTACTATTGATGAATGTTGTGGCTTGGGAAGTGCTATCGAACCATTGCATAAACGCATGGGAACGTTCAAAATAATCCCATGGCGTCCGGATGAGTATAAATTTTGTGGAAGCCCAATTAAATTGGGAATCCGACCAAGATTTTATTGTAATTTGAAGTCCTTCGTTCTCCAATGCTTCTGCCACCAGACCGTCTTCCAAACGCACATTTTGAACCAAAGGGCTTTGGCTGTGACTATCCAGATATTTATCTGCAGTGAGCAATACAACGTCAAAAGGAGCCATTAAAATCCGACCGCTTTATCGTCCCCTCGTTTATCCGCACCACCTTCCAACTTGCCGTCGGGCAATACGCGAATGGCGTCTACTTTGCCACCTATGCGCGAAGGCCCCTCAAAAATGTTATACCCTTTTTCTTTTAGGGCCGATTTTAGTTCTTCGGAAAACCCTTCGGTTTCAAACATAATAATATCGGGCATCCATTGGTGGTGAAAACGGGGTGCGTTCACAGCTTCTTGCATGCTGAGATCAAACTCGTATACGTTTAAAATGGTCTGTGCTACAAAATTGATGATAGTAGAGCCCCCAGGCGTTCCAACCACCATAAATAGTGTGCCATCCTTTTCAACGATGGTCGGTGTCATACTACTCAACATCCGCTTTTCCGGAGCTATACTGTTGGCCTCGGCTCCAATGAGCCCAAACATGTTGGGAACACCGGGTTTGGAACTGAAGTCGTCCATTTCATTGTTAAAAAAGAAGCCCAATTCTGAATGGTACAACTTTGACCCGTAGGCACCGTTGAGGGTAGTTGTTGCAGAAATGGCGTTACCTTGGTCATCGACGATGGAGTAGTGGGTGGTCTCCATACTTTCCACAATTTCCACTTTTCCATGGGATACGCTATCTGAAGGCGTTGCCCTTTCAAATGAAAAATTGGCAAAACGTTCTTTTAAATAGGATTGGCTCAAGAGTACATCCAATGGAATATCTACAAAATCAGGGTCGCCCAGAAAGTAGTTCCTGTCCGCATAAGCCCGCCTGGCCGCTTCAGTGAACAGTTGTATGGATTCCGTGGAATTATGGCCGTATTTCCCAATGTTATACGGTTCCATCATTTTGAACATTTGGTTCATGGTTACCCCACCACTACTGGGAGGGCTCATGGATATAATTTTTAGGTCTTTATAGGTAAAGATGACCGGTTGCCGCCATTTTGCTTCGTATTTTGCCAAATCCTCCTCCGTGATGAAGCCCCCGTTTTCCTGAATAAAGGTGGCCAACTTTTGCGCCACCTCCCCCTTGTAGAAACCGTCCCTACCCTTTTCCTTTATTGCGGTCAAGGTTTGGGCCAAGGCGGGATACTTGATCGTATCACCGACTTGAAAGTGCTGTGCGAATTTAGAGCTGTCACCATTCACTTCGATGAATTGCTCCCTGTAACGTTCCAACCGTTTGGCCTGTTTTTCCGTAACCACCGCCCCCCGTTCGGCCAAGGCGATTATGGGCGCCAAAATCGTTTCCATGGGAAGGGAACCGAACTTGTCATGTACCTCAAACACCCCTGCAACGGTACCAGGGACCCCTACTGCTGTGGCACCGACCGTACTCATATTCGGAATTACATTGCCCAAGGAATCCAAATACATGTCCTTGTGTGCGGATAGCGGCGCTTTTTCGCGGTAGTCGATACCACCCACTTCGCCATTGTTCTTTCGGTAGACCATAAATCCGCCTCCTCCAAGGTTTCCTGCGAAAGGGAAAGCTACGGCCAGGGCGAGTTCGGTAGCAACCATGGCATCAAAGGCATTACCCCCTTGCTGCAAGATTTCCACGCCAATTTTTGAAGCTTCCTCTCGGGCAGAGACCACCATGGCCTTATCGGTGACCAAGCCCGTGGGGATTATGGGTGCCTTTCTACAATGAACAAATAGGAGTAGGGGGAGGAGTAGAATCAGTTTGCGCATAGTTCGTTATATTTTTGTCGGGAAAAGGTAATCAATTCTTTAAAGAAAGATTGGAACTCATTTTCAAATTCAACATAATGTTCCTCCAAATCCACAATAGCAAAATTCATTTTGGATTTGTTGTTTGTTCTACGGTTCATTCCGTTGAGCACTCTGGCAATTCCTTCTAATTTTGAATAGTTGAATAGCCAGTTATCCGCAATCATATAGGGCATCATTCGTTGTGTTCCAAGGGGCAAAAGATCATAGTTACTTTCCAATAAATCATAAAATTCATCCACAAAAATATCCAGCGGCTTTGCAGAATAGTCGGTCCAATTTTTGGCTAAAAAATGATCATAATAAATATCAACGATAACACGGCTATAATGACTGTAATTTTTGTGAAGACGCTTGCTGCTCATTCGAGGAACGGGGTGGGCATCCGTAAATGAATCAATGGCCCTGTGCAATAAAATTCCTTTCTGGATTTTACTTGGAAAGTGCAGGTATTTGTTTCCGCGTATGTGATCGGCGAAGAAATTTCCCAATGTAATTTCAGGGTCTTCAAAAGAGAGGTAAATATGTGCCAAAAAGTTCACCGTTCGAATTTACAAATTGGCAACATTGCCTAAGAAACATCACTATATATTTGCAAAAACTTTTTTAACATCATGACACTGATCAAATCCATTTCCGGTATTAGAGGAACCATTGGAGGTTCTACAAGCGATAACCTTACCCCGATTGATGCCGTAAAATTTGCGGCTGCCTACGGAACTTGGTTGAAAAACCATAGCCAAAAGAATGATTTAACCGTGGTGATTGGTCGTGATGCACGACTTTCAGGAGAAATGATACAGAATCTGGTGGTTTCGACCTTGGTTGGATTGGGAATTGATGTCATTGATCTGGGCCTATCAACCACGCCCACTGTTGAAATAGCTGTTCCCCTAAAAAAGGCAGATGGAGGAATCATTCTTACTGCCAGTCATAACCCCAAACAATGGAATGCCCTAAAACTCTTAAATGAAAAAGGAGAATTTTTGAATGCAGATGCGGGTGCCAAGATTTTAGGATTGGCGGAAAATGAAGATTTTGATTTTGCCAAAGTTGACGATTTAGGAAGCATAAGTAAGAATGACACCTTTATAGACAAGCATATCGAAGAAGTTTTGGATCTAAAACTCGTTGAGGCGCAAACCATTCGAAAAGGTGGGTTCAAAGTAGTGGTCGACGGGGTAAACTCCACTGGGGGTATCGCCATTCCCAAACTTCTGCGGACATTGGGGGTAGAAGTTGTGGAATTGTATTGCGAGCCCACAGGGCACTTTCCCCACAACCCGGAACCCCTAAAAGAGCATCTAGGGGATATCTGCAAGAAAGTGGTGGAAGAGAATGCCGATTTTGGAATTGTTGTTGACCCCGATGTAGATCGGTTGGCTTTTATTAGCAATGATGGAGAGATGTTTGGAGAGGAATATACCCTGGTCGCCTGTGCAGATTATGTGTTGGGCAAAACACCTGGAAGTACGGTTTCCAATCTGTCCTCCTCAAGAGCCCTTCGCGACGTAACCGAAAAACATGGTTGCACCTATGAAGCCGCTGCAGTGGGGGAAGTGAACGTAGTAACAAAAATGAAAGCCATCAACGCAATTATTGGGGGAGAAGGGAATGGAGGTATCATTTATCCTGAAAGTCATTATGGCCGGGATGCCCTGGTGGGAACCGCACTTTTTTTAATGTTGCTTTGTGAACGAGGTGGAACGGTAGCTGAGTTGCGAGCCAGTTATCCTGCTTATTTTATGAGTAAAAAGAAAATACAATTGACCCCTGATTTGAATGTGGATGGTTTATTGCAAGCCATGCATGAAAAGTACAAGGATGAAGAAGTAAGTACCATTGATGGCGTTAAAATCGATTTCCCGGATAATTGGGTACATCTTCGGAAATCCAATACGGAGCCTATCATTCGTATCTATACCGAGGCGAAAAGCCAGGCTGAGGCCGATAACTTGGCCGATAGGATCATTTCTGAGATTGAGGAAATAGCAGGACTATGACTTAGTTTCCCAACCTATAGACGATGTCTTGATTTTCGAATTCTTCCAGGCTAAGATCGACTCTCTTGTCAGCATCGATGAATAATTTCCATCCACCTTCAGTCTTCCTAATTCCTACACTGAATTGTCCATACCCCCTGACCACCAAATTCGGGTCATCCTTGTTTTTGGAACTAAACTCATAATATCCAGTTTGATACACCAAGTCTCCTGTTGAATTGATGGCTATGGTTACTATGGCAAACGCAATCCCCAGTCCGCCACCATTTGTATTGACCTGATCTAAGAACCCGCCAAAATCATCCAAGTAGGTTTGCCCGGTTTGAATGCTATTTTGATCAATGGTAACCCGAAAGATGTCAGCATCATGAATTGATTTCAATTTATCCGCGTCCAGTTGTGCGTAGGATTCCATAAAAGGGGTCCAAACATCCTTCTTAATGGACTCAAGAACCTCTTGTGACACCTCCTTTTTCTGGGCACTTAAAAATTGAAGCATTAGAAATAGAAGAAGAAAGGTAGAATTTTTCATGGCTTTGTATTGGTTAACCTGCTGCGGTTTTAGGGAGGTGTCCCCATTAGAACAGCCCGGATATGTTCCCTTTTCTATCAATATCAATGTGCTCTGAGGCAGGTTTTCCGGGCAAACCGGGCATCCGCATGATGTTTCCTGTTATGGGAATCACAAATCCAGCACCGGCTGCAATTTCAATTTCCCGAACGGTAATGATAAAGTCCTTTGGTCTTCCCAATAGCTTTGGATTGTCAGAAAGGGATTTTTGGGTTTTTGCGATGCATATGGGCAAATGGTCCAATCCCAAATTCTTTATTTTCCTTAAATCCTTTTTGGCTTGACCCGTGTAATCCACATGTTCAGCCCCATAGATACAGGTGGCGATCTTCTCTATTTTGGTAGTAATGGAATCTTCCCATTGGTACATTGGAGTGAATGGAGCCCTTGCTTTTTCACATGCATTTACCACCTTTTCCGCTAAATCCAATGCGCCTTCCCCGCCTTTCGCCCAAACTTCGGCCAGGGCCACTTGAACCCCCAATTCCTGGGCTTTGGAAGCAATCACTTCAATTTCCTCATCAGTATCGGTGAGAAATCGGTTAATGGCAATAACAGGTTCTACATTGAATTGTTTGATATTTTCAATGTGCTTTTCCAAATTTGATAGTCCTTTTTTAAGCGCACTTACATCGGGGTCCGTCAATTCGGCGAGTGGTTTCCCCCCATGATATTTCAATGCCCTAATTGTAGCCGTAAGTACCACAGCTTTTGGCGATAATCCCGCACTTTGACATTTAATATCGAAGAATTTCTCCGCACCCAGGTCAAATCCAAACCCAGCTTCTGTGACCGTATAATCGGAAAAGGTCATGCCCATTCTTGTGGCTATGACGGAATTGGTTCCTTGGGCAATATTGGCAAAGGGCCCTCCATGGATAATGGCCGGATTCCCTTCCATGGTTTGAACCAAATTGGGCTTGATGGCATCCTTTAAAAGTACCGTCATAGCCCCCTCCGCCTTTAAATCCCTTGCATAAATGGGTTCGCCGGCAAATGTGAATCCGATGAAAATGGAGCCTAGTCGCTTTTTTAAATTGGAAAGGTCATCCGCTAGGCAAAGGATGGCCATTATTTCTGAGGCCGCGGTGATATCAAATCCGGTTTCCCTGGGAATGCCGGAGGCCGTACCTCCCAGCCCCACGATGACATGGCGCAGGGAACGGTCATTCATATCCAGTACCCGCTTCCAAGAAATGGTTCTTGGATCTAAGTTTAGTGAATTTGTTTTGCTTTGGATGTTATTATCGATTAAAGCGGATAAAAGGTTATGGGCTTTTTCGATGGCCGCAAAGTCTCCCGTAAAATGAAGATTAATGTCTTCCATGGGCAGTACTTGCGAATAACCGCCGCCCGTGGCACCGCCCTTAATACCAAATACCGGTCCCAAAGAAGGCTCACGAAGTACAACGGCAGCTTTTTTCCCCAATCGGTTCAGCCCTTCAGTGAGACCTATGGACATGGTCGTTTTTCCTTCACCTGCTGGAGTGGGCGAAATAGCGGAAACCAGAATCAAATTGGATTTTTCAATGCTTTCTGCATCGATGAGGTCGACTGGAATTTTTGCTTTGTCCCTACCGTAGGGTTCCAATTGTTCAATGGGAGCCCCTAGTTTTTCTGCAATGGAGGAAATGGGCTTTAGTGTTACTTGCCGTGCTATTTCAATATCTTTCATTAGGTTGCGATTGAGATTTCAAGATAAGAATGTTTGCCTAATCTTCTTTGTTAAAAAGTAATGCTGGGGTGCCACTTTTGTGGAGAGAAAAATTAAAAGCCTTCACTCATTGGACTGGAGCAACTCAAGAATTTTTTCCTTCACCAAGGATTCCCTTTCCCAAACAATGAAGTGCCGTTCATTTTCCAAAGTAGTAACCTCCAAAGAGGCGGCATTGACGAATTCCCTTTCCATAAAAGCAACGTTGGAATAGGGGACCAATTGATCGTCGGTGCCATGTATGATGACCACACGTTGTTTAAGATGCCGCAGTTGTGGTTGTAAATCCATAAGGTCCTGCTTCAGCATCCAAAGTTCATCATTTGAGGGTTTCAGGGCACCTGGGACCATGTACTTTAGCGGAAACCAAGTCAAGGGTTTTCGCCATCCTTCCTTTTTTTCCACTCCGGGATCCAAAACCCCAGCCAGAATAACAAGGTTGTCGTAGCCACTAGGATGATCCAAAGCCATTTTGGCAATCAAGGGCCCGCCATAGGAATGACCGACCAGGGTGACCGGTTTACCGTTGGAAAGTCCTTTAAGGAAGTTGTTGAGCAGGCTAGCTTGGTCCGACAAATTCAAACTTTTTCTAAAGTTGCTAAAACCAAATCCAGGACGGTCCGGAGCAATGATACGATAGTTTTCCAAAAACCGTTCCTCAGACATGTAGGCCTCCCAAGCACTCCATGCTCCGGGGGAGCCGTGGATTAGGACCAATGTTGGCCCGTCTTTTTTTCCTGTCTGAATGTAATGGATATCGCGATTGTTAATATGTACCGTGGAATCAATATAAACCATTCCTTCCGATTTAAAGTAGTGTGCAGTCTCTTTGGTGGACGAACGCATGGTCATGCAGGAGTGGGCAAATAACAGGTACCCCAATAGGGACAGTCCAAGAAGGTATCGCTTCTTAAAAATACCTTTCCGCCTAGGTCTTTTCAACGTCATTTGCGTATTCAGTCGGAACTTTGTTTCTATGCTTCCACCGTTTATGCGTCCAGAAATAAAATTCAGGCGCCTCTCGAATGGATTTTTCAGTTTCGGCTAGAAACATTTCAGTGATTTTATAGTTGGGTAATTCGTTGGGGTTATCGCAAAGCTTAATAAAGGTGGCCTCATAATGACCGCGTTTTTTCTTTTGCACTTTGAGATATAGAGGCACAAGATTATGTTGTTTTGCCAATTCTTCCCCGCCAATGTGCACCGGCACTTTAACTCCCATAAAATGTGCCCAATGTCGAGCCCTACTCATCATCGGGGATTGATCACTTATGATTCCCAAACAAAACAACTCACCAGATTTCTTGGCTTCTTTCGCAATTTTTCTGCTTTCATTGGTTACGATCAATGTTGTGCCAAACTTACTTCTAATATCGCGCACCAGCTTATCAAAATATTTATTCTGAATTTTTAAATAAATAGCATAACCTTTGGAAACTATTTTCGTATTGAGGCTAAATACCCACTCCCAGCTTGCATAATGAGGGAGCATGAGCATGGTGTTTCTTCCTTGGTTTTCCAACTCATGGAAAAGTTCAATATTGGTAAACTCGTATCTTTTTACAGCTTGTTTTGTGGAAATCCCCATGGTTTTCATCATTTCCAAAAACATATCACACATATGTCTAAAGAACTTCTTCTCGATACTACGACGTTCGGTTTCCGTTTTTTTGGGAAACACTAAGGATAGATTATCACGCACTACTCCTTTTCGATAGCCAATGACATAATAGAGCAATGGGAACAGAAGATCGGACAAAAAATAGAGTACTCGAAAAGGGAGTCTGGAAACTAACCATAATAGGGGATAGGCCAAGAGGTAAACCAGTAATTGCATAGGTCTTTTGAATGACCAAATATAGCTATATTTAACCCTAAACCGAGAATCATGTATGACTTACATATGGCGACCATAGCCATTATTGCAGCCAATGTTTTGGTGTCGATAAGAGGTTTTAATGATCAGGTATTTTTTGAGCGATACAAGTTTAGCATCGGGGGAATAAATGCTGGACAAAAAGAGCGAACGTTAACTTCGGGGTTTCTGCATGTGGATTTTGCCCATTTGCTATTCAATATGTTTACCTTATTCTTCTTTGCCAATGTAGTCATCACTTGGTTTGGCCCCACCAAGTTTGTTATCATATACTTCATAAGCCTATTGGCAGGCAGCCTTCTGGCACTGTCCTTTCATAAAAACGAACCCTTTTACAGTGCCGTAGGTGCTAGTGGCGCGGTAACAGGGGTTCTGTATGCCGCCATATTGTTGGAACCTGATATGCGATTGGGAATCATGTTCATACCCATTCCAGTGCCCGCTTATGTTTTAGGGATTGGCTATCTGTTGTATTCCATTTATGGGATGAAGAACAGGGTTGGCAATATTGGTCATAGTGCCCATTTTGGAGGGGCCATAGGGGGGTACCTTACGACCTTGCTGTTTCGACCTTCCCTTTTCATGACCGATACCCTTATGGTTATTCTTCTGGCCATTCCCATTATCATTCTATTTGTTTTGGAAAAAGCCGGAAAAATCTGATTTTTTACATTTTTTGTAAGAATATTCTTATTTTTTATGAATATTTTAATGAAATAGTGCATTTCATCGAAAAAATAGTGCATTTCACATAACATACAGGGTTGAGGCTCGTTACATCCTTACCAAACTACTAAAGCCTGCATGTTATGAAAAGAATATTACCTCCAAGTCTTTTCGCCTTTATCTTTTTTATCTCCTGTTCAGATTCCACTACCGTTTTTGAAAATGGGGAAGATGACATTCAATTGGAAACCAGTACCGCCGTTTTGGACAATAGTATCAACTTCGATGACAGTGGGGTGTTGGACATTTACGAAGAAAACCAAGGAGGTGTTCAAGCCAGATTTCTGGATGAACAAGCCGGGGATTACCCATTGACATTGGTAGCACAGGTAAATCCTCCATCGTTCAACGGAGGTGAAAATCTCACGGCTTCCCACGTGGATATTGTTGGAAACTATGCGTATGTTTCTTATAACACCATTGATGCTGATTATGTTGGGGGTATTGATATAGTATATATTGCCGACCCTATGCAGCCTAGACTTACTTCACGCTTATACTATATCAATGCCGATATCAATTCCTTAAAGTATGATAATGGTTTTGTTTACGCGGCCGGAGGGGTGGATGCTGAAAAATCGGTCACTGCCACGGCCAATTCTTTTGTAGCAAAATTGCCCGTATCAAATGGTAGGTTCAATGTATCCAATGGAATCACCTATGGTTTTCAAGAAGGCTTCAATGCCAATGATATTTTGATTGAGGGTAATAGAATACTCATGACCAGTGGACGTGATGGTTACATCACAGAATTTGACAAGCAATCTTTGGAGATACGTCAAGAATCCCCTTATTCTGATTTACGCTCTTTGGCCATTAGTAACGGACAAATTGCCCTCTTGGACGCAAGTTTTGGTGTTCGTTTTTTGGATGCCAGTTTTAACGAGACCGGTCAAATTGCCATAGATTCAGATTTTAGGCTTGCTGATAAGCGGACGTTGGACATTTCTGATAACCGAGTGGTTGTCGCCGAGGGATCCAAGGGTGCAGGAATTTACAATGCTTCTACTGGGGTATTGATTGAACATGTTCCCATACCACTTAATCCAGCCCAGGTTGCAGAGGAAAATATCGTGACCAATGCCACTGCCTTAAATGAAGATGTGCTATTAATGGCCAATGGTGGTGCCGGACTATGCCTATCGGAAGATAATAATGGTGTTGAGTTGGTGGGAATTATAGAATTGCAGGGATCCATTAATTATGTGGCCTCCAGAGGAGACTACATCTTTGCCGCTTCGGGTAAAAGAGGGCTGCAAATCATAAAGATGAACAAACCTGATGGTAGTTTGGAATCCAAATGTCAGGGGACACCAAACTATTCTGGTAGTTCTAGGCTTTCCGTTCCTTCCAATGCGGATTTGGCTTACAGTGGGTCAAGAAGGTTTAGGGATATTTCAATAGAGGGAAATCTATTGCTCTGTGGTACTTGGACCGTACGGGATGCTGTAGAGGTAGCTGCCGACGGCTTGTTTGAAATGCGTGGCGTTTTAGTAGTGGCCAGAAACAGCAGAAGAAGGGATGTGACTATCGGCCCTGATGCTACCCTGAGGATTGAGGGTGATTTAACCATTTATGGAGACTTAGTCTTGGCAGAAGGTGCCTCACTTGAATTTTTGGGCAATGATTCTAGGGTAAATGTTTTTGGGGATGTCATTTTAGATGACTCGGCTACGGTAACCGGGGAGTTTGATGATGTTCAAGACAAATTCTAACAGGACTACGTTTTAAAAAACAGAAACGCCCCGCTCAAGCGGGGCGTTTCTGTTAATGAGGCAAGGACATAAAAATCAATTAAGCAATTCGGCCACCTTTTGTTCCAAAGCGGCACCACGAAGATCCTTGGCAACAATCACCCCATTTTCGTCCAGCAAGAAGGCCGCTGGTATGGCATTTATGTTGTATAACTGGGCAATGGGACCTTGAAAATATTGCAAATTCGATATATGGTTCCACTCCAGGCCGTCACTTTCAATGGCCCCCAACCATTCTTCTTTTTTTCTATCCAATGAAACCCCAACAACATGTAGTCCTTTGTCCTTATACTTGTTATAAACCGATACAATATTGGGGTTTTCCATGCGACAGGGTTTGCACCAGGCCGCCCAAAAATCGATTAGGGTAACCTTGCCTTTAATTTCACTTAGGGTTAGTTGACTTCCTTCTGGCGTGGGACCGGAAAATTCTGGAGCCATAACTCCAATAGAAGTTGCCTTTGCTGTTTTTAACAGTTCGGACAACCGTTTCCCAGGGCGAGTTAATTTTATTTCTTCACTTAGGGCTTCATACATTCCCATGACTTCTTCAACAGAAAGGGTTTTGGCGGTAAGCATCTTTTCTAAAACCAATGCGGAAATCAATGCATTGGGGTTTTCCTTTACAAAATCTTGTTCAAAGGAGTTCCCTCTTTCCTGTAACTCCAAATATTCTTCCCTAAGCGCTTGAACAGCCGCTGTATCCCGAGCTGCATTGGCTTTTCTGAAATCATCGTTCATGGAGCGCGACATGGAAGATAGGGTTCTGGATTCCTCTAAATAATTCATGAAAAGGTCATTCTGGATGGTACCCTTCAGCTCTACAAATGGTAGGCTATCTTTTTGTGCCTTAAACGTGATTTCACCGTTTTCCACAATGACTGGGGCATTTCCGCGAATACCATCTATAAAAATGTAGTGAAGCTGGGGTGTGTCGGCCGTACCGCTAAAACGAAACTGTCCATTTTCAACAACGGCCGTATCCAACTCCAACATTGAACGTCTCAAGGAATCGGTGGTTTTGAGGAAAATTTTTGTTCCATTTTCAACATCGCCCCGTAATTCCCCAGTCAAAATGTATCCTTCAGGGGTACCACTACATGCCAGTAAGAACGCTACTGCCCATGCGACTACAACAATTTTTTTCATGATTGATTCAAAATTTGTCCAAAGGTAATCATATTCAAAAGCATAAAAAAAGTGCCGCTAAAGGCACTTTTCTAAGTGGCATGCTGAAATTTTTAAAACTGATAGCGTATACCAAGGGCGATATCAAAATCAAAATTGTCATCAAAACCATCATACCCCAAAATGCCGAGCTCGGGCCTAAAATCAAGCGAAAGGAGCAATGGGATGTCGAAATCATATTCAATGCCCAAATTTCCTGCTCCGAATACAAAAAATCCATCATTTTCGTCATTATCTACTTGCTCAAATTGAACACTGCCAATTCCCCCACCAAAACCATAATACCAATTGAATCCGCCATCCAAGTTATGGACCCATTGATACAATCCCGTAAGTTTAAAGGCATTAAATTCCCTACTATCTCGCAACCCCAAGTTAAATTCCGCCCTGTTGTACCTACCTATGGACTTTTGATACGATATTTCGGCCCCAAAACCATCACTGTCCCCAAGTCGAAGCCCTAGGGCATGTTCGGAGATACTCTGGGCGCTCATGGCTGCAGTTGCAAATAAAAAAACGATTGATAAAAATGTGGTAATCTTCATATGGTTCACTTTTAGTTGAAAATTATGGAATAGCTTTGTTATTTCCTTAGGAAACAAAACTTGTTTTATCAACCAAAAATTGTTCCAAATTGAAGAAATCTTTGCTCTCCACATTTTCCCGAGGGTTGGAAGGGGAATTATTGTTTGATGATTTAACAAAATCCCTTTATGCCACAGACGCTTCCGTTTATAGGAAGGTTCCACTGGCCGTGGCATACCCCAAAGGCGATATGGACCTCAAAAAATTGATTGATTTCGCTACTAGGAATGAAGTGGGACTCATTCCAAGAGCGGCGGGTACATCTTTAGCGGGTCAATGTGTTGGTGATGGAATTGTTGTTGATGTTTCGAAGTATTTTACCGAGATTTTGCATTTGGACGAGAAAAAGCTACAGGTCGTCGTACAACCCGGGGTAGTGCGGGATGAGCTCAATCGGTATTTAAAACCATACGGTTTATTTTTTGGCCCCAACACCTCTACTTCCAATCGTTGTATGATTGGTGGAATGGTAGGAAATAATAGTTCCGGTACGACCTCCATTCAGTACGGGGTAACAAGGGATAAAGTGGTGGCCCTAAAAGTGATATTGTCGGATGGGAGCCAGGCAAGTTTTGAAACACTGTCCGAGACAGCATTCAAAAAAAAAGCAGCTCAGGATAATTTGGAGGGGAAATTATATGCTCAACTTCAAAAAGAGCTAGCCGATCCGGCAACCAGGAATGAAATTGAAAAGGAATTCCCCAATCCTAAAATCCATAGGAGAAATACAGGATATGCCGTAGATGAATTGCTTAAGGGTAGTGTCTTTGGAAATGGGGACCAGCAATTCAATATGTGCAAGCTCTTATCCG
Organism: Croceivirga sp.; assembly: GCA_028284935.1. GTDB lineage: Bacteria > Bacteroidota > Bacteroidia > Flavobacteriales > Flavobacteriaceae > Croceivirga. The sequence goes on from JANQQQ010000012.1 coordinate 95,694, forward strand.
GCAGTGAAGGGACGTTGGCCCTCACCTCTGAGATTACTTTGCAACTGGACAAATTACCGCCCCAACATACGGCAATGGTCTGTACACAATACAAAACACTGGAAGATTGCTTAAGTGATGTTTTACCGGTAATGAACCATGATTTGCATCTATGCGAAATGATGGATAAAGTGATTTTGGATTGTACAAAAAACAACCGACAACAACTGGCGAATCGTTTTTTTGTGGAAGGAGATCCGGCGGCTATCTTAATGCTTGAGGTGAAAGCGGTCACCAAGGAAAAGCTTAAAGAGTCCATTCAACATCTTTTGAATACCGTTGAGGCATCGGGCAGGAGTTATGCAAGTCCCGTGTTGTATGGTGATGATATTCAAAAGGCCATTGAGCTACGTAAGGCCGGCCTAGGCCTTTTGGGGAATATGGTAGGGGACCGAAAAGCGGTGGCCTGCATCGAAGATACTGCTGTGGCTTTGGAGGATTTGAAGGATTTCATTGGGGAATTCACCAACATCATGGAGGGCTACGGACAAGAAGCGGTCTATTACGCTCATGCGGGGGCGGGGGAACTTCACTTGAGACCTATCCTTAATTTAAAAAAGTCTGAAGATGTGGTCCTTTTTAGAAAAATAACCACTGATGTAGCCCGTTTGACCAAGAAATACAAAGGGAGCTTTAGCGGGGAACATGGTGATGGAATAGTTAGGGCAGAATTTATTCCTATGATGATAGGAAAGAAGAACTATGAGCTACTTCGGCGTATAAAGGCCACTTTTGATCCCAATAACATCTTTAATCCCGGGAAGATTGTAGATGCCTATCCCATGGACGAATCCCTTCGCTATGAAATCGACAGGGAAGAACCGCAAATAAAGACCATACTAAACTTCTCCGATAATGAGGGTATTCTAAAAGCTGCCGAAAAATGTAATGGTAGTGGGGATTGCAGAAAATCGCATGACATGAAAGGTGGTATGTGCCCAAGTTACCACGCCACAAAAAATGAAAAGGATACGACTCGGGCAAGGGCAAACGCCTTACGGGAATTTTTGACGAGTTCGAACAAGCCCAATCGTTTTGACCATGAAGAGCTCAAAGAGGTCTTTGATTTGTGCTTGAGCTGCAAGGCTTGTGCCAGTGAATGCCCAAGTAACGTTGATATCGCTACCTTAAAGGCAGAATTTCAATATCAATATCAAGAAACCAACGGTTATTCGCTGCGTTCAAAGTTGTTTGCCCACAACACCAAAATAAACCGTTTGGCAAGTAAGATGGCGGGCTTGACCAATTTCGTATATGATTCCGTTTTGGGTACGCTATTGAAAAAAGCAAGTGGAGTGTCAGTGAAACGGCAGTTTCCAAAGCTTTTCAATTTTGATTTCGACGGGTTTTTAGAAGAACTTCCAAAAAACAGCGGAAAAAAAGTTGTTTTGTTTATTGATGAGTTCACTAGATATATGGATATTGAAGTGGGCAAGGATGCCATTTTACTACTTCATTTACTTGGGTATGATATCCAAATTTTTTATGGTGAAAGTGGACGAACCTATTTATCCAAGGGATTTTTGAAACAAGCCAAAAAACGGGCTGTTGAAAACTTTGGTGCGTTGCAGCCTTATTTAAGGAGCGATATGCCCATAATTGGATTAGAACCTTCAGCAATCCTCACATTTAAAGATGAATATGAACGTTTACTTAAACCATCAAATGAATTGGATAAATTAAAAGGAAATTCGTTTTTAATTGAAGAATTTCTAGCTGCTGAAATAGCATCTGGAATTATATCCCAGGAATCTTTTACACAAGAATCCAAAGAAATAAAAATTCATGGGCATTGCCATCAAAAGGCGTTATCCAATCAAAAGGTGACTTTTGATGTGCTCAATCTTCCAAAAAACTATAAAGTGACCATCATCCCCTCAGGATGTTGTGGGATGGCTGGGAGCTTCGGTTATGAAAAAGAACATTATGAGGTAAGCATGGCCGTAGGGGAATTGAAATTATTTCCTGCCATACGGAAAACTTCATCAGAAACAATCATTTCGGCCAACGGCACGAGCTGTAGACATCAAATATTTGACGGAACTGGAAGAAAGGCGCTACATCCCGTCACTATTCTCCGCCAGGCCCTGGCTGTCGGCTAGGTCGTCCGGCTCCTCATGCACCTCAATTTGTTCAATATCGGAGGTGTTGGTGATAGAGGCGATAAGTTCGTTCATGTCCATTTCCTTAAGGTCTTCATCAGCAAAAAATGGTGAAAGCTTGTCGTGATTGTATCGGTAAATGCGCCATCTTTTAAAAGAATATTCCAAAGCGGTAAGATTTTCCACCCAATCGCCTGAATTTAGATACATGGTTTTGCCTTGACCGTTTTCGATGAGCTCTTTTTTGGGTTGATGGATATGACCGCATATAACGTAGTCATAGTCGTTTTCAATAGCCAGTTCTGCGGCTACATTTTCAAAGTTGTTAATATATTTTACTGCACCCTTTACACCCTTTTTAATCCGTTTGGAAAGGGAATACTTTTCCCTGCCCATTTTTGCTAGGAACCAGTTGACTAGACTATTGCTCAAAATAAGTAGGTCGTAACCATAGCCCCCTAATTTTGCCAACCATTTTGCCTTTTGGATGGAGATGTCAAAGACATCTCCATGAAAAATCCAGGCTTTCTTCCCATCCAAGTTAAGGACCAGTTTATTTAGAATTTTGAAGTTACCCATACTCGTCGGCGTAAACTTGCGCAACATTTCGTCATGATTCCCTGTAATATAGAAAACCTCCGTTCCTTTGGAAGCCATTCCAATAAGCTTCTTTAGTACCTTTAGATGGGAGGGAGGGAAGTACCGCTTACTGAATTGCCAGATGTCAATAATATCGCCATTGAGCACCAATTTTTTGGGTTGGATACTGTTAAGATAGGCAATAAGTTCATCTGCATGACATCCATAGGTTCCAAGGTGAACATCTGAAATTACGGCCACTTCAATCTTTCGCTTCTTCAATACAAAATAGTTTAACTGCAAAATAAGTGTGTAGGAATAAACTTAAAATCAAGTCTAAATGAAGTGTTTGTCAGGTTTGGGTTAAGAAAACATGAACGATGAATCCTTATGTTTCCAAATTATTAACCGATTGGTATGTTTTTGTATGACCGGTATAAAAATTACCTTTGGCAACTAACCTATAGGAAATGGCTGGTAATACATTTGGTAACTTATTTCGATTGACCACGTTTGGAGAATCCCACGGCAAGGCTATTGGTGGCATACTGGACGGTTGCCCGGCAGGAATCTTTTTGGACGTAGAAGCGATTCAAAACGAACTTAATCGCCGTAAGCCAGGCCAGTCAGCTATTGTCACCCAGCGCAAGGAACCGGATACCGTAGAGATTTATTCCGGAACTTTTGAGGGTAAGACTACAGGTACTCCAATTGGCTTTGCCATCCACAATACCAATCAGAAATCAAAGGATTACTCCCATATCAAAGATTCCTATCGACCTTCGCATGCGGATTATGTGTATGACAAGAAATATGGTTTTCGGGACTACAGAGGGGGAGGAAGAAGCTCGGCTAGGGAAACGGCCAGCAGGGTAGTGGGCGGGGCTATTGCCAAACAGTTCCTCTCAGGGATTGAAATAAATGCATATGTCTCCCAAGTTGGAGAATTAAAACTGCAAAAGTCCTACGAATCCTTGGATTTTTCCCTGATTGAGTCCAATGCGGTTCGGTGCCCGGATAAGGTAATGGCCCAAAAAATGGAAGAATATATCAAGTTCATTAAAAAACAGGGGGATACCATTGGAGGTGTTATCACTTGTGTTGCCCAGAATGTACCAATTGGTTTAGGGGAACCTGTGTTTGATAAATTGCATGCGCAACTGGGGAAGGCCATGCTATCCATTAACGCTGTAAAAGGTTTTGAATACGGGAGCGGTTTTGCTGGGGTGGCACTTAAGGGCAGTGCGCACAATGATGCCTTCAATCAAGACGGTACCACAAAGACCAATAACAGTGGGGGCGTCCAAGGTGGTATTTCCAATGGCATGGACATCTACTTTAATGTTGCGTTTAAACCGGTGGCCACCGTACTTCAAGGGTATGAAACCATCGACAGGGAAGGAAATGTGGTGCAAACCCAAGGAAAGGGGAGGCACGATCCCTGTGTGGTGCCAAGGGCCGTTCCCATTGTGGAAGCCATGACAGCGTTGGTTTTAGCTGATTATCAGCTTTTAGCCAGAACCAATCAATAATTGTAATGTGCTAAGGGATATCCGCGGCCATGACCGTCCATTCCACCATCTGGGGCCTTTCAATTTCACCGCGGTCACCAAATAGCAGGTATACTTTATTGTTAAATACGGTCATGGCATGAATCGTCTCGCGATTGGGGCTTGAGAGGTTGGTTTGAAGCTCCGTAAATTCATTGGTCTCTGTGTTGTATACGCCTAAAAACGGATCACGGTCAACAAGTACTTGCATTTCATTATAAGTGTCTACCCTTCCTCCGACATAGATTAAATTTCCCTGTCTTCCGGTATAGGTGAAATTAACAGGTCGGCTCATTTGTGAAAATGAGAGTTCCTGTGAAACTATGTCAAATATCGATATACTACTTCGTGCCTGGGGACTATAAAAGGCTGTGCTTCCGCCAAAGGTGTACAGTTTACTGCCCACAATTTCACTTCTCGCTCCCAGACTTGGTTCCGGCAGTGTAAAAAAGTCTGATATGGTCTCGGTCTCCAAATCTAGTTTGAACATCCGGTCCGCAAATTCAAAGTCATTCCCTAAATATCCACCAACAATAAATACGGAATTGTCAACTATTGCGGTTCCATATCTTGTAAAGAAGGTGTTGGACCCATATGGCGAAGAGTCCCTATAATCGGCAATACTACTAGGTTCGTTGTCCAATTCAAGATCATAGATATTCGTACGTTGCGCTCCAATAACCTTTAGCTCATTTTTATGAATGACCAACTCCTTACTTACGAAGTCTGATTTTGTGCTAAGGGAATAAACACGGTCTTCAACACTATTCGTATTAAAATTAAAACGGACCACCCGTTCAGGATTTTCCAACCCATTGGGAACGTTTAAATCATCTTCCCTTAAAGCGATATACAAACTATTTGACAGCAGCGATCCAATCATATCTGGGGATTGATTATCAATGCCATTGGATTGAAAGGAAAAAACATCGGTAAAGTTCAAAGTACCTGTTGGGATGGCATCACTTTGATTTTCTTTTTCCACGAGGGTAACATTGAGGGTAATTCCAATACCCGCCTCAATGGTGCCCGAAAGCCTTTCATCATTGGTAAGCTCAAATGAAAACCCCAAGCTAGATGCCGTAAGTGAAGTGCCGTTATCGGGGATAAATTCAAAAGGACCCATTTCACTACTCACCAAAAACTCCAATAATGCGGTTTCTGCGGATGATGCATTGAGATTGATATCATTCCCTTTCTCCCATTCAATGCTTCCTGCGTTCTTTCCGGTTGAAGTGGTAAGGGAAAAAACAAAAACATCATCTTGGGTATTGAAATTTTGTGAAATATCAAAAGTGCCATTTGAATTAACCAAAACAACCTCTTCAAACTCCCAAGACTTAGTGCCCGAAGAGGTTAAGATTTCCAAAGTAGTATTTCTTTCGTCCTCCAAAGAGATGATTGGATTTTCTTCCTCCTCTTCCATGGACGTTTCTTCCTCTTCTTCCTGAGGTTCCTCATTTTGCTCTTGTTCGGGAGTTTCCGGGTTTTCGTCTTGGCTGCAACCAACCAAACTGATGGTTATTACTAGAGATACCAATAATAAGGGCACTTTCTTGTTCATAGTAAGGGTTTATGGTTTAAAATCACCGGCTAGCTATTTAATGAGCCCAATGTTTGGTCCTAAAATAAACGTTTTCAGTTTCAAAATCTTACTTGGAACAGTAAGTTTCTGCATTCGCCTTCAAAATGTTATATTTCAACTTTAAAAGTAAGATATGCGCAAGCTTGAACTGCATTGGAAAATCCTAATAGGAATGGTGTTGGGTATCCTGTTTGGGTTTCTGATGACCGGATTTGATTGGGGTAAGGATGTTGTTTCCGATTGGATACAACCTTTGGGAACGATCTTTGTTAAACTCCTAAAATTAATTGCCATTCCATTGATTATTGCATCCTTGGTAAAAGGAATATCTGATTTAAAGGATATTTCCAAGTTCAGGAATATAGGTTTGCGGACCATTGCCATCTATATTGTCACCACAGTTGTGGCCATCACCATTGGTCTTTTGTTGGTAAATATCATGAAGCCTGGTGATGGTATTTCTGAAGACACTGTGGTTAAGTTGACCGAAACCTATGCGAATTCGGAAGGGGTGCAATCCAAAATGAATGAGGCCATGAACCAAAAGGAAAGTGGCCCCTTACAATTTCTGGTGGATATGGTTCCGGATAACGCCTTAAAGGCCATGAGCAATAATGCCTTGATGCTTCAGGTTATCTTCTTTACCATTTTCCTAGGTATTTCCATGTTGTTGATCGGTGAAAAGAAGGCAAAACCGCTTAAGGATTTTTTTGATTCCCTGAACGATGTGGTGCTCAAGATGGTCGACCTAATTATGTTGTCCGCTCCTTATGCGGTTTTTGCACTATTGGCGGGAGTGGTAGTTTCCTCCAGTGACCCGGATTTATTATTGGCACTCCTTAAATACTCAGGGGTAGTTGTTGGGGGACTCCTATTGATGATCGTTTTCTATGCCATTGTGGTCGCTACGTTTACCAAAAAGAATCCGTTTTGGTTCCTTAAGGAAATCAGTCCAGCACAACTTTTGGCATTTTCCACCAGTTCCAGTGCCGCTACTTTGCCAGTGACCATGGAACGCGTGGAAGAGCATATTGGTGTGGACAAGGAAGTGTCCAGTTTTGTGTTGCCCGTGGGGGCCACGATTAATATGGACGGTACCAGTTTGTACCAAGGGGTGGCTGCTGTTTTTATTTCCCAGGCCCTTGGTTTTGATTTGACCTTTGGGGATCAACTCACCATTGTCCTTACCGCCCTTCTGGCATCCATTGGCTCTGCTGCGGTGCCGGGCGCGGGAATGGTGATGTTGGTTATCGTCTTGGAGTCCATAGGGTTCCCGGCAGACAAATTGGCTATTGGTCTTGCTTTGATATTTGCGGTCGATAGGCCCCTTGATATGTGCCGGACCGTTGTCAATGTTACGGGGGACGCCTCGGTATCCATGGTTGTGGCTAAATCCGTTGGTAAATTGGGAGAACCTCGAGTAAAGGAGTGGGATGACCACTATGATGAGGTGAAATAATCCTTAAATTTTGTCGGCCATTGCAGGTTTGCTTTGTTTTGTGGTCTACATCCCTTAATTTAAGACATTCAACCAATTACGAAAACGATGAACATTTGCTTTTTAATGTATCCTTGGGAAGAGATTGACCCAGAAAACGATACCAGTTTAGCACTTATCCATGAATGTGTCAAACGCAAGCATGGGGTTGCCCTTTGTACTCCAGCCAATCTAACGATACGGAACAGTGTAACCAGTGCTTTCTGCACTGTAGTGAGCCGTATGGACAAGGTTCCGGCATCCTTAAAATCGTTTTATAAACAAGCCCAAATTCGGGAGGAAATGCTGCCACTGGCGGGATTTGACGTTATTTTCATGCGTGCGAATCCGCCTCTGGATCCCTTGATGCTCAACTTTTTGGATTCCGTAAAGGACGATGTCTTTATCATGAATTCGCTTCAAGGACTGCGTGAGGCCAATAATAAGCTGTATACCGCTGCATTTGGCGACAGTCATAGCAATATCATACCGGTTACCCACGTCTCCAAAAACAAAAAATACTTGGTACAGCAAATCAAGGACTCCACGGCCGATAAGATGATTTTGAAGCCACTTAATGGTTTTGGTGGCTCCGGGGTCATCTTGATTGAGAAGTCGGCCATGAACAACATAAAATCGCTACTTGATTTTTATGTAACCAACTCAGATGGAACATCTAATTATGTTATACTTCAAGAATACATTGAAGGTGCAGACCAGGGAGATGTACGGATATTGATTTTGAACGGGGAACCTATTGGGGCGATGCGTAGGGTGCCTGGTAGTGACGATCATCGTTCCAATGTATCCGCCGGGGGATCGGTGGCCAAGCACCATATGACCAAGCAAGAAAAAGCCCTGTGTAAACAAATTGGTCCAAAACTGGTAAAAGATGGTCTTTTCTTTGTAGGTATTGATGTTATTGGGGGAAAATTGGTGGAAGTCAATGTCATGTCGCCGGGCGGGGTCACCTATATGAATAAAGTGTATAAGACCAAAATTCAGTGTCAGGTCATTGACTTCATTGAAAGTAAGGTGACCGCCAAACTTCAGGCATTTGACAGAAGATCACGACTTCGAAAAGAAGTGGAGGATGCTTAGGCTGTCGGTGCCCGAAATTATCACCTCCATTCAACAGGGAAAAACGTTTGAAGCCGTCTCCGAGGACTACTCCTTTACATTAAAAATTGAGTCTTATGTGCCTTATGTTTGCGGAGCGGTCCATGACGGACATCAATTTCGTAAGGAACTTTGGGAGAATTGCCTGCATACTGAATATGAACGCTGGTATGAGGAAGATCCCTGTACCAAACAAATGGTTCAGTCACATCCCATTGTCATCGCGGGATGCGATAGTCGGTTTGAATATGATCTCAACCGCCCCCCTGCTACGGCCGTTTTTGATACGGCTTGGGGGAAACAACTGTGGAAGGCCCCCCTAGCAGAGGCGCAAAAGCAAAAAAGCCTACAAAAACTTGGGAATTTTTACCAGGTGGTGCACGCCCTCATTCAGAAATTGGAATCCATGCATTCAAAAATCATTGTTTTTGATATGCACAGCTACAACTGGAAGCGATGGGATAGGGAAGTACCGGTCTGGAACTTGGGAACCATGAACATCGACAATGCCCGTTTTGAGGGCATTGTAAAGCATTGGGAAAAGAAACTGGGAAGTATTGTGCTGCCCCATGCAACAAAAACGACAACGGGTATTAATGATACCTTTCAAGGCAATGGGCATTTTCTAAAATATATCACACAGAACTTTAGCAATACCCTCGTATTGGCTACCGAAATCTCCAAAATATACTGTGATGAGCTTACAGGCGTTATCTTTCCGGAAGTAGTGCATGCAGTGGAAAAACAATTAAAGGAATTGATACCTTTGCAGGCCAAAGAATTTGAGGAAGATTTATGTTAGAAACGAAAGAACAACTTGAGCTTCAAAAGCGTTTCCCCGTACTTTTTGATATTGACTCCAACCTGGATCGTTTGATCAAACGTATTGAGTTGTTGAGCTATGTGAACCCTTTAAATATTGAAAAGGAAAAACAACGCTTTTTCTCTTCAAAATACGCCGTGGAACCTGAGTTTAAATATCCCAAAGTAAAATTCAATCCGTACAAATTACAACGACTGTTCTTTGCCCAACGATTGGAGCATATTAAGGATGATACCCTCAGGACCATGTACAAAGAGGTCATCAATTATTACTCCAATATGATCCAATGTATTGAAACCATTGGAGAGGGCAGGCACTTTTACTACAACTCCTTGAGCGTTTATGGAACGCCAACGGAAAAGGATGTTCAAAATGCCCAATTTATTTTGCATTATGCAGATGAACCGTTGCGAAGTGATATGGATAAAATCCATACACCAATGGAAGCAAAGGAGTATTTTGAAGCGTTTGGAAAACAATACGATTTTCCACTGAACATTCGGTTTTCCACACATATTGCGGCCGATGCCATGGTGAGCAACAGTTCAAGGACATTGATTATTAAAAAAAACGCCAAGTTCAGTAAAAATCAATTATTGACCTTGGCCCACCATGAAATTGGAATCCATTTGGTCACCACTTATAATGGGCTACAACAGCCCTTAAAGATATTCTCCAACGGCATGCCGGAGAATGTGGAAACCCAAGAAGGTTTGGCGGTCTTTAGTGAATATATGGGTGGGGCCTTGACGTTAAAACGTCTGAAGGAACTGGCCTATCGCGTCTTGGCTTCCGATAGCTTGATAAAGGGCTACAGTTTTGCCGATACCTTTGATTTAATTCATGGGAAGTACAAATTGAACAGAAAGGAAGCCTTCGCCATTACCTTACGTGCCCATCGCGGTGGAGGCTTTACCAAGGACCACTTGTATCTAAGTGGGCTTCGAAAGATTTATAAACGCTACCAAGGTGAAAAGTCCATGGACGTCCTACTTACTGGAAAAGTGGCACTGGTTGATGAACCCAACATCAAATATTTACGTCATCTTGGATTGGCCCAGTCTATAACCTACAAATGCCTTTCCTTTGCGCATAAACGCAATACCAATACCACCCTGGATTTTGTTTTAAACAACCTTAGATAAAACATTCCGAGACCGGTCAAGTGGGTAACCCCTGGAGGCTTTGTCCGTTTCGGATATGGAATCCGAGAATACCCTACAGGCTTTTTGTAGTGATGAACTTATCTACCATATAGTCCACAAGCGATTGCCAATTTTTGTTATCTCTTGCATTGGGGTTTCCTTGTTCATAAGAGGCGGTTGCCGAGTGGATTTCCTTTTCGGTATTGGTCTCATAAACTGTTAGGACGATCGTGGTTTTGGTTTTGCCCGTAGTATTTTCCTCCATTTCCCCAAAAAAGTTGGCTTTTCTTTCACCCTGTCCTTCATTCACTTCAATGCTTAGTAAAAATTCCGTGCCGACGGCATTTCTTAATTGACCCATTGAGGCCGACTTTAGTTCTTGGTAACCGATACCGTTATCAACAAGACTTCTTATGGTCTTGGTCATATCCTGGACCTGCATGCCATGGGCTGCAGATTTCTGGGCCAAATATCCTGCGACATAATTGCTCAATTCACTGGAAAGTTCCTTACTGTAGGTACCGTTTTTATTAAAGGAGGCTGGGATAACTGCCAAACTTCCAGTTTCCACACTTTGGTTGAGAAAGATTTCCTCTTTGGGAATGGGCTTGGACTTTTCAGCCGGTACAAACACGGTTTCCCCGGATGGGGCAGGGGTATTGGGTGAATTTCCAAAGCTTTGCGTTCGGCCACTGGCAAAAACTATTTTTTCCAGGGTATTCTTTTCCACCTCGTTAATCACCGTTTCCCCAGGATAATTGAAGCTTACGGTGGCAGAAGTTACCTTCACCACTTTTGCTTGAATCAATTCACCGTTTTTGGTGACAATAATATCGTTTTTTGTACTTCCCTGGGCAAAGGCGCCATAGGAACACAAAACTAAAAGGAGTGTAATGAGATTTTTCATAGCACATTATTTTGAATTAATAGAAACTGAATTTGTTAGAAGATGGCAAAGGGCATTACAGGGTAATGCCTTCCCTTGCACACCAAATACGTCACAAATTGCGTGCCATCCCTTGTTAAAACACGGATTGCCCTTTATTTATACCTAAAAACTCGATGAATTCAATCCTTTGCCAGTGCAAAAACCAACGAAAAGGGTAAATCATAAAGAAAACAGCACCTTTTGTACATGAAGATGCCATTGCTCCCTTGGCATACGTTACCTTAGATGGCACAAAAACAGGATATGTCGCGTTTAATCCTGAATGCAACAGCTTATAGGAGAATATTAAAAGTTTTACGACACACCATGAAGAATAAAGTTTCCCTAGTTCCAATCATTGTTTGCCTTTTTTCTTTTGTTATGGCGGATGCCCAGGAAAATAGCATCTGGTATTCCTACAGCCTTCAGGGTGATAAAACAAAGATTACCGAACTCAGGGATTTGATTTTATATGAGCAAGTTAAAGAAGAGGAGAGCCCTTATCCGGCACGCGTGGATACCGTTGATATTGTTAAACGTCTAAATGATTCAACGTATGTCGTCTTCAGGCCCAGTAGGGCAGGGGATTTTGCATTAATGGCCAGTACTTGGCTGTTTAATGGCGCTATTAAGTCCATTGGAATTTATTACCCATCGGAATCCATTGAGGCCGTGGAATCCTCCTTTCAAAAAGACCATCTGCCGGATTGGAGGGAACTCACTACTAGATGGGTGTTTTCTGAAGGGAAGGTAAAGGAATTGGAAAGTGCCCCCGGTTATGATGAGGTGACTCGGGAGGCCATTTTGGAAGCCCTTGACATTCGTAAAGGGATTAGTCCACTCCTAAAGGCCTACATGGAGGATTTTCCGGATACTAAACCATTTCGACTTTATCGCTTTGTGGAAGTCAAGGCGCAACACAAATTCATAGCTTTAGGGTACAATCCGTATAAACAGGTGCCCTATAATTTTGAGAAACAGTTTGAGGGGGATGAGGAGGTGATCAAAGCCTTGATGGAACCCATGTCCTTTGAAAACCAATAAAAAAAGGGAAGCTGAAAAGGCTTCCCTTTTTCCTTATAGGGATATGTATTTCCCCCTGGGATACTTTACTTGAAACGAAAACTGTTCCGTTTGACTTTTTCGCGGCTGTAGCTTTAGCTTCCAGCTCAACAATCCTTTTTTGGGATCGTGTTCTGCGTTGTTCAATACCAAGTCGTCCACTTCCATCTCCTTGTTTTGAGTCTTTGGTGTCCTATCCGACATTTTCAATTCAATCGCAATTCCCTCTTACCAACATAAGTGCCTTTGGATTGGATTAAAGTGTACTCCAGACCTATGGTGAACGATAACTCTAAAAGGTAAGAATGTGCGTATAGACTTTTATGATGGGTAAAATTGTACTTTACCAAAGTTTATTGCGTTAGTTTCGATAAACCAATCGAAACCATTCCATGACATATCGTCTATTCACATTTGTATTTCTTCTTACGGCCTTTTCTTCTTTTTCGCAGTCCGATCCCGATTTTGGTGAGGTAGAAAGTCATTTACATTTTGTGAAGCAACTTTCCAATGCTAAGGATGAAAACTTCGAACAGATTTTAAGTGCCTATGATGCTCATATTGAAGTAAACCCATATGATATTATTGCCCAAATCGAGAGATGTAAATTTATTGGCAATTCCTACTTTGACGAGTATGAGGGATATAATTTGAAGTATGAAGAAACAGAAGCTTGCATCAACGCTCTGAATGAAAAATATCCTGAGCATCCAGCGGTATTGATTTATGTTGCTGAAAACCGTTATGGTGAAGAACGGTTAACCATTTTGGAAACTGCAAGGGAACTTATGGATGAAAATCCCGAAAAATGGTCCAATGATCAAAAGGCTGAGGTCTATAAATTGTTGGGTGATTCTTATCAAGAAGAGCAGTTTAAGTCACTTTCCTTCTACAAAAAAGCGCAACGCCTTGGTGATAGTTTGGATCTTTCATTGCAAATCGCAGAGATTTATGAATCTCAAGGAAAGGAAGATTTGGCTAAAGAAACGCTGTTGCGAAGTTTGGAGAAGGATACTTTTTTATGGAATATCAACCAAAAGGCCCATCTACTGTTGAAGTTGAATGAGCCTGAAAAGGCACTAGAACTGTTTGATATCGTGAACAAAAAAGACTCTACTTACATCAATAACAATGAGATGGCACAAGCAATGGCAGAGTTAGGGAATTTAGATGCGGCAAGGGACTTTTTAGTTCGCGATACGTTGAGTGAATGGAATAGAATAGGGGCCAAACAACGCCTATTTTCCCATGATATAGCGCACTCCGATTCAAAGCTTGCCCTTCAAACCTATAGGTCGCTGCAAAATGAAACGACTTATGATGATTTTTTTGGCATCAAACGCTTTCAAGTTTTCATAAAAGATCCGTTTTTGACATGGAACCCTAAAGAAGTCTTTCATTTTTCTTTGTTATACCTTTTGGTGATTTTGGCATTTATTATACCATATATGTGGGTATTGCCGGTTTTTGGAGTGGGGAAAGTTTTAAAAAAGAGTGGATTTAAAATAAGGCCAAGACTAAGTTTTAGCTGGACTCTGGAACACTTTTGGCTACTAAGTTTTGTTTACTTGCTAGCCCAACTCGCCACGCTATTTGTGTTCGAGTACGAGCAGACCATGAACTATCTTTTTGACCTGGTTTCCGTGTATACTGAAGATCTAATGGATAAGGACCTGCTCGCCAATGAAATGATTTTGTTTGTGCTGTTAATGGCCATCGGAACCCTTTCGATGTTAAACAGGGAACGACTAAAGGTGGTATTTTCTTCAAACTTAAGAATACGCCAGATGATTGGTCTAGGTGTGTTGTTCGTCATTTTCAATCGAATCATTATGAAAGTGTTGGGGCTTTTTGTTGATATTGAAGAGCCCTCTTTTGACTTTAACCTGATTTTGAGTGCTGAACAGGAGATTCTAGCGATGATGTCCGTGCATGGTTTTTTGATGGCTGCCCTGTTGGTAGTGGTAATTGTCCCCATTTATGAAGAAATAATTTTTAGGGGGGTGATCTTGAACTCCGTAGAGAAATATATCGGATTTAAAGGGGCCAACATTTTTCAAGCTATCTTGTTTGGTCTGGTACATGATAATATAGCCTTATTTGTATTTTTCTTTGTTTTTGCCTTGGTTATTGGCTATTGGGTCAAAAGAAGTAAGGGTTTATTGACCGGGATTATCTTTCATGGGGTACATAATTTAACGGTACTGCTAGCCTTGTACTACCTCTCCAAAATTGGGGGAGGTTTTTAGATTAACCCAAAAACTTGGCTTGGAGTTCTGGGGTGGGAATCATACATTGGTCCTTGCGGCCAAACCATTTGTAGCGATTTCTGGCCACAAAGTCATATACCACATTGCGAATACTTGTGGGGACCCATTTGAAAATCGTAAAAACAGGCCATAGACCCTTTAGATCTCCAGCAATTTCCAAGGCGGCATCGGATTTGATAAAGTAGGCCGTACCGGGTTCAATAAGCACAAAGGAATCCACCTTTGAAGTATCGATACCCCGTTCCTTTGTAAGTTGTTCCCCGAGTTCACTTTGCAAGGCAGCATAGCGAAAGATATCCTTTTTGTCGCGTTTAATCACGAATTGAATCACCCCATTGCACAGGTTACAAACTCCGTCAAATAGTATAATTTTCTTGCCTTCTTCCACAATCCAAAGATACTACAGTCCCAAACGATAGCCTAGATTTTATAAGGTATTTAAGAAACTGCCCGAATCACTTTCAACCATTATTTGCCGTTTTTCTTTCCCTTAATATTTTAGCCCTTATCCGACTTAAGGAAACAGGATCTGCGCCTATAAAGGAAGCTATATAACGTTGAGGAATCCTTTTTTCCAAACCATAAAATCTGTCTTGAAAAAACCGGTACAACGTAACTAAATTACCGGTAGCTAAGAACACCTCTTTTAAAGATTTCAGCTTGAGCTCCTTTTCCAAGACATTGCTCCCCAACTGATGTAAATCTTTATAACTATGCCTTAGCTCCGTAAACTTATGCTCTTCGAATAAAAGTACTTTACAATGTTCCAAAGCCTGTATGTTTAATAAGCTTCTACCATGAAACTGTCTAGTAAATGAGGGGGAGACGAAATCTCCTTCCTTATAAAAAGAGGTAGTATACTCTTTGTCCTCTTCAGTGACATAATAACAACGTAATACCCCTTCCATTACAAAGATCTCATAGCTAAAAAAGCTTCCTTTGGTTACCAGATTTTTGCTTTTGACAATAATCTTCTCTTCAGCAAGCTTTACAAGCTCGTTCCAGGTTGTTTCCTTTAGCGGAAAAATTGAATCCAGCTGTGCTTTAATAAGATCACTCATGAATTTGCGTTATCCTATTTCTTAACAACGGTTAACGAATCAAAAAATCAAAAGTACGTTATTTGATTTATGAAAAATACAGAAATATCTAACCTTAAAGGCATAATTTTCAACTTGTTGCTGTTATTGCTATTTTCTGTAAGGGGCCAAGACCATCAGGCCACTTTTTGTCCGGATACCGATAGTATTATTTGTACCGATTTTCGTTTTCCGGAGAACTGGAAAAATAAAACGGACAGAAAAATTACAATACCGGTAAAAATCTATAAGACAAAAAACCCAAACCCGTCTTCTCCCATTTTCTGGCTCGCCGGAGGACCGGGTCAGTCTAATTTGGACTATAATCCCCCTATGGAATTTCTTGAAAACCATGATGTAATTCTGGTGGGATATCGCGGAATTGATGGGTCTGTACGTTTGGATTGTCCAGAGATGACAAAGGCGCTAAGGGGTAAGGGAAAAGATTTATTGTCAAAGGCCTCCGTTGATAATATTAAATACGCTGCCAAAGCGTGTAGTGATAGACTCTTGAATAGTGGTATAGACTTGAATGGCTATACCATGGAACAGGTACTATTGGATATTGATGCCGTAAGAGGTCATTTAAAGATAGCCAAACTCAACCTGTTGAGTGGAAGTTATGGCACCCGGCTTGCCCAGCTATACGCAAAATACTATGAAGAAAAAGTAGATAAATCGGTAATGATTGGAGCTAATCCGCCGGGTAGGTTTGTTTGGGAGCCCGAAGTTATTGCCAATAAAATACAATACTATGACGAGCTTTGTCAAAATGATCCTTACTGTAGTAGTAAATCAAAGAACCTTTACGAAACCATTGATAAGGTATTAAAGGAGATGCCAAAAACCTGGTTTTTTGCTCCTATCGACCCGGGTAAAGTCAAAGTCGTAACCTTTGGAATGCTATATCATAACGACTCGGCGCCAAAGGTGATAGGTTCCTTTTTAGCCGCAGCAGAGGGGGATTATAGTGGAATAGCGCTGATGTCCTTAGCCTATGACCACATTATGCCGGAAATGATGGTTTGGGGAGAGTTTTTAGCGAAAGGAATGATAGATTATGATAGCTCAAGGAATTATTGGGAGGAGTTCACTTCGACTACCTTCGAATTAGGCTCTCCAATGTCCGCTTTGTGCATGGACATTGGCCAAATGTGGCCCGTAACACAGCCAATCAATGATTTTTCCAAGCTACAGGAATCCAACGTTCCAACACTTATACTCAATGGGGCATTGGATATGGCAACTCCCCATGAGATTGTGCAAAAAGAACTGATGCCCTTTCTTTCAAATGGAGAGCTGGTGGTATTTGAAGGGCTGGGTCACGTAGCCGACCTCCTTTATAAATCGGACATCAAAAAAGGAATAAAAAGATACTATCTTTCAGAAGAGACAAGCTTTCAAACGGTCTATGATGACTTTAGCTTTGAAACAAAATGGGGCTTTCCCAAAATCGCTAAGATTTCCTTAGTGAGTGCCATTATAGGGATACTCCTCATTGGATTTGCGCTATATAAAGCAGGTAGAAAAGTTTTGAGTTTACGCTCTGGTTCAAAATGAATTTAGAAGTATTTAAAAGTAGTTTTAACCATTGGCTGCTATGCAAACTATAAGGTATTTAAGAAACTGCTCAAATCGGTCTCCTTGTCCAACCCCAATTTCTTTTTGAGTCGGTATTTTGATTTTAGAATGCTGTCGGGTAAAACATTTAAAGTAGCAGCAATTTCCTTGGTGGTCAGGTTCATTCGTAGGAATGCCGCCAAACGTATTTCCTTTTCGGAGATGTCAGCATATAGCGTCTTGAGTTTTTGATCAAAGTCATTATGGACATCGGCAAAATAGGTTTTAAAGACTTCCCAGTCCTTATCCGAGGCATTTTCCTTTTTCAATAACATCACAATACGCCGAAATTCCGCCTTAAACTTTTCTGGGGAATTCTTTAAGTGTATTAGGTTTTCCTTCAGCTCTTGGATAAAAGTATTCTTCTGTACCAAATGCAGGGTCTGACTTGCCAGTTCCTTTTGTTTGTGTTCGATTTCTTGTCTGTAGATCTCTTCTTGCTTCTCCCGCGCAATGCGATTCTTTTTGATACGTTGTCTATATCCAAAAACAGAAAGCCCAAATAGGGCTAGGGCAGAGGTCATACCCCCTGCGTAAAGCCCTTTTTTCAAGTTGTCAGCTCGTGCCTTTTCATTTAAGGTGTTGATTTCCTCTTCCTGCAATGCAATTTCAGCTTCTTTTTGTTCGGTTTGATATACGATTCTCAATTCATCAATTCTAGAAGCATTTGCCTTTTTGGAGGTTGAATCTTCTATATTTTTATAGTATTCATAATTTTCAAGTGCAATTTTAAATTGCCCCTGCTTTCTGTGGATATCGCTCTTGATCTTATAAGCGGTAATCAAGTATTCTTTTTCATCTGGAAATTCTTCAATTAGGTCATTGAGCAAGGCCAATCCTCTCTCGTAAGCCTCGACATTTTTAAAATATTTGGCCAAACGCATATTGAAATAAAAAACCATTCGCTGGCTTTCCAGTTCAGTCGAAATCTTTATTCCTTCATCGATTAATTCCTTTGCTTGATGGTTATCGCCAATTTCTAAATAGGCATCTGAAAGATGAGCAATACTTACTAAGTAAATAGTGGTATATCCATTTTTCTTTGAAATGTCCATACTTCTTTTGAAGTATGGGATAGCGTCCTCAAACTCATGTTTAAACTTATAGGCAATTCCTAAAATATTCAGGATTACGGATTGATATTCAATATCCTCAAAATCCTCGTAGATTTTTAAAGCCCTTTGACTATTTTCAATGGAAGAGTCAAAATTTTCCAGTGAATTTTCAATAACGGCAATTTTATGGTATACATCTGCAATTCGGATGCTATCCTTAAGTTTTTCGTATACTTCCAGGCTTTTCATAACACTTTTAAGGGCCAATAGGTATTTTCCCTTCTCGGTAAAGATGGAACTTTCCGTTTCATACGACATGGCGAGCCTTAGGGTGTCTTTGATTTCTTGGTTAAACCTAATGTTCTTATCGTTGAGGTCTAGTGCTTTTTCAAAATTACCCCGATCAATTTCCATAATGACCTGACTATGTCTTGAAATGGACTGTTGTACCAAATTATTGGTGGAAATCGCTAGATCTAACGTTTGTTGAATATAGTATTGAGCGGAATCATATTGACTTAATCTGCTGTAAATTGTCGAAAAGTGATTTAGCGCTTTTATCTCTGCTTGCGTGTCTTCCATTCTTTTTGAAAGCTCCAATTGATGGATAGCAAACGTTTTTGCTTTTTTGATATCACGGTACATATAGTATGAGGTTATCCTATTACTGGTCTTCAGCTTGACACTGTCTTCCGTGGTTGCCGCATAAAGCTGTAAAAGACTATCAATGTTCCTTTGTTTTTGGCCAAAAATGCTTAGGGAAAATAAAAGGGCGAGTGTCAATATCTTTTTCATAGCGTATTTAAAAAATGGGTTAAATCAATTTCCCTATCCAAACCCAGTTTCTTTTTTAAGCGATATTTAGACTTGAGAATGCTATCGGGAAGGACATTCATGGTAGCGGCAATCTCCTTGGTGGTCAGGTTCATCCGTAAAAAAGCAGCCAGTCGGATTTCCTTTTCAGAGATGTCCTTGTAAAGTGTCTTTAACTTTTGGTCAAAGTCATTATGAACATCGGCAAAATAGGTCTTAAAGACCTCCCAGTCTTTATCGGAGGCATTTTCCTTCTTAAGGAGCATGGCGATACGCCGAAACTCCGCCTTGAACTTTTCGGGGGAATTCTTTAGGTGAATCAAGTTTTCCTTTAGCTCTTGAATAAAGGTATTTTTTTGGACAAGGTGCAAGGTCTGGCTTGCCAATTCCTTTTGCTTGTGCTCGATTTCCTTTTTATAGATTTCTTCCTGTTTTTCCCGTGCGATGCCATTCTTTTTAATACGTTGTCTGTATCCGAAAACAGAAAGCCCAAATAGGGCTAGGGCAGAGGCCATCCCTCCGGCATAAAGTCCTTTTTGCAAACTATCGGCCCGGGCTTTTTCGTTCAGTGCTTTGATTTCTTCTTCTTGAAGGGCAATCTCGGCTTCCTTTTTTTCAGTTTCATAAACTACGGTCAAATGTTCTATTTCATTCAAGCGTTCCAACTCAGCAATGGAATCCGAAACAATTTTGAACATACGGGCATCGGCCAAGGCATTATCCAATTTTCCAACCAATTCATAAGATTTTGATCGATAGTCATAGGCAACCGCTTTGTCTGCTTTTCTATTGATGGAATCTGAAATCTTAATGGTACGGTCAAGCAATGGAATGGCTTTTTTGGGCTTATTCATTTTATTGTAGGCATGGGCAAGACCATTCAATGCCCACATCTCCGTTTTAGGGGCTTTGGTGATGTATTTTGAAATTTCCAGGGATTTCTCAAAATAGGGAACGCCTAATTGAGATTCACCCAATCGCACGTAACTTCTACCCAAACAAAAAGAGGTGATGGCGACCATATTGTTGTTCTTGTATTTCTCCGAAATGGTCAAACTTCTTTTAAAATATGGTACTGCAGCTTTTTCATCACCCATTACGGAAACCCCATTTCCAATATTGTTCAACATCACCCCTACCATGGGCATGTCCTTAAGGGCTTCGTAGGCGGCAAGGGCCTGTTTCTTGTATTCTAGGGCCCTAACGTGGTTGGAAGCATAGTGATAACTACTTCCTAAGGCCTTTAGTGCTGCAGCCTCCCTGGATAGGTCTTTCATGGCAATAGCTAAGTCCAAAGCTTTTAGACCTTCTTCTATACTTTTTTTTTGGTCGTCCAGATTGGAGTAGACATTGGCATTCAGGTTGATGTATTGTAGTAGTAATAAGGAGTCTTTGCGGTTTTTGGTGTTACGGCCAACCCCTTTGGTTATTAACTGCTGTGCCTCTGGATAGTTAGCCCTTAAATTTTCCAAACGGGCAATGTGATAGTTCGTCAAATTCACTTTGAAAAGACTGTCTTGGGAGCTAAAACCATCCCTAGCTTCATCAAAATGGTATTGCGCGGAATCGGTCACCCCCTTTTGTAAAAGATAACGCCCTTTTAGAAGGTGATATTCAGAAGGAGAATACGAATCCTTAAACTGCTCGGCATACACTTTTAATTGTTTTAATAAGACAAGGGCAGCTTCTGGATTTTTCGGAAACAGGCTGTCGAAACCTTGCGAATAATAAGATACCGTATCCATGTTGAAACGCTGAGGCCCGTTCCGTTTTTGGGCCTGGCCCACTGCTGCAAACAGCAAAATAAGAAGGATGGGGCCTTTTTTAAAATTATAAGAGGTTGTCATTTGGACAATATTTACATCTTCAAGATAAGCATCTATGGTATACGAAGCTCCCCTTGATCAGCTAATAAAAATCATATTGTCCATGTCATATGCATAGCACATACGCCTATATCATATTCAGTTTAGAATCTAATAATCTGATAATAAGTTAATTAAATGTGATTTATAATTTGTCTACCTCTACACTGTCCATGTTAAAATACAATTAGTCCATAACGATTTGTCCATACTTTGTCCATTGACAGAGGCAAGGCAAGGTCAATTTCAAAAACTAGTACACAGTGCAGTTATTAATAGCCAAAAGTATTTGATGCCAACCGCTTTTACTGGTAGGTATTTGCTATATTAAGTGTGCTAGCCCATAAATACATGTGGAAAAGGGAGACTATTTTTTTAGATATACGCAGTTGTTAAAGGGTATTCAAAAAGTTGGCCAAATCCGTTTCTTTGCCTAGGCCCAGTTTTTTCTTTAGGCGGTATTTGGATTTTAAAATACTATCTGGAAGTACGTTTAAAGTGGCTGCAATTTCTTTGGTGGTCAAATTCATGCGCAAGAAAGCAGCCAAACGAATCTCCTTTTCGGAAATTTCATGATAAAGTGTCTTTAACTTTTGGTCAAAGTCATTATGCACATCCGCGAAATAGGTTTTGAACACTTCCCAGTCCTTATCGGAAGCATTTTCTTTTTTTAGGAGCATAACAATGCGACGAAACTCCATTTTAAAGGTTTCCGGTGACTTTTTAATCTTTTCTAGATTGCGCATTAATTCTTGGATAAAGGTATTTTTTTGAACAAGATGAAGGGTCTGGCTTGCCAGTTCTTTCTGTTTGTGTTCGATTTCCTTTTTATAGATTTCTTCCCGTTTTTCCCGAGCAATACGGTTCTTTTTGATTCGTTGTCGGAAACCAAAGAACAACAATCCAGATATGGCCACAAAAGTGAACATTCCACCTGCAAATAGCCCTTTGGTTAATCGATCCACTTTTACTTTTTCATTGAGCGTGTTGATTTCCTCTTGCTGCAAAGCAATTTCCGCTTCCTTCTTTTCGGTTTCATAAATGGTCTGTAACTCATTGATTTGTTTTGCTTTTGTGATGGAAAACAAGCTGTCGTTAATTACTCTTGAGCGTTTGTAGTCCAATATCGCTTTCAACGGCATGCCGTTTTTCTCGTAGGCCATAGCCCTGTTGAAAAGGGCTGACTGTAATTCATTGGTCACCCCAATGGAATCCGCTTTGTTCACCGCCTGGTTAAGTAGCTCCAGTCCTCTATTAAAATCTTGGTTGTTGGCATAGGCAAGGCCTAAATTGGACATATCGGTTATTAAGTTGTTGTCGGCCGACGTTTCTTGCCCCATTAGCAAGGCTTTTTCAAGAAAGTGAATCGCTTCTTTATTTTGTCGAGTTGCCAAATATTCACTTCCCAGGTTTCCATAGGCGATAATTTCGGCTGAGGGGAAATTATGGGCGATAGCGACTTTTATACATTCCTTATACTTATCAATGGCAATACGGTGCTGGCCCATTAGGGAATGAACATTTCCCATATCCGAAAGGGTATTGGCCAAAAACATATTGTCACCCAGTTCCCGATATACTTCAACAGCGTGGTCAAAATAGGTAAGTGCACTAGTATGGTTGCCTTGTACACTTTGTAATTTCCCAAGGTTTCTATACAAGTCCGCTTTGTGATACGTTTTTATTTCCAAGGTGTCGTAGGTCTCAAGAGCTTTCTTGTAAAAGGCCATGGCTTTTGGATAGTTTCCCATTTCGTAATAGTGAACACCATTATCACTTAAGGCAGATCCGTATCTAAGGTAATCTTGATCGACAAGGCTAATTTTGGCAACACTGTCCATTAATTGAATGGCTTCTTCATAATTTCCTTCATGGGCCTGTAAAATGGAGAGGTTTTTAAGCGTACTTCTTACAAAGGAATCATCATTATCTCTTTTTGACTTTGCCAGAGTCTTGTCAAAATAGAATTTGGCCGAATCCATCTGTTGCAAATTGAAGTAATGGTAACCCAGATTAAAGTCCCCTTGAAGAATGCCATGTTCATACTTCACCTTCTTAGAAATTTTACGCATCTCTTGAATGTATGTCTTGGCTTTTTTTGAGTCGTTATAAATCAAAAGGTCAATGATGTCATCCAGAATTTCCACTTTTGATTCAATGTTTTGTACATCCTTATAAATGGTTAAAAGGCTATCCACTTCCTTTTGGTTTACACCTTGCCCATAACCTATAAACATGGACAAAAGACATAGCGCGATACCTTTTGATATTTTATATATCCGAAGCTTTTTGATGTACATACCCCCAATTTAGACCATAAATTCAGCTAAAACGTCCTGTCCATAGTTTGTCCATACTTGAGCGAATGGTAATTCTTGACAATACTTTAATAAATAATTGATATTCAGGTATTTGAAAAGTGTTTTCCCATATGGGGTTAAGTAAGTGTCTAGGGATAAAACCAAGCAATTTGGTCAATGTCGTCCATGTTTTGTCCATGGACATATTTAGGTTGGGGCTGGACTGCCAAATAATTTCGATGTGTTGAATCCAAAAAACTAGAAATTATGAAAACAATTATCCAAAAGATGAGAACCTGGTCCACATTGGCATTATGTGTGACCTTATTGACTGTGTATTCATGCAGCAAAGATGAAGATCCTGAAGAACCCATTGAAAATGGAGGTGATAACAACGGCGATGGTAATGGTGATGAAAATGGTGGTAATGATCCCAGTGAATTGGATGCAATCAATACGACCATTGCCAACCTTTCTTACAATGCTGATGAATTACTTAATGTCCAAGATACGGGAGGCGCAGCTTCTGAACGTACATTGAATGATGAAAACACCACAAATTCTGGGCCTAACCAAGGAAAATTGTTTGAGTGCAGGACAGAGGATTACAGCTTGGAGTCCAATTTTGATGACGTTGCCATTTTACGCCCAACCAATGGTGTAATTTTTCCAGGAGCCTTGATTGTGGGCAACCAAGGGATGTTGGATGGGGCACCGGACCCTCTTAGTATAGGTCGTTCTGCTGCTACTTTACGGTTAGACCTTCCCGGTATTGGCGCACAAGGGACTATTGTAGTTGATGATCCTTCCTCAAACTCAGCCGTTCAAACAGGTATCGATGATGCCTTGGAATGGTGGAATGCCAATGCGTATCAAGAAGGGTACGTAAACGCAGCAAATTCCTCATATCAGGCAACAACCTCCTATTCCTCGAAACAATTTAGCTTGGATGTGGGATTGAATGTGGAATGGGCTACGGGATCCTTGGCTTCCCAATTCGATTACGAAAGCACTACGGAGCGGCGATATGCAGGCTTGGTCTTTAAACAGGTATTTTATACCGTGACCATGGATACGCCAGCCAGTCCGGGAAGTGTATTTGATCCTGGAGTAACCAATGCGCAAGTGCAGGCCGCAGTGAATTCCAATACACCACCCGCTTACGTAAGTTCCGTCTCATATGGAAGAATTATTATGGTGCGTATGGAAACAACAAACACGGATACTTCCGTTTCCTTGGATGCGGTTCTGGAATACGCCGGTGGCGTTAGCGGGGTGGGTACCGTAAATTCAGAATATGATGAAATTTTACGCGAATCCAGTATCACTGTTGTTACCATTGGGGGCAATGCAGAGGCTGCCTCTGAAGCGATCAATTTGGCCAATATCGATTCTGGTTTTGGTTCCTTAAATAGTGTTATAACAGGCGAAAATGCGGTCTATAGTCGTAATAATCCTGGGGTGCCCATTGCCTATACTGTTCGGTATTTAAAGGACAATGCGCTAGCCAAAATGGGGTATACAACGGATTACCGAGTGGAGAGCTGTCGGACGTTTAATTTTGACCATGAAAATGTCAAGGTAGAGAATAATTCCATCTATGATATTCGTTTTAGGTTCGTTTATAAAAGCCCAGGGACAAACAATAGTACTTCGACCAGGACGTATGAAGTAAGTCAAAATAGGATAGAAATTGAGAGTCCCCCAAACGGTGCCCATGACGTGGAGCTTGAATTTGAGTTCCAAGATGCATTCGTCTGGAGGCGATTGGGCGATTTTGATTTGGGATACATACGAAGTGAGCGTTGCTATGAGGCGGATGGTGTCTTCCAAATAACGGTAGAATCCGTAAGCTGCAATTAAAACGGTTGCGTTCTCTTTTAGATACAGTCGGCCGCTCAGGTTGTGGATTCAACAATCTGATGCCGGCTGTTATTTTTTTGCCTCCACCAATTCCAGCAAGTCCACACTGACATTTGTGTAAAAAGGCCATAGTTCACTATGGCCTTTACTATTTAGGCTTGCCTTAAAAAGGACATATCGAAAAGTGAATGCCCCAACTTGAAAGGTAAAAGGGCATTTAGTTTACACTATCAATGGCTTTTTGTAACAAGGCCAGGGTGGCCTCAATCCCTTCCTCTTCCGAAAGGGTACTGCCTTCATACTCAATACCGATATAGCCTTTAAAACCTGAGTCTTTGACAATTTTCAGCACCTTGTAGAAATCGGTACTGGTTTCATTGCCATCCTCATCAAAATCATGGGATTTTGCACTTACTCCTTTGGCGTACGGCATTAATTCGGCCATGCCCTTATAACGATCATATTCATTGACACAGCCATCAGGGCCACGTTCGATACAGAAATTACCAAAATCGGGAAGTGTTCCCACATTGTCCATATCTACCTGGGCCATGACTCCCGCCAACCAAGATGCATCCGAGGAATAGCCTCCATGATTTTCCACTATGATATTGATGCCTTGGCTTGCACCATACGCTCCAAGTTGTTTTAGACCATCAACAGCGTTGGCCGCCACTTCTTCAGCAGTTCCCGATCCCGCTGCATTGACCCGGATGGAATGTGCCCCCAAGAACTTTGCGATGTCCACCCATTTATGATGGTTTTCCACAGTTTTTGTTCTGGCTTCCGCATCGGCATCGCCAAGATTCCCCAGTGCATCGCACATAATAAGCCCAACGCTAACCCCAGCATCATCACATCGGTTTTTAAAATCGTCCCAAAAGGCTTGGTCATCCACTTTCCCATAATAGAAGGTATTGACCAGTTCGATGGACTCGATACCAAATTTAGCGGCCATTTCCGGGAAGTTTACGGGGTCGGCATCACCTTGTAATATATCATCAGGGGATTCCTGCAAGGTTTTTACGAACCATTCCCAATAGCCGTCTTTTCGAGGTCCCAAATAGGCCTTGTTGAAGGACCATTGCGCCAATGAGATTTGAAAATCGGGTGCTGGCGCCTCCATTTCTTGGGCGGTTTCAGCCATCTCATTGGATTCCGAATTGGACTCCGATTTCGTACGACAAGAGACAATAAAGAACAGACTGAGGGCCATAGGGATAATACTTTGTTTCATGGGTTGAAGATTTAATTCATAGCAAAGTAGCATGAAATACGATCACTTACAATTTTATGCAAAAAAATGCGCATGTTCTGATCAATTTCTATCATCCAAAACCTGATGATTCAAAAGGATAGGTATCATTTCTTGGCCTCCACCAGTTCCAACAGATCTACACTTACATTGGTCGTAAATAGTCCGTAGTTCACTATGGCCTTCCCTTTTTCCAAGATATCGATACTGCCCACGGCCTTTCCATCGTGCATGCGCACGCGATCCCCCACTTTAAAGATAGGTCTGGGTTTTGCCTTTTCGGCCTGAACGGCTTTTTTCTTCTTCACCGCCTTTTCCTTGCGGACTTTTACGATTTTTTGCTCCAATTCGTTAGCCGTCTGTTTTTTGACGGCCTTTTGGGCCTTGGCTTCCTTAGCGGAGGACTTTTTGCGTTTGCTATTTTCGGTTTCCACAATGCGCAAAAGCTCGGAAATCAATGGACGCTTCTTTTTATCATGAAAATAGCGTTCGGCACTATCATTGACCTTGTTGCCCAAATGGATCATCCGCTGGTTGTGGTCATAGAGTTCTTGGTAGTTCTCCAACTTCAACTTAATCTTGGCATTCAGCTTCTCCAATTTGGCGGCTTCCTCCTTCGCCTTGGTTTCCTCGTCCTGTAGACGGGACTCCGTTTTGGACATTTTGGAGCGTTCCTTTTGCAACTTGGAAATGGTGGCATCAAAGCGTACTTTGCCGCGATCGATCTTCTTCTTTGCCTTATTGATCAAAGAGTAGGGGATGCCGTTCTTTTGGGCCACTTCAAAGGTGAAAGAGCTCCCTGCCTCACCTAAAACGAGTTTGAAAGTGGGTTCCAGCGTTCGATTATCAAACTGCATATTGGCATTGGTCATATACGGTAGTTCATTGGCCAACAGCTTTAGATTGGCGTAATGGGTGGTAATCACCCCAAAAGCTTCCCGATCGTAAAATACTTCGAGAAAGGCCTCTGCCAAGGCACCGCCCAATTCTGGATCGGAACCCGTACCGAACTCATCGATCAAAAACAGCGTATTGTTATTGCACCGCTTTAAAAACTGGTTCATGTTCTTTAGGCGATAGCTGTAAGTACTCAAATGGTTTTCAATGGATTGGTTATCTCCAATATCCGTCAGTATTTTATCAAAAAAACAGACAGAACTCCTTTCATGAACAGGAATTAACAATCCAGATTGAAGCATTACTTGAAGTAATCCAATGGTCTTTAGGGTGATACTTTTCCCCCCCGCATTGGGCCCTGAAATCACGATAATTCGGTTTTTCTGCTCCAGTTCAATCGTTTGTGGCCAGGTCTTTTCTTTTTTGGCTGCATTGGTCAAATAAAGGAGGGGGTGATAGGCATCCCGTAAGAACAAAGTACGCTCCTCGTTGATTTTTGGAAGCACGGCATTCATTTCCGAGGCATACTTTGCCTTGGCTGCGGTGACATCGATATGGGTCAAAAAATACTGATAGGTCTCCAACAAAGGCGCTTCAGGCCGAATATGGTTGGTCAGTTCCAATAAAATTCGTCGAATTTCCTCCTTTTCCTCAAACTCCAGATTACTGAGTTCGGTGCTATACTGTAACGTGGCCTCAGGTACGATATAGACGATGCTTCCCGTTTTGGAATTTCCCATCACGGTTCCTTTTACCTTGCGGCGGTACATGGCCTTCACGGCCAATACCCTACGGTTCTCTACGATGGATTCCTTAATATCATCCAAAAAGTCGGCGGATTGGTACCGGGATAGCGCGGCCCCAAAACTCTGGTTGATCTTGCCGCGAACGGTGTTGATATCCATTCGAATGCGTTTGAGGTCCACCGAGGCATTGTCCCGTATCTCCCCGAACTTATCGATGATGGTTCCAATTTCATTCGGGATGACGGTATTCTCTTGAATACCCTCCGTAGCGGCAAAAAGTAAAGGGTAGTATTCTTTGAACTTTTTAAAAAACTTTTTATGCAGGGAGATGGTGGTGCAGAGATGGGATATCCTACGAAAACCCGAAACCTCCAGCACGGTGTTCTCAATTTGTAGGAGCTTTAGTTCTTTGGTAATGGCATCAAACCCATGGTTGGGAATACGGTTCTCATTGGTAAAGGAGGCCAGGTATTCCGAAGTTTGCCCCAATTCGTTCAGCAGGGTTTCCTTTTCGGTCAAGGGAGCCAGTTGCAAGGCGGCTTCTTTGCCCAATTCGGTATTGCAACGGGCGGAAAGCTGTTCCAGTACCGTGGGAAATTCTAAATCTTGAAGCGTTTTTGAATGAATGGGCTGCATCTTCCTTTTTCAGGCGGCAAAGATACGGCTTTGGGGAACGCAAGTAAAAAAGGACTTCGTTATCGATTTGGGTATGAAGCTCAAAGCGTTTGTACAATGCCTACTGGTCCATTGAAATAAAACGTGCAACAGGGATAGATGGCTTTCTGTCCTTTATTTTGCCTATGGCAGTCGGTATTCTTTAATAATCCTTGTCTATAATTTCATCAATTCCCTGCTCATAAGAAGTTGGTTTTAAACCAAAAGCTTTTTCAAATTTAGTGCTATCGAATACGTAGTTTCTGTCATATTGATAAAGCATTTCAACAGATTCTCTCATTGCAGGCATAAATAAGCCTATTAGTCCCACCATAAATCTGGATGCAACTCGGTGTTTTGGTTTAACATTCATCTTGTTGGCAATCTTTTCTACCCATTCCTTTCCGGTTGGTGGATTTGGTGCTGTTGGCAAATGCCATACTTGACCATAAGCTCTTTTGGAATTTCCCAATAAGGCCAAAGCCTTTCCTGCATCCGGAGTATATGTAAAAGAGTGTTGATAGCCGTCGTTTACCAACCAGTTGGCAGTTTTTCCCTTGTTTAAAGGATTAAAGATGGTCTCGGTAAGGATACTATTGTTCTTGATGGTAGGACCATAAAAGTCTGCGGACCGCGCTATTAAAGCGGTTAGAAGCCCCTTCTTGATTTTTTCTAATATCATTTGGGCAATTTCAGCTCTTACAATGCCCTTTTTGCTAGAAGGATTTATCATTGATTTTTCGGTAGCAGGATTTAAACTGCCTTTGTCATACATGTAAATGTTGTCAAAAAATACAAGTTTAAATTTCTCCTGTTCACAAATGGCTAAAAGATTGCTTATGAAATTAGGCCAAGTCTTTTTCCATATCTTATAGCGATAAGGGAAACCAATGGTCACATAAACGATTTCTGAACCAACAACGGCTTGTTCCAATTCTTTCCTATTGAGTAGGTCTGCTCTGATAACTTCGTCGGAAGTATTGACCTTCTTAGGATTGCGACTAACTAGCCTAATGTTATCAGTGTATTCTGAAAGGGCTTTTGCCAGTTCGGTTCCTATTGCACCCCCTGAACCTAAAATTGTTTGCATATTAATTCATTTCATTGACATTAATTATTGTTGCCTGTTGTATTTATTTTCCAAATTCAAGGCTTTCGTTTGCCACTATTTGCCATCTTTTTTGTCTGTGCTTGTAAAAATATTTAGCAAAAGCCGTTATAAAACCTGTCATAAAACCTCCATATATTTCAATTGAATCTACATATTGGATGGAATCGTTCCCAATAGTTTTCATTTGTACATTATGATTCCAGACTTTAGCACTAGAATCCCATTCTTTGGTCGAAATCCTATAATTGGATGAATTAATTTCAGCAATGTTTATAAAATGGGTTCCCCCAAATGGGATTATTCCGAAGATTCGCATCTTAACACCATAGGTTTTCCCTTTTTCCCATTTATGGGGAAACCCTTCTTCGTTAATTGATTTAAACGTAATCATTCCTTTAGCAACAAATTGAAGTAATTTAGGAGTTTGGAGGTTCTCCCACGCTTTATCAATTTTTATTGGGATTATGCTTGAAACAGTTAATCTTCTAGCTCGAACGCTGTGGCCATTATATTCAATGTAAACCTTTTCTATAGTGGCTATTGCGTTGTCCTTTGATACCCCCTGTTTCATGCGAAAAGTTAAAAGAGTCAATTAATGTACTACTTATCTCAAGTAGCGTAATTTTTTCATATTACCGCAATGTTTGGTAATGTAAAACGTAATTTCACATGGTGGAAGAAAATGAATTTTGCTGAAAAATCATTTATAACCAATGATTTAAATCTTAGATTTAATCGTTTTTTAATGTTTCCCTAAATTATTCAAGGCTGCTTTCCAACAACATTTAGCAAAAAGGAAATAGTTGCCTTTTTAACCCTTTCCCCTTCAATTCCCCACCAAACATAATGTCCTCCTGCAATCACATATTTCATGCGGATACCCTGAATCATCTGTTCCAGTCTTTTTGCGTGTTCTAGGCTTACATCCTTATCGACTGTGGAATACACTGCAAATGTTGGACATTGTATCGTTGACCAATCAACGTCTTCCAATTTAGCAGCTTTATCAACCTCATCCATGGTTCCTTGGAATAGGGCATCCATTGGAGTCATTGATTCAACAAAGAGCAGGAACTCCTTTTTAGCGTTCTTGTTGTTAACAATTTGTGTTGCTATGGCGGTCCTCTGCTTTCTATTAAGATTTGCACTGGCTTTTAAAAAAGTTTTGATGGTACTTTTTGGGAAAAATCTTGCAGAAAGCTTCAACAGTGAAGAGACCGACTTTTTTCCATGTTTTGACAAAACCAATTTCCCCATTGTTGAGTTTTCGGACTCTTCATTGACAACATATTTTCCTGAAACACCGCTCCAAATAACCAGTGACTTTGTTGGGTGTTTTTTGGCATAGTACAATGCTGAAAGGCCTCCCATGGAAACACCAAATACATGTACGGACTTCTTAATTCCTATGGATATTAAGACTTTGTGATAAATATCCGCATGAGCATCTAATGCAAGAATTGAATCAATAGGGAGGTCATAATAGCCCGGACGGTTAACGCAAATTAATCTAAACCCTTTTTTTGCCAACCAATCGAATGCACGAACTGAATCGTATCCAACGGCACCTCCTGTTGCGAACAATATGACCTCACCATCTCTTGGTCCAATTTCCATATATCTGACCTTCCCAAATGTAGTTGGCGCTATACCGTCAAGATAGGTATCTGGGTTATCCATGTTTGCACAGGTCAAAGGTTTTCCGAGATGTATTTTGCCAGGGTTCGGTAAGGATAACCTCCATAACCTCCGTCAGCAAATTGAACGATAATTATATTTTCACTTGGGTTTACATATAACCTTTGTCCTTTTAGGCCCTCTGCGGAAAAATCATCTTCAAAGCCTTCTTGCGGCAACCACCAATAATATTGATGTGTAGCTCTTTGTAGCCCTTTTGCAGTGTTATATCTGTTTTCCCGCCGTATTGTAATGCTATGATCAATCCAGTCGGATGATAATATTTGTGTAGATTCCCGAGCGCCTTTTTTCAGTAGAAGCCTTCCGATTTTTGCCAAGTCAATCGCCGCACATTGAAAACTACTAGGGGAATTTTCGAGGCCACCAACATGGTCTATTCCCCAGCTTCCTTTATACTCAGCTCCGATGGGCTGCCATATTTCTTTTTCAAAAAGGTCAGAAACAAACTGTCCACTGGCCTTTTCAATTATCCAAGTCAAAATGAGTGGGTCAAGGTTGCTATACTTCCACCTATGGCCGGGTAGGGTATCAAACCTCATTCTCAAAAGATTCTCTTTCAAATTATTGGTGTAATAGAACCTTGCCTCATCACAGAACAAATCCGATAAAACACCATTTCCAGCACGCTTAAACCTTAAGCCCGACTTCATGTTTAAAAGGTCTTCGATTCGGACATTATCGAAATCTGGGTTTTCCTTAAATTCTGGCAGAAAGTCGGTTACTTTTTGTTCAGTATTCTTCAAAAACCCCAACTCCAATGCTTTTCCGGTTATGATAGAAATCATTGATTTTCCTATTGAAAATGTATTGGATAGGGTAGCACGCCCATAACCGCGGCTGTACTTTTCGTATATGAGTGTATCATTTTTAATAACCAAAAAAGCCAAGAGCTTACCTCTTTCGAAGTAGTCTGAAAAAGGTACCTTTTCCCCCTCCCAATTTTTGACAGGTACCAAGTCCAATCTGGACTTGTAGACTAAGTTTTCAGGAAAAACGAAAGGATTTGGACTTTTTTGCATCTCTCTTGTTGGAAAGTTCTCAAAGGTCTTTACACTCGGTTTTTGGTACCAAATAATCTTAAAGATTTGTGGATTGGCAAGGTATAGGAGGGGTGCCAAAATGGCGAGCGATGCAACAAGAGATATCGAGATTTTCCTTTTCATTTTTTTGATGGAGGCCAATGATTGGGGCATGATACCGTTGTAACGGTAAACATTCACGAAGTTCGGTAAAGTTTAATAGTTCAAGGAGTTGACCTATCAGAGGTTTTCAACAATTGTGTTACAAACTACCTACGCAACCAATTATGATATATCAATGAACAGGGAAAACAGTCCGTACTTTAAATGCGGAGCTTACTTAATTTTCTCTCCAATGTTATTCCAAAACTGTAATCCAGTAACCACATCATCTTCCACTAGGAAGGTATAATAGGTGCCGCTATTTTGATTAAAGTATTTATTCTTGGATTCAGGAAGCAACATAATAGGATTCTCCGAAAAGGTTCCCGTGATTTCCAACCCATTTTCCTTAATGGCAATGATAGCTTCACCCCGGTTTCCAAAGTCGTAGGTACCGATTAAAGGGGTACGTTCTTCAATAGAAGCACTGCCCACTGTTCGCCGCATGGGTTCAATGCCTGGCAATCCATATTCCTTGGCAATGCTTAACAGGATTTCCTTTATAATGCTGCCATTATCGGAATTCACCATAATCACAACAGCAATAGGGTGTTCTTTCCAAGCGGTCAGGTCGGCACGGAACCCTTCATCGGCGCCTCCATGCCCAAACGTATGCTCGCCGACCACAGGACCTAGACCGTGACCTTCCATGCCAGGCGTGAGCATTTCGGCTACTGTTGTTGCTTTTAAAAACCCATCTTCCTTGGTTTGATCGATCTTCTGAATTTCCTGGGCATAACGTATGAGTTGTGAAGGGGTTGTCCAAAGACCGGCTGCGGCCATTTCAGGATAGATGGGCCATTTGCCTTCCACTTCATTGCCGTTAGATCGGTAGCCGGTTGCGGCTATGGAATGATGGCGTTCAGGTAAGGGATTCTCAAACGTACTGGCCGTCATCCCAAGGGGATTTAACACCTTATCCTGCATGAATTCTGAAAAGGGTTTTGCTTCAAGGTCTTCAAGCATCACCTGCATAACGGTATAGCCACCTCCCGAATACATCCAACTCTCCCCAGGTTCCTTGTATACCCGTACTTCATCCGTATTCCCCTTCCCGTCCAGTACTTCTACCGGGCTGGGAATGGTATCTCCCCTGTCATAACCAGGAAATCCCCAAACGGTCAGTCCAGCAGTATGGTTGAGCATTCTTCGTGTGGTCACCTTTTCCTTCACTGTGAACTCGTTATCAGGCAATTGCCAACTGGAGAGATAGTTGTTGACGTTGGAGTCCAGACTAATCGTGCCTTCTTCCGCCAGTTGGTGCGCACGAAGGGCAGCCACCGGCTTGCTAATGGATCCCGCCAAAAACATAGTTTCAGGGGTCACGGGACGATTCTGTGAACTATCAGCCATACCATACCCCTTGGCCCATTCCAATTGCCCCTCATTGATGACCGCAATGCTTACCCCAGGAATGCCTAATTCCTTCAAGCGTTCCTCAATATTATAGGCGGGTATGCTATCGCCTTGAATTTGAAGATTGGGCTGTAACCCATTTTCGATTCTTGTAATTCTTTCGTTTAATTTCTTTTTCTCGTTTTCGGATTCATCGGCACAACTCAAAAGAAGGAATACGCTCAAAAAGAGCAGGAAGGTGTTTTTCATCATAGTCAGTTTAAATGTTCTATGTATAGACTCCGAATTTAATGAATCGTGACAGGCAGCATTATTTTTTTTAAAATCGCAACAAGGTCATTCCAAATAGAGCTATTATCGGGTAGTTTCATGGATTATAGTTTCATGGAACAAACTCCCTAAACCTATAATCTGTGGCCTCATCCAGCTACAGTTTTCTAGTGGTGGATAGCAACCAAGCGACTAATGCCCATGAAAGTAGCCGTAGAGCTGATAGATAAATAGGCCTATCCCTGCGAGTACCAGGTACCAGTTGACCGCTTTATAAAATGCGCGGAACTGTGGGTGCTTGCGTGCCAGGGTAATGATAAAAACAATGGGAATCAATGCCAGTACCTGTCCTGCTTCCACCCCCAAATTAAAGCAAAGGATTTTGGCCAGAACCTGATCTTCCCCCATGTCAAAGGACTGCAAACGCGTGGAAAGTCCAAAGCCATGGATCAATCCAAAAATGCCGACCATTACCAGTAAATTGGGGGATTGGACCCCCCATTTTTCAAAGCCCCCCAAATTCTCAAACCCTTTGTACAAAACACTGATGGCGATTACCGCATCAACGAGGTGTTCGTCAGCCGTGATTCCTGCATAGGTGGCACCAATCAAGGTAATACAGTGACCTATGGTAAATACTGTAATGAACTTTAAGATGTCTACAAAGCTGTTGAGGTAGAAGATGACTCCGGTCAAAAAAAGCAGATGGTCATAGCCAGTGAGCATATGGGTGGCCCCAACTTGAATATACGCCCACAGACCTCCATTGCGCAAAAGCTCTTGGTCGGCACTGCTAACATCATGGGCCATTCCCAAAAAAGGAACGAGTACCACAATCAAGAAAAGGATATCCTTACTATGTAGCTGCTTCATTCCCTTTCTTTCTAAAAATGAAGAATAACACAACGATAAGAAGCACACTTCCTACAATAAAAATCCAAGTGGGAATTTCATGATCGTGGCCGTGATGATCGTGTGTATGGGTACCGCTTCCATGCTTGTGGGTGACCTCAAAGGTCAAGGTCGCCCATTTGGATGCATGGGTCAGTTCCTCACTGTCCCCAATAGTCACCATATGAATCGTGCGCATATAGTAGATACCGTCCTCTGGCAGATTCACCATAACTATCCCCGTATCAGTGGTACGAAGCTGTTGGTCATTGTTATGCGAATGTCCTTCCGTTTCGTGGTCATGGGTGTGGGCATCATCATGTGAGTGTCCGTGGGAGTGTGCTGCTCCATCATGGTCATGGCTGTGTGAGTGATCATCATGGGTATGCCCATGACTGTGGTCATGGTTGTGGTGGTGACCGTGATTGCTGGCAATATGGTCAACATAGACGAGTTGGTTGGACAGGGGTTGGCCATCCAACAGCAATTGTACGGCCAATTGTTCCCCACTGTAGGTTTCATAAGGGTTGGTTTGTGGAATAAACTCTATGGGATAGCCGAGTACCGTATTCCAGTCGTTGGTTTTGACATCACCGACCTGATAGATGGCCTTCACATGTTTTTGGTAGCTTTCTACGGCATCTTGATCTAATAAGTTGTTTTGGGTCCGGTACTCAAGCATATCCAAAACACCATCGTGCTCCAAATAGCTATTAAACTTGTCGGCGGTGAGTTCAATAGTTCTGGCTTTGGTGGAAACTCCTGCCACATAGGTTCCAGCTTCTCCCGTTGTAAAAGTGAACTGTGTGATGGTGCTGTCCCGATCTTTCCACTGGTCCGGATGTATAGCTATGCGTTGCCCTTGGGCGACCACGGAAGCGTCCAACATACGGTCTCGTGTGATTACATTTTCACTGGTCTCAAAGGTGCCATTATAGAGGCTCAGGGTCGATTCTTGATGGGGTTGCAAGAAATAGGTTTCCATCTTTAGGTACAGATCGTGGCTGCATAAGAGCACAACGATGAAGCATAGGTAAAGGGGGCGACAATATATGCCTTTACATTTTTGGGAAAGGGCACTTATCTTTGATTTCATCATGATATAGGATCATTTGTTCACGGTATCTAACGTAAAAAAGGTACCAGCGGTTTTTATGCTTTAACCAGGTTAAGTAAAACTGAAGGACACCAACTTCAATACTAAAAACGAAGTTCGTTGAAAATGGGGGAACCTACAATGGTTGTTGGGATACTTTAAGGAAGATTTTTAATAATGGGGAAGTAGGCTTACCTTGAATCTGATAGGAATGATACCTACGTTGCCTATTTTTACTACCATATTGTTTCCATTTAATGGAAATTTTGTATATTGTTTCCATAAAAAGGAAATAAATTAGTATATTTCCGAAAAACAGAAACTTAATGGCTACACGGCACTACATTATTATGGCCGATATCATCTCGAGTCGTCACATCAAGAAAGGCGAGGACTTCATGGGCCAATTCAAGCATCTAACCACCCTGGCGAACGAGAAATTTCAACGTCAAATTGTTTCTCCCTTGACCATTACCTTGGGTGATGAGTTTCAAGGGATTGTAGACAGTGCCCAAGTCCTTTTTGAGTTGGTATTCTTTCTCGAAGAGCAACGTATTGAGGCTGGCTATACCTTTCAATTGCGCTATTCGCTGGTATATGGTGAGATTGAAACCGAGATCAATACCAAAATCGCTTATGAAATGTACGGGGCCGGGCTTACCCAAGCACGTGAAGGCTTACAGCACGCCAAAGATTCGGGCCATCATTACTATGTGAATCTACAACCAGTTCCCGAGGCACAATTAAAACTATGTTTGGAACTCTACCAAGCCATAAAGTCGGATTGGAAACCACGGGAATATAAAATTATTGCGGCCTTTTTAAAACACAATGATTATAAGGACCTAGAGAGAATGGGGCTTTATAAGACCCGTTCCGGAGCATGGAAAAAAGGAAAATCCTTACGAATCGATGAATACCATACCGTCAAACGTTTGATCTTCCTAATTTTGAAGCATGGATAATCTCAAATATGCCGTATTTTTCTTTGTGATGGTCGAAGTGTTTTTGATCATCATTTTTTATGCGGTATCCAAATGGCTCGACCCCAAAAACTCGGATAAAAACAACAGTGAAAAATTCACCTCATGGCTAAAGGGCTTCTTGGAGCGCATCTTTTTGATTTTTCTGCTCTTGTCCGGTCTTCAAGGCAGCGCTCTGGTGCTTTTTGGGGCCATCAAACTGGGTACCCGATTGGAAAGCGATAAGGACCGAAAAGTGAGCAATGACTATTTTGTCATTGGCAACTTTTTATCCATCGCAGGGGCCGTAATCACGTATTTACTCTTTAAGGATTTACTACAGTTCAATTGAATACTATGAAAGAAAACATCAACTGGCAGACCGCCATTGAATTTGAAGACATTACCTATAAAAAGTGTGATGGCGTGGCCCGTATTGCCTTTAACCGACCTGAGGTACGGAATGCCTTTCGCCCCAAAACCACTAGTGAACTCTATAAGGCCTTTTATGATGCCCAAGAGGACACCTCCATTGGGGTGGTCCTCCTTTCAGGGGAAGGACCTTCGCCCAAGGATGGCGGTTGGGCCTTCTGCAGTGGGGGGGACCAAAAGGCTAGGGGACATCAAGGTTATGTGGGCGAAGATGGGTATCATCGTCTGAATATATTGGAAGTGCAACGGTTGATTCGGTTTATGCCCAAGGTGGTCATTGCCGTGGTGCCCGGTTGGGCCGTGGGTGGGGGACATAGTCTCCATGTAGTTTGCGATATGACCTTGGCCAGTAAAGAACACGCCATTTTTAAACAGACCGATGCCGATGTGACCAGTTTTGATGGGGGCTATGGTTCGGCGTATCTAGCTAAAATGGTGGGTCAGAAAAAAGCTAGGGAAATCTTCTTTTTGGGCCGCAACTATTCTGCCCAAGAGGCCTATGAAATGGGTATGGTAAATGCGGTGATTCCCCATGGGGAACTGGAGGATACGGCCTATCAATGGGCCCAAGAGGTACTGGCAAAATCCCCAACCTCCATCAAAATGCTCAAGTTTGCCATGAATTTAACGGATGATGGGATGGTGGGGCAACAAGTATTTGCTGGGGAAGCTACCCGGTTGGCCTATATGACCGACGAGGCCATTGAGGGAAGAAATGCATTCTTGGAAAAGCGGAAACCCAACTTTGGTAAAAATAAATGGATTCCCTAGCCTAGGGAATCCATTATCACATCAAAACAATCAATCAAAAATATCTTAGCGCAGTTTTTTGCGGTACTTTTTCAGTTTCTCCCGGTCTTTTGCCATTTGCATCTCCAACTTGGCTATTTTAAGCTCTAGTTTTTCTCGTTTGACCTCGGTCATTTCGGTTTTGGTGCTTAAATGTTTATCCTGCAGTTTTTTGAGCGCTTTTTTATCCTTGGCCAATCCATTTTCCAAATCGAGAATGGTCTTCTCCAGTTGATTTTGTTTTTTTATGGCCTTGCTGGCTTTGCGCGCTTCTTTTTCCTGCTGCTTTAATTCCTTTAAAGATTTGTTGGAATCGATCACTACCGTTGTCGGGGTAGTTGTGGTGACAGTTTCCGTTTCTTGGGCCTGCAAGCTTACCACCATACACCCTAAAAAGCCGATAAAGAAAAATTTGAGTTTCATTCCCTGTTTCCTCATTTATCTATGGGACACCAAATACTAAAAAAAGTCACAAGTACGATTTAAATGGGGTAGGCCTTTAAAGTCAAATAAACGCACAAAAAGCGATGACAGTAATTTTACAAAGGTCTCAGGGGGTACTAACTAAAAAGGGCCCTAGCTTTTAAACTAAGGCCCTTTTAACGAGAACACTATATGAAAATGAAAAAATTTACTTGTTTTAATATTACATGGTAAATGTACCCCAGCATTCCACTGATGGGAAATTATTGTTGTGAACTGCCTTGGTTTTGTGGTGAGCCAAGGGAAAAATGAAATCTGAACGGATTTCCTCCCTAGTCAATGGCCGCTACAAGAGCGGAAAGGAAGCCGTTGACATCAAATTCAGGAAATTCTGCCAAACCCGTACGTACTACG
Source organism: Croceivirga sp. (assembly GCA_028284935.1). GTDB lineage: Bacteria > Bacteroidota > Bacteroidia > Flavobacteriales > Flavobacteriaceae > Croceivirga. The sequence continues at coordinate 135,143 of JANQQQ010000012.1, forward strand.
ACCAAATCCTTTGAAGGAATCATAAATACATATTGTCCTTGGTAGCCATTCATGGAATAGAGGTCTTTGGGTACATCGGGATAAATTCCCTCCGAGTTCAACCAGAAGTGGGCTCCATATGTACCATTGGAATCTGGAGTGGGTTGTGTAATATAGGTGACCCATCCCTCAGAAAACAATTGTTGGCCGTTCCAATTCCCTTTATTGAGATAGAGCTGTCCCAAGCGTCCCCAGTCCCTTGTACTTGCCCAACCGTATGAAGAACCTACATAATTGCCCTTTAAATCGGCTTCTATGAGCATGGAGTGGGCTCCTATTTTATCGATGAGCGCCGCATAGGGGAAATCCAGGTACTCTTGATGCGACCTGAATTGTTGCCGAAGGATTCCAGACAGCAAATTGGTGGTTCCGGAAGAATAGTTCCAAATCTCCGTAGGTGCCGCAACGACTTCCTTTTCTTTCTGGGCTTGAGTCATATCACTTTCCAAAAAGAGCATTTTGGTGACATCTGAGATTTTTTCATAGTTCTCATCCCAATCCAGTCCACTCTGCATACGCAAGAGATGGTTCAGGGTGATATTCTTTCGGTCATCGGTTGCCCATTCCGCTATCGGGGCGGGCCAATCCATGTTTAGTTTGCCCTGATGCTCCAACACACCATATAACGTAGCTAAAACACTTTTGGTCATGGACCATCCTAGGACAGGGGTATCTTGATCAAATCCTTCCACGTAATTTTCGTGAATAAGATGTCCTTTATATAAGATGAGCAAAGTGCGTGTCTTCTGAAGTTCTGGAGTGCCAAAGGGTAACGCTACTGCTTGGTTCAGTTGGTCATAATCTATTTCTGGAAAAAGGGTGTCCTTTGCCGGTAAATGGCCAAAAGGGTAGGGGATGGAATCAAAATTCCTTTTCCTTATTGGTTGCAAATAAGGTTCCCCTTCTTTGTAATCATCGTTAACAAGGACAGTCCCCAATTCTTGACGGTCAACCGCCTTTCGTTCCATGAGCCCATACACATTGGAAAAGGCAAACCCTTGCTCTTTGTTATAATCCGTGGTCGCCAAATTGATAAGGGGAACATCTAAATCTTGGGAATTGATTGTTGCGGGCATATGATTTCCAACCAGTACGCTGGAAGCCATATACTTGGAGGCATAACCGGAAATAATATTTAGCTTGGGATAGTTTTCAACAATGACCAATACGACGATGATTGCCAATAAAAACAGAATTCTTTTTAACCACTTCATAGGACTAGAGCTAGTATTTGTTGTATTTTTCTGAGCCTAAATATAATTATTTGCTTCATGTCAAACATAGGATTGATCATTGAGGAAAGAAGTCGTGATATTGGTGATTTTTTGGTGGGCCGATTGATCCCTTTTCGTAAAAAACGGATGATTGGCCCTTTTATCTTTATCGACCATATGGGCCCCACACAGTTGGGGCCTTCCAAGTATATGGATGTGGATCAACATCCCCATATTGGATTATCTACCCTGACTTACATGCTGGAAGGAGAAATCGTCCATGAGGACAGTATAGGCTCAAAACAGCTGATCCAACCCGGGTCTGTCAATTGGATGACTGCTGGCAAGGGAGTTTCCCACACCGAACGAACCCCGGAACATTTTAGGAATGGTAAGGTATTTACGGCCCACGGCTATCAAATTTGGGTAGCCTTGCCAAAACATTTGGAGGATATGGAACCCGAGTTCCATCATATTCCTGGCGAACAACTTCCACGCTGGCAGGATGGAACGGCCCATTTCACCATGGTTGCGGGTAGGGGATACGGAAAGACTTCCCCGGTTCCGGTCCACTCCGAACTTTTTATGGTTGAGGTGAACACCCAAGAGGATTATGAATTAAAAATAAAGGGGGAACTCAGGGGCGAAATCGGAATCTGCATTGTTGAAGGGGCCATTCAAGCCTGTGGCGAGGTGGTTGAAAAGGGCCATATTTTGGTGTCCAAAGTGGAAGATACGTGTACCATTTCCTTGAGGCCCAATACCCATCTCTTACTTTTTGGTGGTGTTCCCTTTGCTGAGGAACGTCATATTTACTGGAACTTTGTGGCTTCCTCCAAAGAAAGAATTGAAGCAGCTAAAGAAGCTTGGAAAGCCAAAACGTTTCCCATGATGCCTTCGGACAACACTTATGTGCCATTGCCATAATTTCGTATGAATCAAAAGATGATACTTTGAAAAGAACTTACCTTCTGTGTTTTTTCGCCCTGGTGTTAGTCCATTTTTCCTGTGCTCCTGAACCTGAAAAAAGGGAAGTGGTACTGTACAGGCAGTATTGTGCAAGTTGCCATATTGCACCAAAGATTGAGGAACTTCCCAAGGATATTTGGAAAAATGCCGTCTTACCGGATATGCTTTCCCGAATGGATGTCGAGGAAATGTATACGGATCCTGGGCAAACAAAAACAGGATTTCGACCTAAAATAAAATTGGCCGATTGGACTGCCCTTGAAAATTATATCGTATCCCTTGCACCCGAGCAATTACCGGAAACCCCGCTTCCTGAGCAAAGGCGACTCTCTAATTTTGAACCCAAAACCTTGCAGTTGGATGATCGGAATGGGGCGTTCTATACCTATTTGGAATATGACCCCAATCAAAATACCTTGATGGCGGGCGATATTAGCGGAGAACTTAAACAATTTGATTTTAAGACCGAATCCTTGACCACTATTTATAAGGGCACAACCCCCATTACTTGGTATAACAAAAAGGAAACCAAGGAATTCATTGCTGAGGTGGGCATTTTGGACCCCTCTGAATTGGCGAAAGGTAAGATTATACTAAAGCAGGGGCAGGACACCCTTGCCCTCACAACTACTTTCCATCGGCCGGTGCACAACCTCGTTGAGGACTTAAACGGTGATGGAAATTTGGAGATGGTGGTTTCCGAGTTCGGAAATGAAACGGGCAGACTATCCTTGCTCATCCAACGCGATTCCCTTCCGTACAATAAAAAGGTGCTATTGAATCAACCCGGGTGCATCCGAACGCTAGCGAAGGATATGGATGGGGATGGCAAATTGGATGTAATCACAATTACCTCCCAAGGCAACGAAAGCATTACCATTCTCTACCAGAAAGATGATTTGGTATTTGAAGCCAAGAAGGTTTTGGAATTCCGCTCGGTGTATGGCAGTAGCTGGTTTGATTTGGTGGATTATAACAATGATGGCTTTGACGACATCATCACGGTTAATGGGGATAATGCGGATAAGTCCTATGTCCATAAACCGTATCACGGTATGCGCATACATTTGAATGATGGAAAAAACAATTTTAGCGAGACCTTCTTTTATCCATTAAATGGGGCAACTCGATTTGTAGCCGATGATTTTGATCAGGATGGGGATGTTGATTTTGGGGTTATCAGTACTTTTCCCGACTATGACAAAGCACCTCAATTGTCCTTTGTTTATCTTGAAAATGAAGATGTGGACACCTACCAATTCAAAACAAAAATATTGGAGCAGCCCAACCAAGGGAGGTGGTTTTTAATGGATAAGGGGGATGTGGATAAAGATGGGGACGTGGACATCCTTTTAAGTTCCTTTACCTATGTATTTACCCCAGTACCCGATGAACTGTCCCAATACTGGTCGGAAAACAACACAGATGTTTTAGTGTTGGAAAACAAATTGAAATGATACCGAGGCTCCTTTTGCCGTTCATGGGGACATTTTTGGTGCTCTCCTGTGGCGAGCCAACCCAACCTGATCCTGCCAAATATGTATGGTACGGAGAGGAAGTTACCGTTTCGGCCTATAATTCGGTGAGTTGGCAGACCGATGGAGACCCTAATATTACGGCTTGGGGGGATACCTTAAAACCTGGACTAAAAGCAGTTGCGGTCTCTCGCGATCTTTTGAAGCTGGGGTTGACACATAACACCTTGGTTCGAATAGACACCTTGCCCGATACCTTCTTGGTGAAGGATAAAATGCACAGGCGCTGGCAAAAGCGTATGGATATTTATATGGGTACCGATGTCAAAGCTGCAAGGGAATGGGGCAGAAAGAAGTTAATGATTTGTTATGCAGTACTTTTAAGGGATTCATTGACCAAACCAATAGAATGAACAAGCTCCTTTCTTTTATCTTACTAATGATGTTATTGGCCTGTAAAGCCCCATTTTCCATCATTGATAAGCCCGTTACGTTCAATGAAGAACGCATTCAATTGACCAAAGAATACCTTCAAAACCGTTATGCACTAAAAGGGGCTAGCATTATCATTGCCCCCAAAATGATCGTACTCCACCACACTGTCGTGCCCACTTTTGAAAAGACCTTTGAGGTTTTCTATCCTCCCAACTTGGCCAATTGGCGGCCAGAAATTGCAAATGCAAGTGGTTTAAATGTTTCTTCCCAATTTGTGGTGGATCGGGATGGCACTATCTATCGTCTGATGCCCGAGACCTATATGGCCCGACATGTCATTGGATTGAACCATTGTGCCATCGGTGTGGAAAACGTGGGCGGAACCCCTGAATTACCCTTAACCAAGGCCCAGGTCAAGGCCAATATTCAATTGGTTCACTATTTGGCCGAAAAATACCCTATTGAATACGTAATTGGGCATCATGAATATTTAGTTTTTGAGGGACACAAGCTGTGGTTGGAGGTTGATGAGAACTATCGAACCTTAAAGAACGACCCCGGCGAGGACTTTATGGTTAGGGTAAGAAAAGGGATAAAAAGACTTAATTTTAAACCGTTACCAGAAACCAACTTCAAATGAAAGTCATCATTACGTTTTTAAGCCTCTTTTTAGTTGTCACTTTTACGATGAAAGCACAGGATTTTACCTCAAGTCTTTATGAAACCTATGAAAACTATAAGGAACTGTCCCTTGATAAAAGACGAATAAAGTATGCCCAACTTGTTCCATTGATCAATAAACTAAAGTCCAACCCAAAATTTGAGGTTAAAAAAGTGGGGGAGTCCATTGAAGGTCGCGATCTTAGCTTGATCAGTTTTGGAAAAGGGGGCACTGATATTTTCCTTTGGTCCCAAATGCATGGGGATGAGCCTACGGCTACGGAAGCTATTTTTGATATTCTCAACTTTTTTGATTCAGGGGATTTTACAAAAGAACAAAAAGTAATCCTGGCCAATACCCGATTGCATTTTCTACCGATGTTGAACCCTGACGGTGCCGAAATTTACCAACGCAGGAATGTTTTGGGGGTGGACATCAATCGGGATGCATTGCGGCTTCAGTCCCCGGAGAGTAGAACGCTAAAGGGCATAAGGGACAGTATTAATCCCCCGTTTGGATTTAACCTTCATGACCAAAGCCGGTATTACAATGCCGAACGTACCCCGAAACCGGCTACCATTTCCTACCTCGCTCCGGCCTTCAACTATGAGAAAGACATCAATGAGGTAAGGGCTAGGGGTATGCAGGTCATTGTCTTTATGAACGATGTCATCCAGAACTACGCCCCAGGTCAGGTAGGGCGCTACAGCGATGCGTTTGAACTAAGGGCTTTTGGTGATAACTTTATGAAATGGGGTACCAGCTCCATTTTAATTGAGTCTGGCGGTTACGCCGACGACCGGGAGAAACAGGAAATTAGAAAACTGAATTATGTGTCCATCCTTTCCGCCTTATATGGAATTGCCACTGGAAAATACAAGGATATTTCCCTAGATCGCTATGAAAGGATTCCCAGAAACGACCGAAAATTATTTGATCTTAAAATCGAAAATGCGACCTACCACCTCAATGGCAATGACTATATTGTGGACTTGGGCATTCATAGACAGGAAATTGACGATGTCTCTCACACCGACTTTCACTATAACAGTGTTATTGTAGATCAGGGAGACCTTTCCACCTATTATGGTTACGAAACCTTTGACGCAACAGGGTACAAAATTGTCCCGCCAAAGGCGACCGAACAAGCTATTCCAGCCATATCCAATGTAGATCGTTTAATGGATTATGAAAAATGGGTGCAAGCCGGTTTTGGGTATTTACGCGCGCAAAATGTTCCGAAGGATAAAGCGCATTTACCTGCTAAAATTAATCTGATATCACAAAACTTCAAGCTGCCCAACTTTGAACTCATGGTGGGTAAAAACCCAACGTTTTTCTTGGAAAAAGAAGGTAAAAGAACCCATGCGGTCATCAATGGCTTCTTATTGGACCTATCCCAACCCTTCCAAGATCAGAAATTCGGTAATGCCTTGATTTACAGATAGGATTAATATCCAAATTGAATGGATATTTCATTGCCATAGATTAAAAGCACCACCAACATGGTCAATAAAGTGGAGACGATTGCTGAAAACAATAGCAACACCATACTTCTGCTCCAAAATGATAACAGTCCCAGAGGACCTTTGTTGAGTATTTCTTTCATTACATCCATAACTTGCTTTTTTAAGGTTGACAATTAAAAGGATGTTGCTAGCTGTTGTTACTATCATAACAAGTATTGGGCCAAAAACCCTACTGTAACTGGGAAATCCTTGTGGAATTAAGATGAAAACCCTCTTTTTCCGCCGAAAAGCAACAAATAATGTAATTTGCTTTGTTTTCAAACCTAAAATTAACAACATGAAACAACGAGCTCCATTCCTTTTATTATTTCTTTATGCCCTTGGCATCCAAGCACAGGAAACCAACTTGTTCAACGGGAAAAATTTGGACGGTTGGACTATCTACGGTACGGAAAAATGGTATGTGGAAAATGGGGATTTGGTTTGTGAAAGTGGCCCAGATGCGGCTTATGGGTACTTGTCTACTGACGACTTTTACGATGATTTTGTTTTGACATTGGACTTCAAACAAGAGGCGGATGGCAATAGTGGGGTTTTCTTTCGCTCTACCTTTGAGGGGACCAAGGTAAAGGGATGGCAAGTAGAAGTGGCACCTCCGGGCAAGGATACCGGCGGAATTTATGAATCCTATGGTAGGGGTTGGTTGATAAAACCGGACGCCGAAAAGGACAAGGTGTTAAAGAAGGGGGAATGGAATACCATGAAAATAAGTGTTATAGGAAATAGGGTGCGAACTTGGCTCAATGGTGTGGAAATGATATCCCTTAGCGATGAGGGCATTGCCCTAGGTAAAGGATCCATTGCCTTACAAATACACGATGGTGGAGGTATCAAAGTCCGTTGGAGAAACCTGAAAGTACAGCCCGTTTCAGCAAAATAATGGGTTGTGTACCCATTTATTTGGCAGGGGTAATTTGAAACTTTCGAAATTCCACCGGTCCGTGATCGCCTTGTAACATGATAGGTCCTGCCTCACCTTCAGCGCTGTCCAATGCACCTCCGGTAATGCCAGGAATGGTTTGATTTTTAATGATAAGCTTGCCGTTGGCCATAATGGTGACACGGTTTCCAACGAGTTCTATTTCATACCGCTGCCATTCTCCAGCGGGTTTCGCCACATTTTCATTAGGTTCCAAAAAGCCATAGATACCACCGAAATAGATATCCGAAGCTTCCAGTCCGTGGTTGTCGGCAATTTGGACCTCATAGCGCCCCCTCAAATAAATACCGCTATTACTGCCCTTGGGATATCTGAATTCAGCAACCAGCTTAAAGTCCGTAAATTTTTGGTCACTGATCAGATTCGCTCCGCCTATGGCGTTTTTGAGAATGCCATTTTCCACAGACCAATTGTCCTTTTCAGCATCCAGATGCCAGCCGTTTAAATCGTCACCATTAAATAGTGAAATGGGTTTTCCCCAGTCGGGTTTCTCTGTGTAGGTCAACTTTGGGGCAGGTTTACCCTTCCAAGGAATGATACTGCCATCCGTGTATACTAGGGTGCCCGCTATGGTTCCATCCTTCAGCTCGCCGTGAAGGATCATATCACTCCCTTCAGGTTCCCATTGCCGTGGGATTTGGAACATGAATTTATCGCCGTAGGTTTTGATTTCAGCAATGGGTCTGGCACTTCCAAAAGCGAATACGAATCGGCCCACCAAGGTATTATGCCCAGAATGACGAACTTCCAACCAGGAAGGCGCTGTTTTTCCCATAAACTGGATTTCCAAGTCCCACCTACCCTCTAAATCGTGTTGTTTTTGGGCGCTTAAAGGAAAGGCACATACGATGACAAGTAGGAGTAGGGTTCTTGAAATGAACGAATTTTTCATGATTGCGGATTTAAGTTCGGAAGATACTCAAATCCTATGAAAACAATACGAATTATTCGCAGCCCCCGGTAAAGCCGTCAGCATCAAATCTTGTCTGCACAGCTCCTTGAAGTGCCCCATTGGTCAATTGTATCACCAAGTTGTTTTCCCCACTTCCATCACGTTTTGGGGTGCAGTACTCAAATAAATAGAAACTGTTGGCCTGTTCGGAAACCCGTGCCGAAATTTGGTTAAAGGTAGTTTCCAGTTCAGCTGCATTGCTCGCCACCACGCTTGAGGTTTTCCCTATATCCTGAAGTATTTCTTGGTCGATCTCCGATCCCAATCCAATGGTGAAAAAGGAGATGTTGGGATTGGCGTTATTCACCGCATCCAAGGCACTTTCCTCGCTGAATCGGGAAGCTTGATCGGTACCATCGGTAAAAAGGACAACAGAAGCGGCTATAATAGGAGACCCTTGAATGCTATTGGCCTCATCAATGAGTTCTTCTGCAATGTTGGTGGATTTTATCACGGCACCGTACAGATCCGTTGAGGGATCGTTGCTAATATCATTGGTAATGCCATCAATGGCGGAAGTAAGCTCCGCAGTTGACGAAGTGAGTGGATTCAATGGATGCAATACATCCTCCCCATCAAACCAATAAATGGCCATTTTAAAGGATTCCGTTTCAACTTCGGGCATTACGTTGTTCACAAAACTTGTGGAGGCGGCTTTTAATTCCTCCAAACTCCCCTGTAGAACGGAATTGCTTAAATCCAAGACCAATAGGGTGTTATTACTAAAAACTTGGGAATTCGGTGAAATTCTGGCCAATGACTCCGAGGAAGAGATGGTATTGAAGCAATCGTCATTCCTTCCCTGTTCATATATCGTAAATTGATTCGCTGTCAAGCCCGAAATGGGGTTCCCCTGCGTATCAGAGACCTTAAAAAGAATGGATACCTTTCCCGGTAATGTGGTAAACTGGTCTTGAATGGATAGGAGTAGGTCGTTTTCGCCAAATTCCAAACAGTCGTCAGGTTCCTCGCCTTGCCCCAGTTCCCCTTGATTAATATTGAAATTGACATCGTCATCCGCATTGCCGCAGGATTGCAATACTAAAGCGACAAATAGGAAAAGGGATAGGGTTTTGATTGATGATTTCATATGCATACAATGTTCTGGTTCTTCGGTATGAACGCAAAAACCGGACCAATAGTGTATGTTGAAAAGATTTTATGTAGTGTTTTCTTTTTAAAACATTATTTTGAGTGATTCTAAATGCCACTAAAAAAAAGTTAAAAGCAGTTCGGTCAAAGTTAAATCAATCATATCATGGTCAAATTTTGGTAATTTCAAGGAGAGAACTAAAACCTAAGAACAATGCCAACGTATCAAATCAAAGTCAATGGAGAAAATAAGTCCGTTGACGTTTCTTCGGACACTCCATTATTATGGGTGTTACGCGATCATTTGGACCTGGTGGGCACCAAGTATGGCTGTGGAATCGGACTCTGTGGCGCCTGTACGGTTCACGTTGATGGCACGGCCATGAGAAGTTGCTCCATGACTTTGGAACAGGTCCAGGGTAAATCCATTACCACTATAGAAGGTCTTTCGGAATTCGGGGAACATCCGGTTCAACAGGCCTGGAAAGAAGTGGATGTTCCACAATGCGGTTATTGCCAGGCCGGGCAAATCATGACCGCTTCCGCTTTTTTGGAAAGTAATCCCAGCCCAACAGCGGATGAAATCAAAAATGCAATGCACGGCAATATCTGTCGATGTGCCAGCTACAATCGTATCTACAGGGCAGTGGAAAAGGCTGCGGAAAACATGGACTAACCAACAATAGCTAAAAAATGGAAACAAATAATACAATGGCTTTTAGCAGACGGGCTTTCATGCGTACCACTGGATTGGCTGGTGGAGGAATGTTAATAGGGTTTAACTTATTTCAAGCCTGTAAGCCCCAAGTAAAACTGGAACCTCCCGTTGACCTTTCTACATTGGACTACAAGGATTTTAATGCCTTTATAAAAATAGCGGAGAACGGGGTGGTGACCATATTTTCCCCCAATCCGGAAATTGGCCAAGGGGTGAAGACCTCCATGCCAATGATTATCGCCGAGGAATTGGATGTGGCTTGGAAAAACGTGCACGTGGTGCAAGGAAAATTGGATACGGAAAATTTTGACCGGCAGGTAGCTGGTGGAAGCCAATCGCTTAGGCACGGATGGGATGCCCTAAGACAAACTGGAGCTACGGCAAAACAAATGTTGGTTAATGCCGCTGCGGCCAGATGGGGTGTAGAGGCATCGGAATGTACGGTGAGTGAAGGAGTAATTACAAGTCCCACGGGTGAAACCTTGGGGTATGGTGATGTGGTGACCGAAGCGGCTCAATTGGAAGTCCCCGAAAAGGTGACTTTAAAAAAACCCAGTGAATATAAAATCATTGGAAAGGATGCCCAAAATGTGGATATCGATGAGATTATTACTGGAAAACCGCTCTTTGGACTGGATTATAAAGCAGATGGGATGGTGTATGCCGCTGTGGTCAGACCCCCAGCTTTTGGACAGCAATTGACCACATTTGATGCCACAAAGGCAAAAGGGATGCCCGGTGTTTTAGATGTGGTGACCATAGGGGAAAAGGCAAGAAAGTTAATTGAGGCCCAACCCAATATAGCCGGAATTCTTTCGGATAGTGACAAGGTGGTGGTCATTGCCGAAACCACATGGCAAGCCTTTAAGGCCAAAGAGGCCATTGAGGCGGAATGGGAAGATGATGTTAGAATGGAAAGTACGGAAGACCATGATGCCGAGTTGAATGCCTTACTCGATGGGAAGGAATTCAATACAATGCGGGAAGATGGAAATGTGGACAAGGCGTTCGCTGAAGCGGATCAGGTTTTGGAGCGTACCTATGAAGCCCCTTTCCTTCCCCATAACTGTATGGAACCCATGAATTTTTATGCGCATATTACAGATGATAAGGTGCATTTGGTGGGTCCCATTCAAACCCCGGCATGGAAAGCAGGTGCTGTTTCCGCCATGCTGGATAGAAAACCAGAGGAAATAGAGTTGGAAATGACCCGCCAGGGAGGTGGTTTTGGACGACGGTTGTATGGTGACTTTGTATTGGAGGCTGCCGAAATTGCCGATAAAATCAGAAAACCGGTAAAAGTGGTCTATACCCGTGAAGATGACATGAACGATGGCATCTATAGAATGGCCTTGAAATACCGCATTAAAGCAGGAATCAAGGATGGAAGTGTAACCGCTTACCATTTAAAAGAGGCCGCCGTGAATTCCAATATGTATGGTCTTATTCCGAATTTCTTTCCTGCGGGGGCCATTGAAAATTACAAGGTGGATGCGGCTGCTTACAAAAGCAACATTACTACAGGGGCGTGGCGTGCGCCCTACACCAATTTCTTGGCTTACGCGGAACAAAGCTTTTTTGATGAACTGGCAGAGCTAATGGAGGTGGACAAAGTACAGATGCGCATTGATTTATTGAAAAAAGTGGATGCCGATGCTGATGAACGAATACAGTATTCTCCCGAACGTATGATTAAGGTAATTGAAACTGCTGTGGAGAAATCAGGATGGGGGAATGCCCCAAGCAATGTTTACCAAGGATTTGTGAATTATTATTGTCATAATACCCATGTAGCAGAAGTAGCAGATGTTAAAATTGAAGACGGTCTGCCGGTGGTGAAAAAGGTGACCTGTGTAGTAGATTGTGGCATCGTTGTGAATCCCTTAGGGGCGCTTAATCAAATTGAGGGAGGCGTTTTGGATGGTGTTGGTCATTCCATGTACGGAGACTTCGGTTTCGAAAATGGAAAGCCAACAGCAACGAACTATGACCGCTACCGATTGATACGGATGAAAGAGGCTCCCGTGGTGGAAACCTATTTCATCGAAAATGAAATAGCACCTACGGGCTTAGGGGAGCCCACCTTACCTCCTGCAGGCGGCGCCATTGCCAATGCCTTCAAGGCGGCAACAGGGAATAGACTGTATCAACAGCCATTTTCCAAGTTTCCGGAATTGCTAAAACCCAAAGAAAAAGAAATTATAGGATAGTATTTATATGACCATTTTGTTGTTCGGGGTTACCAAAGATATCATTGGTAGCCCTTCGCTTTCTATACCAAGTTCAAGTATTACAGGCAAGAAATTGCCAAATAACGTAGGAGAATTGCGCACTTTTTTGGGAAAGGCATATCCCGAGCTCAATTCTCTTTCCTCATTGGCCATTGCGGTAAACAATTCCTATGCCGATGATGATACGGAAGTCAATTCTTATGACGAAATTGCATTAATTCCTCCAGTTAGTGGGGGGTAGGCGTATGAAGTACTTAGAATCAACGGAATATTTGGATTATGATAGCCCGGAAATTCAAGCCGTGGTTGCTGAATTTAGCAATGGTGATGTATCGGATTTGGAGAAAGCGAAAGCCATATACCTTAAAGTACGGGACGGATGGCGTTACAATCCCTATTTGATAAGCTTGGATAGAAAGAATTATGTGGCAAGCGGGATTGCCAAAAAATCTGAAGGGCATTGTGTGGACAAAGCCATCTTATTGATTGCCTGCCTTAGGGCCGTACGCATCCCAGCACGGATTCGCTTGGCCAAGGTTACCAATCATATTGCCGTAGAACGTCTAACGGAACGGTTTGGAAGTAATGTGTTAACACCACACGGAATGGTTGATGTTTTTTTGGAAAACAAATGGGTGAAGGCAACCCCAGCATTCAATAAGGAGCTTTGTGAACTGTGCAACGTTGCCCCCTTGGAGTTCGATGGTGAAAACGACTCCATGTTTCAGGAATTCAATGAAGAGGGGAAGCAGTTTATGCAATATCTTGAGGACTATGGTCATTTTGAGGATATCCCCCTTGATTTTATGCTTCAAAACCTACAGGAAAATTATCCGGATGTCTTTAATTTAGAGAACGGAATTGTGGATTATAAGTTTTGACGAAACTATGTTAATTGATAACCATAATAGGAAAATTAACTACCTAAGGTTGGCCGTAACGGATCGTTGCAACCTACGTTGCAATTACTGCATGCCGGCGGAAGGCATTAATTTTGCCAAAAAAGAGCAACTACTTTCAACAGAAGAGTTGAAAAATGTTGCCCAAATTTTGGTGGGAATGGGGATTGATAAAATACGGTTGACCGGCGGGGAGCCCTTCGTAAGAAAAGACTTGATGGAGTTAATGCGACACTTATCGACTTTAAGGGGCCTTAACGATATTTCCGTAACCACAAATGCAACCCTGATAGGTCCACATATTGATGAATTAAAGGCCCTTGGAATAAAAAATGTCAACGTAAGTCTAGATGCCATAGAAAAGACCACCTTCAAAAAGATAACAAGAAGGGATAACTATGAGATGGTCATGGAAAACCTAATGCGGTTGGTGGCTGAGGATTTTAATGTTCGAATCAATTTTATTGTTTTGGATGGTCAAAACGAGCAGGATATACTTCCCATGTTGGAGACCATGAAACATCATCCCGTGTCGGTTCGGTTTTTGGAAGAAATGCCCTTTAATGGAGGTTCTAGGTCTTTTGCCAGCATTAAATGGGACTACAAATCCATTTTGGAGTATATCGGGAACCAGTATCCCACCTATCAAAAGTTGGAGGCACCAAAAACATCAACGTCCATCAATTATAAAATTGAGGGCCACCAAGGCACCTTTGGTATTATTCCTTCTTTCAGCAGGACGTTCTGCGGTAGTTGCAATCGATTGCGAATTACGGCAAAAGGAGATGTCATTACCTGTCTCTATGGTCGTCCAAAAATGAATATTAGGGATTTGATCCGCAAGGATAATTCAAGCGAAACGATAAAGACTGCCATTACTGAAGTCCTTGGAAAACGCGCCAAAACTGGATTTGAAGCACAAAAGGAGCACGAAAACTCCGTTTTTGACAATAGCATGACCTCCATTGGAGGATAGATTTTCATGGAAAAAGGAACGCCAAAATTATATGGACTTATCCTTTCTGGTGGCAAAAGCACCCGTATGGGAAGTGACAAAGGATTACTGGTTTATCATGGAAAGCCCCAAAGGGAATATCTTTTTGAACTGGCAGCCCAATTTTGTGATGCCGTATATTATAGCGTTAGGGAAGACCAGTTGGATTCTTTTCCTGTGAATGCTCCAGTAATTATGGACAGGGACGAGTACCGAGGCCCATTCAATGGCATTTTAAGTGCTCATGAAAAGCACCCCGAGGTAGCTTGGCTGGTTTTAGCCTGTGATGTACCCTTACTTGATGCGAAAGGGCTTTGGGAGTTGGTTCATGGCAGAAATACCACTAAATATGCCACGGCCTTCTCCACTAAGGATTCGGGGCTCCCGGAACCCCTGATTGCGATTTGGGAGCCAATGGCATTGCGGGCTTCAAAGACCTATTTGGAAACAGCCAAAGGGTCCGGTCCCAGAAAATTTTTGATGAATGCCGACATTCAGCTTGTGGAACCTTCTTTGGAGGAACAACTGTACAACGCAAATTCAAAGGAAGACTATCAATTAGTAAAGGAAAAACTAGCTTGATACCAGATTTATCAAAATATAAAAGGCAAACACTTCTTAAAAGTTTTGGTTTAGATAAACAATCTAAACTACTTGAAAGTAAGGTGCTAATAGTTGGTTTGGGAGGTCTTGGTATTCCTGTCGGTCAGTATTTGAATGCAATGGGCGTGGGGAGTTTGGGACTTATGGATAATGATACCATTGCTTTACACAATCTCCATCGTCAAGTATTGTACTCAGAAAAAGAAGTGGGCCGTCTTAAGGTGGAAGTGGCCGCGCGAAAACTAAAGGAACAGAATTCACAAACCAGTATTACGGCAATTCCAAAATTCTTGGATAAGGACAATGCGTTGGAAATAATATCGGATTATGATTTGGTGGTTGATGCTTCGGATAATTTTTCTACGCGTTATTTGGTCAATGATGCCTGTGTGATACTCAACAAGCCTTTTGTCTATGGAGCTTTGCATGATTTTGAGGGACAGGTAAGCGTTTTTAATTACAAGAATGGTCCTACCTACCGGTGTTTATTTCCCAATAGGCCCAAGGCCCAGGAAATCCCAAATTGTGATGAACATGGTGTGTTAGGGGTATTGCCTGGAATTATAGGAAACTTACAAGCTTTGGAAGCGGTGAAGGTACTGAGTAAGGTAGGGGAGGTCTTATCCGGCAAATTGTTACTATTTGATGGACTGACACAAAAAAGCCGATTGGTACAATTCAAGGAAAATCCGGACAATAAGAACATAAGTAGACTTCAGGAGCGTTATGGCTCCGATTCATGTAGTACCGCACAAACGATACGTACGGAAGATTTTTTTGAAGATAAAGAACCAAAACAGCTCATTGATGTTCGCTCCAAAGCGGAATTCAATTCGGGCCATTTGGAAATCGCTATGAATATACCCTTGCAGGAGTTGGAAGATGGTCTAGGTAAAATAGATTTGGAACGTCCTGTGTATTTCGTTTGCCAGTCTGGAAAGCGAAGCCAGATTGCTGCCCAAAGACTTTCTGAGCTGTTCCCTGAAAGTACACTTTTCAGTATCGAAGGTGGCATGGATCAAATTTCAACCGTATGCCGTTAGAATGGGTAGAATTTATAGTATTGGCACTTTCCTTCTTTGTGGTTGCTTTTTTGTATTCCTCAGCAGGTTTTGGGGGAGGCTCTAGTTACTTGGCCCTTTTGGCCTTGGCCATCCCTTCCTTTTTTGTGATTCGGAGTACGGCCTTGGTCTGCAATTTAGTGGTGGTTACCGGCAGTTGCTTCCTTTTTTATAAGGCGGGACATTTGAAATTAAAGACATTTTTACCCTTTATTGTGGCAAGTATTCCTATGGCCTTTTTTGGTGCTGTGTTTCGATTGGAAGAACATATCTTTTTTATCATTTTGGGCGTTACTTTAGTTTTAGCAGCACTGGCGTTGACCATCCAGACCTTCAACTTGAAACCCGATTTCCAGCTAATCAGGTATCCGAGATGGTTCTCTTATGGAATTGGGGGAGGCGTAGGTTTCCTATCCGGACTTGTAGGAATCGGCGGAGGAATTTTTTTGGCCCCTATCCTGAATTACATGAAATGGGCCAAACCCATATCCATTGCCGCTTTGGCCAGTTTCTTTATTTTGGTCAATTCCATTTCGGGAATTGTGGGCTTGGTCGCCAGTGGGACGTTTCAGATTTTTTGGCCAGAACTGGTTCTTTTGGTAGTGGCCGTGGGTATAGGAGGGCAGTTAGGCGTGCGGTTGACACTGATTAAAGTATCACCCAAAGGCCTGCGTGTTTTTACTGCCTTTTTGGTATTCTTTGTAGGAGTCAGGGTACTCCTTTCCAATGGACTACAACTTAACTTTTTTTAATGATTGCATTCGAGAACGCATACGATATTGTTTTAAGCACTGCTAAGGGTTTTGGTGATGTCCTTATTCCTTTGTCCAAAGCGGATGGACGTATTCTAACTGAAGATATTCTAGCTGATCGGGACTTCCCCCCGTTTGACCGCGCAACTAGGGATGGCATTGCCATACGGATTGGGGATAACCCCATAGAAACGTATGACATAGTGGGCGTCGCAGCTGCAGGGGCTCCTCAATTAAGTTTACTGCATGATAGTGATTGCCATGAAATTATGACCGGAGCTATTGTATCCGAAAATGCCAATGCCGTGGTCATGTATGAGCATTTGGAGATAAAGGAGGGAAAAGCCAAAATCAACCGTCCGGTAACTAAGGGACAAAACATCCATCCAAAAGGAAGTGACGAACGGGTGGGTAGTATACTCTTAAAAAAGGGCATACCCATAACCGCAGCTGAAATTGGGGTTTTGGCGTCGGTGGGCAAAACCGAGGTTTGGGTTAAAAGAAATCCGAAAATCACGCTATTCTCCACAGGTGATGAATTGGTATCCATAGATCAGACCCCTAAAATTCATCAAATTAGACAATCTAATTCCCATACCCTGAGAGCAGCGTTGCTTGCATACGGTATTGCCTCAGAAATTGTGCATGTCATTGACGATGAAAGTACTATTAAATCAGCGCTAGCAAAGGCAATGGCCACTAGTGATGTGTTGTTGTTGAGTGGCGGTGTTTCCAAAGGAAAATTCGATTTTTTGCCGAACGTACTGGATGAATTAGGGGTTCAAAAGCGATTTCATCGGGTGGCACAACGTCCAGGAAAACCCTTCTGGTTTGGTGAGCATTCCGATTCCAAAACAGTAATTTTTGGTTTTCCTGGAAATCCCACGTCCACCTTTGCCAACTTCCATGTGTACTTTATGGCATGGTTGAACAAAGGTTTTGGGCTACCCAATGAAGAATTTCAGGTAATTTTGAGGGAAGACTTGGAAAACACAACGGATTTGACTCGTTTCGTCACGGCACTGGCCGTGCCCAAAGCCGGTAAATTGTATGCTACCATAATAGCTGGCAACGGCTCTGGCGATTTGACCAGTTTGGCAAAGGGCAATGGGTTGATTAGGGTACAACCATATCAATCGATTGCCAAAAATGAAGAAGTAACCTTTATACCCACGCGAAGAATACTATGATAACCCACGAAGTAAAGAAAATCATTGATGCCCATGGGAAGGCTTTGGACAATGGGAAGAAAGCCGTTCTGGCAACCGTAGTGGCCCTCGATGGGTCTTCCTATCGAAGGCCAGGGGTCCGCATGCTTTTGTTGGAGGATGGAGGTATGATTGGCGCCGTAAGTGGGGGGTGTGTCGAAAAAGAGGTATATCGGCAGGCGTCTTCTGTTTTTAAGACCAATATGCCTAAAGTAATGACCTATGACGGGCGCTATCGATTGGGATGCGAAGGTGTGCTCTACATTCTCTTGGAGCCGTTTCTGCCCACACCTGAAGTAATTTCAAGCTTTTGGGATGCCATATCCAAGAGAAAAGCATTTGGGATCAACAGTTATTTTCAAAAGGAACATGGGGTAAATGAAGGGTATGGGTCGGTCTTATGTATTGGAGATACTTCTATGCCTTTTCGTAAATCGTATACGATTGGAAAGAGCTTGGAAATGTTTCATCAGGAATTACCTCCTTGTTTTCAATTGATCATTATTGGCGCCGAACATGATGCCGTCCAAATGTGTGCGATGGCGTCACTCTTGGGGTGGGAGGTAACCGTGGTTGTCCCTCCGGACGAGCAAAAAACCCAACTGGATTTCCCGGGGGTTTCCCATTTTGTGAATAGCGAACCAGAATCGTTTGAATTAAAATCGGACGATCAGACCGCCATTGTACTAATGACCCATAGTTATGTTAAAGACCTACGCTTCTTAATGGCCTTACGGGAATTTCAGCCTGCCTATTTCGGTCTCCTGGGCCCTGCGCGCAGAAGGGAAAAGTTATTCAACGAATTGCTGGAAAAGTGTCCTGATACTTCGCTCGAATTTGTGGAATCCGTATATGGTCCCGCCGGATTGGAACTCGGCGCGGAAACCCCTCAGGAGATTGCATTATCGGTCCTATCTGAGATTGTGGCAATCATCAACCGGAAGACCCCGGTTTCCTTACGCGAAAAATCGGGAACAATACATTCATGAGCCAGGTCGAATCTTCAAAAATCGCCGTTCTAATTTTAGCGGCCGGAAATTCCAGAAGAATGGGACAACCCAAACAATTGCTTCCTTGGGGACATACCACACTGATAGAACATGCAGTGCGTATAGCACGTTCCTTGACGGACCATTTTGAGGTGGTTTTGGGTTCCCATGCCGCTGAGATCAAAACCTACATCCCAGCGGGTAAGATGACCCTGAACGAAAGGTGGCAGGAGGGAATGGGGAAATCCATAGCGCATGGGGTTACTTCCATTGAAACAAAATATGCCCCTGAAGCTATTTTGATCATGGTTATGGACCAGCCGCTTTTGGAACTGGAGCACTACAAAGATCTAATACGGAACTATCACAACCATTCAAATAAAATTTGTGCCAGTTCATATCAGCAGAAGCCTGGGGTACCGGCTATATTTCCGAAGGAATTTTTCAAGGATTTGAAAAAATTGCGAGCGGATTTTGGTGCAAGGAAGTTGATGAAAGGGTATGCCCCCTCCCTCGTCATGGTTAAAACCAAAGGGCAGTTGATTGATTTGGACACCCCAGAAGACTATCGCTTGGCATTATCCCGCTCTGGGAAATAATCCCCTTCAGGTGAATCAATTTCTTGAAAAATACCAAAGGAAATCTGTTTTCGTACCAAACCCGTTTTTTTGGACTTGGCCAACTTTGCGATTTGGGGGTTGAGGAACTTCATAGCATGCTAACGGTATTTGCTGCTTTTCATTGTATCGCTACGGTTGGACGAATTTCCTCAAAAACTATGTTTTGACCCAACACCATTTGTTTCTGAACATAGTCCAATACGGTCATCCAATTCATTTTTAAAATTAGTGCGGCCGTGGGAACATTATCTTCTTCAATGGCTCGAATAATGGCTTCATACTGGTTGTCTATCTGTTCGTAAAAGGATGCATCGGTAATAAATACCTGTTCATAGAATAGAATTCTGGCTTCCAAGTCTTTTAGAATTTGTACCAAAATGGAATTCGAGCAGTTGCTTAGCAATACGTGATGAAATTTGACCCGCGAGGTCAATCGTGCAAAAGGGGTATGGGTCTGTTGGAGGTTCAATTGTTCATCTCTCAGTTCATTCAGAAGTTCAACATCAAAAGTGGAATGTTCTAGGGCCAAAACCTCCAGTTCAGCCATGGTGCTGTAGAGGTTTTTGGCTTCTTTCAAGGTCAACTCAGGGACAATAAAACCCCTATTGGGAATGGCTTTAAGAATTCGCGATTGCTCCAACTGACTCAAGGCTTCCCGGATGGGGGTAACACTCACTTTTAGGCTTCTTGCCAGTGCTGCCAAGTTAATGGTGCTCCCACATTGAATAGCGCCTGCATGAATCGATTCCAATAAATGTTGTTTTACGGAATCCCTTAGTATTCTTGATTTAACCATACAACAAAAATAATCGTATACGATTTATTAAAGGTAGTTTTTCGGTTAATCCCTTATATTTAGGGGCGAACTACAAAACATTTACCTTAGTGAAGATTAAAGTGCTACCCTTTATTGTTAGTCTGCTCCTATGGGGCGGATGCAAACAAGACGCCAAGCAGACAATTTCCCAATCCTTTTATGAGACCGAGCTTTTTAAAGATGTACAATTGGCTGCAATCTATCCGGATTCGAAAACTTTTGCCGATTTGGTCCCTAATGAATCCTATACGATTTTAGAAAATAGGTACCTAAAAAGTAAGGGACAGGAAGGTTTCGATTTACGGGAATTTGTGAGTTCCAATTTCACGGATAAATCGATGGTGTCCTTGAAATTTGAGACGGATACCACAAGGACCATGTATGAACATATCGAGGCGATGTGGGATAAATTAACCCGAGGACCAGATACCAAAATTATGCACTCCTCTAGAATTCCCTTGCCCAAGAAGTATGTGGTCCCTGGTGGACGTTTCCAAGAGATCTATTATTGGGACAGCTATTTTACCATAGAAGGATTATTGGCTGCAGGCCGAAAGGATTTGGCGAAGGACATGGTTGATAATTTTGCATTCTTACTGGATTCAATAGGTCATATACCGAATGGTACAAGGGACTATTACCTCACTAGGTCACAACCTCCCTTTTTTTCCTTAATGGTTGCTGCTTTGGCCCGTGTAGACAAGAATATGTCATTGTATTATTTGCCTGAGCTGCAACGGGAACACCAGTTTTTCATGGATCACGACTCTATTGACCGCCCGTATGGTGCTAGTAAACATGTGGTACAGATGATTGGGGGAGGGGTGTTGAATCGGTATTGGGATGCAGGTAGCACTCCAAGACCCGAAGCCTATAAAGAGGATATTCATTTGGCGAGAGAAGCCCCTACGGGAAAGGAAAAGGAGCTAGTGTATCAGGATATACGTTCTGCGGCTGAATCTGGCTGGGATTTTAGTTCTAGGTGGTATGCCAATGATGGGGACTTTGCAAGTACCATGACCACTTCCATACTACCAGTTGACTTGAATTGCCTAATGTATCATTTGGAAAGACATTTGGCCAAAGCAGCATCCATGCGCAGGGATAGGAAAGGTGCGGAATACTTCAAAACACTGGCCAATAGAAGAAGGACACTTATTCGCGATTATTTTTGGGATGAGGAACAAGGGTACTTTATGGATTTTGATTTCAAACGGGCTGAGCTCACCGATGAATTGACCTTAGCGGGTGTTTTTCCCTTGTTTTTCGGGGTTGCCAGTAGAGAACAGGGTGAACGGGTAAAAAATATGTTGATGGATAACTTTTTGAAAGATGGGGGATTGGTAACTACCTTGAAAAACTCGGGCCAACAATGGGATGCCCCCAACGGCTGGGCGCCCCTTCAATGGATTGCTGTTCAAGGACTGCTGACCTATGGATACACGGATGAAGCCAAGGAAATTATGGAAAGATGGCTGGCCCTTAATGAAAAGGTATTCAAGGATACAGGCAAAATGATGGAAAAGTATAATGTTGAGGATTTGAGCCTACTTTCTGGAGGTGGGGAATATGAAACCCAGGATGGTTTTGGGTGGACCAATGGGGTCGCCTTGGGATTCAAGGATATATTGGATAAAATGGACGATGCCAAAAGGAAGAATTAACACAATTCCATGTAAGCCTTCACTGGAAACTAGACGAATGTAGAAGTGTATCCCTAACCAAAACAAATGGCCAAATCCTTATTGTTCCTCCCCGATATTTCTGGCTACACCAAGTTCATTCAAACCACGGAAATTGAGCATAGCCAGCACGTAATTTCCGAACTACTGGAAATCCTGATATCCGCCAACACGGAGGATTTGAAACTGGCTGAGATTGAAGGGGATGCCCTCTTCTTTTATAAGGAAGGGGAGATACCTTCCCAGGAACGGCTTTTGGTGCAAATTGAATCCATGTTTACGGCCTTTTATAGCCATTTGGAACTACTCAAAAAGAATCGTATTTGTCCGTGCCAGGCCTGTGCTACGGCACCCAATTTGGAATTGAAAGTTATTGCCCATGCTGGAAACTTACAGCATATAGAAGTCCAAGGCAATCGAAAACCATTTGGACAACAGGTAATCGAGGCCCATCGTTTGATGAAGAATTCCATTGCAAGCAATAATTATGCCCTCATCAGCCGGCCTTTGGCATTGGAGATACAACTATCGCAGTATTACTCCAGTAAACTTTTCAGGTTCAGAAAAGGAAGGGATACGTACGATGATAAGGAACTGGAATATCTCTATTCAAACATTGATAAAGATAATTTGCAACTTTTGCAGTTCTCCGGTATTAAAGAAATGGCGTTTGAACGATCTCCCGACCTTACGATGACAAAAGAATTTCCTTTGAGTGCTTCGAAATTGATGGAATACATCACAAATTATACATTTCGGGGAGAATGGGCCAAAGGGGTAGATAGCTTCGAATACAAAAAAAATGAAGTTACGCGCCAAGGAACGGAACATGTATGTGTCATCAATGGAAAACATTTTAATTTTACTGCGGTGACCAAGCCTGTTGAAGCCAATCAATTGGTCTACGGGGAATTGACGACTGACATTCCTTTCGCGGACAAGACCTATCAATTTTTTATCATTACTCCCTTGACCACAGGTTCAAGCAATTTAAAACTGGAACTCTTTTGGGAAGTCAAATCACCCATCAAAAGACTGCTCATGGTGGTTGTTGGAAGACGCTCGTTTAAGAAGAATTTATCCAATGCCATGCATGGACTCTATAGCTTTGTGGGTAGAACATGAGTTGTTTTTGCCGGGAAACTTTGTATTTTCAAGCTGAAGAATTTATATATGGAGAAAAAGAGGGCTTTGCTTTCTTCTGATAAACTAGTCGGGCTTACCGCTATGCTCATCAGTTTGGTGACGCTCATTATTTTTGTGCGTCAGACCAATATTATGGACAAACAAAGCCGCCTTTCGAGCCCTGCCGTACTTGATGGAGGAACAAAGTAGCAGTTCAAAGGAACATGGATTCAATTTTCATTGGTGAACCATGGGGTAGGCCCTGCAATCATTGAAAGTCCAAAAATACGATTTGGTGGAAAGGAATATGATCAAGACTTTTATGAGTTTATGACGCAAAGTGTTCCAGAGTTGGATTCCATTGAACCTCTCAACTGGTCAAGTGTATACAAAGGACAGGCAATACCAGTTAATAGTAAGGTTGTTATGATAGGCATAAGCAATACGCGTAAGGAATTTGAAACTTTTCTGAATACCATACAGGAATTTCAATCCAGCGGCGATTTTTATTTTGAAATCATCTATACCTCCATTTATGGTGATCGATGGAAATTAAGTACGGATTCTGAAGTACCACAACAATTGGATTAATGGAAAAGACAGCGGGATATTCAGGAACGTCCTTGGCGAAGAAGTTAGGGTTAAAGCCAGATTTTTCAGTTCATCTGATCAACCCACCTGATGACTACTGGAAACTTTTTGCATCGGTACCGGATGGGATGTATGAGATAGAACATCCCAAAAGGGAATCGATTGATTTTGTCCATTTCTTCTGTACTATGACAGAGGACTTGAAGGCCCATTCCAAAAACTGTAAGTCCTACTTAAAAAAAACGGGGATGCTATGGGTAAGCTGGCCCAAGGGTAGCTCTAAAATAGTCACCGACCTGAAACGGGACCCCATTCGAGAACATTTTCTGGAAATTGGACTTGTGGATGTTAAGGTTGCCGCTATCAATGGGGATTGGAGTGGGCTAAAGTTTGTTTATAGAACCAAAGACCGTTAATATTTTCTACCGTTCATCGATTATTTAACATTTCTTGCACTAAAGCAGGGGCAATGGCGTTTTTCCTGCAACCAAAACTTCAATTACGATGAAAAGAATATACCTAATTACTTGCTTGACAGCTTTGTTTGCTTTGATGTCCTGTAGTGAAGACGCAGATGAAGTGAACATGGAAGGCGAAAACCAAACGGAAGAGACCGCAGAAGAAGAGGGGGATTTTACCTCTGCCGAGGTCCGTAGCATCGTGGAGATGGACGAAACAACCGGCATGTTCGATACCATTTTGTCCGATTTCTATTTTAATAATGGAGGTACAAACAAATCAAAGAACGATTGTTACAGTGTGGAATATTTTGATAACGGCTTTGTCGCCCAATTCAATAATTGCGTGCTTAACGAAACAGAAAATGTAAACGGTACCCTAAACGTATCGTACGGGGTAGGGGAAACCAATACTACCTTCGTGGCTACCTTTAGTGATTTCTTTGTGGGTACCATTAAAGTTAATGGTACTCGTTCCTACACACTTACCGTGACCGAGGAAGAGACCGTGTCCTTTGAAATCAACAGCAATATCAACCTGGAGTACGAAGATGGCAGTGTAATTTCCGAAAGTGGGACAAAAGTGTTGGCATTCGTTTTTGAGGAGGGTCAAGATACCCTTTGGAACCTACAGGGAACATGGACCTACCAAGAGAATGGAAATACGTATACCATTGGCGGTAATGTTTCCAGACAATTGAACTGTGAATATTGGAGTTCAGGAGCCATGAACATCAGCGTGAACGATTTGGTTGTCGACATCGATTTTGGAGATGGCACTTGTGATGACCAAGCGGTATTGACCTATCCAAATGGAGCTACCCAGAACATTTCGTTATAGTACATCATTACCTTAAAAATACAAGCCCCTGTCAAGGGGCTTTTTTTGTGTTTTATCTGGAGCAAATGCGACCTAAAAAGTGGGATTTTGGTTATCTTTCGTGATTGATTAACTAAAAAGAACACTTCAATGAGAACTCGCCATTTAGCCGTATTATTCTCCCTATGTAGTTTATTATGTATCCATGTCACTTTTGCCCAAGAAGGTGAAAAGAAGGATGACATTTATAAAGGACTGAAATTTAGAAATATTGGTCCGGCCCTGACTTCGGGACGTATCGCGGATATTGCCATTCACCCAAAAGATGAAAGTACCTGGTATATAGCCGTAGGTTCCGGTGGGGTATGGAAAACCACCAATTCGGGCACGACCTTCAAACCTGTTTTTGACGGGCAAGCTAGCTATTCCATTGGTTGTGTTACCATTGACCCGAGTAATCCCAGTACGGTTTGGGTTGGGACCGGGGAAAATGTAGGGGGTCGTCATGTAGGTTTTGGGGATGGCATTTATGTGAGCCGTGATGAGGGAAAAAGCTGGAAAAATATGGGACTTAAATCATCGGAGCATATCTCAAAAATCCTTGTCCACCCGGATAATTCCCAAAAAATCTATGTTGCCGTTCAAGGTCCTCTTTGGAGCAAAGGCGGGGAGCGCGGTTTTTACTTGTCTGAGGATGGGGGAGCTACTTGGACCAAGACCTTAGGAGATGAGGAATGGACCGGGGTGACGGATATGGCGATGGACACTTCCAATCCCAATATTTTGTACGCAGCAACTTGGGACAGACATCGCACCGTGGCAGCCTACATGGGGGGTGGTCCAGGATCTGGGCTACATAAATCAACGGATGGGGGCAAGACATGGACCAAACTTGGGAATGGTATCCCCACCTCCAATTTGGGAAAGACAGGTTTGGCCATTTCCCCTTTTGATAACGAAACGATTTACGCTGCCATTGAACTGGATAGGACCAAAGGGGGAATTTACATGTCCACCAATGGTGGGGCCTCATGGAGCAAACAATCCAATACGGTTTCTGGGGGTACGGGCCCGCATTACTATCAAGAGCTCTACGCCTCACCCCATCAAAAGGGAAGGCTGTACCTTATGAACAATTACGTTCAGGTTTCCGAGGACCATGGCAAGACCTTCTATACCATGAACGAAAAGAACAAACATGTGGATAGCCATGCCATGGCCTTTAAAACGGACGACTCAAACTATGTGTTGTTTGGCACGGACGGAGGCCTGTACGAATCCCATGATTTGACCAAAACATGGCGTTATTTCTCCAATTTACCGGTGATTCAATACTATAAGGTGGCTGTTGATGATACGGAACCTTTTTATAATGTCTATGGAGGTACCCAGGACAATGGTTCCCATGGTGGGCCGTCCAGGACCACCCGTTCGGATGGAATCCTGAATCAAGATTGGTGGATTACCCTTGGGGCAGATGGGCACCAATCAGCCACGGAACCTGGAAATCCCGATATTACGTATGGTGAATTTCAACAAGGTTGGTTGTGGAGAATCGACCAGACTACAGGGGAAACCGTGTTCATCCAACCCCAACCAGCCGCAGGGGACCCTCATGAACGGTTCAACTGGGATGCTCCCATTTTGGTGAGCCCCCATAAACCCACTCGACTGTATTTTGCATCCTACCGGGTCTGGAAGTCCGAAAATAGGGGAGATGATTGGACGGCAATTTCTCCAGATTTGACGCGCAACGAAGAGCGCATTGAACTTCCTATCCTTGGAAGGCAACAAAGCTGGGATAATGCGTGGGATGTGGGCGCCATGAGTGAATACAATACCATTACCTCTTTGGCGGAATCCCCGGTCCAAGAGGGATTGCTGTATGCCGGAACGGATGACGGTATCCTTCAGGTTTCGGAAGATGGAGGAGGCAATTGGCGCAAAATTATGTTGGGTACCATTAAGGGAGTGCCCGATCGGGCTTTTGTCAATGATGTGAGAGCGGATTTGCATGATGCCAACACGGTGTACTTGGTATTGGACAATCACAAGGAAGGCGATTTCAAACCCTATCTTTTAAAGAGTACCAACAAGGGGCAATCATGGACGTTGATGAATGGAAACCTGCCCAAGCGATTATTGACATGGAGGGTGGTTCAAGACCATGTGGACAAGAGCCTATTGTTTGCAGCAACCGAGTTCGGAATATATTTCACCAAGAATGGGGGAAGCACTTGGACGCAGTTGAAAGGAGGTCTGCCCACTATTTCATTCAGGGATATTACCATTCAACGAAGGGAAGATGATTTGGTTGCGGCATCCTTTGGTCGTGGATTCTTTGTTTTGGATGATATTGGACCACTACGTGATTATGATTCGGCCAAATCCTCTGAAGTTCAATTGTTCGATACACGGACGGCCTATTGGTATGTTCCCAGGGATGGTATTTATGGCCAAGGCGATAATGCGTACAAGGCCAAAAATCCAGGCTTTGGGGCGGAATTGACCTACTATCTACCAGAAAAATTAACTTCTTTAAAAGAGGATAGGGTAAAGAAGGAAAAGGAGTTGAACAAGAATAAATCTTCCATTCCGTTCCCTGGATGGGATGCCTTGGCAGAAGAGAAAAATCAGGACAAACCGGGATATGTCTTCCTTATTAAAGACGGCAATGGAGCCGTGGTGAATACCGTTAGGGGAACAAATGCCAAAGGGTTCAATAGGGTCAATTGGGACTTGACCCATGCCAGTAGAAGCGGTATTCCGTTAAAAGCCCCAAAACCAAGTGATGATGATGATTTCTTTGGTTCGCCCTACATGGCCACTCCTGGGAAGTATACAGCAGAGCTGCATCGAAGGGAAAATGGAATGCTTACCAAAGTGGCAGGACCCGTTTCAATAGAGGTTAAACGCTTGAAGGAAGGGGCATTGCCATCTAAACCAACTCAGGAAATTGATGCATTTCGACAGTCGTTCCAAGGGTTCCAACAAGATTTGATGGCAACCAATATGGCCTTGAAGGAAGGAAAGCAATTGGTTGATGCCATGAAAAGGGCCTACAGCCAAGTGAAGACGCCCAACAACGAATTGTTGATGAAAATCAATGCAGCTCGCAAGTCGTTACGTTCCATTGATGAAATCATGAATGGTAATACCGCTAAGAATGAAATAGGCGAGCGAAATCCACCAACACCTGGAGATGGTTCATTTGTTGGCTTTGTGGCCTTGATCAACACCTATGGGCCTACAGGAAATCAGTTAAATGCCTTCAATAGGGCAAAGCAGCAATTACAAAGGGTTAAAACGGATTTGGCAAAGGTGGTCGAATCTACCCTGCCCGCTTTGGAAGCCGAACTAAAAGCAGCTGGGGCACCATGGATAGAAGGCCAAGGACTTATTAAGAATTAGGTTTTAAATGGGTTGGGAGTTCAAAAACCTCCAATTCAAAATAGGGCACGGCTGCGAGTATATGGTCAAATATATCGGCCATGATATACTCGTAGTTCTGCCATCTTTTATCACTGCTGAACGCATAAATTTCCAATGGAATTCCTTGGGTGGTAGGCTCCAACTGCCGGGTCATTAAAATCATTTCGTCGTTGATGGCAGAATGTGATTCCAAATAGGATTCGATATACTTTCTAAAAACGCCCAAATTGGTCATGTTTCGACCGTTGATGATCAGGGACTTGTCCACATTTTTTTCTTTGTTCGAAGCAACAATTTTCGCCTGTCTATCCTCCAGATAATCAGTGATCAGCGCAATCTTTTTGAGTGATTCAATGGATTCCCGAGTTAGGAATTTTATGCTGGTCTGTTTTATGATTACGGCTCTTTTAATTCGTCGGCCGCCTGAGGACTGCATTCCTCGCCAGTTTTTAAAACTATCCGAAATCAAGGCATAGGTGGGAATGGTCGTAATGGTTTTATCAAAGTTTTGAACCTTAACCGTTGCCAAATTGATTTCGATGACATCGCCATCAGCACCATATTTTTCAAAAGTGATCCAATCCCCTATGCGCACCATGTCATTGATACTTACTTGAATACTGGCAACAAAACCAAGAATGGTATCCCTAAAAATCAAAAGAAGTACTGCAGAGACGGCCCCCAATCCCGTTAGAAACTTCCAAACATCGGTATCCGTAATGATTGCCAAAATGCTCAGAATTCCTGCCGCCCATGCAAAAATCATGAATACCTGGATGTAGCTGTCTATGGGTTTGTCCTTGAAGCGGGGTAGCGTTTTTAAATAATCCCTAACGGTTTGCAATAAACTTCGTGCAATTCTAAGGGCCAAAAGCACGCCCAAAATGTTCATGAATTTAAAGGCAATATTTTCCGCATACTGAAAGTCGTAGAACACAAATGGTGTCAACTCCAAGGCCAGGATCAATGGAAGTATATGGGCTAAAAGCCGTGGCAAGCCATTCGCAACGGCAAAATTGTCAAAATTGGTCTTGGTGCGCTTGGCGATACCAGACGAGACTTTGCGTAGCACCTTCCAAGTGATAAAATCAACCAAAAAAACCAGAACGGTGGATAAGACCAGTAGCATAAAGACATTGACATAGACCGCCCATTGTTCGGATACGCCTTTTTCCAAAAGGATATCATGCAAAAAGTACCACCAGTTTTGCTCTTCCATAGGTAATAGTTAAGGTGCAAAACTACATAATTGTGACAAGCGATAGAATTTTGTAATTTGAAAGAGAAAGGTCAGGAAATAGTGCGTTTAATAACGATTTTGATGGTAATTCCCCTGATGGGAATTAAAATATGCGCTCAGGAGCCTGATTATATGGACATGCGCAAAACCATGGTAAAATATCAACTGGAAGGGCGGGACATTTATGATGTTAGGGTGCTCAATGCCATGTTGCAAGTGCCACGACATTCTTTTGTTTCCAAGGATAAAAGAATGTATGCCTATTCGGACTTCCCAATTTCCATTGGTCACAAACAAACCATCTCCCAACCTTACATGGTAGCTTATATGACCCAAGCCCTACGTCTCGGAAAGAAAGACAAGGTGTTGGAAATTGGAACAGGTTCAGGGTATCAAGCTGCAGTTCTGGGAAAGTTAGTGGACTCTGTCTATACCATTGAAATTGTGGAACCACTTGGTATGCAGGCAAGGAAGGTATTGCGCCAACTTGATTATACCAACATTGTGGTCAAAATAGGGGATGGATACCACGGTTGGAAAGCATATGCCCCCTATGACGCCATTATGGTTACCGCAGGAGCGGAAGAGGTGCCAAAACCGCTTTTGGAGCAATTAAAGGATGGGGGTAGAATGGTCATTCCCCTGGGACCCCATGGGGGGATTAGGGAATTGGTGTTGCTACGAAAGAAGAAGGGAAAGATTACCTCTAAAAACCTAATGCAAGTTCGATTTGTTCCTTTTACAAGAAATTGATACGGTCTATTTCTCTAGCTCGGACAGCAGTGTTTCGTAATCCTTTATCCACGTATACAGATGACCTCCAAGGTTGATAATAGGTTGTTTCAACGAATCCAAAGGTTCACCCAATGCAGCTGAAAGTCCCTCTTTGACCTTTGCTTTTTCGTTGAGATCAATATGCTTAAAAATATAAAGGTTTTCGTTTAATCTTTGGATGATGGAGTCGCATGATACACAGTTGGGCGTAGTGTAAATGGTAATCTGTTTTTTTGGTTGTATAGGTCTTGGCGCAACCTCGATGATCGTATACTCCTTTTTTAGTGCCCGTTTGGAAAGGCTATCATTTGTAGTAAGCGTATAAGTATACTGAGGTTTTTTATCCCTGTATAATATGATGGTCTTTAAATGTACTTTTGAAGTTGCTGGAACCCGAGTCAATCTTGGCCTTGCAGCGCTTTGTCTAAAATTGGTGCCCTTTACTTCAAAAAGAACGTCATAGGGTTTTTCATCTTCGTTCAGGGCATAAAACGCCAATCTATTTCCTTTTTGTTCTTCCTTTACCGTGACTAGGGATTCCTGGGTAAAGGCAGAACCACTTACTAGCAAAAGAAAAGCAAGAAATCCCTTCATGAGCATTAATATAATGAATACAAATTTTGAAAAAAAAGGGATAGTTAATTAATTCGGTGTAATATTGAATTTTTAGGTCGAACACGCACATTGATGAAGGTAAATAAGAACGCTGCACTCATTATCCTCGCTTTTTTCGCCATTTATGTAATATGGGGGTCTACCTATTTGTTCAATAAAATAGCGGTTGATGAAATACCTCCATTCTTTTTGGCCGGGATTCGATTTGTAACGGCAGGAGCCTTAATTTTTGGTATCTCCGTACTCAGCGGGAAGTCCATCAAAATTTCAAAAAAGCAGTTTTTGAATTCGGTCTTCCTGGGCTTTTTGTTTTTGAGTTTTGGGAATGGGACAGTGGTATGGGCGCTCAAATTTGTGGATAGCAATTTTGCGGCCTTGGAAATATCGGCACAACCCTTGGTCATTCTATTGATGATGTGGATATTACAAGGTAAAAAGATTCAGTCCATGTCCCTTTTGGGTGTTTTTCTAGGGATGTTGGGCATCTATTTATTGGTCAGTCAAAAGAACATTTTGGAACAGGAGAACGCCATATTGGGTATGTTGATGATTTTTGCCGCCATGCTTTCCTGGGCCTACGGCAGTCTTTTTGTGGCCAAAGCGGATTTGCCCAAAAACTACTTCGTGAATACGGGCTATCAGATGTTTACGGGAGGCATCCTGCTCTTTATCCTTAGCCTTATCTTTCAAGAATCCTGGTCCTTGCCAAGTTCTTGGTCTGTAGAGGTACAGTGGTCCATGGTACTTTTAGTGTTATTGGGTAGCATTGTGGCATTCACCTCGTTTAATTTCCTATTGAAAGTCGTCTCACCGGAGAAGGTGGCGACGAATACCTATGTCAATCCCATTGTGGCCATGTTCTTGGGGTGGTATTTTTTAAAGGAACAGATCACGTTGCAATCCATTGTAGCTGCCGTTATTCTTTTGACGGGAGTTTATTTTATCAATACGAAAAAGACCCTTAAAATTTTAAACCGATTTAAAAAATGAAATTTTCGCTTGAATATGCCGTGTTGTTCTTCGCCATGGTGTTCGCTGCGGCTTGTGCCGATAATGCCCATTCACTTTTTAACGGTACGGATTTGAAGGGATGGGCCATGGACGTACCAATGATGGACAGTATTCCCAACGCACCAAAGCCTTTTATGGTACGGGATGGAATGCTGGTGTCCTTAGGGGAACCTAGGGGTCATTTGGTCACGGAACAGGAGTATTCCAATTATCGCTTGGAGGTGGAATATCGTTTTTCCGGTAAACCCGGCAATTGTGGGGTATTGGTTCACGCATCTACCCCAAGGGCTTTGTATCAAATGTTTCCTAAATCCATAGAGGTTCAGATGCAACATCAAGATGCGGGGGATTTTTGGGTGATTGTTGAGGATATTGAAGTGAAGGATATGGAAAAGAGACGTGGCCCAAAAGAGAAATGGGGCGTCACCGAAGGAACCAATCGACGAATTGTCAATCTTACGGATGATTCTGAAAACCCGCTTGGAGCATGGAATTCCATGAATATTGAATGTCTTGGTGATGAAGTCAAGGTATGGGTCAATGGTAATTTGGTCAACCATGGATTCAACGCAACGGCCAATAAAGGTAAGATTGCTTTGCAGGCAGAAGGGGCTGAAGTGGAATTTCGTAAGTTGGTGCTGACACCGATTGCCCAACTGACCGATTGATCAGCCCCAATTTCATGGATGGTACAATTCACTACACAAAGTGTACGATCCATTACATTTCATTTTTTTCGTTGTTGGTCCCTGATGATATTTGTGCCATCATCAATCAAAAAACGAACAATCAATCAAAAAATCGTCCGCTTTCATCAAGGGCGGGCGATTTCCAAAAAACGAAGAATCATGACACACCTATCAAAAATCATTGTTTCCCTTCTTATCAAGGCACTTTTAATCGTTGCATTACTTCATCCATCCCTTTCAGAGGCACAGCGAAGAAGTACTTCGGTCAATATCAATAGCAATGGTAAGACAACCATTTCCATTAAAAATGGATTTGGAAACAACTTTGCCATAGAGTACAAGGGAGATATTGAACTTTCTGATGACGACGCTGATGTGGTTTCCATTTCACGTGGGGGCTATATGGAAATTAAGAAAACGGCTTTCGGTAGTCGAAGGAGAATCTTTATGGAACCCGATGGTTCTGGGCAGCTCGTCAAAAAATATTACGTGGGCGGGAAACAACGAAGTTTTGATGATGAAGGCCAAAAATGGCTTTCTGAAATCTTATTGGAGGTGGTAAGGACGACCACCCTTGGTTCTGAGAAGCGTGTGGACAGAATGTATAAAAAGGGAGGGTATTATCCGGTATTGAAGGAAGTGGACGAAATTACCAGTGACCATGTAAAGTCCCGGTATTTACGTTTGTTATTGGATAAAAAATTGGATGAAAAAGGTTTGATTGCCACCTTAAAAAGGGTAGGGGGCATTAGTTCTGACCACCATAAAGCTCAAATCCTAAAACATAATGCCAAAGCTTTTTTGACCTCTGATGCGGTAACCAATTCCTATATCCAAACCACTGGCAGGATCAACTCCGATCACCATAAGGCAGAGGTTCTGAAACGAGCCATTGAGAACCGTGAAATCTCTGACAATCAAATGAAGGCATTGTTTGGAATAGCCGAGGATATCAATTCTGACCATCATAAAGCTTCCGTCCTATCGAAAGTACTGAGCAGCCGCTCCCTGAATACCGAAAACACCAAACTGCTTATTTCTACTGCCAAGTCCATTGACTCCGATCATCATAGGGCTACTGTGTTGAGGAAAGCGCTTGCCTCCAGTGATTTGACGTCAGCATCCTACCTCACCTTATTATCCTCTGTGGAGGATATGAGTTCCGATCACCATATTGCCAGTGTGCTAAGTGAGGTACTTCGAGGGAAATTGAATGAGGAAGAGCTGTCCTATTTGTTGTTGCAGGTGAAGGACAATATGTCTTCAGATGTGCACCAGGCCACGATACTGAAGAAAACGGCACAAAGTCAAAACGTGGACAGTTCTCTGGAATCCTTTCTGTCCACCTTAACAAAAGTCAATTCGGACCATCATAAGGCCGCTGTGTTCAACCAATTGTCACGGGAGTCTTACTCAGACAAGGAGCTGATACAACTATTGAAGGCTACAAAGAGCATCAATTCCGATCATCATCAAGCGGAGATATTGCTGGCTTTTGCTCCAGCAGTTGCCGATGCCTCTGAAGAAGTTAGGGACGCTTATTTCGATGCCAGCGAAAACATCAATTCCGATTCCCATTTAGGTCGCGTTCTTAGGGCAATTCGCTAATAATTATTGGTATTAGTTATGAAGACTTCTGCTTCAGTGAAAACTGTTCAGCGTTGGCATGCCCTGGACTTTTTTAGGGGGACGACCATTGCGGCAATGATCGTGGTGAACAATCCAGGTGATTTCAAGAATGAATATGACCAACTGGGGCACGCCGATTGGCATGGAATCACTTTTGCGGACTATATATTCCCCTTCTTTCTGTTTATCATGGGAGTGTCCGTGGCCATCTCGTTGAACAAACAAATCAAAAGGTGTATTCCATATCCAACAATCCATAAAAAAATTGTAAAGCGTACCCTTGTACTCTTCCTGTTGGGATTGGTGGTAAGTCTTCTGGTGTATCCAGCTACGGGAGGATTTAGAATTGCCGGGGTATTACAGCGTATTGCCATCGTGTACCTGTGCTGCAGTATGTTGTTTTTAAATTCTTCATGGAAGACTCAGGTAGTTTTGGCGGTACTGCTACTTTTAGGATATTGGTTGTTGCTGTTTTGGTTTCCGGTCCCAGGAATTGGTTATCCTTCCTTGGAGCCCGTAAATAATCTTGTATCATGGTTTGATCGGGAGTTTTTACCGGGTATGTTATACGGAGGTGATCACGACCCCGAGGGAATATTGAGTACCCTCCCAAGTTTGGTTACCGGTCTGTTAGGGGTATGGATCGGTGGGATCTCATTGAATACCCCAAAAAAGAAGGATTTGATAAAGAGAATATTGCCCATGGGACTCTCCTTTTTGTTGCTTGGATGGGTTTGGCAGTTCATATTTCCACTGAACAAAAATCTTTGGACAAGTTCTTTCGTCTTAGTGACGGGTGGGACCGCAGTTCTCATTTTAATAGGCATCACCTGGATGATGGATATCCGAAAATTCACCTTGGGTACGAAGCCCTTTATGATTTTTGGCACCAATGCCATAGCGAGCTACATGCTCTCCTTTGTATTTCTATACGTGGTGTTTGTTCCATTTTTTAAGGAGGGTAAAACACTTAATTCCCTGACCAACACCTTTTTGTTGGATGTTGGGCTGTCGCCAAATTTTGCATCGCTTGTGTGGGCGCTGCTTTATACGGCCCTTTGTTTCATTCCAATTCGATACATGTATCGACGTAAAATTTTTCTAAAAGTTTAAAACGAATGGGTTTTCCTTCAGATTATAAATAGTAACCTTATAGACCAGTAACCGATGTACGGCGCCTTAAAATTCCAATATTCGATACGTTTAAAGAATACCTTGGCAATATTCTTTAAATTGGGGTTATGGTGCAATTTAAAAAAATAGTATACCAACCAACCATGTTAAGACACCTGAGCCTGCTCTTTACTGGATTTCTTCTAGGAACCTTGGTCTTTGGATTTGTTAATTTTGAACAATCTCCAGAGTTTGTCCAATGGCTACTGAGTGGGTGTTTAGGTGTTTTGATCGTTTACCTGGTAGTCTATTCCAATCCCTTTTTGAACCAACTCCTCGATTGGAAAAAATATACCGGTGTTCGCCTTTTGTCGGGCATTTTGTGGGATACCGCTAGCGGTATGGGCCTCATTTGGTTGGGCGTTTGGGGCTATGGTTTTATGGGTAATGGCACTGCATTTGTTGATGTCTTATCCTTAGAACAAAGCTTAAAATTAGGTATTCTTTTATTCTGTTTATCAGTTATTTATAATGTTTGTAATTTCGCATATTATTCCTACAATCAATATGCCTCCATGCAGCTCTTGGAATTAAAAAGGGAGCGACAACAGGCAGAACTCCAACTGGCCACCTTAAAATCACAACTTAGCCCACATTTCCTTTTTAATTGTATCAATTCCTTGTCGGTCTTATTTCATGACAACACCCAAAAAGCGGAGACGTTTATCCGTTCCATGGCAAAATCCTATCAATACACCTTGGAGAATTGTAGAAAGTCATTGATTTCGGTGAAGGAAGAATTGGAATTTGTGGAATCGTATGCTTTTCTACTGGGAACGCGGTTCGGGGATGCCTTTACGTTCAACGTGACATTGGATAAGGATCACCTAAGCAGTAATATACCTCCCTTGACCCTTCAATTATTGGTCGAAAATGCAGTAAAGCACAATGGGGTGAGTCAAGCAAATCCAATACGAATACACATTAGGGGTGATGCAAACTCCTTGGTCATTACCAATAATAAGGTGTTAAAAAGACAAGCCGCTTCCTCAATGGGCATTGGTTTGAAGAATATTAAGGGACGGTATACCATGTTGTCCAAGGTAAAAATAAAAGTGGAGGACGGGGACCATTTCACGGTGACCCTGCCCTTGTTGAAAGATGAATAAACTCTTTATACATCATCCATGGTTTCGGTTGTTGGGCCCACTTTTTTGTGGAACCTTGGTGTATCTTTTACTGTTGTTGATCAATGATGCCGTGCTGTACATCCAAGAAGACTTTTTAAGCCAAGAATTGTTTGTCTGTATTGTATTGGCCTATGTCACCCAAGAATTCTCTCGGGCATCGTTATGGGTGTTTGAACGATTGAAATGGCCAAAGTCCTTTTTTTGGCGGGTCGTATTTCAATTATGTGCTTCCATGATGTTGACCATTGTATTGGTGACCACCGCCGTATACCTGTATTTTATCAACGTACTCCAGTATGAGCCCAGTGTTAGGGAGCTTTATGTGTTCAATAGCATTTTTTCCTTTATTACCTTGTTGTACGTAGTGCTCTATCTAGGGCATTACTTTCTGTACCGAAAGAACACCAAAAAACTGGAAGCTGAAGAACAGGCAAAACTTCGGATAGAAAGCGATTTTTCCGTTTATCTGAAAGGGATACACCCAGAATTGCTCTTTGAAAGTTTGGAGGCCATGCTGGTCACCATGAAGGATAGTCCTTCCAAAGCAGAGCAACTTTCTGATTATTTTTCCAGTGTGTATCGCTACATTCTGTCCAAACGGAAACGGGAGATGGTTCCAATGGAAGAAGAATTGGCCGTAACAAAAAGCCTGATCCAGCTTTTTAACCACCTGCCACATCGAAAGATACGTTTGGGAAAAACCATACATCAACAACCGCACATTGTTCCCACGGCACTATTGAGGGTGGTGGAGGCCATTGTTCGAACCACCATTCCCAAGAAAGAGGCGTTGATCATTGCCATTGAAGAAAAGAACACCCATTTTGAGGTATCTTATGAACCGGAAGAAAAATTGCAGGAATCCTTAAACGTGGATATCTTGGATGATGTTTCCCGTGCCTATCAATATTATTCTGAAACACCCTTGGAGGTAAAAACAGTAGGAAACCTAAAAGTGATACAACTACCAAAACCGACCTATCATGAACGTAGCGATCCTTGAGGATGAGCCTTTGGCCGCGGAAAAGTTAAAACGATACTTGGCCAAATGTGATGCCGCCATTGCGGTTCTCCATGTCTTGGATTCATTGGAAACGGCCCTGCCTTGGATTGAGGCCAATAATGATAAGGTAGACCTTTATTTTATGGATGTTCAGCTTACGGATGGTTTAAGCTTTGAACTGTTTTCCAGCACCACAATCAACAAGCCGGTTATTTTCACTACGGCTTTTGATGAATTCGCCATAGACGCCTTTAAGGTGAATAGTATTGACTATCTCTTAAAACCCATCACCTTTACCGATCTGTCAAGATCCCTAAAGAAGCTAAAATCCTTGGAGAAACAGTTTTCCGGTGCGGAACAGATAGGCCCAACCATTGCCAAAATGGCCAAAAGGACGTTTAAGGACCGATTTCTCGTACGTATTGGAAATCATTTGCGTTCCATCATGACCGAGGATATTCTGGCCTTTTATGCAGAAGGTCGCGATGTATGTTTAATTACCCCGGAAGGCAAGGAATATCCCGTGGAATATACCATTGAATCGTTGCGGGAACTGTTGGATCCCAAGGAATTCTTTAGGGTCAATAGGAGTTACTTGGTCTCCTTAAAGGCCATTTCGGATGTGGTGGTGTACTCCAATCGCAGGTTAAAGTTGAGCTTGAACAACTCCAGAGATCGGGAAATTGTGGTAAGCCGTGAAAAAGTGGGCGATTTTAAAAGATGGTTTGAGGGAAATGGATAAGTGGATTTGCCTGAAATGTAATATCTTAGGGTAAGCTCCCCCAAAGAAACTTTTAGGTTATCATTATGGTGCACCTGGAGTAGGGTGGAAGGGGTCTATTTTAATAGGGGAGTACACCCACGGAATCAAAACACCAGTTCGCCAGGGCTAGGGCCCAGTAGGCTCAGTTTAACTTTTGGCAAGGGTTTTGTGCTATTATTTTTGGTATTGAACTTAAAAAAGGAATGCAATGAAAACGACACTTCTGAAATACGTATTGATAGGATTTGCCCTAGTGGCCTGTGGGGGTCAAAAACAAATAGTTACTGCGGAGGACCGAGCAAAACTGAAGGAAATGGTCAATTCCAAGTCATTTTACCTAGACGCAAGATGGGCCAATCCCTTGGCCACGCAAAGCATTAATGCCATTGCATCTGCGGGGCTGTTACCTCCGGGAAGCAATCCCAATAGAATTGATATTATAGCTACCGCCAGTTATTTGAAAATGAGGAATGACAGTGTTTTTGCCATTTTACCATACTATGGTGAACGCCAATTCGCGAACACTTACAACGCCCAACAGGCAGGCATTCAATTTGAGGGAATTCCAGAGGACTTTGAAATAGCGTATAATGAGAAGAAAAAGCACTACGATTTTAGGTTTGACATTGTTAACGGGGATGGGGAAGGATTTAACATTAGCGGAACCTTATTCCCCAATTTTAAGACTAACTTCTTCATCAATAGCACAGAGCGGATGACGATTGGATACTGGGGCAATGTGGAAGAACTAAAAAAGGAAGAATAATTGAAACCTAACGGGTTGTTAAAGGTATTTATTGGAGGTGTGGTCCTTCTCGGATGGGCGGGAATATTGGTCGCACAAAATGGAACGTATGCAGGGACGTATATGACGCCCAATGGTGCGGTCAGCTTACAATTAAAGGAAATGCCAACGGAGTGGCATGGTGTTCTGATGTCATCGGAAGGTTCGTTTGCCCTTAAGGCCCAAAATGAGGGAAATGGCATTGCCGGTACCGTGTACACCCAGGTTGGGGATTATGGATTCACAGGCACAGCCATCCAAGGTGGACTGAGTATTGTTTCTGAAGGAATTACCTATACATTTTATCAAACCTCCACGGCGCACAATTTAGCACTAGTGGATTTGTCCCCATATTTCAATAGTGGGTCAGGGGACACACCCACGGAATCCTCTGGAAATACTCAAGGTAGTGCTCCCAATTCCGAGTATTCCGGAGACGAAAAGGAACTCTTCCACTACATTGCTGGTGGCCAACTGGTGTATTACCAAAGGACCTCTATTTTAAATGACAGTAATGCCAGTTCCATTACCTATATCAACTTTTGTGCAGATGGACGTTTCAGTTTAAATTATGATGGGGGCTTTAGTGTTGAGGGTCGTTATGGGGGCAATGCCCATGGGGTCACCCGTGGCAGCAACTATGGTACCTGGCATTTGGAAAATAGGCAGGGAACGGTGATGGGGATTTTAAATTTTGCCGACGGGACCCAAAGCGTCCAAGCCATCAACAGGGCTTATTTGATGCAGGGCAGGTGGCGCATTGGCAATACCCAATATGCCTTTGTACGAAATAAGGCGGTGTGTCGATAAATCAAGGGATAGCTCCGAGAGGTGAAAAAATCGTTTGGAAATTCTTTTAGTATCCCATTATCATCCCCTTCCACTTTTGGTTTGTTGTGATATCAAGACAAAGAGCAAAGGAAAACTGTTTTACTCAAATAGCTCCTTCCCTTTCTTCTCAGCCAAATAAAGCGGGTAGTGGAAGTCGTCCAATTTTTTTAGCAATAGCAACAATTGTAGTTTTTCCTTATAACTGAGGTTCTTTGAAACTAGATGGGCTGCCTTAGGCGCATGCCGATAAGCCATCTGCACACTTTGTCTTCCAAGATCGGTTAAACGCAATAGTTTTCCGCGTTTGTCTTGGGGATTTGGAAACTCCTCAATAATCCCCTTTTTCAATAGTCTCCTAATGACCCCCATCCCTGAAGAACGGTCGTACGCCATTAAGCGAATGAGGTCGGTCTTGCCCACTTGTCCAGCACCATCAAGAATAGCAGTAAAGGCAAATTCCATATCTGTGGAAAAAGGAAGCCCTTCCAACGCGGTTTTGATATACGTATTGGAATAACGGCCAAGTCGACCGATATAGGCAGCGAGTTCCGTTTCCAAGCTAAATCGCGTAATCTTTAAATCGGTATTGGAAGCGGTTTCTTCTAGCTCACCTTGGGTCCAGGCCAAAAAGGAAGCAATCGAAAATTGTTCCTCGGTATGGTTTTTCCGAAATTCCCCAACCAAGTTGACCAGCTTTTGAATCAATTGATACTCATCCATAAACTATCATTTAACACAAAATTAAATATAATTACTGTATTATAATATCATAATGTTTAATATTTGTATTTAAAAATTAAACAAAATGAGAATTTCACCCAAGTTTCACAGGTCCCTTCTGTTTTCTTTGGTCGTGATGAACCTTTCCCAAGCACAAGTTACAGTCGATATCTTTGGTACGGTCATCGATGAGACGGGACAACCCATATTTGGGGCCTCCGTGTATTTGGAGGGCACGCAAAAAGGGAGCCAAACCGATTTTGATGGCAACTACAGCTTGGAAGGGATTACCCCGGGCTCCTACAATCTCGTGGTGAGTTATATTGGTTTTGAAACGCAAACCCAATACAACGTTATTGTACGTTCCAAGGGTACCCCAAACTATAATTTTGTCCTGAAAGAAGCCGCCCAACAATTGGACGAAGTGGTGGTGTCCAATGCCAACACCATTAGTCGACCGCGTGAGACGCCATTGTCCACCCAGTCCCTCTCTGCGGTGGAGATTGCCACT
The DNA here is from genome assembly GCA_028284935.1 of Croceivirga sp. Classification (GTDB taxonomy): domain Bacteria; phylum Bacteroidota; class Bacteroidia; order Flavobacteriales; family Flavobacteriaceae; genus Croceivirga. The sequence continues at coordinate 176,322 of JANQQQ010000012.1, forward strand.
TATCCGGGAAGTAATAATGATGTAGTGCAAGTAGCGCAGACCTTGCCGGGAGTTTCTCCATCCATTGGGGGCTTTCGAAACGATTTGATCATTCGTGGAGGCGCGCCTAATGAAACAGTGTACTATTTGGATGGCATGGAAATCCCTAATGTCAACCATTTTGCTACACAGGGGAGTGCAGGAGGCCCCGTAGGATTGATCAATGTTTCCTTTATCGAGAATGTTACCCTATCCACTTCGGCGTTTGGGGCGCAATATGACAATCCGTTGTCTGGAGTGCTGCAATTTAGCCAACGGAATGGGAACCGTCGGAATTTTACCGGGAATTTCAGGGTGAGTGCCAGTGAGGCTGCCTTGACTATGGAAGGTCCTTTATTTAAGGGTGGGGAGGATGCTTCCAAAACCACCTTCTTGGCTTCAGTGCGCCGCAGTTACCTACAATTCTTGTTCGAAGCCATTGGTCTACCATTTCGCCCCAACTATTGGGATTATCAATACAAGGTGACTCATGAATTTGACGCTTACAACAGTCTTAGCCTTATTGGCGTGGGATCCATAGACGATTTCAGTGTTGAAGCCCCGGAGGACTTTGATGCAGAGCAACAGGCACAATTGGAACAGGCCCCTTTTATTGAACAGCGTACCAATGCTATAGGAATCAGTTGGAAAAAACGCTTTCGGGACGGAAAAGGCTTTATGGAGACCACACTAAGCAACAACACCCTAGTGAACGATTTTACCCGTTTTGAGGATCCGGAAAATGAAACCGGGGTGATTTTCAGTAATGACGCGACCGAGTCCGAAACCAAACTTCGCTTTACGATGACCAATTTTTTGGGCGATTGGAAATTGACCTCAGGGTTGAATACCCAATATTCCGATTATGAAAATGAAACGCTAAATCTAGCGGACGATCAAGCGTTTACCACCGAAATAGATTTCTTTAAATATGGTTTCTTTTCGAACCTTACCCGATCTTTTTTGGACGACAAACTGGATGTCTCCCTGGGATTTCGCTTGGACGATGATACGTTTACTGAAGAAGATAACCTGTTGTCCACATTTTCACCAAGGTTATCGCTTTCTTATGAATTCAAGGAGAACTGGCGCCTTAATGGGTCCGTAGGCCGCTATTTTAAGTTGCCTCCCTATACCATTTTAGGCTTCCGCGATAACAGCGGTTTGCTCGTGAACCAAAATGTACAATACACGAAAAGTGATCATTTGGTAGTGGGCATTCAGCACTATTTTGGGCCTTCCTCCAGCATTTCCCTGGAGGGCTTTTACAAACGTTATGACGATTACCCGGTATCCGTTTTGGACCAGGTATCCCTGGCCAATAAAGGGGCTGATTTTGAGATTTTGGGGAGTGAAGATGTGGAAACCGTGGGGCGGGGGAGGAGTTATGGGGTAGAATTACAGTTCCAGCAGAAACTCTCCAATAACTTTTACGGGATTTTTGCCTATACATGGTTTTACAGCGAATTTACCGGATTTGACCGAAATGAATTCCTGCCGTCGGTATGGGATAGTAGGCATTTGATCTCTTTTACCGGAGGTTACAAATTAAAGCGCAATTGGGAGGTCAGTGCACGCTACCGTTTTGCAGGGGAAACCCCTTTTGTACCCACGGATTTAGAAGCAACCTTAGCGAATTACCCGGAAGTAATCTTGGATTATACCAGGCTAGGTGAGGAGAACCTGGATATCTTTAGTCAACTGGACCTTCGTATTGATAAAAAATGGAATTTTAAAAGGTTGTCCTTGGATGTTTTTGTTGAAGCTCAGAATGTATTGGGACAAGATATTCCCCAACCGCCTGAATTTGGATTGGGTCGGGGTGCCAACGGTGCCATTGTAGAGCCTCGAAGTCTTGTAGAGATTGATAATGATGCGGGACAGATCATTCCCAGTATTGGCATAGTAGTCGATTTTTAAATGATAAAGCCGGTGTCCAAAACACTCTGTTTCATTTAAAAGGGTCCAAACCCGTTCTGTTCCTGGGATTGGATATTCTAACTTTGTGGTAGCCATTTTTCAATTACTTTAGGCGCTAAAAGTCGTTGGATGCTAAAACTTTCTCCAAAAACCCGATGGAACCTTTCCCGAATTCTCCCCTTCGGGGTTATTTGGGCCGTTATGGGGGCCGTTTTTATGTTATCCGATGTCCTCGCTATTGGAGGAGGGGAAGTACCGGAAGGAGGTATCTACCCCACTTTTCAACTTTTCATTTTTGCCATTTTCGCCACTTTTGTTGGTGGTATTGTGGTGGGCATTTTTGAAGTGATATATGGTAACCGTTTGTTTCAGAAGGCCAGTCTCTTGATGACTATCCTATTCAAGTTTCTATTGTATTTGGTCTTCTTTTTTGTGTTGGTGGCGGTAGTGTACCCCATAGCGGCCCGCATTGAGTCGAAAAGCAGCTTTTCCGACCCGGCTGTCTGGCGGAAATTCAATGTGTTCTGGGGTAGTCTGGCGTTTTGGAGCACGGTACTGCAGATAGGGTTCAGTCTGCTACTTTCCTTGATCTATGCAGCCATAAGTGAGAATTTGGGACATTCCGTATTGAAGAATTTTTTTACAGGGAAGTACCACACACCCAAGGAGGAGGAGCGTATTTTTATGTTCTTGGATATGAAATCGTCCACGACCTTAGCGGAAACCTTGGGACATGTACGCTATTTTGAACTTCTGGAGCAATATTATAACGACTTGGCCGATGCCATTATCCAAAACTGGGGGGATGTGTACCAATATGTGGGGGACGAGATCGTGATTACATGGCCCAAAAAGCGGGGTATTGTCAACAACAATTGCATTGACTGTTTTTATGATATGAAGAGGGCCTTGCAGGTCAAAAAAGACAGGTACATGAAGGCCTATGGCTATGCACCTGGATTCAAGGCCGGACTGCACATGGGCACGGTGACCACGGGAGAGGTAGGGGCCTTAAAAAAGGAGATTGTCTATACTGGGGATGTGCTGAACACCACGGCTAGGATACAGTCGCTCTGCAATGAAACAGGCAAGGAGTTGTTGGTCTCGGATGTACTCATGGAAGCGTTGGGCTTAAAGGAATTGGCCAAAGAGGCGTATTTGGGGTATTTTGATTTGAAGGGAAAAAACATTGATATTGCCCTTTATGGACTGAACTCTTGGCCGTTGACCTCCTAGTTATAAGCGGTGAACAACACCACTAAACCGTCTGCAAAACTATCCACGTTCACGGTAAAACCATCGGGGTCAAAGCTGGTTAGGATGGCCGAAGTAATTCCTAGAGAGTCTCCATTTTGGTTGCCGTAGCGCATGCCGATACAATGCGCACTTGAAGCATACCTTGAGATATCGTTAATGGAATTGCCATGTCCACCGATGGCAATGGTCTGCTGCGCAATGGTACCTGAATCATCCCGGGCAAAACCATTGGCGGAGGCAAAGGCGTTGGCGATATCGCGTTCGTTATTTCGAATACCATTGTCACTATTGAGATTTAGGGATTCCACATTGGCATGGGCAACAAAGGTGATGTTCCGCGGTTGGAAGGGCAGACCCGTTACGTTGATGGTACCTGTTGCCGAAACCACAAAGGAACCGGAATACACATTGGGATCGCTTTGCCGTACGAGTACATTCCAATTGGCCCCATCAAAAAGGTAGATTCGGTTTTCGTCGGTGGCATAGGCCAAAGCCCCTTCGGAAGCGTCCGTTATGGACCTTATTTCTAAAGCCGTTCCGGACGGTAATCCCAATACGGAGAATTCATCAATTTGAGCATGTAGAAGGACAGTGCTGCAAAACAGCAGGGGGAAAATAATTTTATGCATGCAACCGTACATTTTATTGGAACTACAAGAAGAACGCAATAGAAGGGTTAATAGTATTTAAAATATTCTATTTGACATAATATAAATTATAGTACAAATTCTTATATGGGTAAAACTGCGCCAATACCACCGTATTTGATATAATTGTAGATATAACAACATGTGAGTGTTTTATATCGTCAACAATTATGTCATAGCAGTTTTACACGCTAGGTTATTTCTTCACCGCATTCGTAAGCTATAATTCTATTATGTCAAATACCGCACAATCTTTTCTGCACACATTAACCATTCGTTTGCCGGTATACAAGAAACCTTTTTTAAGCGGTGTGCTTCGCACGTCGTTTCATTTGTATCTATAATTTGCCGTTATGTAAAATAGCCGCTCAGCCAACAGCATATTGCTTTGATAAAAAGTAAATGCCCTTGCATTTATTTTTATACGCAATTCTCAGCCACTTGGCCAGCGCCATTAAAAGCTCAGCTTTTCGTATTTGATTGTAATCTTAGGTTTAATTGAAAAATTGGAGAAGAAAAATTTCACGGGCTTTTCTTCAACGTCCTGCAAAAGCTTAAAATTTCTCTACGAGTAAATTTCTAAGCATTTGCTCACATCCTCCTCCGATTCAACTTTTTTGTGAGTACTTAAAACATTATGTCAAATAGGCTTGAGTCCTCTTGCTGTTCTTTCTTTTCTTTTTTCTTGATAAAAAAGAAACAAAAAATCAAGGCTCACAGATAATTTTGGAAACAATCACGGGTCGGTCGCTAAATTTTAGGATCCATGCTTACTTTTAAGACAGTTTTGAACTTTTTGGAAAATCTTGCAAGTCAATAAAGAGTGTTACACATGCCCTAAAATTCTAACGCTCCTCTCCCCTATTGTTTTCGCCAAAATTCTCTTAGGCCTGAAACCCTTTTTTTATTAAAAATTCGTTTAACCCTTTTTCACCGTTAAATTTGGATTACCATATAAATGCATTGCTAATCTACCTTCAGGAACAAAAAAAGCATTCGATATTTCTTCTTTATATTTTGCTAGTTCAGCATTTGCTACATAAACAGCTGCAGAAAGCTTATAACCTTCTTTAAATTTCCTAAAAAACACGTCTAGCCAATAAGAAGGAATAGTTATTTCCAATCTCCAAAAGGGTGCTATTACCGCTTTATAGCCAAGTTTTAAAATATCATAGCATAAAGAAGTCACGCTATTTGCAAAGATATCTTCGTTAGTCAAACCTGAATTACAAATAAATAGAATTGCAATTTCTCCCTTTCCGAATAAGGAGTCTACATCTAAAACTGCACTTTCAGAACTATGATTAGTATAAATGGCTCTGAAATTATTAAATCCAATTTCTCCATGGGCAAGAAAAATATTTACATCTGTATCAATATAGTGACTTATGTTTCTTGATTCAATTATTTTGGTACCGTTATTCTCTAAAATAGGCTTGAGTTTACTAAAACTAGAATTTATTGGAATGTCTCCATCTTCAATTGGTATCCAAGCGGTTGAAGAAAAAGTACTTGGTAAACAATATTCATTTCCATTTTTAATAAGCCATTCAGCGGATATAATATTTGTTACAGGTACCTCAGAACTTATAAAGTCTTTGTTAGTAATTATTAGATTGGATGGAAATTGAGTTAAATCAAGGCTACTTGAGAATAATATTTCATCATAATCAACTTCAAGTTCCAAGTCAAAAAAAGAAAGAGTATCTAAGGTATTTTGATATTCACTTTCTTGCTCTCCAAGGTCAAAATATTTTTTTGAATCAAAGAAGAAATTTTCTTTTTGTTTAATCCATTTTCGCATTTTGGAGTAGTCCCAATTGGACAACTCTTTTAACGTTACTTTTTTATCATGAGTAATAACTATAGAGTACAAAGTTTTATCATGACTAAAAACCCATATAAAAACTTGATTATGTTTTAGTTTTAGGTTTTCTATTATATAATCATAATAATTTTCTAATCTTAGTTTTATTTCAGTATTGACATCTATCGTAGCTCTTGTAATAGTGTTATGTTCAAAATATTTGTCATCATAAGTCAATGTGTTATCGTTAAGAACTAAACCACAAAGTAGTATGCTTTCAATATCATTTTGTTTTACAGCTTCTGCGAGTAAAAGCTTCACAGGAAGTTCTAAATGTTTTATTTCAAATTCAAAATCGTTCGATGTGTTTGTTTCAAAAACGCTTTTGAGTGAACTTATTAAACCTCTCTTATTTTCTTTTAAGTTTCCAAAGTGACGTCGCTTGATTGATTTATAGCTGTCACTTTTTACTTCGCTTTCAAGCCTTTTTATGGTATCTTCAATTGGTTTATCGAACTCTTTCTCCCCTAAGTCTTTGTATCTTTTTATGTTGTATAAATAATTTAACCAAGGCAAAATACCTTTCTCTTTAAAAGAAACGATTTGAGGTAAATTTTTTTGTAAATAATCTAAGGAATCATCAATAGTATCTGTATTAGCTCTCAAATTTTGAAACCTTCCTAAAAAATAACTAAGCTTAAACTTTTGCTCATCATATTTTTTAAGTTTTATCTCGTCTAATATTTCGTTTACTGAGTCCATCATTTTGGGTAAATGAAATTCCCTAAAGAATTTTAAGGCGTTGTATAAGGAATCTGTAATAATTGAATATTTGAAATTGGCAAACCTTATGAGGGATGTATAATACAATGCCCCATAGATTACAGCTTCAAAATTATTCTTTTGATAAGTAAAACATTTAAACAAGATACCCCAGCCATAATGATGTTTTTTCTCTTCTTTGGAAATCAATAAAATCTCTTCACTAAAATTTCTTGCACGTTGAAATTTACCATTGAAGTTTAATGAATCTACCATGTTATAACATACTGAGTAGAACTCATAGTCTAAAGCATATTTCTTTTTAAAAGCTTTAACAATTGAAATTTGCATGAACATAGTTTCAAAATCTCCATCAGCTAAACTTTTTGGACCAAGAATTGATAAGACATTTAAAGCTGAAGATATCAGTTTTTTTTCTTCAGTTTTGGTAAAAAGATTCTCTTCTATCGTAAAATCAAATAATCGAATTTCATTATGTTTCTTTTTAAATATTTTGTCAAATAATGGAAAAATCTCGTCAAATTCAAAGTCAACTAATTTGAAGGATTTATCCTTTTTAATCTTAGTGTAAGAAACTTTTGAAAATGCATTAGTTAAAGCGTAAATCATATGGCTATACCCCTCAATTTTAGCTTTTTTAATGATTGTATATAATTCAATTTTGGATTTGGATAGCTCATAATCTCCGTAAGCGATAGACATTAAAATATTGTTTAAAGAGTATGCAATAGAGTCGTCGTAGAGCTCATTTTTTCTTTTATCGTGGTCGTAATAATACTTGTTGTTAAGAGCGTTATCTAAAACTCTTAATCTGTTGTAGATATCATCGCTATTCTCAATTTGGTCTATTGTATCAATAGTTATTTTTATATTAATGTCATCAGGGGTAACTTGGATTTCTTTCCAAGCCATTTTTTGAAAAATTGATATAATTGGTATTGGAGACCTTAAAAAATTAATGAAGTTCGAGTTAAACTCATTTTCATCTGCATAATATTCTATTCTGGATATTTCCTTCTCTATTTTCCTATTTTTTTTGATAGCAATTTGGACATTTCTAAATTCTCCCGTGAAAAAATAATTTTTAAATAAGTTAAAATCAAAAGTGGTTATATTGTTAATGCGCAAAGAGCTAAGAGCATTATGATTTGAAATCATAATTGGAATTATACCTTTATCATTTATCCTTGAGTTTAAAAATGCAGTTTTACCTGCTAAATCATAAGCCCTATTACCGATTAATTTTATTGCATTATCGATTTCTTCAGACTCTATAGGATGATTATAGCATATAGGCTCAATTAGTATATAGTAATCTTTTAAATCGTATAGCAAATTGTTAGTTAAATCGCTTGAATCACTAACTATTGTGCTTAAATCAACTTTAGAGAAAGAATATTTTATTCTTTCTAGTTTTAACTCCTTTTCGATAAATCTTTTTAGAAGGTTTTCACCATCTCTGGTTGAATATCCAGCTGCATAAATTAATTCTTCTACCAGCAAGGAATAATTAGGAGCATTTAGTGTTACTAAACAGAAATATAAAGTTTTATCGATTTTATAAAAGGGCTTTCTCCATAAATAAGGTTTTTTGTCATTGGAGGTTATTGCTGAAATTATTTTTTCTAAGGTTTCTCTGTCATAATCTGTACATTCAATCAAAAATTCAATTAAATCCTTTTCATTAATTCGTGACGGGGTATCGTAAATGGATAAAGTACCAGTTGCACTTAATTTTTCAGATATTAAATTAATGAAGCCTACTATTAATATTAAAACCTCATTTATATCCATTAATGTCAAACCATTGAAATGCTTTATTTTTTCCTCTTGGAAATGATAAAATCTTATAAAAACGTTTGCATCTGCGGATAACTTTATAGAGCTCTCTTTAACAATACCTTTGGTAATGTTCAAAAACCCATTTTTAATTGATAAAGATTTAGCTCCAATTTTCTCTTTGTGAACTTTGGTATAAATACCACTTAAGTAATACGAAGTTTCATTTAAATTACTATTAGTTCTTATGTCCGCAGCTTGCGTAAGTAATCTAATTAGTTTTAGGTTTGTTGTAATTTTAAATTCATCAAAATTTGGATTTGATTCAAAATCTCCATTTTCAAAGAGCAAAATCTCATATGATGATTCAAGATTCAATAAGACATTTGTATTAAACCATATATAGCTAAAGTATCGCCCAAATTCATCATCGGTAGGATTAATAGATGGAGCAAATAAATTTTTAGAAAATTTCCAATCATTAATCAGAGAAATTAAGAAACTTAAAATATCCCCACCTATTTCAATGATTTGCTGAATATTGATTTCACTTCCATTTTCTTGTTTGAACTTTGAAAACTCTATATTTCCGATTGTTGACGCATCATTTTCTTTGATATACTGCGAAAATATTTTAGGCTTAATCTCTATTAAATGTTTATTAATAGCTCTATGGCAAAAGTCTAAAATTTCAATTTTCGTTAGATTTAATCTGGTAAAAGCATCGACAATGTTTTTCTGTATTTCAATATTATATTGATTGCAAATGGCAATAAATTTTAAAACTTCTTCTTCTTTTTCCGTGACATCTTCTCCAAACTCTTTTGTAGTCCTTTTTAAATCAAATTTCTTTGAAAATGGTTTGGCATAATCTTGATGCAAAACATTAAGAATTCTATCAGAAACTTGTGGTTTTTGCATATTTTAAACATAAAATTTGTAGCCAGGAGCTAGCTCATAAGTCAATTAGAATATAAATAATTTTAACAGGTATTTATTTATGTTTTTCCGTAGTCAAATTAAAAAAATGTAGTAAAATATCATTCCACACACATTACACTCCCCTCCTACGTCGGATCGTGTAAAAAGTCAATGCTCTCGGATTAATGAAAAATTTGGATGATATCGTACACTCACTTTAGAATACTGAAATGGAGTTTCTATATTATTGAACCCGAATAAAACATCAACTTTCCCTTTCTTCGAAGTAATTAATAATCTGTCGACCTCCATTGCCATTTCCTCTTTGAGCGTTTTTTTGACCTTCCGGTAGAATTTAAAAGACATTCTCTTGTTATGCTTATAAATAAGTTCTTGGTTAAAAACATCACTAAGAGGAATTTCTTCGGAAATGTCATAATCATTTTCTGCCGTCGCCAAATTGCCGCTTGTCAATAGGACTGATTCGGGAAATTTTGACCTATCATAATGCAAAATAATATCGTTTTTATCTTTAAAACTTGGAAAATGAATTAATCCACTTATCGTATCTTTTCTACCTATATAAATATTCTCAATCTCATTTAAAACTATATTGTCCTTGAACTTTTCGGGGTCATTCAAAAATCCATCAGGTTTTTTATAAATATACTTATGGCTAGTTGTGGTAAGATATAATACCATATCCGTTTCACGATGTATCAACAAATACAGTTCTTCAACTTTTCTTATTTGTTGTTCTTGGGCTACATCAAAAAAATTATCAGGACATTCACAAAATCTTTTTGAATTATCTATTTCTTTTCCATACTTCTCACAGATATTAAAAACATAAGTCTTAAAATCTGAGATATTAAACCTTTTAATGTTTTTAAATTCCAATAAGTCACTTTTCTTAAAAGTTGTAAGAGAACTACAACTCAGGTTGAGTAAAATGATAAGAATAATTACAGCTTCTTTTTTCATTATTATAAATTGGAATTATTATACTCATATCTTCCACCAAACATCAACCTATATCCATGAAAGTAATCTGGGTGGTAAGGTACATTCGTCCAAAAATGCAGGAAATCTTGGAAATCCAAAGAATTTAGATTGTATAACGAAACACTCCCGCCAAAACCATTATCTAGATTGGAAAAGTTTAACCTCCAACGTTGTTGATTGTATTTGAACTGGTTGGTATCCTTATAATTTATAAAATCAATTTGAAGATGTTCCCCAACATCAAATGCATATTTTTGGTAACCTGTAAATTTGTGATAGCTTAATTCAACCAAGTTGACGACATCTTCAATGTTACCATGATAACTTAACACAAGTCCTCCAGTATAATATCTATCTTGATTGTCGCCAGCCCACCCCAGTACTGGTCCCCCATCATTGTAATAGGTAATCTGAAATCTACCTGATACATTTAGATTAAAAAAACCTGTTCTTTGTAATTTTTTCTCGTGTACCAGTATCAAATTCATGCCATAACTAACCGATGATTTAAATGGATTTTGTAAAGGGTTTGCGGTGAATTCGGCAAAATGATAAAGAGGTACTGGTCTATTTATTGGATTAAAATCCAGACGGTCGAGTTGAAATACTGCCATTGTGTTTAAAAATGCATGAGATTGGATAGTATATCTTTTTCTACTTTGATTACCTCCAACACTCCTTCCATTAAAGAACAAAAAACCGCCATGCAAGGTTGGGCTAATACCGTAGCTATTGATATCTGCATTATAACTTATACCACCAGTGATACCCAGCTTAAAATCTGGGCGGTATTTATAACTTAGTTCTATGTTAAGCTTTGCACCAAAACCAAAAGAGAAGTCACTATTGTTGAAAGAAAAGTCATTTTGTGAACTAAGCTTGGTAGATTTTGTTAGGCACAAAATTAGAATTGTAAAAAATAAAATTTGAACTCTCATTTTATCAATCTAATATCATATCATTTAGGTTGATTAAATCCACATGGACTTTTGGGATATAGGTCATATTCTTTTCTTCAACGAACTTATTTCCTTTCGCAGTCATCCATGTTGCCGTAATTCCTCCTCTAATCCTATTAGTTTTTTCAAAGGTTTTATGAGTAATTGATGATAAAGTTGAAGCCTTGGAGAAAAAGTAATTCTTAGCATTTAAACCTAGAGAGTCCTTAAGTATTTTTAGTTTAGGCTTATTAATTGATTTATTTTCAAGAATAAAAGCTGCTTCATCTTTGATCAACATTTCAAATGTCCTTTCTTTATCACTACCTAGTTCTAAAAAAGCAATCGTAATAGAAACATCATATTTATCCGTTACTTTTTGATTAACATATTCAATATCCTTTTTTACGTATTTCCCAATTACAGTATCACTTTTTATAAAAGGTGTTATTGACACTTGATTATACCCATTTTTTGATTTTACAAACAAATGCCCTACAACTGATTTTATATCGTAAACCGCTGCATCCATATTATTAACAAAATCTTTCTTTAAAAAGGTATTGTATATACCATAGTCGGTTTTGTTAAGCAAAGAATCTGGTAATGGAGGCAACAGGGCATTTTCATATTTAGGTTTCAACGCAACTATATCATTTTCCATTCCATCCTGGAATTCTATAAATCCATCAGGAGATTCAGTAGATAATAAGTCATAAGTCGAAACTTGTTTCTTTTCTTTTTTGCAGCTATTAACACATAATACCAATAAAAAGAGTAGTAGTATATTCTTCATAATAAAGTTTTTACAATTTTGGTTAGAAAATAAAAAGGTTACTATACCCACTAATGGGTATTCTAAGGGGGAAGTAAGTTGTAGGAAGTCAATACTTTGGAGCATCCCAATATAGAAATTGAACCAAAAAAACCATTGTATAAAAACCTTAGAAATTCTGGGGTTTTTCTACTATTTTATGGTGTTTTAAGGAGTTTTTATTAACAATGGCGATTTTAGGCCATTCCATACACTTTCACCTCCCCCACTCTATGGGTTCGGCAAAACAGTATTCCATTACCTTTTTAAAGAAGATCTTAGAAGAAATTTTTCAGGAGATACTCGGTAAACTTTCGCTTTTACCAAAGCTCAAGTTACATAACGTGGTACATTATAGAGCAGTTTAACTTCTCCATAATTTGACGTTATGTAGAAATGATTTGGTAGTCGTTTTTTATTTTGACTTCCTTACAGTTCTATCTTAGCATCTAAGTTTACCAATCAAACACTTCCACGAAAAGATCATTTTTTGAATCGCCCCGCCAAAAGAATGATCGTTTAAAATAGCTTGAAAGGACCACCAGTTTACCGTCAAGATTTTCGTACACGTATTGTGGATAACCAGTCGTTTCAATCGTGGTCAATTGCCCATTCCTCCAGTTGAGCAGCTTTAACTCCCGAGAATCACGCTCATTAAGGTCAATACTGTTATCACCATTATTATTGGTACCCAGTACAAATTCGCCATCAAGGCTTAATGAGCTTGTAAACGTAGGGAAGCTATAAGAACTGATGAAACTAAAATTGTCCGCTGAATAAATGCGTGAGTTCACCATATCAATTAGAATATTGCTAACCTCGTTGTATTCATTAGATTCCGGAAGACGCAGGGCTGCAGGGCTGCTGAAGGTATAATTCACTTCTTGTGCGTTTGTTATCTCCCCATTAGGCCCTATATTAAATAGAAAACTTCTAGTATCATTCTTTATTCCTGCCAGAATTTGATTTTCTCCGGTTCTAATGAGTTCCTCCATACGTTTAAAATTCGTACTAGGTTCGGGATCTAGTACATCGATGGTTTGTACATCCCGGCCAAACCGGCGGACCGTCCGTAATTCATCTCCGTCGTCTGCAATCACCCAAATATCATCTTTCAAATACAGTAAATCCTCAAAGGAAATAGGTTCATCTGCGATATCCCTCAATCGATATTTGTATTCAAGTGTTTGAGCATCAAAGACATGCATTTCCCATCCTACTTGCATAAAGACTTCTTTACCTTCGGTGCTTTCAAATATTCTCATCCGCTCCTCGGAGCTTGTATTAAGGTCAAATGAAGATTCTGCAATAACTTCCTTAGTAACAACATCGTACTTTTTAATTTTTTTGAAATTGTCTTCCACACTTGCTCCCCACAAATACATAAAGTTACTTTCATAGGGGTCGCTCGCCAGCAAGTAAACAGAATTCATATCGACCACTTCACTTGGTGAAAACGCAACTTCAATCGTATTATTGGTAAAACTACCGCCCACATCCAAGGAGCTTCGATATCCAAAAATATTGTACACATGAATATTATAATATGGATTATCAACTGAAGGAGGTGTCTCAATTGTAAGGCTTGTAGTTTCTTGATCTTCAATGGTGGTCATAATGATTTCTTCGGGAGAACCATTGTTGTAGGGTCTTTGGGATACCGTAATTTCGTACCGTTGAAAGTAGGTGCCTTCATAAGCTTCCCAATTGAGCTGTACCGTTGTACCTGATATCTGCGCTGGTAACATGGGAACTTTCAATACATTCAGTGAACTGGTGTTTACCGAAATCATTTCGCTTTCAGCCAACGTACCGTTGTCGGTGAGCAATCGAAAAAAATAACACAGTTCCTGAACTGGTTCGGGATCAAGATCAACAAACTCTGTTTGTGACAAATCGGTAATGGTAGCGATTTTTACGGCCTCATTTTTTGAACAGTTATTGGACGCCCTGAAGATTTCATATTGCTGGAATCCATCACCAACATATTCGGCCCAGGTAAAAGCGATGAGATTATCGTCTTGAAATTTGTAAAAATCCTTGTTGAAGGTATCTGAATAAATATCTCGATCCCTAGGCGAATATTGGCGACAATAAAGTTTGACCTTATCCGCTTTTTGGTCTCCATCAATATCAAAACTAGTTTCAAAATCAAACTGGGTCTCATCTAATTTCAATATGCGAATTTCGGTTTCTTCACCCGTACCATCGCTTAATTTTATTGTGTTGCCATTTAAAACAAAATCCAAACGGTTGATATCTGGAACACATGAGCTGTTCTGGTGTAAATACTCTACATATTCACCCGTTTCAAGGTATCTAAAATAATCTCGGCCACATCCCCCCCCGTCTTCAGGAATTGGAACGCGTTCGCCCTTGCCTTCAACTTCATATATTGACCATGTTTTGCCATAAAATACCGCTTCTAAATCCACTGAGTTTTCTACATCAACAAATGGTGAATCATCCTTTGAACAACCTAGTAGTAGTACAAAAAGAAGTAGGAGATAACATACGTGGTCTTTCATGTGCTAAAGCTTAAAATTTGAAGTTTGGTGTATAAACAAACATAATTTTCTCACAACAATTGTTCAGAATTTTTGATTTTTCATTTATTTCGACAAAATACATTACACACATATTTATTAATAACCAGTAGTTTTGTGAATAGGAATTCATGAACCTCACTTAAGTTCGGTTTCCCTCCCCTCCTACCCATCGGAAGGCTCAGGAGCCACCGTCGGGTCGTGTAAAAAGTGTTTATTGATGTTCTTGTTATTTGATTTCATAGGGATTCATCAATTGCCTGCGGAATGTCATTACCTTTTTGAAGAGAATATTTAGAAGAAATTTTTAAGGCAGTGCTGTACAAACTTTGGCTTTTACCGAAGTTCAAGACGATACATAAGCTGTACCTTATATACATTATATAATATTGTCTTATACTTCTTATTTCCAATTCAAGTAAGCTAGTCCTTTATATATTTCTTCATAGGCTACCTCTGCTATTTTTTTATGTCCTCTAATGGATGGATGCCAAGCATCCTTTGCGTTTAAATTATAAGCTTCGTCAATATTTATTTTAGAAAGAACTTCTGAGTAAACTAATTTAACTTTTGTTTCTGTGATTTTTTCACTTAACCCCTCGCAGAGTTTTTTCAATTCTACATTATATAATTTGGATAGTTCAATCATTTTTTTCCTGTATTCGGGTCTCATAGCGACGAAGTAATGGTAGTCTTTTTCCAAAAACGGGTATAGTTTTGAATTGGTCAATTTTAAGTTTTCAGCCTCAAACCTTGCTTTAAAAAATGAATCAAAATTAATAAGGCCAAAAACATGAATTAGGCAGTTTTGCTTACTATTGATACCACCAACAACTAATCGTTCTAGTTGTATCTTATAGGATGTAATGAAATCCTCTACCAACTTTTCTAAAGAATTGTTCTCCTGTTCTTTCCAGTTAAGTGAATTATGTCCTATCCAAACAATTACAATCTGCGGGAATTTTCCAATCAATACTTCGTTGACTTGATCTTTAAAATGCCATGTATCTGTTAGAACATCTTTAAAACTTCGTTTAAGGTTGCGATTAATTTTAGCAGTGGCACATGCATGTTGATAAGCTATAAAATGCGTATGTTCACCTAGTCTTTCGAAAACACTATTGATTCCATTAGATGAGTTTGGTTCATTGAAAAACCAATTATTTTCCCAATCTCGCCATATACTTTTCAACATATTAAACTTAGTATCTACATGAAAACTGGTGCTAAGGCTGTCTCCTATTAAAGCTATTGCCCTAAACTGATAAGGGTTGTGTTTTACTTTGATTTGAGGTCCGTTATGCACCATTACCCTCTTTCTTCTGAGATTATTGATACCTCTTTGATTTCGTCTAATATCTACATTGACGGATTTCCAAACTAAAAAGAACAGCAAGGGCCATACAGCGCAAAAAATAAATTTTTGAATTAAAGGGTTGTTATCACCACCGAAATAGAATTGAAAATGCGATGCCAATAAAAGACTTAATGGAATCAACGGCAATAGATAATAAATCGTCAACCAGTTTTTATAACGCAATCTGGTAAATCTTCTAAAGCCTATTAAGGTTAAGCCAAGAATGCAAGCATGGCCAGTACTAATAATTAAACCTAGAGTTATTGTTAAAAATGCTTTCGTGGAATGAGAATATTCAGAATTATTCCTAATGCCAGAATACTCACCTGGCTCCTCATCAATAAAGGAAATGAACCAACCATCAATAAAACCTGCATCGCTAAAAAAGGATTTGGCCGCATCAATGTTTGCCTTCTCAATCCCATTGTACTTCAACAGATCAATAGCTTGTTTTCTCCCTTCAATTAAATTGTCCAACAAAAACCCAAATTTTAACCATAGATAAAGTAAAAGTATAGGTACAAATAAGTGTAGCCATTTTAAGGGTACATCATTGGAAAAAAATGAAAGCTTATCCGAGGTCCTTAAAATCAGTAGAATGGTTATAATTACCAAAACTGCTTGTAATTGCAGATTACTCTCCAATAGTTTCAGGTCCTCTTTATAATCTTCTAACCGATGATTAAATACTTCCTTCAGAGTAATGGTACTATTTTCATGAAGTAATATTGATGTTTTGCCTGATAGACTATTTTTGGAATTCTCATTCTTTTCAATATGGTAAATAACCGTAGTGACAATACAAGCAAAAAGAAGCATTGAAAGTATATTCATAGTAACATGTGGAAGGATGAATATTTTATGGATAAATTTCATCAGCTAAAGTTTATCATTTCAAATTTATTTTTTTCTATTTGACGCTCCTTCATCTAAATTCATAATACCACTTAAACCAATTGGAATGTTAAAACTTGACTTATTTTGAATGTGTGAAACTTGATCTTGGGGCATTTCTCTTTTCGAACATTAACTTATTCCTAGTTTGGTAGTAAATTGAAATAGAACGCCTGTGTATTTTCCTTAAAATACCATCCCATTTCTTTATTGCCCATATCGAACTCTAGCATGGGATTTACATGGTAGTTCAAATTCTTCAAAGAGTAATGTAAGCTTGAATTCTTATCGTTCAGTTCTTTTTGGAGATTGCCCAGTGACTGTTCACTAATGGTCAGTCCCTTGATCTCAATTTTTCTTGAGTTCTTTTCAAATTCTTTCCTCCAATTCCTATACTCGATATTACTGTCAATACTGGGGTTTTCAACGCGCTTAGAAAGTGCCAGGCCAATGGTATCAACGTTTTCAGAATCAATTTTACTGTAAGCAATGGATTCTCCCTTAAGGTTCGCACCTTTTGACACGTTTCCCAAGGATTGGATCTTGGAAAGCGAGGTACTGTAGTTTTTCCAATTTATATATTCCAAATAATGCAATTGGAACAAATATTGGTACCTGCGCTTCCCCTTTTCGGGTTGGATCCGTACGATTTTGAGCGACTTTGATTTTGTGCCAGGTTCTAAAAAATCAACTTCAACCTTACCGGAAAGTTTTTGATTGGTTATGATGGAGACCGTAATTGAGGGTAAGGTCTTAAACTTAATGTCCTCGGCAAGTTTATTGGTTTTTGTCTTAAAAAGAGCGGGCAAGGCATTCCGTCTTAGGGGCGGCAAAAAAGCCACTGAGGCAATTCCGCCAAAAAGCCCCGTCTTGATACCTCGTAATACCTTACGGAAAGAGAACGGTGTATTGCCCTTGGGACGCCTTAAAAGGCCTGACAATCGTTTAATACTGAGATAATAGAGTGACTTGATATCTTCTACATATGAATACTCCTTTTGATAAAACTCAAGCTTTGATATGTCTTTTTTCATGTTTTCTTGAATGGTCTCAAGATTTTTGTCCGCAATGATAGGGTGGTTCTTTACTGAAGAATGACCGGGGGGTTGCCTAAATCCCCCGTCTTGCTGTTTTAGGGACAGCAACGTACTGAATCTCCCATATTCAAAGGCATAATCCCTTGAGGGATATGATGCAAACCCACCAAATGCCTCTACCTCGTCCCCCGGTAGCTCAATTGTTTGAAGGTCCTCTGAAATGGGGAGTATGGCCATGTATTCCGATTGTCCATTTTTACCGACCGTACCTAAAGAGAAATCAGTTAGCACCCTAAAGATCGTTTGGGCAAAAAGTACCTTTCGTTCTTCAATGTCGTTAGTATCTTCAATTTCATCGTACCCCTCATTTAACATTTCAAATAACTCCTTGATGTCCAAAGGGGTTTTTTGAATGCCCGAGATGGTGTTTTTCTGGTCTGCAATAATTTTTGATTCTATCTTCCGCAGGGTCGCATCAGAAAATGTATGGCAATCCTCCACCTTTTCGTGACGTTCATGGCATACCTTATTCAGTTCGTTTTGAAAATATTCAATGACGTCCCTAGTCCCCAGTGAAATGGCCCCTTGTTCAAGATTTGCCTGAATTTTGTCAAAAGCCCTGGCAATCAGCTTTATGGTTATCTTCTGATGGATGAGATCGTTTTCGTGAATAAAGGTGAACAATTCTTCCCGGAGTTTAAGACTTTGTTCTGCATCTTTGATGCGATGTTCTTCCTTTATACTTCCTTGGTTCGCCAAAAGGCCAATGGTACTCCCAACATTTCCTGACATTTTGGAAAGTTCTGTTTTTAGTGCAGTTGTGCGCAATTTGGGGTCGGTGCCCACTACTTGATAGGATGGAATATTGAACGAACTGTATTTCTCTTGCCGCACCGCCGGATCTACAAAAAGAACCAATCGATCCTCTTTTTTGTCCACTCGCTTAAAGTCTTGGAAACTTCCGATTCGAAAGGCTTCCCTTATGGGTTCATTATTGAACGTACCCCCATCTATATAAGGAAAGTTGAAAGAGTCATAGGTAATAGGCTCATAGTTATCAGCTCTGTCCTTTTCATTAAAAAAGCTCTCTTTCTTTGGCAAGTCTTTAATTTCTTGGCACATTTTATTGAAAACAGATGGCCAATACCCTTGATACTCTTGTTTATATCGTTTTAATACTACAGGTTCAAAAGCAAATGGGAAAGCTCCGCAAGCCAAAGCCGAAGAAGATAGGATGGCCCAAGTTTCTTTATCCTTGAACCCTAGGCTCATTTTAGGATTTCGATTAGGGTCTATTAGCCCCTTATCAGTTATCTGGAACCATCGGTTATCCGATGGTTTTTTCTGATCTTCTTTGAAGACAAAGTCAAAGACCCGTAGTTCGGCATGGTTTTGAGATCCCGTGGATTTATAGGCATTCTGCCTTAGAATTGGAGTTTTACCATTTTGTTTTTCTTCCAGTTCTATCGGTACTAGATTGGTCAATGAACAGGCAAAAACAACTCGGTTTTCATCCAATACCTTTGCGTTGCCCAAATCAAAGTCGATATCATCAATTAAGTAGAATTGCGCGGAGTCAATTAATACTTTCCGGTGCAAAAGACCAAAAGAATCGTGGGGATTAATATCATAATTATCTAGCTTTTCCCCATATAATTTTTTAACGGTTAATTGTTTAGTCCATATCTGGCGCTGCACTTTTTGCGCCAATTGAAGTGCTTTTAATTCCTCAATGTTTTTATGTTTTTCCGCGGTATCAGTATCTCCATTAAAATAGGAATCTGCGAGCTCCTTAACCAACTCAGGTTCGTTGGTCTTCTCATCTTTCGATGTAGTTCCTGTTTCCTCAATCATTTCTTCACGGCTTTTACCTTCGTAGGTGGCGACCTTTGTATTGTAGATTGCCATCATAGCCTTATAATCCACTAGGGTTTTTAACATGATGGTCAAGGCTATGGCACCTGCACTAGCGCCGCTCATGCCATCGAGGATAACCCTGTCATACGGCTTACCATCTTTATCTTGTCCATAGAGAATCAATAGTTTTAATGCTTCAGTAAGTGCGGCGCCCGAAAAGGAGCCTAAGCTTACACCACCGCCCATGGCCAAGCAAACTTTAAGGGTTTTGCCCATAATTTCAGAGATTATTATTTTTCAAATTCAACTTAAGTTCTAAGAATATTACAGCTATTGCAATACCTGGAAATGGTTATTTCTGGGGGAGAAAGCAGAAGAAAGTAAGTCAATGGTTTGGAGTATAACAATATAGAAATTGTCTATGAAAATCCATTACACAAAAACCTTAGACTTTCTGGGGTTTTTATGCCATTTCATACTTTATTTCTTACAAAAATTGGAGGACTTATAACCAATTGAATTTACACCCAGTTTTTACAGGAAAATAGCTGCCTGTGGATTTTGCCTGAACCCGATTCCATTTTCTCACGGCAATAGCAACTATTTATAGCTTTCTTCCAGCTTGGTCTACACCATACGCTTTTCCCAAATATATATTTACTTTTCAATACTGGTATCCTTTTCTTATTCCATTTATACGTTTTTTACTACAAACGATACATTATTTACGGCTATCATCCTAGAATTCAAGTACCTTAAGTAGGAATACAAAAGCTAGAGCAAGGTAAATATGGACCTTCTTTGCTTTTAAAAAACTAGGACTCATGGATTTAGACTTCGAAGAGTTTATTGAAATACCGCGTATTCCCAGCGGTACGGCCAAGACAGCACGGCAAGCCCTTAACATCCAAAAAAAGGCCGAGGAAATAGGAGACTTAGAACTTGCAAAGCAAGCGGCCCTTGAGGCCATTATCAATGTGGATGCAGGGACGGAACCGTCGGAACTTAAACGCCTTCGCTTATTATATCGGGAGGTGTATACCACAGAAGAGTTAAAGGCCCTAGTGGCGCAAACCTTTCAAATATTGGGGGTGAATCAACTTTAAAAAAAATCTTATGTCCTATCCAGATCTCGGTTGTTATGCGGAATGCCTGGAGTGCGAACTCTGCGATGACAATCCATTTGAAAATGATGATGATGACATCGACCTTTTTGACTTTGATGATGACTTTGATCCCGGAAATCCTTGGGATGACCCAGACTTTTGGGACCCGGATCCGTTTGGAGGGGAAGATGACGGAGGTCTTTTTGACGATTTCCCAACAGGAATACCACTTGGAGACACAGAGATTTCCCCTACCTGGGACGATGGTCCTGGGTTTGAATGGGGAGGTGAATTTTAATGCTTGAATATAGCAGTAATGGAAATGAACAAAGCAACAAAGGCCTATTTGGCCTCGCAAGAGTTAAAACGGTTGTATAATGCCTATCGTGCCACAAGCAAGGCCCATATTTGGGTAGTAAGGAATATAGGGCATAACATCAAAAACGACGAATCCATCCCCAACGATGAGAAAATAGCGGCCTTTAGGCAGCTACAAGAAAGGGAGGCACTGTCCATTGAAACAGATCTTGTTTTTAAAGTTCGTGCCAATCAGCTTCAAAGGCGCATTGCCGAACTTGAATCCTTATCCTAGTTGTTATGATACCTTTTGATAATACTAAGTTGGCCCGCGTTGATGACCGGGAATATTATGAATTCATGTTATCCATACTTGAACGGGCTAAAAGTCGGGTATGGGCTTCCATTTTTATTTATGACATTAGACCGGGGCGAGATTTGGAAGGGCTGGTGATGTCCCTTACCACGGCATTAATAAACTGCCGGGGACGTGGAGTTGATGTTAAGGTGCTACTGGCAGGTTTTTTGCGAACCGGGGATATAGCTGTCGCCAATTTAGCTTCCGGCCTGTACCTTAGTCAGTTTAGGGTTCCCAACCGTAGGGCAATGATTCAGAATGATGGGAGAAATGGCTCGCACGCAAAGTATGTAATTTGTGATGATCTGGCGGTTGTCGGCAGCCAGAATTGGACGGATGATGGATTTAGACTGAATATAGAAGATGCGGTGGTCTTAGAAGGGAGGGCTGTTCACGCCATGGAAATGGAGTTTCTACGGCAATGGGATTTAGGTAAAGGCCTACCAAATAATTAAACGAAACAAAATGAAACTTCTTAAAGCTACGGTAGCACCCAAAGTTGCAGAATGGGGCACACTGTCCGATGACCCTTGGACAGCCCCACAACAAGATGCACTCATTACACAAATCATTGAACTCTCGGATACGATAACCCCAAGGGTTATTGAAAGTGACGGTCTTAGTGAGGAAGTCACACAAGCCTACCTTCTGGATAGGACGTTGGATGAGTTGAATTCTTGGCTCACTAGAGTGGCCGCCACCTACGGCAATTTCACCAACATGACTGCAGGCCAGTATAGTCAAAAGAATGAAAATTACAGGCTCGGCTTGCGCAGTGGGACATTACAAGAAATAGAAGATCTCCCTCAGCTGGGAAAAAAATTGGCATTGGATGTGGGTAAGTATGTAAGCCGCAATCCTGTAATAGATGTTGATGAACTGGTTGCCGTTAAAGGTATTGGAATCAATACAATTAATGAGATCAGGGAGCTGATATATTTAGACCAACCCGTAATTGGTTTAACCTCCCCTACCTTATCGCAATTTCTTATTTCCCCACAAATGGAAACCTGGATACCGATTTTAAATACTACCGATTTAAATTTTTTCCTGGGTGATCGGAATACCATGATTCGGGGGTTGGAAGCCGCCCCAACATCCCATTTCGAACGCATGATGTCCATGTTACAAACAGTATACGAGCAAGCCCTAAGGCGTTATCCTGCCGTTAGGGGAGTAACCGGTCGTACCATAGCCTCCTGGGATGAACGTAGGAATAAGGAAGGGGAGGTCAAAAATAGATTGGCATCCGGAAATGGCGCTATTCTTGTTAATTCTGAATATGTTTCTTTTGTGAAACAGCAGATCGATCAGGCCACCACATCAATCTACCTCATGGTTTTTTTGGGAACCACTGCTGCCGGTAATGAACTGCAGCCCGGTCCTTTGGAACTGGTCATTGCATTGGAAGAAGCTGCCCTACGTGGGGTGGATGTTCGAGTCATTCTCGATCAGGACGATGGAGGAGAACCTTATAAAAGCCTCTTTATAAATGATAACTTGGTCGACCGTTTCCGAGCAGGTGAGGTAGAAGTAAAATTCGATAGAAAAGATACCTTGCTTCACTCAAAAGTTTTGGTGCTTGATGGACAAAAATCAGTGGTAGGAAGTCATAACTGGACCTTCAATAGCTTTAACAATACCTATGAACTGAGTGTATACTTTGAACAGGAAGAGGTGGCTACGTCATACCAGGATCGATTCCTGGAATTATGGGACAGCTTACCAGCTAACTAATTGTCTTTTTACCTACCTGAAATTCTTAAGTCAACCATAAACACATTCGTAAATTTGCTAAATATCCCTACTCGTCCAATTCATTGTTGGTTTCAAACAACTCATGCAACAACTGCTGTTGATGCTTTGGGGTAACCTTTTTAAAATAAGCCAATAGCTCCCTAGAAGTAACGTAGCGGTCGGTTTGGGTTTTTAATTTTCCTGTATAGCTCCGCCAATCGGTGATGAACTGTTGCAAGGCACGGTTCACTGACTCCTCCCCAATTAGTTCCTGTAACCGATACATGGAAATAGCCCCTTTATGGTAGTATATAAAATCTTGATTTTCCACCAAGGCCAAGGACGGTTCATGGGTCGCTCGTTTTCGTTTCGTATCGTAGATTTCCTGTTGTAATGCTAAAAACTGCTGTATTTTATTCTCGGGATAATGGGCTTTCAACACCATGAGTGCTCCGTATTGTGCCAAGGTTTCCAAAACAAAATTCTTTCCCTGTACGTTGGCGGCCTCCACTTGCATACCGAACCATTGGTGGGCCACCTCATGGGCCGTGATATAAAAAGCCATATCCACATCTGTGGTGTCATCAATATCCAAAACAAATCCCAAAGCTTCCGAAAATGGTATGGTGTTGGGCAAGGACTGGGCATAATCCGCATAACGTGGCACTTCCATAATCCGCAATTGCTGATATTGATAAGGACTGAAGTTTTTACTGTAATAATTCAATGATGCCTTCATGCTTTCCATCATCCTATCCAAATTATAGGTGTGGGTTTTATGATGGTAGATTTCCAATGCCACGGGTTGGGATGGGGTATCAGCAGGTTTCCACATGGCACTTTGCACCTCATAATCCGCTGAAACGATGGAATAAAAATTGATGATCGGATGATTGGTCTTGTAGTGAAAGTAATTGCGGTCATCTTCGGTCCATTGCCTTTGCAATATTCCTGGAGCTACTACTGTTTGGTCTTTATTGGTGCCTACGGTAACTTCAAGCATAATACCATTGGAATCGCTGCCTGAACGTGCGATGATCAACTCGTTTTCGTTTTCAATGGTCGCCTTATTTGACCTTTGCGGTAAACCCATCGCTAAGCGTTCGACTGGATGGTGTAGTTCATATTTTTTGTTGTATCCCAAGCTTGGGAATAGGGTATTATGGAAAAAGGTGCCGTTGTACACCAGTTGGGTGTCTGAAGGATCATGTTCAAAACCTTGGGGCGCAAATGATTGTTTAAAGTCCATTTGCAGGGAGGCCTTTGGCGGTAAGGGGGTTGACAAATGGTACATGATATAATCGAATTCGCTATGGGTGCTGTCAGCTTTCGCCCCACCTTCAAAAATCACCTCCTTAAGATCCAAATGGGAGGCGAGTCGTTTTTGTATATGGATTGCAGTAATGGGTTTATCCGTTGTATTCATCAACTGATAGGTTCCTTTGATGTCATAACTTCGGGTTTTAGGGTAGAGTTCAATGGCCAATTTTGCAGCAATGATTTTGGGCTGTGGAAGGTACTCCAAGGGTTTTAACGTTCGTTCGTAGTTCGCTCTAAACGCTTTCTCCTGTTCCGACGTCCAATACGTGTTCAATATATTGGTGTTGTAAAAAATGTAACCGCCCAGCAGGAACCATACCACCACGGCGAACGTCAAAAAAAGTCCTTTGCGTCCTATCAGTTGGTGCCGTAGGGTACCCATGCGCTTCCTTAATGGGGTAATTGCCCCCCTGTTCATAAGTAGGGCACTAAGAACGATCACAATACTTCCAAAAACCAACCAGTAGGCCTTTACCCAGAGATATGGGGCCAAGAAGTGACCGTACCCATTCATTTCGGAATAGGTACCCAGGGGTTGTCCCCCAAATTTGTACAAGCTATGGTGAAATCCTAAAAACTCGGAACCCACATTGACAATGAAGAAAATTAAGGTGAGAAAGATGCCGATAAACTTGTTCTTAGCAATTACTTGAAAGAAAAATGCCATGCACGTATACAAGGTCAGGAAAGGAAGAATTTCGAGAAAGAATCCTGAAAAGTAGACCTTCAAATCGAAATGGTAATACCCATTCGCTACTTGAAAGAGAATCCCGGCAACAATTAAGGTCAACATAAGAACGACATAAATGCCATGAAGTGCCAAGAACTTACTCGTCAGTACCATTACATTGGTTACTGGCATAGCATCATTGAGGAGATACTGTTTGATGGTACGTTCTTTCCATATCAATTCGCTCGAATAAAAGAGCAAAATGGCAATGAAAAAGTAGAGCGACATTTCTTGCAGCTCCGCGACGATAAAATGAGTAGTGGGAAAACTATCCACCCCATAAACGGTACCTAAATTAACCGAATTACTGATGATGATAACTATGCCACAGATTACAATGGCCCAAAACGAGGTCTCTTTGAGCAAGGATAAGATATAGAACTTGATGAGCTCAAACCACTGCCTATATTGGGCCCCATAGCCGTACTGTTGTGAAACTTTAGGAATGGGATGGTCATTGTTTGAATTCTCTTGGACCATCACGGTATCCCCCACTGCGCTCTTCTTACCTTTCTTAGCGGGTACACTAAACGAGAATTGCCGAAAACCGACAAAAAGAATAAGAATCCCCAAGGCCACCCAAAGTAGTTTATTGTGCAATAAAATTCCATGTAAGGTGATACCCAAGGTATTGCTGTCTTCAACGGACCAGTCCTTGGCCACTTGGGTCAAGGTAGTGAGGGAAAATGGATCCAAAAGCCCTTGTAGATACTCATGGGTAATCGCTTTGGTAAGCAGGAAAATGACGAATAGCACAAGGCCTTGGGTGTAGACCACCAACAACTTTTTACTCAACATTCCCGTTACAAAGAATGTACTTGCCCCAAAGAATAAGATGGGCAAAACGACCACTACGAAGGATTGGACATAGCTGAATGCATTAAATGGCAGCATTTGTTCCGGCTGATGCCATGGCATTAGGGAGCCGACCATCATGCCCCATAACAATCCACTAAAAATAAGCAACAGGACCACAAAGGACCCTAAAAACCTGCCTAACAAATAATCCCGCTTTGTAATGGGATTGACATATACCAAGGGTTCAATGTCATATTGCACATCTCGTAAAACGGGAACGCCCATAATCATCGATACCATAATCATAAAAATGCCGGTAATGGCACCCATGGTTTTTGCAATAACCAGCGGGGCGTTTTTTTTCATTAGACCGATTTCCACGCCTTGAAAAATAAAATCCACGCCTACCATGGAAAAGAGGAACAAAAACCCAAAGAACACATAGGTTTCAGGCCTATTTATACGATATTTAAGTTCAAATTTGAATAGTTCAAACCACATGATTTTCTAGTTTTGGTGGTTAATTTGCGAGAAATAAACTGCTTCAAGACTAGTGTCGATAGCCAGAAATCCATCCCCTGGAGGTACATCACTGATAATTTGAATCCTAGGCTTGCCCAAAAACCGCTTGTCATTGATGACATTGTAGTGCGTTATGTAGCTTTTCAATTCAGAGGGGTTGATGGTCTTTTGATATACCTTACCTTGCAATCCTTCCATGAGCTTTAGCGGATTTCCCTTTAATACCACCTGGCCTTGGTTGATGATGGCCATTTGTGTGCATAGTTCCCTTACATCATCCACGATATGGGTGGAGAGCACAACAATGATATTTTCGGCGATTTCACTTAAGAGGTTATGGAAACGATTACGTTCCTTAGGGTCCAGGCCAGCTGTGGGTTCATCAACAATCAATAGTTTTGGACTATTGAGCAAGGCTTGGGCAATACCAAATCGTTGTTTCATCCCCCCAGAGAAGCCACCTAAATGCCGCTTTCTTGCATCATATAAATTGGTCTTTTGGAGTAAGGCACCAACCAGCTCCTTTCGTTCACCAGCATGGGCAATCCCCTTGAGAACGGCAAAGTGATGGAGCAGCATCTCTGCGGAGATTTTTGGGTACAACCCAAATTGCTGGGGCAAATAACCGAGCACCTTCCTAAGGGAATGCTTATTGGTTTGGACATTGATATCGCCTAATAGTATCTTGCCTTCATCGGCATCCTGTAGGGTGGCGATGGTTCGCATTAAAGTAGACTTTCCCGCTCCGTTTGGTCCCAATAGCCCAAACATTCCCGTAGGGATTTCAAGGGAAACGTTTTGTAATGCCTTTACCCCGTTGGCATACGTTTTGCTCAAGTTGTCAATGACGAGTTTCATAACTGTTCGTTTTTTGATTGTGGCCTCAAACGTAGATATGGACTCTTTTGGTAAAAAGTTGTAGGGACGTATTTTATAGTAGCGGTGATGTGATTATCCAAGAGAATGGTCAATGACGTTTGTCCCACTTTTTGATGGGTTTCGATTACGTTCTTGGCCGTTTGTCAAGGAATTTGCCCATAGCGTTTAATTCTGCTATTATTGACCATGAATTTTAAGTTTCCAAAAGGCGAGGCACGGTTATCGATTGGGGTTTTACGGATATCACTGGTCGCTATAGGTATCATCATTGTAGTATTCAATGATACCTTGGGAAAGCTGGAAGGTTTTGTGGAATTTCTGCTCCTCTATTTTATCACGATTTGTATCGTTGTCTTTCATTGGTTGTTTGTGAACATTAAAGGGATCATCAACCTAAAAAATGAAAAGGCAAAGACAGAACTGAAGCACTTGCAATCCCAAGTGAATCCGCATTTCTTTTTTAATATGTTGAATAATTTGTACGGATTGGTGGATAAGGACAGTGAAAAAGCAAAAACACTAATTTTAAAACTGTCTGAAATGATGCGGTATAGCATATATGAAGGACAAGAAGCACAGGTAACCTTAGGAAAAGAAATTGAATTTCTCCGGAATTATATGGAACTGCACCGAATGCGCTACCATAAGAATATTTCCATTGATTTTGATGTTCAAGTGGAAAATCAACACCTCAAACTTGCCCCGCTCCTTTTTATTATTTTGGTAGAAAATGCCTTTAAGCATGGGGTGGAAAAGCTACGACAGCATGCTTTTGTGAAAGTGGCCATTACATCGGAACAACATACAGTGTCCTTAACCGTTGAAAATAATTTTGATGGTGAAGAAGAAAAGGGTGAAACAGGTATTGGTTTGCAGAACTTAAAAAGAAGGTTGGAACTGGCCTATCCAAAAAAACATTACTTAACACATTCGGTTAAAGGAACCGTTTACATGGCTCAATTAACGCTGATCTTATGATGATCAATTATATCATAGTGGACGACGAACATATCGCCCACGATATTGTTAAAGGATATTGCGATGCTTTGCCCAATCTTATCCTTATTCAGCATTGTTACGATGCCATTGAGGCCATGGAATGTTTGCGGAACCATAGGGTCGACTTGGTCTTTTTGGATTTGAACATGCCAAAACTTAAGGGGTTCGCCTTTTTAAAGTCGTTGCCGAACCCGCCAAAAGTAATTGTCACCTCGGCATATCAAGAGTACGCCTTGGAAGGCTATGAGCTCAATATTGTTGATTATTTGCTGAAACCCTTCAGCTTTGAACGTTTTGTAAAGGCCATCAATAAACTTGAGATGCCAGCGGTACCCAAGGTGGTTTCCTCCATAAAAATGGAAGAAGAACGATTGTTTTTGCGTTCCAATAAAAAACATGTTCAGGTAAAACTCAATGACATTCTGTTTGTGGAATCCACCGGAAATTATATCAAAATCGTTTTGGTGGACCATGAAATCCAAGTACGGGAAAAGATTTCTGAAATCATTAAAACGCTACCTGAAAACGATTTCATTCAAGTCCACAAATCGTTCGTAGTTGCAAAGGGGCACATCAACACTATTGAGGGAAACAGGGTAATGATCAATGACTTTACCATACCTATCGGAAAAACGTTCAAGCACCATGTGAACACCCTATTCCGAGGATGACACCATTTCGAACGCTACCCTCCCTCCTATGCGCGGACACCACTCTGAGGCGCTCAAGATGACAACAGAAAGCATGTACAATCCTGAGGTATGGCATACCAACGTTATGAATCTCTTTTTCATCCGACAAAATGGTCAATAAAGGATCCAGCCCAAGGCTGATTCCCCTGTATTTAAGTTCTAACTGGTCGATAACAACTTAGCAGAGCCACTAAGTCAACAGGAAACAATTTAATATACTACCGCCTAAGGATGAAAGGTCATCACTCCATAAAAATGGGAAGTAGCAAGCTGTTGCTGCTCCTGACCGTAGTTGGACTCAACAGCTGTAAAATAGCAGATTTACGAACCTCTGCCATTGATCTCCAGGCACCTGATCGGGAGAAAAGGGCGATGGCTCTTTTGGAAAGGGCCATAAATAGTCAAGGGTTTGATGTCCTGGCCCAAGCGGAAACCTATTCTTTTGAGGCCACAGACAACTGGCGGGGACTTATGGCCGTTTTTAACCCATTTCCAAAGGATAATGAAGTCATGGAAATGCGTTTTAGGACCCAAACCTTTGACTCCCAGTTTAATTATAAAAATGCCAAAGTCTCCAAGATGTACGGAGTGCAGTCCTTTCGGTACTACGAAATTGAAGAGGATGGAA
Source organism: Croceivirga sp. (assembly GCA_028284935.1). GTDB lineage: Bacteria > Bacteroidota > Bacteroidia > Flavobacteriales > Flavobacteriaceae > Croceivirga. Next base: position 205,968 of record JANQQQ010000012.1, read on the forward strand.
CACCTAAATTTAGGAACAAAAAGTCACTTCGCTTTACATTGCCGGCCATTCAATACCTCTTTGAACTTCCCTTACGGCTTCAAAAGGCGCCCATAGTAAAATATGCGGGAACCACTGCCGTTGAAGGGGTTACCTATGATTTGGTTTTCGCTACCTGGAAGTCCTTGGAGCCCAACGAGGAGTTTGACCAATATTTGCTTTACCTATCTCAAGAGACAGGTCGGCTGACCTTTGCAAATTATACGGTGCGCAATGCCTATCTGCCGACACCAAAACATATTTATGGCACCATACGGTATGAGGATCTGCAAGAAAACGAAAAGGGGGTCCTATACCCTACCACACTTTACATTCAAATCAATAAGCTCAAAAGGAATCGGAGGTGGACCCATAAAATGAGCATTGACCATTTAGAACTGAATAGCTTCAATAGTGCCATCTTATACCCCAATAAGGATTTGAAGTTCTTGGGAGATGCCAAAAACTAAGGGTAAGTCTTTGACATTGGCAGTGCCCATAGGTGATAACCCATTCCAAAAGTGATGCATGGAAGAAGAATCAGAACTTCAAGAGTATGTCTATTGAATATGGGCAGGGCTATACTTCTTATGGTGCTCCAAGGGTGACGCTGGTTACTTTTCCAAACACCGCTAAAGGTTTTTGCAGTCAAATAACTGCATTATTTTTATATTTGCAGTCAAATAACTGCATAATGAAGTTAAGACGAGACGTATTTCAGGCCATAGCCGACCCGACCAGAAGAACAATCATATCACTGGTTGCCCTACAGGCAATGACCCCAGGGGCCATAGCTGAAGAATTTGATTTTTCAAGGCAGACAATATCCAAGCACATTCAGATACTAACCGAATGTGAGATACTAAGACAGGAACAGACTGGCAGGGAAATCCATTATCACTTAAATCCCGAAAAGTTGAAGGCTATTGCAGACTTCATTGAACCTTACCGCAAGACATGGGATGAACGTTTTGATACCCTTGAGGCTATTATGAAGAACCAACCAAAAAGGACATAGTATGGAGCAAAAAACAAAAGTAACAGCCCAAGAAGGGAAACAAGAAGTACGGATTTCAAGAGTTTTCGGGTTGCCATTGGAATCGCTTTTCAAAGCCTATGTTGACCCCAAAATCGTAGAACAATGGATGGGTACAAAAGTCATAAAGTTAGAGTGCAAAACACATGGAAGCTACCACTTTGAAACCACCGATCCCAAAGGCAACAAGCATGGCTTTAACGGGACCATCCATGAATTTGAGCCCAATCAAAAAATCACCCGCACTTTTGAAATGGAAAACACAACGTTTCCTGTGCAATTGGAGTTTCTCGAATTTCAAGACATCAACGAAAATAACAGCAAGCTTGAAATGCTCATAGTCTTTAAATCTGTTTCCGATAGGGACAACCTGTTAAAACTTCCGTTTGCTTTTGGTCTCAATAGGGCACATGACAAACTCGAAGAGCTGCTTTCCAACTAAGACTATTTGACATGAAAAAAAGGAATAAAATAATCTACTGGGTCGCCACTCTCTGGCTCTCCTTGGGAATGGTATCCACCGGAATCGTTCAATTGATACCTTTGGATGAAGAAGTAGAAAAAATGGCCCAATTAGGCTATCCTCTTTATTTCCCCACAATTATAGGAGCATGGAAATTATTGGGCGTTATTGCAGTGTTGATACCCAAACTCCCAATTGCTAAAGAATGGGCTTATGCTGGTTTTGCCTTTCTCATGTCCGGAGCCATCTTTTCCCATCTGGCTGTAAATGATGGATTGATAGAATATTTTGGGGCGACGTTGCTGCTGGTTCTCACAGTGGTTTCTTGGCACTTCAGACCAGAAAGTCGAAAACTTATATCAAAAACCAATAACTGACCCATGAATCCAAAAGTTGATAATTATTTAGAACAGGGATGTATGCGTTGCGAGTTTGGCGGAACTCCTGATTGCAAAGTCCATGCTTGGACGGCTGAACTGGAAAAACTAAGAGCAATCGTCTTGGAATGTGGGTTAACAGAAGAGCTAAAGTGGGGCGTGCCATGCTACACCTTTAACGATAGCAATGTGTTAACAGTAAGTGCGCTCAAGAACTATAGTGTCATAAGTTTCTTCAAAGGTGTTCTATTAAAGGACGCTAATGATATTTTAGAAATGCCTGGACCGAACTCACAATCGGCGCGTTACATCAAGTTTGTAGATGCTGAGAGAATTCCTGAAATGGAAGCTGTTGTCAAATCATACATTTATGAAGCCATCGAGGTGGAAAAAGAAGGCCTTAAAGTAAATTTCAAGAAAAACCCTGAGCCCATTCCTGCAGAACTGGAACAGAAGTTCGAAGAGGACCCCGTCTTAAAGTCGGCATTTGAATCGTTGACCCCTGGCAGAAAACGAGGGTACATTCTTTATTTCTCGCAGCCCAAACAATCAAAAACCCGTGAATCTAGAATCGAAAAATGTACTGGAAAAATTTTGAATGGGGAAGGCCTTCACGATAAATATAGTAGTAGAAAAAAATAATGCTAATGTCGTATTCAAGCAACATATCCAGACTGTCAAGACTGACTTCCATTTTGCTCAAGCTGCAATCAAAATCCGCTGTAAAAGTACAGCAATTGGCAAATTCCTTTGGGGTTAGTAAGAGAACCATATACCGAGACTTAACCGCTTTGGAACAGGCTGGTGTACCCGTAGTCCCGTTGGAAGGTGAGGGATATAAGCTTATGGAAGGCTATGTTATTCCTCCAGTGATGCTTACCGAATCTGAGGCCAATGCCTTGGTTTTTGGCAAAAAGCTAATTGACAAAACCAAGGATGAATCCTTAATCCGAGAATTCAATACCGCAATTGACAAAATCAAGTCTGTTTTAAGAACGAGCGAAAAAGAAAAAGTGGATTTTCTTGCCGATAGAACCATTATTGGTAAAAATTGGCAGGACGAAACTACAAGCGATTTCTTATCGGAAATTCAAAAAGCGCTCACAAACTTTCTTGTCATTCAGATACAGTATAAGAGGGCTGGTCAAAAGGAAATTAACACCAGAAACATTGAACCATTCGCCATTTATCACAATATGGAAGAAAATTGGGTGGTAATTGCCTGGTGTAGATTACGGAAGGAGTATAGAAATTTCAGAGTGGACAGAATTCGGAAGTTGACCTTAAGGGACGAGCACTTTGCTCCCCATAAAATGACCATGAAAGAATATAAAAAAATACAGCGCGACAAACATTTCAATGTAGCTGTGACAAAGGGTTGACACAGGTCCAACTTATTTTTGTCAAAAATCGATCTACATGCATTCAATAAACTATTATAATACCTTTATAGAAATAGCTCCGGACAGCCCAACGGGTAAAGGCGAAATGCCCCCGCTTAAAGGAGAAAAGAAATCGATAGCCAACCTACAGTTCGAAATGCTATACGGGAATCCATACAAGTATACTTCAGATGATGTGCTATTTGATGTTTTTGCCAAAAGGCAAAATTTTGAAAAACACGAATTGGAAGAACAAAGGGAGCACTACTTTTCGAAAGGACGACCATGCTTTCGAGCCTCACCATTGACCAAAAAATTCGGCTGGGGAATTCATGCTGATGAAGAAGGCAAAATCGCCATCTATGGTGCTGAAACTGTGGAGTACAAAGATTTTTTGGAAGATGACTCCATAAAGAAAGTTAAAGCCATGCGTACGAAGCGTAATTGAATCTACAAGAAAAAATATATTACATAATCATCAGCGGAGCACTATTTATAAGGTGCTCGCCAAGAATGGGTTTTACCAATATTGAAGACAATAGGTCCTATGGCCTGCATGGAAAGTTGATAGCTAAGGAAGGAAAAGAAAAGGGGCATGCCAGAATGCTACTTGAAGCCTCGGAATTGATGGAACTGGCAAAAGGTTGTCGATTGTATGCCGTAAATAAGGACAACACGAATCCAGAAGATGTATGGGTAACCGAGATTTCGGCCAACAAACAGGCGCACGACAGTTCTTTGAGTATACTTGGAGTGAAGGAGCTGATTGGAAAGGGCATCCCGATACCTGAAGGAAACCCTCAAAAAGGTCAGGAACTTGAAGTAGTCAGTGGTTTGAGGATTAGATTATCCTAAACCGAAGTACCCTTGTTGGAAAGGTTATTTTTCGGTCAGCCCCAAAAAGATGACCTCCAGTTCCTTAAAGCGCTTTTCCAATTGGTTTTCTGAATCAATAATATCATTCAGCAACACCTTGAAAATGGTTTTCTCATCTTTGCCGTTTGCATTAAGGTTTTGGTACAGAAAGGAAGTGGTATAGGCAATCTTACTCTCTAATGATTTTTGCTCTTCTTCGATATCTGTCAGGATTTTTAAGGTTTTATAATCCATCAATTCAATTTTTGAACCTGTCAATGCTTTCCAGGAGGCATTTTTTATTGAAGGAATCTTGAATCCTCCCGACTTGGACAAAATCTGTAGTATGGTAGTCTTACCCATATTGAGATTGCTTTCAACGCTATCCAATAATCGTTTTTGTCTCAGTCTTATTTCTTTTACCTCCTCAAGGTTGACTTTGTTCTCATTTTGTACCGATTGCATGATTCGTTCCAAAAATTGCTTATCCCTTTTATTCTCATTCCAATTGCTTACCCAGAGTGCTATCCAAATGCCAAGAATTACCGGAACCATTTCCCAAATGACCTTTTTACTATTCGATAAGAGCTGCTTTATTTTCATGGATTTGATTTTAAGCTCTTGGCATATATTTTTGTTGATATTGTCTGGGGGACATGGATGTAATTTTTCTGAATACATCCCTAAATGCCTTCGCATCATTATATCCTACCTCATACATCACCTCGTTGACCGTTTTTCTTCCTTTTTCCAGTTCCTTCTTTGCCGCTTCGATTTTAACGCGTTGCAAGTATTCCAAAACGGTATTGGAAGTGGCGCTTTTAAACCGACGCTCAAAAGTCCTTCGACTCAATGCCATATCTTCACAAAGGTCATTGACCGAAATCTTGTTCTTGTAGTTCTGCTCGATGTATTCCTGTGCTTTGAGTACCATGTCGTCCTTATGGTTCTTTTGGCCGGAGAACACCATAAAAGGGGACTGACTACCTCGCTCAATGTCAATCATAAAACCTTTGGCCGCCATCACTGCTATTTCCCTGCCCGCATACTTTTCAATCAGGTAAATGACCAGATTGGTAAAGGCATAGGCACCCCCGCTGGTATAGATTCCGTCGGAGTCGGTTACAATACGCTCATCAGTCAAGATCGCTTTGGGAAATAATTCCTTAAACACGTTGGCAAATTGCCAATGAGTCGAACAGGGTTTGCCATCAAGCAGGCCGGTTGCGGCCAAAAAGAATGACGATACGCATAGGCTTACGATTTCTGCTCCCTCTTTGTAGTGACCGACAATCCATGGCATGAAGTCTTTGTTTCTTTTAACAACCGTTTCAAAATCATCATGTATTGCGGGTATGATGATAAGATTGGTCTTTGTAATAGCTTCGATGCCAACTTCTGGTTTGGTCGCGAAAAGGCCCCCTTTGCCATCAGTTTCAGTATCCAATCCCACTAATTGTATATGGAACAGGGGATCCCTACCGGTTTCCTTATAGAACTCATTTACCCAAGTCAGCATTTGGTGGGTTCCTGCAACATTGACCACGCTTACATGTCCTTTGGGTATGAGTATTGATATATGTTTCATTGCCAGACTTTACTATTCAAATATAAACGAAACGGATGTCGCAATCAACCCGTCAAATTGACGGAATCATACTATTGAATGCCATTTCAACCATGTATCTTTACAGGAACTCGTTGAACAACAAACCAATAGAGAATGAAAACAATCTGGCTGAACCTACCTGTAAATGACCTTCAAAGATCCAAACAGTTTTTTAGGGACATTGGTTTTCGTGAGAATCCGATGCATAAAAATGCTGAACATTTGGGCAGCTTTTTAATCGGTGAAAATGACTTTGTGTTGATGCTCTTCCCAATGGAGCAAATAAGCCAATGGCTCAAAAATGGGGTCATGGATACGAAAGGGGGAAACGAGATGCTCATCAATGTCGATGCCCAAAGCAAGGAGGAAGTGGATGCTTTTGCCGAAACAGTAATAAAGGCAGGTGGTACCGTTTATCAAAAACCGCACGAAGTGGATGGTTGGATGTACCTGTTCAGTTTTGGCGACCTGGATGGTCATTGTTGGAATATGCTGTATATGGACATGGATAATATGCCAAAATCTTAAATCAAGTTAAATAATGCTAGACGAATTAAAAAATAGTCTATGGCAACAGTTCGGAGCTAGTATCGATGCGCTGATAAATGCAATCGAAGCCTGTCCTGAAACCCTGTACCGAAACAACAAGCGATTTTTCTACACGGCCTATCATGTAGCCATATTTCTGGACTATTACCTGACCATTCCACCAAAAGATTTTGAGCCACAACTGCCTTTTACCATCGTTGAAAAGGAAAACATGCCCGATGAAGCTTTGGATGATGTGTACCCGGATGAACACTACTCCAAAGAAGAGCTTTTGGAGCACATTGAATTAAGCAGGGAGAAATGTCGCAACATCGTTATGGGTATCAAGGAAAATGGGAATCCGCGTTTTATTGAAGCTGTCGAAGTTGGTAAAATGGATTATTCCCTTATCGAAATATTGCTTTATAACATACGGCATGTTCAGCACCATGCCGCCCAACTGAATATGCTATTAAGAAATGAAGGACATGAACCCCCAAAATGGGTGGCAAGCGTAAATTAATACAACAATCAAAAACCATTGGACATGAAAGTAAATCCCTACCTCAATTTTGACGGTAATGCCGAAGAAGCATTCCTCTTTTATAAATCCGTTTTCGGCGGTGAATTCATTTCCCATATGAAAATGAGTGATGCTCCAGATACCGACAAGCTGTCGGAGAATGAGAAAAACCGAACCATGCACATTTCTTTGCACATAGGCGGGGATACCGTATTAATGGCTTCTGACATTCTACCCTCTGTGGGGCACAAACTGAACCCAGGAAACAACAGCTATATCTCCCTCCACCCTAAATCCAAGGAAGAAGCGGATAGGCTCTTCAACGGACTTTCAGAAGGCGGTGAAATAGAAATGCCCATGGCCGATCAATTCTGGGGAGACTATTTTGGTTGTTTTACCGACAAGTTTGGGGTCATGTGGATGGTGAATTTTAATCTGGATTTCTAGAAATCGTAGAGTGACAATGGAAATAACTGCCTACCACGAAGCACTATCGGACGATGATCGACTGATATGTGAGAAACTGGAACAAAACATACGTAAGTTCTTAATAGAGGCCAATGCCAAAGTCTGGCATAGGCATCCGGTTTGGTTCTTGGATGAAAATCCTATTGTAGGATACAGCAAGCAAAAGCCTGGTGTACGTTTGATGTTCTGGAGCGGTGCAAGTTTTGATGAAGAAGGGTTGAATGTCTTGGGTACAACCTTCAAAGATGCCTCTATCTTCTTCACGGATGTTGCTCAAATCGATGAAAAAGCCCTCCAACGATGGCTGGAAAAAGCCCGCGAAATCCAATGGGATTACAAAAACATCTACAAGCGTAAAGGAGAATTGATTCGATTAAAATGAGCTTATGAAAACCAATTTTAAACCAGATGGATACAACTGCGTCTCCCCCTATTTTATTGTTGATGATCCACAAAGGTTTATCGATTTTCTGAAAACAGTCTTTGATGGAGAATTAACTCGATTCTTCAAAAAAGACGATGGACAAATCAACCATGCCGAAGTCAAGGTTATGGACTCCATCATAATGCTAAGCGGCACCACGGACGATTACCCTGCGAATAACCTGCTACTTCATGTGTACGTCCCCGATGTGGACAACGTATATGAAAAGGCCTTGAGCGCAGGTTGTGAAGGTATGGAACCTCCAAAAGTGAAGGATAATGATTCGGACAAGAGGGGAATTTTCAAAGATTTTATGGGAAATACATGGGCAATAGGGACACAAAAAGAACAATGATTATGAAAACAATTACGGTGGAAACAAATGTTAATGGTTGTGTTATTAAAATTTGGGAGTTTTGGACTAAACCGGACCACATCGTCAACTGGAATTTTGCCATCCCTGAGTGGCATTGTCCAAGAGTAGAAAACGATTTGGAAGTAGGCAAGTCTTTCAGCTACCGAATGGAATCCAAAGATGGGAGTATGGGCTTTGACTATGCAGGAACTTACAATAGGATTGAACCACATGCCTTAATAGAATATGTGCTTGAAGATGGAAGAACGGTCAGTATCGATTTCAAAAAATTGGATGATTCCGTTTCCATTGTCGAAACCTTTGAAGTGGAAGACACCAATACCTTGGAGCAACAAAAACAGGGCTGGCAGGCCATATTGGAGAATTTTAAAAAGTACGTTGAATCCAATTAATAGCATGATGACCAAAATCAATATACAGGCCGATTGTGGTAATTCACCAAGAAAGGAATTTTTAAAGGATTTTAATATCGCTTTTGCTAAGGGCAATGCCGATTTCATCGTGGAACATGCCAGTGATGATATTGTTTGGACAATTTATGGCGATAAGAAAATCGAGGGTAAGGAGGCATTTAGCAAGGAAGTCCATATGATGAAACAATATACAGCAGATGAGATGACGTTACACAATGTCATCACCCATGGAAGGGAGGCTTCAGCCAATGGTGAAATGCGTATGGGCGACAAGACCTATGCCTTTTGTGATGTTTATCAATTCACTAACACAACAAGTATGGTTTTGAAAGAAATGCAATCCTACGTCATCAAACTTTGACTCTTTGTTAAAAAAATATGAATTATGAACCCAGTAGTACACTTCGAGTTTCCATACAAAGACGGAAATAGAATATCAGCGTTTTACAAAACTGTTTTTGGATGGGAATTGAGTCCTTTGGGAAAAGAATTCGGTAGTTATATTTTGGCGACTACAGCAAAAACCGATGCCAAACCAGGTACACCAGCTGGCACCATAAATGGTGGCTTCTTTCCCTTTAATCCAAATAGACCAGGGCAACACCCTTCGGTAGTGATTGGTGTTGGTGACATTGGGGAATCCATAAAGGCCATAAATCAACATGGTGGAGAGGTTTTGGGTGAACCCCATAACATTCCAAATTTTGGTTGGTACGTTGCCTTCTATGATACGGAAGGCAATAGAAACAGTATTATTCAGCCAATAGGAATGTAATTAATAACCAAAAACCAGATGACCCAAATGGACCCAATAATAGCTGTAAAAAATGTTTCAGCAAGTGTCCAATGGTATGGATTCGTATTTGGTTATACAAGAAAGCATGGCGGGGACGGGTTCGCAGTTTTAGTAGATGAAAATGATAAAATTATGCTCTGCTTGCATCAATGGGGACCGCACGTACATCCTACGATGATGAATCCGAATGGTACTCCTGGAAACGGACTCATTCTTTATTTTCGGACGGATAATATGGAGCAAATACGCAAGAACGTAGAAGAAATTCATGTAAATCCAAACTCGACGAAAAAAGAGTTTTCGCTACGTGAACCTGATGGGTACTATCTGACCATAACCGAATTTCATAGGTACACGGAATAGTTTAAAAAATCAAGTAATCATGCTTAACAACGCCTATACCTTTAATGGTTTCTCAACAAATGACCTTCGGGTTTCCAAAGACTTCTATAAAAACACTCTTGGTCTAGAAGTCGTAGAAAACGAAATGGGCATTTTAGAAATCAAAGCAGCGGGTAGTAACAAGTTTATTATCTATCCAAAAGAAAACCATCAGCCGGCGTCCTTTACGGTATTGAATTTTGAAGTAAGGGATATTGAAAAAGAAGTCGATGACCTCATAAGAAAGGGAATTGTTTTTGAAGAATATCAATATCCCGAACCCATGAAAACAGATCAAAAGGGTATTTGTCGCAGAGATGAGAGATTCGCCATCGCTTGGTTCAAAGATCCCGCAGGGAACATTATATCGCTCATTCAGGAAAATAAATGAGAAGTGTAGCCGAAATAAAAAAAGACTTTTTGAACGACTTGGAAAAATGGCAAAATATAGTCTATGAATATGGGCTTAGTGATTTGCAAAAACAGCCTGGCCCGAATCAATGGTCAACCGGTCAGGTTATCAATCATTTAGTAGAAGAAACGGACTGGTATTTTTCACAGGCGAGAAAGGCCATGGCAGATATCCAACATCTCCAAAAATCCAGTAGTGCCAAAATTCAGGAATGGTTCGAAGCCAATAGTTTTCCCAATAAAAGATTTAAGGGACCTGAAGACATGGAGCAACCCCATCAGCCAATTTCCATAAAAGAGTTGATTGAAAAAATCGAGGGCATCAAGAACGAGATACCGATACTGGCAAACGAGATATCAAAAGCCGGTTCTGGGGGTAAATCCCAACATCCGGGTCATCAGTTTTTAACCGCCCATGAATGGTTTCAATATGCCGAGATGCACTGTAGACACCATTTTGGGCAAAAAGACAGAATAGAAAAACCATTTGGCACTGATTCCCATGGATAGGCTTGAAAACAAAGGTGAATTACTACGAAAAGAAGGAAAAAGCATATTCCCTGCCCTATGGGGAGCTTAAGAGGTGTTTATTGATTGCTTGTTAATTGTCTCCTAAGCACGTATTCCTATTGCCATTGATAAAATGTTATTCAATTGTTATATTTCTGACAATCAAATCATTAATTGGATATGGAGTGGATTTATCGCATACTTTTAGGGGTACTCGTCCTTGTCATTGTAGTTAAGTTTTTTCAATAGCGATCGGCAATACAAAAGGTGGAAGCCCAACTTCCTGGGGAGAGTACCGTGGTACAAACCGCCGTTGGTCCAGTGGAGTGTTTAAAACAAGGCAACACGGACAACCATGTATTGCTTTTACATGGTACCCCTGGAAGCTATCATACTTTTATGGCCGATGTTCTCCTTGACCTTTCTTAGGGCCATACCAAGCACTAGTAATGACTAAGCGACTTGACATGGGCAAATATTTTATGTCCCCGAATAACGGCTTCAACCTCTTCGCTGAACATCTTTAGCCCCTTTATATGATTTATACCATTTTCGGGTGATATGGAAATGACATCTAGTAGTTCGCCATCCCTGTCTATTGCCCTTACTTCAATGGTATTGCCCATTCTACTTACGCCTTTGACATCAAGCAGGGCCCCGTTGTCATCTATGGCCTTGACATCAAGTATCTTACCTTCATAATCAATCGCTTTGATGGGATAGTATTCCTCTTGGTCTTTCGCAATCATTTTTATGGGAATCGTTTGTCCCCTTACCAAAGCTTTGACACTAAGAAGGCTGATATCATGGGAGTCTTGAATGGCCTTTACATCATATTGGGTGCCATCATCATCAATGGCCTTGACATCCAACAATTGGGCCTCTGGTCGAACGGCCTTAATATGCCAAAAAATCATATTCTCACCCTCTTTTACTTGCGAGTGTATACGGGTCAGGGAGAACATTAAAAGAACCAAGAAACCTAGGGGTCTTAGGGCTGTTGCTATCTGCTTTTGCGCTTTCATCGGTTTAGTTTTGCTTCAAATGTAGCGCATTAACCTGTGCCTGAACATGATAATCATCAGGACCCATGGCTGGGAAGCTGGGGATTGGGCATTTCCAATAGTGCAATGGTGGCCTTGGGGAATGGTTATGATCGATACCGTTGTACAAAACGTTTTAGCATGATGTTGGGCACGGGTGCCTTGGCTGGGGTCAAGGTGCGTATCAAATCATCCGCCTCACTGGGATGAAAATATCCGTTGTCCATATAAGTCTTGATGCGCAAAACAAATTCTTGGGCATCGGCCTCTGGATGAAATTGGGTGGCGTAAATGTTCTTTTTAACTCGAAACATCTGCACGGGACAAGTTTCGGAGGTCAATAATAGCTCAGCCCCAGGTGGGGCATCATCACAGGCCTCCTTGTGGCCTACAAAACCCAGAAAACTATTGGGAAGTCCAACTAACAAAGGATCTTTGCTACCTGCCTTCGTTTTTGAGAGCATGACCGTACTGATGGGTTCGGCATAGGTATTGGAAATTGTGGCCCCGCAATACTTCCCCAAATGACCATTGCCGGAACAAGCCCCTAAAAAAGGAAAATCCAATGGTATTATTTGGTCAAAGAGGGCCACAAAGAATTGTTCAATCCGCTTTTGAATAGCGCTTTTTTCATTTTCGGGAAGGCTTACGTCAAATGGGCTGCCACCCGCAATAATGGCCCAATACCCTCCGAGCTCAATAGCTGGAATGGAGACTTGTTCCAAGCGAATTCGGTCAACCTCAGTTGCCTTCAACCCACCAAATCTTAATATGGCCTCAAATTCACTTTGAGCGGTGGCATCTTCAGGTCGTATTTGTAATACAAGCAACTTCTTCGCCATGTGAAACTCTAACTGCTTTTTTGATCATTTCCGTATCCCAAACGAATCTGTGATGGATGTTTTTTGCTATGCCGAACCATGGGTACATTGCAATGATTTATCTATTCTACCTTAGTCTTCAGGTCTTTCAATTGTTTTTCAAGTTCGGGGAAACGGCGTTGTACATCGGTGCCAATCCGTTGATTGGCACCGTTGACCATATTATATAAATAGGAGATTTGTGCAACCAACATTTGTTGGGGATAGGCCCCCTTATCATTTTTAAGTTGTTCTAGCACCGATGTTATCTTTTTCGATCTTCCCTTACTGTTTTCATCGTCCTTGTCTTTTAATTTTTTGGATTCCTTCTCCAAATGATCCTGGAATAAACGTGCTTCACTCAATAAGGCGCGGACTTGGGACTGCATGCTTTGTTGCTTTTGAAGTATGGCTTCGGTGATTCCATCAGCTTTAACCCTGGGATCCATCAACACCTTGAACTCTTGGAGCATGCTTTTGTCGCCTAACGTAAGTTTAGCAGTATACTTGCCTGGGGGTACCATGGGACCATTTTTGTAGCTTCTTTTTTCCTCTTTGTGCCATGGTCCTTTTTCGCGCAAATCCCACGCAAATCGATTAAGCCCTTTTTTAGTTTCCAACTTGGTATTCACGTAGCGGAAGGTAGTGCTCAAGTTCATATCCTCTACCTCTTCCGTGGATGATTTCAACAAAGTACTATCACTTACTATGGTAACGATGTTCTTTTTATTGGCATCCAAAATCTCGAGTTTCAACCCCTTGGTGGCTTCAGGCAAGTAGTAATCGATATAAACCGCTGTTCTTGGATATTTTGGGAACGTGTTGGAAGAACGTACCATGGGATAACGGTATCGAATGGTATTGTCCGGTGCAAAGAGATAGGGCGATTTGTCCAGCGAAGCTATCGCAGCATCCCTTAAAGCGGTAATGTCGTCCAATATCCAGAAACCACGTCCCATGGTACTCAATACCAAATCGCCCCTAAAAATTTTGATGTCGGTAATTGGGGTGACGGGTAGGTTTTGTTGAAACGATTTCCAACTTTCGCCATCATTGAAGGATACATACATCCCGTATTCCGTTCCAGCGTAAAGCAGCCCGGGCTTAACAGGGTCCTCCCGTAACACGCGAGCGGTATGATCATTGGGAATACCATTGGATTCCGCACTCAACAAGATCCAACTGCGGCCATAATCGCTGGTTTTATATAAATAAGGTGTTGAATCGCCCAATAGATGTCGATCCACCGCTATATATGCGGTGGCCACATCGTGTGGTGAGGCCGAAATGGACTCTACCCTACCTCCTTTGGGTAATTTCTTTGGAGTTACATTTTGCCAGGTTTCACCCCCATCCTTGGTCACCGAGACCACTCCGTCATTGGAGCCTGTCCATATCACACCTTCCTCAAGAGGCGATTCCCGAATGGAATATAAGGTACTGTAATATTCTTCACCCGTGATATCCCGCGTAATGGGACTTCCTGAAATTACTTGCTTATCCGCCTCAAAGGCCGTTAAATCCGGTGAGATGGTTTCCCATTCGTAGCCGTCGGAATCTGTTTTGTGTAAGAACTGGGAACCGTGGTATACCACATCTGGATTGTGTGGCGATACATGAACTGGGGCCACCCGCTGAAAACGGTATTTCAAATCCTTTGGATTATGTCCATAAATATTGCTCGCCCCAACATAGTAGCTCTTTTCCACCCCGGTGAGTTTGTTGAAGACCCCAAAGCGTCCTTTGCAATTTGCATAAATGATATTTGGATTTCCGGGTTTGGGAACTGCGGGACCTGTTTCACACCCCCCGGTATTGATTACCCAAGCCGAACCCGGATTCTGGACCGCGCTCGGAGGAAAACTAGGTACGGCAATGGTGGAATAATTATCCTGCTGGCCAGCGTACAACCAATAGGGATATTGATCGTCCACCTCCACTTGATAGAGTTCTGCAGTGGGTTGGTTGAATTGTGTGGACCAAGTTTTACCCCCATTAAAACTTACATTGGCCCCGCCATCATTGGCCTGTATCAAGATGTTGGGATTTTTGGGATTCAACCAAATATCATGGTTATCCCCATGTGGAACGCTCATTTCCTTCCAGGTTTTACCACCGTCTTCAGATTTGATGAGGGGGTTGGCATTGGAATACACAATATCCGGATTCGTGGGATCGAGCTCTACATTGGTATAGTAAAATGGTCTATTGACCAATCGGATATCATCCGAGATGTGTTCAAACGATTGGCCTTGGTCCACGGATTTATACAATCCCTGCTCACCTTCTGGCGCTTCAATTATGGCGTAAAGAACACTGGAATCCACAGGCGAAACTGCCAAATCTATTTTGCCAATGGTATCCTTGGGGAGTCCTTTCTCTAACTTAGTCCAGTCCTTTCCCCCATTGATGGATTTGTAGATACCGCCCTCTGCCGCCTTTCCACCCGAGATAATCGTCCAAGGTTTTCGTTCCGCTTTCCAAGCCGCAGCATAGATTACATTGGGATTGCCCGGCAATAATTCAATATCCGCAAAGCCAACTTTTTCAGAAACAAACAGCACCTTCTCCCAAGTTGCGCCACCGTCGGTAGTTTTGAAAACGCCCCTTTTAGGATTGCTTTTAAAGGCATTGCCAATGGCCGCCACCCAAACCACATTACTGTTGGTAGGGTCAATTTCTACCGCACCTATTTGCCCCACATTTTTTAATCCAATATGTTCCCATGTTTTTCCGCCGTCAATGGATCTGTACATGCCCTTGCCACTGATGACATTACTTCGTAAACCGTCAGAACCAGTCCCTACATAAACAATGTTTGGGTCATTTTCCGCAACTTGGATGGCCCCAATCGATGGTGTATCAAAAAAACCATCGGAAACGTTGTCCCAAGAAGTACCATAATCCGTAGATTTCCAAACACCACCACCTGAAGCGCCCAAATAAAAGGTGCCTGGCTGTTTTGGAACTCCCGTTACCGTGGTAACGCGACCTCCACGGGCCGGTCCAACGGTACGGTATTGCAGGGCATCAAATTCTTGGGATAAAACCGTGGTGCCAAAGGCAAAAAATAACAGAAGTAGTTTTGAAGATAGAAGGTGGTTTATTTTAGTCATATGATGTAATTGTATTGTCTTTGTTAGTTTGAGAAATATTGAAGTTGGATTTAATACCCAGCGGCCTGACCATCTTTTCTTGATTCCGAGGCGCCGGAATATACCTTGTTTTCCAAGTCGACACCAATGGCCTGATAGCCACCGAACATGCCGACACCAAAACCTATACGATGTCCTTTTTTCCGTAGTTCCCGCAAGGTTTCAGGTGCAAAACCACTTTCAAGATAAAGGGTGCCACCATTGGTCATTCTAGACCCCGTAGGTTGGGAGCTTCCGCGATGGCGCATTCTGGGGGCATCACCGGCTTCCTGTAAATTCATTCCAAAATCAACGATATTTACTACAATTTGGGCGTGGCCCTGAGGCTGCACTGCACCACCCATAAGCCCAAAACTTACCCAAGGTTGACCATCTTTAGTGATAAAAGCGGGTATAATCGTATGAAAAGGCCGCTTACCGGGTTCCAGGGCATTGGCGTGGGTTTTATCTTGGACATTGAACATCTGACCACGGTTTTGAAGCACAAAACCCAATCCATCAGGTACCATTCCCGAAGCAAACTCTGAATAAATGCTTTGTATAAACGAAACCATATTGCCCTCCTTGTCGGCTACTGTCAAATAAGTGGTATTCCCTGTTTCAATTTCCATATCGCCAGCAGGATAGGTGTTGGAAGCCTTATCAGGTTGGATAAGGTTCCGTCGTCCGGTGGCATACTCTTTCGACAATAGTGTTGCTAAGGGAATGGTACTGAAATCCGGATCCGCATAAAACTTGGCGCGATCCTCATACGCCAACTTTTTGGCTTCCGTCAACACATGCAAATATTCGGCACTTCCAAATCCCATCTGGGAAATGTCATATCCTTCAAGGATGTTCAACATCTGCAACGCCGCCGTTCCCTGCCCATTGGGCGGGAGTTCCCAAACATCATACCCTCGATAATTCACAGAAACCGGTTCTACCCAATTCGATGTGTGATCTACCAAGTCTTGATACGATAGGAAGCCATCATGTTTTTTCATGTAGCTATCGATGGTCTTGGCTATGGAACCTTTGTAAAAAGCATCCCGACCTTCCCTGCCAATGAGCTCATAGGTATTGGCCAAATCCTGATTTTTAAATACCTCTCCCTTTTTTGGTGGCCTTCCATTGGGCATGTAGGTCTTGGCAAAACCGGGCTGATCTTTTAAACCTCCATAATTGGAAGCCATTTCAAAGGCGATAACCTCAGAAACCGGAAAACCTTCCCTGCCATATTTGATAGCCGGTTGTAAAAGCTCAGCCATGGAAAGGCGTCCAAATTTTTCATGCAGTCTGAACCAGCCATCCACGCAACCCGGTACCGAAACCGGCAAAGGGCCATAAAAGGGAACGTATTTCACCCCCTTTTCCATAAAATGATCGATGGTCAATGACTGTGGTGCCCTACCACTTCCGTTTAGTCCGTATAATTTATTCTCTTCGGCTGACCAGACACTGGCGAAAACATCACCCCCAATGCCACAACTTGCAGGTTCCACAAGACCTAGCATGGCGTTGGCAGCAATGGCCGCATCAACTGCACTCCCGCCTTTTTTTAATATATCCAATGCAACTTGCGTGGCCAAGGGTTGACTTGTGGCTGCCATACCGTTTTGGGCCAAAATTTCTGAACGCGTCGTAAAGGTTTCCCCCGTCAGGCGGTCTTGTGCTCGTAGTACGGAAAACAACGACAATAGGGTAATGATGGACGATACTAATTTCATTTTCAATTTTTTACTGCACAAGCCCTTTAAAATTCAATGTAATCCCAACTATGGCATGGGCATCAGCTAGTTCTTAATGTTTTTTAAATATAAGACGAACCAAGCAACCTGAGGAGCATTGGGAGCAGAAATTACTACCTTTTGTAAGATGGGTTGAAGTATTCAGATAACCTGTAACTTCCATTTGCTTTCTCAGTGATAGTGTACCACAATCCAAACCGAAACGTGTGGGCAAAACCCCAGGAACAATTTTATACAGTGTGGTATACTACGGAACTGTAACTTTTTTCATAAAGTGTGGTCTTTACTACATCATAATCCAACACCATATGAAATCATCAACTCGTTCATTTTTTTATTTCCTCGTTCTTCTGCTTTCATTAAGTTTTTACGTGCATGCCAATAACGGTGCTTTGGCCTACATTTATCCCATTTCCAACATTACCGTCGATGGTAATGGAGCGGATTGGCCCGTATCCATAAAACCCTATCCTTTGTCCAACATTTTTTATGGAGATGGTCTTTCAGGACCGGAAGATGGTTCCGCCCAATGGCGTGGGGGTTATGATGCTATCTCAGGTCATCTGTACTTCCTGGTGACCATGTTGGATAATGATTATGTAAAAACCCCCGACAATAGCCACTATTCCAGCCATGATTTTCAAGTGCTCTATATTGACCCAAAGCATACCAAGAAAGGGTCCGGTGTTATCGCCTATGAATTGGATGAAGACCATCGAAAAATAGTGGAACAGGAAGGGCTCCTTTTTTATCCCCAAGTAAAAAAGGCCAGTTTTGATCAGGTAGAAATTGCCATTAAAAGAACTGGTAAAACGGTTACTTACGAGTGGAAAATTGAGATTCCAGGGACCCTAAAACCTAGAAGGGTCATTGGTTTCGACTATGCGGTTTTTGATAAGGATACGGATGAAGAACATGTGATGCTCACATGGGGCAATACCGGTGGCAATAAGTTTACAAATTCCAATCTCATTGGAGATGTGATGCTTTTGGAAGCTAAGGATGAACCTACCCTAGTGAAAGGTAGGTTACAATGGGAAGGTGAAGCATCCAACCATTGGCCCAATTCCATACAATTTACCCACGCCAATACACCGGATGTATTTGTTAATACTGCTGTGGACTCATTAGGCCAATACGAGTTAAAGTTACCCCAAGGTGATTATGAAATTCACATACCTCCTACCTGGCAAATGGATCGTTGGTTCGACATTGATTTGGTTCAGGGTGTAGGCCCTGCTCCATCCATTTCCGTTACCAAGGATAAGACACTGGTCGTGGATACTTTATCAGTGACAGTGGCAAAGAAACCCGACTTAATTCCCTTGAAAGGTATTTTGCATACCCAATTTGATACGGCTGCTTCAAAAAAAGTGGACGAGTTTGTTGAGGCCTATAGAGCCTACTACAACATACCAGCAGTATCACTGGCGCTCATCCAAGATGGTCAATTGGTGTACCACAACAGTTATGGTGTAGAAAACAACATCACTAAAAAACCCTTGCGGAACGAGGCCGTTTTTGAAGCTGCTTCCATAACCAAGTTGGCATTTGCCTATGTGATGAACCGTTTGGTACAACGCGGGGAATTTGATTTGGATAAACCCCTTTATGAGATCCTTCCTTTTCCAGAGTTGGAAGAATGGCCAGAATATAAATTGATGACGGGCAAGCATGTATTGACGCATGTAAGCGGACTCCCCAATTGGGGTTCTAGAATGATCAACACCCCTGGGACTACCTATGGGTATTCCGGGGAGGGATTTGAATACCTAAAGAAAGTTTTGGCTAAAGGGGATTTGGACAACTTACCAGAAGTTATCCAATCATATTTGGACAACGAGTTATTGACTCCCTTAGGGATGACCAATACGTATTTCATGTGCAATGACCAACTCCCAAACCTCAAGGTTGCCGGTCACTTTAATGGAATTCCCAATATGTATGACTGTCCGGATTGGCCTGGAATGGCCTTTAGCATGCATACTGAGGCAAAGGATTTTGTTCCCTTCGCGCTGGCCCTGCTGAATAGGCAGGGATTGACCGATGAACAGGCTGCAAAAATGTTCAGTTTCCACACCTTGGAAAAAGAGGAAGATTGGAGAAACGGGTATAAATCCGGTTATGGGTTGGGCGTTGCCCTGAGGGAGTCTCCCCATGGACTGGTCTTTGGCCATGGTGGAAACAATGGGGATTTCAGATGTATTTTTGATATGTATGATGACCTGGACATGGGTTATATCATTTACACCAATGCCAATACAGCTGGACCCCTTCTATACGATGCTACTAATTTTTTGGTGGAAGGAAGAAACTAAGGGAATTTCAACGAACAGGTAATGGTTACTATGGACAAGGCTATTGATTCTAAAAGTATTCTTTTTTTCGAAGAATCGCAATGGTATCCCCAATACCAATCTGTTCGCCAAGATTTCCCACGGACTTAAAATAATGACCAAACATAATTTTCCGATTGATGAGTCGGTATTTGGATAGTTGGAGCAAAGGTTCCTCTCCCATTTCCGCGGTTTTCTGATCAATGGTGGTCACGGTACATCTAGGACATAATTTAGTGCTTTCAAAGTGTGTATTCCCAATGGTAACACGTTGCCACCTATCCTCTTCATGTGCTTTCCCGCCTGTGAATACGATATTCGGTCGAAACCTATCCATGGAAATAGGACTGATCAGCTGGTCATTTAAAAGGTTCAAGGATTTTTCCCCTACTATCAAATAGGGGCTACTATCTGGAAAATGGACAGTAGCGGGCGCATGCCTTTTTACATGTCTAACGGAATTGGTAGCCATTCGTACCAAAAACACCTCGTGCCCAAATTGTCTGGAGAACCACTTTGAAATTTCATTCGGCTCTTTTATTGCGAGTACGGTATCTTCCCAAATATGGCATTTCAAAATGTCCAAGGATGAAGAAGTATTTGAAACGAATATGGAGTCCCCCTGAAAAGTTACCCGAATACCACCATCCATAAATCCGACCTGAAAGAGAGCCATCTTCGGGAATTCCCGTTGTGTGAGGCAATTTCCATCAATATCGACCAACATCCAGTACCGATCAAAAGCAAAACCCGTTTCTGTGACCGTGGCACTTTGCAGGGATATGCCAGCCATGGATTTTATGGGGTAGACATATAGTTCATTGACGGTCAGCATATAAAGTAATTTGGCAGGTATTGATTTGGTCGAATGTGCATCTCTTCATTTACATCGAATCGAGGAAAACCTTAGGGCCTTACACCCTTTATTCGTGACCACAGGACTCCTAATAAATATTTGGCGTCCCTGCCCGTTTTTTTATTTTCCGTGGCAGTCATAATACCGTTTTCGTTTTGCAAAATATAGGTAAATGCAAAAAATGGCGGGCCCTCTTTTTGAGGGATCAAGCCAAATCTTAAATCGTAAAAATACCATATGTTTTCCTTCTTTTCCACAATAAACCAACCTTCGGTTATCGCGACAAGGCGTTGCACATTGGGATTCTCCAACATCATCTTGGCAGCTTCCCTCTTCTTGGGATAGCGTGTAAAGTGTATGGCGTCGGTATCAAAAAAGGAATAATCGCCAATGAGATAGCTATCCTCAGTTTCAATGTTCGCATTCCAAAGAATGGTATTCAATGGTGCGGGACGTGTGCTGATGCTCTGGTATACAATTCCTTGGTCATTGAGCGCATGCTCAAATTTTTGGCAAACCCTTTGCTTGATGACCAGCGTGAGCAAAAGGTAGGTGGTGGAAAGGGCTAACCCTGCCACATTCAATCGCTGCCTTTTTTTGGAGTTTCTTGTGGAAAAGAGGGCGAAAAGTGTACCTATTAAAAGAGGAATGGTATACAATGGATCGATCACAAAAATGGAGTTGAATGCCAAACGCAGATCAAGAGGCCAAAATAATCTTGTTCCCCAAGTGGTAAAAGCATCAAGCAACGGATGGGTGAAGAGGCCCCAAAAGAACAGTTTTGTCCATGGTTTCCATCCCAAATCCATTTTCCGCTCTATTTTGTTGACAAATCCTCCCAACAAAGGACCCATAAGGACACTAAATACTATCGAATGGCTAAATCCCCGGTGTATCTCAATGGCTGTTATCGTATCTGTGAAAAAATTTGCAATGATGTCCAAGTCCGGTATGGTTCCGGCGATGCCACCGTACAATAAGGCCTTGTTTCCTGCTTTTTTACCAAGGGTTGCTTCGCCCACCGCTGCCCCCAGCACGATTTGGGTCAATGAATCCAATACTATTATTTGTCACGAAAATACGCATTCAAGCTGACTACATTTTTTTATTGATTTCTTGCAGTATTCGCCTTGCGCTTTCTGCTGGCCCGCCATCATTGGATATGAGTAATGCTTTTTGGCATGAAAATTTGGCTTTGCCATAGTTTCCAGTTTCCAATTGTGCCTGGGCCAAATTCACCCACAAATTTTGCGAATCAGGAAAGACCATGGTGGCCAGTTCAAATAAAAAAATGGCCCTAGCATTGTCATTGCCAAGCATAATAAAAGCTTTGTTCGTCAATTCCCTTTCAAAATCAAAGAATCCATATGCCGGTTCATCGACCATTCGACGTATTTCCTTTTTTGCTTCCCTTACCCTATCCTTATCAAATAGTTTGGAGAGATATTCTATAGGCTTTAAGGTAAAATTATTGGGATTGAAGCTTAAGATGGTCTCCAAGGCCGGATCTTGATTCGTAATATATTCTAGATATGTCATTTCCATGGGGTAATGCGGTTCGATGTAATCTGCATTCTGCCATTGGGCCTTGTCTTGCCACCAAGCAAAGGAAAGATAAACGGGCAGTTTTGAATTTGGCAGTACCTCCCTTTTGTTATCCCCATAAAAATTAATGTTCTCGCTCGAAGGTTCACCTACAAAAAGAACATTGGTATAATTATCCAGTTCGTTAATCAACCGCTGGGCAGCCGAAAACGTTCGACGCCCGGTGATTACAAAAAACCTACCGGGTCGATTGATTTTTTTGTTGGCAACAATCCCAGTAATGATAGGTTTGTTCAAAAAACTGTTCCCTCCTCCGTTTAAACGAACATCCAACACGAATTTTTCAACTTCGTTGTGATCAATGATGTTAAAAACCCGCTTGTAGAAATCCTCAACGGATTCCTTTCCATCTTCTTGAATGCGGCTATGGCGTACATAGACCGTTTTTTCATTCTTTAGATATTCAACATAGTACACTTTATCAAAGCTTTTTAGATATAAGGGGGTGACGGTTGTATCACGGGCATTGACCCAATCTGAGTGGGGTCTTATCTCACCGTAGCGCATGGGCGGCCATAAGTCCTTCGTGGCTTGTACAATTTTCGTAAACCGTTTTCCGTTTTTTTCAAGCGTCAAGGTGATGGAATTCTGCAGTGTGGGAGTCACTCCCTGGGCATGTAGAACCTCGGGAATGGTTAGGTGATCTAACCCATAGGCATCAAAAAACAGGGCATTTTCTACTGGAACCGTCGGGTACACCGCCTCCACCACCTTTTCCATGGCCATCTCCCCAATGGCCAAAACATGCGCCCCTATAATATCTTTATAATCCTTGTGTGATGATTTAATTCGCATGCCATCCTTAAATCGATAAAACTCAACAGGGATGCTATGAAATGGAACAGGGGCATCGCTAAAGGACATTCGGGTGTGGCCATATTGAAATAATGCGATAATCCTAGAAAAACCAACAACAACTTCATGTTGTTCCATTTTGGGAATGGCTTGATAAAAGTCTTCGATGGCTGCATCGAAGGAGGCTTTACTCACTTTTTTAAATAGAAAGGAATACCTTTCATGCACCTTTTTTTGTAAAAACCTGAGATCCTCTTGCCAAGCATCTACGGCAATGGTTTCTTGTGAATACATTGAATGGAATAAAAGAAGTGCAAGTAGGATCTGGATCTTTTTCATAGTCTAGTTTTTTGAGGAATTGTTTCACTTGGACAAGTTGCTTTATATAACAAAGCCTCGGAAAATCAGTTGACCCAAATGTATGATTTGGGGTATGAACTGTAGATGACTTGGATGATATAGCCCTTAGGGAACAATTGTTACGCCTAAGAAAAGCAGGAGTAACACTTTGTGGTAACACCTGGAAAAGACTATCCTTACCCATGGTGGAATAGAAAGTACTTATTGAGAAAGGTCGTGAAAAAATTTGGTGAGATTGCAAAATGAATTCGTCAAAGAGGAACAGCCCTGCATGCAACGTACCTCTACTTGATGCGGATCATCCGCTCCATCAAACAAACCGGTTGCGATAATTACTGGGACTAATGCCCTTTAATCGTTTAAACATGCGATTGAAATAAGAACGATTGGTAAACCCACTTTCCAGAAAAACCTCAGTGAGATTTATGGTTGTATCCTCAAGTAATGCCGCAGCCTTCTGGATTCGTTCAACATTTATGAAATCGGTCGGAGATATGCCCATTTCTTGCTTGAATACCTTATAGAAATGACTCTCACTCATACAAGCCTTCTCACTCAATTCCTTAATGGTTAAAGGATTTCGAATATTCTTTCTAATGTATTGCACAATAAAGGCCAAACGCCTAGATCCCGATAACTCACTTGTTTGGGTCTGGTAGGTTTTACGGACGTTGGTCTGTAATATTCGTACAATTAATTCTTGTACCATATTTGTTACAAATAAGTCTTTTGAAGGATGATTTTCTGTGTACAGATACACCAAACGTTGCAGAATTTGAAAAATGCTGTGATCGTTTGTAAAATGGAAATTGTAGTCCATCAAGTTCCAGACCTGTCCATCCAATCGTCCCATTTGTTCATTCATAAATGAAATGACCCCCTTTAACCTGTCCTCCCCAATTTCCATGGCCAAACAACGTGTTGGATTGTCTTCCCTTGCTTCCGGAAAATCGATACACATCATTTCATTGGCAGGTAAAATCAATGATTCCCCTGGCAAAAAATCAAAGGACGGCCTATCACCAAGATGCATCACTTTCTTACCCTCGAACATACTGGCCAATACGGGTGTACCAAATTGCAGTTGTACCCGTTCTGCACGTAAATGGGTTTCAAAAATGTGCATGGCTGAATCTTCAAGCTCGTAGGAAGTCTGGTTCTCCACTAGATCTACAAGCTTTCTGGATTGATAGAACGAATCAGGTAAACGCATGAATTGTTTAATAATTATCTAAAAAAATGAAACAATAGATAATAATAGTTGATAAAAGGTAGCATTTTTTTATTAAAAATGTAAGATTTAATAGAATTGTTCATATGATTGATAGAATTGTTCATGGTACCAAGGTCTTTTCCTCAGTAACTTGGCTATCAGTTAATTATACAACAACCGATAAATTAAACAAGAATGAGTGATGTAAATACTACTGAAAAAACGGCCTTGGTAAAGCCACAATTCAAAAACCACTATGACAATTACATTGGTGGTAAATGGACAGCCCCTGTAAAAGGGCAATATTTTGATAATATTTCACCAGTAGATGGCGCCAGTTTCACAAAAGTTGCACGTTCCACTGGGGAGGATATTGATTTGGCCATTGATGCTGCTTGGGCAGCTGCCTCTGCGTGGAACAATAGTTCGGCTACGGAAAGAAGCAATTTGCTTTTAAAAATAGCTGATATCATGGAGCAAAATCTAGAAGCCCTAGCCCGTGCAGAAACCTGGGACAACGGAAAGGCCCTTCGTGAGACCTTGGCTGCTGATTTGCCTCTGGCTGTTGATCATTTTAGATACTTTGCCGGGGTCATACGTGCTGAGGAAGGCACCGTAAGTGAATTGGATACCAATACCATTTCAATGAATGTAAAGGAACCGCTGGGAGTCGTAGGCCAAATTATTCCATGGAACTTTCCCCTGCTAATGGCAGCATGGAAGGTAGCCCCTGCCCTAGCCGCTGGAAACTGTGTGATCCTAAAACCCGCGGAACAAACTCCGGTCGGAATTATGATTTTGATGGAATTGATTGAAGGAATCCTACCTGCCGGAGTGTTGAACGTGGTCAACGGTTTTGGGATTGAAGCGGGAAAACCCTTGGCCTCCAGCCCAAGAATAAACAAAATTGCTTTTACGGGGGAAACCACTACTGGACAATTGATCATGCAATATGCCTCCAAAAACATTATCCCAGTAACCTTGGAGCTAGGTGGGAAAAGTCCAAATATTTTCTTTGAGAGTATCATGGATGCAGATGATGCCTTCTTTGATAAATGCTTGGAGGGTGCAGCCATGTTTGCACTAAACCAAGGTGAGGTCTGTACTTGTCCGTCTCGTATTTTAATCCAAGAAAGCATCTATGACCAATTCATCGAGCGGGTTATTGAACGAGTTGAAGCCATTAAGTTAGGCCATCCCTTAGATCCCACAACCATGATGGGTGCACAAGCTTCCAACGATCAATATGAAAAAATACTCAACTATTTGGCTATTGGGAAGGATGAGGGATGCGAGGTACTTACCGGTGGTGAGGCCGCATATAATGAAGGGCTTGAAGGGGGCTATTACATCCAACCTACCTTGCTCAAGGGAAACAATAAGATGCGTGTATTCCAAGAAGAGATTTTTGGTCCCGTTGCTTGTGTAACGACATTTAAGGATGAAGCGGAAGCACTTGAAATCGCCAACGATACCCTTTATGGCCTAGGGGCTGGCGTCTGGACCCGTGATACCCATCAGGCGTATCAAATTTCCAGACAGGTGCAAGCCGGTCGCGTTTGGGTGAATTGTTATCATCTTTACCCAGCTCATGCTCCTTTTGGTGGCTATAAGAAGTCCGGAATTGGTCGCGAGACACACAAAATGATGCTCAACCATTATCGGCAGACTAAAAACATGTTGATTTCCCATGATAAAAATGCACTAGGTTTCTTTTGATATGGTTGAACGTGTTTTGGTCACCGATGAAGCAAAGCGGGTCATTGATTCCCTTCGGGAAGAACATGGCCCGCTCATGTTTCACCAAAGTGGGGGTTGTTGTGATGGTTCTTCACCTATGTGTTTTGCAAAAGGGGAACTGATGCTCAATGATACGGACGTCCATTTGGGAAACATCCATGGCTGTGCATTCCATATGTCCAAAGACCAATTTGAATATTGGAAACATACGCAGCTAATTGTTGACGTTGTTCAAGGTCGTGGTTCCAGTTTTTCATTGGAAATACCCGTGGGGCTTCGATTTATCATTAAATCAAGGATGTTTTCTGAAAGCGAATTGGAATTTCTGCAACAAAATGCAAAGGAGTAATCTTTAATCAGGATAATAAAAAATGGCAGTAACAAAGTAGATAATTGCTACTGCCATGGATTGCCCATAAACGGCTATTTACCCTTTGACAAGTTCCCGCTGTACATTTTCGGGAACGGATTCAAATGAGGCAAATTCAGAGGTAAACGTTGCCTTGCCCTGTGTGAGTGAACGCAAGTTGGTAGAATACCCCGATAATTCGGATTCTGGGGTTGTGCACTTCAGAATTTGATAGTGGTCTACCGTATCAAACCCCAAAATAACGGACCGTCTGGATTGCAAATCGGTCATAACATTGCCTAACATCTCCTCGGGAACACGTACGGTCAATTCCCTAAGCGGCTCCATCAATTGGGGTTTTGCATTTAGGAAGGCCTCCTTAAAGGCATGCGCACCAGCTATCTTGAAAGCAATGTCATTTGAGTCAACGGAATGCATCTTCCCGTCGTAGACCATAACTCGAATATCCCTTACGTAGGAACCGGTTAGGGGTCCAGACTCCATTACCTCCAAAATTCCTTTTTTGATGGAAGGTAGATAACGTAGATCAATGACGCCACCTACAATACAGTTGTAGAAAACCAATTTGCCACCCCAGGGTAAGTCCACTTCTTCCTTACCCCGAATATTGAATCCCTCAGGTTCGGGCATGCCCTCGTACCAAGGTTCTATTTTTAAATGTACCTCAGCAAACTGACCTGCCCCTCCTGATTGTTTTTTATGCCGGTAGCTGGATCTGGCCGAACGTTTAATGGTTTCCCGATAAGCAATTTTTGGTTGCTCAAAGTGTGGTTGTACCCCGTAAATATTTTCCAATGTCCACTTTACCGTAGCCAAGTGCAATTCTCCCTGAAAACCGACCAGTTGTTGTTTTAATTCATTGGAATAACTAACAACAACCGTTGGATCCTGACTTTGGATTTTTTTAAGTGCCTCGGTCAATTTTTCCTCCTCGAGTTGGGAAACGGCACGTACTGCCCTAGTCAACCGTGATTCCGGGTATTTTATGGGCTTAATCGTCATTTTATAACCTTCTTGGTGCAAGGTGTCATTAGTTTCCGTATCCTTAAGCTTTAAGGTGGCCCCAATATCCCCAACCACTAATTTGGGTACGGGTTGACGTTTTTTACCATCCATGATAAATAATTGGTTCAAAACCTCTATCTCTTCAGTTCTTGAATTTACCAACTTGTCATTGACCTGTATGCTGCCTGATTTAACCTTGAAAAAAGTTAGTTGGCCAACATTGGGCAAGTTCACTGTTTTAAAAACGAATAGACTTGTGGGGGCATCAACTTTTGGTGGTATATCAGAACCTTCAACACTTTGTTCAGGTTTTAAATCTATGGCCGCTGGGGCTACATTGTCAATAAAACCCATCAACCGACCACTGCCCATATCATTTAAAGCGGAAACACAGAATACCGGAAAGACTTCATGGTTCAACATACCCACTTTTATTCCCTGTCTCATTTCATCTTCGTTCAACGTTCCTTTATCAAAGAACAACTCCATAAGACTTTCATCATTTTCCGCAGCCTTCTCTACCAATTCATTGTGCAAGTGATCGGCCAGTTCCTTTTGGTCTTCAGGAATAGAAAATTTTTCAGGCTTGCCCCCATTTGGTCCAAACTTGTACATTTTCATTTTAAGTACATCTATAATACACTGTGCCCCGTCAACGACCAATGGATACTGTATCTTCACTGCGCCATTGCCTACCAAGTTTTTCACATCGTTAAAGCTATCTTCAAAATTGGCGTTGGGATGGTCTATTTGGTTGATTACAAAGAGTGTAGGCTTGTGATAGGTGTCAACATAGTTCCAGATAATTTCTGTGCCGATCTCCACTCCATGTCTGGCATTTAGCACGGTAACAACGGTATCCGCCACCCGAATGGACGACATGATTTCGCCAACAAAATCGTCTAGTCCCGGAGTGTCGATGATGTTGATTTTATAGTTGCGCCATTCAGTATGCAAAGGTGTGGCAAATATTGACGTCCCCCGCTCGTGTTCAATAGGATGGTAATCCGAAACAGTGTTGTTGTTTTCCACGGTCCCCCTTCGGTTGAGCAGACCCGCTTCAAAGAGCATCGTCTCAGATAATGTGGTATTGCCACAGCCATGGGCACCCACAAACACTACGTTTTTGATATGTTTTTCATCGTATATTTTCATTGCTAAGAAAATTTAAAGGTTGCTATTCATTGAACAATGCTTTAAAAGTAGCGGTATCCAATATCACAAAACATGACATTTTACCATATAAAGTTTTGGGGAATTCCCCTAAGTTACCGAATTTGTAATCGTAAGAATGATGTTTTTCAAGAAAAAGGGCAAAATTCCCCTTATGTTTTTTCCAACACTTCTTTTTGTATTGGTTGAAGTCCAGAAACTTAATCAACGTTAAGTTTTTACTAAGGTCACATTGTTGAGGGTCCAACCCACAACAGCGAGAGCCAAATATGGATTTAAAATATGTGGTCTAGAACAATTTCCTTAGATTTAAGTATAGAAATGCTGTAGATATGGAGGTGAAATGGACCAATACTAAGTTTATGTCCAAAACAAACTTTTACGTACAAGCAAAATGAGCTGCTTTTAAGAACGCATTGATTCAGTTTTGTTTTCCAACTACAATTAACTTTATTCCATGGGTCATTTAAAGCGAAGGGATTTTGTGAAGGGCTCCACCTTAGCGTCTACCGCTTTGGCCTTAAGCCCCAGTTCAATTTTTACCCGCTCCTTAAGTTCAGGGGAAAAGAAAATTCCCATCTGTGGTCACCTCTGGGTGTATGCGAGCAATTTCCCCCCCAATTGGGATTGCACCCCTATTTTGGAAAACGTATTTGCTGACTTTCAGTATGCAGGCTTGTACGGTGTCGAATTGATGGAAGGGCAATTGCGTCATGAGGATGCCGTGGAACGAATAAAAGGATACATCAAAAAATACGGGGTTAAGGTTTCTGGCTCGTCCTATGGTGTGGGGTTTGGCATGTGGGACATCAAACAACATAAAGCCATTCTGGATGACTTAAGTGTGGTGCTCCCAAGATTGTCCGCTTTGGGAGGTAAGACCTTTGGGATTTCGGTAGGTCATAAAAAAGAAGGCCTTAAAACAGCTTCCGAGTTGGATGCTCAAGCTGAATTGCTTCTAAAGGTCAGACAACAATGTGACGAACAGGGTATCGAAGCCAATTTGCACAATCATACCTATGAAGTTGAAAATGATATGCACGATTTAAAAGCTACCTTGGAACGTATACCGGACATGGCTCTGGGTCCTGATGTCAACTGGTTAGTGAGGGCTGGCGTAGATCCGGTTGAATTTATCAAAACCTATGGAAAACAGATGGTTTATATACATCTCAGGGACCAATATCAAGATGGTACGTGGACGGAATATGTGGGACAGGGAGCAACTGATTTCAATGCAATTGCGAAGGCATTACAGGAAACGGGATTTAAGGGGCCAGCAGGAATAGAGCTTGCCTTTCCCAATGGTTTTGAGCCGGAATATCCACTTAAGGAAACCTGGAAGAAAAGCAGGAAGTACGTCCAACAAACGTTTGGGTGGGTTTAATAAGATTCTTGCCCGATGGAAATAAAAGGCTATTTTGGGGCATGGATAAATGGAAGAAATGAATCATTGGACCTCCAGTGATCCGTGAATTAAACAATAGAAATTGAATTTAAACCTTAAGGCAAAAGAAGCCAATACGTACGACGCCATTGTTATTGGCTCTGGAATCAGCGGTGGATGGGCCGCCAAGGAACTATGTGAAAATGGACTAAAGACCTTGGTATTGGAGCGTGGACGCATGGTAGAACATATTAAAGACTACCCAACAGCTCATAAACATCCTTGGGAATTAAAGCATAGAGGTGCCATACCCCAAAAAGTAAAGGAAGAAAATCCTGTAGTAAGCCGATGTTACGCTTTTAATGAGGCGACTGAGCACTTTTTTGTCAAGGACAAGGAACACCCTTATGAGCAAAAAAAGCCCTTTGATTGGATAAGGGGCTATCAGGTGGGAGGCAAATCCTTGTTATGGGCACGTTGGACCCAGCGTTGGAGCGATTTGGATTTTGAGGCCAATGCCAAGGAAGGAATTGCGATTGATTGGCCTATTCGGTATAAAGACATAGCACCTTGGTACAGCCATGTAGAACGCTTTGCGGGAATTAGCGGCAACCGTGATCGACTTTCCCAAATTCCGGATGGTGAATTTCTGAAACCGATGAAAATGAACTGTTTGGAAAAACATGTGAAGCAGTCCCTTAGGGAACTTTATGACGACAGACACCTCGTTATATCTAGAACGGCAAATATTACCGAACGCCATAACAATCGCGGACCATGCCAATACCGAAGCCTCTGCGAAAGGGGTTGCCCATTTGGGGGCTACTTTAGCAGTAATTCCGCTACCCTGCCCGCTGCCGAAGCCACTGGTAATTTTACCATTCGTCCCTTTTCAGTGGCACAGTCCATTATTTATGACAGGAGTTTGGGCAAGGCAACCGGTGTTCGCGTCATGGACACCAATACTAAAGAGGTGTTCGAATTTTATGCCAAAATCATCTTTGTCAATGCGGCGACCCTAAACTCTACTTTATTGCTTTTGAATTCAACATCGAATCGATTTCCAAATGGTTTGGGGAATGATTCGAGCGAATTGGGGCATAACCTTATGGACCATAATTACAATTGCAAAGTGGAAGGGGAATTTGAAGGTATGGAAGATCAATATTATTCGGGTAGAAGACCAACAGGAACCTATCTGCCCCGTTTTCGAAATTTTGGCGAAGATAAGCAACCCCATTTTTTACGTGGTTATGCCTACGGCTGTGGAGGTTTTCGACCAGCTGGTGTAAAAAATGTTACTGAAACCAGTATTGGATTGGAATTGAAAAAAGATCAGACCCAACTGGGCCCTTGGACTTTTGGATTGGGTGGAATGGGGGAATGCCTCCCCTATCATGATAACAAGGTGACCTTGAGTAAGGAACAAACTGACGACTGGGGAATGCCGCTCCTTGAAATAGACGCAGAATATAAGGAAAACGAAAAAGTGATGACCCAAGACATGATTGATACGGCCATGGAAATGTTGGACCGAATGAAGTTCAAAAACATTGTTGACAAAAAAGAGATGCGAAACATCGGTCTAAACATTCATGAAATGGGTACCGCAAGGATGGGGCACGACCCAAAAACTTCGGTTTTGAATAAACACAACCAAGTTTGGGGGGCTGAGAATGTATTTGTTACTGATGGGGCCTGCATGACTTCAAGTGCTTGTCAAAACCCTTCATTGACCTATATGGCTCTGACGGCGAGGGCGGCCGACTATGCTATATCGGAACTTAAAAAAATGAACCTTTGACCTTTTCTTTTATGAAGCGTAAAACATTTATAAAACAAGTAGGTTATGGCACAGGAGCGGCTGTTTTGCTTCCTTCGATTGGACTTGTTCAAAGCTGTTCCTATGACCCCCAAATTAGAAGGACCTTATCCGAAGCTGATATCCCGTTGTTGGATGAAATAGGGGAAACCATAATTCCCGCAACGGCAGATGCCCCTGGGGCAAAAGCAACAAAGATTGGGGAATACATGCTATTGATGTACAAGGATTGCATGGAGGAAGAAGACCAAGGGATTTTGGTTTCGGGGATCAATACACTTGATTCCAAAGCAGCAATGGATTATTCGGAATCTTTCGTTACTATCAACCCAACAAACAGGAAAGTGCTCTTGGAAACCGTTCAAGAAGAAGCCATTGCGTATCATTTGGAACATGAAGGTGAAGAGAAGGTTCCACCCCATTATTTTGATATCCTTAAGGGCTTGACCCTTAATGGCTATTTCACTTCTGAAATTGGAATGACCGAAGCAAGGGCCTATCTTCCGCTTCCAGGACAGTACGTGGAATGCATGCCCTATTCCAAATCGGATAAGGTCTGGGCATTGTAACGGATGTCCCACAAAATTTGGTACAGATGTGTTGGGTTGAAAATGAACTTTGATTGGTAGAATTACGGTATCCACACATTTCCGTCCCATAAAAGGTTTAACCGGACAAGACCAAGTTTCCGGTAGTTTACTACAGGTACCCATGCAGCAAAGAAAAGGCGTGAAATACCATCCACGCCTTTCTAAAAATACACTAATCCTCCTTGGTGTCTATAAGCATTGGAGTCTTACCGTCCGTTACGATTATTTTGCTGTTCGGAGAGCTTGAAAGCCTATTAAAGGCCTCAATACTTCTTATTTTAATGATTTCATCGGTAAGCCCTTCAGACAGTATTTTCTGGGCATCCCTTTCGCCTTCGGCGTCTATGATTTTTCGGTCGGCTTCCAACTTTGCCTGTTGAAGGACAAATTCCATACGCAAGGCGTCCTGTTCGGCCTGAAGTTTTCGTTCAATGGAGCTGGCCAACCCTGGAGGTAGTTGAATACTTTTCATTAAAACAGCAATCAGTTCAATACCGTCTGCCTGCTTTTTGAGGTTCTCGTTCATTTTCGTTTTAATCTCTGCCTCGATATTGGCACGCATACCTGAATGCATGTCCTTCGCATAAAATTGGGCACAAACATCCGAAGAGGCGGAACGAAAAACACTGGTAATAATGGATTCGTAATCTCGACCTAAGTTTTGTAGAACACTTGGTATCTTATCACGTTCCAGCCGATATAGAATGGATATCTCGGACTCTACGCTCAATCCTTCCTTACTGGGCAATGTCAAGAAGAGTTTTATGTTATTGGTCTGAGTGGATTCTTTGATTACCTTACTCGTTAAAGGATTGAAGAAGACGGTTCCCTCTGTGGCCACTTCAGTACCAAACTTTCCCAAGGTTTGTTTTACCCCTGCCTCACCAGGTCGAATCACGGCACAACTTGAAAATAAGAGCATGGTCAGGAATGCAAGCATCGTAAAATTTCTCATAGTCATTGTTTTTGATGAATTAATAGTTATCATTTTTGAATCTATCACCCCAATTATTATACCAATTCACCCATCAAAGCGTTGGAATTATATAAAGAAATATTAAAGTTTTAACGAATACGGTGATGCAAATTCAAAACCATTGTTATGCCCATGTTCTTTTATGATGATTTGGTGATATGGGGTAACAACTATTTCAGTAATATAAAGATGGGTACAGCCATTGGACATACCCCATACAAAAATACTTAAATGAAAACGGTCAACGTCTTTTTCGCCCTTATATGGACCATCATTTTTATGGGTCAGGTCAAGGCCCAAAACATTTTGGATACCATCTCTTTTCATCATATACCGCGTGGATTGTCGCAGACATCGGCCACCCAAATATTTGAGGATAGCGAAGGGTTTTTATGGGTAGGTACACCCAACGGACTGAATAAGTTTAATGGTACCACTTTTGAGATCTATGAAAAGGGTACCGAAACGGCAGTAGGATTGACCGATGGTTACGTGGAGAGTATTTATGAAGACCAAGATGGCGAACTTTACATTGGCACCAATCAAGGTTTAAATATTTATGATAGACAACTGGATTTGATAAAACCTTTTCCATTTCTTCCCTCTGGAGCGTTTTTGCAATCAAAATATATTGGGGCCATTGCCAAACATCACGATTTTTTATGGCTGGGGACGGACAATAGTGGCGTGTTCAGGTATGATATGGATACTGGTGAAACCAAACAGATCTTATTTGATGAAATTTATAAAGGAGGCCCCAGTAACCATTACATTGTAGAGCTGTTTCCTATATCCGATCATAAGTTATTAATGATTACCCAGGCTTCCATTTATATGATCAATGAGGACTTACAGGTAATTTTCCAAATAAAAGAACCCCAAGATATCAGTAGGGCGATACAAGTGGCTGAACGTGAATTTATGTTGGGGACGCATCAAGGGGAGCTTATTAGCTTGAAAATAGACGAGAACGATGTTTTCACTACAAAAACCATCCCCATAACCCCAGGCCATGCTATTCTATCGCTAGCAATGGACGAATACCAAAACACTTGGCTGGGCAGTGAAAATGGAGGGTTATCCATCTACTCAAGCTCGGATTTAACCATAGAAACCATTAAACACGATGTTGGTGACCCAAATTCCATTTCGAGCAATTCAATTTGGTCCATTCACAAAGCGAGAAACGGAGTGATGTGGCTGGGGCCATTTAAAAAAGGTCTGAGTTTCTATGATAAGGAGTATTACAAATTCAAGCATATTCAAACCGATCCCTTCAATCCCGTATCATTGAGTAATAATCTGGTCAACAGCTTTTTGGAGACCGAAGACGGAGACCTCTGGATAGGGACTGACGGGGGTGGGCTTAATTTTTGGAACCGTAAGAAAAATACATTCGAAGTCTATTCCTTATCCAATGGAAGACTACATAGTGATGTGGTATTATCGTTTTTACGGGATAAAAACAACAAAATATGGATTGGGTCATGGGCAAAAGGACTTGCCATTTTTGACCCTCAAACCAAGAAATTTGAAACTTGGACAAAGGAAAATTCGTTTTTGGGCTCCAATAATGTAACCGATATTCTTGAGGACAATGAAGGTCGTATTTGGATGGTCACCCTTTTTGGTGGCGTCCACATCTATTTTCCGGAATCGGGTGCACATCAACATGTGAGTGTTCGCTCCGAACGTGATGGTTCTGAAACAGTGACGGTGGCACGACTGTATGAAGATCACAGAGGACAGATATGGGTTGGTTCTCAAACTTCAGGTCTCTTCCGCCTTAAAGAAAACAAGGGTAGTTGGATTCCTGTTCATTACCATTCCATAAATGAAGAAAGGTCCATAAGCAATGATTTTATCAATACCATGTATGAAGACGCCAATGGTGATTTTTGGGTGGGAACCCAGGCGGGATTAAATAAATATTTACCAAAAATTGACGCATTTGAGGCTATTACCAAGAAAAATGGACTGGTAAATGACGCTATTAAAGGTATTGAAGGTGATGGCAACGGTCACCTTTGGTTAAGTACGGGCGGCGGTATTGCAAGGTACAATCCTGAGAATGGGGATTTCATTCATTATGATGAGGACGATGGTCTTCAAGGAAATGAATTTAATGCGTCTTCCGTTCTCAGGACCAAGACCAACGAGCTTGTTTTTGGGGGTAGTAACGGGTTCAATATATTTCAACCGGAAGCCATTGTAAAAAGGCAAGATGTACCCAAGGTGTTGGTATCCGGTCTACGTCTTTTTAATAAACCTGTTAGGCCCAACGATGGTACAGGAATTCTGTCCAACGACATTAGTCAGACAGATACCCTTTTCCTGTCCTATAATCAAGATGTGGTTGATTTTCAGTTTCAGGCCCTCACCTACAGACATCCCGAAAGGGTCCAATATGCTTATTTTTTGGAAAATTTTGAACCAGAATGGAATTACGTGGAAGGAGACCAACATGCTACATATACCAACTTAAGCCCCGGAGATTATATTTTAAGGATAAAATCAACCAATTCCGATGGGGTTTGGGTCAACAATGAAACCTCAATGGTCATCTGCATTACCCCTCCTTATTGGCAGACATGGTGGTTTAGAACACTTGTTATCACATGTTTTGCCATGACCATTTTTCTGGCACATAAGCTAAGGGTAATGCGCCTTAAGCGGTATCAAATTAAGTTGGAAAATGAAATTGATGAACGCACCCACGAACTAAAAGAAAAGCATGAAAAACTAATGGCCGTTGCTGATGAGCTTTCCGATAAAAATGAAGAGATACAACGTTTTGCCTTTGCCGTTTCCCATGATTTAAAAAGCCCCCTGAACAGTATTAAGGGAATTGCAAGCCTTATTCCCATGGAAGTGGATATGACCAAATCCAAGGACATGCAGGAATATGTTCAATACATCGATGAAACATGTGATTTGATGACCAACTTGATTGCTGACATCACCAAGATTGCCAAGCTGGGTAAAATAGAAAACAAAAACGAAGTGCTGGATACCAACGAAATGGTGGACTTGGCAAGTAATTTGGTTCAAGGACGTTTATTGGAACATAAAGCCAAGTTATATATAAGTAAAGGGCTCCCCAAAATTTATGGTGACCGAAATCGGGTGGTGCAGGTCTTTGAAAATCTTATTGACAATGCTATTAAGTATATGGGAGATCAAAAAAATCCCATGGTGAGAATTGAAGCGCAAAATGGAGCGGACATTAATCAGTTTAAGGTTATTGACAATGGTTCCGGTATGACGCAAAATGAACTGGAAAAACTATTCACCCCTTTTGAACGCTTTGACGGCAGTGTTGAAGGCTCCGGACTTGGGCTGTATATGGTAAAAAAGATTATTGATTCCCATGATGGTGCCATTGTAGCAAAATCAGACGGTAAGGGAAAGGGAACCACTTTTACGATTACATTGCCTTCGATAAAATCGAACAAGGAAGCGCAGATTAGGCTGGGAAAAACCCTCTAAAGTTTGGGAAACCCACTAAAGATTTATTTTTGAGCCCGTTGCTAAGATGGTGCTGGAATTAATGCACCAGGGTAATCCCATTTTCCAATTTAACCCCATCATACTGGGTTAAATTTGACAAAACTGGTTTTCGTTCATCATCAAAATTTCGCGTATTTCATAATTCTGGGGTTTTAGTACCTTTTAATGATGAAAGTAATGTTTGCCTTTTCAGTACTGCTCCTATTTTTAATCCATCAGGATGTGGCTTCTCAAGAAAATCGTTTTGACAAAAGGGTCGATTTGTTATTGGCCCAATTTGACTGTAAAACGGATGTGGATGATCTACATACCGCAGCAGCCTTTGCCACACTCCTGGTGCATCCGGACTTCAAAGATGTGCACTACCATTCCGTGGTGGGCACCTATGGTATTCAAGAAGGGCTTTATGTTCCACCCGAAGCGCTTTTTGAACTAGCCTTTGCAAGTCATTGGTCGGATGCCCATAATAACCCTCAAAGCGCTCAACAAGAAGTTCTTGGCAAAGTCAATACAACACTTTCCAAGGGTGGGGATATATGGATTGCAGATGCAGGACAATCAAATTTTTCGGCAAAATGGATAATGGCCCTGGTTGAAATGCACCCGGAATTAGATGTAAAAAGTCGTGTCCATATTGTACAGCATAGCAATTGGAATGAAGAAGTGACCACCCCAGATTTATTGGAGTATGTAAAAACAACCATTGATTATCATAAAATTCCGGATGGAAATGCGGTGGGTAATGGCACTCCTGGTTTTCGATCGGATGAAAAAATAAGGTGGCAAAAGTATTTTGAGCATTCCAACGATTTAAAAAAGGTTTGGGAATTGGCCATAGCCATAGGGGACCAATACAATGGAAAGGAAGGTCGCTATCTCAACGCCTCCATTGCTGCAGGGGGGTTGGATTTTTCTGATTTATCCGAAATATGTTATATTCTGGGATTGGAGAATATCAAAGATGGGAATGCGTTCTTTGAAATGATTTCAACGCCGTAAAATTGCGGGCAGTGCGGCCTTATAAAGCGGCCACGTTTTTATCCTTTGAACGCTGTTTTTTACTTGGTTTGGTAGTGTCCGTAATCATTTTATCATCTTTCCAAACGCCTTTGGTCATTAGCTTGCCATCTTTTCCAAAGAAGGCTCCCTTACCCGATCGACGGTCATCTTTCCATTGACCTATATACTTTTCCCCATTGGGCCAAAAATAGGTGCCTTGACCGTTTCGTCTATCTCTTTCGTAATTTCCTTCATAGTACTCCCCGTCCTTCCAATAGAAGGTGCCTTGACCATGACGCTCATTATTTTTCCATTGTCCT
This sequence comes from Croceivirga sp., assembly GCA_028284935.1. GTDB lineage: Bacteria > Bacteroidota > Bacteroidia > Flavobacteriales > Flavobacteriaceae > Croceivirga. The sequence goes on from JANQQQ010000012.1 coordinate 244,383, forward strand.
ACGTATCGACCGCCTGTGTTCAAAATGGCAACACCATAGCCATTGGCTTTCCCATTAACAACTTGACCCACATAATGTACCTGACTCGCCTTACTATTGGTAAAAGCAAGATATTCCCCAAATGACTTTTGGTAAAGCTGACGTTTCATTTTTGCCAATTGCATTTTGGTCTTGGAGAGCACAAAATTGAGGGAATCCAACTGGTCAATTTTTGAATTTGGCACCGTATTTTCCACTATACTTGCTGTATCCTCTACGTTAAGCGATACCAAAGCCCTCGAGGCCAAATCGTCCTCAAATTCAAGAAATTTCTTGGCAATGGCCATACGTAATCCCACCCCATATTCTCCATCGTTTATCAGTTCCCTTCCTTGGCTCTGATATTGTGCCAGGGCATCTTGATAAAGGCCTTGAACTAGGAGGGAGTCCGTTTTCAACAAGGATTTTTGGGTACAAAGTCGTTGTTCCAAATCTTCAATAACTGCCTGCTGACCTTTCAGTTGTTTCCTTTGTTTGATCTGATGCCATCCCAAAAAGGAAACGCCAATCATTAGTATGGCGAAGACGCTTGATGTTAAAAATCTTTGGTTACTCTTCATGATGGTTTTTGGTATACATATCCATATACGTACTAATCGGTGAAATGGATTGCAGGAAGCTTATTTTTTACCTTCCTGATATCTGGGGAGAAATAAACGTGAAAGCGCATGGTCCAATTTTGCTTAAAAATCCCAGCGTTTTCCAAAGTTTGTCCCTGCGAATACATTAATCCTCCGGCAATTTTTAAACGAGGTGTCAAAATATAACCCAAAGTGGTGGTCAATCGCAAATCCTCCATAACGCTACCCACCACGGCTTTTCCACTTTGCATGATGACTTCAGCCTCAGGGGAAATATAAACGGTTCCCGTTTCCAATTTGTGGCTGTTCAATGGAATTTTAGCACGAAACAAATAGCGCCAACGATTTCTAAAAATATATTCACTATTTTCTTCAAAACCTTGGGTCCATCGATGTTCAATTCTAATGCGATGATAAATCATGGCACTGTAGACGGGTTGCGCAAATTGATATTGATGCCAGATACGCCATTCTGGAACAACATTTCGATCGTCCGAAGACTCATCGGTATTGAAATTGATCCGTAGTACCCCACCCAAGCTAAAGTTGATATTTTTTGAATAAAGATATCCTAAGGCATGACGATTGTATACCTGCCCAATTTGTCCAATAAAAGGGGTGTTTTCTGTTTCCTCAAAACGAAAATGGGTCTGGGCATCCCAGTAGAGTCGTTTTGAAATTCTAATGGCTCCATAGGTATTGAACCAGACTCGAGTCTTTGGTTCCTTGAACTCCGATTCTTCTGGAAGTACCTCCCCTTCTTGGGCGTGAAGGGATCCCGAAGCAAGAATTATCGCAAGGAGCAAATTTCTAAGGAGGTTGTTATAATTGTATGCCATGGTCACCGTTACCCTTCCAATGGTTTTAGGTTGAACAATTGAAGAACAACCTTTGGGTTCCGTTCCTTTCGAAGTTTTCGCTCCATTTTTGAAGTATCCTCTTCCCTTAGTTCCAGCATTCTTTCATAGGAGTTCTGAAAAAGTAGTTGTAAATCCCTGGCATTTTCGCAATTCAATCCATTTTCCACTTTTTCCAACATATAGGGAATCAAAACATTAGTATAGGCGGAAGAGATGCGTTTTTTTACGGATTCGTCCATAATTGTTGCCGTAAATGGGTTAAACACGGCATCGGTGTACTTTTTTTGCAGTTCCAAAGACCTTTCAGGTAGTTTTACAAGCTGTTGGGAAAGGGCGTCAAAATCGAGCAAACAGCTAATCAGCATTCGTGCCCGATTCAATTTTTCATTGCCTGTTGGCATTTCGGCATAATCCCTTAGAAGGACTTCAGTAGTGAATTTTATAGTATTCAAGGCCTTTAGTTCCCTTTTGCTTAGTCCTTGGCGCACAGAATCGGGGAATTGGTTCAAGGCATTGGCCTGGGCAATCATTTGTTCTTCGAGAAGCACAAACTCTTGTTGCTGTTTGTCGTCCTCAAGTTTTTGTCCCAGGGTAACTTTAATTTGCTCCAGACTTTGATAGGCGTATTCTGCCATCGCCAAATAACCGGCCACTCCCCTTGCCCCAAAATTGGCCGAATCACCATCTGGACCCAAAAATGTTTCAGTGTTACCGTTGTCATCCACAACAACAATTTGGGCAGATGGCTTGCCATTGGGGAAAAGGTAGTTGGATAACATGTCTTCACTAAGGTTTTCGGTAATTCCCAAATCTTCCAATTTTACCAATGTACCCAAAGGCCGCAGAAATGAACTGTCAAGTGCAACAATGGTGCGGTAGAAGGTATTGGCCTGGTCATCGGAACGCTTTATTAAATTCAATCTCGTATTTTCCAAAAAACCTTTACTGATGGCATTGGCATCCACCGCTAATTTTACCGTGGAATCCAATTGTCTTCTTGAAATCGAATCCAATGGAAAGTAGGGGGCCTTTACTTTAAATCCTTCCAAAAATTTATTGGAACCCAATTCTGAAAGGATGTCGTCTATTTTTTGGTAATAGGAACTGTTCTGCACCAATAATTCATTGATTCCCTTGGAAAAGTCAATGGCAGTATTAGAGGAATGGTCGGCATAAATTGAAACCAAAGTACTATAGCCCTCATCCAAATCAATAATCTTTGAACGGGTAGCGGTATCGCTAAATATTTCAATTGGAATTGGAATTCCACCAGCATTCACTTCAATTTTCCCCAACCATCCGTTAGTAAAGAACCAATTTTCAATATTATATGCTTCATTTGAGAATAAAGACCATGTATCATGAGCCAATCCATTCCTTAAAAAGCGACCAACCAAGGTGCCTTGGGCATTTCCAATGGTGAAACTCTGCTGTGGTATGCCATCCAAAAAGTCTATCTCACTAAAAAACAAGGTGTCAAGGATTTGGGAATCCTTTATTTTCTTTTCGGAGAAACTCCATTTGCCCTCGGGCTTTCCTTGGTTCAATTCCCCTTTTGCCTCTTGTAAGGAGCCATTTACATTGACGCTATATTGAAAACCGGAAACATTGGTGGTACTATCCGTACTAAATTCGCCAAACTGAAATATCCAATTGCCTTGAGGTAGGCCGTCGTCAAAGTTTCCTTCAAACAAAAACGATTGATCGTTGTTTTTCAAGAGTGCACCCAAATTCGAACGTTCCATTTTAAAGGACCCATCAAAAATGGTGTCAATTCCAACTACCTGATAAGTAAATCTTGCTTTGCCCTGATAAGCACCTATGGTATAATTTCCGTTGTACAAATTCCTTTTTTGCCCTAAACACTGATGGGAAATTGAAGAAAGAAGTAAAAGTGCCCAGAAGCACGTGTGCGTAATTCTTTTGGTCATTTAGTGTCCGGATTTAGCCCAACTTTATTGAAAAATTGCAACTATATCCTGTTATACGTAAAGCATGCGGGAATAGACTACGCGTGCTTCATTTTTTTCGAATTTGGATTCTATTTCATTGCAACTTTATCGCCAGAATAAGTAACGCGATATATGGCATCTCCATAATCATCCGAGATTAACATGGAACCATCATCCAAGATAAGTATATCTACCGGTCTCCCAAACTGCTCTTGGCTTTCATGATCCAACCATCCATCTATAAATGTGGTGTAACCTATTGCTTCATTTCCATCCAATTCAACCAAGGAGATTCGGTAACCTACCTTTTTAGAGCGGTTCCATGAGCCGTGTTCAGCAACAAAAGCATAGTTTTTGTACTTCTCAGGAAACATATTGCCGCGATAAAATTTAACTGCCAAAGGTGCTGTATGGGGACCCATCTCCTGGACCGGGGATTTAAAATCTGAGCATGGCCGTTGCTTTCCAAACTCGGGGTCAGGAATGTTGCTGCCATGGCAAAAAGGATAACCATAATGTTGTCCCACCTCTTCTACCCTGTTCAATTCGCAGGGCGGAATATCATCTCCCATCATATCGCGACCGTTATCCGTAAACCAAAGCTCTTTAGTCTCCGGATGCCAGGTAAACCCCACGGTATTTCTGACGCCATGAGCATAAATCTCGCGGTTACCACCATCAGGATCCATTCGGGTGATGGTAGCGTACCGTTGGTCTGACACCGTACTGTCACAAATATTGCAAGGTGCCCCCACCGGAACATATAACTTGTCATCGGGACCAAAAGCAATGTACTTCCATCCATGGTGAAATTCCGTAGGATAGTCATCATAAACAACAACGGGTTCGGTGGGATTGTCCAATTGGGACTCGATATTATCATAACGCAACAAGCGACCTACTTCCGCTACATATAAGGAACCGTTTCTGAATGCCACACCATTGGGAACCTCTAAAGTACTGTCCACTACCTTTATATGGTCCGCTTTGTAATCATGATCAAAATCTTGAACGGCATATACGGTTTTCTCATTACGTGTTCCCACAAATAGGGTGCCTTCGTCTCCCATGGCCATGGAGCGGGCACCATCCAAACCATCAGCATACACCTCAATGGTAAATCCTTCCGGTAAATTCAATCGTTCTATGGGCAAATCGCTTATGGGCTCTTCGAATTCGGTAGGGTTTGGCGTGTTTGATTCTTTGGGGGTCTCCCTACAGCCTATAAAAATTGAACAACAAATAACTAAGATGACACAGCATATTTTATGTGATAGGGCGATCATTGGGTACTATATTTTCGAGATTTTGTCAGTTTTTAAAATCGTTGGCAAAATACCACATTTGCAAATAGTAACCTTGGGAACAAAAAGATATTACGATTTTTTATGAATCGGAAAAGCGCGGTATTGAAGTATGATGGGGTATTGGGTCAAAGTCCAAGCAGATATTCTGCCATTTCCTTTTCGAGTACATGATACTGTCTTATGGAGTTCTCCACTTTTTCAGTAGCAGCCTTGAAGTCAAGGGAATGGTGTTGTATTTCATCAAATAGGAGCATTTGCTTCTTTGCCAATGAGGAAAAGGCGTTTTTTAATTCCCTTAGTCTTATAAAGCATTCATAATTTTTTGGCTCATACTTATAGGAATTCAAATTTTTAGCCAAGTGCAAGACGCATCTGTGATTCCTTTCTAGCCTTAAAATCAATTGTTCAAAATCTAATTGGGATTCGGTTGCGGTCAATCTGCTATCAAGTTTTGTTTATCCTAAAAGTCGTAATTAAAATTAAGAAAAATCTTAATACCAGTTTTATGACGGATATCATCTTTTTAATCTTTAACAAGATTTAGCTTTGATTTAATAACTACATAACTATACGATAATGAAAATGTTATGTAATTGAAAAGAAGGTAGTATTAAAACTAAAATTTACAGACTATGAACATTACTTTTGAGTATGATGGCGTAAAGGCAAGTGAACGATTGGAGGAATTGATAATCAAAAAGTTAAACAAAATTGAATCGAAATTCGACTTTATAGTGCAAGCCCGTGTTTTTCTTAGAACCCAAACTACCAGCTCGCCCCTGAGTGGAAAAATTTGTAAAATTCAATTGAGTGTTCCTGGTCCCCAACTTTTCGCGGAAAGCAATTCCAAAAGTTTTGAAATGTCGGTACAGGAAGCCATTGCCGATTTGGAAAGGCAGCTTTCCAAAAAGAAGGAAAAAATGAAGGCACATTGATGTTGTAAGTTTGGTTGGCGTATCTTAACCTAGTTATTGAAAACCAAACGAAATGCGATTAGGCTTCATATTGTGCTTTCTGTTTTTGCAAAAGGCAATAGTATTTGCACAGCAAAATGAATTTGCTTCCGCAAGGATTACCTTTGAATTTCCATCCAAAGATGTAAAGGGCAGTATCGAGGGATTTGAATCCCAATCAAAAATTGATTGGGAGGTCCCCTCTAACTCCATATTCAAAGGTTCCGTAAAAGCTGCTACTTTGGATACCAACAATGGGTTGCGCAATTGGTCGTTACGGGGATCACGCTATTTTAATGTAAAGGACCATCCCAAAATTACCTATTCCAGTAGAGCAGTGCGTAAAACTGGGAGCCTTTGGGTGATTGATGGGGATTTGACCATTAAGGGAAATACAAAATCCGTTCAGATTGAATTTAACGAACGCAACGGTAAATTGGTAGGGAAGGCAAGCCTTTACTCTTCTGACTTTGGTATAAAAATCAAGAAGAAAAGGGAGGACAACTTGGTCCATGTAACATTGGAGTTGGAATTAGTTCGATGACCGCATCATTTCCTTAAGATTGTGTTTCTCCATAAACTTTCTCAATCGTTTGGAGAAAGGATTGTGAACTACGTCATGTTGAAGTTTTTGCTTCAGTTCCAACTTTATTTGAGTGGTATCTATAATGGTCAACAACAACTGCCTTTTGGCCTTGTTTTCCTCGCTTTTTTTCTTTCGCTCCTGGGCTGATGGAATAATCTGTTGCTCAAATTGTTGAAATAAAGTGCGATCACTGAATTCTTTTCTATTCTTTAGCATTTTATCACGCCGGGTGGTCTGGGCACAAAGACTGAGCATGCCCAGTACCACTAGCACACTGGCAAGTAGCATTTTTTTCATCGAAATAGTGTTCTCAACGTAAAATTAAGATGAACACCCCTATAATCCATATTATCAATGACTTAAGGCCATTTATCGAAGGATTTGGCCGATAGTCGGAAGTTTGGGGGAAACAAAAGGAATCTGACCCGACTATCGGTCGTAATATCGGATAAATGGAAAGCTATCTAAAGAGGGTTTGATGGATTTTAGCGACCAACGCGTTCCCCAATGGAAAATAGAGCCCAAAAAATAGGGCCATACCTAAACTAAAATTCCGTTCATTAAAAAATTGATCTACTATGTTATTCGGATAGGCATACGAAGTTTCCAAGGCATAGCCTCCAAACTCCAAAAATGCCATAGCAACCAGTCCATAGGCATACTGTTGATGAAATGGAAGCCCCCTTAAGAGCAGGGAAATGGGAACCATGTATAGGATATAGCAGGTGATAACCTGCCACCAAAAAGTAAACCTTGCAATTTCTAACTGTTGCCCTGCCCAATTCATTGCTAGGCCCCAAACAAAATAGATTACGCAATACGTTAGGATTAGACGTCGATCTACTTGAAATTTTGGCTTTGCCCACCCCCAAAAAATCTTCAACATATCAATCAAGGTCTTTTTCCATTACCCCGGCTTTGATGAGGAGCACCAGTCCCAGTATGGTAACCACCAAAGAAATGGTGCCAAGACTTGCCCAGTGCCACCATGTTGCCCCATTATGCTTCAAAAAACCACTTTCCATTACGGCACAAAGACCAAATCCGAACAAGGAGGCACCCGCACCACCGGTCAACAACCACTTCTTTCTTTGGTCCATCAGTTACTATTTTTCTGCAATTTTAATATCAATAATCCTAAGTGCATCTGTCACCGTTTGCATACCGTCCATATCCTCATTTTCCAACCGGATGTCAAAGGCATCCTCCACATCCAAAACAATATCGACCAAATTCGCGGAATTGATATTCAATTCCTGGATGAAATCGCTATCCATCTTTATTTGGGAAGCGTCCACGTCATCAGGAAGGTACTGTGATACAATTCCTTTGAGTTGTTCAAAGTTTTCCATAGTTTCTTTTTCAAAGCATTATTAAAATCTTTTAAAAATAACACAGCAGTTGACATCACCAAAACCAAAACTTGCCTTTGCAATAGTTTCTGCTCGAAACCCCATGGTTTCATTAACAATTCGGGAGGGATCGACCAAATCTAAAATCCTTGGATGTACGTCCTCACAATTTATTGTGCCAAAGAGGATGTCCTTTTTTAACTGCAAAACGGTGCCAACGCATTCAATACTACCCGAAGCTGCCAAACAATGCCCAAAATGCCCTTTGAAACTATTGATGAATGGGAAGTCTATACTGCTTCGATCTAAAGCCTTACTCCAATTAAGAATTTCATCTGGATCCTTCATGGTGGCCGTAAGATGGCCATTAATGGCATCCAATTGATCAGGGGCTACAGTGGCGTTTTTTAGGGCGTTGGTGATACAGCGCTGAACGGCCTCGGGATTGGCAGCGGTCATGCTACCTCCTTGTCGTTGTCCTCCACTATTGACCGCACCACCTAAAACTTCGGCATAGATAGGGGCTTTCCGCTCCAATGCGCTATCCAGTGATTCCAGCACTAAGGCCCCTGCTCCACTTCCAGGAACAAAGCCAGATGCGGAAGCGCTCATAGGGCGACTCGCTTCTTCGGGATTATTGTTGAATTTCGTAGGCAAAATACGCATGGCGTCAAAACCACCCCACACATAGGGGCCACTATCGCTACAACTGCCTACAAGCATCTTTGCAGCCCCTCCGGATGCAATTCGTTCATAACCCATTAAAACTGCTTCTGTTCCGGTGCTACAAGCCGAAGAATTGGTGGTTACCTGATTTCCCGCACCTAAAATTCCCCCTAGATAAGCACTAATACCACTGGCCATGGTCTGGATGACAGCCGTGCTTCCCAATCTACGTACATTGCCATCGTCAACCTTATAAATCGCTTCACGAAACTTGTCCACTCCCAGAATGCCCGTGCCGAAAACAATGCCGCTTTTCCAATCGGGTTCCTCAAAACTCCGATGGAGTTGTGCGTCTTTCCAAGCATCCAATCCCGCAATCACCCCATAAATCAACCCAGAGGAGCGTAAACCTTTCAATTGTATATTAGTGAAGTATTGATTTAAGTCAACTTTTTCAATATTTGGACTACCAGCTATTTGACATGAAAAATTCAACTCTTTCAACTTCTTAATGAAACGGATTCCTGAAATTCCCTGGTTCAGGGATTTTTCAAAGGCTGTTAAGCCTATTCCGTTTGGGGCACATACGCCCAAACCGGTGACCACTACCCTATCTCCCATGATTTGTTTTTAGTATTCCAGCGATGGTACCGTTACAAACCAGTTCCCCTTTTTGGTTACGCATATACACCTTGCACTTGAGTTTGTTGAATCGAAAATAGACTTTCTTGGACTCCACCACTACTTCTTCCCCAGGATATAGGGGTATTAGAAATTCCATTTCTGAACTGGTTAAGGCAATTGTGGTTTTTTTGTCGAATTGCCCTCCCATAAGGTAAATGCCCAAACACACCACTCCTATTTGTGCGCAACATTCTGTTAGTATCGCTCCTGGCGTAACAGGATTTCCTTCAAAATGCCCACGATAGAAGGGTAAATTAGGAGGAAAGGTATATTTTCCTTTTATGCCTTCATCACTTACTTCAATTAATTGGTCCACGAATATAAAGGGCTCCGAATAAGGGAGTAGGCCAAGGATGTCCTTAAAATTCATTATTGCAAACTTTCTCCACCATCCACTTTTATTACGGTTCCCGTAATCCAACCCGCTTCTGGTAAGGTTAATAAAAAGGCAGCATTGGCTATGTCCTCTGGAGTTGTCAATCTTTTATTGGGGTTTCGAGCCAATGCATTTTGCACCAAAGCTTCACAATTGGGAATGAGCTTAAGGGATTTGGTTTCCGTAACCCCTGCTTGTATGCAATTTGCCTTAATTCCCAAAGGAGCAAATTCCAAGGCGATATTCCTGATAATAGCTTCTAAGGCGGCTTTTGCGGCAGAGACAGTAACGTAGTTTGGGATGGCCTTGGTATTTCCCTCACTCGTAAAGGCAATGATCCTGGCATCATCATCAAAACAGTGGTCATTTGAGATGTGTTTTACCCAATCAAATAGGCTAATGGCCATAGCCTGTATGGTTATCTGAAAATCTTGGTTGTGCAATGTATCCCTTACCCCTGTCATTGGTTTTAAATTACCCTTAGCGATACTATGTACCAAAACCTTGATTTTTTGACCTTTCAAGACGGCTTTGATTTTCTTCCATAACTCCGGCTGTTTGGACGGATGAATAGCGTCTGCATTAAAGTTGTGGCATTCCCCTCCTGTATTTCTGATGGTATTGAATAAGGCATGGATTTCCTCCATGTCTGCCCTTCGGTCACGGTGAAGAACCACAAGGTCATATCCTTCATAGGCCAGTTTTTTGGCTGTAGCCGCTCCCAGACCAGAACTTCCTCCCAAAATAAGTGCCAAAGGTCTATTCTGATTCATCTTCACCATTCTATTAAAACCCGTTGTGCAGAAAAACCAGGCCCAAAGCTCAAAATCATTCCTTGGTCCCCTTCAGGAATTTGTTTTCCCATAAACTCTTCCAAGACATAAAGGACAGTGGCACTACTCATATTGCCGTATTCTTTAAGGACTTTGCGGGTTTCATCAATGTTCTTGCCCAATTGTCCAAATAAATCTTCAACGGTCTGGACAATCTTTTTGCCACCTGGGTGAAAAATAAGATGTTTTACCTGATCGATGCTGGACCCAAAACGTTGTAAAAAAGGATGGGTCAAACTTGGAAAGTGTTGCGCAATGGTTTCCGGAACTTTAGGGTCAAGAATCATCTTTAATCCCGTATTGGTTACATCAAAACCCATCATTTCAATGGCATCATAGAAGTGATACATCCCTTCGCCAATAATTCTAGGACCTTCATCTTTTTCATGGGACGACAAAAGTGCACAGGACGCCCCATCTCCAAATATGGCTGCACTGACCATGTTAGCCATGCTGTAATCACGGAGTTGGAAGGTTGCGGTAGGGCTTTCCACCGCAATAACAGCTGCCCGCTTACCGGTGTTGGCCTTCAAGAACTGTTTTGCATAAATGATTCCTGAGACGCCTGCTGCGCAGCCCATTTCGGTTACGGGAAGCCTTACAATGTCCTGTTTCAAACCCAATGCATTGACGAGATACGCATCCAGAGAGGGAATCATGATTCCTGTACAACTTACGGTAATGATAAAGTCAATACTTTCCGGATGCCATTTTGAGTTTTCAAGTGCATTTTGCAAAGCTGCAAGGCCCAATTTTTTGACCTCTTCGGAGTACACTTGGTTTTTGTCCTCAAACGAAGTTTTTGTGAACACTTGTTCAATGGGCATAATGCCGTAGCGCTTATCGACTCCGGAGCCCTCAAAGATTTTTACAACTTTTCTCCTAAAACGATCGTCCTGGTCGCTAAGCCAAAGATTTACGTATGGGATAATCTCCTTTGTAGAACGATAATATTTGGGCAAGGCCTTTGAAAGCTGACAGATTTTTACCTCGGACATGTTCTAATGGGATTTAATCGGCTCCATTACCCATAAATATCGAAATGCCCATTTCCACTTTATGGTATGGTAAAAGTTCTTTAAGCGTTTTGCCATTTGCTTCAACTCGGACTTCCGGAAACCTTTTTGTATGGAAATAAGTCCATCTTTCCTTGCCACCTCTGAGGAAATGAAAAAAAGGCTGAAGAGCTTAAAAAGAATAAATGCCAGTTTACTCCGCTCCAAATCATTGACGATGATGCCCACTTTCGCCAGTTCAGCAAACTTTCTTATAAACTTATTCAGTTCCTTTTCGGAAAAATGGTGCATGGTAAGGGTACATAATAGAATGTCACATTGTTCTTCTTTATCCAAAGAGAGTATATCCACATTTTTATATTCAATGGCCGGATAAGCCGTAGAAGCCTCTTTTGCGATGGCCAGGATATCGTCCCTAATGTCAATGCCTACAAGATTCAGCGCAATTCCTTTGTTATCATATACATCCGCTATTTTTCTGAGCATATGGCCATCCCCACAGCCAACATCATAAATCGTATACGATTTTTTAGGATGCTTTCTTACTAAATTTTGAATGGTATCGAGGGTTATAGTGGTACCCCCTAATAAGGTATTGCAACGATTGATGTCAGCATAGGCTTTTTTCAGGGATCCTTTATCCAATTGGTGGTCGTCCATCAGTTCCACCGCCTCACTCCGCACAGAAAAATACATTACACTAATATAGGTTTTCCATGGGTTTGTTTTATAATGGAAGAAAGAAATATTTCAGATTTTGGGAATATTGAAAAAGTATGGTTCATAAATGTGGAATTGGTAATGAGGTGCTGTATTCTCCGTCCATAGTAAAGTCTGGAACTAAAATGGTATTTCCATAGTTTTTGATATTCCCTTTCCATTTGCTCTCTTGAAAATTCGGCATCACTAAAAAACCGAATAATGCTGTCAGAAGCAATTTTGGCAGCATGTATGGCCATCGCCATACCATTTCCGCAAAGGGGGTGAATTAATCCGGCCGTATCTCCGCACATCACAATATGATTGTTCACGGTTTCTTTTTTTTGAAAGGAGATCTGGGCAATCCCCATGGGTGTTTTGAACATAGGGGTGGCTTTTTCCAAAAACCTTTTTAGAAAAGGGTTTCTTGAGACCACGTTTTTATTGAAGGCAGCAATATCTTTTTCTTTTTGAAAGCTTTTGTAGTGCGTTAAATAACAAAAATTGACTGCTCCACTTTCCGTCATGGAAAGCCCGCCATAACCTCCGTCGAAACAGTGTAATTCGACCTGGTTCTTAGGAAAACCTTCAATTTTGAAGTGTCCCTTTATTCCGAGCCAAGGTGATTTGCCCTCTATAAAAGGGCGTCCGAGATTTTTGTCCAATGCGGATCTTTTGCCAAAAGCCCCAAGAACAATAGTACTTTGATACGAATCCCTTTTTGTTTTTACTTGAAAACTTTGATTATGAAAGGTGATGTCAATGGCCGTTTCGAACCTGAATTTCACTTCATTTTCAAGGGCAAGTTGATACAGGGCATGATCAAGGGCATACCTGCTTACGCCAAAGCCTCCTAAAGCCAGTTGGGTACGTAATGTTTTCCCTTTTTGGTTACTGATCAAAAATTTTTCGATGGGAATTACCCCTAATGAATCAAGGTCAAGCCCTAGATGTGACAAAAACGGGCGTACTTCATTGGAGACATACTCGCCACAGACCTTATGGTGCGGATAGGCTTTTTTTTCCAAAACCAAAACGCTCAATCCTTCTTTGGATAAACAAATTGCAGCAGTTAATCCAGCCAACCCTCCTCCAACGATGACAACATCGTACTTCATTTATGGAAGGTACGTTGAAAACAAAAAATCCCGATGGTAATCGGGATTTAAATGTCAACAATTAAGGGCTTTTAGCCTTTTGTGTTCTTATATGCTTCCTCCTTGAGTTCTTCACTGGCAACAATGGCCAACTCCACACGCCTATTCTTAGCTTTTCCCTCTGCGGTCTCATTCGTGGCCCTTGGTTGGGTTTCGCCATACCATTTTGTGGTAAATCTGGACGGATCAATACCTTGTGCGGTCAAATATTGCGTTACGGATTCAGCACGTTTTTGTGAAAGCCCCAAATTGTATTCCTCGGAACCCGCAGCGTCCGTATGACCTTCTACAAGAATATTTGACTTGGGGTATTCCTTAAAAATACCAGCCAATTTATTCAAGGTCTCTGCGGAAGTACCTTTAACATCTGCTTTGTTGGTATCAAAGAATACCCCAGCATCTTGGGTAAAGGTGACGTTGATTCCTTCTCCGACCCGTTGTACTTCTGCTCCTGGAATCTCTTCTTCTATTTGTTCTGCCTGTCGATCCATACGACTTCCAATATAGCCGCCGGCGGCTCCTCCAACAACGGCTCCAATAATGGCGCCAAGAGCAGTATTGCCCTTGCCTACGTTGTTGCCTATTACACCTCCAATTACAGCACCTCCGGCAGCTCCTATTGCACCGCCTTTCTGCGCTCTATTTGCATTTTTAACAGTACTGCAACTTAAAAGAAGTGCAATCGTCATACAGTAAACCATTCCTTTTCTTAATCCTGCTTTCATCTTATTTTCTTGAAAATTCATAAACAATTGTAACTAATTCGCCATCCACATTGGCGTTTGATTTCAAAACCATTTGTTGTTCGGAGAGGGAGGCAATGTTCAATCGGTACCCTAGCCCTCCCGAAATATCTTTATAGTTATCGTCAATAAATTTGAACTGTAACTGACTGCTATAGTTTTGTTGTGGTTCAATGACAGACCAACGGATTCGGCGTATCCCTCCAGAACAAAGAGATCCGTCCTTAATGGTGTATCTTCCCGTACTGTTATTGTCCCGGAAAAACCATTCACTGCCTTCAAAACAAATGTCCTTGGCATCATTAAAAAGGACGGCTTGGAAATTACCGGTATTGTTTTCATATCGGATGTTATCCAAGGACCAAGTGCCACTGAAAAGATTACGCTGTGAGCGCACCGATTTTGTCGTTGTGCAGGATCCCAGTAATAGGATGCCCACCATAGGTAGTACTAACTTCTTTATCATATTGTGAGTGTTATATGCATAAAATACGGACGGAAAGGGAAATTGGTTTACGCATAAATCCCTTTTTAGTGAAAAAACTTCAATAGGTCATAAGTTCCAAGAGACTAGCCTCAAATCGTTCCTTGGGCAAAAACCCATTTTCAAGATTTTTCGCAAAGGGCACCGGAGTGTCAAGGCTACCCACCCGTTTTATTGGAGCGTCAAGGTGCTCAAAACAGTTTTCCGTGATCAAAGCTGAAATATCACTTGCTATTCCTCCAAACAGGGTGTCCTCCTGTAAGACAATCACTTTTCCTGTTTTCCGAACCGATTGGTATATTGCTTCGATATCCAAAGGCATTAAGGTCCGTAAGTCAATAAGATCCGCAGATACACTGGGGTGCTTTTCCAAAATGTCCATGGCCCAATGCACCCCGGCTCCATAGGAAACAACGGTAATGTCATTGCCTTCCATTATGGTCGCTGCTTCTCCTAAAGGCAACGTGTAATAGTCCGTAGGAACGTCACCATAGACACTTCTATACAATCCCTTGTGTTCAAAAAATAGAACGGGATTGGGGTCGTTGATGCTTTGGGCCAAAAGACCCTTTGCGTCTTTGGGAAAAGCGGGATAAACCACTTTTAGCCCAGGGGTCTTGGTAAACCATGCCTCATTGGTCTGCGAATGGAAAGGTCCAGCTCCCACGCCACCACCGCAGGGCATCCGTACGACAACATCTGCTTGTTGTCCCCAACGATAGTGGACCTTGGCGAGATAGTTTACAATGGGATTGAACCCAGAGCTCACAAAATCTGCAAATTGCATTTCTACTACCGATTTCATGGTATTGATGGATAGTCCCATTGCAGCAGAAACAATGGCCGATTCACAAATTGGGGTATTTCTTACCCTATTTCTGCCGAATTCCTTCATGAAACCTTCGGTAATTTTGAAAACACCGCCATATTCCGCAATGTCCTGTCCCATAATGACCAGTTCTTGATGTCTTTCCATGGATTGTCTTAGCCCCTGAGAGATTGCATCGACGAACCGAATATTCTCTGTGTCTTTACTTCTTATATCAAATGGCTTATCTTCAGTAGTATAAAATACATGATCTAATTCTTTACTTTTATCAAAGTAAACAGGTTCCTCAGCATATGCCTTTTCCAGTCCAATATTGATTTCATCCGTAATCTCCGTTTTCAGCTTTTCAATTTTCTCCGCACTCAATACGCCTTCCTTTAAAAGAAAGGCCTCATAGTTAGAAATAGGATCTTTTTTTGCCCACTCCTTCATTAGTTTTTCGGGAACGTACTTGGTACCACTCGCTTCCTCATGCCCTCTCATTCTAAAGGTCTTGAACTCCAAGAGCACGGGTCGTGGTCGTTTTCTTAAGGCTTTGCAGAGCTCACTTACTTTGTTGTAGACTTCGAGGATATTATTACCATCGATAATCCGACCTTCAATACCGTAGCCTTTGGCACGATCTACCAAATTTTCGCAGTTGTACTGTTCCTTGATTGGAGTGGACAATCCATACCCGTTGTTTTCAATACAGAACAATACGGGCAGGTTCCAAACCGATGCTACATTTAAGGCTTCATGAAAATCCCCTTCGCTAGTCGCCCCTTCACCAGTGAATACGGCAGTTACTTTTTTCTTTTTACGGATGACATCTGCCAAGGCAATGCCATCGGCAACGCCTAATTGGGGACCTAAATGGGAAATCATTCCGACAATTTTATGCTCTTGGCTGCCAAAATGAAAGCTTCTGTCCCTTCCATTAGTAAAACCGCCGGCCTTTCCCTGCCATTGGGAAAACAAACGGAACAAAGGAACATCCCTAGTGGTAAAAACCCCAAGGTTTCTATGCATGGGAAGGATATATTCCGAATCTTTTAATGCCGAAGTGACTCCAACTGATATCGCCTCTTGTCCAATGCCACTAAACCATTTTGAAATCTTTCCCTGCCGAAGGAGAATAAGCATTTTTTCCTCTATCATTCGCGGTTTTAGCATCCGCGTGTAAAGCTGTTGGAGTATTTCTGAATCCATACCCCCCCTGTGGTAACGCATATAACAATACTTGGAGTAGTCAAAAGTACTAAAAAGCACAAGATTCATTACATTTGATAAACGCCATAAACCTAAGGCCATGAATACTATTCCAAGTGTAAATTTGAAGGAGTTTTTATCCAATGACCCGAAAGAAAAAGGGAAGTTCGTCAAAGAAATTGGGGGCGCTTTTGAGGATATTGGATTTGTGGCCTTACGCGGTCATTTTTTGTCTGACGAACTGGTTGAAAAATTGTACGATCAAATTAAGAAGTTCTTTGCCCTTCCTCAAGAAATAAAGGATTCCTATGAAATTGACGGCATTGGAGGACAGCGAGGGTACACCTCTTTCGGAAAGGAGCATGCCAAAGGAAGAAAAGAAGGAGATTTGAAGGAATTCTGGCATTTTGGGCAGTACGTCAAAGACAATCCAAAACTTGAAGCGGAATATCCCCAAAATGTTATGGTAAAAGAGCTTCCAGTATTTAATACGGTAGGCGAGGAAACCTATAAAATGTTGGAAAAGACCGCTCAGTATGTTTTACGTGCTTTGGCCTTGCACCTGGATTTGGAAGAAACGTATTTTGACGAATTCATCAAAAACGGTAACTCCATTTTACGTCCCATCCATTATCCTCCAATCACTGAGGAGCCTAAAAATGCGGTACGGGCTGCTGCCCATGGCGATATTAACTTAATCACTTTACTTATGGGCGCCCATGGCAAGGGACTGCAAGTGCAGAACCACGAAGGAGATTGGATCGACGCCATTGCGCAATCCGATGAATTGATGATCAATGTTGGGGATATGTTATCCCGATTGACCAACAACAAACTAAAATCAACAATTCATCAAGTGGTTAACCCACCAAGGGAGTTATGGGGTACTTCCAGATATTCCATTCCCTTCTTTATGCACCCCATCAGCGAAATGCCTTTACACTGTCTTACGAATTGCGTTAAGGATGATAATCCCAAACAATTTGAGGATATTACAGCGGGAGAATACCTGAATGAACGGTTGGTCGAACTAGGACTCGTAAAAAAATAGCAATGGATTTACAGGACCAACTAAAAAACTTATTCCCCAATCATGTTCCTGAGGAAAATACCCCTGAAACGGATAGTAGTCCCAAATTTTGGCTTCAAGACACCCCCATCCTCTGCAAATATGAAAAACGCAAGGGAAAACCGGTTACCCTTTTAGAAGGCTATAATGGCGCCCCTTCTGATTTCAAAAAATTGACCAAAGCCCTACAATCACTTCTGGGTGTAGGGGGCAGTTTTAAGGACGAAACCATACTTATACAAGGGGATTTTAGGGAGAAAATCATGGAATTTCTTAAACAGCATGGGTTTTCAGTAAAAAGGGTTGGGGGATAACTCCATGAAGGTTGAAAAAACTACAAGTTTATTCGACCAACTGTTAAAATTATCGTTTAATCGTTTAGGTTTTGTTGATATAATTTTTGTTTTTTTTAAGTAAATCTTACTTTTAGCAAGTCTAACCAACGAAATAACACTCCAAAATGAAGTCACTGTTGCATATTACCAACGGAGATAGCTTCACAGAAAGACTACAAAATCTCCCCCTAAAAGGCGATATCATTACTTGGAGAGAGATGTTATGCGAAGGGAAAACACTGAGCAATGTGGGCAGTGAATCCTTTTGGAAAACCAGATTTGAATTTCTAAATAAAAACTACAAAATCAGTAAATCCTGGTTTGTAGAAAAGACCCTTAAGGAATATCGCTCTCTCTGTAATCATAAGCAACAGGATCAAATTGTGCTTTGGTTTGAGTACGACCTTTTTTGTCAAATTAATATGCTGGCCGTACTCAGTTGGTTGAAGACTTACAGGAGGCATGCAGAAATTTCATTGGTTTGCAGCGGTAATGAAGACGATACCAATCGACTATACACCCTCAATGAACTTTCTGATGAAAAGGTGTTGGCACTTTACGAAAACAGGAGCATCCTTTCCCAAGATGATATCGAGTATGCCGATTATGTATGGCAACTATACTGCAGTGATAATCCTATGCGCCTCGAAAATCTTATGGATTTCGATAATTTCCAATTTGATTACCTATCGGATGCCATTAAGGCACATCTGCAAAGATTTCCAAGTATCAAGAATGGTTTGAATGCAGTAGAGAACAATATTTTACAAGTTGCTGTTGAGCAAAAACCAAAATCAAAAAGGGCATTTACAGGTCAAGTTCTAAGGAACCAAGGGTATTATGGTTTTGGGGATTCACAATATGACCGTATCATTACCAACTTACGCCCTTTATTTTCCTCCTTAAATCCTGTGCGCCTATCGAAAAAAGGAAAGGCCGTGTTTGAAAAAAGGGAAAACTACTATTCCGCATTGAGAAATGAAGACCAGTACTTAGGAGGCGCTTTAAAATATGGTTTTCTCTTTAACACGGATAACCAGCGCATCTTAAAACTCTAAGTCCTTATGCCCATCGGGGAATCTGAGCTGATTTTAAATGCCGATGGCAGCATTTATCACTTAAACTTACTTCCAGATGATATCGCCCCCACGGTTATTGTAGTGGGTGACCCCAATCGGGTCGGACAAGTTTCCAAATATTTTGATTCCATTGATGTAATCAAGCAGAAACGGGAGTTCCTTACCCATACAGGCCATTTAAATGGAAAACGACTGACCGTACTTTCCACAGGGATTGGAACAGGAAACATAGACATCGTACTCAATGAACTGGATGCACTTGTCAATATTGACTTTGCGACTCGGGAGGTGAAGGAGCATTTTACAGCGTTGAAAATTGTACGTATTGGCACTTCCGGGGCCATACAGCCCCATATATCCGTGGACTCTTTTATTTTGTCCGATTATGCCATTGGTTTGGATGGCATTCTCCACTTTTATGAAAAGGATAAGGTCGAAATTCCAGAAATGACCAAAACACTCATCGATCATTTGGATTGGAAGGAGTATGGAATTACTCCTTACACTTCAAAAAGTGATACAAGTCTTAAAAAACAGCTGGAATCAAATCGTATACGATTGGGGATTACGGCCACCAATGGTGGATTTTATGGTCCACAGGGACGTGAACTTCGTTTATCACCTAAACTGGTGGATTTTCATTCAAGGCTCATGTCATATAGCTTTGAAGGTAAAACGATAACCAACCTTGAAATGGAGACCGCCACTATATATGGGCTTTCAAAACTACTTGGGCATAAGGCGGTATCCTTGAATGCCATTTTGGCCAATCGTCCCTTAGGAACCTTCTCCAGGAACCCCCTTGTAACCATTGATGCCTTGATTCAGTTGACGCTGGATTTGCTGACCCAATAATTTTGATGACTTTTACCGGTGAAATTCTATTTTTGAAAATTACCGTTTAAGGATTTTTCTATGATTGGCATCAATATTTGTGGTGTTCCTGAGCATTTTAACCTTCCGTGGCACTTTGCCATGGAAGAAGGGGCGTTTGAGGAAAGGGGCATTGACCTTATATGGACGGATGTTCCCGAAGGCACAGGAAGAATGGCCCAATTGCTGAGAACCGGCGAAGTGGATTTGGCCATTATCTTAACCGAAGGTATTGTCAAAAGCATCTCCGATGGTAATCCGAGCAGGATTGTACAAACCTATGTGGAATCACCTTTATTGTGGGGTATTCATGTGGATGGGAAAAGTTCCATTTCGAGCGTGGACGGGTTGCAAGGCAAAAAAGCTGCAATTAGTCGATTTGGGAGCGGAAGCCACTTAATGGCATTCGTAAATGCTCAATATAGGGGATGGAATACCAAAGCGCTTCAATTTGAAGTAGTGCATAACCTGGAAGGAGCAGTACTTGCTTTACAATCCAGAAAAGCTGATTATTTCATGTGGGAGCACTTTACCACAAAGCCCTTGGTAGATAGTGGCACATTCAAATTTTTAGGAGACTGCCCAACACCTTGGCCCTGTTTTGTCATTGCAGGAAACCTAGGGTTCTTGGAAACCAATTCCAACTTGGTCAAACACATCTTGCAAGTCATCAATACCTATACTTCAGAATTTAAAAGGATTCCAAGTATCGATAGGACCTTTGCCAATAGGTATGGCCAACGGTTGGCGGATATTCAGGAATGGCTCTCATTAACCTTTTGGTCCCAAGAGCAATTATCGGATAAAATAGTGAACACGGTCCTTGAAAAGATGGAATCCTTACGCCTTCTAGGCCCTAAGAAGGATAAATCGGCCTTTTTATGGCAACACTCCTAAAAATGTTTGTTGATTAAAGCCCTAAACTTAAGATCGGATAGCGGTTTTTGTTCGGTGTCTGAAACATTGGGGTCATCCAAGGCCTTTTTTACAGCATGCTCAATATCCAAGGAAGTGAGCATTACAATCGTAACTTTCTGCCTAAAATCGGCATCAAACTTTTTGTTGAAATCGGTCAAAAATTCCCATCCGTCCATGACGGGCATATTGGTATCCAAAATAAGTAGGCACGGCAAGATATCGTCCTTCCTATTCAACACTAAAAAATCCAAAGCCTCCTTTCCATTAAGGGCCACATTGACTTCGACTGACGAATCCACCTGTTTAATGAAAAATTTATTCAAAAAATTTGTGGTATCATCATCATCTACCAACAAAACGGATTTTAATTTCCCCACCCTTTCCTAATTCCGTATCGGTTCAATACCACAAACGTAGTCTTTTTCTTCTTATTTTAACATGAAATGTATACTAGTAATTCACCATGTTATTAACGGTTTTCCCATTTTGGCCAATAGCATATTGGTCTTGCTGAAGTGTTGGTTCCCAAACCAAAGTCCTCTATTGGCACTTAATGGCGATGGATGTCCGGAAGTAAGGATATGATGTTTGGTTGTATCAATCAGTGAGGCCTTTTTTTTGGCAAACCCTCCCCACAATAGGAAAACAACCCCTTCCAGATGGTGTGAAATGGTTTGGATAACGGCATCCGTAAACGATTCCCAGCCCTTGTTTTGGTGACTTCCCGCCTGATGTGCCCTTACGGTCAAAGTCGCATTTAATAGCAGTACCCCCTGCGAAGCCCAGCGCTCCAAATTCCCACTATTTGGATAGGGAGTACCCGTATCAACTTTAATTTCCTTAAAAATATTGATCAATGAAGGGGGGTGGGGAATCCCGTCCTTTACCGAAAAACATAATCCATTGGCCTGATCTGGTCCGTGGTAGGGATCTTGCCCAATAATGACCACTTTGGTGTCATAAAACGGACAGTGGTCAAAAGCGGCAAAAATGTCCCTTCCCTTGGGATAGCATCTACTGGTTTTGTATTCCTGTTTTACAAAAGCAATTAGGTTGGCGAAATACGGTTTTTGGAATTCCTGTCCTAATTGCCTTTTCCATGAGGGATCAATGGTTACACTCATATGTGTTCGTGCTTCTTTGTATACAATTAAAAATAATATATTTCCTGCTCCTAATGGATTAAAACCAACACATGAGTTTTCTCAAAAAAATAAAATTCCCAACGGCCCATACTGTTTTATTCTTGATTTCCGCAGCCATCTGTGTGCTTACATGGCTCGTTCCCGCAGGTCAATTTGACCGATTATCCTATGATGTGGGAAAGCAGGTATTCATAAGAAGTACGAATGACTCACAAACAGAACTTCCTGTAATACAAAAAACACTAACGGACTTAGGAATTAATATTCCTTTGGAGAAGTTTACCTCAGGGGCCTTGTCTAAACCCATCAGCGTTCCTAACACTTACAAAACATTGGACAGCCGTCCACAGGGATTGATCGCTTTTATTCAAGCTCCCCTTAAAGGTATCGTACAATCCGCCGATATTATCTTGTTGGTACTGATTATTGGCGGTTTGGTACAAATTGTAAACGCTACACGCGCTTTTGAGGCAGGAATCGCTTGGTTGGGCAATCAACTCCGGGGTAAAGAATATCTCTTGATCGTTTTGGTTACCGTTTTAATAGCACTGGGAGGTACCACCTTTGGGTTGGAGGAAGAAACCATAGCTTTCTATCCCATATTACTCCCTATCTTCTTGGCTGCCAAATATGATGCTTTGGTATGTGTAGGTGCTATATACATTGGTTCCTGTATGGGCACTTTGGCTTCGACCATCAACCCGTTCAGTACAATTATCGCTTCCGATGCGGCGGGCATCAATTGGACGGAAGGTTTAAATGGACGGTTGCTCATGCTCATTTTAGGTCTGATGATTTGCATTGCCTATATCATTCGGTACGCACAACGCGTGAAGAAAGACCCGGAACGTTCCTTGATCTATGATCAAAAACAGGAAATTGAAACCAAATTCGTCCAAATTGACCCCGCCCATAGCATTGGACTCAATGCAAAACTTAAAATAGTACTCCTATTGTTTTCGGGCTGTTTTGTGGTTATGGTATATGGTGTGTCACAATTGGGCTGGTGGTTTCTAGAGATGACAAGTGTTTTTTTGGCGGGGGCTTTGCTTATTGGGGTGGTTGTTGGAATGCGAGAGAAACAGTTTGTCCATGAATTCATTAAAGGAGCAAAGGATTTGCTCAGCGTCGCTTTTATCATTGGGATTGCCCGAGGGGTAACGGTTTTGATGGATGATGGTCAGATAAGCGACACATTGCTCTTTTACACCAGTGAATGGACATCCGGCATGCAAAAAGGCCTATTTATTAATATATCCTACTTGCTCTACTCCGGACTCACTTTTTTTATCCCTTCCTCTTCGGGTATGGCGGTATTGACCATGCCGATAATGGCCCCGTTGGCCGATACTGCCGGAATTGACCGTTCCATCATGGTAAGTGCCTACCAATATGGTTGGGGACTGTTTAAATTTATTAATCCAACAGGGATTATCCTGGCTTCATTGGCCAT
Source organism: Croceivirga sp. (assembly GCA_028284935.1). Taxonomy (GTDB): domain Bacteria; phylum Bacteroidota; class Bacteroidia; order Flavobacteriales; family Flavobacteriaceae; genus Croceivirga. The sequence continues at coordinate 267,563 of JANQQQ010000012.1, forward strand.
TGTAAATGTTGGGTTTGACAAGTGGTTAAAGTTTATTTGGCCCTTGGTATTAGGCATTGGGGTGTTGGGGATGATATTGCTATCAGTTTCCGTTTATATATAAGGGTAGAAAGCGTTATTTTAGGAGCATGGATTGTCCAATAGCAAATCGATGAAAATAGCGTATCAGATTGTTTATTTAAAAAAACGATTTCCCTTACGAATAAGCCGTGGCTTGCGTGATGGCCAACACAATTTATTTATTTCGATAACCGACGGAGCCTATGTAGGCTGGGGAGAGACCTCGCCTGGGGAATCCGAAGGTGCATCCACCGCTCAAGAGGCTCAATCACAGTTGGAACACTTTCTAGATCAATATACTGTAGATGTAGAGGCCATTTACAAGACCTATGATAGTGCACTGAAAAATGGGGTTTCCCCCTGTGCTTTAGCCGCATTGGATATGGCCCTATGGGATTTAAAGGCAAAAAAGGCAAATATGCCCCTTTATCGCTTATTGGGATTTAAAGAGCCCACAAAACCCACTTCCATAACCTTAGGTATCATGACTCCAGAAGAGGCTAAGGAGCGCTTGCCTTTGATTTTGGAACAGGAAGGTATTCGAACCCTGAAAGTAAAATTGGGAAATCCCGAAGGTATTGAAGCTGATAAAACGATGTATAACGAGGTTTTGGAATATCATAAAGGGTATCCCATTTCCATTCGCGTGGACGCCAATGGGGGCTGGAATGTGGATGATGCCAAACATATGATGGCATGGCTCTCTGAACGCCATTGCGAATACGTAGAACAACCCTTAAAGGAAGGGGAAGAAACCTATCTCCCTGAATTGTATAAGAATCGACCCCTCCCCATTTTTGTGGATGAAAGTTGCCGATTTGCTACTGATATCCCCAAATGGGCGGAAGCCGTGGATGGGGTCAACATGAAACTAATGAAATGCGGTGGTATTACGGGAGCCTTACGAATTATTGCTACAGCACATGCCTTTGGTTTAAAAACCATGATTGGATGCATGGGCGAAACTTCCATTTCCATTGCTGCGGGAGCAGCGGTTTCCGGGGCTTTGGACCATATTGATTTGGATTCCCATTTGAATTTAAATCCCGACCCCTGTAAAGGCGCGCCCTTAGTCAACGAAATAACCATGCCTTTGGAGGTGCCCGGCCACGGAGGACAATTTAAATCCCATTCGTAAATGTTCGATTCCAAACAAAAATTGGCCATCTATATGGAGGGGGCCTTGGACAATGACTCTGGTAAAATGGGGTTTGGTCTCATGCGCTTTTCGAAACACCCCATTGTTTGTGTGATAGATGCCAATTATGCCAATAGAACGGTAAAAGAGGCGGTAGGACTTCCTTATGCGATTCCTGTGGTAGCCACTATTGAAGAAGCCATTGCTTTGCAGGCAGAAATTTTGGTATTGGGTATTGCGCCAAGCGGAGGGCGTTTTCCAGCGGAATGGGATGCACCGATATCCCATGCCCTTGAAAATGGATTATCCTTGATCAACGGTCTGCATGATGACCTGAATGCCCGTTTTGGTCATTTACTGACCACCAATAGCATTTGGGATGTGCGAAAGCCGGCCCACTCCTACCCCATTGCCACTGCTAAGGCGGCACAGCTCAAGAACAAACGCATTTTAATGATCGGTACCGATATGGCAGCAGGTAAGATGACAGCGGGATTGGAACTTTTTGCGGCCTTAAAGGAAAAGGGAGTGAAGGTAGGATTTGTACCCACTGGTCAAATTGGCATTACCTTAATGGGCAATGGTATTCCCTTGGACGCCATTAAGGTGGACCAAGCGGCAGGCGCCGTGGAACAGGCCGTTTTGGAGCAGTCCGATAAGGACGTAGTTATTATCGAAGGGCAAGGTTCATTGGCCCATCCCGGTAGTACGGCGACCTTACCCTTAATTCGGGGTTCCCAGCCCACGCATTTTATTTTATGCCACAAAGCGGCACATACCCATTTACGTTATCCTGTATCCCATGTGCCTATACCTCCTTTGGATGAATTTATTCAACTGAACGAAGCTGTTGCTAAAGTTTGTGGGTCATTAAACGTTGCAAAGACCATTGGAGTGGCCTTAAACACTATTGGATTGGGTCAGGAAGCGGCATTGGATAAAATCAAGGAAGTACAGGAGGTAACGGGACTTCCTACCACTGATGTTGTGCTTTTAGGGGCCGAAAGTTTGGTGGAAGCAGTACAGAACAACTAACCATGAACCATACCTTAATACGTCTTACATTTGTTATAGTATATTCACTTTATGGGATACCAAAGTAAAATGGAAGCGTTCGCCAACCGTTACCCCAGAGTTGAAGACTTGGCACAAAAAGCCAAAAGACGCATTCCCCATGTGGCTTGGGAATATTTGACTTCTGGAACTGGGGACGAGAATCTTTTAAACCAAAACACCAGGGCATTTAATGACATTCAGTTTTTGCCCCGTTTCTGTAAGGGTCCGTTGAAAGCCGAGATTGGAACCACACTGTTCGGCCAAAACTATAATGCACCCATTGGTATTGCCCCTGTGGGACTTACCGGACTCATGTGGCCCAAGGTAGAACACGATCTTGCGGCAACGGCAAGGCGGATGGGAATCCCCTATTGTTTGAGTACCGTGGCTACTGAAACTCCTGAAACTGTAGGCCATCGTGTAGGTGATAAGGGCTGGTTTCAGCTCTATCCGCCCAAGGATAAGGACATCCGGGATTCCTTGCTACAGCGCGCCAAGGATTCAGGGTTCAATGTTTTGGTGGTCACTGCAGATGTACCCATGGCCAGTAGAAGGGAACGGAGTAAAAAGGCAGGATTGGCCATCCCCCCGAAAATTACCCTAAAGCTACTCTGGCAAGGGATTGCCCATCCGGTTTGGAGTTATCATACCCTTCGTCGCGGGTTGCCCCGATTACGTACTGTGGAGCATTACACGAACAACAACGACATGAAATTCGTAAGTGGATTTGTTGGTAACCGTTTGGGAGGTACTTTGGATTGGGACTATTGTCAAGAGCTTAAGGAACTATGGAAAGGTCCCGTTGTATTGAAAGGGGTTTTACACCCTGAAGATGCACTAAAAGCCGTTGAAATAGGTTTGGATGGCATTTATGTTTCCAACCATGGTGCCAGACAGTTCAATGGCACGATTCCGGCCATTAAAGCCCTTCCAGAAATTGTTGGGGTGGTAAAAAGCAAGGTACCCATCCTATTTGATAGTGGCATTCGGTCAGGTCTGGATGTAATGCGAGCTTTGTATTTGGGGGCCGATTTTGTGCTGGCCGGACGTCCTTTTGTATATGGGGTCGCTGCCCTAGGAACATATGGGGGGGACCATGTTGCCAACATCTTAATGGATGACTTAAAGAATAATTTGGTGCAGTTGGGGGTTCGAGATTTAAGAGAGCTGAAAAAGGCGGAAGCGCATATCCGTTAAATTTTGCGTTTACCAGGGCTTTTTTCAAGGTTTTGCGATTCGTAATACATTTCTTCTACCTAATTTTATAGATATACCCCTTTAACCATGAAATATGTTAATCCAGTATTTGTAGTTTTCATTTGTTTTTTGATTTCATGTTCCTCAGATGATGATCGCGGTGACTCAATCGTTTCAAGCAAGCTTGTTTCCATCACAAAACGATATTATCAGGGCAACAATAACTTTCATACGGAGAAGTACAATTTTTTCAATGAACGATTGATCAATATTCAATATTCTGATGATAGTTACGATGACATCTATTATGAGGGAGACGTAATATCCAGGATTCTTGAATTCAATTCCAATAATGAATGGGAGTGGACCATTACGTATGCCTATGATAATGAAGGTAGATTAATCAACAAAAAGGTAATTCCCAGTCCCTTTAATACCATAACTGACGTTAGTCGTCAAAAGAATTTTGAATATGCCGGAAACCTTATTAGATCTGAAAACTCCTGGAGCGATGGGGGTTTTCAAAGAAACGCTCTCACCATAAATAATGAAAATTTAATTGTTGAAGACCAGTTCCTAACCGACGATGGAAACCTTGTCCAGCGGTATCTTTCTGAGTATACCAATGGGAACATGACTGGGTTGACCCTAAGAAATCGGGACGACATTGTCACAGAGGAATCAAGCTATACCTACATGGATAAAGCAGTGACAAGACCCTATCAAATGAATAGCTATTTGTTCGGCAATGAATGGAAGAACAACAAGATTCTAAGTTATCAATTTGGCTTGTCGCAGTCAGAATCCTATAAATTTAGTGATAACTACATAGAGCGTTATTCTTCGAACAACTTCGTTACGAATATTTCAATTACGGGAACGTTCAGTTATAAATTTGACAGCAACGATGATATCATAGAGCAGGAATACACTAAAAGTATTTCGACCGGAGATACATTTAAAACAATTACAACCTTCGAATACGAGTGAGACCCTACCCGCAGGTTGTAATATGGTCAAATAAATGATTGGGGAAGTAGCTTTAGGTATATTTACTATACTGTTAATGGTACAATCGGCGCTTTATTTTTTTCGATGCTTCTCCTCTATCCATTTGCCCATGTATTTTGTAGCATTCAAGGATTGATGTTGCAATAAAGAACCAAAAAAATTCCTCGCTCGATGTTCCTCTAAACCTAAACTTAAAGATTCTAGACACTGAAAGAAGGATTGGGACAACGATTCCTTTTCATACTCTCTATTAATAATGGATACTCCCCTATCTTGGGACTCCTTCCATTTTCTTTGATTCTGATACAATTCAATGGCCAATCGTGCAATTTCAGTTGGGTCATCGGCAATAGCACCTGGCCAATGCTGTTGGGTCATACCTTCTGCCCCAACACTTGTGGTAACACTTGGTGTGCCATTTTGCATCCCCGTGGTCAGTTTTCCCTTTATTCCAGCTCCAAATCGTAAAGGGGCCAACACTACCCTGGCATGTTGTACTTGTTCGTCAAGGTCATTTACCCAACCATGCACGAAGAACCCTTCTTTTGGCCGATGTATTTCCTTAATTTGTTGCGGTAAATAGGCCCCGAAAATATGGAGTTTTGCTTCGGGAAGTTTCTTTCTGATTAAAGGCCATATGGATTGTTTCAGTTGCTGAAATGAATCTACATTGGGAGCATGTCTTCCATTGCCAAAAGAAATAAAACCGGTTCTGTCCTCAAAACTTGGCCAGTGTACCTTTGTACTTTCTTCGATTTTTGGAAGCATAAAAGGAAGATATAGTAAGAGGGTATTGTTTATACCTACTTCACTTTCCAATAGCCGTTTTTCAAAAGAAGAGATCAATAGTGATACGTCCGACCTGTAAATACTGGCAATCTCCCGTTTTGTTTTATCGTGCTGGAGCCAATTGGGTACAGAAAAGTTCAATCCTTGTTTGCTACATACTTCCCGGTATTCACGAAGCGAGTGCAAATCTTCCGTGTTCAGAATTCGAACTGCTTCAGGACAGTGCTCTCCCACCCGCCAACCAAATTGCTCTTCGGCCATAAAGCGGTCAAATAGTACCACGTCAGGGTTTAATCTTGCTACAAAGTCATCAAAACTCCGGTCATTCAATTGAATTTGCTCTTCCCTGGCACCCAACGCTTTCAAATTATGGGAATGCTCCGTTTTTGAAGTGGTAGACGTGAAAGTGATGTCGTAATTGTTAGCGAAAAAGACCTCCAATAATTGAACCATCCGATTTCCCGCGGCCGTGGTCCTTGGTTCTGGCCAGACCTGTCCTATAACGAGGAGCTTTTTCATTTACATACGCTGGGCGAACTTTTTGGAAATGTTTGAACGGAGTTTTCGTTCATAGTCTTCTTCCAACCATTCTTTGTAGTTCTTGGTATTGTTCATGATGCAATACGAATACTGCCGCACCCGGAAGGCAATCTCCTCCTTCAAGGCTTTGGCCAAAATTCTGGCATCAAAGACATCTTCACTGTTTTCCACACAAATTTGGGCATGCTGTTCAATGCTTCGCTCCAAAACCAATTTTGATTTTTTTCCCTCGGCAAATACCTTTTTGTATTCTGCTTTGACATCAAAATGGATGTTTTCGGATTTGGAAAATTTTGCCTTGAGCTCTTCCGGCATTTCATAGACAAACTCCTTTTCGATTTCCTCGTCGTTTTTGATATTCTCCAAATAGAAATCAGGAAAGTGGAAAATCTCTTGCCAGTCCAAAGGCTCATCCCATGGTCCAAACCGTGCGACGTTGTTTCCCAAATCCACTACATTGAACTCGTTTTTATTGGGCAATACCCTGGATCCCCTTCCAATCATCTGAAAATATAGTGTGAGCGAACGGGTGGCACGATTAAGAATAATGGATTCAACAGTGGGTTCATCAAATCCGGTGGTCAAAATACTCACCGATGTTAAAATGGCATCTGAGGTTTTCGAGAACCAGTCCAATATCTCCCTCCGTTCGGAAGCGCTATTTCGATTGTCCAAATGACGAACATTGTACCCCGCCTTTTTAAAGGTCTCATAGACATAAAACGAGGTATTGATCCCGTTGTTGAAAATAAGGGTTTTGGTGCCCTTTGCCACCTCTTCATATGCAGTCAAAAGTTTTCCCAGCATACTATGGTTTCCGTAGAATTCATCCGAAGATTTAACGGTATAATCTCCGTGGATACCCAGTTTTAAACTTCTAAGGCTGACATCATAATTATAGAGATTGGCTCGGGCCAAATACCCATTTTGGATAAGGGATTTTATGGATTTACCGACAATCAATTTTTTGTAATGGTCCTTCATTGGAAGCTTAATGTTGGAACTTAGGGGTGTTGCCGTAACTCCAAGGATATTGGCTTCTTCGAAGTATTTGAATAGTTTTCTAAATGAATTGTAATGCGCCTCATCGATAATGACAAGACCAATATTTTTGATTTGCACTTTGTCTTCCTGAAGTCGGTTGTTCAAGGTCTCAACCATGGCCACAAAGCACATATAATCATCTTGATCGTCCAGTTCCTTTACCTGGCTGTTAATGATTTTATTGCTTACCCCAAATCCTTGGAGCATTTTGGAGGTTTGATGGCTTAATTCAATCCTATGGGTCAGGACGACTACTTTCTTTTTAGTGGTTTGGATATATCTTCGGGTAATTTCAGAAAAAACAACGGTCTTACCACCACCTGTTGGTAATTGATAAAGCAAATTGCCCCCATCGGGAAGCACATTCAACTCCTTGAAGATTTTCTCCAAATCCTCTTTCTGATAGTCGTAAAGTCTTTTTCCAACAACTTCTTTTTGTACCTCCAAGGTAAAACAGAATTAGCCTAATAATTAAAAAACCCTACAAAATTAGGGCAATTTTAGATGTAGGTAAAGAATAAGGCGAGTTATAATATTAAGATACTATCAACAGTTGATGGTTTGTTCGGGAAAACGGGATAGTCTGATAAATTTTTGAAAAGAATCCATAATTCCATTTGGAAATACGATGTTAAAAATGTATTATGAGAACTTATATTTTCACTAAACCCAGAACACGAATGAGGCAACTTAAAATCATTAAACAAGTAACCAACCGTGAATCCAAATCCCTTGACAAGTACCTACAGGACATTAGCAAAATAGAATTAATCACCGCAGACGAAGAAGTGGAACTGGCCCAACGTATCAAACGCGGAGATCAAGTCGCTTTGGAAAAACTGACCAACGCCAACTTAAGATTTGTGGTTTCAGTTGCGAAGCAATATCAGAACCAAGGCCTTACATTACCAGACCTAATCAATGAAGGTAACGTTGGACTGGTAAAGGCCGCTAAACGATTTGATGAAACCCGGGGCTTTAAATTTATTTCCTATGCCGTATGGTGGATTAGACAATCCATATTGCAGGCCCTTGCAGAACAATCCAGAGTGGTTCGTTTGCCCTTGAATAAAATAGGGTCCATCAATAAAATCAAAAAGACGTTTTCGTATTTGGAGCAAGCCCATGAGCGTCCACCATCCGCAGAGGAAATTGCGAAGGAACTTGATATGACCGTTACCGAAGTTAAACAAAGTATAAAGAATACGGGACGACATGTTTCCATGGACGCTCCCTTAAAGGAGGGTGAGGATTCCAATCTTTACGATGTAATGAAGGCAGGGGAATCTCCCAGGCCCGATAAGGATTTGATGCACGAATCCTTAAACACCGAAATCAATAGGGCGCTGGATACCCTTTCTCCCAGAGAAGCCGATGTTGTGCGCTTATATTATGGGATTGGGCAACAACCGTCCATGACTTTGGAAGAGATAGGAAGTACTTTTGATCTGACCAGGGAACGGGTTCGGCAGATTAGGGAAAAGGCCATTCGGAAATTACGACACAGTTCCAAGTGCCGCATTTTAAAGACCTATTTAGGATAAAAAAAGGGCTTCAAAATAATTGAAGCCCTTTTTCTTGATAAACACTTAAACTTAAGAACAATTCAACTGACTAATATCGTAGTTGTTAAGAATTTCATTTAAACTATTGATAAAATTCACATAATTGCTGTTTTCTTGATTTTGGCTCTCCATAGCTATAGGTTTTAGGGCAGTTTATAGATAATCGAGCTCTGCCAGTTCGTTCATGCTCAAAATTTCATTTAGCTCCTGCAAAAAGGCAAGATACTCTTCGCCGTAAGTATCGTATAACATAATTGTAGATTAGGTTTTTAATTCGGGTGCTATATGATTAACGCTAACATATTTCAAACATTATATAAGCGCAATATTTTGTGGTGAAGTATGTTAAAGCTGTTGTAAAACTTGAAACAGGAAAATTCTGTCAAAATCGAAATTGGTATTTTAAGCCCGCTGATACTGCCCAAAAGAAATCTCCGGAGTCAAACATAAGTTCCTGTCTTCGAATACCGGCATTCACCGTGTACGTATTTGTAGTCAATTGGTTGGAGAATTGGTATTCCAATTGAAGTTGTTGGGATTCCAGGAAAAGTTGCGTTTCAGAGAGTAAAACCCCATCAACAATGAATTGGTTCAATTCAGCGTCAAATCCATAGGTAGCCCGCAGACCTATAAAATTATTACCATCCCTACCGTACTTTCTTGCCAAAATAGTACCGGCCCATCCTATTTGGCCATCATTCCTTGCAGAAACGTACGGTCTGGCGGATAGGTAATAATTGCCGCGATACATGCCAACGGACCCGGTTAAAATAGAAGCGTTGACGTCATTGAACCTCACATGTCGGACACCTACGGAAACCTCAAAGGCCTTTGGCAATTCTGCATAAAGTTCCATTCCCGCCCTATGCTTGGGAAATATCACGGAATTTGAATATCCATAATTAAAATACCCGTGAAAAGTCTTGGATATGGTGGGATAGCCGTCAACTTCAAATTGGGTTCCAGTTCGGTTGAACCGTTGTGCATAGGTTATGCGTGGAAGTAATTTGCCATATTTGGTTTGTCTTTGATATTCAATCGTTGTTTGATACATGGGGTCAAATACGATATCGAATACCTCCAAATCACTGGATACTGCAATCTGATTTTTGGTATTCGCCTCCCTATTCTCTTCTTTGAGTTTGTCTTGAATGGGTGGTTTTTTATTTAAATCCGCTATCAATTGATTTCTCAATTGTTCAATTTCGGTGTCATTTTGCAAATGCATCAAAGCTTTGTTGGCAAGGCCTAGGGCAATATTTTGGTTTTTGGCATACATCTCGTTCTTAATAGCGGCCAGCCATGCGTCTTTTTGTTCATTTTCAATGGAGGTAATTCGGTTAAAGTGCCTGCGCGCTTCGCCATAGTTGCCATTCCAGCTAAAGGTTTTGGCAATCAATATTTTGGCGTCCGTATAGTCAGGGTAGAATTCCAAAAGATGTTCCAATGAGTCCCTTGCAATTTCCCAATTTCCTTCAAAGGCAATATCCCTAGCTTGAAGGAATGATGCATCCGCATCAAAGGTCTTTTGGGCAAATACCCCTAGACTGAAGGGAAATACCAATAGGAATCCAAAAATTGCTTTCATCTTATGGTTCATCAAACTGAATTTCTACTAGACGATCATTCCCCTTATCCTCTATCCCCTGGATTTGGTTCATACAACGTTCCACTTTTTGGACAAGCTCCACGGTTTCAATATTGTTTTCCTTGATTTTCCCATAAATGTATGATGCTCTTATATTGTTTCCAGACCAATAATAGGCATCCAAAAGTGCCGCATACCCATCATGATAAAAGGGATGAAGATCCACAGCTTCTTCCAATAGGGAAATAGATTTGTTGTAATGCATTTTCCATGCATAAATCCTTCCCTGTAAAATCAGGGCATCAATGTTGTTTGGCGCATTTTCCAAGATGTATGAGGTTAATACCAAGGATTTGTCATAATTACCTTCGTGTGCCAATTTTCTGGCAATAGTATAGGCGTTGTCAAAGTTCTTTCCATTAAAAACACTGCTGATCCATACCAATTCCTCTTTGGAAAACTTTTTCTTCCCTGTTTCATATATCGTGTTCTCCTTGGGCAATATTTTATCCTCTGAAGTCACATAGGCATTTATGGCCATGTCAAGTTTCAACTCGTCCCTTAGGAATTGGGTATTATTGGAACTTGGTTCGCGGAGCTTAAGACCGTTGCCTATTTCCATCACCTTACGACCCATAACAAAATGGTTCTCTTTAACCATGCCCTTAACCCCCTTATTGGAAACGGAGAGTAGCACTTTCGGAGAATTGGACATCAATCCATTTCCCAAGAAAGCGGTTTTATTTGGAAGCTTAAGTTCATAATTCGCCTGTACTAAATGTATTAGACTTGGGGCGATATCATGATGCGAGGCGATGTGGTGAAATGTTGTTTTTTCCTTTAATAAAGTGGAATTTATTATCAATGGCACTTGATACTCTTTCAAGGGGTTTTCCGTTGGGACATAGGATTTGCCGCTACCGGTAAGAAGAAAAACCGTGTTGTCAGCTTCCTTGGTCAAGGCGTGCATTTTGAAAAACTTTTCTAAGGAAACATCAACATATTGCATCGCCGCAAAAAGTTCAATGTTCTTGTTTATAAAGCGCCTATCCTTAGGGTTAAATTCCTTTTTTTCCAGGGCATCTTCGGCCATCTTCACATATCTCTCGGCGTTGGGTATGGAAATAGGCTTGGTCGTACTAAGGTTTAGAAAGAACTCTAATTTGGGACGGTTGGATGGGAAGTAGGACGCTCCCCATTTTTTGTATAATTCGCTATCGGGATAACCCAATGTGACCCCCGCCCTATCTGCTTCTTGTAGCTTGTAGGAGTCACTAAACCGCGACTTGTCCAAAACAACATCAACATCCTCTTCATCAAGGAATTTGTTTAAGTTTTTTAATGCTGAATTTCCGCCGTAATAAAATCCAGTATGATAACCATTGGTCTTTAACAGGCCAAAAAGGGTGTTCCTGTTCGCCGAATGTTCCAAGGTAGTAAAACCGCTTTCCCCTTGTGGCAGGGAACCCAGAATATTGGATACGGCATCTGTTTTTGAGTTTGAATTGGCCAGGAAATGTTTCCAATACAAGGATCTTGAAGCTATGGAATCCAAGAACGGGGTAAAACCTGCATACTTGCCATCCCTCAAAAACTCGTTAGATAGTCCATCAATAACTATAATAACAATATTAGGGGGGGTATGGGTTACCTTGAAATGATTTGCAAAAACATCTTGGTCTTCCCATTGACGTAGTAAAGGATACTCCACCCCCTCATACTTATTGAAATTGAATATAAGGGCAGTAGCCTCGGTGATGAAATCCATAGACTTGTTTTGATTGATCGGTCTTTTGTCCGTTACGGAAGTGCCCAGCGCCATTAGAAATAGAATGATGGTAAATGGGTACATCTTACCGATGAATGGATTTAAAAACCACGAGAGCTTATAAAACATAAAATATAGAAGCCCAGATACTACAAGTACAAGGATGAATTTTAATAGGATGCCCCCACTTAGCATCATGGAAAATCCTGATTGAATATCTGAAAAGTGTATTAAGGCATAGTTTCGGACAAAGTATTCTATGAGCAATGCCTCGAACAACAAAAAAGAAGAAAATAAAATCAAGGTAAGTCGGAAGCCCATTCCAGGTTTGCTTTTTTCCAAAAAGCGAAACAATAACAAAAAGAGAAAGGAAAGTATAGCTGAAAAACCCAGATGGTTCAACACCAACAAGGCGATGGTCTTGTTCCAAATCCGATCAATGACACCACTGTAAAAAAGGCTGAATTGTTGGTATAACGAAAGCGCTACCAAGCAGCATACAAATGCTATCAGGAGTCTTGTGAAGTCCTTTAGGGTCCTTACTTTCTTTATGTTGGTCCTTACTTCCATTATGCTGCTTTACTAAAGCCTTTTCGTGTCATGGCTCCCCACCCGGATTGTATTTTAAATAGTTTTTTGTAATTCCCTTTAATCGCGGACCAAACCACAATAGGATGGAAAACGAAAGGTTCAACAATGGCACAGAACATCAATGTCAATATATCCTTGGTTTTAGTGTACTGATTGTAAGAATACACATCCCAAAGAATGGCATAAAAGGAAAACATGACGCTAAAGGTGTATATCGCCAATGTTATGGCCACAAAGAATTCCCAATTCAGAATACCCAAGAAGTAAAATAGGATAATGGAAAAGAAGCCCAGAAATTCCAAAATTGGAGACATCCATTCATAAAAGAACCAATAGGGATAACTTAGCATACCCAGTCTTCCATACTTGGGATTGAAGAACATATCCTTATGTTTTTTTAAGGTCTCCAAATTACCCCGTGACCAACGATCACGCTGTTTTACCAAGACTTTTAGACTTTCTGGCACCTCGGTCCAGCAAAGGGGGTCCGGAATATATTCTATGGTATAGGGAATGCTTTCATCATGCATATATCTCCTCATTCGGAACACAATTTCCATGTCCTCCCCTACCGTATTGGTGTCATATCCGCCCACGGCAAGTGCTATTTCCCTGTCAAAAAACCCAAATGCCCCTGATATGATAAGTAAGCTATCGATGCGTCCCCAGGCCATTCTACCCAAGAGGAAAGACCGCGTATATTCCAACAATTGAAATTTGGCCAACCAATTCCTGGGTAGGTTGATCTGTTCTAAGTTACCTCCCGAAATGATACAGGAGTTTGCCACGCGAATTACCCCACCGACGGCGATAACCCTTTTTTGCGAACGTTGGGAAAACGACTTGACAACGTGCAATAGCGCATCCGGCTGCAGCAAGCAATCCACATCAATACAACCAACGTAACGATTTTCGGAGAGGTATACCCCAGTATTCAGGGCATCGGATTTACCACCATTTTCCTTATCAATAACAGTAAGCTTGGAGAAGCTCTTTTGGCTCGATTTATAAATGCCCCGTACTGGTTTTGATTTCCAGTTGGGGTCAAGGGTAAAATCAATTTTTTCAAGTTGGTACGCTTTAATGAGTTTTTCCAGGGTATCATCCTTGCTGCCATCATTAACCACCATTACCTCATAGTTCACGTATTTTAGGGACAATAACGACCGAACATTCTCCACTATGGTCATTCCTTCGTTAAAGGCTGGGGCAATTATGGTAATGGAGGGGGCCAATGGGGATGCCATGACCTTTGAAAGGTCTCCAAAACTATTTTTATTCCGATAATGGATGGAGTTTCTGGCTGAGAGATATCCCATAATACTGAACATGGAGAACAATACTGTGGAAAAGACAAGAAAGACCACATTCATGTATTCAACCAATATATCGAATATGCCACTATTCATTGCGTCCGTTTTGATTGGTTGTCAGATTGCTATCCATTTCCAAAAAGAATTCCTGGGAAAGCTCAAAATCAAATGGGGAGGTTTTCTTTTCGGGCTCACTTGCTGATTCAATTCCCAATTCTTCATACAGAAGGAACAGTTCCATTGGAATCCTCTCATCTTTCTCGAAAGGAATCTCTTCTTCCATTCCAACTTGTTCTGTTGGATTATCCTCTACCCCATCCTCTTTTTTGGAATTCGGTCTGGACTTAAGGTCGTTCTTTTCTTCCTTGAGCAAGGCAATGGCTTTTTTCACCTTTTTCATAATGGGAGCTTCCTCAGTTGACAATAAGCTTTGCAAAAAAGGCACATCTCTGCCGTCCCCAACTGCTATTAGTTCGTCCAACAATATCAATTTTGCATCGATTTCATCCGTATAATGGTAAAGGGGGTAAAAAATGCTTTGCTGTTCCAAAGGGACATTGAACCCATCGGTTGAAGGGTCTTTGCCTGGGTCTTTTGCATCTTCTTGAATGGATTGTATCTTCTTGAAAGCTTGGAAACGAAGCTCCGAGTCCGTTTCGTTCGCTGCAATATATTCCAATAAGGGGAGCTCCCGATCGTCTTTGCTATCCCCTAGTTTGCTCACCAATTTTGACTTTTCGGAATAGCTGATTTTGTCGTACGTTCCCATTAGGTCACTGGAATCAAAATCCTCTCCATGAGACGAAACAAGGCCCAAGAGTTCATCCATGGAACTCCCATATTCCTGCTCTATTGGATGAAGTTCAAAAGCGGGGACAAAAGGCTCATCAATCTTTTTTGCTTTATTGGGTTCAGGGATTTCCACTTCATCAAAAAACTCAATATCCTCCACTTCAATGGCTTCTGGCAAGTCAGTTTCTTTTTCTATCTCCTCGGATTGCGTAGCTTCTTGCCCTTCTTCGTTCAAGTTAAGTTCCTCGGTGTTTTGGGCAATTGCCTTATCTTTCCTATCCTTTCCACCACCCAAGTCAATGATGTCCTTTGAAGGCAGGATGGTTTCAGGAGCAATGGCGTTTATGGTACTTTGAGCCTTTCCAACAACAATAAAGCTACTTTCCTTTTTCGCTACCTCTTTTAAAAATGGGATGTCCTTGTTGGATCCAAGGGCTGAGATGGCGTTGAGAATACTTATTTTGACCGTGTTGGAAGTGTTCCAAAACACTTTTTTTAAGACCGGTACCGCGCTTTGAAAATGGAAATCCATGATACACTGAATGGCGGCAATCCTAACCTCATCGTTTTTGTGCTTTACCAACTCGTTAATGGAGGGTTCGGCACCTTTCTGGTTGTAATGTTTTATTAGGCGTAATGCAAAGAGCACCACATCCTTGTTTTGGGACAATAACCATGCTTTAAACTGTGGCGGTCGATAATTTGTTCTTTTCCCTAAGGTCTCGATTAGTTTTAATTGTTGCCATTCGCTAATGGAATGCCTTGTGGTATCCAGAAGGTAATCAATTCCATCTGAGCGTAGACTAACTGTAGCCAGTTCGGCCTGTTTTCTAATGACACTCCTACGGTCATTAATAAATTTCCGAATCAGTTGATAGGATTCCCCCACCTCCATTTCGGAAAGTTCCAATATCCCTTGCGCAATGGTCTCCCAGCGCCAACTCTCCAGTTTTTGAAAGGCGTCATGATGAAGTTCCAACTCCTTGTACAGCTTGAACAAGCGTTCCCTGGTCCCCCCAGCAACATCCTTTTGTAAATCAAAAAGGATCTGGGAAATAATCTTCCTGAAACGTTGATCTCCAAGATATTCCCTAATCTCAATTTTCAGTTCAACATATTCTTTCTGTTCCGCCTTGGAATCCTCCGGACTATGAAACAAAAAATTGCTGATAATAGGGGCAAGTTCCTCCCTTTTGTTTTTCCTCCTTAGGGCCAGTCTTGATAGTTTATTCCTAAAAAAGAAAACAAAAACAAAATAAAGTATGCCCAATATGGCAAACAGAAGCGTAAGGTCCCAAAGTAGGTTCGTATGAATTTTGGGAATTCCGGAAATGGTCAAGATTGGGTATGTAAATTTATTTATGTGCAATAATGTCGTTTAATCTCTCGGGATACCCTTGCCAATAGTTCGGAAGGACTTACTGGTTTAGATATAAAGTCGTTGGCGCCCATTTCAAAGGCGCTTACAATATTTTCGTCATTGGATGCGGCGGAAATCAAGATAATGGGAACATCTGATTTTAAGCTATTCCTCAGATGATCCACCAACTCAATACCAGAAAAATAGGGCATCATAATATCGCTTATGACCACATCAGGGATTTCTCCCTGTAATTTTTCCTTCACTGCTTTGCCATCATATTCAAGAATCACCTCATATCCGTCCCTTTCCAGCCTATACTTCAAAAGGGAAGCGAGCATATGGTCATCCTCCGCCAGCAATAATCTTCTTTTGGGCATTAAAGTTTGTATTTAATTCGCTTTAGCTCAAGACCAATGGCCATCTCAACCTTTGGGTATTCCGTGATGAATTCTTCAAAAAGTGTTTTTAATCGGTCAAGGTCATTGCCCGTTCTGCATTCCAATATCATCTCCTCGCAAACTTGTATCAATTCATTGGCATGAAGCATTTTTAACGAAGATTTGATTTTATGGGCTGCAAAGCCAACCCCTTGGATATTCCTGCTTTGTAAGTGCATTTTAGTCTTTCCGATAAACTCCAAAATGTTCTGCTCAAACAGTCTGATAAGTTCATCCAACAGTTCCGTCTTCCCAAGACACTCTTCCATGACAGGATTTAAATTGACAATTTGAACCGTTTCTTTTTCCCGTTCCCCTTGTTCCAATACTACTTCGTCTTGCTGTTGTTCCATTTGTTTGCTGGTGTTATATATTTTTTCCAATAGCTCCTCAGAGTTATATGGCTTCAAGATGAAATCGTTGATGCCCAACTTTTCAAAGGCTTCCTGTTGTTTGGAGGAGGCATCTCCCGATAATACGATAATAGGGAGGTGCTTAAACCTTGAATTTTTACGGATACGGTGCACAATTTCAAAACCATCCATACCGGGCAAGTGCATGTCCAAAAGGAGTAAATCGATATTGTGATTTTCCAAAAGATGAAGTCCAAACAGCCCATTTTCGGTGATGTAGGCCTTACAACCCCATTGTTCCAGTCTGTTTTCCATCAATTTTTGGGTTAAAGCATCATCCTCCAACACCAAAATTGATTTCCCTGAAACGTCCACTGTTGTCCTTTTGCGTATTTTGCTTGCGTTGCTTTTATGGACTTGAACTTTTTCAAAAGGTAGAATAACCTTGAATGTGGTGCCCACCCCTAATGTACTCGAGACGGCCAGACAGCCATGTTGTTTTTCAATGATCTCCTTAACAATACTTAAACCAAGGCCAGAACCACCGTATTTTAGCTTTGTGTTGGGTTCTGCCTGTCTATAACTTTCAAAAATGTGTTTTAGATGCTCATTGGCAATACCGATTCCCGTATCGCTGACCACAAATTCCAAAAACACTTTTTTGTTCCTTTCCTCTTTGAGATGGACATCCAGGCGTATTTCCCCCTTTTCCACAAATTTTATGGCATTGCCTGTTAAATTGAGAAGCACCTGGGATAACTTGGAAGGGTCGCCCAAAAGATATTTTGGAATATCTTCATCATAGTGCACCAAAAGCTCTACCTGTTTTCCATTGATTAAGGTTTTGCAGAGAAAGGAAACTTCATTGATCAAATTCGCAGGGTTAAAGGATACCTTTTCAAACTTCCCCTGACCGGCAGCGAGTGCCGACAGTTCCAAAAGCTGGTTGATAACACCTAAAAGATTTTTTGAAGCGCTACCCATAGCATTCACCAGTTCCTGCTGCTGAGTAGTTAAACGAGTTTCTTTCAATAAATCCAGAAAGCCAATGATTCCGTTCAATGGCGTCCTAATTTCATGACTTACATTGGCCACGAGCCGACTTTCCTGAAAAATATGGTTTTCCCATTTTGAAGTTTCCACTTTAACGGAATCTTCAGTGGGTATACCAAAGACTTTTTCTTCCAATCCGCTTTTAAAAGCCTCAAAGGATTCCTTGAGTTTTGAAGCTTCCGTGCTTTTTAATTCTGAAAATGAAAAGCTGTCCAATCCACACTCCAACTTTTCCAAATGCGTGAGTAGTTCCCTTGTATCCAAACTAGTTTTTGAGTTTTCAAATTGTCAGAAAACCTAACAATCTGGTTTATATTGATTTAAAACTCCTTATTTCATGTACCATGTACAAGAATTTGTTACATAGGACTACTTTTCTGTTGTCAACGGGCTTAATTTGTAGGTCTGGAATTCTGGAGTGTACGAAAGACAGGTTGGCTCGCCTTTTGGATGATGCGGAGTATTGGTTTTAAAAACACAGCGAGAAACAAAAGTATGAATATAATATTTTACTTTAAATAAAATACTTTATATGTTTGTTAAACAAGTAATTATAAAAGATAAAACTAATCTGTTTGCTTTTCCAGTCGGTCTTTGACGTATTCTACTTTTGTTTTTCCGTGTGGTAATGGTTTTCCTTCGGCATCCAGGTTGACCAGAATGACATTGTCCACCGTTACAATGGTTTCGTGGTTCATTTTATTCCTGACTTCGCAGTTTAAGGTAAGACTGCTTTTTCCAAATTTTTTAACCTCAATCCCAATTTCAATAATATCGCCCTGAGCGGCAGTACTCATAAAATTAATCTCGGACATGTATTTGGTGACTACCCTTTTATTCTCCAATTGGATAATTCCGTAGATAACGGCCTGTTCATCCAACCATGCCAATACGCGTCCAGCAAACAAGGTGCCATTAGCATTTAGGTCTTCAGGCTTAACCCACTTTCTTGTGTGAAATTTCATTTGCTCATTTTTTCTCAAAATTAGAAATTATACCCTCTAGCAGAACATCAAATTGACATCCTTCATTTAGAATTGACATTTTATAAAAATTGTTAACCCCAGAATAAAGTTTTCTTAATTCATTGGGAATGGGATTATGGATAAGATAACTTGAAGGACCAATAAACAAACATCATCAAAGCCATGCACGTCTCATCAGCGTATTATTCCGATCCCACTTTTACGGTTTTCAAAGTTCCTAATTGGAGAGCTTACTTCTATAAATTTCTTTCCATAAATATTTGGGGGAATCTACCAAGTCCCATTCAAAGACGTGCGTCAAATTGGTATGCTTCAGTATATGACAAACCATTTTCCAAGTATTTTATAAAGCCTTATTTGTGGATGAACTATTCGGACCACAAATATTTGGATAAATTTCAACCTCCAAATGGAAAGTCCCAGTTCGCTACGTTCCAGGATTTTTTTACACGACAATTTAAATCCGTACCTGAAAATTCCAGTGACTGGGTATGGCCATGTGAGGGTTTACTATGCGAGGAAGGGGAAATAAAGGATATGGAGGTGGCCCAAGTAAAATGTGACACACGGAAGGTGGAAACGGTTTTTGGGTTGGAGGAAGGTGAAATTCCATCCCATTATTCCTTTACCAATGTATTTTTACACAATAAAAACTATCATCGAATACACGCCCCTGTAGATGGGACCATTGTTAGAATCCAGCATATTCCGGGAGATCTTGTGGTATTGCGCCCATGGATATATAAACAAAACCCCTCATTACCTGCATTTCGGAATGAACGCTATAATATAGACATTGAAGATAAATATGGTGAAATCTGGCATTTATCCATTGTGGGCGGTCCTGCCGTGGGAACCATTGAATTGAATTCATTGGTGCGTTTAGGTGCAAAGGTCAAGAAGGTAAATGAAATCGGCTTATTTTACCTAGGATCAACATGTTGTATGGCAGCTCCCATAAAACCTAGGTTCCATCGGAAAAATAACTTTGTCGAGGTGGGTATGAGTTATTAGAAAAGTCCATTTTGTGTGCCACCCAATGTCATTGGCACCTGCAAGTCGGTTCCCAATTCTTGATTTAAACCATCGATAAGATAGGCCGAAAGTAACGGAGACTCCAATTCTAGGTTTTGATGCACAAAAAAGTGGATGTTTTTTAACCCAAGTGCCGACCATGACTTCAACTTTTTTACCCAATCATCCAATCTGGGATAGTCCGAAGCGTGGTTAGCCCCTACATAACGAATAAAGGCTTCATTTTTGGTCAGGCGCATGTGCATGAGGTCCCGTCTTCCCGCGGTATCCACCAAAACATTTGAGATATCATTTTCCTCCAATAGATGGTACAATTCTTCGGCAACTTTTCCATCATTGAACCAATCGGTGTGCCTAAATTCAATGGCCAATGGAAACTCTTTGGGCCAATATTCCACAAAACGCACTACCCTATGCCAATTCTTTGGTCCAAAATTATTGTGCATCTGTAAAAAGATGGTCCCCAATTTCTCTTTTAAGTTACTTGCTGCTTCCAAATAGGTGTCCACAAAGGGATAGCACTGATCGTTTAGTCTCCTTCGATGACTGATGTCTTGGACAAGTTTAGGGAAAAACTTGAATCCAGATGGGGTCTTATCATACCACTTGGCGAACTGTTCCGGTGGAAATATTCTATAAAAGGTGGCATTTAGTTCTATGCAATTGAATTGGGTGGAATAGTATTCCAATTCATCTTTGGTTCCCCTGGGGTAAAAATTCTTTAAATCCTGTCGATTCCATTTTGCGCAACCAATAAACAGGTTCAAATCTTGATTTTTGTCTGTTTGAGACAAAATAACCTCAGTGCTCGGATGGTCTTGGGGAAAGGAGAAATCAATGAGCTCCGGGTTATCAACCTTTCCAAATTTCATAAGTTTGGGTTAAGATAACCTTCTAAAGATAAGGAATTGACGGAAATCCCGGCAGCGAATTGAACGCGAAAAAAAATTAACCTATTATTTGGTATTTCCTGTAACAATTACCCTATTTTTAATACTTACCATTAGTTCAAACAAAAATATAGAAAATGAAAACACTTAAAATCAGTTTGGCCATAATTGCAATGGTGCTTACTTGTTCGCTTCAGGCTCAGACAGCCGATGAAATCTTGGAAAACTATTTTGAAAATACAGGAGGCATGGATGCATGGAAAAGTCTTGAAGGGATGAAGATGACTGCCAAGGTCAATCAACAAGGAATGGAGATTCCTTTGGAAATCTATCAATTGAAAGACGGAAGGCAAATGACCAAAATCACCTTTCAGGGAAAGGTAATCAAGCAAGGGGTTTTTGACGGAGAAACCTTGTGGAGTCATAATTTCATGACCATGAAGGCCGAAAAATCCGATGCAGAGGAAACGGCTAATTTCAAGCTAAACACCAATGATTTTCCCGATTCTTTCATTGACTACAAAGAAAAGGGATATACCGTGGAGCTTTTGGGCAAGGAAACTATTGACGGGGCCGAAACTTTTAAAATAAAGTTGGTAAAGGAACCCATCACGGTTGATGGTAACCAACAAGATGACATTTCGTACTACTTTTTTGATGTGGACAATTTTGTGCCCATTGCAGTGCAGTCTGAAATCAAAACAGGACCTGCAAAAGGTCAGACCGGACAAACCACAATGAGTGACTATCAAGAAGTGGACGGCATGTATTTTCCTTTTTCCATGACGCAGGGCGTTAAAGATGGGCAAGGACAACCTATTACCATTGACACCATAGAACTCAATCCGCAAGTGGATGCTGCAGAGTTTGCCTTTCCTGAAGAAATGGGTGAAACCGAAAAAGAATAATTTTTTAAAACAACAAAGACCCTAAGCCATTGGGGTCTTTTTTTTAAACTGGCTAACAATGAAAAGATTTAATGTAATGCTGGCCATTCTTTCGGTCGGCCTTGTATCCATAGGACATTCCCAAAGCTTGGATGATATTGATGGTAAAGCGCTGTTTGGGGATTTGAGTGCTAGACATATTGGTCCCGCTTTGATGAGCGGACGTATCAATGATATGGAAGCGCACCCAACCAACAGTAGAATTATTTATGCCGGTACTGCTGGCGGTGGGGTTTGGAAATCAAATGATGGTGGGGCTACCTTCAACCCGATCTTTGATGAATACTGCCAATCGATCGGGGCCGTGGAATTGGACCCCAACGACCCGGATAAAACCATTTATGTGGGAACTGGGGAAACATGGACGAGAAATAGTGTCTCTGTCGGGGATGGCCTTTATAAAACCACGGATGGCGGTGCGAATTGGAATAAGCTGGGATTTGAGAAATCTGAGCGAATTGCCAACATTATCGTAAATCCGAACAACTCGCAAGAAGTCTATGTAGGAGTGTTGGGTGCATTATGGGGCGATAGTGAGGAACGAGGTGTTTACAAATCATCCGACGGCGGAACGACCTGGGAAAGACTATTATACGTCAATCCCAAGACGGGATGTGCCGACTTGACGATGGACCCTACCAATCCAGACATCCTTTATGCTTCCATGTGGGAGTTTAGGAGAACCGGGTGGTCGTTTGAATCAGGAGGTGAAAATAGCGCGCTGTACAAGTCTACGGACGCGGGCAAAACTTGGAACAAAATCCACAATGGCTTTCCCGAAGGCAAATTGGGGAGATTGGCCATTGCTGTTGCTCCCTCCAATTCCAATGTGCTTTATACAGTCATCGAAGCAGAAAAAAATGAAAGAAAAGGTTTGTACAGAAGTAATGACGCAGGAGCTTCATGGGAGCAACTAAACAATGATTTTGGCATAACAGTGCGGCCCTTTTATTTTTCTAGAATTGTGGTTGACCCCAAAAATGAGGATGTTGTGGTGAAAGGTGGGTTAAGCGGATCCATCTCTAGGGATGGGGGCAAGACCTTTAAGAATTTGGGGAATATGCACTCTGACATCCATGACATTGTTTTCAGTATTAAGGATTCAGATATCATGTACGTGGGCACTGATGGTGGTGTTTATCGCACATGGGATGGCGGAACTACTATGGAAATTGTGGAAAATCTTCCCTTATCCCAATTCTATCATATCAGTGTAGACGATGCTGAGCCTTATAATGTGTATGGTGGACTCCAGGACAATGGCTCTTGGTGGGGCCCTTCTTCCTCTCCTGGTGGTGTGGAAGCAAGGGATTGGAACTCTGTAGGAGCCGGTGATGGTTTTCGGGTTTTAAAACATCCTACAAAAAGCATTATCTACTCCGAAATGCAAGGGGCGGAAAATGTATGGAGGATTGATACGGAAAGACAGTTGACGAAGACCATCCAGCCTCTTCCTTCATCTGAAGACCAAAAATTACGATGGAATTGGAATGCCCCAATGGCGGTGAGCATCCATCAACCGGATAGGTTCTACATGGGCAGTCAGTATTTGCATAAATCAGAGGATATGGGCGAAACTTGGGAAATTATTTCCCCCGACCTCACCACCAATGACCCGGCCAAACAGAACCAAGAGGATTCAGGAGGATTGTCCATGGACAATTCCGGTGCTGAAAATCATACTACCATTTTCACGATTGCGGAATCCAACCTGGATGAAAACGTGATATGGGTAGGCACGGATGATGGTAATGTACAAGTAACCCAGGATGGGGGTAAAACATGGACCAACACTGTAGAAAACATCCAGGGGTTACCAAAAAACACCTGGTGCTATCACATTGAGGCCAGCGTTTTTGATAAAGGCACGGCATATGCCGTTTTTGATGGCCATACCATGAATGATATGACACCATATGCCTACAAAACCACTGATTTTGGAAAAACATGGACCAATATTATTTCGGATGATGTTGTTGGTTTCGCCAGAAACATCCAAGAGGACTACGTAAATCCAGATTTGCTATTCTTGGGTACGGAATTTGGGCTTTATATTACCATGGATGGCGGGAAAAACTGGAAGAAGTTTACGAACAATATGCCTTCCGTTGCTATTCACTTTATTGATTTACAGAAAAAAACCAACGATTTGGTTTTGGGCACGCATGGTAGGGGCGTAATTATCATTGATGACATTTCACCTTTACGAAGTATCAATGATGAAGTGTTGTCAAAAACGTTGCACTTCTTTGAAACCCCTGATACCGTTATCGATGAAACGAGTTCGTTTTCCGGAAATTTTGGAGCTGAAACGCAATTTGCCGGTCGTAACAAGACCAAGGATGTGTTGATAAAGTATTATATGAAAAAGCGGCACACTTTTGGGAAAATGGCGTTGGAAATCCAAGATATGGATGGAAATACCATTATTGAACTGGGACCAGGTAAATCAAAGGGAATCAATATTGTAAACTGGAACTATACCAGAAAACAACCAAAAATGGCCAAAGGGAAGACCTTTACTTTTGGTGGCTTTACATCCCCCCAAGTACCTGCTGGAACTTACAAGGCTGTGATGACCAAGGGCAAAGAAACCTTTGAACACACCTTTAATCTTATCTATGATAAGAATTCGCCCTTGTCTGAAAAAGATCGGGAATTGAAGGAGACCATCACGATGCAGTTGTATGATATGACACAAGAATTGGCCCATATGGTATATGAATTGGATGAAATTGTAACCAATGCCACGAACAAGGGAGATAAGAAGACGGTCGCCAAGCTAAATGCTTTGAAGGAAACCTTGGTCGTTACCACCGGAGATAACTATGTGGGATCTGCAGAACCGCAATTACGGGAACGAATGGCGGACCTTTACAGTAAGGTAGCCTCCAGTTATGACAAACCTTCGCCCGCTGAGTTGAGCAATTTAAAGGTAATTGCCGCAAGATTTGACAGGGGTAAACAAGATTTTGTCAAAATCAAGGATAAATATTTGAAAAAACAAGAACTGCAGTTAAAGTCCTTTGATGAGTTCTTAGGGAGCAAATAAGCCATAGTGTTGATTAAATAAAAGAGCCGCTTTACTGCGGCTCTTTTTGTTTATATCCTCGTGGAAAACTAAATAATTCCTGTCGATTCCCAGCAAATCGATTATGTACTTTTATTAAAACTTCCATTATGGACACAAGGTCATCCCACCTTTTAAAAATTCGTCCAGTTTTGCAGAAAGCCACAGTGAATGCAGACACCTCAGATGACGAGTATTTTCAGAATGTAACCCTAAGGCCCGTAATCAAATTTCAAAATGTATTGCTGATAGAAGCTTTTAAAAACTATATCAGGAAGCATAAGAACAAATACTATGAGCTCTCCTTGGAGCAGCGTTTGTCTTATATTGAAACCGCTATTCAAAAGGATATTAAGTTCAGAAATTCACTAAAGGGTATGATCATTGGGCAGTTCACGGTAGAGGAATACCAAGCTTATATCACCAACTCCTCTGCCCTGAATAAACGTATGATGAACATGGTCATTGGTAGAATAAAAGATCAACTTCAATTATTGGAGAAAGACACTTTAGTCTATCAGTGATTCCCCATTGAGATTGGTGGTCAAAATAGAGCTCATCAAATCGAAATAAGGTCGGATGGCCCTAAAGGAATGGTTGACTTCATCCAAAAAGGTAGAAGAAAGCACCTCTTTGTCCGCGAAATTCCTGATGAAAATAAATTGCTTTCTCTTAATCAAATCAATGTTTGGATGCTCCTTGTCAAATCCCTTGGGGGCCGTTTTAACACCCTCCCCCTGAAGCTCCCCCCATATTGATTTGAACACAGGGCTGGAGATGGTATTTCTGAATTCATCCGCATCCAACTCAAACTCCTTCCGAATTCTAAAAAGGTCTTCTTTATTTGGTTCCCAAAAACCAGTGGCTATAAAAGTTTCCCCTGGCTTGACCCTTAGGTAGTAGCCACCTCTCCTACTTGCCCCTGCCCTTGAAAAAGAGCCCGCAAAATGGGTTTTATACGGGGTTTTATCCTTGGAAAAACGTACGTCCCTGTAAATTCTGAACATCTTCATTTTTTCAATCTCATCGTGTTGGTTCAACTTTTCCAAAAGGGCATTATAAAACGTTTTTATAGTATTTTCATGGGTTTTGAAAGTCGCCTTGTTCTCCGTAAACCAATCCCTGTTATTGTTCTTTTGGAGTTTTTTTAAAAAATCAAGGGAAGCTGTTGTAATGACAGGATGTTCCATTCGAATAAATAATCAAATAATTTATGCTAAAGTTAACCATTTGTGGTCCGGCAAATAGCTACTTTTAACTTGAAGACGAATCAACAATCAGAAAATGGACAAGGAGGAAGTAATAAAGCGACTAAAGCTTCATAAAAAACAACCCTACTTAGACTATAGGTTAAAAAGAAAAACAGAGGAATTCACTGATCGGTTGTTCCATACCCTATTTGATATCAACACCCCGGTAGAGGAAAACTTGGATAACCTGCAAAAAGATTTTGATCATCTGGTAAAACTGGCGTGCTGGGATACCCATAAACCCTGTTCGAAAGTATGGGAGAGGTATTTGGCACAACTTCCCTTGATTCTTGAAAAACTAAATCTAGATGCAGAGGCCATCCTAAATTGTGATCCAGCTACGTTGTCCATTGAGGAAGTATACATGGCCTATCCCGGATTTTATGCCATAGCCATATATCGTTTGGCCCATGAACTTTATAAAGAGGGTTTTCCCTTGGTACCGCGGATGATGACGGAATATGCACATCGTCAAACAGGGGTTGATATCAACCCTGGTGCCAAAATTGGGAACTCCTTCTTCATTGATCACGCGACGGGTGTGGTCATTGGCGAAACAGCTGTTATCAAGGACAATGTAAAAGTCTATCAAGGTGTTACCCTAGGTGCCCTTTATGTGGACAAAAGCTTGCAAAAGGTAAAAAGGCATCCCACCATCGAATCCAATGTGACCATTTATGCCAATGCCACAATTCTTGGTGGGGATACAATTATTGGGGAAAATACGACCATCGGTGGAAATGCGTGGCTCACAGCTTCAGTACCTCCTAATTCAACAGTTTTCCATACCCCGGAAATTAAAATAAAAACGGTTTCCAATGTCTAACTCCATTTTGGACCTCATAGGAAACACCCCATTGGTCCTATCCAAGGTGCTAAATTCCAATCCCAATGTAACACTGTTTTTTAAACTTGAAGGACATAATCCTGGGGGTAGTGTTAAAGACCGTCCCGCTTACAACATGATAAGAAGTGGGCTGGACCGAGGTGATTTTGACCAAAATAGCAAACTCATTGAAGCAACAAGTGGAAATACAGGAATTGCTTTGGCCATGGCAGCGGGAATCTATGGACTTGATATAGAATTGGTAATGCCCGAAAACTCCACCAAGGAGCGTATTCAGACCATGAAGGCGTATGGGGCAAAAGTGACATTGACACCATCGGACGTTGGCATTGAAGGCGCCCGCGATTATGTTGAACACAAAGTGGCACATGAAGGATTTGTAATGCTGGACCAATTTGGAAATGACGACAATTGGAAAGCGCATTACAAAACCACTGGACCAGAAATTTGGACGGATACCAAGGGCAAGGTCACCCATTTTGTGAGCAGTATGGGCACCACAGGAACCATTACAGGGACCTCTACCTATCTTAAGGAACAGAACCCTAACATAAAGATTATTGGAGTGCAACCCAAAGAAGGATCCCGAATACCTGGAATTCGTAAATGGTCCCCCGATTATGTTCCAAGTATTTATGATGAGAGAAAAGTCGATGAAATCCACTATGTATCGGAAACTGATGCTGTTCAGATGGCAAAGCGTTTGGCCAAGGAAGAAGGCATTTTTTCAGGAATGAGCAGTGGTGGTGCGGCTACCGTTGCTTTAAGGCTTGCCGCTAAGATGGAAAGCGGTACCATTGTTTCCATTGTTTGCGACCGGGGTGATCGCTATCTTTCCTCTAATCTGTTTGATTGAGTTCAGTATGGATTCCTTCATGAAAAGCTGAAAATTCAATGAGGTCATTGTGGTCTCCATGTTCAATGCGGTAGAACCTTTTTTGCTCATTTTCAATGATATCGAATAACTTTTGCCCTGATTCATATGGTACTACTGAATCCTCTGTCCCATGGAAAATGGAAACGGGACAACGTACGTTTTTGATATACTTATTTGATTCAAAGCGATACTTCAGCAGATGCTTTAGGGGTAACCAAGGAAATCGATCCTGAGCTAGATTGGTCAGGTTGAAAAATGGTGTTTCCAATAGCAATTTTTTGGGATTTCGTTTGGAGGCCAGTTGCGTGGCAATAGCTGCCCCCAAAGACCTTCCGTAAACTATGATGTCCTTTTCATCATAGGATTTAAGTGCATACTCATAGAACAAATCAGCATCTGAAAAGAGCCCTTCCTCACTTAAATTGCCGGAGCTTTTACCATAGGTACGGTAGTCCATAATGATGACGTCATAGTTCTTTTTGACAAAATAGGTGGCAATTTCACCCCAACGTGATAAGTCGCCCGCATTCCCATGAAAATATAGTAGCACCCCATGGGGAACCTGCCTCTTGAAGTGCAGGGCATTCAGTTTTGCCCCGTCCTCCGCTTCCAAAAAGAATTCTTCAAAGGGTTCGTCAAAGGAATAGGTATACTCTTGCTCAAGTTGACTGGGCAAAAAGATGAATTTTTCTTGGAGCGTGTACAACAAGGCGGCTATGGACATATAAATTAGAACTAGGGCCAACCCAATTTTTTTAGACCTTCGCATTGGCCTTCTTGGGTTTGGATGCGTGTTTTACGTTAATGCTGGAACCTTCTAAATCTACTTTTTGAGGCTTGGAATTAACAATATTGGATAGCATTTTATGATACGATTCAAATTGATTGAGATCCTTATGTCCACCCCCAATAACGGAATACAAGGTGGTCAATCCAGGATTGATTTTTGAGAGTCGTATGCTGCTTTTGTACGGAATCAATTGGTCATCAGTGCCATGAACAATATGAATGGGACATTTTACATACTTTAACCATTTATAGGTGGGCATGGGAAACTTGATCAAGAGGGATAAAGGCATAAAGGGAATATACTTTTTGGCCACTTTGCTAAGACTGTAATACGGTGCATCCAAAATCAACATTCGAGGATGGTTCATGGAAGCCAATTTTGCCGCAAACCCAGAACCCAGGGACCTCCCATATAAAATGATATACTTTTCGGGAACCTTTTCCTTGATCTGGTTGTACACCACTTGCATGTCCCTTTTCACCGCCTTTTGGGTACGTCTGCCCGTGCTCTTACCAAAACCCCGGTAATCGACCATGATAACATCGTAATTGTGTCGGGTAAAGTCAACGGCAAATTTCCCCCAGCCTCGTATGCTTTTGGAATTGCCCTTTAAATAAAACACTACCCCACGAGGATCCGGGGATTTAAAATGAAGACCGTTAATTGTGGCGCCATCGCGAGTGTTAATATTATACTCCTCGGTAATCTGATTTTCGTAAAAGAACTCAAAATCCTCAGGTAACTTCTCGGGTTTAAAAAGCATATAATCCTGAATGAAATAGAGCACAAGGCTTATTGCAACATAAATTCCCAAGCCGATCAATAAAATCGTTAACCAATACGGCACCTCAAAAAGTTTACCTCAAAATACAAAAAAAGACAGTAGTGGATTGTGTGGGGTATTGGTACTAAAGCCATTTCTTTCTTTTAAAGAAGATAAGAAGACCTACGCCTACCGCAACAAAAACACCCCAAAGAATGAAGTAGCTATTTTTATAGTGTAGTTCTGGCATGTGCTCAAAGTTCATCCCGTAAATACCGGCCAAAAAGGTCAAGGGGATAAAAATAGAGGCAATTACAGTTAACACCTTCATGACCTCATTCATTTTATTGCTCATTTGGGTCATATAAATCTCCATAATACTAGTGGCCATTTCGCGATACAATTGAATATCCTCATTGATCTCGGTGATATGGTCCAGCGTATCCCGTAAAAATAATTTGGTGTCTTTGGACATTAAGGGATGTTCCGATTGCAGTAATCGAACGATGATTTCCTTAACCGGAAAAACCCATTTTCGAATTCGAAGGATTTCCTTTTTCAAAACTTGGATTTTCTTGGCCGTTTCTTTTGTAGGATTTTCATGAGCCTCGTCCTCCAGAAGTTCAAGTCTGTCCCGATAATCTTCCAAAACAACATAATAGTTGTCCACAATGGCATCAAGCAGTGCAAAGAAGAGATAATCGGCACCACGCTCACGAATGCGACCGTGTTTGTTTTTAATACGGCTTTTTACCCCATCAAAAACATCCTCTTCCGTTTCTTGAAATAAAATGACCCCGTTGGGCACCAAATTCAGGGCGATATGCTCGATGATGACTTTCCGTTGGGCATCTAAATAAACCATTTTAAAAACCCCGAAAATGTGATTTTCGTATTCATCAATCTTTGGACGTTGAAAAGCGTCCATTACGTCTTCCAAAAGTAGGTTGTTCAATGCAAAAGCCTTGCCCACATCGTTGATGACGGATTCATCGGAAATGCCAATTACGTTAAGCAAACTGCAATAGCTTGAATCGAAGGAGTCTATTTCGCTATCAACTACAAACTCCATAACATCATTTTTGTCATACCTGAACAAGGATATTCTGGAAGGCATCCTATCCTTGAGGCCTACATAGCCAATATGACCTGGAGCTTTGCCTAGTTTGGACGTTGACCGAACCAGTTTTATTGCCCTGATGTTCTCACTTTTCATTACACTTTTAAAATTTTTTCCCATTCTAAGGTACAGCTTTCAAAAAACCCAACAATAGTGTAACATGTTGAAATTAATGGAGTCCTATTACCACATCATCAAAGAAACCATCAACCATGTCAACAGCTGTAAAACCTACTCCATTTGAACGGATTGAAATTATCGACGCCTTACGAGGTTTTGCCCTTGCCGGAATTGTCATTTGCCATGTGGTAGAGAACTATATTGCTGCCGCAACTCCAACGACCTTTAACGAAGCGGTGCACCCAGGCCTCATAGACAATATTATTGATGGGGTTATAGGTATCTTTTTACGAGGAAAGTTCATTGCCTTGTTTTCTTTTCTGTTTGGGTTGAGCTTTTTTATTCAGATGGACAATGCCCGTCAACGAGGCGGATACTTTGGTGGGCGATTTTTATGGCGTTTGATCTTATTATTCGTCATTGGTTTTGTTCATAGTCTTTTTTACAGGGGTGACATTTTAACGGTGTATGCCCTATTGGGAATTTTTTTAATTCCGTTTTATAGGGTGAACAACAAATGGGCCTTAATCACCGCAGGACTATTATTTCTTGGCCTGGCCCGTTTTGCGCTCTTCTTGATTGCCGGTGGTGATGGGATTTTTATCGAAATGGACACGAATCCCGATAATGAGAAAGTGCTCTCCTACTACAATACACTTAAAACTGGAAGTCTTTGGGAGGTTTTTGAGACTAACGCCATCGAAGGCCATATTGAAAAAGCCGAAGTTCAATATGGTGTTTTCGGCCGCGGTTATTTTACCTTCGCTTTTTTCCTAATTGGTCTTGTTGTTGGACGAAATGGTTTCTTCAAGCGGTTTCGGGAAGAACAAAAGTTGCTCAAAAAAATATTGATGTATGCCATTATTGGGTTCGTGGTATCCTTTGGAATCATGGCCGGAGGGTTTGCCAGTATGGGTACCGATTTCAATATGAACAGTTGGAACGCCATGATAGGGTTGACGGGAATGGACTTGGTCAACATGGCTATGACCGTCGTTTACATTGTTCTATTTGCAATGCTTTTTAAAAGGGTAAAAGGGGAACGGTTTTTGGCCAAGTTTGCACCTTACGGTCGTATGGCATTGACCAATTATGTTCTTCAAAGTGTTATCTTCACTTTTATCCTTTTTGGGTGGGGTCTCGGATATTTGGGGGAACTTCGACAGCTCTATACCTTCCTTTTGGCCCTTGTATTTATTGCCCTACAGATGCTATTTAGCAGGTGGTGGTTACAAAATTATAAATATGGTCCATTGGAATGGCTATGGCGTAGCTTGACATTCTTTAAGGTGTTTCCATTTCGGAAATAAGGAATTAATGGTCTGTACTTAATAGAAATGTATTTGGTACATATTCTGGGATTTTACCTCCCTTTGTATTTCCATAGAAGTCCAAAGCTGGAGGAGGAGGCATAGGTTTTGAACTAGTATCAACCGGTAACATCAAAGAATAGCTTATACTGTCAAATTCAATATCCCGCAATGCCGAAATGACCCTTTCATTAAAGAGCCTTATATAAACGGTATCTATTCCATTCAGGGAAAGAGAAGAGCGATTTGAAATGTGACCGTTGTCCCTCACCCATTTTAATTCGGTTTTCAATAAATCCAAGAAGTAAATACTGGTATCAGAATCAATTAAAAATTCCCTAATCAGATTGTTTTCTTCTATTTCAAGATAAGCTTCAATGTTATCCATGGAGATTCTTGGTGTTGATTTACCTTTTGCCTCAATTTGATGTTTGGTTCCCATCACACACTGGCAAAGAAAAATCGGTCCGCCAAAAGTTAGGACCCACCATTTCAATTTCATAAATACAATCTATTTACAACCCACTGATATAACTGCCATACAGATCCTTGAATCGCACCCCATTTTGGAAACGGTATTTGCTTAGCTTTTTGTGGGATACAAGACCCCATAATAATAGTTCCTTGAGAAAATAATGATCGGATTCTGGAACGTCCCCCCCGTATTCCCTGATGAGCTCATTCAGGGGTGGAATGGAATCCAATTTTTTCAAATAGGTTACGTCAGTATCTTCATCGTAGAGTTCAAATCCGTCAGAGTCAAAGAACCAAGCAATGAGGTCATCATAGACAGTAGGCTCCCCTTTTTTCTCCAGTTTGCTGATTTTAGGGAAATAGGTAGGGAAAATATTTTTTATGGCCTCCTCCAGTAGCGTTTCCGCAACAAAAGCGGCTCCCTCCTGTTCTCCTTCGTATACCAATTCTATTTTACCGGTGATGGAAGGAATGACCCCCATAAAATCACTGACGCGCACCTTAGTATCCTCAACTCCTGACAGCAACATACGACGTTCCGCGGCACTCAACAAATTCTCGAAGGCTGTGATGCTCATTCGGGCGCTCACCCCGCTTTTAGCATCGACATATTCGCTTTCCCGCGCTTCAAAACCAATTTGCTCCAGGACGTCCATGGCTAAATCCGGAACATAGATGTGTTCACTTTGTCTGGCATCCAATTGGGCTTCTTGCTTCGTAATCTTTTTGGCTGTTTCCAGATCTTCTGGATAGTGGGTGAGAATCTGGGATCCAATACGATCTTTCAGTGGCGTTACGATACTTCCACGGTTCGTATAGTCCTCCGGATTTGCAGTGAATACAAATTGTACGTCCAAGGGCAGGCGCAGTTTAAAACCCCTGATTTGGATATCACCTTCTTGAAGGATATTGAACAGGGCCACTTGAATCCGAGCCTGTAAATCAGGCAGTTCATTAATCACAAAAATGCAACGATTAGCTCTTGGAATCATCCCAAAGTGAATTACACGATCATCGGCATAGCTCAATTTTAAATTGGCAGCCTTAATGGGATCAACGTCACCAATTAAGTCCGCTACGGTGACATCTGGCGTGGCCAGTTTCTCATAAAATCGTTCCTCCCTGTGCAACCAGGAAATTGGAGTGTCATCACCCTTTTCATGTAATAACCCCTTGGCAAAGCGGGACATGGGATGAAATGGGTCATCATGAATTTCAGAACCGGTAACATAGGGAATGTACTCATCCAATAAATTCACCATCAAACGGGCCAGTCGTGTCTTTGCCTGCCCACGCAATCCCAATAAGTTGATATTGTGACGGGAAAGTATGGCACGTTCCAGTTCCGGTATTACGGAGTCCTCATAGCCCCAAATCCCCACAAAGACGTTTTCACCGACCTTTATTTTTTTGCGAAGGTTATTCCGTAGTTCATCCTTGATACCTTTTGCTTGATACCCTGCTTTTTTAAGTTCCCCGAAGGTTTTTATGTTTTCTACTTTCATATTCTTTTTTCGTTCTAAAAGGAATCCCGCACTTCCTACCCTCTTAATGGTCTGCTGAATCATTAAACTGCCACAGTACATTGACCAACTGCCATTTTCCGTTGAGCTTAACAATATGCATATAGTCAATCCATTCGTCGGCCTCAAGTTTGACCGAAGCGGTTTTTTTGTAGATATCCAATATGGTTATTTTCTTTTTGGGATTTTTTGGAAAACCATTGCCATCCTTATTGTAGGTTTCAGCAAGTAGGACCATGGCATCCGTGTAGGTTTCCCTTAAATATTCCTTCCCCGTCTTTTTATCAGTCCAAAAGGTTCTTTTCACCATTCTGGGATGTGCAGAACGCGCAAATTGTTCTGGCTTTACATTGTGTTGGGATTCAATATAGTCCAAGGCTACCTGTTTGATAGCTAAGGAGTCCTGTGCCGTCTGCCCATGGAGTCCAGTAACTAAAAGGAACAACAGTCCAAATAGGCAAATGATTTTTTGGTAGAAATCCCGATTCACAATTATGTCCTTCATTTTATCCTTTTCTTTCTATTGTTCTCATAATCCTCAAAAATCATTTCTCCCAAACCTTTGAGTCCAGTGTAAAAGGCCTTTCCCCTATTCGCTTGGGTAAACTCACGAATAAACTGCATCAAATACGGATCTTGGGCAATCATAAAGGTAGTAATGGGAATATGCAGTTTTCGGGCTTGTGAGGCCATATTGTAGCATTTTTCCACGATATAATCGTCCAAGCCCACACTGTTCTTATAATAATCCCCATTGGGTAAACGTAGGCAACTGGGCTTGCCATCGGTAATCATAAAAATCTGTTTGTTCGTATTCCGCTTGCGGCGGAGCATATCCATGGCCAATTGAAGACCGGCAACCGTGTTGGTATGATAGGGACCGACCTTTAAATACGGTAATTCCTTAATGGAAATGGGCCAAGCATCGTTCCCAAAAACCAAAATATCCAAGGTGTCCTTTGGATAGCGAGTGGTAATCAACTCGGCCAAAGCCATGGCCACTTTCTTGGCCGGGGTGATACGGTCCTCCCCGTACAATATCATACTGTGACTAATATCAATCATGAGTACCGTGCTCATCTGGGCCTTGAATTCCGTATCCTCGACGACCAAATCCCCCTCATCCAAGGAAAAATTGCCTATCCCATGATTGATTTGCGCATTTTTTAAGCTCTCCGTCATGGAAATACGGTCCAAGGCGTCGCCAAAACGGTATTCGCGAAATTCTCCTGAATGCTCATCGCCCTGGCCTAACTTCCCCGTTCTATGATTGCCGGAACCACTGCGTTTGATTTTTCCAAAAATCTGGTCCAGGGCCCGCTTTCGAAGCATCTGTTCCAGCTTAGCGGTGATACTGATCTTTCCACCGCTACCATCGCCTTCTTTCCCTTCTTCGCCAGCCTCTCCCATTTCACCTCCTCCATCCTCAAATTCCTCTCGGATGTAACCCTTGCGTTTTAGGTCCTCAATAAAGTCATCGATGGTATAGTCATCATCCGTTAAATCGTACTCCTCATCCAACTGGCGCAACCACTCGATGGCCTCATCAAAATCACCCGAGGTGTGTGTGATGAGTTCTTGAAAAATCTCAAAAAGTTTTTCAAAGGGAGAAATATCCGGAGCTTCGTAGGTGGTAAAACGAAATCCTCTTTTCAGTTCCATAGCCATTGGTTAAAATTACGCCATTCTGCAAAGCGAAAAAATCTTTTAAGAAAAGTTAACGAAAGGGGCATTTAATTGAGAATGAATAACCACAAAATATCATGTAGCAGTTACATTTGTGAAGCACAATACCAAAACGTAGGGCAGCTATGAAAGTGATGGATAATGATGAACTGATTTTGAAAACATTGAATCCTACTGACTTTATCAGTGATACCAGTGATCAAATTAAGGCGCTCTTCGCACAATTAAATGCTTCCATCACACAACGGGATGCCTTGGAAATTGCTTCCACTGCAGAAACAGTATTTCTTGGTTGCTGGCATGGCAACACCATTGTTGGCATGGCCTTAATGGCGACCTATAAAGTGATTTCAGGGCATAAGGGGATGGTTGAAGATGTTGTCGTACATAAGGAGTACCGAGGTAAAGGAATTGGAAAACGACTGATGCAAGGGTTATTACAAGAAGCGCGCTCGTTGCAATTGAGTGAGATCCTCCTGTTTACAGGCCATCATCGAAAAGCGGCCATCTCCCTGTATACCTCCCTAGGATTTACATTGAAGGAAAGTGGATTGTATCGGTTGCCATTGGATTAGTGCATTATAATCCTAGAAGCATACAACTTCGTTCTTTTCAAAAACGATACGGGTCAATTCATGAAGGATTTGTCGTTTAAAATCGACTTAAAATTTCAGGACCAACCATCAGTGTCCTTCCAATGAGTTGCATGACCACTTTTCTTCCATTATCCCCATTGGTCAAAAAGACAACGCCATTCTTTGACTTAGGAAGTAGGAGTAAAATGGCATTGACCCCCTTATCACTCCCCGCATTTAAAAGGGCGTATTCACCATTTGAGAGGTTTTGAAATACAATCCAACCCAAACCGAAGGCAACACCGTCCCTCACCTTTGATTTTGGGTCAATCATTTCAGCATACACATTTTCAGATATCCTATCTTTTTCCATGACATTCTTGCCAAAAGTTGCCAAATCGTGAACTGATGTTATAAAATTATCCGCGGCACTTGCTGTTTTTCGTTCCTCAACATCAAAAACATAAGGTTCCATATCCGTATTATGGGCAATGGCCAGTTTTGATGGATCGATGTTGACATTCCAAACAACATGGGAGTCTTCCATTTGGTAGACATCAAAGATCCATTGGTGAACCAGTGCGTCAAAAGAAGTGTTGAATTTTCTAATCAACGCCTCTTTAAGATATTCGAATCCTTCACCAGAATACTGCACCTTGGTCCCAGGTTCAAAATCAAAAGCCAACTTTCCGTTCTCATTCATATAGCGCCAGTTTTTGAATCCAGATTGATGTCCCAGCACATGACGGGCGGTTATTTTTTTATGTCTGGGGTCATTGGCAACATCCGGGTCAATCCAATACTGGAAAAGTGGTTCGTCCAAATCAAACAATCCACGATCAGCTAGCCGCAAAGTAAGCCAAGTCGTTATGGATTTCGTTAGGGAAGCCGTATCAAAGAGCGTATCATCCGGTGCGGCAATAGTATCGGTAAGATGACCCACAACAAAGGAGTTAGAGATCATTCCATTTTCAATGGTGCCGATGCCTAAGGCGGGCACCTTGTTTTCTTTGAGGAGATTTTTGAGTTCTTCTTTCGAAGGCAATTTGATGTGATCTTGAGCCGTAGCTATAATTAGATGTAAAAAGAATAGAGGTACCGTAAGATAACTTTTCATAGGTGGCCATTTTTGTATTGACGACCATCTTCTGATTTAGTTACAAAACAACTAAAACAAATATCTTTATGAGGTGCGAGAACTATTGCTTGGCTTTTACAACTCCCCGCCCCTATGGAAGAACCAACAATTTGGATTACAACAGTTTGAATTTCCGGATTTGGAGGTATCCATGGTGGATTCCATCGATTTACCCACAAACCTTCGATTGGGACATCAAATGGAAGTGGTCTTTAAGCATTTGGTAACATCAACTTCCACCTACGAGGTGCTATTGAGCAATGTACTGATTGAAGCAGGGAAAATAAGGATTGGGGAACTCGATTTCATTCTAAAAAACCTCAGAACGAAGCAACACATCCATGTGGAACTGGCCTATAAGTTCTACATCATCAATCCCGAAATTTCGGAACCTATCTATCGATTGATGGGTCCCAATAAACGGGACATGTTCTATACCAAATTGGACAAGCTCAAGGAAAAGCAGCTCCCCCTACTCCATCACGAAAGTCTTTTGCCCTATTGGGAAACCCATAATATCAATCCCTTGGAAATTGGTCAACAATGCTGTTTTAAGGCCCAATTGTTTGAACCTTTCAGGGAACAGACTTCAATACGCCCATTGAATGCAGAGTGTATTTCAGGGAAATGGATTCGCTTTGATGATTTTAATGCCAAGGAGTTCAGCACAGCGGATTACTATATTCCAAAAAAACTGGAATGGGTCATTGCCCCCCACCCCAAGGTCCCTTGGATGACTCATTTTGAAACCTTGATGGAAGTGAACTTGAGAATGGTCAAAGAAAACGCGGCCATGCTTTGGGTAAATCGAGGCACTGGGGAAATTGAGAAGTTATTTGTGGTTTGGTGGTGAATTTTAATCATCGCAAAATTAGGATTATGGATGCTCACCTGATGTAAACTTCATAAGAATTCCAAGTTGCTATTAATCTGAAGGTTTTTTTTCCAGTTTAAGGCCAGCCCGATGGCACAAGGCGGTCAAGACCTTTAAAAGACCTTCAAAACCATAGGGTTGGGTATTGCTAAAAATGACCACTGCAGCCTTGGAGTTTGGATCAAACAGACATGCGCTTGTGGCTCCGGCCTCAAGTCCTGTATGTGCAGGAAGTCTTGGTACCTTGGCATAAAATACTTCACTTTGAAACTCGTTTTTGTTCCAAGCCATAAGCTGGTAAGTGTTTAACCCTGGATTCTGAACCTTCATAAACTCTTCATAGGAATTGGAGGAAAGGTATCTATGGCCATTAAATTCCCCTTTGTTAAGAAAAACGCTAATCAGCTTAGAATAATCCCTTGTGGTACTTCTTATCTGACCCTCAGGAAAGGAAGGATAACCGTAATGGGCTAAAGCGTATGCATTATTGTCGACCAAAGTATGAGGACTGGCTATGTTATGATTTGGAATTTCCTGAAGGTACCAATAGGTGTGCTCCATACCCAAGGGAATCAATACTTCTTTTCTACAAAGTTCTTTTATGCTCAAAGAAGTTATCTGTTCAATCAAATGACCGATTAGCATGTAACCAATATTGGAATATTCAAAAAACTTCCCTGGTGGCATTGTCTGAAAGTTTTTTTCTTGGTTAAAGTACATACCACCTTGACGCAGATACTCTTCAATGAATCTATTGATCGTTAGAACATCCTGAATTCCGGATTCAGGGTGGTAGATTGGTCCTAAAACTTCCCAATTATCCTTTATCCCACTGGTATGTGAAAGCAACATTCTTGGAGTAATGTCAACATTAGGGAAATTAGGGTTTTTGATGGGATTGTTGAGATAGGTGTTGATAGGCTTATCCAAATCAATCAATCCTCTGTCCACCAATCGCATTAGTGCTAGAGCATAAATAGGTTTGACCAAAGAGGCAATCATAAAAACCGAATTCTCGTTCACTTGGTTTTGCTCCCCAGATTTTAAGAAACCCTCATTCAGTTCAAATACTTTATTTCCATTTTTTATGACCAAAGCCTGATACCCCACTATGTTTTCAGATGACATCACTTTTTTGATATATGATGTCAAGGTATCCTTTGAGGCTTCCTCTATGCTTATGGATAATGGTTTGGCATTTCCCCTAATTACAATATCCTGAATACTGCTTCCCAATACAACTAAGTCATATTCACTTTTGGATTGAAAACCAGGTTTTGAAGAAATGTGCAGATTACCTTTTCTAAGTCGAATGTTGATTTTTTGGCGTTGCTCCTGATTTCCGAGAACAATAACCCGATTAGTCTTCTGATTTGCGATACCCACTTTGAGGTTTCCGTTTATGACCAATTTATCAAATTCACCCAAGGGGATTATTTCCGCGTTGGTGGAATTTTCCAATGAACCTAGATTCAGGGAAAATGGATTCAATCCATCATAGCCTTTTGTCAGTTTGTTTTTACCGTATTCAGAAAGCCTTTCATCTTGATTATCCTGGTAGCGCGTAGTTTTCTTAGAATCATCGGTTTTCATAATACCGTTTAGATAAGCTACATTCAAATTATCTGCACTTTTCGTTTCAAGGGGCAATTCGCAGTAATCATCAATAAATTCTAAAGGTATTTTCAATTGGTTTATTGAAACTAGGTCATTGACTGAAAGGTTGTCGATTTCACATTTCCAAAGTTGTTGCACCAATAATGGTGAAACCCCTTGTGCTTTTAATTCTGCTATATCCGAGAGGGTCAAAGGTCTTACTGTGGTGTTTCTGTACGGTACAATTTCCTTGAGGTAATCAATGCCGACTTCTTGATTGCCCAGCTTCCAGAGCTCCTGCATATCTTTGGCCGTATAACCATGGTTGTTTAAGAAGTTAATATAGGGAATATTGATGTCGGTCAAGAACATCTTCAACCAAAGCACTTCCTTTTGTTTGGACGTTAGAACAGGTTTGCCTCTTCCTGTAAACTGGCTGGATCCAGAAACGGAAATCGCTAAGTCCGAAATACTATCCAATGTAAAACCATTGTTTGAAAGTAAAGCTTGAAACGAGGGATTCGGGCGAAACTTAAAAACACCCCTTTTCTTACCCCCGTTCATTTCAAAAATAACTTGACCCGCCTCCCTATCTAAAGCGATAGCTCCTTTTATATCACGGAGTTGC
Source organism: Croceivirga sp. (assembly GCA_028284935.1). Lineage (GTDB taxonomy): Bacteria > Bacteroidota > Bacteroidia > Flavobacteriales > Flavobacteriaceae > Croceivirga. The sequence continues at coordinate 307,720 of JANQQQ010000012.1, forward strand.
CTTCTAAAATCATGGTCTTTAAAGCACTCTTTAAATTTCCAGTTTGTTTTAAAATTCGTTCCAAATTCAGAAAAAGTAAGTTCCAAGCAGTCATTGAATGCCGTTCTTTTGGACTTCCAATGCCCCGAGATACTGAATTCACCATAATTTTTCTTTTTAGTAACCAAGGTCGGTCCCGCTTCATTGGTATGGGGCGTATTTTTTCCTTGTTTAGGAATTTCCACATGAGCTGATATCAAGCTTGGAGAACTTATTCCAGTAATTCCAAATAAAGGGGGATTAAACGTGGCCTTTTCCTTACGACTTGAGGTGAAGGAACCCTTTTTATTCTTTACAACCTGGGTTTCTTCAACTTTGGGAACAGTTTTAGTTTTATCCTGCCTTTTCTCTGTGAAAAAGAATAGTAATAGTATGACTACTACCATGGTTGATGAGATGTAAAGGCTAAAACTTTTAATACTTGAACTATAAATTAACGATTTAACCCCCAATCGGGATACAATTCCTTCTATGTAGCTCAGCTCTATTTGAGGGGGAATTTCCTTTACTATTTTGACCCAATTTACTTCAAGGTCAGTTGGAGGAAGCTGTTCATTCTTACAGATTGGATGGACAATAATTACATGTCGTTTTCCTTCATTTCCATGATTTGAAAGTATATGACGTATCTTCTTTCTTGCCCTGCTCACATTCATTTTTACGGCTGCTTCTGTGGTGTCCATAATGGATGCGATCTCTTTCATCTTAAGTCCTTGGACTTCATAAAGCCATAATGCCGTTGCTTGATTTTCAGGGAGCAGTTTCAAGCTGTCATATATGATTTGAACATCCACTAATGTTTCGGGAGAAACACCTGCAAATAATAATCTATTTGAAAACGTTGCTGACAACCGAGTCTGTCTTCTTTGCTTCACACCTTCTGTTATCGCACGATTCCTTGCTGCCTTAATCAGGTAATGGAGTAGGTTTCCCCTGCTATGGATGCTATCAAAATTTTTAAATGCCGATAAAAGAACGTCTTGGATTAGATCTTCGACCTCCATTCTTCCGTAGCAGACTACTGAGCAGTATCTCAAAAACTCATCATGACAGGGCTCATAAGCCTTCATGAACGTCTTTTGACGATTGTTTTCCATTTTTAAACCCTTTACTTTAACCAATAGTCTCTCTTAAGAAGAAAAGGTAACTTCCTTAATTACATGTTTCTTAGAAAATTAAGAAAGATTGTTAAGTTTTTATGATTATTAACCCCTTGTTTGAATAAGGAAGAATGGGATGAGTAGGTAAATGGAATAAAAAAGCCTCCCAGTTTGGGAGGCTTTCGCACTCAATCTACAATCAACCTAACGCTTAAAGATATAGCGTGTAATAAAAATACCGTTGGCATCTCCTTTTCCGCCAGCGCTTTCCACGGCACTGGTCACAAAGGCCAATTCCCATCCTTCCGAAATCATGGTGTTGATCTTTGACGTGATCAAAGCGTCATTGGCCGCAATATTCTGAAATCGGATACCCCCTAGGTTAAAGAAGTTCAAGAGTTTGGTTTCCTCAAAATTTTTGACCCGAATGTCCTTGCGATCCGACTTATTTCTTGTATTATCCTCTTCGGTCTGTACACTGGTGTATTCCTGATAATCCTTTTCTTCGTTCGCCGAAATGAGTCGGGAACGACCCAAACCGCTGGGAACAATGGATTCAACACTGGTGATGACTTTGTATTCTTGAGCGTTGGCGCTCAAAAGGGCCGTAACCCCTACTACTAGGCTTAGAAAAAATCTTTTCATATACTTCCTGTTTTGTTTTTTCCAAAGACAATACGGAGAATACAAGGGTTGCATCGCGGGAAGAAGGAACAGAGAACTTTTGGAGTTATTTAACACTATCCCTCAGTCTAAAATGCGAAACGAACAACAGATTAATTTGGTTTATATAATAAACTAGTTTATATTTGGGCAAATCAAAGAACGATGGAATCAGAAAAACTAAGTCCACAAGAAAGCATTCAGCTCATTGGTCAGGTGATTGAAGAAGCCAAAACCCGATTCAGGGAAAACGGTTTTATCTATGTCTTTTGGGGACTCTTTATCAGCTTGATTGCCCTGGCCCAGTTTATTCTTTTGTACAATGAGTTGTATGCCATCAACTGGTATCCCTATTTGGCGGTTCCCTTTGGAATGGTATTTACCATGTTTTATTACCGAAAAAAAACGAAAAAGCGCACGACCAATCAAATCAGCAACATTATTGCCAGTGCTTGGATTGTTTTGGCAATTAACAAAATGATTTTGGGATTCTTTTTTGCCCCTATCCTTGGGGAAAACCTTAGTCCCGTTATTTTGATATTACTGGCCATTGGAATCTTGGTATCCGGGATTGCACTAAAAAGCAATATCCTTATCCTATCGAGCTTCCTGATCAACATTGCAGGCATCCTATGTTTTAACGTGGACTGGCTGTACCAGCCTTTGGTATTGTCCGCGGCATCTTTTGTAGCCGTAATGTTACCTGGAGTTTATTTATATATTCAATCAAAAAACAGAAATCGGCCCACGCGTACCATTCGCAATGCCTGATACTGTCCCAACCATGGAAAACAACAAATTCAAATTGCTCAATCCCATACTGCATTCGCAATTGCGACTGGCCGTTATTTCCTTTTTGGTAGGGAATGGACACTCCAATTTTAATGAGCTCAAAGAAGTGACGGCGGCCAGTAGTGGCAACCTTAGTGTGCAACTTAAAAAATTGGAGGAATGTGGCTACCTTAAAATTGAAAAGGGCTTTTTGAACAATTACCAGCACACTAAGGTAAGCATTACCCCTACAGGACTGAAGGCGTTTGAGGACTATGTAAAGGTGCTGAAGGAATACATTGAATAATTTTTTTATCAATTTAGTTTATAAAATAAACTAATTTATACTTCTATGAAAAGAACCATTTTACTCTATCTCAGTGTCGCACTAATGTCCCTGAATTGTGCCAATACCACTCCTGCGAGTCACGATATTTCACCGCTCAACGAACAGGACAAGGAATTGCTCAAAGGAATTCAAGGAAAAATCTTTGATGCCTTTGTCCAGACCAATATTCAAAAGAACCCCAAGACCCTCGTGGACCTTAAGGAAAAGCTCCAAAACCTCGCTGATACTAATTCCAATAATTTGGTCACCTATTGGCAATCGTATTTACAGTACTACCTGTCCATCAGTTACATGACCCAGAAAAACATGGAACAGGCGGAAGAGGAAATTGATACGGCCGTGGACCTTTTGGAGGGTATGGAGAATAAAAACTCTGAGGACTATGCCCTCTTGGCCCTTGCCGAAAGCTTCAGCATCCAGTTCAAAGGGTTTAAGGCCATGTTTATTTCTAGCTCCGTTAAGAAAAATGGGAAACGGGCCATGGCTATGGAACCGAAAAACCTTAGGGCCTATTATGTGCTGGGCAGTAGTGACTTTTATACCCCTGAACAATACGGTGGTGGAGAAGAGGCGGAATCCCTGCTCTTAAAAGCCATTTCCCTTCCGGAACAACTCAACAAAAATCCTTATCTCCCCTCCTGGGGCAAGGCAGAATCCTATGAGCTCTTGGTGAAGCACTATCTCAAAACCGAGGATAAAAGCAAGGCAAAAACCTATTGCAAAGAGGGGCTGGAACACTTTCCCAACAACTATGGCTTGGGAAAATTGGCCGTTCAACTTTTGGATTAATTCCCAATGAACAAGGTCCTCCCCTTCCTTTTGGTGTGTTGCCTTCAACTGCCATCGCAAACCCTAATAAAGGGGGTGGTCAAAGATGGCAAAGACCCTGTGTTTGCTGCCAATGTATTTTTAAAATCCAACCCCGAACAGGGTACGACCACCGATTTTGATGGATCCTTTCAATTGGGTTTCATTTCAGAAAACGACACCTTAGTGGTCTCCTATATCGGATACAATACGCTGGAAGCACCTGTAAACCGTTTACAAAAAGTGCAGTTCAATACACTCCTATTGGCGCGTTCCGCACAAACCTTAGAGGAGGTCATCCTTGTGGGGACCGACCCCATTTCGGATAAATTTTCCGTCCAAAAACTGGAAAAATTGGACATTTACCTCAATCCCATTGCCCAAGGGGATCCCCTAAAGGCCATTACCATTCTACCGGCCTCCACCATTGATGATGAAACGGTCAATCCCTCCTTGCGGGGCAGCAGTTCCGATCGATCACGGGTGGTTTTCAATAATGTTCCCGTCTATAATCCCGTTCGGGCCAGCCAGTTGAACAATCAAGGTTTTTTTAGCCTTTTCAATACCGAACTCATTGATAAACAATACGTCTATGCCAGTAATCCCCCCCTCACCTATGGCAATACCAGTGCGGGCCTGGTGGAAATACAGACCATTAAAGCTTTAAAGAACGACCAGTTAAAACTATCCAGCTCCTTGGCGAGCACGGGATTCTTTGCCTCCAAGCGGTTGAAAAAAGAAGGGAATTTTATCCAACTCTACAGTAATTATCAATTTTCAGAAGCCTTTTTGGGCATCCAGGAAGAAAAATTGCCCGACCTCAATAACTTCAACACCTTTGATATTGGATTAAATACCAGGTTTCAACTCAGCAAAAAACTGTCCCTCAATAGTTTCTCTTACTTCATCGATGAGGATTTTTCAGGTTCCCGGGAGCAGTTCACCTACCGTGGGGATTTCAACTCGGCCAAAACCCGGGGTTTTACCATTAACAATTTGAATTATGCTTCTGAAAAGGGTCTTTTTACGATCAACTTTGGCTTTAATACGGAATCCCAGGATTTCATGTTCGGGAATACAAATTCCGTCCAAAATACCAGCCAACTCTTTGCCTCACTGAACCATAAGACCAAATTGGGGTCCAACATAGCACATCAAACGACCCTCGCTTGGGACCGTTTCGCAACGGACTTTGATAATGTGGTGCCTGAATTCTTTTATGCTCAATCTCCAGAATCCCCCAGTGTGGTTTCCAATTTTGATGGAACCAATACGCTACTGGAAATTGGTTCCTACACCAGTTGGGACGCGAAGGATGATTTATTGGTCTCGGTGGGATGGCGGACCAATATTCCGAACAACGGTCAAGTGAACTATTGGAGCTACCAACTGGGATTACGGTATAAAATCAATGGGGAAAACACGCTATTGTTAAGCGGTGGAAAATACCATAACTATACCACGCCCTCCTTTTTTATCCAGCAATACAACCTTTTGGACAGCGAACAGATCGCACTGGATTATACCTATACGTCGGAACGAACCAACATTACTGCCGCATTGTACTACAAAAAGGAAGGAGGCCTGCAAACGGTCAATCAATTTCTTTTTTCTGACAACCTCACCACTGCAGGCGCGGAATTTTTCTTTCAACAACAGCTCAATGACCGATTAAAGTTCTCCGTGGCCTACTCCTTTATCAATCAAAATACCACCTTAGGTGACACCACCTTTCCCGGACTGAGGGATTACGATTACTTTATCAAATCCTCTTTGGAGTATACTCCCAAAAACTGGCCTTCTTTTTCCTTAAATTGGTTGGCACGACCAGGACAACGGTTCACCCCCATCATCGATGGCACCTTTGATATTGATACCGGGTTCTATGAACCTAATTTCAGTGATGAATTTCTAAATAGTCGATATGGTCCCTACGTTCGTCTGGATTTAAGTGTCAGCAAATACATTAGTTGGAACAAACGGGAGTTGGTGCTATTTGCTTCGATTAATAATATCTTAAATCGCGCCAACCCACGTGAGGACATTTATACTAATGATTATTCCCAACGTCGTTTTGAACCCTACCAATTGCGGTTGTTGTATTTTGGGTTGGTGTATACCTTAAATAAATAGACGGTAATTCTTATATGTACAAAAGAAAAAGTGCGGAGCGCTACCAATTCAAAATTATGGGTGTATTTTAAATTTCTGGAAATCAGCTAGGACTTTTTGTTTAGTTCACTTCCTTTTCAATTTAGGTTTTGGTGTTCGTTAATCTCCCTTGCTCAATTTCTTTTTTGGAAGATGCAAAAAAGAATAAACGTTCTATTCATTTCTTTGCTTGTCCAAAGAAACGAATCAAAGAAAGGACACTTTCTCCGCAGGAATTTTTGCTTTGCAAAACCGATGTCGAAACTCCGCCATCCCGACAATTCGTCGGGACGAGTACCACCGGAGCTTTCTCCATCTATTTTCGGAGAAAGAAAGCCAATAATTAAACCAGTTTTGGATATGATATGGAAAAGTGCCGAGCGCTAGCAACCCGACACCTTCACACATCAAACCAACTTGAACAATTGTTCTTTTATTCCTTAGCGCTGAACCCATCCTCCACAAAAGTGTAAGTCGTGCGATCCACTTCCGTTAAGCGGAAATACCCAAAGGCATAGTTATCCGGATTCGTTGTGTTAACTACGTTGCCTCTAACCGCAACGGGAGTGGTTTCAAAGATGCCCACTCCACCTATTTGGTCGACCAATATTTTGATATAGTCATAATAGGACCGGGAAATGCCATACATTTCGATATCCACCACATCCCCTGCTTGGAAAGGGGGGATATCCTCTTCATCCTCAATCTCGTACCACCATTCAATTTCATTGCCGTTGACAAATTCATCTTCAGCATACTCCAAGTCGGGCAGTAAATCCCCTTGGCGTTGGAATTTGAATAAATAGTTGTCCCCCTCGGTCTCTGGGTCGGTAAACACCACATTGACCTCCAAAATATCATCCTCAAAACCTTCTTCCCGCGATTGAAAGACGTTGGTGATATCCGTTACGGGGGTCATCGTCTCCTGGGCGGTGTAGACCTCCCCATTGTACTCAATCCTTAAGGAATACGATTGTCCCAAAACCGGCTGAAAACTGGTGGTTTGGTACGAACCGTCATTTTGGTCGGTAAAGACAAAATTGGTCCCACTACTATCATGGGTCACGGTCACGGAGGCTCCGGTGACGTCCAAAATAGTATCCTCATCAAAGAAAGGGGTGGACTTTCGTAGGCGAATGGTCTGCACTCGGCCGTTGGTCCCTTTTTCCCAATCGATGGAAGCCTCTACCACCAAACGTTCGGGACCGCTCTGTACTTCCACGTCCACAACGTCGGTGCAGGAAGTAGCCATCACTAAAATCAAAATCGGTAGGTATCTTTTTATGCGTTTCATGTCTTAGAATTTAAAGTTGTAAGTCAAGGATGGGACAATGCCAAAAATGGCGGTTCGCGTGGCTTCATTGGCCCCGGCTTCAATGTTCTGGCCAAAGGAAATGGCGGCGGCATTCCTCCGGTTATATAGGTTGTATACGCTCAACACCCACTCTCCCTTAAAGCGTTTGTCCCTGTATTTTTTTGGAATAAAGGTGATGGACGCATCAATACGATGATAGGCCGGCAATCGGTCCGAATTCCTTGGGGAATAACTGGCGATGGACAAATCCTCGTACAGATACTGGCCATTGGGAAAAGTCACGGGGCGACCTGTTTGAAAAATCAGATTGCTCCCAAAACTCCACTGGTCATTAAGTCGATAACTTCCCGAAATGGAAACATCGTGGGTGCGGTCAAAATTGGTGTTGTACCAGTCTCCATTATTAATACCCGGGCCACCTGCTGCCCCACCGGGCGTGCGTTGTTCCGATTTGGACAGCGTATAGGCAATCCATCCCGTTAAGTCCCCTTCGTTTTTGCGCAGTAACACTTCCAACCCATAGGCGCGCATTTCGCCATTCAGGATTTCCGTCTCAATGGTGTTTTGACCAATGAGCTCCGAACCGTCGATATAGTCAATGCGGTTGTCCACCGTTTTGTAATAGGTTTCCACTTCCAAAGAGTATTCCTTGTTCAAAAAATTACGAAAGTAGCCCAAGGCATACTGATTGGATACCTGCGGCTCAATAAAGGGGCCACTGGGCGTCCATACATCCAAGGGAGTGACCGATTCCGTGTTGCTCAACAAATGAATGTACTGCGCTGCCCGAGAGAATCCCGCTTTCACGGAAGAATCCTCGTTCAAGAGATAGGCCAAGGAAATCCGAGGTTCAAAATTGCCGTAGGTCTGGATGGATGCACTTCGGGCAAAATCGGTTTCCCCTATGGCTTCCCCACGTTCATAGATACCTAAGGCCGCATTGTATACTACCGGTTGTCCATTGGCATATTCCGTAATTGGTTGTCCGCCTAAACGGGAAAAGGCACTGTAGCGGAGCCCGTATTGGGCGGTCAGTCTATCCGTCAGTTTATGCTCTGCATTAAGGTACACCCCTCCTTCCAAGGCGCGCTTTTGATCCAATTGTAAGGGGTTTACCGGAGAACTTTCAGAGGTGGGCTGCACCTGCCCTGGGTCAAAATCATAGTAGATACCGTTTACCCCAAAATCCAAGGAGAATTTATCATTGAGGTAGTACTTCACATCGTATTTTAAATTGTAATTGGTGATGGAGGACACCCATTCAAAATCATCCTGGTCAAAATTCAAGTCGTAATCATAGCGACTAAAAATGGCGGACAGGTTGGAAAACAAACGGTCGTTAAAAATATGGTTCCACCGAAGGTTGCCCGAACCGTTGCCATAGCTGTTTTGAAAAATTCCGGAAAAATCAAAGGCATCACGGCCAAAATATCCACTCAAAAAAAGTTTGTTGTTTCGGTTGATGCTGTAATTGGTCTTCAGGTTGAGATCGTAAAAAGAGACCCGATTATCCTCATTGGCAGCGGCCAAGATCAAATCTACATAGGAACGTCGCCCCGCGATCAAGAAGGAGCCCTTATCGCCAAACACGGGCCCTTCCGCTGTCAAACGACTCGAGATGATCCCAATCCCCCCGGTAAGGGCATAGTTTTTTCGGTTCCCATCCTTTTGGCGAATATCCAGTACAGAGGACACCCTGCCCCCAAAGCGTGCGGGAATACCGCCTTTGTAGAGTTTTACATCCTTTATGGCATCGGCATTAAAGACCGAAAAGAAACCAAACATATGGGAGGTATTGTAAATAATGGCCTCATCGAGTAGCACTAGGTTTTGGTCCTGTGCGCCCCCGCGGACGTGGAAGCCGCCGGTTCCCTCCCCGTTGTTGGTAACCCCAGGCAAAAGCTGTAAGCTTTTGAGTACGTCGACCTCCCCTAGGACAACAGGCGTTTGTTTGATGGTCCCTACGTTCATTTTTACGACGCTCATCTCCGGTTTTCGTAAAATGGCCCGTTCAGGTTCGTCCGCGGTGACCACCACTTCGTCGAGTTCGGTGGAAAACTCAGCAATTTCCACATCGCGTTTTAGGTCTTGATTCAAATTGATTTTCATGTTCACATCGGTATATCCCATATAGGAGATGTTAAGGATGTACTCCCCTGCCGGGGCGGTGATGCTATAGAACCCATACTCGTTGGTGACCCCGCCAACGGTGGTCCCGGTGAGGAATACAGAAGCCCCAAACAGGGTCTCTCCATTGCTTTTGTCGGTAATGGTCCCGCTAATGGTATGGCTTTGTTGGCCTATTAATAGCATGCAGCCGGCAACATAAGCCCATAGCAAGCAGATGATGGTTTTGAATGGGGTTGTCTCCCCCCTTGTTCTGTTCATTTTTTTGATTTTTGATGGTTGTTAAACATTAACTACCACCAGAGACAGATCAAAAACGGAAGGGTTGCATGGAAGTTTACTTAGTCTCTATTTAAAACAAACAGGATTAACTAATTTTAGAATACGATTCGAATTAAAATGTTAATACATGATTGAGAGAATATTGTTAGATCCAGAATTATTAATTGCTGCTGTTGCAGTTTTCATTTCATTTCTTTCAATATTAATTGGAGCACTGTCTCTAAGAATGCAAAGATCCCATAACAGAAAGTCAGTAAAACCAATTGGCAACATACTCTTTTCCGATTACGAAAATTTGATTGCTGTAAATATCAAAAACACAGGGATTGGGCCTTTAATTATCAAGAAGCTCGAAGTTACCAACAGCTCAAAATCACCTAGGAATAACATAATTGATTGGATGCCACAACATCCAAAAGACTTAACTTGGTCTAATTTTTTGTCCATTGGCACCAATTTTGTTATTCCCCCTAATCAAAGTTTAAACATCATTGAATTGAAGACAGGCCAAAATATATCAAAGACATTTGCGGAGTTTCGTGATGAAATAAGGAAAGTTCTAAGTGATCTGACTATTGAATTGGTTTATGTTGATTTGTACAACAAAAAACAACCGGTTAACAGAAAGGAATTGCGTTGGTTTGGAAGAAATGTTAAGTAAAAACGGATTTCTTGATTCAAATCAATGGAAGCTGTCCCCTACTTCCTGAAATTTGTGATTCTAAGCATTAGCAAATGAAAATACAGCACCTTAGAAATGCCACAATGGTCTTAGAAACCAACGATAGTGTTCTTTTGATCGATCCCATGTTGGGTGCAAAGGGCAGCCTTCCCCCTTTTGCCTTTTTGAAGTCCAAACCCAAAAGAAATCCAACCGTGCCCCTACCCGAAAACAGTGGGGACGTATTGGAACGGGTGACGCATTGCCTCATTACCCATAAACATCCGGACCATATCGACAGGGATGCCATGCAGTATTTGATTGCGAAGAACATTCCGGTCATCTGTAGTGTACTGGATGCCGCCTTTTTTAGAAAAAAAGGCTTAAACGTAACCCAAACCCTAGAGTATTGGCAAAAAACCGACTTTTTGGATGGGAAAATCGAGGGAATCCCAGCACGTCATGGCTATGGCTTTGTAGCGAAGCCTGCGGGCAACGTCATGGGCTTCTATTTGGAATTGCCCAACCAGCCTTCGGTGTACTTAAGCTCCGACACCATTTATACGGAGAATGTCGAAAAAGTGTTGCGGGACTACCAACCGGATATCAGTGTGGTGGCGGCCGGAAGTGCCCGTTTTGATCTTTTCAAACCGTTATTGATGACCGTAGCGGATGTTTTGCGATTTATCAAAGATGCTCCGGGAAAGGTGATTGCGAATCATATGGAGGCGGTCAACCATTGCCCAACAACACGGATGGAATTGGCTGCGCTGGTCGCCAAACAGGGTCTTGAGGATAAAATTCATATTCCCAAAGATGGGGAGGTGATGGCGTTTGGCTAGACCGCGCGTGGAGAATCCCAAAAAACAAATCCCAAATTCCGAATCTCCAATTTCAGGGAATAAAGGTGTTGACTATCTTTAGCCTAAGGTTTTAGTGCCCCATCTGAAAGCATGCATCCCTTTAAAAAATACATTCTTAACTACAGCCCCCTAACGGAACAGGAATGGCAGGACATTGAACAATGCCTGGTTTGGAAGGTATATCACAAAGGGGATATCCTCTTGGAAGCGGGCCAGGTATGTCGCAAGCTGTATTTTTTGGAGACGGGTTTCTTGCGCTTTTTTATCTACAACAAGGGAAATGATGTCTCCAAGTTCTTTACGGAGCCTCCCTACTGTTTTACCTCCCAACGCAGTTTTACCACAAACATCCCCACGGAAGATACCATTGAGGTGCTGCAGGATTCCGTCATTTGGGAAATGAGCAAAACCGATGCATTTGACCTGCTACGCATTTTTCATTGGAGTGAGTTCATTCGCAAATTGGTCCAGGAAGTACAGTTTTTTACGGAACAGATCTTAAAAGCGAGCCAAAACAAGACCGCGGAGGAACGCTACATACACATGTTGGAGCATAATGACCCGATATTACTAAACGCACCGCTCAAGAACGTTGCGAGTTATCTGGGCATCGCCCCGCAATCCCTTAGTAGAATCCGAAAAAAATATTGGGTCGATCGGCAGAAGTTAACATAAGTGCAGTGTTTTGGTGGTGGGAATCGTGAATTTTGAATCAAAAATGAAACGATTGACCCTTTTATCACTGTTTATGTTTGGAATTACTTTAGCCCATTCCCAAGAGAAAACACCGACCAACAAACACTTTTGGTATACCCTGGAAACACAAGCCGCTCCTGAACGTATCTGGGCCGTTTGGACAGACGTCCCCAACTGGAAGAATTGGGACATCGGCCTTAAGGACGCCTCCAAGGAGGGTGAATTTAAGTCGGGCTCCAAGGGAAGAATCATTTCCTTGGAAGGAAGAACGTCAAAATTTAAAGTCGTAGCCTTCGTTGAGGGAAAATCCTATACCTACAAAACGAAATTACCCTTGGGCAGCCTTCATGTGAGGCGATACCTCAAAACGGACAATGGAAAAACGACCTTCACCCATGAAGTGTGGTTTAAAGGGTTAACAGGTGGTGTATTTGCAAAGGCCTTTGGTGCTGAATTCCGGGAAATGCTTCCTACCGTACTTTCCAACGTAAAAGATCTTGCCGAGGCCAATGCTACCCATTAAGATCGTTTATTTAGCAAACATTGTGGTGGCCGGTTATATTGGAATGAGTTCGCTGTTTCAACCGAAAACTTCTGCCATGACCGTTTTCTCCAATGCCTATGGGGAAACGGAGATCATTCGGTTGGTGGGTTGCCTATGGCTTGGTATCGTCCTCTTATCCCTATTGGGGCTTTGGAAGCCCATGACCTTTGCTCCTGTCCTATTGCTGCAAGTATTTTATAAAGGGACTTGGTTGCTAGCTGTGGCCTTACCGGCGATATTGAACGAAACACCCTATCCAAAAGGGTTGGCTGGCTTCTTTTTGGTCTGGTGCTTGTTGCTTCCTTTTATCATTCCATGGACAACTTGGTTTGAATCGGGTAGCTAACAAAAATAAAAGCCTTTGGTGCATGCTAGCGCTCCAAATAGGCCCAAGTAAAATTGGGATGATGCCTGTTAACCCGTACCATCTTGACCCAAAGTAAGGTCATATGCTCCAGATGGAGGGCTTGTGAAAGGTTGCCCGTATCCAAGGTGTTAAAACCTAAATCGGTATTCAAAGTTTCCACTTGCTCTTTGGCTGTTGCCTCATTGCCAGCAATAAGCATAACCGGCTTTATATGATAATCGGGAAAGCTGGGGTTTTCCAAGTTTTCAAAGCCATAGATGGTGTAGGCCTTGACCACCTTGGCTGTCGGAGCCCACTCCTGCACCTTTTCAGCGCCAGAAATCTTGCTTTCGAGTCCGTGGGAGATGCCCGGCCCGACGGGATTGGTACAGTCCACGAGGGTTTTCCCTGCGAAGTCCAAGGATAGTAAAATGGCCTCTGCCGCAGAAAAAGGAGTGGCCAAAAAGATGACCTCCGAAGTGTTGATTGCCTCTTGGATGGACAGGGCCGAAAATGAGGAATTCCTTTTTTGTGCGCTTAACACGCTTTCGCTTTGGATGTTGTTATGGGCAATGGTAATGTCATGCCCTTTTTGCTGTAAGTTGTTGGCCAAGGCAAAGCCTACTTGGCCAATTCCGATACATGCTAGTTTCATGATATGATTTTTGCTTGTTATGCTGAACCTCTTTCAGCGTCCCATCATTTTTATCCTTCAATTACTCTAGTTATGCGACCCTGAAACGAGCTCAGGGTGACAAACCTCTATCTGTTTAACTGCTGCACCACCAAACGCGCTGCTGCTGTTCCCGAGTTTTGCTGTTGTCCTGTAATCAGATTGCCGTCTTGTATGGCGTAGGAACTAAAGGGGGTCGCCACCTTAAAATTAGTGTTAGGTAATTTTAGCGCCTCCTCCTCGATCCAATAGGGCTGTATCTTTTGTCCTACGGCCTCATCGGCAAAGGCTTCCTCGGCATTGGCAAAGCCCGTCCATGTTTTCCCATCCACCAATAAACTGCCATCGCTTTTTTTAGCCTCTAACAATAAAGTCGTGGAATGGCAGACGGCTGCACTGGGTTTTCCCGATTCATAAAAGTTTGCAAACAATTGTTCCAACTCTTGATTGCCACGGAAGGTATACATGGGACCCTGGCCGCCCACCAAGAAAATGGCATCGTAGTCCTCGGCATTGACCTCACTGAGTTTTTTGGTATTCTCCAGGATCTCATCGAACCAATCCAATTCTAGATACCCCAGCGATATCACATCATGGGCGGAATAACCACTTGGGTCCCTAGGATCCGAGTAACTATCCATTACTAGCTTCCCGCCCTCGGTAGAGGCAATTTCCACTTCATAGCCGGCCTCTTGAAACACATGTAGTGGGTGCGTCAATTCCGCTGCCCAAAATCCAATGGGCCAACCGGTTTGTTCTGAAACCGCCGGGCTACTCGCCACCATTAAAATTTTTCCCTTGAGGGGCATGCCATGAGCATGTATGTAGTGTTGCACTTCTTCTATGGTATTTGACATTTGTAATTGTTTTAATTGTGATACCAAAGTTGAATGATTAACTTTCTAAAGTCAATATACTTACCCAAGAGAGCGATACTTACTTTTTGGAAAGTATCTGTGTTTACTAATGATAAATGGAAAGTTGAAAATGAAAAATTAATTTAAGTAAATGGCTGAACGGAAAAATGTGATTAAAAAGAAATCGTATGATTTTGCCCTGGCTATCGTCCGGCTCTATAAAGATTTGGTGGAAAATAAGCGGGAATTTGTGCTTTCTAAGCAGTTATTAAGAAGTGGAACTGCAGTTGGGGCGTTAATTCGCGAGGCGGAACATGCTGAATCAAAAAGGGACTTTTTACATAAGATGAACATTGCACTTAAGGAAGCCAATGAAACCGAGTATTGGTTGGAGCTTTTAAAAGATGGGGATTTCATATCCAAAGAAACTTCACAAATCTATCTACCGCAGATATCTGAACTCATTAAAATACTGGCAAGTATTGTCAAATCAACAAAAGCAAGTCTTCAGCGCTAATTTTCAATTATCAATTCTTAATTTTCAATTCAACATTGTATGCCAGATTTTATTTATAACAACAAGGTTTATTACAATCCCGTGGAGTTCGCCATGGATCGTATTGGGGGGACGTGGAAGATGCCCATCCTGTGGCGTTTAAAAGAACGCGTATTCCGTTTTGGAGAGTTGAAAAAGGACATTCCCCACATTACCGATAAGATGCTGACCAGCCAATTGCGGCAATTGGAGGCCGAAGGTTTTATCCATCGCAAGGTCTATGCCGTAGTACCGCCCAAAGTGGAATACTCCATTACTGAAAAAGGCAAAACGGCTATTCCCATTATTGAGACGATTCGTAATTATGGGTTGGCATTAATGGAATTGGAGGGGATTCAACATAAAATGAAATGACAAATTCCAAATCATAAATTCCAAGATTCAAATTTCAAATTTCAAATCAAAACCTTCATTTGTTATCTTTAGGGAACGACCAAACCACTTTTAGACAAAATGAAAACAACCACATTCTTCACTTTTGTTGGCGACCAATGCGGTAAGGCCAAGGAAGCCATTGACTTTTACACGTCCATCTTTCCCAACTCGGAGATGAAAGAAACCATTCCCTATGCTGAGGGCGAAGGGGGAGGCACCCCTGAGCTTATCAAATTTGGCATTTTTACTTTGAACGGTATAGAGTACATGGTTTCCGAAAGCAATTATGACCACGCCTGGTCGTTCTCCCCGGCAGTTTCGATTTATATAGAATCAAGTGATGAAAATGAACTCCAGGGCTATTTTGAAAAACTCTCTGCCAATGGAGGAATGGTCATGGTGCCCTTTGACGGCTATGAAACGGGGGACTACGGTTTTGGTAAAAAATACGGCTGGTGTCAAGATACCTACGGTATCAATTGGCAATTTTTGCTTTCCGAACAGCAAGAGTATTGAACAAGAACATTATCCATAACAACACTACCCATGAAAAAACATACGATTGCCCTTATTTTGGGGATACTCCTCTTTACTATTTCCAATGCTCAAAACGATAGCGAAATGACTGAATCCATAGATCAAAACAAGGCCAAAGGACAATTGCTGACCTTCTTGACCTTTCAAAAAGAAGACGCAGAACAGGCCATGAACTTTTATGTAAGTCTGTTTGATAACTCCAAGGTACTTGAAGTAAAACGTTGGGGGCCAGGGATGCCTTCCAAAGAAGGAACCATTATGCATGCCACCTTTCAATTGAATGGCAGTCTCTATATGTGTAGTGACAGTCCACCCATACACGAATGGGACTTTACCCCCGGAGTTTCCAATTTTGTGAATTGTTCCGATGAGGCCGAACTGGAATTTTTGTTCGAAAAACTAGCTGAGAACGGTAAAGTACTCATGCCCTTGAACAATTATGGTTTTAGTCAAAAATTTGGTTTTGTGACCGATCAGTTCGGGGTCTCCTGGCAATTGAATTTGCGGTGAAACTAATGGATTCGTATCACGCCCAACAAACGATAAAACAACTCGAAAAACGAAAAGGGGGTTATTTCTACCTTAAAGTCGAGGCGGATATTGTAAACCAGTTTGAACACAAACGTTCTACACGAATAATTTGCACCCTTGATGATACGTTGTCATTTCGATGCGGATTAAATCATTTGGGTGATGGCAACTTTTTCATCATTGTTGCCACAAAATATCTGGAAAAACTAGAGAAAGTGTTGGGCGATACCGTTCGTTACAAAATTGAAAAAGACCCCGATCAACTAGGTGTTGAAATGCCTGAAGTATTAACTGTGTTTCTGTCGCAAGAAGCCGAATATAAGGCGGTTTTTGACAAGCTCACCAATGGTAAAAAACGGAGTCTAATATACATCATTGTCAAGATTAAGGATATTGATAAACAGGTCAACAACATCATTGCTTTCTTGAATAAGGAGCGCATAAAGATGAGATAGGGACTTTGACTATGCCAAATACATTCTCATCATCTAATTCTTAAAAAAAATATTAAAAAGTGAACCTACTCGTTCGAAATAATATTTTTATCAGAACCAATCAAATTCAAGGTGAACGAGAATCTATCTGGTTGCTCCATGGATTTGGAGATTCCGGATTGGCCTATAAAGAGGTTTTTAAATCGCCACTCAAGGAGGAATTCAACATCTATGTCGTCGACTTACCAGGGTTTGGGGTGAGTCCGGTACATCCCGATTATATTTCCATTAAAGCGCAGGCCGATCTGTTATCCGAAATCATTGCGGAAGAAACGAAAAATCAGGGCCCTGTAAGTATCGTAGCACATTCCCTTGGAGGTCTTATCGGTACTTGGATCTGCAAAAACCTAGGGAAACGCATCCATTATTACTTTAATATTGAAGGGAACCTCACGGAAGCCGATAGTTATTTTTCGAGCAAACCCCTACAGTTTAACACCGCTCAAGAGTTTGCCGAATCATTCCAAGCCGAGCTATTCGAAATCGCCAAGTCCCAAGAGCGGTATAAACGCTACTATAGCAGTGTTCGTTTTGCAGAACCTGAAGGCATGCTGCATTGGAGTGTGACGAGCCAGAAGCACATAAAAGGCAACAAATGTGGCCAAGAGTTTATGGAACTAACCTGTAACAAAGTCTATATCTGGGGCGATGTGGATACCTCAAAGGAAACCCAAAAATTCATCCTCGAAAACGACATTCCAAATCGGTTATACCCTGGTGTTGGGCATTGGCAAATGGTGGAGAATGCACAGCAGTTGTATAGAGATATCCATAAAAAGCTAAATGCCAAGGTGATGTAGTAAACATGACCTTTTGATTCCGTAAGACAACATCCTTACCACCATTGATTTTTTCCGGTTTCCCCATCCCTATAATGGAAATTTCAAATGCCAAAAAATCAAATCACAAACTGCTTTGCGTAACTTTATAGAGGGTTTGTAAAAACAACTTAACGGACAAGATGGAAATAGTTACCGCAGATCTTTGGGACGAACATGCTACAGCATTAAGAGTGTTCCCGCTGGAGTTAAAAAACTATGGAGGAAAAACCGCGTTTTATGGAGAGATTGTGACGCTTAAGGTCTATGAGGACAATTCGTATGTCAGAAAAACATTGCAGGAAAACGGTACCGGCAAAGTCCTGATTGTCGATGGCGGTGGCTCCAAAAGATGTGCTTTATTAGGGGATAACATCGCAACCTTGGCAAATGGAAATGGATGGGAAGGAATTATCATCTACGGGTGTATACGGGATTCCAAAGTGATACGAACTATGGACGTTGGAGTAAAGGCCATAGGCACCTGCCCCGTAAAAAGTAGAAAGGAAAATGTTGGGGCAAAAGGTGGTACCTTGGTCATTGAGGGAACCGAAATTATTCATGGAACCTA
Source organism: Croceivirga sp. (assembly GCA_028284935.1). GTDB lineage: Bacteria > Bacteroidota > Bacteroidia > Flavobacteriales > Flavobacteriaceae > Croceivirga. The sequence goes on from JANQQQ010000012.1 coordinate 325,846, forward strand.
CGTATATTCCGATGAAGATGGGGTGTTGTTTTCGAAAGAAAAACTATGGTGAGGCCGCGCTAAACAATAGAAGTAACCTGCAATAAAGCCGTATAGGGTTGGGCCCTAAATAGCGAATTAGGTCATATGAAATTTGAAAGTATACAGGCATTTAATAGCTATACCAACATGCGCGCGCCTAAGGATGCGCTTATTGATATTGGCCAGTATTCTGAGGACTTCTTGTTAAAATCTCCTCCGGTGTATCCCAATTTCTATCGCATCTCCATCAAATACGGATTGGAAGACGCCAAGGAAAAGGGCTTTATGTATTTTTCAAGTCCAGGTCAACCTATCGAATGGAAGACAGACACTCCTTGGAGCGGCTATTTTATCAATATTGCTGGGGACCTTATTTCCAACCACCAACATCTGGAATATTCCTTCCTCAACTACGGCTTGCATGAACCCCTTTTTTTAAAAAAGGAGGAGGAAATTGTGGTTACCCACCACTACCAAGCCGCTTTGCAGGAGTACAACAAAGAAGCCTTTTCAAAAGACTTGCTTCTTGCCTATTGCAATCTGATTTTTGCCCATGTTGCCCAATTTTACAAAAGACAGTTTGGGGAACGAAAAGAGCAGTACAGCCAATTGGTGGATAATTTTTTTGCACTGTTGGAAAACTATTATAAAAAAAATGGTCAAGCCGTTCAACCCTCCGTAAACCATTTTGCACAGCAATTAAATGTTACCCCCAATTATTTAAGTGATGTCATCAAGTTTTACACGGGCAAACCTGCCTTGGAGCACATTCATCAACATATTGTGACCGTGGCGAAGCATTTATTGGGTCAAAAAAAATCCACGATTTCTGAAATTGCCTATCAATTGGGGTTCGAATACCCCAACTATTTTTCCCGTCTCTTCCGCAAGGTGGCTGGAGTATCCCCTTCCCATTTTTCCAACCTGTAATTTGTATCCTATTTCCCTGAATTTGTTTTCAATGCTTTTCCACGAAGCGAAGGAAATTTGTAAACATAATCGGTAAAACGCAATCATCATGTTTGAAAAAACACTGGAGTATACCATCGACAACACGTTAAAAAGTAGAATGGGGGAAGAAGCCTATCAAAAAGCCTTGGAACAGCAAAAATCAATTTCTGAAGAGGCCTACGGTACCATAAAATATTTGGCTGAGTTTGCTGTGCGGCCGATGTTTAGGACTCCCGTCCATAAAACCCCAAAGGACCATGGCATGGAAACCTGGAAGGATATCCATTTCCCATCAAGTGATGGTACCTCTCTGGAGGGCTGGTACATTCCATCCGTTCAGGGAACCTCCAATAAACTGATTGTTATTAACCACCCCATGCCCATGAGTCGTTCCGGATTTACCGGACACTTTGGAGAGCCGTTTTCTGGAGTGGATACCCTAGAAATCGATTTTGTGGCCCATATGGGACATTTATCGAGGGCCGGGTATAACATACTGGCTTACGACTTAAGGAACCACGGGAATAGTGGGGCGGCCAATGGCGGCATTTGCGGTATTGGTCGCTACGAGTGGCGTGATGTTGTGGGCGCACAGCAATACGTAAACAATCATCCTGAGTTGCGTCAAATGAAAACTGGATTGTATAACCGTTGTACCGGCGGTAACGCCGCTTATGAAGCCATGTACAGGCGTCCTGAATTATTTAAGGACATCAAATGCTTCTTTGGTCCTTTAACCGTTTCCATGACGGCATTAATGACTTCTTTTGCAGGATTGATGGGTCTTAACCAGTACATGGAGTTGATGGATTTGGAGCAACTAAAATTGGGCGGTTTTACCAATGGGGAAATGCGACCCCAAGCGTATGCCCACGCCGTTAACGTGCCCTACTTCATGGCCCAGGTCATCGATGATATTTGGACGGACAATCCCAAAGACGCCCAGGAGATTTTTGACAACATCGAATCGGAAGAAAAGGAACTGTTCTGGATTGAAGGGACCAACCGCAGGTTTGATGGGTACAACTACTTTGGTATACATCCTGAAAAAATGCTGGCATTCTTTGACACGTACATGAAATAGCCATCCGGGGAAGCGCATAAAAATAACGGTTTGGATGCATACCTCAACCGTTTTTTCCAATTTCTGCCGAAGGTCAGCGATTTCAGTTCCACTCCGCTTTCGCTGCGCTTAAATCCGCTTGAAAATCAGGATTCGTCCACATAGCTGTCAGCATGCCATGGGCCAGTACCCGTGCCGCTTCTTCATCACTGGGGTAATGAATGCCCATCACTTCACGAGACTCCCCTATTTCATAGGCTAAATCGAGAAATTGTTGGCGTTTTTTGGGCACTAACTCACTCCAGGTAAAAGCTTGAATATAGGCCCAAAGGGTATGTCCACTAGCGAAGGAAGGGGAGCCCATGATCTGCAAGGGTTTCAGATTAGGTTCCAATACATAGGGTCGGGCACGTAGCAAATGGTATTTTACGGTAAACTCCATAATGCGCATATCCTTGGTTACCCCCTGTAATAATTTAAAGGTAGCTGGGTAGTTGGCAGCCGTGCATTGTTTGCCCAGTACTTCCCTACCCTCGAACATCAGATCCCTTACATTTCCTTCATAACGTTCATGATTTTTCTTGGTGTCAACGTGTGGCCAATACCCAATAGGCGCCAAGACCTTTGAGGTGCGATGTACTTGATCAGGAGTGCGTTTTTGCTGCCAGGCCAATAGAAAATCAAGTTCTGCCCTGGTTTGGTCAGAACTGTTGGCGGGAAAATGGACGCTGTTCTTCAAGTTGTAAACTTGCTCAGAAGTTAAATAAGCTGGGGCCATTAAGGTATAGGTCAAGGCCACCGAGTTGTATTGATCCGGTGTAAAGGAAAGCGCATCCAAGGAGCTTCGTTCGGGATTGGGTTGGGCGCTCAATTCTTGTAGTTCGAGATAATGATTTTTAACCGGTTCCAAAGGATGCAGGGCTTGGGTATAACCATAACCGGTCACAAGGATGGCAAAAAAGAAGATTACTTTTTTCATGATAAGATTGCTTTATGCTCGATATATCGTTTATTAGCGATATACGAATTTAAAACTATCGTACGACTTAGAAAACACTTTAAGAAATCATTGGGAACCGTTTAACGCTCCAACCGCAGCAGCAAACTTTTGTAACAACATGTAATTCAACTCGTAGTGGATGAACTTATCATGTTGCTCCGTAAGAAAGAGTCTTGCTTCCTTCAAAATCTTTACATGTTGGGAAATAGTGGACTGGGAATAATGGAACATATCCACCAAGTCCTTGTTGCAGGTAACATTGTCCACCCCACGTCCGTTGTTTTTCTCAGATAAATAGCGTACCAAAGCCACCCGAACGGGATGTGCCAAGGCATCCGAAATTTGGGCCATCCAGTAATCCGTTTCATTGATGTATTTACTGGAAATCTTCGAACGTATACGCATTTTGAATCGTTTATTGCAAATGTACGATATCTTCATTTTACCCCCTAAGTCATAGGTTACCCTGCAAAACCTTTACATTTTTTCCTTCTCCTTGTAACCCTTTGACTTTTTTGTTGTCTTCAGTACCAAATCATTTAATGATCCAATTTTCAACGTTATGATATCCTAACGGTATCGTCTATTATAAAAAATATGATGTCTTTGTCTAAAAATTTGATAGTTTACATTGTCGTAGTAGTAACCCTAGCGTGCAATTTCAATCAAAATAAAATGGAAACCAGCACTTTGCATCTCGTCTTTCAAGAACAAAAAGAGCCCTTTAGCCCATCTGAAAAAGAACTGATTTACGAGTATTTAAGGGATTCGGAGAAAGAGGTACGAAGTCTTTTGCCATATTTACCAGATAGCATTCAGGTAGCATTTGAAATTGTGGATTGGAACCTGGAAAGTGTCGGTGGTGTAACCGGACGTGCAGAATCCAATTCCCCGCCCCTGGTTTTGATTCAAATCTCCAATACCTTTCAAGGTGGTATTTCTGCAGCAATACAGACAGGTTTAAAATCTACGGTATATCACGAGTTTCACCATTTGGCCAGAGGTTGGGCCATAAAAGACAATACATTCGGTCCTGGTATTGATATCGCCATGGTCAATGAGGGGCTGGCCGAAGTCTTTGCGGAGTATTATACCGGCGAAGTGTATGAAGCCAACCAGATGCCAAGCGATGTCAACGCCAGTGATTGGGTGAACGAGATTCTTGCGTTATCAAAGGATGCCAATTATTACGAATGGATGTTCGAACATCCCGATGGCAGAAATTCCGTTGGCTATCGCACCGGAAACTATTTGATAAAAAAAGTGATGGAAACATCCGGTAAAACCATTTTGGAGTTAAGTGAACTTTCTCCCGAAGAAATTATAAGACTTGCAGGGTATTAAAGTATAAGCAGGGGCATAACTGTCCTGTTTTATTCTTCTTTGCGCTTTTTTTCTTTCCCAAGTGCAACCCTTTACTTTTGCGGTTGTCTTTTATTACAGCACATCAACCTTTAATCGTTGGAAACCGACATTCGATTCACGCATCAAACCCTGGTGGAACAATGCAAGACCGGCAACTCCAGTTCGCAATATGAGCTGTACGGCCTGTATGTAGATGCCATGTTCAACGTAGGACTTCGGTTTTTAGGGAACAAGGAAGATGCCGAGGACATCGTGCAAGACAGTTTTGTCGATGCCTTTAAAAAATTGCACAGTTTTAAGTACGAAAGCAGTTTTGGGGCTTGGCTCAAGCGTATTGTCATCAACAAAAGTATTAATCACCTCAGGGCCAAGAAGGTGTCCGTAGTACCAATGGATGACCATGAGTTTCATCTCACTGATGAAGAACCCGAAGCGGCCGAGGTAGTGGACATCAAAAAGGTACAACTCGGCATGGCACAATTGCCCGATGGGTACCGACAGATCATCAACCTCTATTTGATTGAGGGCTATGACCATGTGGAGATTGGGGAGATACTGGACATTTCAACAAGTACTTCCAAATCCCAGTACCACAGGGCCAAAAAGAAATTATTGGAAATCATAAGCGAATTGTAATGGACAATTTTGAAAAACATATTCGGGAAAATGCTTCCCAGTTTGACACCCAGAAGGCCGACCGTGCGAAACTATGGGCAAACATCTCGGCGGAGTTGCAGAAAGCCGAACCCAAGGTCATCCCGCTTTGGAAACGACCGATGCTGCGCATTGCCGCCAGTGTGGTGCTGTTTTTGGGCATTGCCAGTTTTATTGGTTTGTCCATTTACGGAGGAGGCATTATCGAAACCCAATACGTCTCCAAGGAGCTATTGGACATTGACCAACACTATCAAGGCTTGGTTTCCTATCAGGTGGAACTAGTTAAAAACAGTCCACACCTAACGGCTATGGATAAGGAAGAGTTCCTGTCCTTTATGGATGAACTGGATGTGGAATATGAAACCCTTCGTACAGAAATACGCACAAATTTGGACAATGAGCGGGTGTTGGAGGCCATTGTAGCCAACTACAAAAAGCGTATTGAGCTCATTGAAAAATTATTACAACAAATCAACGATGCTAAAAAATCCGATGAAGATTATGGCTACACTTTATAAAACAATCCTGTGTTTGGCCTTTGTGCTATTCGCAGTACACATCAGTACCGCCCAGGAGCGGGTATCAAAATCCGTGGAAGAATATTTTCCGCTCACGGATGCGGGAACCCTACAACTCGAAAACAAATATGGAAACATTACCGTAAACGGTTGGGATAAAGACGAGGTTTCCGTAAAAATCGACATTGTGGTCAATCGCCGTAAGCGGGATGATGCCCGAGACCTTTTGAGTCGCATTAGTCCGAATATTAAATCCAGTCGGGATTTGGTTTCCATAACCTCTGAAGTGGCCAAAAAGAACACAGGATGGTTTGCCGATTTCTTTAATCGCACCAATCCTATTGATTTGGACCGTAGTAGAGTGCAGATCAATTATACGGTTTTTCTGCCCAAAAAAGCAAATCTCAAAGTGACCAACCGTTTTGGTGATGTGATTCTTGAGGACTGGAGCGGAGAACTGAACTCCCTAATTGAACATGGCGACCTTTGGATAAGTGAAGATTTGAGCAGGGCGGATATCATCTTGAAATTTGGAAAAGTAAAGGCTAGAAACCTGAATTACGCCAGTCTCAACCTTAAAAATGGGGAATTGGATATGGAAAACGCCAAGAGTCTTCGAATTAATGGTAGTGGCACGGAAATGAAATTGGCCAGCGTAAACGCCCTGGAACTTTATTCCAATAAAGATGATATCGACATCCAGGAAATCGGAACAGTTTATGGAAACCTAAAGTTCACTACGCTGCATATGGAACGACTTTCACAAGATGTAGATCTATCCATGAAAATTGCAGACTTCCGGATACGACAAATTACCAACCCGGACGCTGAAATCAATATCGAACAGGAATCCTCAGATATCAATGTGACCGTTACCGATTTCTCCCACCGTTTTGATGCTACCTTGGAGCAGGGTGTGGTGCGTTTGCCCAAATCCTTTGAAAATGTGGATTCTAAGCTATTGGATAAGGGAAGCAGGCTACGGGAGATACGAGCCACATACGGTAAAGCCAAAACCGGCCGAATATCCATTACCGGAGTTAAGGGAATTGTAACATTAAACGATTAAAAAAACTAAGATGATGCAACCAATAAAAATATCGGTTGTCCTTAAAGGAAATCAATCAAAAGAACCTAAGCATATGAACCATCAAAAAACAACAGTCTTTTTAATTGCCCTACTCTCAGGGCTCTTCTCCTTTGCCCAACAGGATGATGAGGACTACATCACCTTCAATGACCGTAGAAACGTGGTCCACGGTGTTTATGTGGGCATCGGCATGGGTTATGGAGAAATTGAGGGCGAGGATACCTACATTGGTACTTTTAAGGTGGCCTATGTGGCCAATCAACAATTTGAAGTCGGTTTTTTAGCCCGGGGACTCTATTCCAGACAGAACATTTTTAATCCACGTTCAGGGGATAATGACGATCTATTTGCGGGTTACGCCGGATTCCATTTGGAACCCATTTTATTTGGAAAGTCATTGGTCAGTCTTTCGTTTCCCGTGTTTATCGGTGGTGGTGCCGTGGGTTATGTGGACCGTGATGTCATTGTAAACGAGGAGGATTTTGACTTTGAAGACGACGATTTGGATGCTGTTTTTGTCTTGGAACCGGGGGTCAGCGCCCTTTTTAATATTTCTCGTTATGTGCAATTGGAAGCGGGCGTACGTTATCGCTTCTCTAGCAAAATTGAACTCACGGACAGCCCCATTGATCGTATTAACGGGTTCTCCGGAGGTATTGGTATCAAGCTGGGAATTTTCAATATGGGGCGAAACCGCTATAGAAAACAGCTAAATTAATAGAGTTCGTCATTAGTTAATCAATCAAAAACAAACATCATGGAAGCATTAATCAAAAAACAAACCATCGATACCGTTCGGGTATTTACTGAAAACAATCAGGTGTATACCACGAAGGGAAAGTACCAACGTCATCATGTTCCGTTGCGATGGATTCCCGTTCATATTCCCAAATAGGGAATAGCAGTGACTTGCCCAACTTTTGGCTTGGAAAGGCTGCAGGTTCAGAGTACTTCATTGCTACGGGAGGCTTGGTGCATTTGTACTAAAAAGCGATACAAAACCTTTTAAATAACAATCAATAATGAAATCAAAAAAATTATTGGGCCTTTTGGCCATAGTTCTGGTATTGACCTCATGCGAAAATGATAGCATACGTGCCTCTGGGGAAGTGATCTCAAGGGACTTTACCTTCTCAGGATATCGTGCCCTGGAAGTTGGGGGTGCTTTTGAGGTCTTTGTTCGATTTTCGGATACCGAAGAATCCGTTCGGATTGACGCCAATGAAAACCTACAGGACAGACTGGTCGTCCGCGTCAACGGAAATACTCTCGAAATTCGGCCCGAGAATAATTTGAATATACGCGGCAATGCTACATTAAGGGCGTTTATTACCACCCGCAACCTTTTGGGTATTAATCTCTCCGGTGCCAGCACACTTACCCTTGAAGATGAATGGGTTGTTGGCAATGGAAGTCTTCGACTATCAGGAGCTTCCAATCTTACCGGGGAGGTGACCGCTACACAACTGGAAATTTGTGCTAGTGGGGCATCTGATATAGATCTATTTGGCACCGCGGACGAACTTGACGTTGATTTATCAGGAAGTAGTGATTTAAAGGATTTTGATTTGCAAGTACAGCGATTGAATATTGATCTGTCTGGATCAAGCGATGCTTATCTTTCGATCAATGAATCCATTGAAATAGATGCTTCCGGCTCCAGTAGTCTCAACTACCGCGGTAATCCTGAGATTCTGAGACAGAACCTATCCGGAAGTTCCGAACTGAATCGACGGAACTAAAAACCCTATTGCTCAGGAGAAGCATTATAGATTACTTTTTTAATTTTTAAGGTTCCTTCCGTTGGCATAAAGACGAATAGGTTTTTAGTTCTGAACGCAACGGAAGGGGCTTTATCCTTGGGATAAAATGTCCCCGTTACTTGACCCCGCATGAGCACCACATGCCCAAAGGATTCCAATTCCATGATTTCATGTGTCATTTTGGCTTTACCGTATGCGCGTTGCTCCCTTAAGTAGTTGCCCAATGCCTCTTTTCCCAAATGGACCTCACTTCCGGGTGCCATATGTACCACATCATCTGCATACACATGAAGTTGTTCTTCCACAGGAATGGAGTTATCATCAAGAACGTATAGAATAGAGGCGATTTGCGTTCTCAGGGTTCTTTCCTCTTTGATCAGACGCACAAAGGTACCCTCATAAAACAATCCTGTGGGTTGATCATTGAAATCATATTGCACCGATTTCATATGGTATTCATCTTGGTTGACCCATGTATAGGTATAGATTCTGTAGGTCTCCTTGGGTTCTCCTTCGAAGGAAATTTTCAGGGTTACATCTCCATTTTCTGAAACACTTCCTTCGCCAACTCCGGCTCTTAACGCTCCAAAACTTGACAAATGATGAACCATTTTGGAGACCGGATTATAGGACCAGAAAATATGTCCGTTGGGCTGTGGCCCATCAATAATGGAAAATAGTGTATTTGCAGTATTAATTTGAGTGGATACGGTATGATGCTTCGGAATTTTTATGGTTTCCGTTTCCCCGCCCCAGTTTTGTATCCAGCTGTCATTTTTAAGTGTCCATTCCCCAATAAAATTTTGGAAGGGGTTTTTAACAATCAAACTGTCCAACCCATTGGTTTCAAAGCTGATGGATGCCTGTTGTGCCAAGGTCAAAGAGGAGGCCAAGCCAAAAAGTAGCAAGACAGTACTGTACTTGATATTCATGATTTTCGTTTTTTGATGATACTGCTGAGAAAGTAAGAACTTAATGTCTGGATTCCAAGGTCTTTACCACATCATTAAGTTCAAAACCTTTAGCCCTAAGCAGAATTAATAAGTGAAAAAGGAGATCTGCGCTTTCGTTTAGGAACAGGTCGTCATTGTTATCCTTGGCCTCAATGACCGTTTCTACAGCCTCCTCGCCCACCTTTTGGGCAATTTTATTAATGCCCTTTCGAAATAGCGATGCTACATAACTATTTTCATCTTCTTTATTTGCTTGACGCGTGGCAATAATGCTTTCCAATGTGGTAAGAAACCCAAATTCCTGTGTATTGTCTTCAAACCAACAGGTATCGGTTCCCGTATGGCAAGTGGGGCCCATGGGATTGGCTCGTACCAAAACGGTATCGTAGTCGCAATCCACCTTTAAATCCACCAACTCCAAAAAATTGCCACTGGTCTCCCCTTTTGTCCATAACCGTTGCTTACTCCTGCTAAAGAATGTCACCTTTCTGGTTTCTTGGGTCTTTAGAAAGGCTTCTTCATTCATATAGCCCAACATTAAAACATTCTTTGTTTTGGCATCCTGTATAATAGCGGGTATCAAACCATCTGAATTCTTGGTAAAATCTACTTTCATTTTTTACTAATTGTAATCATGATTAAAGGATTACTTTATCGTTGTGGGAGTGTGGTTGCGAAATCACCAAAAACTCCAAATCAAGATTTGTTTCATTTTTAATTTGATGTGCTTGGTTCTTTTGCACATGTATTCCTTGGTTTTCCTGAAGGGTATGAAGCTGTCCCCCCAGTTCAAAAGTAGCCTCCCCCTTGAGTACAAAGAAGAATTGTTGCGAATACAGATGTTTATGCCTCACCTCAGAGGTTCTTGGAGGCATCAATTCTTGTATGACGCTCAATTCTTGACTGTTTACCAAGTGCCAGCCCAAACAATTAGCACCCCAAACGTATTCTTCGCTGTTTTCTTTGGTCGTCTTCATACCGTATTATATGCTATATCCGCATCAGAATTCCTTTTGATTTTAATTCTTCCTTTAGGTCTTTTATTTCAATCTCCTTAAAATGGAAAACACTGGCAGCTAGTGCTGCATCCGCTTTTCCGTCCTTAAAGGTATCCGTAAAATGATGCATTTCCCCTGCCCCGCCGGAAGCTATTACCGGAATATTAACTAGGGCTGATAAATGGGCCAGGGCCTCATTGGCAAAGCCATTTTTGGTGCCGTCATGATCCATACTGGTAAATAGAATTTCACCAGCACCCCGTTCCTCTACTTCTTTTGCCCATTCAAAGAGATCGATTTCTGTAGGAACTTTGCCCCCCACCAAATGCACCTTCCATTCTCCAGCAATATATTTGGCATCAATGGCGACCACAATACATTGGGAACCAAACTTTGCAACCAATTCATTGATCAATTCCGGTCTTTTGACCGCAGAGGAATTTATGGAAACCTTGTCGGCCCCATTTTTCAGTAAAACATCCACATCTTCAACGGAAGAAATACCACCCCCAACTGTAAAAGGGATATTCAACTTCTCCGCTACATGGTATACCAATTCGGCCAGCGTTTTTCGCTTTTGTTCCGTTGCCGAAATGTCCAGAAATACCAATTCATCGGCCCCTTCCTGGGCATAGCGTTGTGCCAATTCAACAGGGTCACCAGCATCTCGTAAATCAACAAAATTGATGCCTTTGACCGTTCGGCCGTCTTTAATATCCAAGCATGGTATGATTCGTTTTGTCAGCATCAATCTTCGTTTTTGGTATTCAAATCATGACCTTCGTAAAAGCCCAACTGCTCATTGTTCAACTGTTTCACCCAAAAGGCAATCTGTCCGGTATGATATGAGAAATGCTCTACCACATGAATGATATTCCCAATGCCCGAAAACTCAAAACCTTGAACCTGCTTTAACGCTAATAGTCTTTCCAAAGAAACATTTTGCAATGTAGCTTTTACTTTAGTAATGGTCGATTCCAACTTTTCCAAGAGTTCTTCTTTGGTGTAACCGCCACCCGTTGAAAATTCCAAATCTCTTTTACGCTCATCCTCAATCTCATTTAAGGACGCCATACCGTATTGCGTCATATTACCACATAAATGCAAAATCAAGTTGCCTATACTATTTAACGAAGTATTCGGTTTCTGCCAGAGCTGTTCTTCAGAAATCTTGGTCAATGAAATTTTTACCATCCGCAGGCTTTCGTCCATCCGGTAACAACTGTTTTCAATAAATTCCGATTGAAACCTACTTAAATTATCCATTTCTCAAAATGTAATTTTCCAATTGTTTTAGACTGATTCGGTTTTCATAAATGGCTTTCCCAATAATAACCCCTTCGCATCCCAACTCCTTTAGTTTTGGCAACTCATCAAATGTGGAGATTCCACCACTGGCAATCAACTTAATTCCATTTTCTTCGATATCGATTACCCCACTGCCACCGATTTCCGTCCGAACCACCCGCGTTTCCCTTAACAACTTTTTATAGAGGGAAAATGAAGGTCCTTCCAACATACCATCTTTGGAGATGTCCGTGCAAATGACGTATTGGATTCCATCTTTTTGATACTTTTTTACAAAAGGAATCAATTCCAATTCCGATTCCTCCTGCCAGCCCGAAACGGCTATTTTTTCATCTTTGGCATCCGCACCGAGGATTATCTTGTTGGCACCATAGGCGCTTAACCAACTCAAAAAGGTGGTTTTGTCTTTCACCGCTATACTCCCGCCGGTAACTTGATTTGCTCCACTTTCAAAGGCAATGTGTAGATCTTCATCCGACTTTAGCCCACCTCCAAAATCAATTTTTAAATCGGTCTTGGAAGCGATTTGTTCCAGAACCTTATGGTTGATGATTCGTTTTGATTTGGCACCATCCAAATCTACCAAGTGCAGGTACTGAATTCCATGATCCTCAAACTGCTTGGCGATTTCCAAGGGATGCTCATTGTAGACTTTTTTTGTATCGTAATCCCCTTTTGAGAGTCGGACGCATTTCCCTTCAATGGTGTCTATCGCAGGAATTATTCGCATATCAATCCAATTTTGCGTTATCAATGGCCATCCAAAGGTCTGAATTGCCTACTGGTTCAAATCCATACTTTTCATAGAAGGCATGGGCATCCTTGGTTTTTAGGCAAATGGTCAAAACGTCTTTCATCCTAGAATCTTTCAAAATGTGTTCTACTAGCTTCTTGCCTATACCTTGTCCTTTGAATTCTTCAAAAATGATGACATCCATGATATGGGCGAAAACCACTTCATCAGTCAAAACCCTTGCAAAACCTATCTGCTCCTTTGAACGGTATACCCCATAACAAATAGAGTTTTCAATGGTTTTTTTGGTTTGTTCCACAGAGCGATAACTCCCCCAATATGCATTTTTAATTGCCCTATGTACCTTGTCAACATTCAAAAGGGATTTGTCACTTGAGATTTGAATCGCTGCATCCATCATAATTCCAAGAAATTTTGCAAGATTTTTGCACCATATGCCCCCGACTTTTCGGGATGGAATTGAACCCCATAAAAATTGTCCTTTTGTAAGGCTGCGCTATACTCAATGCCATAAGTGCTTGTAGCGATAGCCTCATCCGATTTTGGCGCATAAAAACTATGAACAAGATAGATAAAGTCCTCATTTAGCCCTTCAAACAAATCACCTTGTAGATTTTCAATTTTGTTCCAGCCAATTTGTGGCACTTTCAAACCAGAATTAAACTTAACCACATCCGTATTAAATATGCCCAGTCCTTTGGTATCACCCTCTTCAGATGAATTGCACATCAATTGCATGCCCAAACAAATTCCGAGTACCGGTTGTCTTAGATCGGCAATGACATCGTGCAATCCGCTTTCCCAAAGTTTTGCCATAGCACTACTGGCCTCCCCGACCCCAGGAAAGATTACATTGTCGGCATTTAATATTTCTTCGGCATTACGAGTGAGCACTGCTTCGATACCCAATCGTTGAAAGGCGAATCTGATGCTTTGAATATTGCCTGCACCGTAATCAATAATAACGAGCTTCATAGCAATCCTTTGGTTGATGGTAAAATCATTTTCTCCGTATCCCGTTTTATGCTCATTTTAATGGCTTTGGCGAAGGCCTTAAAAATCGACTCAATCTTATGGTGTTCATTGGTTCCTTCCACCTTGATATTCAAATTTGCCTTTGCCCCATCACTAAAAGACTTAAAGAAATGATGGAACATTTCGGTTGGCATGTCCCCAACCATTTCCCTATTAAATTCAGCTTCCCAGACCAACCAGTTACGTCCGCCAAAATCAATGGCAACTTGAGCCAAGCAATCATCCATAGGTAGACAAAAACCATAGCGTTCAATGCCCAATTTATCTCCCAAAGCCTGATAAAAGGCCTCTCCCAATGCAATTCCCGTATCCTCAATGGTGTGGTGCTCATCTACTTCCAAATCGCCATCAACCTTAATCAATACATCCATCTGGCCATGACGCGCCAGCTGATTCAACATATGATCAAAAAACTTGAGTCCCGTATCTATGTTAGCCATGCCCATTCCATCCAAATTCAATTCAATATGGATATCCGTTTCTTTTGTCTTTCTATGGATTTTTCCGACGCGATTTGAAAGTTTAAGAAAGTCATAGATGTTCTCCCAATCATTGGTTTCCAGTGCAATGTAGGCAGAAAGGTCAGTCTTTTTTACGGTTATTTCGTCAGTCCCTAAATGCGTCTCGTCGTTGATAAAAATACCTTTTGCCCCTAAATTCTTTGCCAATTCCATGTCTGTTAGGCGATCTCCGATGACATAGGAATGGGTAAGGTCATATTCTTCAGTCAGAAAACGTTGCAACAATCCTGTATTTGGTTTTCGAGTTGGTGCGTTATCCTTGGCAAAGGTCCGATCAATCAATACTTCATTGAATACCACCCCTTCATTTTCAAAGGATTGTAGCAACAAATTGTGTACGGGCCAAAAGGTTGCTTCAGGAAAAGAATCAGTGCCCAAGCCATCCTGATTGGTCACCATCACCATTTCAAAATCCAATTCTCTTGCAATCTTACCTAGATAGGTGAAGACTTTTGGGTAAAAAACCAACTTCTCGAAAGCATCCAGTTGTTCATCACCTGGTTCTTTGGCCAAAGTGCCATCCCTATCAATAAAAAGTACTCTTTTAGCCATTGTCCAATTCCGTTAATGCCGTTATCAACTTAGTATTCTCTTTGCTGGTTCCCACCGTAAACCGAAGGGTATTCCCACATAAAGGCTGCGTGCTACGATTCCGAATTACGATTCCCTTGGAAATCAATTGTTGGTATCGAAGATGGGCATCATCGACACGTACCAAAATAAAATTGGCATCACTGGGAAATATTTTTTCGATAAAACCTATCGATATAAGGGACTTCTTAAGGTTCTCCCTCCCCGAAAGGATTTTCTTCACTTCTTGCGCCACTGAATCCCTATCCACAACCCGTTCCATTGCCTTTTGTTGCGTAAGTTCGTTAACGTTATAGGGTGGTTTTATTTTATTCAGGATTTGTATGATCTCTTCGGAAGCATACGAAATCCCTAACCGAATTCCTGCCATACCATAGGCTTTGGACAGGGTCTGGGTGACTATTAAGTTTGGAAACTGGGAAAGTCGACCGACCCAGGAGGCTTCTTCAGAAAAATCTATATATGCCTCATCAATAACTACCATTCCATTAAACGTTTTTAAAAGTTTTTCGACACGGGAAGCCTTAAAAGTATTCGCAGTAGGATTATTTGGGGAACAAATAAAAATGAGTTTGGTCGCTGAATTTACCTGATTTAAAACAGCAGCTACATCGGGTTCAAAGTCCTGGGTCAAAAGCACCTCAATATTCTCCACGGCATTGGTTTCCGCCAGCACCTTGTACATGCCATAGGTTGGTGGTAACGTGATAATATTATCCACATGGGGCTCACAAAAAGCCCGAAATATCAAATCCAAGACTTCATCACTGCCATTTCCCAATAGCACTTGACTGGTCTTCACCCCCCTTTGTTCTGCCAAGATGGCCTTGAGATTGCGCTGTTGTGGGTCGGGATACCGATTTACGCCATTCTCGAATGGGTTTTCGTTGGCATCCATAAACACCATATCCGACTTGAAATCCTTGAATTCGTCCCGCGCCGAAGAATAGGGTTTTAGGGATTTCACGTTTACCCGGACCAAGTTTTGTATGTCGAATTCTTTATTCATTTATCGCTTTTAACCGCAATGTAACCGCATTTTTATGCGCCTGTAATCCTTCAGCTTCTGCCATCAGTTCAACGGCATTGCCTATAGTCTTCATTCCATTTTTAGAAATCTTTTGAAACGTCATGCTCTTCATAAAGCTGTCCAGGTTCACCCCACTATATTGTTTGGCATAGCCGTTGGTTGGTAGGGTATGATTGGTCCCAGAAGCATAATCCCCGGCACTTTCAGGAGTATAATTTCCAATAAAAACCGAACCCGCATTGACCGTATGCTGCACATAAAACGCTTCATTCTCCACACAAACAATGTAGTGTTCCGGACCATAGGCATTGATGATCTCGAGTGCGGTTGTATCATTCTCAACATAAATCAAGCGGCTGTTGGCCATAGCTTGTGTCGCAATGTCCTTGCGAGGCAATGCGCCAAGTTGATTCCCTATTTCCAATTCCACTTTTGAAATCAGTTCCTTGGAGGTGGACACTAAAACCACCTGACTATCCACCCCGTGTTCGGCCTGGCTCAATAAATCGGAAGCCACAAACGCGGCATCGGCAGAGTCATCGGCAACAACAAGCAATTCGCTGGGTCCTGCGGGCATGTCAATGGCCACTCCCAGTTTTGTTGCCCATTGTTTGGCCACTGTAACGTATTGATTTCCAGGCCCAAAAATCTTATAGACCTTGGGAATTGTTTCCGTACCATAGGTCATTCCTGCTATTGCCTGTATCCCCCCTACTTTAAATATTTGGGTTACACCACACAACTGTGCGGTATACAAAATAGCCGGGTCCAAATTTCCTTCTCCATCCGGAGGGCTGCAAAGAACAATCTCTTTACAACCTGCCAATACCGCAGGAATAGCCAACATTAAAATGGTGGAGAATAAAGGAGCCGTTCCTCCAGGGATATACAGCCCCACCTTTTGAATTGCTCGTTTTTCTTGCCAGCACTCCACCCCAGGCATCGTTTCAACAACAACCTTCTCAGTTTTTTGGGCACCATGGAACTTTTTAATATTTGACTTGGCCAATTGAATAGCTTCCTTTAAATCTCCAGAGACTTTACCTACAGCCTTAGAAATCTCAGCGTTGGAAACCTTGAAATCCAAAAGTTCAATGCCATCAAATTTTGCTGTGTACCTTTTTATTGCGACATCACCTTGTTTCCCTACTTCATCAAAAACCTCCCTTACGATGGGCTCAATGGCTTCGAAAGACTGCGTGGGCCTTGATAGTATTTCTGACCATCTTGATTTATTTGGATTGAAATACCTTTTCATTACAGTACCATCTTTTCTATTGGACAAACCAGAATGCCTTCTGCCCCAGCCATCTTTAATTCATCAATGACCTCCCAAAAAGTGTCCTTGTTAATTACGGTATGGACCGAACTCCAACGGTCTTCTGCCAAAGGGAGTACCGTAGGGCTTCGCATTCCAGGTAGGATTTCAATTACTTTTTCAAGGTTATCGTTCGGTACGTTCATTAACACATAGCGATTTTTCCTTGCCTGCAGAACGGATTGAATTCGGAATTGGAATCTTTTGAGAATTTGGCTCCGGTCCTCGTTTATTTTTGGCGATATGGCCAATACCGCCTCACTTTTCAATAGTACCTCTACCTCTTTCAAGTTGTTTTTAAAAAGCGTACTCCCGCTGGAAACGATATCGCAAATGGCATCTGCCAGACCAATATTGGGAGCAATTTCCACGGAACCATTAATAATATGGATATCGGCATTAATTCCCTGTTTGTCCAAAAACTGTTGAACCGTTCGTGGATAGGACGTGGCGATTCTTTTACCTTCAAAATCCGCAAGTGAAGTATAATCCTTCGATTTCGGAATGGCCATGGACACTTTGCACTTGGAAAACCCTAGTTTTTCGGCCACGTCAATACCCTCGCCTTTTTCAAAAAGAATGTTTTCGCCAATAATCGCGATGTCCACTACGCCATCCTTTAAATACTGTGGAATATCGCCATTCCGCAGATAAAACACTTCCATTGGAAAGTTTCTGGAACTTGCTTTTAATTGGTCCTTCCCATTGTCAATGGAAATGCCACATTCCTTCAAAATTTTTAGGGAATCTTCATTTAGGCGGCCACTCTTTTGGATTGCTATTCGAATCTTAGTCATGTATCGTAGTAATGAATTAAAAAACCCGCTTGATTGCTCAAACGGGTCTTATTATTTTGAAATACACAAAATACAGCTACCTCGCCTGAGCGATACTTGCAGTATGATGATGTGTATGAAGGTTTCTCATTTCGGTCTCGAAGTTAAAACTAAATTTTAATACGAAAAAAAGAAATTTAGTTATTTCCTAAAATTAAAGGAAGTCCATCATCACCAGAACCGACCACGACCACCTTGGCATTTGGGGACTGCGACAACTTTAATGTGGCTTCAATCCCCTTATCCTGCAAAATTTTATCCGTAAGTGATGCACTTAAAATTCTATTGGCATCGGCCTTTCCTTGTGCTTCTATCCGTTGGCGCTCTGCTTCCTTTTCGGCCGTGACCAATCGAAACTCGTATTCCAGGGACTCCTGCTCTTGCTTCAGTTTACGTTCTATCGCTTCTTTAATGGTCGGTGGTAAGGTAACATCACGTACCAATATTTCATCAAGAACAATGTGCTGATCTTCCACAATTTTCTTGGTCTCCTCAAAAATCTCTGCCTGAATGGCATCCCGTTTACTGGAGTACAATTGTTCGGGAGTGTACCGTCCTACAACGGAACGCGCTGCCGAACGTATGGTTGGCAATAGAATCCGATCCAGATACCCCTCACCAATTTCCTGGTGGAGTTGTCCCAATTCATCGTACTGGGGCATGTACCAAGCCGAGGCATCCAATTGGATATCCAAACCATTGGAGGAAAGTACTTTCATTTTTTCAAAAACTTCTTGTCGCCGTACCTCGTATACATACACTTTATTCCATGGTAGAACAAAGTGAAATCCTTCACCTAAGGGCGACTCGTCCGTGACGACCCCTCCCCCAAAACGTTTCCAAAGCACTCCTGCCTCACCAGCGCTGATATTTACAGCTGATTTGGAAATCAAAATGAATAAAATAATAACTGCAACTACAATAGGTAAACCTATCCTGGGTAATCGATCCATAAGTGTTACTCTTTTAAATTAAACCGTTGTATTTTCTAATAAACCATTCCGATGCAAGTGCCAGTACCATAATGCCCAACACTATCCTAAAATCTATTAAAGATACTACATTCCGCGTGCTTTTTTGAATAGGAATGAAGTCATTGTCATTCATTAATTTCCGTATCAATTGATCGGTCTGGTCAGGGTAATATATATCACCTGAATTCCTCCTTGCCAGACGCTCCAGTTTTATATGATTTGAGCTCATGAACTGCTTCTCCAAATCAAAATCAAGAATTCTGAATTGACCGGATTTTGAAATTCGCTCTGTGGTCTCTGCAACGGTAAAGGAGTATTCCCCCTCCTCCAAATCACTTAAGTCAACTTGGTAGGTATCTCCTGACAGAAGCATGGGTATGTCCCTTACCAAACCATTTTCACCAGTAAGATGAAGATTTAGGTTGGCATCCCTTTCAAAATCATAGGCCTTATTAAAAAATGAGGCCCGTATCAATGCTTCTGAAGCATTTTCATAGACATTCTCATACTCCAATCGTAAACGTTCTTTTTTTCCGGAACTGGAAAGAAAAAAAATGAGCTTTCCAATGAGTGCATCAAAACTGGAAAAATCTTGATTGTTCCGATAGGTACTCAATCTCCATTTCCAAATATTTTCACCTAGAAGAAAAGCTTGTTTGTTACTTTCATCGTCGTCCAAAACAAAAAATAATGGTTCCTGAAGATTGACACCACGGATTTTTTGATACGCCAGTACCTTAGGGTCTGCAATAATGTTAAGTTCACCCAATTCCCCTTGAAGTGGAGGGAAACCATCCATAGTAAAACTTGAAATATCAAAGATTTCAAAAGCTTCGTTCTTGAGAGGAAGAACTTCTTCTTCCTGACCAAATCCGTCCAAGGTAACTCTTTGGAGCTCATCATTCAAAAAACTCCAATCTGTTTGAGTGCCCGCGATAATAAAACTTCCTCCTCCCCGTTGCTTTAAAAAATTATAGATGTTCCCAAATTCCACATTGGGCTGGTAAAGAACAAAAATATCGACCTTCTCCAATGCCTCATTCGACGCTAGCGGCGACAAAACTACCACCTGTCTTTGCTCGTTGGATTCTATCGCCTTTTTTAAGGCTCCAATATCAGGGTGCTTAAAGGATGAAACGATGCCGACCACCGTTCTTTCATCAATAATCTCAATGGCAATTTCCTTGCTGTTGTTTTGGGTATTTTTTTCTCCTTCCAATTCCCCCAACACAATTCCAATCGTTTTAATACCCGTGGATTGGGCCTCAATATTGGTACTTAGGGTGTGGGAACGCTTATTAGGGGTAAACTCCAAAGATTCTTGATGTACCATTCTTCCATCCATAAATACTTTGGCTATGACACTTGCCTCCGACTTCCCAGAATATAGGGTTTGTACTTCCAAAGGAAATTGATTGTCCAAAAAGGCATATCTATTGCTGTTAACCATTCCAACGGCCACATCTTGGTAAGAAGTTGTGTCCCCAACGACAATGGTATTCAACACCGATGGATTATTTACATCAAAATACTCATAGTCCCGGCCATAGGTTTGATTGCCATCAGTTATCAAAACAATGGCATTATTGGTGTTGGAAAACGTTTCCTTTACCGTTTGCAGACCTGTAAATATATCCGTCGAATTTCCCTGAAAAGAGATACTGTCCAAGGGTTGAATATCTCTTGAAAATGCATAGGGATGAATTGAGAATTTATCTTGAAGCTCTATACCTTGCGTAAACGCTTCAACCAAGTTTGCAACGTCCCCTTCCCCACCAAGATCACGCATGGAGGAGGATTCGTCCACCAATAGGATGAGATTTGCTTTCTTGGTATGATAGGTGTTTTTTGAGAACTCCGGATTAATGAGCAATACCAATCCGGAAAACAGGGATACAAAACGTAGGAAGGTCAATAGTACTTGATAGTTCAGACTCGCTTTAGAACGGTAATAATGAAAGGTTGCAGCTCCCAAAGCCAATAGAAAAGCTGCCAGAATGAGTAAAACAGTCTGAATTTGCATCTAGAGCAACCCTTTACGTCAACATACCGCCGTCAACATTTAAAACTTGTCCGGTGACGTAAGCAGAAAGGTCAGAGGCCAAGTACAAACAGGCATTTGCTACATCTTCCGGGGACCCCCCTCGCTTTAAAGGAATGGCATCTCGCCAACCCTGCACCGTTTTTTCATCCAATTTATCGGTCATTTCCGTCTCAATAAATCCCGGGGCAATGGCATTACAGCGAATGTTTCTGGAACCCAATTCCAACGCCACGGATTTTGTGAAGCCGATCATTCCGGCCTTCGATGCCGCATAATTGGTTTGACCCGCATTACCTTTAACCCCTACCACGCTGCTCATATTGATGATGGAACCGGACCTTTGTTTCAATAGGGTACGTTGCACCGCTTTGGTCATATTAAAAACAGATTTTAGGTTAACTTCAATTACTTTGTCAAAGTCTTCCTCGCCCATGCGCATTAATAAATTGTCCTTGGTGATTCCCGCATTATTGATCAATACATCAATTCCTCCAAAATCCTCCAATACCGAAGAAACGAGCTGTTCAGCCTCTTCAAAACTTGCAGCATTGCTTTTGTAGGCCTTTGCCTTTACTCCAAGCGCACTTAATTCCTGCTCCAATTCCAAAGCGGGTCCCTCACTGGAGCTAAAGGTAAAAGCTACATTGGCCCCGTGATGGGCAAATACCTGGGCAATCCCCTTTCCTATACCACGACTTGCGCCTGTAATAATGACATTTTTACTTTCTAAAAGTCCCATATGTTATTCTTTAGGTTGGTAAACTTCAAATATAGGATTTGTGAAACGATCGCCCCATAAAAAAATCCCAGCAAAGCCGGGATTTAGTATTGTTTTAACGCATTCGGTTACCCCATTACTTCCTTAACCTTCCTGCCAATTTCAGCAGGGGAGTCTACGACATGGATACCACACTCCCTCATAATCCGTTTTTTGGCTTGGGCCGTATCATCACTTCCGCCAACGATGGCTCCCGCATGTCCCATAGTCCGACCAGCTGGAGCGGTTTCACCAGCAATAAATCCAATAATAGGCTTATTACTGCCGCTTTCTTTATACCAGCGGGCTGCATCCGGTTCCAATTGCCCTCCAATCTCTCCAATCATCACTACACATTCAGTATCTGAATCATTTATAAGGAGTTCCACCGCCTGTTTCGTTGTGGTACCAATAATGGGATCACCACCAATTCCTATGGCAGTAGTTATTCCCAATCCTTGACGGACGACCTGATCGGCAGCTTCGTAGGTTAGCGTTCCAGACTTAGAAACAATACCCACGTTGCCCGCCTTGAAAACAAATCCAGGCATGATGCCCACTTTGGCCTCACCTGGAGTGATTACCCCGGGGCAGTTAGGGCCAATCAATGTGCAATTCAAATCCTTGATGTAATTATTGGCCTTCACCATATCGGCAACCGGAATGCCTTCGGTAATTGTTATGATAACTTTGATTCCTGCATTGGCAGCTTCCATTATGGCATCGGCGGCAAAAGCTGGGGGTACAAAAATAATAGTAGTATCCGCACCTACCTTTTCCACAGCTTCCTCAACCGTATTGAATACCGGCTTTCCCAAATGTTCCTGTCCTCCTTTTCCCGGAGTAACGCCTCCCACAACATTGGTTCCATAATCAATCATTTGTTCCGCATGAAAAGTACCCTCACTACCGGTAAAACCTTGTACTATAATCTTGGAATCTTTGTTTACTAAAACACTCATTCTATTCTGTTTGTTAGCGTGCACAAAAATAGCGTATTGCCACTATCTAAAATGCTATTCGGTGTTTAATTTTTTACGTTCTCGGCCATGTTTTTAATTGCGGCCAATTCCTTCATCTTTTTTCGGGCTTCTTCGGCAGGGCTACCAAAATAGGTTTTCCCACCGGGCAAGGATTTACTTACACCGGATTGTGCATGAACCACAGCACCTTTCCCAATGGTTATTCCACTAATTACACCTACCTGGCCCCAAAGGGTCACTTCGTCTTCAATAACAGTGCACCCTGCAATACCACATTGGGAAGCAATTAGGCATTTTTTACCAATAACCGTATCATGGCCCACTTGAATTTGGTTATCCAATTTACTTCCCTCCCGGATGGTAGTATCGCCCGTGACACCCCTATCAATAGTACACCCCGCCCCGATTTCAACATCATCCTCGATGATTACTCGTCCACCTGACAAGAACTTATCCCATTTACCATTGCGCTTGCTGTAATAAAAAGCGTCACCACCCAGTACAGTCCCTGAGTGTATAATGACATTGTTCCCTATCACACAGTTATTATTAATGGCCACGTTTGAATGAATTAAGCAATTCTCTCCTATTGTGACTTGGTTCCCAACAAATACATTGGGTTGAATAATCGTACCCTTACCAATGGTGGCCGTATCCATTATACTTTTTGAGGCGGACTGAAAAGGTCTAAAATAAGTGGTTAGTGCATTGAAGTCACGAAATGGGTCGTCCGAAATCAACAGGGCCTTTCCTTCCGGACAATCAACCCTCTTATTGATCAATACAATGGTTGCGGCCGAATCCAAGGCTTTGGAGTAGTACTTCGGATGGTCCACAAATACAATGTCCCCATCTTCCACCACATGAATCTCATTCATCCCCTTGACAGGAAACTCTGGCTGCCCAACGTACTCCACTTGAAGCATTTTGGCAATCTCCTCCAGTTTATATATCCGTGGAAACTTCATCTGCCGCTATTCTTTGGCGCGTTCTTGATAGGATGAGGTCGCGGTATCTATTTTGATTTTGTCACCTTCATTAATGAACAACGGCACATTGATTCTAGCCCCGGTCTCGACCGTGGCAGGTTTCGTGGCATTGGTAGCGGTATTGCCTTTAACCCCAGGCTCGGTATGGGTGACTTCCAGGACGACACTGGCTGGCATTTCAACCGATAAAGGCATTTGGTCTTCGGTGTTGAAAATAATGGTCACTACTTCTCCTTCCTTCAGTAGGTCAGGCGTATCCAAGGCATCTTTCTGCAACGCAATTTGATTGTAGTCATCCGTATTCATAAAATGGAAGGTATCACCTTCGGGATATAAATATTGATAGGATCGGGTTTCCACACGTACGTCCTCAATCTTATGACCCGCAGAAAACGTATTGTCAATAACCTTGCCCGTAGTGACGCTTTTCAGTTTGGTGCGCACAAAAGCTGGGCCTTTCCCTGGTTTTACATGTAGGAATTCCACAATTTTATAAATGTCGTTATTGTACTTGATGCACAATCCTTTTCTAATATCCGAAGTGTTTGCCATACTTAATTATTGCTAAAATATCCTTTCATAATACCTCGCTGCGAATCCCTTATAAATTGAAGGATTTCATCACGCTCGGGAGTGGCTTCCATCTCTGCTTCTATAATTTCTGCAGCTTGGGAATTGTTGTACTGTCTTTGGTATAAAAGACGGTAAATGTTTTGGATTTCCCGGATTTTCTCGGAAGGAAACCCTCTACGCCTCAAACCTACCGAATTGATCCCCACATAGGAAAGCGGTTCCCTTGCGGCTTTTACAAAGGGGGGTACGTCCTTACGTACCAAGGAACCTCCCGTTACAAAGGCGTGTCTTCCCACCGATACAAATTGATGCACCGCCACCATGCCGGCCAAAACCACATTTTCCCCTATGGTCACGTGGCCCGCCAAAGTGGAGTTGTTACTGAAAATACATCCATCCCCAATAAAACAATCATGGGCGATATGGCTGTAGGCCATAATAAGGCAATTATTGCCAATTACCGTTTTCATGCGGTCCTCCGTACCTTTGTTTATGGTCGCACATTCACGAATGGTGGTGTTATTTCCAATATGGACCGTGGTTTCTTCCCCCTTATATTTTAAATCCTGAGGGATGGCAGAAATGACCGCTCCAGGATATATATTACAATTTTTACCGATTCTAGCGCCCTCCATTATGGTAACATTAGATCCTATCCATGTGCCTTCTCCAATGGTTACATTGTTATGTATGGTAGTGAACGGTTCAATCACGACATTTTTGGCGATTTTAGCTCCCGGATGGACATAAGCCAAAGGTTGATTCATATTAGTTTCCTTTTACTTTGGTGATTTGAGCCATGATTTCCGCTTCAGAAACCAAACGACCATTGGCATAGGCCCTGGCTTGCATTTGACATATACCCCGTCGGATTGGGGATATTAAATCCAACTTAAAAATCAAAGTGTCCCCAGGTACCACTTGGTGTTTGTACCTAACGTTATCAATTTTCAATAGATAGGTTAAATAGTTTTCTGGATCCGGAACAGTACTAAGAACCAATATGCCTCCCGTTTGTGCCATAGCCTCAATTTGCAGAACTCCTGGCATTACAGGTGCGCCCGGAAAATGACCAACAAAGAAGGGCTCGTTCATGGTCACGTTTTTGATACCAATGACATGCTCTTCCGTAAGTTCCAAAATACGGTCCACCAACAAAAATGGTGGACGATGCGGAAGCATCTCCATAATTTGATTGATGTCTTTCACCGGGGGGGCATGCAAATCAACATCAGGAACGTAATTTCGCCTTTCCTGTTTTATGATTTTTTGAAGCTTCTTGGCAAATTGGGTATTTACAAAGTGCCCAGGTTTATTGGCAATCACTTTTCCCTTGATCCTTGTCCCCGTCAAAGCTAAATCCCCTATGACATCCAATAGTTTGTGCCTTGCCGCTTCATTGGGGTGATGCAGGGTAAGGTTATCCAATATTCCATTCGGTTTTACGGAAAGCTTTTTCTTTTTGAAGGCCTTTTCCAGCCGTTTCATGGTGGATTCTGAAATCTCCTTATCCACATACACAATGGCATTGTTCAAATCACCACCTTTGATTAAACCGTGTTCCAGAAGCATTTCCAATTCATGCAGGAAACTAAAGGTTCGCGCATTGGCTATTTCAGATTTGAAATCGCTCATATGGTCCAAGGTGGCATTTTGGGTTCCCAAGACTTTAGTGCCAAAATCAACCATGGTGGTCACCTGATACTCTTGGGAAGGAATAACGGTTATCTCGCTTCCAGTGGCCTCATCCTTATAGGAAATAACATCTTTGACAATGTATTCATCCCTGTCCATTTCCTGTTCCACAAAACCGGCCTCCTCCAAGGCCTCAACAAAAAACTTGGAAGATCCATCCATTATCGGTGGCTCCGGAGCATTGAGTTCCACGAGAACATTGTCCAAATCCATTCCTATCAAAGCAGCAAGAACATGTTCCGAAGTTTGGATTTTAACACCATTCTTCTCAAGATTGGTTCCCCTTTGCGTGTTGACCACGTAAGAAGCATTGGCCTCTATCACCGGTTCCCCTTCCAAATCCACCCGCTTAAAAGCAAAGCCGTGGTTTTCTTTTGCCGGAACAAAGGTCATGGTTACATCTTCACCTGTATGAAGACCCACACCTTTTAAAGTAACTGACTTAGCAATGGTTTTTTGCTTAGTGCTGTTGGCTTTCATGGTTTAATTTCTTTTCCAGTTCGTTAACTTGATTGACTAGTTTTGGTAAGTTTTTAAAATGAACATAAGACTTGTTGTAGTCGCCGTAGTTCAATGCAGGACTTCCCTGCAGGACTTCATCATCTTTAATATTTCTTCCGATGCCTGACTGTGCTTGAATCCGCACCCGGTCACCAATGGTAATATGACCAACAATGCCCACTTGCCCCCCAATTAAACAATGCTTTCCAATTTTGGTGGAACCTGCTATGCCCGTCTGCGCTGCAATAGCCGTGTGTTCCCCTATTTCAACATTGTGCGCTATCTGTATTTGGTTATCGAGTTTGACGCCTTTTCTTAAAATGGTGGACCCTAACGTTGCCCTATCGATCGTGGTTCCGGCGCCCACATCAACAAAATCCTCTAAAATAACATTACCGGTTTGTGGAACTTTGCTATACTCTCCCTTTTCATTTGGGGTAAACCCAAAACCATCGGCTCCGATTATGGCTCCACTATGGACCACGCAACTATTTCCGATAATGGATTCCGAATAGATTTTTGAACCGGCAAAGATGGTACAATCATTTCCAATGGTTACATTATCACCTATATAGACATTGGGGTATACCTTAACATTGTTACCGATAACCACATTGTCCCCCAAATAGGAAAAAGCCCCAAAATAGAAGCCCTCGCCATAGGTGGCGGTCTTTGAAATAAACGAAGGGCTCTCAATGCCGACCTTGTTGTTTTTTACCTGATTGTAGTATTCCAATAGTTTTGAAAATGACTTGTAGGCATCGTCTACCTTAATTAAGGTGGTCGTCAATGTTTGCTCAGGAACAAAATCCTTGTTTACAATGGTAATTGAGGCCGAGGTGGTGTAAATAAAAGAGGTATACTTTGGATTGGCCAAAAAGGTTAAACTGCCTCTTTCCCCTTCTTCTATTTTAGAGAGTTTATGTACGGTAATCTCAGGGTTTCCCTCAATTTCTCCCCCTAAAATACCGGCAATTTGGGTAGCAGTAAACTTCATTCCGGCAAAAGTAAGAAAATTTGTCAAACGCTTGCCTTGGGGTAGCAAACATAGTATTTCACCACTTTCTTGGAAAGTGCCTTAAGACTAAAATGATCGGAGGCCTTGGCAACATCGACCAGCTTGCCATTCTTTGTCAAAATATGGATATTCTGATGGGCCGTGTTATAGGCTTGGTTGCTGATTTCGCCATCGAACACATAGTATCCCACTTCTGAATCCTCAATGGGATAGTTGGTTTTTACCCAAGTTTTCTTTTGTTCCAATTTATCTTGATGTATGGGCTTGTCCTTTAGCTTCACTTTTAAAAGTTCCCTGTTCAAAAGTCGTTTGGAAAGATCGGAAAGGATGAAATCGTCATGATGTTTCCATTCTTTTAGGGCAGATAGGATATCTACGTCATCCAAGTGGGCAAACTGTTCCAGATGGTCCTTCCCAAAACTGCCGTAGGTATTCCTAAGAAATAGCATCAGCGCAGCAGATCCCCCCAAATCTTTTCCTTGTTCTACCAATTGTTTCGCCCGTTGCATCAGCTTGATCAAAAGGACCTCGGCAACAAGACTTGTTTTATGCAGGTACACTTGCCAATACATAAATCGCCTTGCCATTAAAAACTTTTCCACGGGATACAGGCCCTTTTCCTCCACTACCAGTTCATTATCGGCTACATTCAACATGGTAAGAAGGCGTTCTGCACTGATATTCCCTTCGGCAACCCCGGTATAGAAGCTGTCGCGCTTTAGATAGTCCAAGCGGTCCATGTCCAACTGACTGGAGACCAATTGATTCAAATACTTCTTGGGATGTTCCCCCTTGAAAATCTGTAGGCCCATTTCCAGTTGTCCGTCAAACGCTTCATTTAATTGCTCCATAAACAGTAAGGAAATTTGTTCATGGCTAAAATCGGGAATCAATGAATGCTCCAACGCATGGGAAAAGGGTCCGTGTCCGATGTCGTGTAGTAAAATGGCACAGAGTAGCCCATTTTCTTCTTCTTCCGTAATCGCCACATCCTTATACTTTAGAATATGTATGGCCCTTTGCATCAGGTACATACTCCCCAATGCATGATGAAAACGGGTGTGATGCGCCCCTGGGTATACCAAATAGGAAAGTCCCATTTGGGAAATGCGACGTAACCTTTGAAAATAGGGGTGGGCAATAAGATTAAAAATCAATTCATTGGGTGTCCCAATAAATCCATAGATAGGATCGTTAAATATTTTGAGCTTGTTGGTCTGCGACAAGTGGCCTATTTTGAGAACGCAAAGATAATCACTGTATGAAAAAGATTTCCATCCTTTGGGTCGATGATGAGATTGACCTTTTAAAACCACATATCCTTTTTTTGGAAAGCAAGGGCTACCGGCTGACTACCGCTCAGGGAGGTCAAGAAGCCCTGGATGAAGTGGAACAACATCCTTTTGACATTGTTTTTTTGGATGAAAACATGCCGGGACTTTCCGGATTGGAAACCCTATCAGAGATCAAACAACGGGATGCTTCGCTGCCCGTGGTCATGATTACCAAAAGTGAGGAAGAGTATATTATGGAAGAGGCCATTGGCAGTAAGATTGCGGATTACCTCATAAAACCGGTCAATCCCCATCAAATACTACTTTCCTTAAAAAAGAACCTGGACAATTCCAGACTGGTTTCCGAGCGTACCACGGCCAACTATCAGCAGGAGTTTCGGAAGATTGCCATGGACCTTTCCACGGTCAATAGTTATGAGGAATGGACGGAACTCTATAAAAAACTAATGTATTGGGAGCTGCAATTGGAAGAGATTGAGGACCAGAGCATGTTTGAAATACTGGAATCACAGAAGGTTGAGGCCAACTCACAGTTCAGTAAGTTCGTGGATAGGCATTACCGCTCTTGGTTTCAAGATGGTACGGGACCTGTGCTGTCCCACTCCCTGTTTAAAAAAATGATTCTGCCCGAACTAAAGGGTTCCAAGACCCTTTTGGTGGTGATCGACAATTTACGGTATGACCAATGGTTGGCCTTTGAGGATGTCATCTCCAATTTTTATCGCAAAAAATCGGAGGAGGCCTATTTTAGTATCCTACCCACGGCAACGCAATATGCCCGAAATGCCATTTTCTCAGGGCTTACTCCCTTGGATATGGAAAAGCGCCATCCCGATTGGTGGAAGAATGACACGGATGAAGGGGGCAAAAACCTTTTTGAAGCGGAATTCCTGGGCGCCCAATTAAAGCGCCTTGGATTGAACCTGAACTGGGAATACCATAAAATAAGCAGTTTAAAACAGGGCAAACAGCTGGCCCAAAATTTCAATGCCCAGAAGGACAATGATTTGACGGCCATTGTGTACAATTTTGTGGATATGCTCTCCCACTCCAAAACGGAAATGGAGGTGATCAAAGAACTCGCCAGCAATGACAAGGCCTATCGCTCGTTGACCTTGAGCTGGTTCAAGAACTCCCCGCTGTTGGAGATTATTCAAAAAGCGCAAGTTTTGGGGATGAAATTAATCATTACCACCGAT
The DNA here is from genome assembly GCA_028284935.1 of Croceivirga sp. GTDB lineage: Bacteria > Bacteroidota > Bacteroidia > Flavobacteriales > Flavobacteriaceae > Croceivirga. The sequence goes on from JANQQQ010000012.1 coordinate 355,646, forward strand.
CATGGCACCATTAATGTGAAGCAACCTTCCAAGGTCATTGGGGATCGGGAAACCAGTTTAAACTTGAGATATAAGACGGGCCGCAGCCTTTCCTACAATGATAAGGAGGTACTGGCGGCCAAAGATCCCGCCAAAGTGCATTTACCGAGTATCACCATGAGCAGTTCCTATATTTTTGCCAAAAACGATCTGTTTTTTGCCTACCCCAACAATTATAACCACTATGTAAGCTATTACCGCAACACCTATCAGCATGGCGGTATTTCATTGGAAGAGATGATCATCCCCTTTGTGGTGTTGGAGGCGAAGTAAATTATCTTATGAATAAGTCATGGATGTTACTATTTCAGGGCTTATCAGGCGATAAAAAAGTTTTGACCCTTAAAATCAATGCTCATTCTCCAAGACGACTTGAGATTTGAGAAGTTTTCCTTCTTCTTTCGTAATATAACGTAAGACAAATGATTAAGATTATTTGAATTAATACAGAAAAAATGGAACCTTCAAAACCAAAATCCCCTCCGTTGATAAGGTTTTTGTCAAGGGTCTGAAATTCAATCAGAGAATAGGAATCCTGACCGCTAACATTATAGCCAAATAGGGATTGAAAAAAATTCCAACTAAAATGAAGGGAGATTGGAAACCATAAATTTTTGTTGAAAAGGTAGGGTATTCCCAAAAGCAATCCTGCCAAGAAAAGATTGACAAGTCCAATTAGATTAATACTGGGATTAAAACCATGCATTATTGAAAAGCAGATTGCTGAAATGATTAGTGCAAGGTATGGACTAAAAGACAAGGTCAAGTTTCGCAGAACGTAACCTCGAAACAGAGTTTCCTCTGTAAAGGCGATAAGCGCAAATAAAATGATCGAAAGGAGGATTTTTGAACCTGAAAAGTTTATCCCATCAATTTGTATATGTCCATATTCCAGAGTAATCAGAAGTCCGAATGACAAAGCAATAAAACCCATGAAGAACCCAATAAAAGCTGAATAATAAATATTTTGGTTTCGAAATCCCAATTCGATAAATGGTCTTTCATCGACAAAATTCATGAACAACAAGATGACGGAGAGGGTGCCAATCGAACCGAAAAAAGCTAATACAACAGATTGTAAAACTGAGGGGGAAGGTGGCAAATCATTCTCGATTCCCAAGATGAAATGTCCAATGTATTGGAATATTCCAACAAAGAAAAAATACGGAAGAACGAATAAAACAAGACGTTTCCAGCCTTTATTGCTTAACACATCTTCCATATGATTACAAACATAATGGAATCATTAAAACAAAAAAGGGTGCTTGAGCACCCTTTTTTCTTATTTTGGAGAATAAAAAAGTTTCTCGTAATTCAAAGAATAAAAGTAATCTATTTCATTTCGACAGCCATTTCTACTGTGTTGACAATGATTCCAAGTGCAAAACCAATAGCAAAACCTACCGCTTCACCAACAGCTGCTCCAGCTTCCCTAGGTCCTCCCCCATTAATTTCTAGGTATTCCTCAAAGGTCAAATCCTTAATTCGTAATGTTTCCATAATATATTTCTTTTATTTGTCAATTTTTCTACTTGACGGGTCTGGCTGCATCATAACCTGATTGAATAGCACTTCCAACAGTACTAAAAAAGCCTATGCCAAATTGAACAAAATCTGCTTGAAAAGCTCCCCAATTCATTCCACCATTGATATCTATTGATTCTCCGATGGATAAATCAACTAAATTTATTTTTTCCATTTTATGAAATTTTAATTAAACACTCTATTATACAATCAAAACCAGAAATTTCTGTGCGCGCTGTTTTGATTACATAGTAAAGATCATGATTATGACTCTCATAAAATGAGAGTTGTCAAATTTTGTAGGTGAAAAAATTATACAATCTCCCGTGTGGCAATTAGCAAGGCCAATACAGACAAGTTATTAATCATATGCATAATGCTACCAAATGTAAATCCATGTTTGAGTCTTGCAAAACCAAAAATTAAGGCACTAAAAAAATGTGGTAGAACAACCAGTATTGCAATCAAAAACGTAGAATTATACGTTACTATATGATAATTATTAAGATGTAGCAAGGCAAAAAGAACCCCTGATGAATAAAATATTATTGCAAAGTTGTTACTCCAAAATTTGAGAATATTTTTTGATTTATTGACCGCAAGTCTATAAACCAGAAGTCCTAATAAAATTGAAACTAAAAGCCTAATTATACAATTTGAATTAATTTGAAAGTAAAAAAGACTTTCTATCCCCAGAAATTTTGTTAGCGAAAAATAAGTAATTGAAAATGAAGCAACACCAATATTGGTAGCTCTGGGATTTAAAGCTAATCTGAAGAGCGATTCTTCAAATATTGGAATTAAAATCGATCCATATACCAGAAGCCTAAATGGGTGCCACTGTTCTAAGACTTCGTAAACAGCACGGTTTTCTACTGAAAAAAACGAATGGATTATTGTCGCCAAAATCAGTGACCCAATCAAATTTAAGGCAAAAAGCCAAAAAAAGCTGGTGACTGTTTCACGAAAACTTTTTTTCTCCCGAATGTCCCAACCAGGAGACTTAATAAACAGTAAGAGGTTTTGTATTAGAGTTTTCAACAAAATCTTCGACTATTCAAAACCCAGTTAAGGTTGTTAAGTTGCCAAAACAATGTCCACCGGATAGGTTCTTGCTAGTTTCATCGTCAATTTCTTCAACAAAGAAACCACATTTAAACTTTGTTTTCACTGAATAAGCATAACTACCGCAAGACCAGTCATAGTATACAGGTGCTTTCAATTCCTTCATGGTTTCAATCATTCGAAAGACTGTCGCTTCTGAGACTTCCAGTTTGTCAGCCAATTTTTTAGGCCTTCCAGTAGCCTTTAAACGTATCAATTGGTCCACACGTTCCAATAATGCAATTTGTTTTGTTAGTTGTCTCATATGGTGGGGTGTTTAGTTTAACTCGCTGATTTTAGTTTAAATGTGATCCGTGGTAACTGTTGCCGCCATAGTTTATAATAAGCGCCTTTCTCTGCATACAACGACTCATGGGAACCTTGTTCCATGACCTTGCCCTTTTCCAATACGACAATGGTATTGGCACTCATCACCGTGCTCAAGCGGTGGGCAATAACGATAATGGTCTTGTTCTGCTCCCGAAACCGATTGACTGTTTTTTGCACAAAGGTTTCCGAACCACTATCCAAGGATGAGGTGGCCTCATCCAACACCAAAATCTCGGGCTTTTTATAAAAAGCCCGAGCAATGGCAATACGTTGCTTTTGGCCCCCTGATAGGGCGGCACCATTCTCTCCGAGATAGGTACCAAACCCATTGGGCAGGCCTTCGATGAACTCTAAAATGCCAATTTGAGTGCAGATTTCAATAATGAATTCCATATCAGGCTCCAACTCGCCAACGGCGATGTTTTCAACGACATTACCAGCAAATAGATCGATTTTTTGGGGAACCACGGCTACCAATTGGCGTAGGCTTTCATTGTCCAGATAGTTAAGGTTAGTGTTTCCGATACTTATACTCCCCTTGTTTATGGGATAGATATTCTGGAGCAATGAAACCAAAGTTGATTTACCCGATCCACTTTCACCTACGAAAGCCGTGATTTCCCCTTTTTTTATTCGAAGGTTAAAGTCTTTAAATACCTCAACCCGTGTACCGTAGCTAAAACCGACGTTTTCAAAAACTATGTCCCCTATTTTGTCTTTTGTCAATGTTATTTTTTCACCTTGTTCTTCCCGTTCCAAATCCAAAATCTCAAAAAGTCGGTCGGCAGCAATCAAAGCATTTTGAATTTCCTTGTTTGCCCCAATCAAACTCACCAAAGGTCCTGTGAAATAGCCTACAATCGCATAAAATGAAAGCAATTCCCCAGGGGTAATTTCTTGGTCTATGACAAAGCCAGAGCCTACCCACAAAAGGATAATCACAAAAACCTGAGATATGGTATTTGACGAGGTGCTGGAAAAAATCGAGTTTAGTGCCGATTTGTATCCCGTATTCAATAATTTAATGAACCTGGTCTCCGTTTTTATATTGGCAAATGCTTCAAGCCCAAACCTTTTAATCGTTCCCACCGCCTGTAACGATTCTACCAACTGGCTCTCCAAATCCGCAGCATCTTCCATAACCTTGCGTTCTACTTTTTTATTCCATCGGTTGACCATTATATAAATCACCACATATATGGGGATAATGATTGTCATAATCAAGGCCAACTTCCAGTAATAAGTGAACATCAATGCAAAAGAGAACATCACAATCAAAATATTGACGACCAAAGAAAGGGCTACCCCATTAATAAAACTGCGTATTTTGACGGCATCCCCTATTCTGGAAATGACTTCTCCTACCCGCATGGTATCGAAAAAACGCTGGGGAAGTTTTAAAAGATGTTTATAATACCCCAATATCAATTGGGCATCAATCTGTTGGCCGGTTTTTGTCAAAAAAACATCTTTGAAAGCACCTACAAGAACCTTTACCCCTAAAAGGATGATCATGATGATGCTCAATAGGTTTAGGAGCTTGGCGCTACCATCCACTAAGACGTAGTCGGTTATTTTTTGAATGTAAATGGAGGTTGAAAACCCTAATAATGTATAGAAAACCGCTCCAATAAAAGCTTGTATCAGTACCGTTTTATGGGGTTGTAACAAGAACCAAAAACGTCTAAGATTGGATACTTTCTCATTGCCTTCTTTAAAGTCTTGATTGGGCACCAAAAGAACGAGTACGCCTGTCCATTCTTTTTTAAAGACCTCGTGACTTCGTTTTTCCAGTTTCCCCTTACCTGGATCCATGATAAGAACATGGTTTTTAGTGATACCGTAAATGACCACATAATGATGCAGCCTTTCCTTTACAATAACATGGGCGATTGCTGGCTTGGGTATCTTAAACAAACTTTCAAAGTCGCCACGGACTCCTTTGCCATCAAAGCCCAATTTTTCAGCCGCTTTTATCAATCCAAATACATTGGTACCTTTTTTGTCGGTTCCTGCATATTGCCGGATACGGGCAATAGGAAAATGAAGTTTGTAATGGGCAGAAATTGAAGCGAGACAAGCGGCTCCACAATCGGTAATATCATGTTGTTTGATTGTTTTCTTAGCCATAATCACTCATTTTGTGAAATAATACCTTTATGACCAGGATTCAACCAATCGTCCATCTTATCGTACAATAATTGGTAAGCCGTCCGTTCCGTAAGATGGAACCGGGCGTTGATGGTCATGCCCTTTCCCAAATTGCCGGCATGCCCATTTTTTAGATACAGTGTTTTATTTGGTATGGAGGTTTGAACCCGATAAAAAGGTTGACCATCCATAAATTCAACATCATTGGAAATTGATGCTATTTTTCCGTATGCAAATCCCCATTGGTTATAATTAAAGGCATCTATCTGTAGCTTTACTTCCTTTTTTTGATCAATTAGGGCAATATCCTTTGGGGAAATGTAGCATTCAGCGATAAGCTCATCATCAGGTGTAATTTCACCCAACACCTTTCCAGCCGTAATAAATCCCCCAACCTGAAGGCCTTCTTTGATTATGAGCCAACCGTCCATGGGGGCTTTAATTACATAGCCCGATTTTGTCCCCAACGCTTGTCTAGAACTGTTTTTTAATTCCTCCAAGTGGGTATTCCTCTCGGTTAAATCGGCCTGCCAGGAGTTGATGCTTTGCTTTTTAAACTGATACAGGGCGTTCTCCGCCAGATGGTATTCCAATTTGATGTTATCAAACTCTACCTTGGCGATTACCCCTTTTGAAAAGAGTTTTTCATTTCGATGGAAGTCTTCTTTGAGTTTCTTGATTTTAGTATGGTGCTCAGCTAAAACTGCATGGTAACGTACCAACTCCTTCTGATAAGTTGCCGTTCTAATATCTTCAAAAACTGGCTGTTTACTGGAGATCAATAGGTTGAGATCCTCTGTCTCACGAATCAATTTTTCAATCTTTCTTTGGTTAAGGTCCAACTGTTCATCAATTCCTACAGTCTCCAAGATTAGTAAGGTATCCCCCTCAAGGACCTTTTGTCCATTGTTAAGATGTAGGTAGCCAATTTTCCCAGAGTTGATATTTACTAGTGGCAGTCGCTCGGTATTGGACTTAATAATACCCCTTGCAGCAGTATAAATGGGTATTGATATAATGTGCATACTTGCCAAACCCAGTCCAAGCACTATCAAAATGGATGCATAGATCAACTTACTTCGTACCGTGTTCTTTGGAATGAAGTATTGGGTAGTGAATTCCAATATTTCTTTAGGAAAGATTTTCATTGTAAATGCTATAAATCAAATATAGAATATTTTCTATTATAAAGATTAATTTCTCTAATAAAAACTCAAAAGTTCATAAATCCCATATTTTTTATGAAGGAAAACCCCAAAAAAGAGTATATTTGCTATGCTAGCCGTAAGAAAAAAACACATATGCTGAAAACAGTCGACCGACTCATCCAATTCATCGAATACGCAGGACTTAGTGCACGGCAATTTGATCTTTCCATAGGGACAAGTAATGGCTATACCTTACGAATGAAGAAAAACCACGCCTCCATTGGAAGTGATGTGATTGAGACCATTATCAAGACCTATCCACAGCTTAATTTGATTTGGCTTATGACCGGGGAAGGGGAAATGCTTAACCCTGACAAAGAAGTCTTAAGAACAGGAAAACTGCCCCAAGCGCAATTGGAGGAAATAGAACGTATCGTAGAGGCTAAAATCAAAGAACGGCAGGAAAGGGAACTCAGGGAAATGTTGGCGGAAATTACCGAGGAAATTGCCAAAAGGAAAGATTTTGGCGGTCAGTGATGTCCCTTTAGAATTTTGTTACTAAACCGGGGAAACTTTAAATACGTTTAAGGTGATTTTCCAGTTCCTTTTTTAAATCGAGAAGTTCGGTAGGGTCAACGCTGGAATGATTGGATTTTAAGTGCTCAATTTTTTCTTTTATTTCCTTTATTCTGTGGCTTCTCTTATCGTATTTTTTTGATATGTGTCTCTCCATCCTATGCATCGTTTCATTATATAATGCCTGAAAATAATATTGATTCTTGGCATTTTTTGAAAGCATTGTAAGTATTAGTACCACCAAAGCAAAAAGTGGTAGTGCATTTAAAAATTCAAGTTCATCAAAAAAGGATTCATTGGGAGTCAACGTAATCCTGATTTGGTGGAAAGTGACTAAAATAGGGCTAAGGAGAGCATATCGCCACCAACGCTTTTCACTAAAAAACCACCATATAACTATTGACAAAAATGAAATTTTAAATCCTAACACCCAAAGAAATGACTCAATATCAGGAAAACCAAAGCTTCTCATAGTAAAAAATGGTAGTTCCAAAGTTTGTTTGTCTACAAAAATGGAAAAATTATGGCTAAGTAATAAGACTGCTACTACTCCGAAAATCAAATAGTTCAAAATCATTTTACGGTGTGAGAAAATTAATCTCTTGGTATTAAATCTGAATTTTAAGTCGTTCAAAAAGGGAGAGAAATAATAAATAATCATACTGACCAATAAAGCCGCAGAATCTACCATTGTACTAGTTGTCAATTCCTTAATGACATATAGCCAGTAATCAAATAAATCAAAAGTATTTAGGAAGAATAAAATGCCTAAAAGAGATTTGGCCTTATTATTAGACGAACCATAAAAGAGCAAACAATAAATGGCAAAAACCAAACGCCTGAAAAAGTCCCAAAAAAATAACTGCTGTGTATGCCATGTATCATTAAAGGTTAAACCAAAAAACTTGAAACTTGGGATGGAGGTATGAGGAAATAGTAAATGTAATAAAGGCAGAAAAGGTAGTGTAAACAGAACAAGAGCAAAGAGCACTTCCCTTCGATGTACCTCTTTTAGTTTTATCTTGCCCTTGTGCATACCTAAATATAATAAAATTGAAGAAAATTGACTACACCCTAAAGGATATTTTCGATATTTCTTTAGATTTAATAAAGGAACATCAAGTTTTCTGTTTGTACGGCCCTATGGGGGCGGGTAAAACGACTTTGATCAAGGCTATGCTCCAGCATCTTGGCGCCGTGGACCAAGGAAGTAGTCCTACGTTTGGCTTGGTCAATGAATACCATAATTCGGATGGGGAACTCGTAGCCTATCATTTTGATTTTTATCGAATCAATTCCTTGGAAGAGGCCTTGGATATAGGATTGGAGGACTATTTTGCAAGCGATGTCCCTATTTTTATCGAATGGCCGGAGAACATTGAAGCCCTGTTGCCAGAGGATTACCACTCCGTTTCCCTGTACTTTGTCGATGAAACTACCCGTCGTATCGAATATTAGGACTACAAATGCCTTCCTAACATTTCGTTTTCTATCTTCAATGTAAAGTTCCTTCAGCCGATAAAAAGGTTAAAATTTCAGATGAAATGCAAAATACTTCGGTGAAATGCATTTTCATACGTTTTCTTTTCCTACATTTGTAGCTGAATGAATTCATTTATTAACCAAAAATTTTAGTACGATGAACACTAAAAAACTAATTTTTGGTATTCTGGCTTGTTTAACTTTGATGGCCGCCTCAGCTGCACCTTATGTAACTGCAGACGAAAATCAAGAACTTGGAGTTGACAAGAGAAAAGTGAAAATTCCTAGGAAATAACAAGTCGGAATTCGAATCACAATGAAAAGGGCAATACTATATTGCCCTTTTTTTCGTTATAGGCTATACCTATTGATAGCTTGCCAACTTATGCGAAGGACTAAGACCGAAAAAGGCCAGAAGGCAAAAAAGCGGATTCTAATAGAATCAACCGTTGTGTTTTGCATTATACTTGCACCCTTCCTTTTAAAAATTTATGAATTGTTTCCCAGCGATTCGCAGTTTACAACCGTTTTAGGGATTGAGATTGGTAGTAACAATTGGAACGACGTTTCAACCTATATGTGGTTTGTTTTTCAAAAGGTTGTTCCCTTGTATCTTATGTTTATTTGGTTTATGACCTGTAAGCATTGGTGGTATCATATCCTATTAATTCCCATTGTCATGTATGCCTTCCAAATTTTTGAGGATGTGTTTGACAATGATTATATAGTAGATACTGAAAACCTCCTTTGGCTTCTACCTATTTGTGTCGTCTTAATCCCATTCGTTTATTTTATCCGTTTAAAACTCTATGACAAGCATGTACATGGTATCGATCTTGAAGCCATGGACGAGGAATTACGCATTTTAAAGGAGAAAGAGGCCTTGCGTAAAGAGCGCCAAAAGCTAGAGCAACGCCAGACCACCCTTTCAAAAAAAATGTAACTTTGAGGTAAAGACCGCACAACTTAATGGACCAACCGTCTTCACCGTTTAGCAAACAACAACTTTTACCCCAAGAAGAGACCCTTGAAATCCTAAAGCAAAAAGGGGAACTTTTTATAGGCATTCCCAAGGAAAACCAATACCAAGAAAAACGGATTTGCCTCACTCCGGATGCCGTCAATGCCATTACCTCCAACGGACATCGGGTATTGATGGAGGCCGGTGCAGGGGAAGGCGCCAATTATTCCGATAAGGATTATACCGAGGCGGGAGCTGAAATCTCCAAGGATACCAAAAAGGTATTTTCCTGCCCCCTAATACTAAAAGTGGAACCCCCTACCCTAGCGGAAATTGACATGCTAAATCCCCAAGCCACCATTATTTCGGCCTTGCAGATAAAGACGCAATCCAAAAAGTATTTTGAACAACTCGCCAAAAAACGGATTACGGCCATTGCCTTTGAATATATTAGGGATGATGACGGAAAGTTTCCTGCCGTACGTTCTTTAAGCGAGATTGCAGGGATTTCTTCCATCCTCATTGCCTCTGAAATCATGGCGGTGACCAACAAGGGCAACGGTTTGATGTTTGGCAACATTAGCGGTGTTCCCCCGGTAGAAGTCGTTATCATCGGAGCGGGTACAGTCGGGGAGTTTGCCGCACGCTCTGCCTTGGGATTGGGGGCCAATATTAAGATATTCGACAATTCCATTACCAAGTTGCGCAATATCCAAACCAACTTGAACCAAACGGTGTACACCTCTACGCTTCAGCCCAAAAACTTAGTAAAGGCCTTAAAGCGATGCGATGTTGCCATTGGTGCTGTGCGAGGACAAGATCGTTCCCCCATAGTGGTGTCCACGACCATGGTGGAACACATGAAAAAAGGGGCCGTGATCATTGATGTGAGTATTGATATGGGTGGTTGTTTTGAAACTTCGGAAGTGACCGATCACGATCGACCTACCGTTGAAAAATATGGGGTGATTCACTACGGGGTGCCCAACATCCCCTCCCGCTACCCAAGAACATCCACCATTTCCATAAGCAATATCTTTACCCCCTACCTGCTAAAAATTGGGGAGGATGGTGGTCTGGAAAATTCCCTGCGTTTTGACAAAGGCCTTAGAAATGGACTCTATATGTACCATGGGATTTTGACCAACAAATCCGTCGGGGATTGGTTTGGACTGTCCTATAATGATATTAACTTTTTGATATTTTGATCAATAGCGGATTTTTTAAGCGTTTGGGATGGTACTTGGTTGGCTTTTCCATTGGGTTGGTTTTTTTGGTATTTTTTGTGAAAAAGAAATCCGGAGAAACCGGCATTGAACTTTGCTACTTTCCCAATTGCCGGGTATTGAAGGATATTCGCTCCAAACCCATTTCCTATGCCAATGGTCTCGAAACCCGGTTTTCCAATGATTCCATCCTTTGGCATTCTTTTTTTAAGGAAGGAAACATTGATTTTGGTTCCAGCGATACCAAAAGCGAACCCTGTAAGACCTATCTTATTACCAATGATAAAAATAGGCGTATTTCCCTCAAAAATTGTCCTGATAAGGCGGTGGTAGAGTCTTTGGATTAGACCTAAACCTTTCTTCTTGCCTTTTCCTTTTTCAACAATTCCAACTCCCTGGATGTTTGTCCCGCAACCGATGTATTTTCCTCCGCTCTGCGTATGAGATAGGGCATTACATCACGAACCGGTCCATAGGGAAGGTACTTGGCAACGTTGTACCCTTTCCGCGCCATGTTAAAACTAATATGGTCGCTCATTCCAAACAATTGTCCAAACCAAAGACGGTTGTCATTGTGGGCCATTCCTTTCGCATCAATTAATTCCATAAACTTGTAGGAACTCTCCTCGTTATGGGTTCCGGCAAAAATGGAGAAGGTATCCATATGGGCTGCCATATAAACAATCGCCTCATCAAAGTTTCTATCCGTAGCCAGTTTAGAGGCACAAATAGGGCTTTGATACCCCATTTCCTCCGCTCGGGTATTCTCTTTCTCCATATAAGCCCCCCTAACGGCTTTTATTCCCACCTTAAAGCCCTCCTTCTTTCCAGTCTTGTGCAACTCCTTAAGAAAATCCAATCGGTCCCAGCGGTACAGTTGGGCGGTATTGAAGACAACGGCCCGTTCTTTGTTGTATCTTCTCATCATCTGCAGAGCAAGTTCATCAGCCGCATCCTGGATCCAGCTTTCCTCGGCATCGATCAGTAGGGAAACGTCCAGATCAAAGGCCTTTTTGCAGGCAGTATCATATCGGTTTACGATCCTATCCCATTCGGCTTTTTCATCTGCATCAAGTGCTGCGCCGCTACTTTTCTTTTCCAAAAGCCCGAAGCGACCAAAAGCCGTGGGTTTAAAAACCGCAAAGGGAATGGCGTCTTTTTCCTTTACAAAATCCAACACCCTTAAAATATTTTCAAGGGCCCCATCCAACCGATTCTCCATTTGCTGCCCCTCCACGCTATAGTCCAATATAGAACACACCCCCTTTTGGAACATCTTATCAATAATAGGTAAGCAGTCCTCCTCATTGACCCCACCACAGAAATGGTCGAAGACCGTTGCCCTAATCAAACCCTCCACGGGCAAACGGGCATTTATGGCAAAATTGGTTACCGCGGTTCCAATCCTGACCAAAGGTTCATTGGATATTAATTTGAAGAGAAAATAAGCGCGCTCCAGTTCAGAATCACTTTTTAATGCAAAAGCCGTTGCAGTATCCTCAAAGATTTGTTTCATATTTAGCAAATTCTCAGCCGGACAAAGATAAGCAGGCGACAAATATTCTTTTTATCAATTTATAGCTTTCTTTGATCTATATTAGAAATGTATGGAACCTGTGCGTGACACTACACATGAAATTCATTTTGGAGAAGTGGCCATGGCCGTTTTGAACCAACGGCTGGACCAAAAGCACTATTCAAAAGTCTTTGTCTTGGTAGACGAGAACACTAACATCCACTGCCTTCCCCACTTTAAAACCCTGTGCCAGTGCCCATTTGATGAAATTATATCGATTAAGGCCGGAGAGGTGCATAAGACGATTGATACCTGCACCCAGGTTTGGAGACAATTATCGCAGATAGGTGGCGATCGTAAAAGTTTGCTGATCAATCTTGGAGGGGGTGTTGTCACGGATTTAGGTGGATTTGTAGCCGCAACTTTTAAAAGGGGGATTGATTTTATTAATGTTCCCACAACCCTTTTGGCTATGGTGGATGCCTCGGTAGGCGGCAAGACCGGTGTGGATTTAGGAAGTTTAAAAAATCAGGTAGGGGTTATCGCACAACCGGAGATCGTTCTAATTTTTCCTGAGTTTTTACAAACCTTGGAGCAACGACAGTTAAAAAGCGGGTTTGCGGAAATGTTGAAACACGGATTGATCATGGATCAAAACTATTGGAACCACCTCTGTACTTCGCCAGACAACAGCTACCAACAACATAACATACAGGCTTCCATTAAAATCAAGGGTGAGATTGTTGCCCAAGACCCAACGGAAAAAAGCATTCGGAAAAAATTGAATTTTGGACACACCCTAGGGCATGCCATTGAATCCTATTTTTTGGAAGCCACCGATCGTGATGTCCTCCTACATGGAGAGGCCATCGCCATTGGAATGGTCCTTGAAAGTTACCTTTCGCACAAATTAACAGGTCTATCCAAGATTGAACTGGACGAGATTAAGCGAAATTTTAGCATCCATTTTGAACCTGTAAAGTTTTCCAGGCGGGAAATTGAGACGATTTTGGAATTGTTGAAACACGACAAAAAAAATGAACACGGAAATATCAACTTCGTGCTTTTGAGCAGTATCGGAAACGCTGTGATTGATATCAAAGTTTCTCCCGAATTTTTGAAGGAATCTTTCCTTTACTACATGGAACGGTAGCTTCATATACTAAAATTTGGTATTGACAACTCTTGATGGCTTCGACATCAAACTTTTTATAGTTTTAGTTGAGGTATCTAACCAAAACAAACCTACTATGAGAAGAGTCATTATAGATTACAAAAGGCTTGACCATAAAATCGCTTCTCTTTTGATCGACCTTTATCCCCATGGCTATGGTGATGATGACATCATCATACTAAAGAAACCCAATGGTGAATTAATTGAAGCCGTGGAGGTACGGACGGATGATACCATATTTTTGGTGAAAATCAGTCAGAGTTTATCCAATTTCATATCCAACTTCGACGAGAATATGGAAAAGGAGCTAGAGAACGGTTCCGAATCAAAAGAAGCTGCCGATGTTCACTCTGAATTGGAGTCCGGTCATCCTCTTGAAGCCGATGACAGCGAATAAACGTTAGGCCAAATAGCGCTCCTTTAAAATTTGAAAATGGTGTGCTTGGTGGCCACAAATAACAAATCCTAAAGCCCTAACACTCATTGGGGTTCCGTTTGCGCTACCCATTCTTTTTAACTGGTCTTCTTCCAATGAACCAAAAAGTGCGAGGCTAGAGTTCCTAACTGAACTGAACTCCTGGAGCAAATTCATTTTGCTTCTTTTGTTCGCCAAACTTTGCGGGACATAAAAATCTTGGTCAAACCCTTGGAGTTCTGTGGTATCGTTCCTTGCAAAACGAAGGGCCCTATACTGAAAGACCCGTTCGGCATCAATCAAATGAACCAATACTTCTGCCATCGACCATTTGCCATCAGCGTAAGAAAAATTCATTTTAGCATCAGGGATTTGAGGGATGAAATTAGAAATGTCATCCAAGCCATCGTTAAGGGCCTCCATCAAGTGAACGTCTCCCAAAGCCCTTATGTACGGTTGGTAATAGGAATGGTATTCTGCGGAACTAAGCTCGGTTACTTTCAAGTCTGGACTACAACTCGTTAAAGATGGTATGCATCAGGCGTTTCTTATCGTTGATGCTTTCTTCCAAGGAAATCATGGTCTCCGTCCTGCTTATCCCATCGATGTCATCAATTTTAAAGATGATATTCTTGGCATGGGTGGTATCCCTCGCCCTAATTTTACAGAAAATATTGAATTTTCCTGTAGTGATGTGAGCAACAGTAACGTACGGTATTTGTGTAAGGCGCTCCAATACAAATTTGGTCTGATGGGTTTTTTCAAGAAAGATGCCCACATAGGCGATGAAGGAATATCCCAACTTCACATAATCCAACGTCAACGAAGAACCCTTAATGATTCCTGCCTCTTCCATTTTTTTTACCCGAACGTGCACCGTACCGGCAGAAATCAACAGTTTCTTGGCAATATCCGTAAAAGGAGTACGGGTATTGTCAATCAACATATCCAATATCTGATGGTCTATTTCGTCTAGCTTTACCTTGGCCATTGCAAAAGAATTTTCAGTAAAATTAAGCAATTAAGAATTATAATGTAATCAAAGGCTTAGTTTTTTAAAAATAACGTAAGAAAAGTATTAGGACAGTTTTAAGCCCCAGAGACCAACCATAGGCACTCAAATCCGAACGCACCCCTTACCACTTTTAAAACCAAACTATTTACATATGTAAACCACGTTTCACAAACCTAATTTTATATTTTTTTATGTAACATATACTATTTATTATCAATGGTTTATTTGTCATTACAGGAAGTATTATTTCACATATTTCAATGTAATGCCTAAAAATCCATATAGGCGATTTTATCTTTTGTTACATCGATGGATTACATTTGTAATTCTTATGATACTTGAGCGCTTAAAAACAATTTTATCACACTTTAAGCTCACACCTTCTGCATTTGCAGACACCATAGGTGTGCCGCGTTCCAGTATTTCACATCTGCTATCTGGGAGAAACAAACCCAGTTTGGATTTTGTACTTAAACTTGTAGGCAAATTTCCAGAAGTGGATCTCTATTGGCTTTTGTATGGCCAAGGGCAGTTCCCTCCCACCGAGGATATTTCAAATGAAAAAGGAAGTGCAATTGAACACACTATGGATTTCAAGACGGGTACCAAGGCTCCCCCTTCCCCATCAGAAGATCGAAGGATTTCCAAGATTGCCGTCTTTTACGAAGATGGTACCTTCGAAACCTTCCGACCCAAAAAATAGGAGTATTTTTGCCCCATGCGAAAGACTTTTTCAGGCTTATCTTTTACCATTACCTTTTCCATTGTTTTAATTCTAGTAGGATGCCAAGAGCCGCCACAACGCAACTGTTCTGAATTTAAAAATGGAAAATTCAGTTTCTCCACGGTTGTGGAAGGGGATACCTTGACCACCATTTTTATGAGGGACGGAAATATCGAAGTAGAATACTTCAATGGAAGGCAAGATACTTCTTCAGTACGCTGGATCAACGACTGCGAGTACATCCTTAAAAAATTGAACCCCAAGAACAGAGCGGAAGAAAAATCCGTTCACATAAAAATATTGACAACAACCGATAGTTCCTATACATTTGAATTTAGCGCTGTGGACGAACCCAAAAAATTAAAGGGCACGGCTTTTAAAACACACTGACCATGTTCGAAATCTTTTCTAGTCCAGATGCCTGGATGGCCTTGTTGACGTTGACCTTTTTAGAGATTATCCTTGGGATAGACAACATTATTTTCATAACCATAGCAGCCGGTAAGTTGGAAAAGAACGACCGCAAAAAAGCGACCAACCTTGGTTTGGTACTGGCCATGGCCCTTAGAATCATACTTTTATTTGGAATCACTTGGCTGGTTTCCTTAAAGAAGCCGTTTTGGGTATTGAATGAATCTTGGATTCACGGTGGTATCAGTTGGCAAGCCTTGATTTTGTTTTTAGGAGGGTTGTTCCTGCTCTACAAGAGCACCAAAGAAATTCATGAAAAAATAGAGGATCGTGGACATGATGAACGTGAAGTAAAAAAAGGAAGGTCCTCCTCCCTATCCAATGCCATTGTTCAGATAACGGTCATTAACATCGTTTTCTCCTTTGATTCCATTTTAACGGCGATTGGAATGACCAACGGTATTTCCCCAAACCCGAATGATGCCTTGATTTTAATGATTGTTGCCGTGGTAATTTCGGTCATTATCATGTTACTCTTTGCCAATCCTGTTGGGGAGTTTGTAAATCGCCATCCTTCCATTCAAGTGTTGGGGCTGTCATTTTTGATCTTAATTGGCTTTATGTTGATCGCAGAAGCGGCCCACTTATCACACCTTGTTGTCTTTGACAATGAAGTAGGCTCCATCCCTAAAGGCTATCTTTATTTTGCCATCGCCTTTTCCTTAATGGTGGAATTCTTTGATATGCGAATGATGCGCAATAAAAAGAGGAAAAGAGCTGCCGAGGAAGTAGTGAAAGACTAATTTAATTTGGCCGTTCAAAAGCAAGTCCAGGCTCTTTTTGCTTTTGTTTTTCAAACAGCGCTTGCTGTTGTTTGACAGTGAGGGTGCTCCCATCATGGCTCCATCCCGGAGGCCCAAAAATATACATGAGCTTGTGGGATAATTTGTCCACTTTTTTTACATCCCTCCAAATGTCCTTGAACTCATGGGTCAAAATAACAATGGGATTATACGATTCAGGCGAGTGGATAACCCCATACTTCACATCGACTTTATTGTCCAGTTCTTTCCAAGTACCAAAAACTTTATCAAAAATATTCAGTATTCCCCCGTGGTTTTTGTCCAAATATTCCACATTTTGGGAATGGTGCACTTGATGCATCGTGTGGGTATTTAAAATTTTCTCCAAAAATCCAAGTTTGGGTATATAGACGGAATGCAACTGAAATTGCCATAAAGCCTCAATCCCCAAGCAGACCAAAACCATTTCAGGTGGGAATCCCAATGCCGGCATCCACATGTAAAACAAAGGTTTATATAGAATAGTGAACCAACCGTTCCGTACTGCAGTCCCGAGGTTAAAATTATCAGAGGAATGATGCACAATATGCGCTGCCCATAGAATGCGAATTTCATGATTGGCCCTATGGAACCAATAATAGGTAAAATCATCGGCAAGCATGCAAAACAACCAAACATACCATTGATAGCCAAAAGATTCAAATCCCAGAAAGTTTCTTCTTACCCCCTCTTCGACCAATGGATTACAAAGCTCATATACTCCTTCAAAGAGCACAATCGCAAAGATTACCTTAAAAAGTGGTCCAAGAAGTGCTGAACCTACACCCATAAAGCCACTGGCAGCCAAGTCCTTCCAGTCGTACAAATGCTCATCGCCATGTGTTTTACTATAGGTCAATTCCAGTAAAATAAAAGCAATAAATGCAGGCACGCCATAGACTAGCGGGTTGGTAAAATCCATAAATCTTTGATTAATTTTTCAAGGCAACTTTTAAAGAGGGTAAGATAAGGTTTAAAAAGTTTAAAACAAGGTCGGTTGGTCAGATTCGTCTTTTTCCGGAGAGGAATCAACTTCATTGGTGGTAAGGGGCTCTTCATCCACCACCTCAATCTCAGCCACGGGTTGTTCTTCCGGTTCCGTGTAAGGCAAAGGGTCCAAGGCATTGATGTTCCTAACTTTTAATGAAGTAACTTGATTGCCCAATGCCTTTATCCCTTTGATGGCAATAAAATTTTCCACGTCTATATGCTCGTTGGGTTTTTGGTCCTTCCCACGTTGTTTTGCAAATTCTATCTCCACCACGGGCCGCCAATCCGTTGACATCAACTCCAACTGCGATTTTGGATGCTCGGTAATGATCAACTCTTCCTTGTTCGGGTTTTCAATCAAAAAACGTTTGGTGTAATAGCGTTCTTTTTCGCCTTCATAGTATATCACAGAAATGGGTTTCTTGGGGTTCCACTTCTCCAACACAATCATATCATCATCAAAACGTGTGTTCAAATCGGGCAGAATGGTCTTGACAACACCCCTTTGGTTGGCCACTAACAACATATCCTCTGCCCTGAACTCTCCCAGCAACTCCCCACGTTCATCTACATTCAATCGTTGGACCACCTCATCAAACCATATTTTTCTTGGCTTTAAGGTTGAAAGGCCTTTTTCTTTTAATTCAACACGTTTGACCGGGTATTTGGTGACAATATTTCCTTTGGACGCCCTCCCTTTTATGAGTACATCGGCGAAATCCAAATCCCATTTCAGCTTCTTTATACTTCCTGACTGCCTTAGATGCACTGTAATTACTTCGGCTTCCCCATTGGGATTGGCACTGAAATAAAGGACATCCGAACTGGTTTTGCCATTGGTGAGGTCGTACATTTTGTCCCTGGTGATACTCGTGACATTGAATCTTTTGATGTAACTGGCCCCTCCACGACCGTCCTTGTAAATTAAATTGTAGGTTGTTCTTTTATCCTTCTTTTTGAACACCGCAACATGGATGATATTCTTGTCCACAAAGGTTTTTGAATCGACTTTGGTAACCATCATCCCCCCTTTTTTGGTGAAGACGATGATATCGTCTATATCACTACAGTCGGTAACATATTCATCTTTTCGTAAGGAGGTACCCACAAAGCCTTCCTCCCGATTCACATATAGCTTGGTATTGCGGATGACCACCTTGGTGGCTTCAATATCATCGAATATGCGAATCTCCGACTGACGCTCCCGCCCTTTGCCGTACTTCTTTTTAAGCTCTTTGAAGTAATCAATTGCAAAGTCAATTAAGTGGTCCAAATGATTTTTGGTCTCGGCAATTTTATCCTCCAAACTTTCGATATGCTGCTTCGCTTTGTCCAAATCAAACTTGGAAATACGTTTGATTCGTATTTCGGTAAGCCTGGTAATGTCCTCAACAGTAACCGCGCGCTTCAGGTTTTTCGTATGGGGCTTCAAGCCCTTGTCAATAGCAGAGATTACTCCTTCCCAGGTCTCTTCCTCCTCAATATCGCGATAGATACGGTTTTCTATAAAAATGCGCTCCAAGCAAGAAAAATGCCATTGTTCTTCCAGTTCATTGAGTTGAATTTCCAATTCTTGCTTAAGCAAATCCACCGTATTGTCAGTAGAACGCTTCAACACCTCGCTGACCCCTAGAAAAATTGGCTTATTGTCTTCGATAATGCAACAAAGCGGTGAAATGGAAGACTCACAAGCGGTAAAAGCGTAAAGCGCATCAATGGTCTTGTCCGGTGAAATACCACTGGGGATGTGCACCAGAATTTCCACTTCGGCAGCCGTGTTATCCTCAATCTTCTTTACTTTAATCTTTCCCTTATCATTGGCCTTTAAAATGGAATCGATTAGACTGGAGGTGTTGGTGCCAAATGGTATTTCCTTAATGACCAGCGTATTCTTGTTTAAGCTCTCCACTTTGGCCCTCACTCTGATCTTACCGCCCCGTAACCCGTCATTATAATTGGTGACATCGATAATTCCAGCAGTGGGAAAATCTGGGAATAACTTAAATCGCTGTCCTTTTAAATGTTTGATGGAGGCATCAATCAATTCATTGAAATTATGGGGCATTATTTTTGTGGACAGCCCCACGGCAATCCCCTCTGCCCCCTGCGCCAAAAGCAAGGGAAACTTTACGGGGAGATTGACCGGTTCTTTTTTTCTACCATCATAAGAAAGCTGCCATTCCGTGATTTTTGGACTGAAAACCACATCCAGGGCAAACTTGGAGAGTCGTGCCTCTATATAACGCGAGGCTGCAGCACTGTCCCCGGTAAGGATGTTGCCCCAATTCCCTTGGGTATCAATAAGCAGGTCCTTCTGCCCTATTTGTACCATGGCGTCACCGATACTGGCGTCGCCATGCGGATGGTATTGCATGGTATGGCCCACCACATTGGCTACCTTGTTGTATCGTCCATCGTCCAGTTCCTTTAAGGAATGCATGATACGACGTTGCACAGGCTTAAAACCATCTTCCACAGCAGGCACTGCCCGTTCCAGAATGACATAGGAGGCATAATCCAAAAACCAATCCTTGTACATTCCCGTAACCCTGGTAAGCGAATCGCCTTCGTGGTGTTCGTTATTGGATAAGTGTTCTTCGTTCAATTCTCCGTTCTCTTCCATTGGAATCTTATCGACTGATTTACAATTGGTTTTCCTCTAACAAATCAAGTTCTACTTTTAAATTGTTGATGATGAATTTTTGTCGGTCAGGTGTGTTTTTACCCATATAGAATTGGAGCAACTGATCAATGGACATGGCCTTGTCCAACATGACCGGCTCCAACCTGATGTCATCACCAATAAAATGTTTGAACTCATCGGGGGAAATTTCACCCAGCCCTTTAAATCGTGTAATTTCGGGTTTTCCCGAAAGTTTTTCAATAGCGGTCCTTCGTTCCTCTTCTGAATAACAATAAATGGTTTCTTTTTTATTGCGGACCCTGAACAGTGGCGTTTGAAGAATATAGAGGTGGTTTTCCTTAATTAATTCCGGAAAGAATTGCAGGAAAAAAGTAATTAACAGCAAGCGAATGTGCATGCCATCAACATCGGCATCCGTGGCGATCACAATATTATTGTAACGAAGATCCTCCAAAGAATCCTCAATGTTCAAGGCCGCCTGCAACAGATTGAATTCCTCGTTTTCATAGACGATCTTTTTGGACATCCCATAAGAATTCAAAGGCTTGCCCCGCAGGCTGAAAACCGCTTGTGTATTGACATCCCTGGATTTGGTAATGGAACCGGAGGCCGAATCCCCTTCCGTAATAAATAGGGTGGTCTCCAATCGGCGGTCCTTTTTTAAATCCCCCAAATGGATTCTACAGTCCCGTAATTTTTTGTTGTGCAAACTGGCTTTTTTGGCCCGTTCCCTCGCCAACTTCCGGATACCTGAAAGCTCTTTTCGCTCCTTTTCCGCTTGCTGTATTTTACGTAGGATGGCCTCCTTGACCTCTTGGTTCTTATGAAGAAAGTTATCCAAGTACCGTCCCACAAAATCATTGATATAGGTCCTCACCGTTGGCAGACCCCCTCCCATGTCCGTAGAGCCCAGTTTGGTTTTTGTCTGACTTTCAAAAACGGGCTCCATCACTTTTATGGAAATGGCTGAAATGATGGACTTTCGAACATCTGAGGCATCAAAGTTCTTACCGTAATGATCGCGAATCGTTTTCACAATGGCCTCACGAAACGCAGCTTGGTGCGTACCTCCTTGGGTGGTATGCTGCCCATTCACAAACGAATGGTACTCTTCACTATATTGGGTCTTACTATGGGTCATAGCGACCTCAATATCATTGCCCTTTAAGTGGATAATGGGATAAAGAAAGTCCTCCTGATTGTTATTGTCCTCCAAAAGGTCTTTCAACCCATTTTCAGAGTGGTACTTTTCCCCATTGAATACAATGGTCAACCCAGGATTGAGGTATACATAGTTCTTGAGCATGCGTTCCACATACTCATTCCGGTATTTGAACTTTTTAAAAATGGTTTCGTCCGGCACAAAACTGACCAAGGTCCCCCGTCTTCTGGAAGAGTCCGCGAGCACCTCATTGACTAGATTTCCCGTGTTGAATTCGGCGGTTTTGGATTGTCCATCCCTAGTGGACTCTACTTTGAAGTAGGTGGAAAGTGCATTTACGGCCTTGGTTCCCACCCCATTCAATCCCACGGATTTTTTGAACGCGCGGGTGTCGTATTTTCCCCCTGTATTCATTTTGGAAACAACGTCGACCACCTTGCCCAAGGGTATACCGCGGCCATAATCGCGTACTTTTACCTCATTTCCCTTGATGGCAATTTCAATGGTTTTGCCCGCGCCCATAACAAACTCATCAATACAGTTATCAATAACTTCCTTGAGCAATATGTAAATGCCGTCGTCTGCCGAAGAACCATCGCCCAGTTTACCGATATACATTCCGGGGCGCATCCGAATATGCTCCTTCCAATCCAGGGAGCGAATGTTCTCTTCGGTATATTGGGTTTGTGCCATTAGAAATGGGATTATCCTGACTAATATAAAGTTTCAGCTCAGAAATCAAAATGTAGGTCTAGGAAAGTAATCAACAATAAAAGGGGGGAATTGTTGATAGCTATTGGGCGCAATTACCCGAAACTATTTCCTCTGGTGTTGGATTAAATGCATTACCAGCAATATTGTTTTCGATATCAGGATTTAATTCCAACAAGGTCCTAAGTGCACAAAAATCATTTAAGCTTTCATTGCCTCCCAACTCAATACTTGAACAAGAAGTTAGACCCTCTAAGCCATCCAGGTTTGCAAGTATTTCATTATTAACCACTCTCATTGAACCATTTATGGTAGTGAGGTTTGACAATCCCTCAAAATTCTGTAGGGCGTTCATACCACTACCAATCCAAAAATCACCAACTTCTTCAAGAGAACGAAAATTATTAAAGTCGCTGATTGGCGCAAAACTTATGGTAATACCGTCCTCCATGATTTGGACTTGATTAAATGCATCAAGAACAAGTAGTTTTGGGTTATTTGTCAATCGAATACCGCCAAAACTCTGCAAGGAGTTAAAACCTCTAATCTCTTCAAGCACTGGAGAATTGTTAACAACAACCCCTCCAGAAAACAATTCCAATTTATCAAAGCCGACAATACTCACTAAACCACCGTTATCCAAAACAGAAAATGTATTTTCAATTTCCCGCACCTCATGGAAAGAATCTATGGTAAAAGCGCCTTCATTGTCTTCTATGATCAAACGATTCATTTTTTGTAAATTAGAAAACCCACCGATAAACCCTACCCCTTCGTTCTGAGCAAAAACGAAACTCTCCATTTCCGTGATTTTGTTAAATGTATCTACTAACTCCAAATGTTTGTTCCCAACAATTTGTATGAACTCCACTTCTTCAAGGGCATCAAATTGATTAATTACCGACAAGTTTTCGTTGTTCATAATTCCCAACCATCCCGTAATTCTCGAAAGATTGCTCAAGGCACTTATGTCTTCTAAACGAACGTTTTCCGACAGACGTGCTACTCCATCTACTTCCAAGAGATTTTCAAGGCCGTCCAAATCCCTTAGGTCCTGGTTGGCATTAATCCACAATTCCCCCACTTTTCGGATTGATGAAAGAGGACCCAAACTTCCTATTCTTGAAAGATCTGAAAAGTTTCCCCCGCAAAATAACCGACCGGTTATCTCGGTATATCCCATCTCTCCAAAATCATTTACATCTTGCTGCGTAAATAATGATACATCCCCTTCAAAAATTCGTTGCTCTTCTTCAGTCGGTAGGGTTGTAAACTCCAGTTGATTGCCATAGGCAATACCTTCACTATTTCTAGCATAACTTCTAACGTAAAACTTGGAGTCAGATTCCAAGTTGGTCAATGTAATCTCAAAACTTCCTACTCCGCTTCCCGAAGCCAATTTATCATCCGCAATAGTCGGGTTCTCATTGGCATCCCAAACCACACCCCGCTCAATAATCACAGCACCTCCATTATCATCAATATTGGCAGTTATAGTGGCAGCGTTTTGTTGAATAGCACTAACGGAAACCGTAGTGAGTCCTGGTAGGCTGATAGTAACTTCCTCCATTTCCTCAGGGGAATCAGAACTGGAACAGCCCATCAATAAAAACAAGGTAGCCAAGTAAAGTAGGTGATGTTTCATTTGTAAGAGTTAGGCATTTGATTCCCAAATATAGTTCTACCAATATTCTGAAAAAAGGGTTTTCGACGAAAAACAGAACAATGGGATGGTGCTACACCTTTTTCCTTGATTTCCTTTTTAAGGATAAATAGGTAACCCCTCCAATAACCACAAACATCCCTAAGAGTTGTATGTAACTCAATTGCTCGCCAAGAAAAACATAGGCCAAAATGATGGTGGATACGGGACCCAAACTGCCCAAAATGGAAAAATTGGACGCTCCCAGTCTTTTAATGGATTCGGAGACTAGAAATGAGGGGATCAAAGTAGAAATAATGGCCATTAGAATACCATATACATACACCTCAAGCGGAAAGTTCCATAAATTCCAATCACCGTTAAAGCTATAATGCAGTATGACACAAATTGTTGATACGATCATGGCATAACAGGTAAATCGAAGTACGCCATACTTGGGAATTAACCAACCACTGCCCACCAGATAGGAGGCATAGGTAATGGCACTTAAAAGTACCAGAAAACCGCCCCAAAGTGTCTTATTTCCAGCAAAGTCCACTTCGCTCCAAAAGGTAATGAGCACACCAATATAGGTAATGCCAATGGCAATGGCCTGTGGTCGGGAAATCCTTTCCTTAAAAAGCACAAAACCCAAAACCACCACTATGGTAGGGTACACAAATAAAATGATGCGTTCCAATCCTGCCTTGATATAGTTCAATCCCAGAAAATCAAAGTAGCTGGCCATATAATACCCAAGCACACCGAAAAGAACAATCCAAAGCATGTCCGTCTGGGTGGGTACCTGCTTCTTTTTTCCTTGAATAAACAAAAGAATGATGATGTAAAAAGGAACAGAGAAAAGCATCCTAAAAAGCAGTAACTCCAAGGTGTCCACTTCATAGCGATATGCCAATTTTACCAAAACGGCTTTGGTTGAGAAGAGAATCACCCCCAAAATGCCCAATGTAATTCCGAGGGAACG
Source organism: Croceivirga sp. (assembly GCA_028284935.1). GTDB lineage: Bacteria > Bacteroidota > Bacteroidia > Flavobacteriales > Flavobacteriaceae > Croceivirga. The sequence continues at coordinate 380,418 of JANQQQ010000012.1, forward strand.
GTATTGTTTTTTAACACCCATTTCCCAAAGCTATCCATTACGCTTTTGGAAAAGTTACCGTCTTTACTGAAATTATGATATTCAGGGGCTAGACGTTAAATCTAAAGTGCATCACATCACCGTCTTGCACCACATATTCCTTCCCCTCCACACGAATTTTGCCCGCCTCTTTGACTTTGGTCTCGCTTTCATAGGTCACGTAATCATCATAGGAAATCACCTCTGCTCGAATGAAACCCTTTTCAAAATCGGTATGGATAACCCCGGCCGCTTGGGGTGCCGTAGCGCCTTTCTTAATGGTCCAAGCCCTTACTTCCTTCTCCCCTGCGGTAAAGTAGGTCTCTAAATTTAAAAGTCGATAAGCGCCCCGTATCAATTTGCCTGACCCAGGTTCGGTGAGCCCTAAATCTTCCAAGAACATCTGGCGCTCCTCAAAAGTTTCCAGTTCCGTGATGTCCGCTTCTGTGCCCACCGCCAGAAAAATGACCTCGGCATTTTCATTTTTTACCGCTTCCCTCACTTTCTCCACATAGGCATTGCCTTCAACGGCAGCGGCCTCATCCACGTTACAGACGTACATCACTGGTTTGTCCGTAATCAGTTGCAAGGGTTTCACATATTCTAGGTAAGCCTCATCGGACACCTTTATGGCCCGAACCGATTGGCCTGATTCCAATCCTTCCTTTAGGGCATTGAGGGTTTCTGCCTCCTTTTGTGCTTCTTTATTTCCAGTCTTTGCCGCCCTTTTAACTCTATCCAGCTTCTTTTCCACACTCTCTAAATCCCTCAACTGAAGCTCCATGTCAATGGTTTCTTTGTCACGTATGGGGTCAACGGAACCATCAACGTGCACCACATTTTCGTTGTCAAAACATCGCAGCACATGCAGTATGGCATCGGTCTCACGAATATTGCCCAAAAATTGATTACCCAGCCCCTCGCCTTTACTGGCACCTTTTACCAACCCTGCAATATCAACAATTTCAACCGTAGCCGGGATGACTTGTTGCGGATTGACCAATTCTTCCAATTTTTCCAATCTTCTATCCGGAACATTCACCACTCCAATATTAGGTTCAATAGTGCAAAAGGGAAAATTGGCACTTTGCGCTTTTGCATTGGAAAGACAATTGAACAGTGTTGATTTACCAACATTGGGAAGCCCGACGATACCCGCTTTCATAGCTAAAATTTAAGGCTGCAAATATAGTATGAAGTTTTAAAGAAAAATTAGAAGCCGCTTATTAAGTTAAAAGCAAAAAGTACTATGATGGTGAGTACCCCCAAGATGGCCAAAGCGGATAAAAGGCAGCCTACCTTCATCCAAATTCCCGAATATTCCTTTTCTTTTTCAGACATTCAGCCAAGATAGGGCATCCCATTTCGGAGACCAAGAAACCTTATGGTTTTTGGTATATTTAAGACGTGTCAAAAATTGTACTTCAAGGTTTTTTGTATGATGAAAAATCCTCCTTTAAAAAAGGACCTGCCTTAGCTCCTCCTATGATTCGTGAGGCCTATCATTCGGAATCTTCAAATTATTTTGCGGAGGATGGAATGGAAGTTCTTCCAAGCCACTTTGAGGATATGGGGGATTTTACCATTCAAGATTATTTTGACATTGAATCAATTACAAAAGAACATCTCAAAAAAGGATTGCCGATTTTGACATTGGGCGGTGACCATTCCATTACCTATCCCATTTTAAAGGCATTACATCAAAAGCATGGTCAATTGTCCATACTCCATATTGATGCCCACAGCGACCTTTATGGTGACTTTGAAGGCGACCCCTTTTCCCACGCCTGTCCTTTCCATAATATTTTAAGGGAAGGTATTTCTTCCAATGTAACCCAAGTGGGCATCCGCACACTTAATCATGAACAACGAACCCATGCAGTAAAGTATGGAGTCCACATTTGCGAAATGAAGGATTTTGAAAAATTCAACATGCCCAATTATGAGCGACCCATTTATCTATCATTGGATATTGATGCCCTAGATCCGGCTTTTGCTCCAGGGGTGTCACACCATGAGCCCGGTGGATTCACCACTAGACAAGTGCTAAAAATAATTCAGGATATTCCCGTTCCCATTCTAGGGGCAGATATTGTGGAATATAATCCAAACAGGGATATTAATGGAATGACGGCAATGGTCTGCGCCAAACTGTTTAAGGAAATTGTGGTCAAGATGCTTTAATCAACCATCAGGGTGCATGAACTTTTGCTTACCCAACAATTCTTCCTCGGTCTCTACCCTATCCTCATCGGGTACACAGCAATCCACGGGACAAACCGCCGCACACTGAGGTTCCTCATGGAAGCCCATGCATTCCGTACATTTGTCCGGAGATATGTAATAAATCTCGTCGCTTATGGGTTCTTGTACTTCATCTGCGTTGACGGCCTTGCCATCGGGTAATACAACATTTCCCGTAAGTGAAGTTCCGTCACTATAACGCCATTCATCGGCGCCTTCGTAGATTGCGGTATTGGGGCACTCTGGTTCACAAGCGCCACAATTGATGCATTCATCAGTTATGATAATGGCCATGACAATTCCTTTTTCAATGCGTAATTTTACACAAAATTAAACCCTAGAACGCTAGTCTACAAATTTCCGCATGGCTTATCCTGAACATTTAGAGGCTTTTATTCAACTGGGCGCGTTATTTAACCAATTTTATGAAAGTGATACTATTGAAAATGACCGCTGGTCGTCCGAGTTGGACGATATTCTAAGAAAGGCGGAGCAACAAAATAGTTGGTATACCCGGGATAATCTCTTACATGCATTATCCCATTGGAGCAAGCAGTTGCAGGAATCTCAAATAAAGGACTGGCAAAGTGCTTATCAAAACAAGGTGCCCCCTTCTTCAAAGACAGTGGCCATCATCATGGCCGGCAATATTCCTCTGGTAGGTTTTCACGATTTTTTATGTGTGCTTTTTACGGGTCACAACGTACTGGTCAAATTATCCTCGAACGATTCCATGATACTTCCTTTTGTAAAAAAATTTCTGGTGCATCATGATGCTTCCCTAGAAAACAAAATAACATTCACCGAAGGAAAACTGACCGATTTTAATGCCGTTATTGCCACCGGGAGCAACAATACCAGCAGGTATTTTGAATATTACTTTGGAAAATATCCAAGTATCATACGAAAAAACAGAAATTCAGTCGCCATACTCTCCGGCAATGAAAGCAGGGAGCAACTGGAAAATCTGGGGGAGGATATTTTTAGATATTTTGGATTGGGGTGCCGAAGTGTCTCTAAATTGTTTGTCCCAAAAAACTATGCCTTTGATGCCTTCTTCCAAGCCATTTTTAAGTGGAAGCAGCTTTTGGAACACCATAAATATGTAAATAACTACGACTACAACAAAGCCGTCTATTTGATGTCCGAACTACAGATTTTGGACAATGGCTTCCTCATACTAAAGGAAGATTCAAATTTTGCATCGCCTATAGCCACCTTATTTTTTGAATACTATACCAATAGTCAGGTCCTGAAAGAAAGGCTACTTGAAGAAGCTAAAAACATTCAGTGCATTGTTTCCAATGGATTTGTTGAAAATGAAATTCCATTTGGGCAAACGCAAACTCCTACTTTAATGGACTATGCCGATGGTGTGGACACTGTGGAATTTCTGATGGCCCTTAAATAATTCCGGCACCCTTTCAATCCATAAAATTTTCAGACCTTTGCCCGCAAATTAATCTACCCCAGGTTCTAACAATTGAATGAATGAAAAAACACAATTTTAGCGCTGGTCCCTGCATCCTGCCCGATTCCGTTATGAAGAAAGCTGCGGAAGCCGTGATTGAACTTGATGGCAGTGGGCTATCACTTATAGAGATTTCCCATAGAAGTGCGGCATTTGTGCAAATCATGGAAAATGCACGTACATTGGCTTTGGAATTATTGGGATTGGATGGCAAGGGATACCAAGCCTTGTTCCTTCAAGGTGGTGCCAGTTCCCAGTTTCTAAACGTCGCCTATAACCTATTGGAAACAAAGGCAGGTTATATAAATACAGGGACATGGAGTTTAAAAGCAATAAAGGAGGCCAAGTTATTTGGGGAAATTGTGGAAGTGGCTTCTTCCCAAGAGGATAACTTTAACTATATCCCAAAAGGATATTCCATCCCTACCGACTTGGATTATTTACATCTTACCTCCAACAATACCATTTTTGGGACACAGATTAAGGAATTTCCGACAACGGATGTTCCGTTGGTATGTGATATGAGCTCTGACATTTTTTCCCGTCGGCTTGATTTTTCAATGTTCGATATCATCTACGCCGGGGCACAGAAAAATATGGGTCCTGCGGGAACCACATTGGTAGTGGTTAAGGAAGATTTGCTCGGAAAGGTATCCAGAAAAATTCCATCCATGTTGGATTATAAGGTTCATATTGGAAAGGATAGTATGTTCAATACGCCACCTGTATTTGCTGTGTATGTGTCCATGCTTACCATGCAATGGCTAAAGGATTTAGGGGGTATTGCCGCTATAGAGGAAGTGAATGAAAAAAAGGCGAATCTTATTTACTCAGAGATTGAACTCAACCCCGTATTCTCTGGTTTTGCGGCTAAAGAGGACCGTTCCAACATGAATGCCACTTTTAATATCACGGATGATACCTTAAAGGAGACCTTTGATGAAATGTGCAAGGAAGCAGGAATCAATGGAATCAACGGCCACCGTTCCGTTGGGGGCTATCGTGCTTCCATGTACAACGCACTTCCCCTTGAGAGTGTTGGTGTTTTGGTAGACATAATGAGTGAATTGGAACGAAAAGGATAGATGATGAACATACTTGCTAATGATGGTATTTCCCAGTTGGGTAAGGAAAAATTGGAGAATGCCGGTTTTAAAGTTATCGCAACCAAGGTTGCTCAGGAACAATTGGTCAATTTTATCAATGAACATGAAATCTCAGCTTTAGTGGTTCGCAGTGCCACCCTAGTTGACAAAAAACTTATCGAGGAATGTAAGGGATTAAAATTGATAGGAAGGGGCGGTGTTGGCTTGGATAACATTGATGTGGACTATGCCAAAGCCAAGAATATTCATGTAATCAATACCCCGGCAGCTTCCTCGGAATCCGTGGCAGAGTTGGTCATGGGGCATCTTCTAAACGGCGTGCGTTTTTTGGCCGATGCCAATAGAAATATGCCTTTGGAAGGGGACAGTAATTTTAAGAAGTTAAAAAAGTCGTACCAAGGGGGTGTTGAGCTGAAAGGGAAAACCTTAGGTATCATTGGATTTGGAAGGATTGGACAAGCGGTTGCCGAAAGGGCCATTGGAATGGGTATGGCGGTAGTCTTTCATGACTATCATCCCGAGGAAAGGGAACTCATCATGGATTTCTTTGACGGCCAGAAAGTGTCTTTTAAACTTTCAGGGGTCTCCATGGATGAACTATTACAGCAATCGGACTTTATTTCCATCCACGTGCCCCAAACCAACGGTTATGTTATTGGTGCTTCAGAAATTGCAAAAATGAAACCCGGAGTAGGTGTCATTAATGCTGCCCGAGGGGGAGTTCTGGACGAGGTTGCCTTGGTGGATGCCCTGAATAAGGGCAAGGTTTCCTTTGCCGGTTTGGACGTTTTTGAATCGGAACCCTCTCCGGAAATAAAGATTCTGATGCACCCAAAAATATCGTTATCCCCCCATGTAGGGGGCTCCACTGTGGAAGCACAAGACCGAATTGGATTGGAACTTGCGGAGCAAATCATCTCCATTTTGGATTAATCACAATTTATTAAAGTGAATTACAAGCTAGTTTTGTACATTACCGCTTTATTCTAAACACTAAGAAAATGTCAGGATTATTAGATTTAATCAATAGCCCTATGGGCAAACAGATTATTAGCGGTGTAGCTGGCCAGACCAATCAGTCCGAGAGTAAAACCGCTGATGTACTTTCCATGGCCATGCCTATTTTGATGGGTGCCATGAACCGTAACGCTTCTACACCGGAAGGGGCCCAGGGCCTTATGAATGCCCTGTCCTCCAAACATGATGGAAGTATTTTGGACAATCTGGGAGGATTGTTCAGTGGCGGCGTGGATAAAGCGGTGATGGACGATGGTGCCGGGATTTTAGGTCATATATTAGGCAATAAACAACCCCAAGTGGAAACCGCACTGAGCAGCAAATCCGGATTGGATGCTGGCTCCATTTCACAAATTCTAAAGGTGGCGGCCCCTATACTGCTTGGATTCTTGGGAAAACAAAGTCGACAGCAAAACGTTTCAAGTCCCGATGCACTGTCTGGATTATTGGGTGGCCTCATGGGTGGCGGTGGATCGGCCAACCAACAACAATCCTTGATAGAATCCCTTTTGGACAGCGATGGAGATGGCAGCTACCTAGATGATTTAGCCGGTATGGTACTGAACAGTGGCGGCCAAAAGAAAGGTGGCCTTGGAGGATTGCTTGGCGGTCTTTTCGGGAAATAAGTTTGAACATACTGTATATGGAACAACCATTTGGCAAGCCAAATGGTTTTTTTATATGACAAAGTCAAGGTATACCCTATTTTTGAAATATGGAACGCATAAAAAAGCGATGGGAAATCACCAAGGAATGGCAACTGCTATTCCCTGTTCTTGGCACGCTCATGGTCGTTGCAACCGCTTACTTGATTACGAGGAGGTTGCTACACGGTTATGAATTGAACAATACCGCTTGGGAGTGGCCATTTACCGTATTCCTCACAACTGCAGGGGGGTATCTGATCCTCAAGATCTGCTTTTGGTGTTTTAAGAAGTTGGAAAACAAATGGAAAGTGGGACATAAATGGGAAATGATCGCCATTTTTATCGTCTTTGCCATAACCGGAAGCGTTTCTGCAAAACTGGCGGAACCCCTGACCCATTGGATAGGTATTGAAAAGGAAACCTCAAATCCCTGGTTGTATTGGCCCGTTCGCATTGTCGTCATATTACCTATCTACCAGGTTATTCTCGTCATCATCGGATGGTTCTTTGGCCAATTTACCTTCTTTTGGGGCTTTTCAAAGAAAATGCTGGCGCGCATGGGATTGGGATTTCTTTTTAAATAGATTGAATAAAAATTAATTGCTTTTTAACACTAATTTTTTCCGCAAAAAAGCTAGCTTTGCCGCTTATGGCCGTGAGAAAATTAACGTATTCCTTTATTCTTCTGGCCTTGATCGTCTTCAAGGTTTTTGCTACCGGTATACATCTCCATCTACATCATAAACATGGGCACGGCTCTTATCAACACTTTGGCCTTCATCATAGCAACTGCGGACATGAACATCATCATGAAAATGATAATGATAAGGGGCATGATGATGAAGATGATTGCAAGCTTTGTGAAAACGCAATGTTTGTCTTTAATGCTGAGTTTTCCCTAGACACAGCTTTACACTTGGTAAAAACTATTGATGTAGTCGAATTTCATCAACCAAAAGACGACTATACTAGTGTACTTTTAACCTTTTTTCTAAATCGTGGTCGTTTTGTAAGACCCCCACCTCCCCTCTCCTAGTCAGGGATGTAACTCTACCTGCAGCTATCCTATTATAGTTGGTGGGTTTTCACTTATTAGCAAATTAAAATCAAAATTCAATGAAGCTCAAGCTTCTTGTGCTATATATTTTATTGGGCAGCTCACTATGGGTAAGTGCTCAAAGTGTTTCCTGTATCTATTCGGTTAGTGGAAAGGTATTGGATATGGATACCAACGAGCCCGTACCCAACGCCGTTGTTCAAGTGGATGGCGTAGAAAAATATACCACTACCGATTTCAATGGAAATTTCAAAATTGACGGGTTATGTTCAGAAACGAATACGTTGATTTTTTCAAGCATCGGCTATGCCGATTCCAGGGAGGAACATGACCATGGTGCAGATTTCCGTTTTTATTTGAAGCAGGAAGTTACGGGCTTGGAAGAAGTGACCATTGAAGCTGAACGTGCCAAGCAAAAAGGCACAAAAACCATTGCCCAGGTCACTGTAGGTAAAACCGAAATTGCCAACAATTCCACACAATCCTTGGCTGCTGTTTTATCCAAACAACAAGGGGTAACCTTTATTTCAACGGGAAATAATGTTCAGTTACCCGTCATTCACGGTCTCTATGGCAATAGGATTTTGGTGCTCAATAACAGCCTAAAACATGGTTTTCAGAATTGGGGTACCGATCATGCCCCGGAGATTGACATTACTTCCGCCAATAGCATTACGGTAATAAAAGGAGCCGCTGGGGTGCGCTACGGCCCTGAAGCCTTGGGAGGTGCCATTGTTGTTGAGCCAAACCCTTTACTGCTCAACAATCCACTCAATGGTAAACTTGGAACGGGGTATGAAACCAATGGTCGTGGGTACAATGCTAACTTCAAAATAGAACAGGGGACGGAAAATTGGAGTTATTATGCAAACGGTAAATATATAAGGGTTGGTGATAGACAAGCACCAAATTACAATCTAACCAATACCGGAAAGGAAGAAAGTGCCTTCGGTTTAGGTGCCTTATACCATTTGGATAAATGGGATTTTAAGGTGCATTACAGTTTTGTAGATCAGAATTTGGCCGTGCTGCGAGCATCATTCGTCAGCAGTCCGGAAGCCATTAGAAGAGCCTTCAATGCGGAGACCCCTGAGCCTGCCAATTCCCTCTCCTATTCCATCAATCCTCCCAATCAAGCCACCCAACATCACTTAGGAAAGGCCGAAATAAATTGGTGGTATTCGGAAACTGGAAAGCTTACCCTAATTGGAGGGGTACAATTGAACAAAAGGGATGAGTTTGATGTACGCAGAAATTCAGAACTACCTATAATTGATTTGGATTTACTTACGTATGATTATCAATTGGAATGGAAGCATCCAAAATGGAAAGGTCTGGACGGTTTGATAGGGGTGCAATACTTTAGTCAAAATAACGACAATAATCCCGGTACACAGACCACCCCATTTATTCCCAATTACAATACGGATCGGTTCAGTGCTTTTGCGGTAGAAAGTTTGGATTTTGGGAAAAATACCCTCGAAGCAGGCATCCGTTTTGATTTTGAGACCAATGATGTCCGGGGGCGGGAGACCAATCAAGATATTTTTAGGGACAACTATAGCTTTACCAATTTTACGGCCTCCTTGGGTTACGTACGGCAACTATCCGAGAACAGTATCTTTAGGTCCAACCTAGGATCTGCTTGGCGCACTCCCAATGTAGCCGAGCTTTTCAGCTTTGGACAGGAAGGTTTCCGCTTAATCTATGGTATGCTTAGGTATACAGAGACAGATGGTCCCATACCCATTGATACAAGTGAGGTAACACTTTTGGAAGAAAGCGATGTGGAACCGGAACGAGGTGTTAAATTCATCAATGAACTTGAAATCAATAAAAATGGAAATTCACATAACCTAACCGTCTATTCCCATTATATTGAGAACTTCATCTTTGATCGACCCATAGGGGTTTCAGGAACAATCAGGGGTCCAACCACTGCTTTCATTTACAATCAGGTGGATGCCTTGTTCTTGGGTATGGATTACAGTTGGAGAAGAGCATGGACAAAACAAATTTCAGGAACCTTTGGAATTAATTATTTATGGTCAAGAAATATTGGGGATAATGAACCTTTGATCAACCAACCTCCTATTTCCACCAGTTATGAATTGCAATGGGACCAAGGAAAATGGTGGGTATTTGATTCCTCAAAATGGTCCATTCGTCCCAGCTATACCTTTGAGCAATTTCAGGCCCCGCGAACGGTCACCATTGGAAGTCTGATCGACGGAACTTCATTGTTAACTCCTGATGCCGAAATTTTTGATTTTACCGATCCTCCCGAAGGTTATTTTCTACTGGACCTATCCTGGAATTTGAGTTGGAACAACCTTAGTGCCGGAATCAGGGTACAAAACCTTTTGAACACGAGCTATCGGGATTACCTGAACGAGTTGCGATATTTTGCTGATGAACCCGGCAGGAACCTCATTTTTTCGTTGAACTACCAATTTAAATCCAAAAAAGCTATGAAATAAACAAAAAACCTAAATGTAAATGCAACTCAGTTGCAAAAACTGCCCCAAATCAAAAATTCAAAAGTACCTTTACAGGAATTTATTAAACTAAAAACAAGTACAATTTTAAACCCTTAAAAAAGAAAAGATGAAAACGATTGAACTATTTAAAAATTTACGTTTACTGGCCCTTTTGTTTGGCGCCATCACAATAGTAAGTTGTAGTGATGATGATGACGCCGCTCCAGAAGAGGAAAATGAACTGGAAGTCATCACCAACGTTTCCTTGGTATTTACCAACACGGCCGATGCTACCGATGTGGTAACCGTTTCCGCTGTTGATCCGGATGGGGAAGGGATTCAGGGATTGCAGGAAGATAACACGGCCATTACCTTAAGCTTAAACGCGACCTACCGCCTATCCTTTGTCATTTTGAATGCTTTGGATCTGGATGATGTAGAGGATATTGGGGAGGAAATCGAAGAAGAGGATGATGAACACCAATTTTTCTTTAGCTTCACTCAGGACGCTTTTGTCAACCCAACTGGGGATGGGAATGTAGATACGGCTTCGGACCCTATCAACTATGAAGATGAAGACGATAACGGTAATCCTTTGGGCCTATCCACAACATGGACTACTGGGGCAACCCCCGTGGCGGGTGGTAACTTCACTGCTAGGTTGCAACACCAACCTGATGTGAAGACAGCGACCTCAGGTGCCAATGATGGTGATACTGATTTTAACCTATCCTTTGTGTTGAACATTCAGTAAAATCCAATCGAATATGCTTGAACTCCCGCGCTGCTTTAATCAATCAGAGTGGGAGTTTTTTTTTTAATCCTTATGGCATATATGAATTGGCCTTCTTAACGAAACACACGAACCGAGAATAGATGATTACGACCAAAGACCTTACAAAAACATATGGTGGGCAAATTGCGCTTGACCATCTCAACCTTAATGTAAAAGCAGGTGAAATCTACTGCCTTTTAGGGGCTAACGGAGCCGGAAAAACAACAGCGATAAACTTACTCTTGGGTTTTATTGAGCCCACTTCGGGAAGTGCATTCATTAACCAGCTTGAGGTGCATAAAAATCCAAAAGCCACCAAACACTTCTTGGCGTACATCCCGGAAAACCTAATGCTCTACCCTAGTTTGACCGCGGTTGAAAATTTGGATTACTTTTCTGGAATCGCAGGAAAGAAATTATCCTCAGCAGCTTTAAAGGATGTTCTGGAAGAATCCGGATTACAACCGGATGCTTTTGACAAAAGAATTTCAACCTTTTCCAAAGGGATGCGTCAAAAGGTGGGCATCGCCATTGCACTGGCAAAAGATGCCAAAGTACTCCTATTGGATGAACCCACGTCTGGTTTGGACCCCCAAGCCAGTAACGAATTTGGAATAGTATTGCAAAAACTGAAGACGAAAGGCGTGGCCACCTTAATGGCTACCCATGATCTATTTCGCGCCAAAGAAATAGGTACCCATGTTGGGATTATGAAAGACGGACAGCTCAAACAAGAATTTGTGGTTGAAAAAATCACTCTTAGTGAACTTGAAAAGTGCTATCTGGATACCATGAAATACGAAAAAGAATCGGTATGATTTCAAAGACATTCAGTAAGGAAACCAAGGAATTGCTTAGAGAGGGCAGGGTCCTTATTTCGCTGATTATCGTAATCCTCCTTTTGGCAGTTGCCGTGTTCATTAGTGCACGACAATATCAAAACATCAATGAGCAATATAAAGTTGCACAGCAAACGGAAAGAGCCAATTGGGACAATCAAGGTGCTAAAAACCCGCATTCTGCCGCGCACTATGGCACCTATGCGTTCAAACCAAAATACCCACTCTCCTTACTGGACCAAGGCGTGGATAAGTATACGGGAACTTCCATCTTTTTGGAAGCACATGCCCGTAATGAAGCGCAATTTAGTGCCGCAGCTGACCAAACCGGCTTAGCTCGTTTCGGGGATTTGACTCCCGATTTTATATTGCTATTTATCATCCCCTTACTCATTATTCTGTTGGGCTTTAATACGTTTACAAAGGAACGGGAAATGGGTACGCTTACCCTATTAAAAAGTCAAGGTATTTCTTCCTTCAGGTGGATTTGGGGCAAATGGCTGGCGCTTTTCACCCCAATTTTCTCAATCACCTTTGTTTTGTTCCTTATTGCGGGCTTGGTGCTGTCAAATCTTAAGGACTTTGGGGTTTTTAATTGGAGCACATTGGTTACTATGTTTCTTGTATATATGGTGTTCTATGCGGTGTTTATCAATATGGTCTTACTCATTTCCGCAAAGGCAAAAAAATCAGGAATCGCATTGGTAATTGGTTTGAGTGTCTGGATTATTGCTTGTCTGGTTGCACCAAAGATGGCCACAAATTTTGCGCAAGCAAGGCATCCTTATCCTACAGCCCAAGAGTTTGCCGAAGCGGTACAAATGGATAAAGAAAAAGGATTGGACGGTCATAATCCATGGGGTGAGGAAGCACAGCAACTGGAGCGAGAGGTTTTGGCGGAATACGGCGTTGATAGTTTGAGTCAATTACCCTTCAACTTTGATGGCTACATTATGCAGAAAGGGGAGGAACATCAAGCCGAAGTGTATTTTAAGCATTACAATCATCTAAAAACACAATATGGAAAACAGACCCAGGTGTATCAAACACTGGCGGTTATGTCCCCTTTTCTACCTACCCGCTTTTTGAGCATGTCACTGGCAAATACGGATTACGGAACCCATTGGCATTTCAACGACGCTGCAGAAAAATACCGAATCGCCGCTCAAAAGCTCTTAAACGATCACTTTGCCGAAAATTCGGAATACGGTGATTGGGATTGGAAGGCAGATGCCAACTACTGGCAGGAATTGCCTTCTTTTGAGTATGAACCACCCAGTTTATCCAGTACACTTTCTAAAAATACGTCTAATGTTGTCTTACTGGGCGGTTGGTTGGTATTGTCTTTTGGAATGCTGTTTTTGACCGTCAAAATTAAATAGTCATGTTCAAATACAATTTTAAATATGAATTAAAACAACTGTTGCGCAGCCGGTGGATACAACTGATGAGCGCACTGTTGCTGCTACTGTTTGGTTTTGCCACCTACAACGGCTTGCAGAAAGTGGAAGAGCGCAATGCGGCTATTACAACTGCACAGGACAAAGCCCGTGAAAATGATAAAATAATGGTGAAGCTTTTAGACAGTCTGGACCGCGAGCTGGAGGTTTCCATTCCATCCTGGCGCCACCCTACAAATCCGATGGTGATTGGCAACAGCTATCCCCGAGTTGCGGCAATGCCCGCCGAGACGTTTGCCTTTGTTGCCACTGGACAGAGTGATATGTTTACCCACTATAAAAAACCTGAGGTATATGGTTTTTCCTTTATAGAGGATTTTACCGAAATGACCAGTCCCGTGCAATTGCTGTTTGGCAGTTTTGATTTGGCATTTGTGATTGTCTATTTACTCCCATTGCTCATCATTGCTTTTAGCTATAACGTGCTTTCTGCTGAGCGGGAAAGTGGTTCGTTGCGCCTACTGGGCGCACAGCCCATACGAATAGAAACGTGGGTGTTACAAAAGTTGGGGTTGCGATTTTTATGGCTCTCCGTACTCGTCATTTTGACTTTGCTTATGGTTTTTCTGGCTTTGGGTATCCCTCCGCTCAATAAAATGAAGGCGTTTTTAGGGTTAATCTCTATGGTGCTTGCTTATGCCCTTTTTTGGTTTGCCCTGGCTTTTTTGATCAACCTTTGGGTGGGTCGTTCGGCCAAAAATGCCATGTCACTCTTAGGACTTTGGATTGTATTTGTCCTTTTGGTACCCTCTGTCATCAATCAAATGGGAAGTACCTTATATCCACTGCCATCCCGCGCATTAATGATAAATGAGATGCGTGGCACACAAGCGGATGTTCTTAAAAATGTGGATGAAATATTGGATAATTTTCTTAGAGATCACCCGGAGTATGCCGTAAATGACACCACTTTACAACGCAACTATTGGCATAGTTTTATGGTGGCACAAAAGGTGATCCGGGAAGAGCTACAACCCGTTTTGGACAATCATGACCAGCAATTACGGAAACAGCAGGACTGGGTAACACAGTTCAAATGGCTTTCTCCCGCAGTGGTCACACAGGAAGCGCTTAATCAAATGGCAGGTACTTCTTCCCAGGACTATGAAAATTATAGGCAACAGGTGCTCGATTTTTCCCATGAATGGCGTAATCATTTTGTTCCGATGGTATATAATAATACCGTGTTCTCCAAGGAGGACATTGAAAATTTACCACATTTTGAATATCAACCGCTAAAAGGGACATTCACAGGTGCATTGTTTACCGTTCTGGGACTTTCCCTTTTTGTATATCTAGCTGGGATTTTGGCGTATCAAAAAAAATCAAGGGACATCATTCTGAAAACTGAGTAGTATGCTTAAATCTCAAATGAAAGTTTTTGGTGTTTGCATATTGGTTTCGAGATGTATTCTACTTAGTGCCCAACAAGACGAAACCGATAATTTCCCCCCCCCTGAAGTCCCCGTAAGAATAACAGCTTTCCAAGCCAAAGGCACCATTGCTGTTGATGGTCGATTGGATGAACCCGACTGGAATCTTGTAGAACCGGTTACGGATTTCTTCAGGCAGGAACCCGTTCAAGGTGGATTCATTAAAAATCCTACTGAAGTTCGCATTTTATATGACGACAAAAACATTTACTTCGGAGTTTTTGCCAGGGATTCCATGGGTAAAAAGGGGGTTCGAATGCAGGATTTGAGTCGGGATTTCAATGGTCTTGAAAACGATGTTTTCGGGATTCAAATCGATGCCCAAAACACCAAACAATATGCCGTTTCCTTTCAAACCACCCCCTATGGGAATCAACAAGATGTTCAAAATTTTAATGATGCTAATAGGGATGAGGATTGGAATGCTTTATGGCGGGTTCGAACGCAGCGAACGGACGAAGGGTACTATGCAGAATTCGCCATTCCCTTTAAATCCATCCGTTATGACAAGCCTGTGGCCGGTCTTCCCGTGGAATGGGGCATTACTTTTTTCCGATTGGCACGCAAGGACTATGAGAAAACAGTATTTCCGGCCATACCGCAGTCGTTTTCAGAGAATCGGATGATCTATGCTGCCAAGCTTACAGGTCTGAAGGTGCCACCCCCTTCCGCCAATATTCGTATAGAACCTTATGCCCTTTACCAATATGATGAAAACAAGGAGGGAAGTGTTTTGGTCGACAAATTGAATAATCCCAAGGTGGGCGGAGACGTTAAATGGGCCATTAGCCCTAATGCGGTTTTGGATTTGACCATTAATACCGATTTTGCACAAGCAGATGTCGATCAGGCGGTGAACAACTTGGAACGATTCAACATTTTTTTTCCTGAACGACGGCAGTTCTTTTTGGAAAATTCCGGTATTTGGGCAGGAGGGGGTAATTCCCAGGTGCGTCCGTTTTTCAGTCGTACCATAGGACTATCAAATGCCTTCAATGCCGCCCCTGCCCCATTGGATGCCGGTGTTCGATTTACCGACCGTGATGAAAAACGAACCCTTGCCGCTCTAGCTGTCCGCCAACGTAAAACTGATGATAGTCCGGGTGCTACTTTTGGAGTGGCCCGATACACCAAAAACTATGGCAAGGAAAGCAATATTGGGGCCATGGTAACCTATCGCAGGGACGATTCATTTACCGACTTAAGCCCAGAAAGTCAAAACAATACCACGATTTCCATGGATGGCCTTATTCGACCAAAAAGTGAATGGACGACAACTTACCTATTATCGGCCTCATTTGACAGCGAAACCAGTGAAAACGGATATGCAGGCCGCTTTTTTAGCGGATTTACGACCAATAACTATTATTTGGGTTATTTGAACTTCTTCGTGAGTGAAGATTACAATCCTGACATGGGCTTTGTACAGCAGAAAGACGTAATGCACCACAGTCCTGGAGGCTATGCTATTTTGCGTCCCAAGAAATTACCCTTTGTTCGTCGCTGGGATCCTGGGGTCTTCTTTAATTACTTTCATGATTTTGAGGATTTTGGGAGTTTCCAGCAATCCAATCTCTACATTTTTCCCATTTATACCTGGTTTAAGGACAATAGTTTTTTAGAGGCATCTTTTCGGCCTACCTGGCAGAACATCAATTTTGATTTTGCTCCCCTAGGCCTAGAAATTGAAGAAGGCCGATACAGCTATACGCGCTATACTCTTCGCTATAATTCCGATCGGTCAAAAAAGTTTTCAGGTTCCATTAGATTTGACTTCGGGAATTTTTACAATGGGATTCGGAATTCAGTAACGGCTGGATTAAGGTACGCCCCCGTACCCCACATCGCAATGAATATCGACTACGAAAACAATAACATCAATGATGTGGGAATACTTTCAGAAGATTTGAATACCGATTTGTACACCGGAAGTTTGCGTTTGGCATTGAATCCAAGGGTCCAGCTGTCCACTTTTTACCAATACAATAGTTTTGATGAACAAGGGCGATGGAACATTCGATTTAGCTGGGAGTATATGCCCCTTTCGTTTATCTATATCGTTTTCAACGATACCCAAACAGACCTGTTTGATCCCGTACAACGCACTACCCAAACCATCAGCAAGATTACTTTTTTAAAACAGTTTTGAACGCCTATTCCCCCAAAAAATTGGTCATGGCATACATCTCTTCCAATAAGGGGACTGTAATACCTTCATTCCCTTCCCCGGCCATTACAGAAGTAATTACCGCTTCCCCAATGATATGCCTTCCCTTTAGTGAGCCATCTTCTTCTTGATGGATGCCTTCAATGGGATAATCCTTAAGAAAATCAGCCAATTGTTCATTCCCATAGGAGGTTTTCAATCCCCAAATAGCATGGAATATCAATGGTTCTCCGTTTGAAGCGTTGCCCACATAGAACATATTATGTCCTTTTTTCCGCAGAATGGTCCGGAACGGGATTCCCTTGTCCTTAATGAATTGCATCTTTTCCTGGATGTTACCTGTCAATTCATAGTGTTGCCCAATTTCAATCTGATCCTTGGAATCTCGAGGTAACCAAATTTTATAAGTGGCCATCATATCCCGAATCATGGAGGAACAATCCCGATTTTCCAGGTTTCCTCCCCAACCATACGGCCTACCGATTAGATTGGATACCAAATCTTTAAGTAGCTTTTCATTAAACGCAACACTATCAAAAGCAACTAGGTCTTTGGCCACTTCTGCCTTTAGAATTTTGGCATTTTGGTTTTCATCCGCGTTTACATAGAAAGCCAATACGTTTTGAGGAGCATTGATTTCCTCAAAGGGTAAAACCATCCCCATTTTAGCATTTAGCGCATAGTTTGAAGTGGGATTCCCCAAATGGACATTGTCAGACAAGGGCATGGCATAGTTTCCGGTTCGCCACTCCTTCATAAAATCTTCTGAAACCACCGCCAAATCGTGCACGGTAACCCATCCTTTATAATAGGGGCTAATTACATAACACCATTGTCTATCAATGGATAGATGAAGGAGCTGTAAAGGGGTGTTTGCCCAAAGGTTCGTCTCTTGAAAGTAATCAAAGGGGAAGCCCTCCCCTGCTTTTGAATAGGTATCAAAACCAGGTCTGTTTGATGGTATCCGTCTCAGATTGGTATGGGCAACTACGATTCCCTTTTTCAAAAAATTGGGGAAAGTATCAGCATTGATATTATTTACTATTTCATCCCTTTGCTCTTTGCTATGTGGCTTTTTGTTTTCCCCATACCATTCATTGTCATTTTGGTAGCTGGTCAAATAAGCAAGTTCCTTTCCAGGAAAAGTACCTAGAGTGGAAAGCAGTTCTTTTGCTTTGGAGCTCCAAGGAACAAAGAAATTGGTAATAAACTCCTTTTGGGTTGAGTCAGGAATATGCACTTCTTGTTTAGGGTATTCCAAATCTTCCGTGGAATATGTTTCAATCTCAATTTTGGGCACTTCCTTTTTAGGGTGATTGCAGTTCAATAAAAATAGGGGTGCCACTAAAATTAAGGTAAGTCTAGCCCAAGGTATATTTCTTGTACACATCGGTTTCACATTTTATTTCAGGATAAGCTCATGTTGGGCGTGCTCCATAATCTTTTCCTCAGAAATCCAATAAGGTATCCACTCACCGGTTTTCCATTGCTCCAATTGCGATTTGTAATAGGGATGGAATATTCGAGCTGCGCTTCCGCCGGAAACCACCCCCATGATCTTTTCACTATCATTCATATCCGCTACCATACGAAATGAACTGAACCAACTGGTGTCATACTTATGTTCCCTATTTTTTACTGATCCAGCTCGATTCAAAGTTTGGTTGGAACCTTGTTTAGGAAGCAGTTCCGCTCCCAACAGCTTACTGCCAAACCCACTTTGTTTTATGGGACTGTAGAAGTAAACGGTATTCAAGTTGCCCCATTTCCAATCCTTCTGATTTGAACCCAGTTTTTCGGTCAGAATTTCTTTGGTTCGTAGGCCGGAAGCTACCACCAAATCAGATAAGGTCTCCTTTTGGGGCGTCCCAATATTATCAATAAAATGGTGGCCCGTTAGCATTAGACTGTCGAGGCGTTGGTTCCAGTAGTAGACATTTTCCCAGTACATCTTCTCCAACTCGTCAGGCAGTTCATCATCGAGTATTAGAAAGAGTAATTCGTTGTAAAGCACATTGTAAACGGCGGCACCCACTTCTTTAATTTCATCTTCCCTGTTCCACTCCTCCAAAATGGTTGCAATATCCTTGGTCTCTTCATTCTTTTCCAAAAACGAAACAAAAATGGGCACGAGTTTTTCCGCCTGCATATTCTTTACGTCAAAAATGAGTTCCCATAGGTCGTCCGCCTCAAAGGTCTTGGTGGTATCAAATACTTCCTTCAGTCGCTCATAGCGATAGAACGGTGAAAAATGACCGGAATAATAGTAGGGGTAATCATCGGGGCGTGTATCATGGTTGGCGGTTCCCACCCAGCCCCTTTCCGGATTAACCATATGTGGCATTTCATTTTTGGAAATGAACCCATTCCAAGTAGTACCATATCCTACCGGTTTAGGCAGTTGACCGTTTTTATCGGAACGTATGGGTACCAATCCCGTGGCTTGATGGGCAATATTGCCCTCCACATCCGCCATCACAAAATTGAAGAACATATTATCCATATTATACAAGGTCTCTCGCATTTCCAAAGCACTTTTTGATTCCAGTAATCGGTGAAACCCAACAGAACTGCTTTTAGTTTCGGCCAAAGACCACCGAAAGCTCACAACATCATCTGTTTGAATATTGTAAATAGGAAAATCAGAAATGATAGGGCCCCTTTGCGTAGTACGAATGTTGAGTTCAACATCGGCACTGTCCTTGACCGTGATGATTTCCTTTCGCACTTGAAAGGGAACTTCGGTACTATCTTGGATATAGAATTCGCCATCCGTTTCTTCCAAAAAAAGGTCCTGGCTATCCCCATAGGCATTGGTTATGCCAAAAGCAACGTATTCATTACGACCTGAAATTAACCCTGGAATTCCGGGGGTGGCAATACCCACAGCTTTAAAATCAGGACATATCAATCCCACAGGATAAAATGTTCCTGGCAATACCCTGGCATCTATGTGGGGATCGTTTGCTAATATAGGTTTCCCTGATTTGGATTTTTGACCAGAAATCGCCCAATTGTTGGAACCTAATTTGGGATACGGAAGCAAGGGGCTTGGCATTTCTGAAAATGCTATCTTTTTCGCTGGCGTAGTCTCCAACCTTGGTAAGGAATCCAATGAAAAATCCAAAGGCTTGCTTCTGTCCAAATTCACAGCAAGCGGAAGAAGTTCAGTTGCTTCAGTCATTTGGGATGCCAGATTAAGACTTAAAATCTCGTCGTTCAAATTCTGGCTGTGAAATAACCCAACAAAATGGGTTACCGAGACAATGTCAATCGGCTTTAATGGCGTAGGTTCGATGCCCAACAATCCCAATTCCAATGGAAATTCATCTTTGCCCACCCTAAGATATTCGTTAAAGCCTTCGCAATACCAATGCAACACCTGTTTGGTTTCCTCATCCAGATATTGAAATTGGCGCTCGGCATTTCCGTAAACGTTCAAGACCCTCATGTCAATGTCCGATGATAGCATGGAAGTACCTAGAATTGCAGCTGCTTCACCCTTAATGATGGCCCGGTAAAATTCAATTGGAAACAAGCGGTCTTGGGCACTAATAAATCCTTGTCCACGAAAGACATCCGCCTTGCTTTTCCCAATGACATAGGCAATACCATGTGCATCGCGCATAATTTTAATGGGATACTCATTGACCGTTATTTCAAAACTGCCATCCCGTTTAAAATTATTGCTGTTTCTTATCCATAAAAAACCAACCACAAAAAGGATGAGCAAAATAGCTAAGAATAGTAATAGGCGTCTTTTCATAAATAATGTACCGTATCAGAAATTAGAAGCAATGTACAATCACTTTTTACCTACTGAAATTTGAGGAATGTTTTTTGTCTTTTCGTTAATTCCCCCAATATCAGTGCTGATGATTTGGTTGAGGGTGCGATTGGCATCCGCAACTTCTCCCCTCAATTGCTGTAACCTTGATAACTGTGGTTGGGTAGGTGTAGCCCATGCGCCATTTACAGCGCGCATCAAGGATCGAATCTCTTCACGCAATCGAGGTCGTTGCCTGTAGGTCATGGAGGGTGGAGGCCTTTTCAAAATATCATCCTGCAAGGCCGAAATCTTTTTCATGGCCCCCTCAATAGCATCGGACAGAGCCTCATCAAGTGCTTGGTTTTGTTTCAGTTTTTTCTTCAACTCCTGTAATTGGGTCTTGTAGGTGTTGGTGGTATTGATCATTATGTTGGTCTGCGACAACAATTCCCGGAGATCCAATAGCAATTGTGTTTTGGAGGTATAAACCTCTTCGCTTAAGTTCATTCGAGGATCGCCGCGTACTTCAATTGATGTTTCTGACACGGTTCCATTGACCTTGAGACGTGCCGTATAGGCTCCAGGGGAAACGTAGGGATGCATTTGCCCTGAAAAGAAACCGCCTCCGGAGGCTCCTTCCATTTTCGTTGCAGCTTCATGGCCCAAATCCCAAACGATTCGATTTACTCCTGCCCTAGCTGTGGTATCTTTTAATGTTCTGATAACGCTTCCTTTGTTATCAAGAATTTCAACAACGGCGGTGCTATTTTCTCCTTCAGCTAAAAAGTAGTTGATATTGGCCCCATACTCCGGATTTTTGGCCCTGTAATGACGATCGCCCAAATTCTCAATCCGCCAGAACATGTGCCAGAGTGTAGCCTTTCGTACAGGAAATAGATGGGTGGATTTACCTTTGGTGTCCCCTATTTCCCGAAGCGGTCGAATATCATCCAATATCCAGGCGCCTCTGCCATGGGTACCTACGATTAGATCATGGTCCCTTTTCTGGATTCGAAGATCCCGAACTGAAACATTGGGAAGATTGTTATTGATTTTGGTCCAAGATTGCCCTTTATCCCAACTTGCAAAGATGCCATGTTCCATTCCTGCAAACAGCACATTTGGATTTATGGGATCCTGTCGTACTACTTTCACATAATCGTCCTGTGGTAGGCCATTACTTATTTTCGTCCATGTTTTGCCATAATCTCCTGTCATAAAGACATAAGGCCTAAAATCATCCATTCTGTGCTGATCTACGGTTACAAAAGCAGTTCCAGCATCGTGTTCCGAAGCATGTATTTTTGCCACCCAAGCAAATTCTGGCAATCCCTTGATTCGGTCATTGAGTTTGGTCCATGTAGCTCCCCCATCCCTAGTTATTTGCACATTGCCATCGTCAGTTCCCACCCAAATGACCCCCTTTTCAACCGGAGACTCATCAATGTACAATATGGAACAATGAAATTCGGCAGCGGTATTGTCTTGGTAAATTTCGCCTCCCGAAGTACGTTGCTTTGATTTGTCATTGGTCGTTAGGTCAGGACTGATTTCTTCCCATGAGTTCCCTCTATCCGTGGATTTAAAAACTACATTTCCCCCAAAATAAACGGTATTTGGGTCGTGCGGGGAAATGACAATAGGAGAATCCCAATTGAATCGATATTTATGATTTTCTATGGCATCTCCTGCCGATCCAATGATTTTAGGATAGGGATGAATGTTCCGAACATTGCCATAGCGGGAATCCACATGAAAGATGACACCTCCCTGTAAATTGGCATAAACCTCATGTTCACTGCCCGGTATAGGCACGGCATAGTAACCGTCACCGTAAGCAAGCCCCTTCCAATGCCGTTTCAATATACCGGCTGAATACAATGAATTACTCGGGCCCACCCATGTTCCGTTATCCTGTAACCCTCCGTAAACATTGTATGGGTCTTTGTTATCAATGAAAATTTGATAGAACTGCGATAATTCCACATTATTAATGATCTCCCAATTATCGCCACCGTCGTAGGATATTTGATAGCCACCGTCGCTACCATTTAAGATATAGTCCGAATTCGTGGGGTCTATCCAAAGGGCTTGGTGATCACCATGTACCGTCGTGGCAATGCGCTCCCAATTGTTCCCACCATCCACAGATCGACTAAGCCTACCGGAAATGGAAAAGAGAATATCTGGATTGTTGGGGTCCACCCTGACATCACTATAGTAAAATGGACGAAAATTAATATTGGGGTCATCGTTGACCATAACCCAATGATCCCCGCGATCCTCAGACCGAAACGCCGTACCTCCCCCTTGAAACTCGGTCATCAAGTAAATAATATTGGGGTTGCTTTGCGCAATGTGTATTCCAGGTCTGGCCATTGGGGTCTCAGGTAAACCGTTCATTATTTTTTTCCAAGTTTCCCCTCCGTCCATAGTTCGATAGACTGCCGTTTCCTTACCTCCATCATCAAAACGCCAAGGCTTCCTTCGAAACGTCCACATACCCGCGTACATGATACGGGGGTTACTTCGGTCCATGGCAATATCAGAACAGCCAGTATCCTCATCAATGTACAGTATTTTCTTCCAATTTTTGCCTCCATCGGTGGTTTTGAAAACCCCTCTTTCAGGATTGGCTCCCCATTCCTTGCCCAATGCGCATACACAGGCAACATCAGGATTGTTGGGGTCAACCACAATGCGTTTAATCCGTTCTGTTTTTTTTAGCCCAAGGTGCGTCCAGTTCTGACCGGCATCAACAGAACGATAAACGCCCCAACCATAGCCAACACTATTTCTGGGATCTCCTTCTCCCGTACCGACCCAGAGTACGTTGTGATCGGAAGGTGAAATGGTCAAGGCTCCAATGGAGTACGCACGTTGACCCTCAAATATTGGAGTGAAGTTGACTCCCCCGTTTGTAGTCTTAAAGATTCCGCCATCGGCGCCGGATACATAAAAAGTACTCGGATCTCCAGGAATCCCGTCAATATCAGTTACCCTACCCCCCATATTGGCTGGACCAATAGCCCTCCACTTGTAAGATTTCAAGGCATCAGCATAGTTGTTGTTTTGGGAAAACCCAAGGTTCGCACAGAGGAATACCCATAGCAATAGGCGTAAATCAGTGTGTTTCATAGTAGTGATGATTGGTTATTAGCTATCAAAGGATATGGTTTACAAATTAACCAAAATCCATCTAATAAAGAAGGGAATCAATACTAGTTTGGTTTTATGAAATTGATGATAAAAATAGTTACATTTAGTACCCTAACGATATCACTCATGAAGTCACTTTTATTACTCCCATTACTCCTATTTTTTATTCTACCCACTGGGGATGTGCATGCCCAACGAAAAAAGAACAAAAGTGTAAACACAGTAACCTATTCCCAGTCCTTGTACAATTCCATGCAATGGCGCTTAGTGGGTCCTTTTCGTGGGGGTCGCGCTGGTACGGCAACAGGTGTACTGAACAATCCCAACCTATACTACATGGGAACTGCTGGCGGGGGCGTATGGAAAACCACGGATGCAGGGAATACCTGGGGCTGCATTTCGGATGGTTACTTTGGGGGTTCCATTGGTGCGGTTGCCGTCTCTGAATCCGACCCTAATGTCATTTATGTCGGTGAAGGGGAACAAACGCTGCGGGGTAATGTTTCATCAGGAAATGGTATTTGGAAAAGCCTTGATGCTGGAGAAACATGGAAATTCATGGGACTTGAGGGTTCCGAGCATATTTCAAGAATTCGTATTCACCCTACCAATCCTGATTTGGTTTACGTTGCAGCCATTGGCAATCTGTGGAAGCCCAATGAAACCCGTGGGGTATATCGTTCCAAGGACGGAGGTAAGACTTGGGACAAGATTCTCTATGAAAGTGATAAAGCAGGGGCTGGAGATTTGATCCTCGATCCCAATAACCCCAGGATCATTTATGCCGCCACCTGGGAGATGAAGCGAAACGGCTATCGGATGGATAGTGGAGGTCCTGATAGCAAATTGTATAAAAGTACGGATGGAGGGGATACATGGACCGATATTTCCAAGTATAAAGGGCTTCCCGACGGGGTCTGGGGCATTGTAGGTATTGCCGTCTCCCCAGTGGATTCCAACCGAATTTGGACCATTATTGAAGCTGAAAATGGAGGAGTCTTTCGGTCGGATGATGCGGGAAAGACTTGGGAAAAGGTCAATGCGGATCGCGCTTTGCTCCAACGGGCTTGGTACTACTGCCGAATTTATGCGGATACCCAGAACAAGGATAAAGTCTATGTGATGAACGTTAGTTATGGGGTATCCACTGATGGTGGGAAAACATTCAAACTAAAGAATGCCCCTCATGGCGACCATCACGATTTATGGATCGATCCCAACAACAACAATAGAATGGTTATTGCGGATGACGGTGGAGCACAAGTTTCCAATGATGGGGGAGAAAATTGGACGACCTACCATAACCAACCTACGGCACAGTTTTATCGGGTAACCACGGACAATGCCTTCCCCTATCGTATCTATGGAGCACAACAGGACAATAGTACTGTTAGAATCTATCATCGAACTTCAGGTTCAAGCATTACGGAGGGGGATTGGGAACCCTCAGCCGGTGGGGAAAGTGCCCATCTGGCTCCTGATCCAAAAAACAACGACATTGTATATGGCGGAACGTTTAAAGGCTATATGATGCGACAGGACCATTCCGTGGACCAAACCCGTTCCGTTAATATCTGGCCGGACAACCCCGCAGGTTCAGGGGCCGAAGTCATGAAATACCGCTTCAACTGGAATTTCCCGGTCAAATTCAGTATTCATGATGACAACAAACTGTACGCCGGATCCAACTATTTACATGTTACGACCAACGAGGGGCAAACTTGGAAGACCATTTCCCCCGATCTTACCCGTGGATTGCCCGAGACCATCAAATCCTCCGGGGGTCCCATTACACAAGACAACACAGGGGCAGAGTTCTACTCCAACCTTTTTGCCATTAATGAATCCCCTTTGGAGGAAGGAGTGATTTGGGTAGGTAGTGATGACGGACTAATACATATCTCAAGGGATAATGGACAAAACTGGGACAACATCACGCCCCCGGAAAGCATGAGCCCTAAACTGAACATGATCAATTGCATTGACCCTAGTCCATTTCGGAAAGGGACGGCCTATGTTGCCGCCACTTCCTATAAGTTTGGGGATTACACCCCATACCTCTACAAAACCATCGATTACGGTAAAAGTTGGAAGGTGATTACCAAGGGTATTAAGGGCAATCATTACACTAGGGCCATTCGTTCTGATAAGGTGCGTGAAGGTTTACTATATGCAGGAACGGAATGGGGCATGTATGTATCCTTTGATGATGGCGCCAGTTGGTCACCCTTTCAATTGAACTTGCCCATTACCTCAATTCGTGACCTGCATGTACGGGACAATGATTTGATTGCAGCGACGCATGGACGCAGTTTTTGGATGATTGATGATCTTACTCCCCTACACCAACTTTCACAAGAGGTAGCCAATGCCAATTTTTATTTATATAAACCGGACAAGGCCTACCGAATGCAACAAGGCGGTGGATGGGGTAGACCCAACATGAAATTGGTTGGGGAAAATCATCCCAACGGAGCTATTATAAATTATTATGTAAGGAACCTCCAGGAAACGGATACCGTCTCCATTGAAATCCTGGAAATGAATGGTACATTAATTCAAAAGTTCTCCAACGTCGCGAAGGTGGACAAATTGAATCCCAGTGCCGACAAACCTTTAAAAATAAAGTCTGGAGGGAACCGATTAATTTGGAATATGCGTTACCCAGGATTTAAGACCTTTAAAGGTATGGTGTTTTATTCCTCTCCAAATCGCGGTCCAAAAGCCGTTCCAGGGGATTATATGATTCGGATGAACTACAATGGTCAGACTTCTGAACAAGTTCTGCGTATAGCTAAAGATCCCAGACTTCCCAATACCCAAAGTGATTACCAAAAACAGTTTGACTTTTTGATAGCCGTCCGAGATCAGGTAAGTAAGGCGAACAGCGCCATCACTGATATACGAACAATTAAAAAGGATTTGGACTATCTCAACGGGAAAAAGACCTTGAAAAAGGACATGAAGGATATGATATCGGAATTCGAATCCAAATTGAAAGTGATTGAAAATAATATTCATATGACCAAAAACCAGAGTTATCAAGATCCCCTGAACTATGGTATTCGGATCAATAACCGCTTGGCCTTCTTGATGGCGGACTCCCAACGTGGGGATTATCCACCAACCGATCAGGCACAAGAATTCTTTGCTGAAGTTACCAAGGAGTTGGATGTTGAAATCAATGCCCTAAATCGTTTGATGGATAACTATGTTTCTAAAATCAATGGACGGGTAGCCGATAATAATATGGAAATGATTTCTTTGGAACGTGAATAACCCCATTGGTCTAGCCAGGAATTGATGATGATAGGATATGATAACGTTTTTAGAAGAGTTAAAAAGCCTGATTCTTTCAAAATAAAACCAAGGGCAACGTTTGGCAATTCCCATAAAAAAAGTGGTTTGGCGCTACGAACCATCCTTTTGTTAGTACCACTTTGTGTGATATCCCAGAGTGTTTCGTTGAAGAAAATTGAATCAAAACGATTTAAACGTTTGTATCAACTGAACGATTCCGTCTATCGTTCGGAACAGCCGAGTAAAAAGGGGTTTGAGGAATTAAAAGAATTGGGAATCAAAACCGCTATTACATTCCGAAGAAATAAGGACGATAGTAAAAAGGCCAAGGGAACTGGGATTGAGTTGATTCACATGCCCTTAAAAACCTCAGAACTTAACGGAAAGGACCTGATTGCCGCCCTTAAAGCCATCAATAATGCAGAAAAACCTGTTTTGGTTCATTGCTGGCACGGATCGGATCGAACGGGAGCCATCATGGCGACTTATCGCATAGTTATGGAAAATTGGTCAAAGGAAGAAGCCATAAAAGAGCTACGTCGACCAGAGTTGGGCTATCACGAAAATTGGTACCCTAATGTGGTTGATCTCCTTTCCAATCTTGATTCCTCAGTTCTAAGGAAAGAATTGGGCATTTAGTTGAATTTAGCATTTTAAAAGATTAAAGTTGAATATGAAAAGATTAGTTTATCACACATTTTTCCTTCTGTTGATTTTCCAACTTTCTATGGGTCAAGACCGTATCACCGGTGAGTCCTTTGCGACCCGATCCGTGGTACTGGGCCAAAATGGTATGGTGGCCACAAGTCATCCTTTGGCTACCCAAATTGGGCTCGATATGCTCAAGAACGGCGGTAATGCCATCGATGCGGCCATTGCTGCCAATGCTGCATTGGGTTTGATGGAACCCACAGGTTGCGGTATTGGAGGGGATTTATTTGCCATAGTTTGGGATGGAAAAACAAAAAAATTGTATGGTCTAAACGCCAGTGGTCGCTCCCCACAGAAACTAACCTTGGAATATTTTGAAAAGGAAGGGATGGAAAAAATACCCTCACATGGCCCATTGCCTGTAAGTGTTCCCGGGGCAGTGGATGGATGGTTTGAGCTCCATGGCAAATTTGGGTCCAAGCCCATGACAGATATATTGGCACCAGCAATCGATTATGCAGAAAAAGGCTTTCCGTTGACCGAGCTTATTGCCTGGTATATGCAACGTACCGTACCCTTCTTCGAATCAAAGGGATTTCCCAATATTGAGGATACTTATAAAGCACAAAATGGTGGGAAATTACCGAACGAGGGAGAAATCTATAAAAATCCCTATTTGGCGAACACCTATAAAAAAATCGCTGAAGGCGGGCGTGACGCGTTTTATAAAGGGGATATTGCAAAGACTATTGGCAAGTTTATCAAGGAACAGGGTGGTTTCCTTTCTGCAAAGGACCTAGCGGCCCATACCTCAGAATGGGTAGAACCGGTTTCCATTAATTATCGAGGTTATGACGTTTGGGAACTGCCCCCTAATGGACAGGGCATCGCGGCATTGCAAATGCTTAAAATCTTGGAAGGCTATGATTTTTCAAATATTACATTTGGGAGTCCAGAACATCTGCACCTGTTCACAGAAGCCAAAAAACTGGCCTTCGAGGACCGTGCCAAATACTACGCCGATATGGACTTCTTTGATGTTCCTGTCGGAGAACTATTATCTGATGGCTATGCTGCAGAAAGACGTCAACTCATCGGCGAACGTGCAGGGACATATACAGCAGGGGAAATCTCCGCTGGGGAAACCATATATATGACGGTTGCCGATGGTGATGGTACCATGATATCCTTAATCCAAAGCAATTACCGAGGGATGGGTTCGGGTATGGCTCCACCTAAACTAGGCTTTATGCTTCAAGATCGAGGGGAATTATTCAGTTTAAAACGCGGACAGGCCAACACGTTCGAACCAGGCAAGCGTCCTTTCCATACCATCATTCCCGCCTTTATGACCAAGGATGGAAAGCCATACCTGAGTTTTGGGGTAATGGGCGGGGATTTTCAACCCATGGGCCACACCCAAATTGTGATGAACCTCATCGATTTTGGAATGAATATACAAGAGGCGGGTGACGCCCCACGTTGGGACCATACGGGTGGAGCAAGCCCAATGGGTAGAACCACAGAAAATACCGGACTGATACGGACGGAATCGGGTATCCCCTACTCCACCATTCGCGGCCTAATGGATAAAGGGCATCGCATAGGAACGGCAAGAGGAATTTATGGAGGCTATCAAGCCATTCTGTGGGATGATAAAAACAACGTCTACCATGGGGCATCGGAAAGTCGTAAAGATGGGCAGGCGGCTGGGTATTAGAATAAGACTACTCTACAATTTTGCACGTACCACAAAAGTGGTCATTTTTCTATGGTTTCTTTTTTAATTCCAAAAAGTAAAAAATCCTGTGATCCACGATTACTTAGAAAAAGGTCTTTCATACCATCTCCATTTAGGTCCATAAAGTCAATATCAAAACCCCTACCCCCAATATCTTCTGGAATGATTTGATCAATTATTTCAGTGAACCTCCCTTTTCCATCGTTTAGATATATACTGAACGGAGTAATGCCCCCAAATCGTTGTCCATTGGTATTACCTGTCATAATATCCACATCCCCATCATTATCGATATCCAAAAAAGCTACCCCAAAACAACGGTTATCGTCTTTGGGCAAATGGGTGCCGGTGATATCTGAAAAGAAACCATGGCCATCATTTAAAAGCAATCGGTTTTGCCGTAGCGCTCCTTCAACAAAGGCCTGAACGTTTCCAAATAAAATATCCAGGTCGCCATCCCCATCAATATCGGATACAACTACTTCCCTAGTTTCTTCCGGTTCAGTTCTATAAGGCAGTCGGTTTGAGGATTCATCCTTATAAAACCCATTTCCATCATTGATCAATACCCTATTGGCATCTTCGTTACCCATCAATAGATCCTCATCACCATCATTGTCGATATCTGCCAAGGTCACGTCTTGTGTTACATCACTAAATTCCCCTAATCGACTTGTGGTTTCGTCCTTAAAAAATCCTTTGCCATCATTGATTAACAGGTTGTTTTGTCCGTTGTTTCCAATTATAATATCAGGAGCACTATCATTATTAACATCAATGACAACCACGGAATTGGAAGTGCCAGAAACTGGAATTCTGTTCCCGCCGTCCGTAAAAGTGCCATCTCCATTGTTAAGATACAGTTCGTTGGTCCTGTCATCTTCACTAACGATAATAATATCCAAATCTCCATCCAAATCAAAGTCGGCAATCCCAATATCTTCACTATCATGGTCTACCTGTGGTATGCGCAAGCTACTTTCATTTGCAAATTTTCCTTTTCCATCATTGATTAGCAGGATATTGGGTCTGTGTTCGTTGGCAATCAAAATATCCAAATCCCCATCTTGATCAAAATCGGCAACCCCAGCATCCATAGACAGTTGTTGTAAGTCTTTGTACGGCAAATTTGTTGTAGTGACATCCTTGTAAAAATACTGGGAACTATCGCTATCATTTTCAGATTTTTGACCATTAACAACATTCAATAGACCAATGGTCACAAATAATGCAACTAATTTTTTCATTCTTTTAAGGAGAATAGGTTCAATGCTAATTTAAAGCATTTAAACACCTTCATTGACGGTAAAGATAAATTGGATTTTGATTTAAAGAAGCCCTTGAATACTGTTTAGGGTAAATCGTATTTTGAAAGTAAATGCAACTCAGTTGCATTTAAACCATAATGTCGTATTTTTGAACTGATTTTTTAGGGAAATAATTCCTGGTGTTTAAATAGCAATCAATCGTATTATCATGCTAGAAAAGAAATTACCTGTAACGGTACTAAGCGGTTTCTTAGGAGCAGGGAAAACCACCCTCCTTAATCATGTCCTTCATAACAAGGAAGGTATGAAAGTGGCCGTTATTGTCAACGACATGAGCGAGGTCAATGTAGACGCGGCCCTGGTACAAAGTGAAAACACCTTGTCCCGTACTGAAGAAAAACTGGTGGAGATGAGCAACGGATGTATTTGCTGTACACTAAGGGAAGACTTAATGATCGAGGTAGAACGGTTGGCAAAGGAAAACCGCTTTGATTATCTTCTCATTGAAAGCACAGGAATCAGCGAACCTATTCCCGTAGCACAGACCTTCTCTTTTGTGGATGAGGAAAACAACATTGATTTGTCCCGTTTTAGTTATGTGGATACCATGGTGACCGTGGTCGACGCCTTCAATTTCTTTAAGGATTTTGGCAGTCTTGAAACCCTAATGGATCGTGAACTCACTGATATGGAGGGGGACTATCGTACCATTGTCAACCTGCTCACGGATCAAATAGAATTTGCGAATGTGATTATTCTAAACAAAACGGACTTGGTGTCCAAGGATACTTTGAGCATGTTGCAGGCTGTAATAAAAAAGCTTAACCCCACTGCAGAGATTATCAATTCCGAGTTCAGCAAAGTAGACCCAAAATCCATCTTAAATACTGGTCTTTTTGATTACGAAGAAGCCGAACAAAGTGCTGGGTGGATTGAGGAATTAAAGAAGGAAGAACATACTCCGGAAACCGAGGAATATGGAATAAGCTCTTTTGTTTATCGAAGTAAAAAGCCCTTTGACCCTGAGCGTTTTTGGGAATTTGTACAGCAAAGGTTTCCCAATACCATTATCCGCAGCAAGGGGTTGTTTTGGATGGCTTCCCGACCTGAACAAGCCTTGATTTGGGGTCAAGCTGGCGGTTCCCTTAGAGCAGAAAGTGCTGGAGTTTGGTGGAGCAGTATGTCCAAGCATCAAAGGGAAAATTATCTCGCTTATCTGGAAAACCAGGAACATATCGAGGCCGGCTGGGATACTACGTTTGGCGACCGAAAGAATGAAATTGTTTTCATTGGCCAGGATATGGATGAACAAGGTATTCGTAAACAACTGGATGCCTGTCTTGCCACAGACAACGAAATTGAGTCCAACCTCTGGAGAAACGGTTATATTGACGATTGGCCAGTAGAACGAGCCTATGCTTTGGAATAAATAAACTGGTTATTTGGGTAGGAAAGCCGTTGCTATCCGGCGATTGTTTATGAGTTGGACAAAAACCTCGTTGACCATCTTGGACAAAGTATGATATACGTATGCCTCAAGGGTACTGTTCCAAAGGGCGTTTACGGGTGGTTGTTTGTTCCTTTGCCTGAAACTTATGGATCGAATAGCTTATATTTATAGAGCTGAAAGTGACTTCAAGAATCCATAAATAGAAATAAGAAATTATGTTACAACGCAAATTTGATGAAATCGTAAAGGCAAATTTTCCAAAAGCCATGGACGCCAAGGATACTTCCATCCATTATTTAGGAAGGATGCAGATTGAACACAAAATTGACATTTCCAAGGTGTTGATGGCCACATCAGTTTGTTCAGACGATATCAATGTTCCTTCCACCACTTTTTTTAATGTATTGTTCGGTCCTTTTATTATGGGCGGATTAGGAGGATTGCCCTTTGCCGGACAAACGGGCATGACCGCGTTTGCACATCATATTCCAGATGGTGGGAGTGCCTTCATATTCTATGGGCCGCACATTGGAATTACTTTGGATGGCGATTTGGGCAAAATGTACCGCCCCCGTCAGGAGGATACCGGTAACTCTTGTGGAGCATTGATGTTGGCTTTGAGCAGGCTTCAGGACAGCAACTACAGACCCGTCCTTAGTGATGATGATTACCAACAAATGAAACTGGAAGAAAGCTTATTGCCGTATCGCGAAGACGTACTAAATAGTTCAAACCAGGCAAAAGCAATTACCGAGGCCACTTATGACATTATTGATAAAAAAATCCATGAACATATAAAGTCCTGCAAAGCGGAATTTCCTGTAGATAAAGTTACCCTCCTTGGTGGAATCATCATCAATACCGATTACGGACTAGACGATTATTTCGTAGCAAAAAACTTTGAAGTCATTGACTTAAAGACCTTTTAACACCTATTCAAAAGTGTATTGAAAAGCAGTGGAACCCTTATTCCGCTGCTTTTTTGCGATATATGGGGCAGTAAGAAAGGATATATAAAAAGCAAATAGTAGATTTGGCATCGCCAAGACGGAATTATAGTCAATGACCAAAGGAAATTCTAAAACCACATCGTTCTTTAACCGTATTCCGCATGCCATCACCATGCTCTTTGGCATTATCGTCCTAGTGAGCATCATGACCTATATTTTACCGGCTGGTACCTATGAGCGAATTTTGGTGGACGGGAGAAGCACTGTAGTACCCAATTCTTACCAAATCATGGCTTCCTCCCCCATAGGAATATTGGATATGTTCAAAGCCATTCCACTGGGATTCAAAGCAGCAGTGGAAATCATTTTCATTGTTTTGGCCGGTGGAATCATGTTTGGTTTTATGGAAAAATCAAAAGCAGTTGAAAATGCCGTTGGTACATTGATCAAAAAATTGGGCCTGCAACGCAAAAACCTAATTATCGTTATTATGACGTTTATTTATGGGCTGTTAGGGGTTGCCGTAGGTTATGAAAACAATATTGCCATGGTACCTATTGCAGCCGTGCTTAGCCTGGCTTTGGGCGGAGATTTGATTTTGGCAGCGGGTATTTCCGTAGGTGCCATGACCATTGGTTTTGGATTGTCCCCCATTAATCCCTACACGGTAGGTACCGGTCACAAATTAGCGGAGCTTCCCATGTTTTCTGGAGCACCGTTGCGCAGCGCTTTGTGCTTTTTGGGATTGAGTGTTATGGCCTTTTACAACGTTAGCTACTTTAAAAAAATAGTATTGGACCCACAAAAAAGTCTAGCAAAGGGTCTGGATACTAAAGATCTAACCTTATCAAGACCCATACAAGACTATTCCCTACCTCCAAAAAATTGGCTGGTCATTGGTATTTTTATTTTGGGTTTGTTGGCCATTTTGTACGGAGTTTTCAATTTAAACTGGCACATCAATGAGCTTTCGGCGGTTTTTTTGATTATTGCCTTACTCTGCGGCTTGGTATCAAAAATGAGCGCCACAACCATGAGCGAAACAGTATTAAATGCTGTGGCCCTGGCTGCTCCAGGGGCATTCATGGTAGGCTTTGCTACAACCATTAAAGTATTGATGGAAATGGGGAATATAGGAGATACCATTTCCTACCAGCTCTCCACCCTATTGGAGGGTTTGCCTTTATATGCTTCGGCTGTTTGTATGTCCATTTCACAATCGGTCATCAACTTTTTTATACCCTCTGGAAGTGGACAGGCATTAGCCACATTACCCGTAATGCTTCCCTTGGGTGAATCGCTGGGTCTTACACGGCAAATCACTATTTTGGCCTTTCAAATAGGGGATGGACTCTCCAATCTCATGAATCCAACACTTGGAGGACTCATAGCTATGCTCAGTATGTGCCGAGTACCCATTGACCGTTGGATTCGCTTTATTTTTCCTGTTTTAATACTACTTCTCATCTTGGCATTTCTGGCCTTGATTGTAGCGGTAGCAACCAATTATAGTTAAATGAATATGAACGTTGAGGAAGTATTGGCTAAACTCGTTTCATTTCCAGTTTTGGGTGGTGAAAGCAATTTAAGCATCCTTCATTGGATAAAGGAATATCTGGAGTCCCATGGAGTGCAAGTACATCTGGTTCCAAATGAAGAAGGCAATAAAGCCTCCCTTCACTGCCGAATTGGACCTGCGGTAGATGGTGGGGTGATCCTATCCGGGCACATGGATGTGGTTCCTGTGGAAGGACAGGATTGGACTACGGACCCTTTTACGCTTACCGATAAAGGGGATGGCAGATTATACGGAAGGGGTTCCTGCGATATGAAGGGCTTTTTGGCCTGCTGTTTAGCCACCTTACCTGAAATGGTCAAAGCTGATTTAAAAAAACCGATGTATTTCGCCTTCACCTATGATGAGGAGGTGGGTTGCTTGGCTGCCCCGGAGTTAGCAAACACTATTCGCCACCATTATAAAGAAACCCCAAAATATGCCCTTATTGGAGAACCCTCGTTGATGGAACCCATTATCGGCCAAAAAGGAATATATATTTTGGAAACCTATGTCAACGGTTCCGCTGGACATAGCAGTCGTATCAAACAAGAGGTGAGCGCCATTCATGAAGCGATGCGTTTAATATTATGGCTGGAGAAGAAAATGGATTCGCTCATTGATGAAGGAAGACTTGACGAACGCTTTCATCCTCCCCACTCCTCCATTCACATTGGATTGGTCAATGGGGGCATTGCGCCTAATGTCATAGCGGACAAGGCATATTTTTACTGGGATTTGCGAACGATTCCTATGGATGATATTCAAGGTATCGTTGATGAATTTGAAGCCCATTGCAGACAAAGGGAGTCTGCACTGCAGGATATTTATCCGGAATTCTCCATTAAGACAATAGAAAACCACCCTCCGGTGCCCCATTTGGATACCAAAGCCGATGATGATGTCGTGGAATTGATCAAAAGGATATCGGGAAACTCAAAATGGGACACCGTTTCCTATGCTGCCGAAGCTGGGCAATTCGCCAATGAAGGTTTTCAATCGGCCATCTGTGGACCCGGTTCCATTGCCCAAGCGCATCGGGCCGATGAATTTATTGCCAAAGATCAGCTAGCTAAAGGTGTGGAGATGTTACAACGGCTTATCAAGGAGCTATCATCCAATCAATTTGTTTAGTTCTGGATGCATCCAATGTTGTATCTTTAAAACCACTCAATTTTCAAACCAGAAACATGCGTAAATCCAACTCAAATTACCTCATTCTTTTGTTGTTCACGATTCTTATTGGTTCCTGCAAGGAAAAGTCCAACTCAACTGATTCCAAAACTGAAACCGAAGAGGAATTGGTTCAACGGGCGCTGGAAATTCACAAGCGCGTACTCACTTTGGATACCCATGCAGATACGCCCCTCAGGATGATTGAACCGGGATTTGATATGGCAGAGCGCCATGACCCCAACGAGACAGGTTCAAAAGTGGATTATCCTCGAATGAAGGAAGGCGATTTGGATGCCATCTTTTTTGCTGCGTTCGTAGCTCAGGATATCAGGGATGATGACGGTAATAGCCGCGCAAAGACCCTTTGCCTTCAAATGATAGATTCCGTTATTGCTTCCACCGAAAGAAATTCCAACATCGTGGGACTCGCCTTAAATCCTGGCGATGCGTATGCCCTAGAAAAGGAAGGCAAGCGAGCTATCTATATTGGCATAGAAAATGGATATCCCATTGGCAATGACCTATCCAACGTGGAGGAATATTTTAATAAAGGGGTACGATACATCACCTTGGTACATTCCTCGAACAATGACTTGGCGGATTCCGCCACCGATGAGAATGGCGCGGAACATGGTGGTATCAGTGAATTTGGTTCCAAAGTAGTGGGCGAGATGAATCGTTTGGGGATAATGGTCGACGTTTCCCATGGAAACGACAGCGTATTCTATGATGCCATTAAACTGTCCAAGGCCCCTATCATTGCAAGTCATTCCAATGCCCGGGCGGTTACGAAACACCAACGTAACATGACTGATGAGATGTTGCAACTCATGGCAGAAAATGGCGGTGTCGTACAATTGACCATGCTAGCAGATTATTTGAGGGAAGCCCCGCCCAATGCTGCTCGGGATTCGGCGGTTGCTGCCCTACGGGCCAATATGAAGCCCATTTCTGAAATGACCGATGAGGAGCGGTCAGCGCTTAGAACATCTTTCCAAGAATTGAATCAGAAATTTCCCAATCCACCGGCTACCGTGGAACATGTGGCGGACCATATTGACCATATTGTAAAAGTTGCTGGAATCGACCATGTGGGTATCGGTTGCGATTTTGATGGGGGTGGCGGAATAGAGGGCGTTTTTGATGCCAGCGAAGTCATGAACATTACTATTGAGTTGGTACGTCGTGGTTATACGGAAGAACAGATTGAAAAAATATGGGGAGGCAATTTAATACGTGTCTTCAAGGAGGTACAGGCCATAGCTGATGAAATACAGGCCAAGGCTTCATCAACGTAATGAGTAAAGGTTTTGCTTAAATCTTATTTGTTTATACTCGCTTTTGTTCTTTATGGACATTCATTGGCCCACCCCTTACGATTATCGTTGTGTGAGATTGAATACTCTTCCAAAAGACAGTTACTCACCATCAACCTGAAGCTTTTTTTGACGGATGTCAACGAGGCCATTGTATTTGACCCCTATAGCAAAGAATTGGCCTTTTGCCAACCCAACGAATCAGCAGAAGCCAATCAAATGCTTATGGAGTATGTCAACCGTTTTTTCTTTGTAAAGGCCAATAAAAAAAAGGTAGATCTCAAAATTAAAAGTAAACGGCTCAGTGGTGAGGGGGAAAACACGGCACTGTGGGTATACTTTGAATATGAGCAGCCCGCACCTCTATCTTCCATGGAGATTAAAAATGCGGTTTTTACAGATTTGTTCTTTGATCAGAATAATATTGTTTATGTTCATTTGGATGGAGCATCCAAAAGCATGATGCTTAATAAGAAAACACCCAGTCACCAATTGAAGTTCTAAAATGCATCCCTTTGAGTTTTACCTGAAATTGGGCTTTGAACACATTGCGGACATGGCCGCTTATGACCACATTCTTTTTTTGGTGGCCTTATGTGCCGTATATCGCATCGAGGAATGGAAAAAAATCCTCATCTTGGTGACCGCTTTTACCATAGGTCATAGTATTACTTTGGTTTTGGTTTCCTTGGAACTTTTCTCCATTCCATCGAACATCATCAAGTTTTTGATTCCATTGACCATTTTTGTTACTGCTTTTCACAATGCATTGGGCTCTAACCAAGCACTAAAATCACTAAAAATGAAGCGGAACTACGCCATGGCTCTTTTCTTTGGAATGATTCATGGTATGGACTTCTCCAACTACTTTAAAGCCTTAATTATGGACCCCTCCGACATTGTAATTCCGTTGTTGGGGTTTAACATAGGAATTGAATTGGGGCAACTTTTAATTGTCTTTTTTATCGTGGGGATAGCGTTTCTATTCCTTAACATCTTGAAAGTAAAGCATCGGGAATGGAACCTTTTTATTTCAGGTGCTGCTGCGGGGATGTCCCTCATCTCCATGCTGGACAATGCATTTTGGTAAGGAGGTTCTTCTAACAATCGGAACAAATGCCCTTGATGATGGTCTGAATGCCTTTGGCTTTAAAACCTTTTGGAAGGTTAATTTCTAAATCGGATGTCTGTTCAATGCAATATACCGTTTCGCATTGTTCACATACAAAATGGGCATGGTTCCCCTGATAATGGTCTACTTTACCAAAAGCATATTTTGCAGTGCCACTTTGGTCATTGATACGGTGGATAATTCCGGCATCTTCAAAAGTGGATAAATTGCGATAAAGCGTAGATTTATCAACTTCCATTCCCATTCCTTCTTTTATATCAATGTAGGATTGTGCATGTTTGGCATTGATAAGGCAACCCAAAAGGGCGATACGCAATTTGGTTCTTTTCAGATTGTTTTCTCGAAAGACTTGATCTAAAGAAATCTGTTCCATAGCCCGCATGAATTAAATACCAAAGGCCTCAGCCTGCTCAATTAAATAATAACAGCGGGTGGGGTCATCCCGATTTAGACGAAGGATGCCAGTGACAGAAATTAAATCATCCATTTGAAAGGAATGCTTCCCCTTAAAAAGAATTTGTGAAATGGTTTCTGGCCCACCGTTACCACAAAAAAAGCATTCTGCCATAGGATTCTTGGAGAGCATATAAATGGACTGTGCCCCGTCCAAAACGATCAAAAACCCAATCAAGGAGATTTCCTTGCCTTCGAGTCGCTCCAGTGTATCGGAAAAATCCGCTTTTAAAAAACCAGGATACGTAGAGTCTTTACTGCCTTTTTTCCACGATATTCCGCTCTCAAAATCGGACCAATCCAATACGGCTTGAGCCTGAATTCCATAGGAAAGTAGCAGGCACATAAAGAATACTAGACTTTTCATGTCAATTTACCAATTCACCCAAAGCACCATTCAAAATATAATTGCAATGATCTACATCATCCCTGTTCAATCTTAGCGTACCGGTGACTTCCACCACCTGATCGGTTCTAAACGATGGGGTTTTGGTAAAATTTACTTCTATGATACTTTCAGGACCGGCACCCCCACAAAAAAAGCAAGAAGCCATGGGGTTGGAGGAAATTAAAAAAACTTCTCCAGTACCAGCGATATCCAAGAAATATCCGATTACTTTAACCTTTTTACCGTGGTAGGTCTTGATTTTTTCACCAAAGGTGGGCATTAAAAAATGCACATCGTATTTCTCATTATACTCCGGTTTAAATTCAACATCGGCTAAATCATCCCAAGTCAATTTTGATTGCGAAAATAGGCTTTGGGCAATTACAAACATTAAGCACACTACTAACCATCTATGCATCACCTAAGGTTTTTGAGATATTCAATTTAAATATGGATGTGGAAGCCAAAAATACTGCGATAATGGCAATAAGCAAAGTGGCGCCCAGCAAAAGCAACTCAACAAATTCCGGGCCATTAATTTGTAGCACATAGCCATACGCCGCTTCAATGTACTTTGAAACTAATATCAAGGCCAATCTGCCCAGTACCCATCCCAATAAGAAACCGATAAATGCCAAGAACAGTCCTTCAAATAATACCAAGAAGAGCAATTTACGGGTTCCCAGCCCATAGGTCCGCAACAACGCCAATTCCTGTCGTCGTTCGCGAATGGTTTTAAGTAGACTAATGAAAATACTAAAACCAGAAACCAGTAGAATGGCCATCGCAATACCGTTCAATGTTTTCACTCCCGAACCCAATAGTCCCATGAGGCGCTGAATCTCAAAACCGGGAAGGGCGGCTTGCATATTGGTGTTCTCATTGATGAAACGTGGAAGCTGCACTAAGCCTATGGGATTTTTAAATTTTACCAAAAGGGACGTAATCTCTTTTTCTTCATCATGGAGGTCATGTTCCTCTTCATGGTGATGTTCGTCATCGTCAGGAGTGTGGTCATGTTCCTTATCACCTTGGTCGTGATGGCGCTCATTTTCCTGAGTGTGGTCGTTCCCTTCCTCATTCCCTAGATTGCTTTCATCTTCCCGATGTTCTTCATCTCCATGTGTCCCGTCACCATGGTCATGGGCATCCCAAACACTTTTTAAATTGCAAATGAGCAATTGGTCGACTACGGTGCCAGAAGGCTCCAAAATGCCCACAATGGTATAAGGTTTATCGTCATGCGCTTCTCCACCAGCGGCAGCCAAGCCATGGGAACTGACGACCTTACCCCCAATTTTCAATCCTAACTTCAATGCAACGGCGCTTCCTGCCACCAGCTCAAAAGTAGTTTTGTACAAACGCCCCTGTTGTAGAACGGCTTCATAGCGCTCAAAATAAGCAGGGTCGGTACCTAGAATTCGATATCCTCTGTAATTGTCACCATAGGAAACGGGTATCGCGGAATCTACAAAGGGGTGTTTTATTATTTGCTCAGCCTCATTTAACTTAATGTTGCCCGTAGGGGAATCGATGTGTAAGACAGAGGACAACACCAATTGCAACGGACTACCCTTTGCTCCCACTACCATATCAACCGGACTGATATTCTTATCCATTTGCCCATTCAATTGTTTGCTGAGCTGTAAAACAAAGGTAACAAGTGAAACACTTAACACCAGAAGCAACAAACTCAAAACCATATTCAAAGGTTTTGATACCATATTTTTATAGGCAATAAACCCAAGTTTCATAGCACTACCTGATTTTTAAAGTGTTCGGTTACTCGTTGATCATGGGTGATGATTACAAGACTACTACCACATAATTTAGCCTCTTCCTTTAATAGGCCCAAGACCCTTTCACAGTTTACATCATCCAAATTGGAAGTAGGTTCGTCGGCAAACACCACTTTAGGTTTGTGAATGAGTCCAAGGGCAATGGAAACACGTTGCTGCTGTCCTTGGCTCAACTGGGTCACTTTTTTCTTTAAGTGCGCTTTCAAGCCCAGACGTTCCGCGATGGCTTCCCTTCGCTCTTTGTCCTTTAGTTTGCTGGGAAAATACTGTCGTAATTGAAGATTCTCTTCCACATTTAAAGACTTCACAAAATGGTATCGTTGAAAAACAAGTCCAATATGTGACCCGCGAAATTTGTCCAACGCTTTCCTATCCAATGAAGTAATTTCCGTATTGCCAATGAAAATGGTACCGCTCGATGCGGGTAAAATCCCTGAAAGTAAATGAAGCAAGGTAGTTTTACCTACCCCTGAAGGTCCCAATACCGCTAAATGATCTTTGGCGCTTAAA
The DNA here is from genome assembly GCA_028284935.1 of Croceivirga sp. Lineage (GTDB taxonomy): Bacteria > Bacteroidota > Bacteroidia > Flavobacteriales > Flavobacteriaceae > Croceivirga. The sequence continues at coordinate 421,749 of JANQQQ010000012.1, forward strand.
TCAATATTAGGGAAATCAAACGCCTCCCCGCCTGGATATTGAAAATGCAAACCGTCCGTTTTAACCATTTGGCAAAATTAACAGAAATAGAAATGCAACTTAGTCGCATTTAAAAATTTAACCTAATTTTGCATTCCATAAAAGCAAAATACATGAACACTTTCCGGTTAACTTCAAAATCCGATATCATTGGGAGTAGCGCAAGTTTCCTTTGCCTGATTCATTGCATTGCAACGCCCTTTTTGTTCGTTGCCCAGGCTGAAATCAGTGGACATGGGGAAGCCCACCCCATGTGGTGGGGGCTGTTGGATATCATCTTTTTGATTGTATCCTATTTTGCCGTTTGGTGGTCCAGTCAAACCACTACAAAATCTTGGATTCGTTCTGCCCTATGGATGAGTTGGATCGTTTTGGCCATCATCGTACTCAATGAGAAATTGGCTGTGGTTGAATTACCGGAAGCCGCCATCTACTTGCCTGCAGTAAGCTTAATAATTCTGCACCTCTACAACCGAAAGTACTGTAATCATTGTATTGAGGAGTAGGTCCTGAAGCAGGCTACAATAACTAAAAAAAATTGCATGTTAGATATTGAAAAAATTGAAGCCCTTGGGGATCAACATATCCCTACCTCTCAAGAAACTCCAATGCGGGAGGACGCTTTTGACATCTCAGATGCCGAAAAGATAACCATTATTCAACATCATTTTCAAAAGATAATGGAGACCCTCGGACTTGACTTGAACGATGATAGCCTTTCAGGTACCCCCTATCGCTTTGCTAAAATGTACGTAAAGGAACTTTTTTATGGGTTAAATCCCGAAAACAGACCAAAACTATCCATATTCGAAAACAAATATGGGTATCAAAAAATGTTGGTAGAGCAAGACATTACCATTGATTCCTCTTGTGAGCATCATTTTTTGCCGATTGTCGGACACGCCCATGTTGGCTATATTCCAAAGGAGAAGGTGGTGGGACTCTCCAAAATTAACCGTTTAGTGGATTATTATGCACATCGACCCCAAGTACAGGAACGGTTGTGCTTGCAAGTTTTAAATGATTTGCAGGCGACCCTAGAAACGGAGGATGTCATTGTAATCGTGCATGCTAAACATCTATGTGTTTCGTCAAGGGGGATAAAAGATAAAGATAGCTTTACCACTACTGTGGAATATGGAGGAAAATTTAGGGTAGAAAACCTACGAAACGAGTTCTACGGGCTACTTAAGGGTAGTTTTAAGGGATAATTGACCCGTCCATTTGGTGTTTGTATTGGGAAAAATGTCATTTGCGGGATGTGTATCGTAAATCTTGGGCCTCAATAGTTTTGGTCCATACCTCTTTTCCGTCTTTATCAAAAATGGTGATGTTGAGTACTCGCTGTGTTTGTGGTCCGCTCACCTTTAACAATCCAAAATTGTGTTCACCGAATAGTGTTTCTTCCAATCTGTACTGGTTCAATTCTTCATTATTGGGGTAGGCTCCGGCCGTAAGGGAGGAACAGGTCAAATCATAGATGGGATATACATCCCTACTTTCCTGCATCCGACTTAGGCCGGTATGATGCCGATCTCCATCGAGAAAAACAACTCCTTCTATTCTTGCTTCGCGAATCTTATCCAGCAGATAGCGTTGCTCTTTTGGAAAAGTAGCATAATTCTCGTGCATGGCTTCTGTGCTTAACACCTGTCCGCCAATACACACAAACTTAAAGGGTGATTCACTGGAAGCCATGGCATTGATCAGCCAATCTATTTGTTTTTTCCCCAACATCTCACGATCGGTGGCAAAGTTGTTATTGGAAGTTCGATAATATCGATTGTCCAAAAGAAAAAAATGCAGATCGGCCCATTGAAAGGAACCTGTAATTCCCCCCTCTTCAATGACATCATAATTGGGATTTCCCCAAAAAAGTTTAAATATTTCCGATGCTGTGCGCTTCAACCAAAAACTTCCATCAGAATCATTTGGTCCATAGTCATGATCGTCCCAAATGGCATAGTGGTGCGTTGAAGCCAATAAGGGTTGTAATTGGGGTAATGAACGCGTATGGGTATAGCGATGTAAGAACCCTGCTCTTGAATTCCAATCGGGCTCCCGTAAATAGGTATTATCACCTAACCAAAGCATAAAATCAGGATGCTTTTGATGTATCGATTCAAAAATCTCGAAATCGCTTCCATAGGGTTCTCCCGGACGATCAAAACGCTCCTCATTTACATAATTGCAACTTCCAACCACAAAATTCACTTCCGGCGGATCCTCTCGCCATTGCCATAAGGTTTGCGATTGAAACTCCATGGGATAATCCCTTTCTACCTTAACACCATCCACAAATACTTCATAAGCATATTTTTTTCCGGGTAAGACATGATTGGCAACGAGCTTTGCAACAAATCCATTGTTGGAATTGGTACTGGTCGTCTCAGTTTTATAGCGCTTTTCGGGATCTTCCCTATCAAAGTATTCAAAATGAACCTTAGTGGCATCCATAGTTTGTACCCATAGTAAAACCTCTCTCATTGTGGAATACCCAACCATTGGTCCTGATTGGATTTGGTCTTGCGCCACCATAAAACTGATACTTAAAACCCAAAAGGAAAATATGTACAGTGTTTTATTTTTCATCGTATTGGAATTTCACAACTGCTTGTTGCTTTAAGGGAGAAAATTAAAAAGTAATTGCTTAAAAAGAAGGCTTCGAAGGTAACGAATGTGTTATTTTTTGGTGTGAATTGGGTAAGCTACCTTATCCTATCATCTGTTTGGCCTTTTTTCCCGATAACAAATAGGTATAGACCCACATAATGGTGAAGGTAGGGATAACATCCAGTCCAGGTACCAGTTCTTCGATAAAGGTGACGATTCCAGCGGCCTGCCCTATTTTCCCCTTATACATCCGGGTCATCAACCAACCGGCCAAAGGTGCCCATATCACATCCAGCAAATCCCCCAATCCAGGAATTAATAAAGAAGACATGCCAATGGCATCAAAAAGTAATCCCAATAAAAGGTTACGAACACGCTTGTCGGTTTTCTTGGACATATTGGAAAAATAGTAAAAAACCGCTGAAAAAGCTATATTAACATTTTGCAAAGTACAGGGCGTTTGGGGCCCGATTATCCTTTAACGGTATTCAATTTATCGGCAAAATAGGTCTGTAGTTTCTTAAGCTTTGGGTTGATTATAAATTGACAATAGGGCTGTAACTTATTGTCATTGTAATAATTATGATGGTCCTCTTCTGCCAAATAAAAGGTTCCCGCCTCTGAAACTGCTGTTACGATGGGATTGGGGAACACCTGTTCTTTTTGCAATAACCTAATATACTGGTCAGTAATTTCCTTTTGCCCTTCATTGGTATAAAAGACCTCGCTTCGGTACTGGGTGCCCACATCGTTTCCTTGCCTGTTCAAAGTAGTGGGGTCATGGGTAGCAAAAAACACCTCTAAAAGTTCCTGAAAACTAATAATAGTCGGGTCAAACTCTATTTTGATTCCTTCAGCGTGCCCCGTTCTCCCGGAACAAACCTCGCGATAGGCCGGGTTTTTGATATGTCCCCCTATATATCCAGGAAGCACGCTATGCACTCCATTGAGTCGTTGAAATACGGCCTCAGTGCACCAAAAACAGCCATTGGCAAAAATGGCCACTTCTATGTTGTCTTGATTTTGTTTATTCATATAATGTAAAAGTTGAACATTTTATTCAGTTATGCAATAGTGGCATTGCTTTTAACTTTTGATTAATAGTCGTTGAAATTAGGGGAACCTTATTGATGCTTTTGTTGTCATCTCAATTGGTAATGCGTACTTTCACGTCGAAGAAAAATGGCATGATACAAGCCAAAAATATTCATAAATCATACGGGACCCTAGAGGTGCTAAAAGGTGTTGACCTTTTCATTGAAAAGGGGGAAGTAGTTTCCATTGTAGGAGCCTCAGGAGCAGGAAAAACGACTTTGCTACAAATTTTGGGCACCTTGGATATGGCTACAAATAAAAAAGATAGCTTGGTTGAAATCAATGGTACCAATGTCAACCAACTTAATGATAAGGATTTGGCCCGATTTAGGAATGAACATATTGGTTTTATTTTTCAATTTCACCAATTGCTCCCAGAATTCACGGCCTTGGAGAATGTGTGCATCCCTGCATTCATCAAAAAGACCAATAGAAAGGAAGCGGAAAAACGGGCAAAGGAACTTTTGGGTTTTTTGGGATTGGAAGCAAGACACCAGCATAAGCCCAATGCTTTATCGGGCGGAGAACAACAACGGGTAGCCGTGGCCCGGTCTTTGATCAATAATCCATCCATTGTTTTAGCCGATGAACCCAGTGGGAATTTGGATTCTGAAAGTGCTGACAATCTTCACCATCTTTTTTTTAAGCTTCGCGAGGAGTTTGGACAAACCTTTGTCATTGTTACCCACAACCAAGAACTGGCCAATATGGCAGATAGAAAATTGACCATGGTCGATGGTGTAATCGTGTAGTTCCCTCCCAATGACCAAAGCCGAGCTTAAAGAATTTTTGGACGAAAAGGCGGAATTCTATGAAAGTCCGTCATTCTTGGAGTCGGACCCCATTCAAATCCCACATCATTTTTCAAAAAAAGAGGACATTGAAATCGCTGCTTTTCTAACGGCAACCATTGCATGGGGTAACAGAAGGAGCATTATCAACAATGCCACCCGGTTAATGGCCTTAATGGATAATGCCCCATATGATTTCGTTACAAGTCACGGAGATAAAGATCTGATTCCGCTTGAAAATTTTGTACACCGGACCTTTAATGGGGAAGACCTCATGGTATTTATTAAAGGACTTCAGAATATTTATTTGAACCGCGGTGGTCTGGAGCAGGTTTTTACAAAATTTCAAGAAAAAAGCACCTTACAACCGGCCATTACCAAATTAAAGGGGCTGTTTTTTGAAATCGAGCATCAAAGAAGGACACAGAAACACATTTCCAACCCGACCAACGGCTCTGCAGCTAAACGGATGAATATGTTTTTGCGCTGGATGGTAAGGCCCAATGATAAAAAGGTGGACTTTGGGCTTTGGAAATCCATATCCCCTCATAAGCTCTCTTGTCCTTTGGACGTACATTCCGGAAATGTAGCTCGAAAACTCCAACTGTTACAACGAAAGCAAAATGATGCCAAAGCCCTTGTTGAACTGGATAAAAACCTTCGAAGATTAGATAGTAATGACCCGGTCAAGTACGACTTTGCCCTTTTTGGCCTCGGGGTTTTTGAGCGGTTTTAGAAATCGGAACATAACAAGGTCCATTTCTTAAATTATTTCAGGAAACGACGGTTTTAAGGTATCCAATCCATTGCCCAATGAAATTTGAAAAGGATAGTGGGGCGTGTAATAGTTTCAAAATACCGACCTACATGGCTCCCGGTTCAAACGTGCAATATCAGATGGCCCAATTTGAACTCCCGGCTTCATTCCAACTGATTCAAATCATTATATAGTCCTAAGCCACTACCTACTTTTGAATTCAATTCTTTAACATGGCGGCAATTATCACCACTAGCTTATTTGTTGCAATTTTTGCCCTGTTTTATGGTCACTATCATTTTTACCATTCTGTTGAAAAAGACAAAGACCAACTTTTTAATAAGAACGGTAATACGGAAAGACCAGTTGTACAGCAAGATTTAAGGGATTTGCCCCAACTTTTGGTGGACTACTTAAAGAAAGTCGGTGTTGAAGGAATATGTAGTGACTGTCATCTAACCTTTAAACAGCGGGGTCGAATACGAAAAAATGCCAGTAGCAAATGGATGGATTTTTCCGCAAAACAGTTGATGTCCGCAGTACCGATAGGTTTTATCTGGGCAGCCAAATCCTTCCCATTGTTCGTCAAGGATAGATCCATTATGGGAATTGGGGAAACCAATGTTTCCCTATTCGGACTGCTGTCCATAGGAAAAAAGCAATCCCATAAAATCCATGAGAGCGCCCTCAATAGGTGTTTGGCTGAGCTTCCCTTGTACCCCATAGCCTTTTTGAACAAGGCCATTACATGGAAAGTTTTGAATGAAAATTCGTTAAAAGCAAACCTAATCGTTGACAATACAAAAGCGAAAGGTGTTTTCTACTTTAACGAGAATGGCTTGATAGAACGTTTTGAGTCAGAACGCTACCGTGGAGAAGTTTTGGATGAATTTGTAGGGAAATTTGGAGATTATGAAGTCCTCTCAGATTTATACGTACCTACAAAGATGAAGGCCCTATGGAAATTGAAGGAAGGCGATTTTGAATATTTTAATTGCGAAATCATGGATTATAGGATAGACTGACTTCGAACAGAACTAGAGATAACAATATTTGAATCCTATTTTGTCCATCTCGGTTATTGCACTATCCAAATCTCGAAAAGACCCGTAATCAAATCCAAATGTTTTGCTGCCCAAATCAATCTGGACATTTTGGATAAATCCTATCGAATTGAACCGTTCAATTATTTCTTTCTGGGTAAGGGAACAGTCTTCCAAGTTTAAAACCCTAAAATAAATACGTAGCATTGCTGTGGCATTCTAAAATTTTCAAGTACTAATGTTAACTACCCCGGTCCGCATTAGAAATGATTTGAATCAATTTGAATTAGATAATTCTAAAAAACAGAGTTAACAAAACTGCCCAGGATAAAATTTATTGGTTAGTATTATTTGTTTGAGTTGAACTTCTTCAAAAGAAAAGTTCATGCTACACATGAATTTGTGTGTCGCGAAAATGCTTTCTTCATGATTTGAATCATTTTAACACATGTATGTTGATCGTAATTTTGTTTTATTAAATGGAATGCCATGAAAACAATACTCTACGCAACGGATTGTTCGCCGAATTCGGGATTGGCATTGAAATATGCCTACCGCTTGAGTTCCAATATGAAAGCCAAGTTACACGTGCTTCATGTTTATGAACTTGAAGCTTTTGTGACGGCAACCGTTAGAAGGCACAGCCAGTTGGAACTCAATTTTGCAGAAGAGCAGCGTCTGCTACTCGAGGAATACTGTGAAAAGCAGTTGGAACACGAACACACCAAAAGTGATGTGGAACTGATTGTCGATGAAAGCAGCTCCATAACCAAAAGTATTTTGAACGCTTCCAATAGGATTGATGCTGATTTGGTAGTTGTTGGCATCAAGAATTACCAGTCGCTAAGGAGCTATTTTTCTGAGAATATAGCCAACAAGTTGCTTTACATGATTGAAGTTCCTTTGCTATTGTTGCCTCCCGAAGTGTATTTTCATGGGTTGTCCACCTTGGTGTATGCAACGGATTTTGAAAAGGCCGATATATTGGCCATAAAGGAATTGGTAGCATTTGCGAAACCATATGGAGCGTTGATAAAAGTTGTTCATGTTCCAAGAAAAAAGGAAACCCATGTTGAAAGAAAAATGAACACCTTTGAGAGAGAGGTTAGGGAATCTTTCTTTTATCCAGAATTGGTCTTCTGTAACAAAGTATCCGAAGATGTTGAAACAGGGATCAAACAGTGTATTAAGGAAGAGTTGCCAGAAATGCTGGTGATGTTGGAACGCGGGCATGGTTTTTGGCTCGATCGGCTTTTCCAGAAAGACATGGTGGAAGTCATGGAAGGCGAGGTATCCATTCCGTTGTTGGTTTATAACAAAAAAAACAAGCACCTGAGTATAACCGAAGAGGTATATAGTGCTTCTTGAATTGTGAAGGTCTAATCCATGTACATTTTTACTTAGACGGCTTTGTCATAGGCATGTAGTCAAAATCTTTGATGTAATTGGCAAAGCCACTGTTTTACATGAAATTAGGAAAACATGATTTCTTCAATCTTCAATTTTTGATGTCCCAAAAGGTTCAATTATCTCACTGGATTCCATCATTGGCTTATTGGTTTACTCCCTATTTCCAAATCATGGACAATGATGCTTAATTTTCATGGAAGTATCTTCAAAAAAAACAGTTCGAATACATTTTACATTTTCGCCATTACAGCATGGTAGTTGGGGTCACATATTCTGAGATATCAAATTTGCCAGAGGCCTTCATGTCCTTAAAGCCCCCTTTTACATCAATAAGGTTTTCATAACCTATGGCCCTAAGAATGGAGATAAAAACCATGGAACGGTACCCACTCCTGCAATGCACATAATAAATCTTTCTCTTATCGATTTCGGAAAGCTTGTCTTTATAATAATCCAAGGGCAGGTTAATGGCATGCAGCACATGCTCAGTATTGTACTCACTTTCTCTTCTCACGTCCAATATATCCACATGTTTTTCTTCCATGATGGAAGCCAGTTTTTCAGGACGAACCGACTTTACGGTATACAGTTGGTTGCCGTTGTTTTCCCAAGCTTTTACACCTCCTTTTAAATATCCTAGGGCATTGTCAAATCCTATCCTTGCCAAACGCGTGGCCACTTCTTCCTCCTTACCTTCTTCAGCCACAATCAGTATGGGGGTTTTTACATCCACTATCGTGGTGCCCACCCAATTGGCGAAGCTTCCATCCAGTCCAATGTTGTAGGAATTGGGAATATAGCCCCAAGCAAATTTTTGGGCATCCCTGGTGTCCAGGATAATGGCATTGGTTTCTTCTAAAGCGGTAGCGAACGCCGTTGCACTCAAAGGGTTCGTGCCTTTCCGTATCACATCATCTATTTTTTCATACCCTTGGATGTTCAACAGCACATTTTGTGGAAAATATCCTGGAGGTGGTGTTAAACCGGTTAAAATTCGGTCAATGAATTCCTTTTTGGTCAATGTGGAATCTAACGCATAATTCGTCTTTTTTTGATTACCAAGCGTATCCGTAGTTTCGTTGCTCATCATCTTGCCACAGGCACTTCCCGCTCCATGCCCAGGGTAAACGATAACATCATCGGGCAAGGGTATTATTTTATGCCGTAAGGAATCAAAAAGGTGTCCCGCCAATTTTTCCTGGGTCAGTTCGGCAATTACTTTCTGCGCCAAATCGGGTCGGCCCACATCTCCAATGAATAAAGTGTCTCCTGAAAACAACGAAGTCTCCTTTCCGTTTTCATCCAATAAAAGATAGCAACTGCTTTCCATGGTATGCCCAGGAGTATGGAGAAGTCTAATAACTACATTCCCTAATTTGAACTCTTGGCCATCTTTGGCAGAAATAAAATCAAATCCTGTCTCCATTTCCGTTGGTCCGTAAATGATTTTTGCCCCTGTTTTTTTGGCCAAGTCCATATGTCCGGAGACAAAATCCGCATGAAAATGGGTCTCAAAAACGTATTTGATCTTGGCATTGCGTTCTTTGGCCATTTCAATGTACGGCGCAACTTCACGCAGGGGGTCTATAATGGCAGCCTCACCATTACTCTCGATATAATAGGCCCCATGGGCCAAGCACCCTGTATAGATTTGTTCTACTCTCATCGTTCATGATTTAAATTGCCCTAAATAATTGAATACACATTTAGTATGCAGTAACAATGGTTACAAACCTCTTAAAGTCGTATTGAAAAAAAGATGATATTCATCAGTAAAGTAAAAGTAAGAATATACCCAGTTGGCCTAGTAATCTCCCTTAATTGGACGAAAATGACCTAGGTCATGGCGTAGGTTTGATGCAGCTTCTACTTTCATCCAAAATCTATATTATGACCATAGACATTAAATATGAACACATACCAAAGAGTCAAGATTCATATGGTATTATGATGGACGGAATGGAGGAATTATCCAAGAAATACCCCTTTCTTCAAAGGGCCGATGTGATATTCCATTTGGCGAGCGATTTTGGACAGATTCAGAGAAAGTGCACGATATGCCTCTATGTAAATAAAAAAATCCTTCATGCCTGGTCAATAAATGAAAGTCTTGAAAAGGCAGCTCAAGCGGCATTGGACAACGCGGGAGTTCAATTGGCTAAACAAAGACCGGCCAAGCGTAACAGCAATTATGAAGAAAATATTAGTTCCTATTGATTTTTCCGTGCATTCCAAAATGCCCTTGAAGTAGCCAGCATTTTGTCCAAGGGATTTGATGCACAACTTATTCTTTTCCATATGGTTGGAATTTCTGAATCCGTGCTATCAAAATCTGAGCTGGAGGAGCAAGAGGAGGCCAAATATTATCTGAAATTGGCAAGAAAGAGATTGTCCTCTTTTATTGACCAGCCCTATCTTAAGGGTTTGACCATTACAACCGTCATTCAAAACCTAAAGGATTTTAGTGAAATTGCGGAAATGGCGAAAGAGAAGGAAGTGGATTTGATTGTTATGGAGTCTTATGGCGCAAGCAGTGTAACGTCTTTTTTTGTAGGTTCCAATACCGAAAAAGTGGTTCGTACCTCCACTATTCCGGTTCTGGTCACAAAGGAAAGAAGGAGCTCTTTTAAAAATTGATCACATGTTACTCGCAACCGACCTTGAAAAAGAGGGCGCTGTAGCGTATCATAGGGTAGCTGACTTCGCAGAAAAAATGCAAGCAAAATTGACCTTGGTTTACATCAACACCATTGGCGCAACGTTTCGAAGTAATCCATAAATACTTGAAAAGGTAGAAACATTTCACAAGACTATTGGAGCTAAAGTTCCTATTGAAATCTATAATGATTACTCTATAGAAGAAGGTATTTATAACTTTGCTCAAACCATGAATATTGATTTGGTAACCGTACTGACACACGGTAGAAAGGGCTTGGCACACTTTTTTTTGGGAAGTATAAGTGAGAGTTTGGTGAATACGGCAAAACTTCCAGTACTCACCTTAAAAATCCAATCAGTTGAATAGTAGAAGTTGTAGCTTTCCCAGTACGATAAGCTCTGATTTATTGCTCCCGGCAAAGGCCCCGGCAATAGAACGGGCAGTGGTCATGGTCAAGTTCTTTACCTCTTCATTGAACAACTTTTGGTAGTCATTAAAAAATTCTTCAAATGCTTCATAGCATTCTTCGCTATTCTTTTCATTTTCCAATAACCAATCGAAAACAGTCTCAATTTGAAAGGCGGCATCTGTACCGTACTCATCCACAATGTCATCAAGTTGCAACCAATGTTCACGTACTACCGCTTTTAAACGATCAATTTCCTTGATGTGAACACTATGATCTGCTATGGCCACTGCATAAAATAGCTTTCCCAAATTTTGATAGAATTCCTTACCTATTTTGTCCTTTGCATCTAACATTTTCTTACCTTTTTAACAGGATTAATGTAGTAAGATGGATGCTTTCTTAATATGACGGATGTCATAAATATGCATAACCTTGATGTATGAAACTCTTCGAAGAAAATGACATTTTCAAAATATTATCAGAGGCTATATCTGAGGGAATTCTCATAGTAAATGATAAGCAACAGATTGTGGCCAGTAATTCGGTGGCCAATGAAATGTTTGGGTATTCCGATGAAGAGCTGAATGGGCAACCCCTAAACATCCTTTTGCCCAAAAACGCTACGGTGCTCCACACTGATTATTTCATGGGATTCATGCGGAAAGGGGAGAAAAGAAGCATGGGGAAAGGACTGGATTTACGAGGAACTCAGAAGGATGGCAGTGAGTTTCCCTTGGAGATTGGCCTTAATCCCTTTAAGCTTCTACGCAAAAAATACGTGATGGCTTTGGTGGTGGACATCTCTGAAAGAAAAAAGGCCGAACAAATTATTGGGCATTGGTTCAATATTTTTAACGAATCCTTGGATGAGATTTACGTTTTCGATGTGGAATCATTCACCTTTCTTAACGTTAACCGTGGTGCTCAGCTCAACCTAGGATATAGTATCGAGGAATTGGATGGAATGTCGGTTTTGGATATTAAACCCAAGCTGACCAACAAAAGTTTGGCTAGACTTTTAAGGCCTTTGCTTCAAAACAAAAAGGATAAGATAGAATTTGAGACCATACATCGGCGAAAGGATGGAACCAACTATCCAGTAGAGGTACACCTTCAATTATCACTATTGGATAAAAAACAAGTGGGTGTCGCCATAGTTTTGGACATTACCGAAAGAAAGAACTACACCGAAAAATTGGAACGGACCGTTGAGGAACGGACGGAACAGTTAAGTAGCGCCCTTAAAAAAGAAAAGAGCTTAAATGAATTGAAAACCAAGTTTCTTTCACTGGTTTCCCATGAATTCAAGACCCCCTTGTCGAGTATCCTAACGTCTATAACACTTTTATCGAAATACACGGAAACCAATCAACAGGAAAAAAGAGACAAGCATATAGGTACCATTAAATCCAAGGTCAAATATCTTGATAATATATTATCCGACTTTCTGTCGATAGAGCGATTGGAAACCGGGCAGGTACGATACAACACTACATCATTCCCCTTGAGCAAATTGATCAATGAAGTGGTTTATAGTGCCAATTCGTTGTTGAAGGAAGGTCAACGGATTGTATACCCACAGAATATTGACGATATCATGGTAACCTTTGACGAAAAGATATTGGCCTTATCCTTGACCAATCTTTTACATAATGCCATCAAGTATTCTTCAGAAAACAGCACCATTGAGGTTGCTGTGGAATTGCAGGGGGATGCTCTTATCATAAATATATTTGACGAAGGGATTGGAATACCTAAAGATGAACAGCCTTATGTCTTTGATCGTTATTTCAGGGCAAGCAATGTGCTAACGACCCAGGGCACGGGTATTGGACTCAATATTGCAAAACAGCACCTGATTAATTTAAATGCTGAAATATCCTTTGAAAGCAAAGAGGGAAAAGGTAGTACGTTTGCCTTAAAAATTCCCCACAAAATCCAATCATCATGAAAAAAATATTATTGGTTGAAGATGATGCCTCGCTAAGGGAAAACATGGAGGAGCTACTGGATCTTTCCGGTTTTTTGGTGTCTTCCGCTTCCAATGGGCGGAAAGCCATTGAATTGGCAAAAAAAGAAATTCCCGATTTGGTATTATGTGATATTATGATGCCTGAAATGGATGGCTATACCGTGCTGGAAAACCTTTCTTCCCATAAGGAAACCTGCCATATCCCTTTTGTGTTTGTATCCGCCAAAACCGAACATCATGACGTAAGAAAGGGGATGAATCTTGGTGCCGACGATTATTTGACCAAGCCTTTTGAAGAAGAGGAATTATTGGATACCATCAACTCAAGGCTTAACAAGGCAGCTACGTTAAACAAAACCCTGTTGGAATGGCATTCCAACAAAGGAAAAGAAGAAAAAATCCGTACGTTGGAACAGTTGAAAAACTTTTTTGACGATTACGGCAAACCCTATTCCTTCAAGAAAGAAGAAGGTATTTACAATGAGGGTGATCACTCCAATATGGTCTATCTAATTACCAAGGGGGCCGTTAAATGTTATCGTCTTGATGAACAAGGCAAAGAACTGATAACTTCCGTTTATGCCACCGATGAATTTCTAGGTTTTACCTCATTGATGGACCATATACCCCATCAAGAATTTGCAGTGGCCCTGGAGGACACGGAACTTGCCGGAATTTCAAAATCGAAGTTGAAGAATATTTTGGAAGAAAACCAACATGTTTCCTTGGAGATATTGGAAGTAATGGCAGAAAGCCTTTCCGAAATAAAGGAACAATTACTGCAGATGGCTTATAGTTCCGTGAGAAAACGTACAGCACATACCTTGTTGCAATTTTCACGGGCCATGGGAAACAAAAAGGGACAACCTCTAAAAATTGCTAGAAGCGATTTGGCAGGGGCCGCAGGCGTGGCAACTGAAAGCCTTATCAGAACCCTGTCGGACTTTAAAAATGAAGGTCTGATTTCCATTGAGAACAGGGATATTCATATTCTTGATTCAGAAACATTACAACAAATTGTTTAAAATTGATATTTATCATTACAGGAGAAATTGGGACACCATAATTTAGTGAGGTCATAGCTTTTTTTGATGAAGAATATTTTAGTTCCTACAGACTTTTCGCAGAATTCCGAAAGAGCCTTGGAATATGCCCAATTTTTATTTGCCTCTTTTGAGTGCAATTTTTACTTGTTACACGTTGATAGTTTTTTAAACGTTCAGGGCGAATCCTTTATCCCCATAAAAAAATCAAAAAGACCCAACTACACCAAACCCACCAAGGAACTTTTACAAGATCTATTGAACCGTACCAAGGAAAATTCGGCTATCAAACAGCATTCGTTTTATGCCATTCATGAGTACGGCTTTTTTATTGAATCCGTAAAAAAGCAATTGGAAGATCGAAAAATAGACCTTATTGCTATGGGTACCAAAGGAGTTTCCGGTCTTAGGGAAAAGGTGGTGGGTAGCTGTGCGGGAGATGTCATTACCAAAGTGCAGCACAATACATTGGTGATACCCAATGAGGTGGTCGTTTCCATGCCCAAGGAAATAGCTTTCCCTACGGATTTCAATATTTTTTACTCCCATAACATCTTAAATGCAATTACAGAGCTATTGCAACTATGCGAAGCCAAGTTGAGAATCATGCACGTAGCTTCAAATGGTTTTGGCCTTAGTCCAGAGCAAGAAAGCAATAGAGCTTATTTACAGGATTTTATGGAGGAGCTGCATTCCAAAAATCATAGCTTTCATACGGTGACCAACAAAAAGGTTAAATCAGCCATACAATGTTTTGTGGAAAGTAGGGATGCCGATATGATCGTCATGGTCGCCAAGAACCTTAACTTTATTCAGCAGATACTTTTTGATTCCATTATTGAAAAAATAAGTTTCCACACAAAAATCCCTTTCTACGTCATCCATGATTGAGGCCTAACCCAGTCTTTATTGCTATTGACCTAAATCATTTTTTAGGGTAAGCCTGCGCCTTACTTTTGAAAAAAGGTCTTTATGCGAACCATTTTAATTCCCACGGATTTCTCGGAAAATGCCTTGCACGCCCTTACCTATGCCCAAGAAGTGTATAAGTGTGTTCGAACGGAATTTTATCTACTTCACGCCTATGCTGACGAGGTATATGGCTCCTTTCAGAACTCAACGGTATCGGAAAGGAAAAAAAAGGAAAAGAAGGTTCGAGCGGAGGTGGAGAAGAAATTAAAAAAACTAGTTGACCAAGTTACAGGCATACCTCCAAATCCATTGCACAAATTCCATACTGTTGCCGCTTTTGATAGCCTTGTGGATGCTGTAAATGATTTTGCCAACCAGGAGAACGTTGACCTCGTGGTCATGGGCACCAAGGGCGAGACCAGCAACAACAAGACTATTTTTGGTAGTTACACCGTACAACTGTTCAAATATGTGACCTGCCCAGTCCTCGCTATCCCAGCGGAAACCCAATACAAACAACCAAAAAAAATCGTGTTTCCAACGGATTTTATGGTGCCTTACAAAAGACGTGAATTGAAGCTTCTTGGGGATTTGGCGGGTAGCTTCAAATCAGAAATCCATTTTTTATACATCTCTGATTTCAATGTGTTAAGTGACCGTCAAGTTGATAATAGGTTGTTTTTAAACGAATCATTGAAAAAGGCCTATCTCTTTTTTGAAATGACGGAAACCGCAAACAAAGTAGCGGCGATAATGGAGTACATCATAAAAAATGAAATGAATCTATTGACGATGGTGAACTCAAGACATTCCTTGTTTGAAGATATGTTATACCGATCATCCATCGATGAACTGGGGATGAAGGTTAAGATTCCCTTTCTAGTAATGCAAAACCTACCCCGATAATATGAATGTTATGAAAAAAATTTTGTTACCTACCGATTTTTCCAAAAGTGCGTGGAACGCCATTACTTATGCACTGCAACTCTTAAAAGATGAGGCGTGTACGTTTTACTTGTTGAACGCCTACACCCCTGTAGTCTACAGAATGGATTATTTGATTGGCGGTCCGGCGGTCAGCGCCATTCCAGATTATGGAATTGATGTTTCATTGGCCGGTCTGGAACGCACCGTAGAGCAAATTGAAAAGGAATACCCGAACCCCAAACATCATTTTGAAATGATTTCTGAATTCAGCACCTTAACGGATGAGGTTGATAACATATGTGGCAATGTTGGGATTGATTTAATTGTTATGGGCACTACAGGGGCTTCAGGGGCTGAGGAAATCTTCTTGGGGTCAAATACCGTTCACGTAATTAAAAAGGCCAAAGTACCCGTATTGGCAGTTCCCGAAGATTATACCTATGAGCCCTTAAAGGTGATCATGTTCCCTACCGACTACCAAAGGCGGTTTAAAATAGATGATGTGGAGCCTTTGTTCCACATCGCTTCAAAGTTCAATGCCACTTTACATGTGGTCCATACCGTAGAAAACGGACTCAGCCCTAAGCAAATCAAGAATAAAAACTTCCTTAAAGGCATGCTCGAAAACATACCCTGCAAATTTCAAGACGTGACCAATGATGCCATGCCAAGCTTGGTACATTCTTATGTTTCAAGACACAGTGTTGATTTGGTGGTAATGATGAATAGAAAACACACTTTTCTACAACGCTTGTTTCTTAAACAAAATGTGGACTCGGTAGGCTATCATTGTGCCGTTCCCTTCTTGGTCTTGCCGGATATATCGGAAACCTAAATCCAATGCCATAAAAAATATTCTAGTACCCACTGATTTTTCAAAGAATGCTTGGAACGCCCTTTTTATGGCGTTAAAACTATATGCCGACTTTGAATGTACCTTCTTTATAATGAACTGTTATGATTTTGATTTGAAGTATACGGGTGGGGCGCAAAGCACCATTCGTTCCGGGATGGTCTACAAAGCACTAAAGAACACTTCCAACAGTGGTCTTGATGAGGTTATTCAATACTTAGGGGAAAATCACCATAATGCTAAACATCATTTTGGGAAAATAGCGCATTCCGGAGATATTCTATCTGGAATACGAAGCGCCGTTGTAAAACACGACATAGAAACTGTTATCATGGGCACGAAAGGCGCTACTGGCGCAAAAAGTGTTTTTTTAGGAAGCAATACGGTCAAAGTCTTGAAGCACGTCAAAAATTGTATTCTCATAACCATACCCAAAAAATTTGATTTCAAGTCCTTATCTTCTATCGTCTTGCCCACGGAATTTGCCCATTTCTTCCCAAAACATACTTTCAATCCCCTATTGGAATTGATAGATAAAAACGTAGAACTAAAAATTTTCCATGTTGCCCAAGAATTCCGGTTGAACGAAAAGCAATTGGCCAACAAGGAAATTCTGAAGAAACGATTGGAAGGTTATGCTTTTTCATTTTACAACGTTATCATTCATCCAAATGTGGCCAAGGCCATTAGGGGATTCTCACGGGACCAGGGTGCGGATCTTATTGTTCTCACCAATTACTCACATTCGTTTTTGGAAAAATTGACTCAAGAGCCCATTGTAAAAAAGATGGTGTTTAAAAGCAGCATTCCCTTAATGATACTACCGGATTTTGAAGGATGATATAATGGAGGTTTATGAATAGGGTTTTACTGCGAACGGATTTTTGGAAAACGTATGGAATGTCATTCTATATGCCCTCAAGATTTTTAGGAACAATCCATGTGACTTTTTAATCTTTAATGCCTACCATAAAAAATCACTTTTAATTGTCAGATACCGTTTTTGATATCCCATTCATTGGAATAATTTGAAACAGTTCATTTTATTTCACCCCTGTTTTGGGTAATTGAGCTCACAGTGAATTTCAGTTCATGGATATCACGAGAAATGGATGCCAGCTCAAATTTAAGGTTGGCGTCACTCTTTTCTTCAGATTTTTCGCTGGACCGGTCCCGGAGAACATTCAATCGCCGTTCCAACAGATTTTGCGTATTCAACACATCTTTAATGGCATCCAAATATATCAGGGGAGTCGTTGATTCCACATGTTGATGTATGCGTTCTTTTATGTCCAGTAAAGATTCTTGAAAAGTTTGTATGGTTTTAAAGCATGATTCTTTTGGCACTGTTGAGTATTTAGAAGTAGTAGTGTAATTGAGTTCGTTTTTCATTTTTCTCGGTTTTACGGGCAAAGTAGAACAATGTCATAGTTATCCAAATGACCCAAATCATGGCATAAGCGTTACCGTCGCACTACCTTCATTGGTCAATTTAAACCGTTCAGGTCATGAAAAGAGTACTATTGCCCACCGATTTTTCAGAAAACTCGTTCAACGCTGCATGCTATGCATTGGAGTTGTTCCAAAATGAAACCTGTGTTTTCTATCTAATGAATACATACACTCCTCCCATTTATAGAGTCGATTATGTATTGGGTAGCCCTGGACAGTTGGGATTGCCCGATGACTTTCAATACTTTGCTATGAACAACCTTAAATGGTTTGAGTCGGAATTAAAAAAAAGGGTGAACAATCCAAGACATTCTTTGGTATTGCATTGCGCCTTCAACACCCTTGAAGATGAAATCAAAAAAGTAGTAAAAAATGAGCATATTGATTTGATCATTATGGGCACGCAAGGTGCCACCGGTGCTAAGGAACTTTTTTTTGGGTCGAACACGCTTCGCGCCATAAAAACAGCACAAGCCCCTATTTTGGTACTGCCGCCAAAGTATACGTTCAAAACCCCAAAAAACCTATTATTTCCAACCGATTTGGAAATCGACTTTCTCAAGACACCATTAGAACTTATAGTCGGGCTTTCAGAGCTATGGAAACCAACAATTCACGTGCTACATATTACAGCACCACATGGCCTAAACAATGAACAACAGAAAAACAAAAAGACGTTGAAAAAACGTATCTCAGAGACTAAAATGGTATACCATGATTACCCTGATCAAGAGCTGGTCAACGCCATCAATGGTTTTTGCCATGAACAACCCATTGAGTTACTTATTATGGTCCAGAACAAACATACGTTCTTGGAACGTTTATTTGTGGAGCCCATTATTAAGAACATTGGTCTTCAAAGCCTCATTCCCTTTTTGGTCTTGCCCTATTACGAACGGTACAAGATTACTCCCTTAAAAAGTCAAATTGACTTAAATCATAGCAGATAAATCTGCCTTATTCTAGTTTTAAAGAAAATAGAATGCTATGAAAAAAAGAGTGTTATTGCCTACGGATTACCCTAAAAATGCATTGAACACCATACGTTATGCCAAGAAGCTATTTGAGGATATTGCATGTGAATTTTATTTATTAAATGCCTGTAATGCATCTGGGTATGATTCGGAAAGTATGATGGTCCCGGAGCCCAGGGAGCATTTTTATAAGACTACAAAAAGGCATTCTGAAGATGGTATTCTAGGTTTAAAGCTCCTTAAAAGGGAAGAAGAAGAAAAGGAAAAGCGTAAAAAAGTGATTGAAGTTGTTTGAACGTCAATTGGCGGCAAATGAAAAATCATTTGTCGCTTTTATGTCAGTACTATGAAATCAAAAAACGGAACAAAAAGATATGTTGAATGGTTAAGCGCGGAAGAACTCCACGGCCAATCCCAAAATTGGATATCCATTTTAAACTTTTCAAAAGACGAACAAAAGTTTTTGGATAACCTTATCACCAACTTTACCCTTGATTTATTGGATTCCAAGGTTTTTAATAAGGTGCAAAAAGCGATTATCGAATTAAGGGATGTAGAAAATGAATTTACCCAACTTTTTAAAAAAGTTAAGCTTCACGGGAGTCAACTTCAAATTATGGTGGACGATGTTGATCAATTGAAAATGGAAGAAGCCTATTTGGTGACTCATAAGAACTTAACCATCGAAATCCATAAGTACTTGGCAAAATATCAATCCGTAAAAACCAAAATATTTAATATTGTTTCTTCGGTCATTAGAAAAAAAAAGAAGAAAAGGTTACTTAAACCCTAATTTGAAAATGAAAAACACATTCATCCACAAAATCGCGCTTGTATTTCTTTTACTGCTAACGGGTTGTTCCTCCACCAACCTAGTAAACCATTGGAAAAATCCGGACATTGTAATTTTTGACGCCAGTAGGGTACTCATTGTTGGTATGACCAACAATGAAAATGCGAGAATCAAATTTGAAACCAGACTACAGGAAGAGTTTACCCAGCGAGGTGTGGAATCCTTTAGAAGTATTGACTTATTTGATATTGCGTTTACCTCTTCAGAGCGTTCAGAGGAAGAACTTTCGGAAGTTGAGCAACAACTGTTGGACAAGGATTTTGATGCCATCCTATTCACCAAGGTAATTGGCTCTGAAAGCCGGAAAACCTTCCGAAGAAAAATAAATGAACTTGATGATTTTATCACTTCCTTTCGGGACGATTATTTGAGTAATCAACCCATATATTATGATGAAACGTACTATGACCAATTTACCGTTTATAATGCTGAAACCTCATTATACTGTATTTGTGTTGGCAAAGATCGCGAGCTAATTTGGCGGGGGAACATTGATGTTCTGAACCCCAATAACGTTGAAAAAAGTATAGACGACTATGTAAAGCTGGTGGTTTTTGCCCTTACAGAACAAGATCTTATTTTCAGAAAAACCCCGGAAGATGAAAGTACTGATTTATAGTACCAGGGATTTTAAGCTTGAGGTACTTAAGAAAGTTAACCGAGGAAGACACAAAATCCCTTTTGTTTCAGAAGCTTTGGATTCCACTACAGCCGTATTGGCAGCAATGCTTTCTTTGAACGAACAATTTATTTTTTCTCCTATTCCTACCGAACAACAAATAAAGAAGTATTCCCCCAACCAGAATGGTGAAAATGGCCAATAGCCAGTCCAAGGTTTTTGAAGGACGCTAGTCAGTATGCTCAAATTCCCTATCGGTCAATGATTTCATAAAAGCAATGATTGCTTTGGATTCATGGTCGGACAGATTTAGGGAATCTGGTGGTAAGGTTTGATAGGGCACGTCAAGACCCATTCCCTGACCCCCTCCAACGTTGTAAAACTGAACCACTTCATCCAAAGTTGTATAAACACCATTATGCATATAGGGTGCGGTTAAATTGGCATTCCTTACCGTAGAGGTTTTGAAGAAGTGCTTCTTCTCATCCACTTTGTAAGGAAAATATTGTCCTAAATCATCATCAAGAATGGGATGTTCAAAATTCGCATTTTTGGGCACTCCCAAGTTTTCAAACTCCGTTTCAATATAACGCGGGGGAACCGTTCCATTAAACGTTGGAGGAAAATGACAGGTCGCGCAGGCGGCCTTGCCCATGAACAAATTGAAACCCAGTACTTCTTGCTCGGTCAAGGAATCTTCCTTGCCCTGCATGTTTCTATCGAATTTAGAATCAAAAGGCGCAAGACTTCTAATATAAGTCGCTATTGCATTTCTGACGTTTCGGTTGGTTACTCCATCGGTATATAAAGAGTCGAACTGTACATGATAATTGGTATTGGCCTTTACCCGTTCTTCCATGGTGTTTAAGTCGAGATGGAATTCATTTTCATTATTGGCCACACTTACAATTTGCGTTTCCAGATCATCTCCCCTTCCGTCGTAGAAAAAGGTGGTTTGATACACCGAATAGGACAAGGTAGGGGAGTTTCGCTGTAAGGGTTGGCCATTATTGCCAATCGCTTTAGCGTTCCCATCAGTAAAAGCCTTTTCCCTAATATGGCAAGTAGCACAATTCATGACACCATCCTCTGATAGCGAAGGATCATTAAAAAGTGTGCGCCCAAGCGCCACCCGTGATAGGCTCATAGGAGGAGAACCTGGTAATGAAAAACGCTTGAGGTTAAAAAAATCCTTCGCAAATAAATTCTCTGCCAATGGGTTCAAAGGTCTTGAGGTATTCAGTTCAATATGCCAGTCCTGAGCGGTTCTATTGACCAGTTTTAATTGTTTATTGGTATGGTCCTTTATGAAGTGGTATCGGCTGAACGTATCAAAGTCACCAGCGTCCAGGGCTTCGATGGATGATTGAATTTCTTTCATCCAATCATTAAATAGGGTTGGGTCCTGAAAAGCCATTTCGTAAGCGTACAACACCGATTTTAAGGATCGGTAATTTTCAATGGCCTCCTGTAACGAGTTTGATAGCATTGGGGAATCAAAGCCCGTTATGCCTTTTGTGGCAATATTGACAATAGCGTCGCGAATCATTTTTAAATGATGTCTATCGGATTGTCGTATGATAATATGGTTCTTTCTAATGTAGGGAATGCGTGCCTTTAAGTACATAATTACGTTGTTTAGATCAATATTAGATATGGCGTCCCCACCAAAGAGCATTTCCTCAAGCACCTGGTAACTTTTGGGCTTACGTAGTTTGACATCGGTATAATCATCAATCTCCACCTTTATAAGATTGGGGGCATTCATGGAAAGATAGTTTTCATAGTCGTAGGCCATTAACAAAGGTTCGGCACGCTTGTACCACTTTCTGCTTTTTCGAAAGAGGTCCTGATTGATTGTAAGGGAATTTGCGGTATCCATTTGTTGGATAAAAAAAGAAGCGCTGTCCAAGGTTTTGAAATATTGCTCACGAATGGCTTCATTAAAGGCAGAAGGTTCTTTTTCCGTTAGAACAATTCTTTTTTTCTCTTCTTGACACGAACCCAGTAGAATAAGGCCAAGGAGTACTTGCAGCAACCATAATTTATTTTTCATAGCAGGTGGCGTTGAAATGGAAAGGTTCCCAAGCTGAATTGGGAACCCTTAAAGCATTTAGTATTATGTATTTATCTTGGAAGACCGGTAATTTTAAACAGGAATGAACCTTCCAATCGACTTAGACTTTCATCAATAGCTGTCGGGTCAACAAACTTTAGACCATCTGCACGAACTGCAGTTTCTGGAGTGGTGTTGAAATCCCAACCGTGAACTTGTGCTCCACCAAGAAAGGTGGGTTCACTGGCACCAATGATATCGGTTACATCAATAAGACCGGTGATTTCCCAATATCTCGTCTCTGTGCCATAGCCCAATTGCGATGCGGCAATTTGATTGCATTCCATTACTTCATTCAAGGTCCCTGCATTGATATCATACTGCCAGAGTTTGGCATAACCTTGAATATTCGGGTTGAGGTCTTGGTAACCATTGGGATCTTCTTGAATATACAGGTAATTTTCCGTGACCAAGATATTATCCGGAGAGTGCATTCCGTCTCCGATTCCGCCTTCACGGTCACCATCCACTACAACACTCAATTTAGCATCCCCAATCGGGTTGTCTGGGTTAAGTTCCAATTTGTAAACCCGTCCAAAAGTAGTTCCGCGATTAGCGAGGTCAGGGTTGTCTGAACGATATCGTCCAGTAGCATTAAAATATACATTTCTGTTATTGGAGGCTGAACCACGCTGCCAATCAATGTCCTCAATACGCTGGAAACCTATGGCCACTGAATCAATACCTTCTTGGTTTAACTCCTCCCTTGTCCTTTCCGTAACCCGTACCCATTCCACATCGTATTCCGTTCCTTCTACCATTCCCATTTCAAATTTTAATCCACCCCCACCAATGGGTGTTTCCGTAGTATCCTTTCCTCGCAACATATAAAGTTCTCCACCACTTAGGTCGCCAAGACCCCCAACGTACATGGCAAAATGTGCCTCTGGATAGCTATTGTTACTATCATCATCACCCATAAAGACCACGGTTTGACCTGGGTAGGCGTTCTTACCGATCGCTACAGCATTTTCAGTGGTCCATTCCCCAAGGGCGGGCAACCGTTCTGCCTCTACACGGTCGTCCGTGCTTCGAAAAGGATTGATTCGATAAACGCCCCTGGCATTTCCGCCCCACTCTCCACCAGAAAGATAAAGAGGTCCAAAACCATGTTCTTCTGGAGTGATGGAAGAACCGGAACATTGTGCCGTGAAGGCCGTAGCTGTTGCATTAACAATATAATCACCCTCCATGGGTTGAAGATCACTGTTCATTCGAATTCTGGCAATGGAGTAATCAGATTCCAAATTATTGATAAAAGCGTAGGTACCATCACCATAAGGATAAAGTGCAGCACCGTCCATAAAAGAACCGTAAACAAAGGTAGAATCCGTTGGAAGAATATCAGCAGAGGATAATACCATTTGGAGTTCAGCACTGCTCGAAAAACTCCCCTTCAATTCAAAGACATCATCAGGTACAACAGAACTTTCCAAAGGAACCATTTCAGCAATGGTGAGGTCCTCACCATCTTCACCGTCGACACCGTCAGCACCAGCGGCTCCGTCAGCACCATCACGGCCGTCTTGGCCATCGACGCCATTAATGCCATCACGGCCATCTTCGCCTTCGCAACTTGTTGCAACAGCAATAAGGGAAACGGCAGTAAATAATAGGAATACTAATTTTTTCAATTTCATGATTTAAAGCTTTTTAGGTTTTCGTTAGCCCAAAAATACTTTGAACATGATGTTGGCTATGTTAACTTCCCGAGGTCTTAATATGAACAACCAATAAAAAAAATGTTAAGCTTTTAACTGAAAGTTATTACTTGGAATGAGTCTGAATAAGTTTGTATGATGACCTATTTTGGCAATCGATTTTTAATGGTGGCTATTTGGCCCATATGGTTGGCGGAGTGTTCCATTACATGATACCAGACGTACTGGTAGTTGATGCCTTCTTCTAGATTTGATTCAAACCAAATATCATCTTTAGTTTTTAGCCCTGAAAGGGACTTTTGACGCACGTCATCCCATAAATCCAAATAATATTGGATTGGTTTTCCTTTGAGAATATTCTTGGTTTTTTCGTTCAATTCCCCAGCTATTCCCAAGCGATCGCGTTCTTCCCCTGTCCATGAGCGCCCCTCAAGGGTGGCGATTTGATAATATACCTCTGTTGAGACCAAATGCATGATGAGGGACCCTATGCTATTGGCGTCATCATCGTATAGAAAATCGGTTTCCGATTGATCAAGATCTTTGACTTGATCCGTAATTCGGGATTTTAGGTCTTCCAGCATATAAACCATTAAGCCAATTTGTGGGGAGTACCCTTCAACGGCTTTCATTTCACCTTGTGCATATGCTGGTGAAAGCATAAGAAATAACGAAAATAAACAAAGACTTTTCTTTAAAGTTGTCATAGTTAAATTTTTAGGATAGCAGTTGACCTCTTGAAGTTGATTTTTACTGAAAGTGAAAACAAGGGTGTTACAAAAAACGGATAAAAATTTCATTCGGTAGGTATTATTTTAGGACTTGATTTATTTTGCAATTACCCAAACTACAATCCTTTTGTAACATCTAATCTTGCCTCTTTCTTCTTTTGAACATTCAGTCCGTCAAGGACAAATCATTTCAGTTGAATGTACCGCTCTTCGGAAAACAGATCGCCTTCGTTGGAAAATCCTTGAATGTTAAGCTTTATACTTTCCAAATCGGTCTTGGGTATCTTAAACTTCAAGGTATTGGCGTCCTTTACGTTAAGGTTCGGAAACCAACCCAAAACCCCATACTGCAAATAGGAAATATCAGCATAGGAATTGTATAGAGGGATGGCGTATTCATCCGGTCGGTTAAAAGTCAGTGGATATTCATAGTCTAGATAACCATAAGGCTTCTTTGCCCCGTCCGAATAATCACTTCTGGTGAAGATTCTTATGGCTCCCCCGGCCCCTCTGGCACCTTCACCCAAACCAAAACGATTGACCTCAACATATTCAATATCCGTAGTTCTTAAACCTTCCAACAACGACAAATCATCAGTACCCCCTATGAGTGGGCTTTGAAGGGGAGCACCATCCAAATAAACCGACGGTAACGGCAAACTTGGCACGGTATTCACAATGACAGGTTGCGCATCAGAAGCAGCATATAAGACCCTAAAACCAGGTTGCATTCCTATAAAGGTCAATACATTGGGCCACTTTTTTCGTAGTTTTTCGTCAAATACGGTCACCTTACCAAAACTAAAATCTATTAGTTGTTTTAACCGTTGGTCCTCTATTTTGTTCTCTGAAACCGTAACTTCTTCAAGAGCAATCCTTTTCGTATCGAAGGGAAGAGCAAAACCAAAGCCCTCACCGGAATTGGTAGGAGCATCAAATGGATTTTTGTACCCTAATTGTTTACCAACGCCATCAATTCTTGGTATTTCGTGGGGGGAAAATTGAATGGTATTAGATATCAGGGGCTCCTTCAAATCACCCTTTTTGTTAATTTCACTGATTAATAATCGATCTCCTTGAACGGGGAATAAAGCATTGATAGCATAGGTAGCGTTCTCATTGGAAGGCCTGAACCTTTTTAATTCAACACCTTGATGGGGATAGGCTATCCAGTTTTTAACCTTGCCCTTTTTGTTGACAATGGTGGCTTTAATGCCCTTCTCAAATTCATACTCAGGTGTAGGGGAAAAGTACATGATATTGGACCAGTCATAGGCACTCCACCCTTGGGTCAACAGCATGAGGTCAATGTCTTTGGCCGATAGGTTTTTTGAGTAAAAATAGTCCGCTGCATTTTCTATTGGATTGCTTAAGTGCGGAGCCAACAAACCAAACGAGGCAAGGCTTTCATGTGGATTGCTGGCTATCGATTGACCAGGCAGCACTGAAATACTTAAATTGCCCTCATTTACCACTCCATCGTAAGTCAATTCAATGGTCAGGGAATCATTTTCAACGGTTGTATTGTGTTCTTTCGCACGTTTAACCTTCGATTTACTGGAATAAAAGTAGAGTCGTTCCAATAACGGCGTATTGCTTTGGTCCAAAACCGTCAAGATGTTGATGCCCTCAAACAGGGTGTTCTTGGGAATATTACTGGCAACCGCTACCTGCTCAAACTTGGGGAGCCGTACTATTTTTATCTCACTGCCATTGTGAATGGCCAATTTATAGTCATTTTCTTTTACTATTGGCAAGGTAGTTACATTGGTATTCAAGTTGAATAGCAGATTGTGTTTTCGATTGGCTAGGATGAGGGCAAATCCCCTTTCTTCGGCTTTAGGCAAGTCGAATAGTTGCTCCCTACCCTGATGTAACATGGATAAACGAAACTTCGAACCTTTATTAGGAGTCACCAACACCTTTGCCAAACCTTTTTCGTTTAATTCAAAGGTCTTTACAACCTCGTTCCACTCATTTATAAGTTGTACCTGAAGGCCTGGAACCCCGAATCCAAAGGAATCTCGAACACTAATCCCCAAAGAATTGAGGGTGTTGGCAATGAAATGACCTCCCTCGGGCATAAAAGAGACCGATATCCTTGGTTCTGAAATTTCGTTTGCTTTTTCCTGTTCAGCCCCAATGTCAACGATACGTATAAGCTGCTCATAGTTATTGGGTTCTTCAAAGTTTCTGGACCAATTGGTGAAGGCCTTAAAAGCATAATTTCTGAAATCAAAAAGTTCGTCGATTTTAAAGGTGCCAAATGCTACACCATTTTTTACCTGCACAAGTTGTTCTTTAATCACATGATTTTCTTCATCCACCAGTTGCACGTATAGGTTCTTTGTTTTTTCAGCCGGTCTTCGGGAGTGTTTGTCCATGACATAGGCCTTGAAGCCGAGTTGTTCTCCCTTAAGAAAATCGGTCTTATTAAGATGTACGTAAATGACCTCACGGGGTAAGGAGGTGTAGTTACCGTAATTTAACATCAATTCCTTATCCGATGTGGATTGTGAATAACCTACGGTCATCAGCATTGCAAAGAAAATGCAGGTGATTGCCCTATGTAAATGCCTACCTTTTTTCATTCGCTTGTAGGTCCATTTGAAAATCCGTAACCTGCTTTAAACTTCAACGTTTGCTTTTTACCCCCTTCAGCTATGGACTTATAAATGGCTTCAACAATAATCATGTCACGTTTTCCCATTTCCCCAGGAGCTAAATTTGGTGCATCGAACAATATATGTTTTGCAAAATCGTCCATTTGCAATTTTTGTTGGCTTTCCTGTGCAAAACGCAGCTTCCCCTTAGAGGTTCTTCCAGCCAATGGAATGTAAGTACTTGCCGGGTCCAGTTCATACCAGCCATTTTCACAATTCACCCGTAATTTATTGGCGTTCTGATTATGGGAAGTCAACATCTCGCCTTTTGCACCACTTTCAAAATCAAATTGTGCGGTAATGGTCTCATCCGTGTCCTTAAAATAGGCTGGCCTAGTGCTAAATTCCTGCGCGGTGACAGCAATAGGGTTTTCCCCACTACCATAGACTAGACCTTGTATGGCATAACAACCCATATTCATCAATGCCCCCCCTCCAGAAAGTTTCTTATCCAACCGCCATTGATTTGGATTCCCTCCTGAATAATAGGCGGCTTCCGATACCATATCCTTGACCTTCCCAAAGGTCTTTTCCCTTACAAATCGTTTTACCTCTTGGGTGTAGGGTTCAGAATGTAAACGATAGCCCATACCTAACTTTACGCCATTGTCTTTGCACGCTTTAATGATTTCATCACATTCCGCCACGTTCATGGCCATGGGCTTCTCACAAATTACATGCTTGCCGGCCTCAGCCGCGCGTATCGAAAATTCGGAATGCATAGCGTTGGGAAGTACTACATAGACCACATCAATATCCCCGTTTTCCTTTATGGCATCGAAATTGGAGTAATTGTAGATATTTTTTTGAGGAATATGGTATTTTTTGGCCCATACGTTTTCTTTGGCAGGTGTTCCTGTTACAATTCCAGCCAAATAACAATGTTCGGTATCTAGTAAGGCAGGAGCCAATTGATAGGTACTATAACCACCGAGCCCTACTAAGGCGATTCCCAGCTTCTTATTGTTTTGGGGATTGACCATAGTGTGCGCCAATGGTAAATTGCCTATAAGGGCCGTCGCCCCAATCCCTTTTGAAAGTGTTTTTGTAAAACTTCTTCGATTTACTTTTTCCATTGAGGCAATCATTTAACCGTAAGTTATGGAAATCCATTTGCTATCTGTATGGACTTTAAAAGAATCTTAACCAAATTCCCTACTTTTAGGGAGGACTAATTCCATATGAAAATGAGAAAATATCTTCTTCCAATCTGTGCGCTTTTAAGTATTCATTTAGTTCAAGCACAAAAACGAAAATTGCCCATTGATACCACGGTAACGACCCAACATAGTGTTACTATTAACGGTACCGCTATTTCATACACGGCAACCACGGGAACGCAACCCGTTTGGGATGAAATGGGAAAACCCATTGCATCACTGCATTATACCTATTATACCAGGAACAACGTAAGGAACCGTGCGGAACGGCCCATTCTCTTTTCCTTTAACGGTGGGCCAGGCTCTGGGTCGGTATGGATGCATTTGGCCTACACCGGACCCAGAATCTTAAAAATAGATGATGAAGGGTACCCCGTTCAACCGTATGGCGTAAAGGAAAATCCATATTCCGTGCTTGACGTAACGGATATCGTTTATATCAATCCTGCCAATACAGGATATTCCCGTACCATTCCGGAATCTGGTAAAGAAGTGGACAGGGATAAGTTCTTTGGAATCAATGCCGATGTAAAATATCTGGCAGAATGGATGAATACCTTTGTTACGAGAAACAATAGGTGGCGATCACCTAAATATATTGTTGGAGAGAGTTATGGGGGAACCCGGGTTATGGGACTTTCCTTGGCGCTTCAAAACCAGCAGTGGATGTACCTGAACGGGGTCATCATGGTATCCCCAGCAGATTATAAATTATACAATACCGGAGGTGCGGTAGAAAATGCCATTAGCCTACCCTACTTTACTGCGGCCGCCTGGCACCATAAGGCATTGCCCCCGGCATTGCAACAAAAGGACCTCCTCGAAATTCTTCCGGAATCCGAGGCGTATGCCGTCGATGAACTCATTCCCGCTTTGGCCAAGGGCGGATTTCTTGAAGCGACCAAAAAGAATGAAGTTGCGGAGAAGATAGCCTATTATTCGGGATTGTCCAAACAGGAAATTCTGGACCAAAACCTAGTAGTCCCTGTTCAGTACTTCTGGAAAAATCTTTTAAAGGACCGTGGTTTTAACGTAGGCCGATTGGACTCCAGGTATCTAGGAATCGACCGGCAATTGGCAGGTATGCGACCCGATTACAGTGCTGAACTCACCTCTTGGTTGCACAGTTTTACACCTGCAATCAATTATTATCTGCAAGAGGAACTGAAGTTTAAAACCGATATTAAATACAACATGTTCGGTCCTGTACGACCATGGGACAATGACGATGATAATGTAAGGGACAATTTAAGACAGGCCATGGCCCAAAACCCCTACCTCAACGTTTTGATACAATCAGGATACTACGATGGCGCCACTACCTACTTTCAAGCCAAATATACCATGTGGCAAGTGGATCCCAGTGGTAAAATGAAAGACCGTTTTGAATTTAAGGGTTATCGTTCCGGACATATGATGTATTTGAGAAGGGAAGATTTGAAGGCTGCAAATGATGATGTAAGGGCCTTTATTCAACGTACTATGACCAAAGGACAACCTGCAAAATACTAAGTTATGAAAGCACTTTTTTTAATCGCTGTATTTGTGTTTCCAGTATATTTTGCCCAAGCTCAGGAAATCCCTCCTAAAGATTGGCAAATCAAAACTGCGCTAATGGCCGTTCCCAAGGATTATCAGGAGGGGGCAAAAGTATATGGGTATGATTCCGATGGGAACTTCACCACCCTCCGCGAAGGTTCCAATGACTACATTGCATTGGCGGATGATCCCAAAAAGGATAAATTCTCCACTGCCGCTTATCATAAGGATTTGGATGAATTTATGGCCCGTGGAAGGGAATTGAAGGCACAGGGTAAGGAATTTAAGGAAATCTTCGATATCAGGGAGGAAGAGGTGAAGTCGGGGAGGCTAAAGATGCCCGACAAAGCCACCTTATGTGTTTTTACGGGGGAAGTTAATCCTGAAACCAAGGAAATTGATAACCCTTATGTGCGTTATGTGTTTTATATCCCCTTTGCTACGGGAGAATCCACTGGGCTGCCCACTACTCCCACCCCCCCCGGACATGCATGGATAATGGATCCGGGAACGCATAGGGCACATATTATGATAACTCCTCCCAAGAATTGATGATACATAAGGGATACATACTATTTTTACTATTGCTTTCTTTTCTTTTTATGGATAATGCTGTCGCCCAAGATTGGCCCAATCTTACAAAATACCAAAGTGCCAATAAGCTGCTGGAAGGGCCAAGATCAAACGAAAATCGAGTCGTTTTTATGGGCAATAGTATCACAGAGGGTTGGTTGCAGGCCAACCCATCATTTTTTGAAGGCAAACCCTATATAAATCGAGGGATTGGGGGGCAAACAACGCCGCAGATGTTACTCCGTTTTCAGCAGGACGTAGTTGCCCTCAACCCAAAAATTGTAGTGGTTTTGGCCGGCACCAATGATATTGCGGAAAATACGGGGCCTATATCCTTGGAGCAGATAAGCGCCAATATGCTTTCCATGGTACAACTGGCTAAGGCCAATGGGATTGTTCCGATAGTATGTTCCGTTCTTCCCGCCTATGATTATCCTTGGCGCCCGGGCAAAGCGCCAAATGTTAAAATCCCTAAGTTGAATGAAATGCTCAAAGTGATGTGCGCCGAACAAAAAGTACCTTATTTGGACTACTTTTCTGCCATGGCCGATGACCGAAATGGGCTTCCAAAAGCGTATACCACGGATGAGGTACATCTGACCAAAGAGGGATATGCGGTAATGGAAAAATTGGTGAAGGAATCCATAAATAACACCTTGGAAAATTAAGGGGCAATGAAAAAGCTTTTTAAGCCAGCCTGTCTGCTTTTTAATATTTTAACGCTGATTCTTTTCTTTTTTCTAGGCTTACTCTACGCAGGATGGATGGAGGCTGGAAAAAACCAAGGTCTTGCTGGAGGTGCCATAGTGTTGGGATATGGTGTCATATTTGCCATGGTCGCTTTGATTATTTCATTTTTTGTGACCTATCGTTCAAAACACATACACATCGTCAGGGCCAATGTAGTTTTGGGCATTTTGATTTTGGCCAGCTTTCTTTTGATCAAGAATAATGCTGATGCCCGAAAGAAAAAGCGGAATGAAATAGAGTCCCAGAAAACAACCGAACCTGTAAATCAAAATAGGCTTTTTGCACTATCCGAGGTACCATCACATCACTCATTTGAAATCAAAAAAGGGATAGGTTTGGGTTTTTTTAAGCCCAAACTACAAGAACAACAACCGATGTATTTCTATGGGAATCCCAATCTTGAAAAATCACTGCAAGAACATCTTCCAACGGATAGTCTTGTTTTCAAAAGAAATGAAATCGGTTTCCAGATTGCATCTGCCCCACCTTGGTTGATGCCAGAACACCTTAAAATGGATTATGACCTAATATATTTCAAAGTGTTATCCATTGGCGAAGAGTTTATTCAAATTGAAGGTAATAGCGTTGACGGATATTCCATATATGCAAATAAATGGTCTGGAGAGCTTATTTTTTGGCCGGATTTTTTATTGAATGTCCATGCCATTGAACCTATTAATCCATCAGAGCAAAAGGTTAGAATTAAACCTTTGGAAAACGCTTCCTCAGTTAACATTTCCTATGATCTTATGAAACCTATTCTCATCAATGAAAGCTGGGCCAAAGTGGCGCTCCTTGATTCAAACTACTCCAAAAAAGGTGAAGGCTGGATTCAATGGAAAAGAGAGGGGCAATTATTAGTTTCATATTCCTTGTTGAGTTAATCCAGTTTTGGTTAGTATCATTATCCCTTTCAAGAACACTGCACACTTTTTATCTGAGTGTCTCAATTCCATTCAAGATCAAACGTATGGGAATTGGGAAGTACTGGCTGTCAACGATTATTCTGAGGACGACAGTTATGAACTGCTGTCCCAATACGCTTCCCGTGATGCTAGAATACGTGTTTTTCAAAACAAGGGTTCGGGTATAATTCCCGCGCTTCAAACAGCTTACGTCCATGTCCAAGGCGAATTTATCACAAGAATGGATTCTGATGATATCATGAAACCCAATCGATTGGATGTCATGGCAAAGTCATTGAAGAAACATGGTAAAGGGCATATTGCTGTGGGCCAAGTTAAGTACTTTTCGGAAAGAGGAATCAGTGCCGGTTATGACCGCTATGAAAAGTGGATAAACCATCTTACAGCTACAGGCCGGAACTATTCTGAAATCTATAAGGAATGCGTTATCCCCTCCCCTTGCTGGATGGTTCATCGTTCGGACTTCGAGTATTGTAATGGGTTTTCGCCCAACAGATATCCGGAGGATTATGACCTTACCTTCCGGTTTTATGAAATGGGGTTCAAAATTATTCCTTGTGCCCATGTCTTGCATTTATGGCGTGATTACGATACACG
Organism: Croceivirga sp.; assembly: GCA_028284935.1. Taxonomy (GTDB): domain Bacteria; phylum Bacteroidota; class Bacteroidia; order Flavobacteriales; family Flavobacteriaceae; genus Croceivirga. The sequence goes on from JANQQQ010000012.1 coordinate 454,886, forward strand.
AACATCCAGAACGCACGAACACTACGCCCAAAACTATTTTTTGGATATCAAAATCCATTACTTTTTGCGCTTGGACCATAATCCTAGCCGACCCTTGGTTGTTTGGGGCGCTGGATTCAAAGGAAAGAAGATTTCCAAAGTTTTGTTGGAGAAAGGGATTGATTTCACTTGGCTATGTGACAATCCCAACAAAATCAACAAAAAAATCTACGGGAAGGAAATGAAACATTTCAAAACCATGGAACTATTCCGGAACCCGCAAACCATTATTACGGTAGCCAATGAGGATGCCCAAATTGAGATAGAGGCATACCTGCACCAATTGGGCCACAAACCTATGGACGACTACTTCTTCTTTTGCTGATGGGGCAAGAACAACAACAAAATTCCAAACCACAATTGCCAAAACACTTAACAGCTCATCTACTACACCACCAAAATTATAAAACCCTTAACTACTCTCCCATAAGTCATAAATGAAGTAATGCAGTATATTTACCCAATCAAAATGAGTAATGCAGTTTAAACATCCAGAAATTCTTTGGGGCCTTCTACTACTGCTTATCCCAATCTTGGTTCATTTACTTCAATTAAGACGTTTTAAGAAAACGCCCTTTACCAATGTAGCCATGCTACAAAGAGTGGTCTCAGAATCAAGAAAAAGTCAAAATCTGAAAAAGTGGCTTTTATTGTTTACCCGTTTACTGTTGCTTGCTTCCTTGGTGGTGGCCTTTGCACAACCTTTTTCCTCCAAGTCGGATGCTTTGGAAAAAAGGGAAACGGTTATTTACCTTGACAATTCCTTTAGCATGGAAACCAAGGTAAATGGCCAATCCTTACTGAGAAAATCGATTCAGGATCTTGTTCAGGAAATTCCCGAATCCAAAACCATTTCCCTCTTCACCAATGACCGAACGTTTACAAATGTTACCATAAAACAAATTCAGAACGAATTGCTTTCCCTTTCGGCCTCTGCCGTCCAATTGGGTCTGGAACAGACGCTACTTAAAGCTGCTTCCCTTTTTTCCAAGGAAAATGGTGTTGTCAGGGATATGGTACTCATTTCAGACTTACAACAAAGACAGTCGCCAACCCTTGCATTTAAGGATTCCATTAGGTTTCATTTGGTTCAGACCATCCCCGATAAAAACAATAATATCTACATAGATTCCCTTTATCTGGGCAATGATGATGGCAATCAAATGTCCCTAAATATAGAAGTGGTAGGACTCATGGAAGATGAGACCTTGCCCATTTCACTTTTTAACGGGGATAGGTTAATTGCCAAGACGGCCGTAAAAGGAAATTCTAGTGAAAAGACCACAAGTGTTCTATCCATTGAAAAAGACATCACTATACAAGGTAGGGTGTTTATTGAGGACCCTGTTTTGAGGTATGACAATTTCTTCTTCTTCAATATTGACGAAGGACAAAAACCCAAAATCCTGGCAATTTCAGACACCGATTCCTCTTTTTTGGAAAGGATTTTTTCATCCAATGATTTTGAGTTCTTGAATTTTGAACTCAGCACGTTGAATTACAGTTTGTTGGAATCCCAAAACACCGTAATACTAAATGGCTTAAAAACCATTCCCTCCAGTCTAACATCAGTACTTTGGGAGTTTTCCAAAAATGGTGGTACGCTTGTAGTTATTCCATCACAAGAAGAAATTGACGTTGCCGCATATAATCGCTTTCTTCAACCATTGGTTCCCATACAGTTCAAAACCAATATTCCCTTAGTTCAAAACATTTCAAGAATTGCCTTTGATCATCCTCTTTTTCAAAATGTATTTCAAAAAGAAGTTACCAATTTTGACTACCCAGCAGTGTCCTCATTCTATGGAAACACTTTCAATGGTTCGGTTGCCCTTTCATTCGATGATGGCTCCCCTTTTCTGTTGTCCCAAGCCAATTGTTATGTCTTTACAGCTTCCTTGGCACAGGGAAATTCTACATTCATTAATTCACCATTGGTGGTACCCACGTTTTATAACATTGGAGAAATGAGTTTAAAAAATCCTTCTTTATATCAAACCGTCGGGAAAGATCAGCGTATAGATGTCGCCCAACGCATAGGGCGGGATAACATTTTAAAGCTGCGCGGTTCAGAGAACGAGTTTATTCCCTTACAACAATCCTTCTCCAATAAAGTCCAATTAAAGTTTGGTGAAAACCCAAAAAGCGATGGCATCTACGCGGTGATGAATGGGAACGATACCATTCAAAATCTTAGCTTCAACTACACACGGGATGAGAGCGTACTAAGTTATCTGGATGGTAACGATATAACCGGTTTTTCCAGATATACCAACCTACCCAATCTTTTTGAGAAACTAAGGGAAGATACTTCAATAACCGACTATTGGAAATGGTTTGTTATTTTTGTCCTGCTCTTTGCGGTACTGGAACTACTGATACAAAAATTACTTCCATGAACGTACTCATCAAATCTGCCTCAATAGTAGCCCCTGGTAATCCTTCCCTTCATCTTAAAAAAAGGGACATTCACATAAAAAATGGAAAAATATTTGCCATCGCTCCCAAGATTTCCATCGAAGAGGGCTTACGGGTCATTGAGCGTGATAACCTTCATGTTTCATTGGGTTGGTTTGACAGTGGCGTTGCTTTTGGGGAACCCGGTTACGAGGAACGTGAAACATTGGCAAACGGACTTGATGTAGCTTCAAAAAGCGGATTTACGACGGTGTTGTTAAATGCCAACACCAATCCTACACCAGATACCAGCTCAGATATTGTTTTTCTCAAGGAGCGCAGTGCAAAAAAGAGCACGGTCCTCCATCCGCTGGGCAACGTAACAATCCATGGTAATGGAGAAGCATTGGCCGAAATGTATGATATGTACCAAGCTGGAGCAGTGGCCTTTTATGATTTTAAAGCACCCATGGACAATGCAAATCTGATGAAAATCGCGCTACAATATGCCCAAAATTTTAATGGACTGGTGTTTTCTTACCCTATGGACAAAAAAGTGAAGGGAAAAGGGGTAGCGAATGAAGGAATTGTTTCCACCCAACTTGGACTCAAAGGGATACCATCACTGGCCGAGGAACTACAAATTGCACGTGATCTTTACATCTTGGAATACACCGGGGGAAAGTTGCATATTCCTACCATCTCTTCGGAAGGTTCGGTCAAGCTAATCGCTGAAGCCAAAAAAAAGGGGTTGGATATCACCTGTAGTGTAGCCATCCACAACTTGGCATTGACAGATTCGGCGTTGGAAGAATTTGATTCAAACTACAAACTGATGCCCCCTTTGCGCACACAAAAGGATATCAAGGCATTGCAAAAAGCTGTTCTCACGGGTACCATTGATTTTGTGACCTCGGACCATATCCCAATGGATATTGAAGAGAAAAGGGTAGAATTTGATAATGCAGGGTATGGGACGATAGGTTTGGAAAGTGCTTTTGGGACCTTAAATTCCATCTTTGGTATGGAGAAAACGATAGAACTCCTGACCAAGGGAAGAAATCGTTTTGGGCTGGAAGTTCCCAAATTGGAAGAGGGGGAATTAGCCAATCTATCCCTATTTAATCCTTCAGGAAACCATAGGTTTGGAAAAGAGGACATTCTTTCCACCTCAAAGAACAGCGCCTTTATTGGACATGGGCTTACAGGAAAGGTGTATGGAGTGGTCAATAATGGTAAGGTAAACTTGGCTTGAAATGAGTAAAGCGGCGAAGGACGGAAAAACTGTGGCAATTATTGCCTACTTAACCATTATTGGTTGTTTGATTGCCATTACAATGAACTTGGAACCCAAAAACCCATTTTCACGATTTCACATTCGGCAGGCGTTTGGTATTCATGTCATGTATCACGCCTTGGCTATTGCCCTAAGCAACCTTGGGTTGGTTTGGGCTTCTTTGGGGCTTTTCTTTTTTTACGTATTGATTTGGGGGTTTGGATTCATCAATGCCATGAACGAAAAAACCAAGCCGCTCCCTGTTATTGGTGATTACTTTCAAAAGTGGTTTACCTTTATATCTTGAGGACCTCAATTTTAACAGTTAACCAAAAATGAACACTGTCCCACTATCTTTAGAACACTTAATTCGACCAAACACCATTCCTTCCGATCACCCACCCGTGCTTTTTATGCTTCACGGCTATGGAAGTAATGAGGACGATCTATTCTCCTTTGCTGCCGAACTTCCTGCTGAACTGTTCATCATTTCCATTCGGGCCCCTTACACATTGGAACCTTTTGGTTATGCTTGGTATGCTATAAATTTTGATGCGGCATTTGGAAAATGGAGTGATGACCAACAGGCCATTGAATCAAGGGAAAAAATTGTTGCCTTTATGGATGAAGCCTGCAAGGCCTATGCCGTTGACAAGACCAATATCACCTTGTTAGGATTTAGTCAGGGGACTGTTCTAAGTTATGCCGTAGCACTTTCATATCCCGAAAAAGTCAAGAATGTGGTCGCGCTCAGTGGTTATATCAATGAAGGAATTTTAAAGGAAGACCATGGGAATAAAGGCTGTTCCCATCTAAATATCTACGCATCGCACGGCCAAGTAGATCAGGTGATTCCTGTGGAATGGGCTCAAAGAGCGCCCGAGTTTTTAAAGAAAAAAGGCGTTTCCTATCGCTACGAAGAGTTTCCAGTTGGTCACGGGGTAGCTCCTCAAAATTTTTATTCGTTCAAAAGCTGGTTGGAGGAAAGGATCTAATTGCTTCGTGTATACAATAGATGATCTACCAAAGTAAAATCAATACTTAGGTCATCCTTCAATTCGTATTTAATCACCAAATCGCCCCAATATTTACCATCGGAAAAATCGGCCAATACCCATTTATGGTTGAGTACCTTAATCTTATTGATTTTAAAATTGCTCTCCATCCCGGCATAGGGAACTAGGGGGTTATCCCCTTTTTGTTCATTGGTCTCCAACAGCTTATCCTCAATATATCGAGTAGGGTTCTTCAAATTTAAATGGTCGTAGTAGGCCAAGGCATCATCATTATTTTCCAACGAAAAATATTGCATGTCCATCAAACGAAACTGTTGTTTTTCCACGGAATCCTTCAATTGGGTCACCTGGTCTTCAAGTCGCGCTATTTTTTCAGCACCGGTCTTTGCCGTTTTGCTCCCTTTCATTAATAAGAAAAGGGCAATCAAGGCCGCAAATACAAAAAGGTAAAGAAAAATGTTCTTCTTCATTAAATGGTAATTTTTAAATTATCATACGCCAGATGAACCCCATTCGGCAACTGTACTTCTACTTCGTCATGAAATCCCAGTAAATGACTGATATGGGTAAAATAGGTCTGCTCTGCACCTATTTCCTTGGCAAAGGCCAAAGCCTCTTCCAAATTAAAGTGCGAATAATGGGGCTCTATGCGCAACGCATTAATGACCAATACTTTAAGGTTCTTCAATTTTAGGACCTCGGCATGCTCTACACGCTTGACATCAGTTAAATAGGCAAAATCCTTGATCCTAAAACCTAAAACGGGCAATCGATTATGGAAAACCTCTATTGGAAGAATCTCCAAATCCCTGAGGTGAAATGGGGTACCCTTATCTATCAAATTTACCTTAACAGCGGGTGCTCCTGGATAACGATCCTCATCTGCAAAAATATAATCAAACCTTCTTTTTAAGGATTGGACAACCCTTTCATGGGCGTAAATGGGGATATCACCCTGACGAAAGAAGAAAGGACGTATATCGTCAATACCGGCCGTGTGATCGGAATGCTCATGGGTAAATAAGATGGCATCCAATCGTTCAATGGGATTGTTGAGCATTTGTTGTCTAAAGTCAGGGCCACAATCTATAACGTAATTGTATGATTTGTAGGAAACCAAAACGGAAACACGGAGACGTTTGTCTTTAGGATTGGAGCTTAGGCAAACAGGATGTTTACTACCAATGATGGGAATTCCCTGCGATGTTCCAGTACCCAAAAAAGTAACCTGTAATTGCTCCTTCATCTATGCTCAAAATTATAACATAATTGTTTAATAGATTGGGGTATCTTATTAACTTTGTTACTGTTAAACATCTGGATATGCCCAACACAAAAGCTAGGGACAATGGCTTTGAAAATATCCCTTCCATCAAGGCCAAAACCTTAAGAATCAATTTGAATCCCGATATCTATGGTACCTTTGCAGAAATTGGTGCAGGCCAAGAGACCGCAAGACATTTTTTTAGGGCTGGTGGTGCCTCCGGAACCATAGCCAAAGCCATGAGTGCTTACGACAAGGCATTTAGTGATGCCATTTATGGGGTTGAAGATGATGGTAGGTATGTAACCCAGGCCAGGCTCCATAGAATGCTACGGCATGAAATGAAGTTGGTCGAAGAACGTATCGACCGAAGTCAAAATCCGGAGTATCGCTTCTTTTCCTATGCCAATACAGTGGCGACTATTGATTTTTCAAAACGTTACAAAGGACATGGTTGGGTCGGCTTACGCTTTCAGTTGGAGCCCAATCAAAAAGAGCCCAACGAAATCATTCTTCATGTTCGCTTTAAACAAAATGAGGCGCGCTTACAACAAGAAACCTTGGGCATTTTGGGGGTCAACTTGATCTATGGTGCTTATTTTAAATATGATAAGCCAAAAAAATTGCTGAAATATCTCTACGATCATATTGATAAGGACATCTTGGAAATCGATATGATCAATTTTCATGGACCGAGCTTCAAAGGGGTTGACAACCGATTGATGAGTCTTCAATTGATTCGTAATGACATGACGGATGCTGTGATGTTTGGCCCTGACGGACACAACTTATTGCCCGCAGCAGTACTTTATAAAAAGAATATTTTGGCCTTAAGGGGGAGCTTTAGACCGGTGACCAAGGTCAATATGGATATGTTCCAAAAATCCTATGATATTTTCATTCGGGAGCAGACGGTCGATTACGATAATACCATCGTCATTTTTGAAATTACGCTCTCCAATTTAAAAGCTTCTGGGGAAATTGATGAGCAAGACTTTATGGATCGAGCGGAATTATTAAGCTCCTTAGGCCATATGGTGATGATTTCCAAATTCCAGGAGTATTATAAGTTGGTGGAATACTTCAACAACTATACGAAATCCAAGATTGGCCTTACCATGGGCATCAACAATTTGGTGGATGTATTCGATGAAAAATACTACCGCCACCTAAGTGGGGGAATACTGGAAGCCTTTGGTAAATTGTTCTTTAAGGATTTAAAGGTCTACCTATACCCTATGAAGGACCCAGAGACAGGGCAAATTATGACCAGTAACAATGTTAAGGTGCATCCACGTATGAAGGAACTGTATAAGTTTTTTAAGTACAATGGGAAAGTAATGGACATCATCGACTACGATCCTGATATCATGCATATATTCTCTAGAGAGGTTTTAAAGCGAATTACTACTGGAGAAGGAGGTTGGCAAGAAATGCTGCCGGAAGGTATTGCTGAAATCATTGAAAACAAGAACCTTTTTGTAAGGAAGGAAGTCCCGGAAAAGGAGGAAGTGGAAGAAGATTAAAAAAAGCCCTGATCATCAGGGCTTTTTTTAACTCAAAATTTGGGCGGCATGATCTTTCGTCTTTACTTTTTCGATGACCCGATCAATGATACCTTCTTCATTAATTAAAAAAGTCATACGGTGCAGACCGTCATATTCTTTACCCATAAACTTTTTGGGACCCCAAACCCCAAAAGTCTCAATGACCATGTGGTCTTCATCGGCCAAAAGAGGAAATGGAAACTCATATTTATTCCTAAAGTTGGCCTGCTTTTTTTCAGAGTCTTCACTTACACCCAAAAGTTCATAGCCCTGCGCCTGCAATTCAGCGTAATTATCCCTAAGGTTGCAAGCTTCGGCAGTGCATCCGGGAGTATTGGCCCTAGGGTAAAAGAAAACAATCAGTTTTTTGCCCTTGTAATCGGATAACGAAACTTGGTTCCCGTCTTGGTCTTTTGAGGTAAATTCAGGTACTTTATCACCAGCTTTTAGTGTATTCATTGAATGGATTTTTTTGTTTAATATTATTTTTTCAAAGTTAAACAATAATGACGAAATTAGAGAAAGTAAATTTTGCGATTTCCACCTTGGCGGAATTATATCCCACAATACCTGTTCCATTAGACCACAAGGATCCCTATACCTTATTAATTGCCGTTTTGCTATCTGCACAAAGTACCGATGTTCGTGTAAACCAGATTACGCCACTCCTTTTTGCCAAAGCGGATAATCCCTATGATATGGTAAAACTGTCCGTCGAGGAAATACGGGAAATCATCAAACCAGTTGGTCTGTCGCCAATGAAATCAAAAGGGATTTATGGCCTTTCCCAAATATTGATTGATAAATATAAAGGTGAAGTCCCCAAGGACATCGAATTGTTGGAAGAACTACCGGCAGTAGGTCATAAAACGGCCAGTGTTGTGGTATCCCAGGCCTTTGGTATTCCAGCTTTTCCAGTGGATACCCACATCCATCGACTCATGTACCGTTGGGGATTTTCCAATGGAAAGAATGTAGTGCAGACGGAAAGAGACGCCAAAAGGTTGTTTCCAGAATCCCTATGGAATCGATTGCACCTTCAAATCATTTGGTATGGGCGGGAATATTCCCCGGCACGCGGTTGGAACCTTGAAAAAGATGTAATTACCAGAACCATTGGTAGAAAATCAGTGCTCCATGCCTATCATAACAATAAAAAAACCGCCTAATTGGCGGTTTTTTTATCTTCATTGTGCGGTTTTTAGTTCAAAAAGCGCTCAAAAGTTACATTTTCGTAATTGGCTACCTGGTACGACCTTGAAAACGCCATCAAAAAGGAAACGGTTTCGGGCCTAGCCTTTATTAATCCACAGGTTTTTGGTGTCTCAGAGTAAATTTCTTCCATATTCTAGCGTTTAAATTCAATATAAAAACGCCAGTATTTTGGAATTATTGCTCCGTTCGACGGAATGCCAATTAATTCGTTAAAACGATATTGTTACGTTCAACAATCTTTCTGAGATTGATCAAGGCATATCGCATGCGTCCCAAAGCCGTATTGATGCTAACATCTGTGTTTTCAGCAATTTCCTTGAAGCTCATATCCTTATAAATACGCATGATCAGCACTTCCCTTTGATCATCGGGAAGTTCATCAATCAAATACGTCAAATCGCTGTCAATCTGATTTTTGATCATTTGCTTTTCCACATTTAACTTATCGTCTTTGATAACGGAGAAGATATTAAAGTCCTCACTACCCTCAAATTTGGGCATGCGCTTGTTCTTTCTAAAGTGGTCAATGATAAGGTTGTGTGCAATTCGCATTACCCAAGGCAAGAACTTACCTTCTTCGCTGTAAGAACCACGCTTTAAGGTTTTGATGACTTTTATAAAGGTATCTTGAAATATATCTTCTGCGACATCCCGATCAAGAACCTTTGAATAAATAAAACTTATGATTTTCTGATTGTGGCGGTTGATTAAAGTTTCAAGAGCCTTTTCCTTGCCGCCGATATATTGTTTGACCAATACAGAATCTTCGATTTGCAGTTCCATACAAATTACTTTTTTGGTTTAAACGCCACCAGACCAACGGATTGGACCGGATTAGAGTTATTAGTTTAATGGTAAAAAAGTAATTATTGCTGTATAGGCCTATCAGTTTTAATTACAAATCAAAGATAGATAATACCGTAAGTTACTAAAAAAGTATGTTGTGATCTACGGTTTTTTAGATGTCAACCGTCGCAATATAGACATTAAGACCCCTGAATTGTATCTTTGCCCAAATTTTTTCGACGAATGACATCATTACAAGATGTAGACCCCAAGAAAAATATCATCATAAAAGGTGCCAAACTTCACAATCTTAAGGATATAGATGTTATTATCCCAAGAAATAAGCTTGTGGTGGTTACTGGTCTTTCAGGTTCTGGAAAGTCCTCCTTGGCCTTTGATACCTTATATGCGGAGGGCCAAAGGCGCTATGTGGAAAGTCTTTCTTCCTATGCTAGGCAGTTTTTAGGAAAATTGGATAAGCCCAAAGTCGACTATATAAAAGGTATAGCTCCGGCCATCGCCATTGAGCAAAAAGTAAATTCTACAAATCCAAGGTCTACGGTAGGTACAACCACCGAAGTGTATGATTATCTAAAATTGTTATTCGCCCGAATTGGAAAAACCATTTCACCAATTTCAGGCGAAGAAGTCAAAAAACACAAGGTCGCTGATGTGGTGGACTATGTGAAAACCTTTGAAGACGGTACCAAATTACTGCTATTGGCCCCTATTACCATCCAAGCAGATAGGGATTCCATAAAATCCTTGGGGTTGTTTTCAAAACAAGGCTATGCAAGAATAAAATATCAGGGGGAGGTAATGCGCATTGACCAAGCCCCGGAGGATATTGGAAAGGAATTCGACTTGGTGGTTGACCGTATTGTGGTCAAAAAAGATGACGAAGACTTTTTAAACCGCTTGGGAAATGCAGTGGATAACGCCTTTTTTGAAGGAAAGGGAAGCTGTGTCATTGAAGCTTTAAACTCAGGAAAGCAACAGGAATTCAGTAACCTGTTTGAGTTGGATGGCATGAAGTTCCTTGAACCCAACGTACACCTGTTCAGTTTTAACAATCCTTACGGGGCCTGTCCCAAGTGTGAAGGCTATGGTGATGTTATTGGAATTGACTCTGATTTGGTGGTACCCAACACGGCCCTGTCCATTTACGAAGAAGCGGTGTTCCCATGGCGAGGGGAAAGCATGAGTTGGTATAGGGACCAATTGGTGAATTCCGCTTACAAATTTGATTTTCCCATTCACAAACCCTGGTTTGAACTTTCGGAGGAACAAAAACAATTGGTTTGGGATGGGAATGATTACTTTATTGGGATTCATAAGTTCTTTGAACAGCTGGAGGAGAAAAGCTATAAAATTCAGAATAGGGTCATGCTTTCCCGCTACCGAGGAAAAACAAAGTGTCCCGTTTGTAACGGAAAACGTTTACGCAAAGAGGCCAACTACGTAAAGATTCAGGGCAAATCCATTTCCGATTTGATCGATCTGCCCATCAAAAACCTGATTCCCTTTTTTGAGGGACTGGAACTTTCCCAGCATGATCAGACCATTGCCAAACGACTATTAAAGGAAATCACCACCCGATTGGACTTTTTGGATAAGGTGGGCCTCAACTATTTGACCTTAAACCGAAAATCGAATACGCTATCAGGCGGAGAGAGCCAACGTATCAACCTCGCCACCAGTCTGGGCAGTAGTTTGGTGGGTTCCATGTATATTTTGGATGAGCCCAGTATTGGCCTGCACCCTAAGGACACGGAAAACCTAATTGATGTTTTACGATCCCTTAGGGATTTGGGCAATACCGTCGTAGTGGTAGAACACGATGAAGATATCATGAAGGCTGCCGATGAAATCATCGATATAGGCCCCGAAGCGGGAACACTGGGGGGGAAAGTGGTAGCCACCGGAACTTTTGAAGAAATTTTATTAAAAGATACGCTTACTTCCAACTACCTTAATGGGAATATGGAAATTGAGGTGCCAAGAGAGCGCCGTACCTCTAAAAATTATATTCAAGTTAAGGGAGCCCGTGAGAATAACCTGAAAAATATTGATGTGACCTTTCCCTTAAATATGTTGACCGTGGTCACTGGGGTCTCGGGGAGTGGAAAAAGCACCCTGGTAAAGAAGTTACTGTATCCTGCAATTTTGAAAGAAGTTGGCGGATATGGGGAAAAGGCGGGACAATTCACCAGACTTGAAGGGAAGTATGCACAACTCAAACATGTGGAGTTTGTGGACCAAAACCCCATTGGACGTTCCTCCCGTTCCAATCCAGTGACCTATATCAAAGCCTATGACGATATTCGGGCCTTGTTTGCTGCGCAGAAATTGAGTAAGCTCCGAGGATATCAAGCCAAGCATTTCTCCTTTAATGTGGATGGGGGCCGCTGTGAGAAATGCAAGGGGGAAGGGGTCATTACGGTGGAGATGCAGTTTATGGCGGATGTACATTTGGTCTGTGATGTATGCGATGGGAAACGTTTTAAAAAGGAAGTGCTGGAGGTACAGTTTGAAGGGAAAAACATCAATGACATCCTTAATCTGACCATTGATGAAGCCATCATCCATTTTGAAACCTACAAGCAGCCCAAGATTGTACAGAAGCTAAAGCCCTTACAGGATGTGGGCTTGGGCTACGTGACTTTGGGACAGAGCTCCTCTACCCTATCGGGCGGGGAAGCGCAACGTATTAAACTGGCCTCTTTTTTGGTTAAGGGAAACACTAAGGAAAAGGCCTTGTTTATTTTTGATGAGCCTACCACGGGACTTCATTTTCACGATATCAAAAAACTATTGAAATCCTTTGATGAACTCATTTCCAAAGGGCATTCCATTGTAGTCATAGAACACAATATTGAATTGATCAAGTGTGCCGACTATTTGATTGACCTTGGGCCTGAAGGGGGAGAAAATGGAGGGAATCTGTTGGTGGAAGGGACACCGGAAGAAGTGGTGCTGAGCACAGAATCGTTTACGGCGAGGTATTTGAGAGAAAAGATTTGAAAACAAATTACTGGATAGATTGTTTTCTTTATAGAAAATCACTCCTAAAAAATAATTAGAACGCAAATCAGATAAATGAAGTATTTAACGTGTACCATACTAATTGTGCTTGGAATTTGCTTGGTCTGGTTATCCCAAAATGAACCTAAAAGTCAGAACAGGATAAAAACAGATTTGGATAGGAAGCTATCAGGACCGTTAAAACTTCATAACCATGTGAATAAATTTGAAATGATGATTCTGGGCATAGTCTCAGTTGCCGTTGGGATGTTGTTCTTATTGTCTGAACTAGGTTTGATTAGTATTATTATAAAGGAGTAATTTTATAGTACTCCCTCCTACCCTCTACTACCGCAGGAATCCTTTCGTGTGGTGTTCCAGGATTTCTATCCACCAAAGGCGGATTCCAAAGGACAAAAACGAAACTAATTGTCATTCCGCGCTTGATGCGGAATCCAAAAGTTTGGATTTGGATTCCTGCTTTCGCAGGAATGACAAAGACCCCCCTGCCGCAGGAATCCTTTCATGTGGTATTCCAATCATTCCAACAGAGTCGTCACATTGAACGTGTTAAATCACGCAACTTGTGCTGAGCGTGTCGAAGCAAGTCGAGATGCGGTCGAAGTGGAAGCTACAAGCCCGCCTGCCGCAAGCAGGGAATTTCAACTGAGCATCGATTCCTTCCCATATTGCCACGCTGCTGCTATGGAGCAACACACCAGTTTTGGCACCCCTGATCAATAGCGCCTTGGTAGACCTAAACCTCGGTCTTATAGGGTATCACCTCCAACACATGGGAAATGGCCGTTAAACGGGCAGTGCTTTTCTTATTGGCGTCAATGATCAACCAGGGGGCAAACTCGGTATCCGTAACTTCAAACATTTTCTCCTTGTATCGGGTATATTCATCCCAAAGTTCTTGGGCTTTTTCATCAACGGGGGTCATCTTCCACCTTTTTAAAGGGTCCTCTTTAATTTCAGCGAAGCGTTTTGCCTGTTCCTCCTTGGAAATGGAAAAATATAATTTAATCAAATAGGTATCGGATTGCACCAGCATCCTTTCGAAATCGTTCACCTGCGACATGAATCTTTTGTACTCGTCTTCTGTACAAAAGCCGTTCACTGGTTCAACAACCGCTCTGTTGTACCAACTCCTATCAAAAAAAACAATCTCCCCCGGTTTAGGCAAATGATTGATGTACCGTTGAAAAAACCACTGTTGTTTTTCATCGGAAGTAGGGATGTTCAGCGCTATGGTCCTAAAATGTCTTGGGTTGATATATTCCGTAATTCGCCTAATGGCTCCACCTTTTCCGGCGGCATCACGCCCTTCAAATAGGATGACCACCTTTTTACCGTTTTTGATCACCCAATTCTGGAGCTTTATGAGTTCTTCCTGTTGCTTTTTTAGTTCTGCTCCATACCTGACCTCTTGCATTACCTTATCCAAATTGACCTTTTTATTTTGCAAAAGTGTGTAGAGTCCCAATTTGGAATTAAGAAGTTCCATGTCCCTATCGGTGTATTTTTCTTTCTCCATCTTCTTGGTCGTTTTAAATGTCTATTTGAACCGCACTTCTATGGTACCTAAAAATAATATTGGGGTCTGGGGCAAGTGGAATGTTGGATTCGCCCTTGCCCTCATAATCGAACTGGGAGAGCACATAGCGCATACTTTCCAACCTTGCCGTCTTTTTGCTGTTGGTCTTTACAATGATCCACGGGCTAAAATTGGTATGGGTCTTGCTGAACATCTCCTCTTTGTAATGGGTATAATCGTCCCATAAATCCTGTCCCTTCATATCGACAGGGCTAAATTTCCACCGTTTCAATGGATTGTTCAGACGATCATTGAACCGTTTCTTTTGTTCTTGCTTGGAGATGGAAAACCAAAATTTGATAATCTTTAAGTTGTCCTCATAAAGCAAATGTTCAAATTCTGGGACTTGTACCATGAACTTATCATACTGGTTTTTACTGCAAAACCCCATCACCGGTTCCACTACGGCACGATTGTACCAACTGCGGTCAAAAAATACGAGCTCTCCCGGATTGGGCAACACTTTTATGTATCGTCTAAAATACCATTGCCCTTTTTCAACATCCGTGGGTTTGGTAAGGGCCACTACCCGAGATGTCCTAGGATTTAGATGTTCCTTGAATCGTTTAATGGAACCCCCTTTACCAGCCGCATCCCTTCCTTCAAAAATAACGGCTACCCTCATCTTCTTTTCAGCTATCCATTTTTGGAGATTCACCAATTCGGACTGTAATTTCCGAAGCTCCGCTTCATAGGCCAGCTTTTCAAGGGTCTTACCCACGGGAATGGCATGTTCCCGGGCAATATTGAGTAATTCCTTTCTTGTTTCCACGCCATCAAAATGACCTTGCTCAAATCTCATCCGCTTACTGACTTATATATTTATAAAGTACTGTAAACCATATATTTAAATAAATATCGATTTACTAAAAAACCACGGTCCCAAGATAGTAAAACAGCTTGGTTCCGCGTTGGAAAACTCGCCGAAATGTAACTAGGATAATAGAAATAGGCATTCCAATATTTCCAACTGGTGACAGGTTATTTTTTCTTCCAATGTCACACTGATGTAAGTGGTCCCTTCTTCATTTATTTAGGACAAATTCATTGCAGAAATTTTAATCAAATTAGTATCACCTCTCCCTTGGTTGTATTTAAATATTTGAAAATCAATATCTTAAATATAAATCTTGTTTTTTGGCACGCTGTTTGATTCAAACTGAGTGGGATGTAAATAGTTGCTCCTAGAACTTAAATCAAACAGTTATGAAAAAGTTTGTACTCTTATTGGCAGCGTTGGTATTTGGAGCTACGGGTACACAAGCTGCAACGATGAGCGGTGAAATGGCTGTGAATTCATTTCGCCATGGCAACTCGTTTATTTTTAATGAAAACGGTATTACGTTTTCGGTATATCCCGATGGTGAATTTGATTTCTTTATTGACAATCGAGTGAATGTCGGGGTGGGCGCACAAGTCGGTAATGTCGGAATCACCTTTAACTCAGGTTTTAATTATAACCCCTTTGTACAGTACGATGATTTTGGTGCCGTGATCCAAGTGGAAAACGTACCTATCTTTTATGATTACTATGGTCGCGTTTCACAAATAGGAGGCATTGATATCTGGTATAGAAACGGATTTGTGCGACGTGTAGGTGGATTGAACGTGTTCTGGAACGGTGGTGTATTTAGTCACACCACAGGATTCATCAATATCTACAACCGTGGGTTTGTGTTCCGACCATGGCACAGATGGTTTGTACGCCCCGCCGTAGGATTCTGTAATGTATGGAGAACTCCCTATAGAAGATGGTATAACCCCGTTCGTTACACCTGGCACAGGCCTTACAGAAATAACATACGTAGAGCCTATGCCCAGATCGGTAGGGAATACCGATTCAATAGAAGCCGAAGGGCGAACATTTATAGAAATGATCGACGTGTAGCGGTTCGTGACAACAACCGGATCCGAAGGGAAAATTCGGGTAGAAGTAACAGGGCCGTTACGGAAAGAAGGTCGGTAACCCGTTCCAACAATGCGGTAGCCCCGCGAGGGAACAGAAGTTCCGTGGGAAGAAGCAACAACACCAGACAGGGGGAAGTGCGCAGAAGTACCACCACTAGACGGACTACGGATGTAGGCAGGTCCAGTAGAGGGAACTCCGTAACGCAAAGGCAAAGATCGGTGACCCGTACGCCCAGAAGCACATCGGTAACCAAAAGGGAGGTGACCCGTACACCGAATAACAGAACGGTGACCAAGCGAAGCACTACCTATACAAAACCGAAGCGTAGCGTGGCCCAGAACCGAAGTAGGAGTACCACTGTTAAGCGAAGTACTGCTCCTTCAAAACGGACCGTATCAAGAAGTACTACTACAAAACGGAGTACTTCTGCAACAAAAAGAAGCTCTCGAAGCACGTCAGCAAGAAGTGCTAGAAGAAGATAAAGATAGTTTTTAGGTTGGTTAGTTGTTTGACCCCGTGGTAAGCGTCCTGCTTACTGCGGGGTTTTTCGTGAAACTAGGTTTTGAAAAATAGAATGAATTCAAAACCTATAGTTGAACCAACCCTGAGCTTGTCGAAGGGTCTCTAACCTAAGAACTCCAAATACTAAATTGAGCGGACCCACAGCCTGCCGAAGTGCAGTCCCAAGGGTTATGCCCTGCCAGAAGATTCGCTTGCTTCGCAAGATACTTTCAATCAAAATACATTTTGATTTCAGTAGTGTCCGGAATGACAAACGACAACTATCCCCTGCGTTTCAAAAACTTTGAAATCAATCCTGAAACATCCTCAGAAATATCAAAGCGATATAAAATCCCCAAATACATCACCATCATGATTGCTGATTTTAAGATGATGTTGGGAATGGGGTGAAATGGAAAGTTCAATTGCCAAAACAAAAAGCCCATGAGCAGTAAGGTGGCAAATATTTTAAAGGTGCCCTTTCCAAAAGGGAGCAGTCCAAATTTGACCTTTACAAAAACCATTTTGATGCAGTTGAACAAAAAAATGGCAATAAAACTCGCCAAAGCAGCTCCTTCAATCCCCAATAATGGAATTAACCACAGGTTGAGCAGGACGGTGGTCAATGCCAGAAGAACCCCCAAAAGCAAAATGGTCCTGTAGTATTTGGAATTATACAATATGGAATTAATATTCCCCAACAAGGAATCAAAGACTTTGGTAAGGCCTATCAAAAAAACGATGGTAAAACCGTTGCGGTATTCCGAAGGAAGCAACTGATACAAATCGTTCAAATTCAACACGATCAATAAAAACAAAATTCCGGAGGCGATAAAAAGGGTAAGGGAGCTTTTTTTATATAGGTTTTCCAATTCAAAGGAATTTCCCTCGCCAAGGAGTTTGGCCGTCAAGGGATACGTAATCTGGTGCATGGCCCTTGAGGGAACAATGATTACAGTGGCAATATAAACGGCAACCCCATAAAAAGCCACATTCTCCAGTGCAATAAATTGATTGATCATAAACTTATCAATCTCCAAAAGTAAAACCGCCGCAGAACCCCCTAGGATAATCAAAAAGCCGTAGATTAAGATTTCTTTCGTTTGTTTTGGGAAATTGAAATCCAACCTTCGTTTTCTTATCCTATACGCATAAAACTGCATGATAATGGTCCGTAAAAGATATAAACCGACCAACGCCTTTAGGAAAAAATCCAGGGAAATCCACCCCATATAAAGTGTCAATAAAAGAAATAGTACCCCAAGCCTTGAAAATACTTCTTTCATCAGGTTACCGAAAACCGATTTCAACTGCACCTTTGTCCATGCGTAATACACTTCAAAATAGGCCAAGGCGAACCCAACGAGAAAGACATACCAAACATAATCCTTGACCAACCCATTTTCTTTAGCAAAGAATTCCCCAATGGTATCCTTAAAAACCCACGTTAAAATAGCCATTGGGATTAAGGCAAGGAGTGGACTCAAAAGCATTAGGGTTAAAAAACCGTTTTTATCTTCCTCAGATTGTGTGCTATAGAACCTCACTAACGTATTGTGTGTGCCAAAAGCCATCAAGGGCATTAAGATCGTAGCTGTGGCCAATATAAAAGTGACGAGTCCGTAATACTCCGGTTCCAAAATGTAGGTATATAGAAACAAAGTATTCACAGCGCCAATTACAAAACCAACGTATGTTATTACCGTATTTCGTAGCGCTTGTTTTAAGACGATTCCCATGTAAGGAGTTTGGTCAATTTTTTGGTCAGCTCCCTGCGGTGGTATTGTTCAATTCCAGTGGAACTACAATATAATTTGCCATTTTGGAACTGCTGAAATCTATCCAAAAGTAGCTTTTTTACGGTTTCAGTATTGCCATGCAGTATATAATCCCCTGCATTGTGCTTCTCTAGCATTTGACCAGCCTCCCAATCTTCGGGACCAATGGCCAAAATGGGACGTTTGGCGTTGAAATATTCAAAAAGCTTACCGGGAATAATTCCCTTTGTCTCCACCAAATCTATTTCCAACAACAGCAATAGTTGTGACTTGGCTTGATATTCCAACACATCGGAATGGGATATGTACCCCATGATTTCCACATGATCTTCAATACCCAGTTCCTTGATATTTTTCATCACGGCATCTCCCACTACACCAATCAGACGAATAGTCAACGCTTTTCGGAACGCTTCATTTTCTTCAATCAGTCCACCAATAGCCATCCAAAGGTTCTTGGGGTTTCTTGCGGTAAGTAAGGACCCGATATGAGAGATGGTAAATCTTTTATCCAATTCCGTTGGTACGGGTTCCCCATCATATCCATTGGTTATGACGGATATAGGGGTTGAGGTCAATGATTCGAACTCAGATTTTGTAGTTTCACTGGTGACAACGAGCGCACTGGCAGTTGTTAGAACCTCGTTCTCCAAACGCTTGTGCTTTTGCTGGGAAGCTTTAGTCAACTTTAGCTTTTTGTGATATCCTATGGACGTCCAAGGGTCTCGAAAATCCGCTATCCACTGAACACCTAGCTTTTCTTTTAGGCCCTTTCCTATGAGATGAACGCTGTGTGGCGGCCCTGTAGTAATTATGGTTTTAATCCGGTGCTGTTCAATTATGGGCATTAGCTTTTTTATGGACGGTTTTACCCAATATTTCCTTGCATCCGGGATAAAACAGTTGCCGCGAATCCAAAGAAACAATCGCTCCAATACCGACTGTTTTTCGAAATCCTGAATAATGCCCGAGCTAATGCGTTTTGTCTTTTTTCGTGAAAAAAAAGATGCTAAGCCATAAGGTTCTACTATGGGATGTTTTATGATATGAACATTTTCAGAAATTTCGGTTAGCAGCGATTCATCTTGCAGTGGATAATGTGGATTTTCTGGAGCATAAACGAAGGGTTCTACCTCAAATTCAGGAAGATATTTCACAAATTTTAGCCATCGTTGGACTCCTGGACCTCCCGCAGGAGGCCAATAGTAGGTGATAATGAGCACCTTCTGCATTACGCCTTATCTTTTATCTTTGGCTTTTTAAAAAACCACGCCAATCCTCCAAGCATCACAAGACCCAAAATAATATTGCTTGCAAGGGCAATAGTGCTTCCCGTCTTAACTACTTCAGGATCAAAACGAAAGGTAATTTCGTGTTGTCCCGCAGGTACCTCTATACCACGTAATGCGTAATTCACCCTATAGTGTGGTACTTTGTTACCATCTATGGTGGCCACCCAACCGTGGGGATAGTGCATTTCAGAAAAGACCGCAAACCCACGATTTGAATTCTGGGTCGCATAGGTAATGACGTCTGGACGATGGTCTTTTACCACAATACTCGACAAGGAATCTCTTTCAAATCGTTGTGCCGTTAAGGCAGAATTTGTTGCAGTATCAAAAACGGCCGAAATCTTGGTATTCAAGCTATCCAGCGCTTTGATCTCCGCATCCGCATTATCCACGGCAATCAAATTCTCCACAAACCAAGCTGGACCATTGGCGTTTGGATTAACCGTTGGTACCCGCCGTCCTTCTTCATCTTCCTGAAAGATATACTTCACATTAAGCATGTTCAAGACATCCAGATTGTTGTTATACAAATGAAACTCGAATAGATCTTGAAGCTTCGCTGGCTTAGCGGCATGATATCCACTCAAGGTTTTATGAAAATACGCGGTACGCGACCCAACCAATCCTTCCGAAGGGTCAAAAACCCGAAAAACAGATGGGTCCGCTTGAATTTGGCGGTCAGCCTCGGTAGCTTGATAAGGCTGATCGATCAACCGCTGTCTAATGAAGTCCCCTTCGTTGACATAACGTTGGTTCACCCCTATCAAATCAAAAACGATTAAAACACCAATGGCAATAAGGCCAAGATTCCTTTTCAACGTTCCCCTTGCTACCAAGAATAGCACTGCGCCGGTAAGGAGCATATAAATTAACGAACGAAAAGAATCACTGGTGTAGACCGCTTCCCGATCAAGCACAATCATCTGCATCAATTCCTCTCCAAAATATTGTTGTAATGTACTATCATTCGCACCCTCAAAACTGAACACCCCCTTTATCAAAAAGAGTCCAATCACCAGAGCCACGGCAATAATGGCGCTCCATTTTATGGCACGTAGTTTTTCCGTCTGTTTAACTTTTTCTGAAAACAAACGTTTTAAACCCAGGATAGCCAAGATGGGAACGCACAATTCCAAAATGACTTGAATGGAGGAAACGGCGCGAAACTTGTTGTAAAGCGGAAAATAATCAATCATAAAATTCGTCAGCAACGGAAAGTTTTTTCCCCATGATAACACAAGTGATAGTAGTATTCCACCCAAAAGCCACCATTTCCTTTTGCCTTTTACTAAAAACAAACTCAATAGAAATAAGAAAAATATAACGGCGCCTATATAAGCCGGGCCGGCAACGATAGGTTGTTGACCCCAGTAAAGTCTCATATTCCCCGTAAATTCCAACGCCCGTGAAGGTGGTAGCCCCTGCCCTGTTAAAAACTCATATGCCTTGGAATCCTTTCCCAAGTCTTCTGAACCGGAACCCCCGAAGATTCTCGGTACAATGGTGACCAAGGTTTCGGATATCCCAAAACTGTATTGCGTAATGTATTCCCGGTCCAGGCCATTTTTAATTTCCTTTTCACTACCATCAGGATTAATCCTTAAAGCCGATGTACCCCGCGTACTCCAGTCGGCAAACTCTTTGGTGGCCATGAGTCCCGTGGCGTTGGTTGCAATACCAAGAAGTACCGCGCCTACCAAAATTCCAACGGACAAAAGAAAGTGTTTCAACCTCTTCCTTCTTATCGCATCCACCAGATAAACCAGTCCCAAAAGGAGTACCAGTAACATAAAATAATACGTCATCTGATAGTGGTTGGCACTGACTTCCAAGGCCATGGCTATGGCCGTTATAACAAAACCCAGTACATATTTCTTTCGAAACACCAGAAGAATACCTCCAAGTAGCATTGGCAAATACCCAATGGCATGGGCCTTGGCATTGTGCCCTACTCCAAGGATAATGATGTAGTAGGTTGAAAAACCAAAGGCCAAGCTACCAAGAATGGCCAACCTCCAATCCACTTTCATGCACAGCATTAATATGTAAAAGCCTATAAAATAAAGAAAGAGATAATCCGCTGGCCTTGGTAAAAATCGGATCAAACGATCCAATTTCTTCACATAGTCGTGGGGATAATTTGCTCCCAATTGATAGGTGGGCATCCCTCCAAAGGGGTGATTTGTCCAATAGCTTTCAACACCTGTACTTTCTTTGTAATCATTACGTTCTTTAGCCATTCCTTGATAGAGGGCAATATCCGATTGGTAAATGCCCTTGCCTTGGATGACGGGGTAGAAATACGCCAGTGAGGCTACAATAAAGAAAATAATGACGGCTAAATGGGTAAAAATGGCTTTTGCGGAAAGCTTCATAATCTGGCTTTGAATGCCCAAAGATTAATCAATTTCTTCAAAATCTATGTATTCTCCAACTTTTTTTGAGGGATTGGATTTTGGATTACGGGTTTTATCTACAATAGTTTCACCTTCTTCTTCCTTAGGGTTTTGACCTTCATAAAACTGCCCAAATTGTTGTCCAAAGCGTTCCTCGGTCTTTTGCATGGCATAATTAAGAAGTTTCGGTGCCAACCATTTCCAAAGGATTTTGGCAATGTAGTATACGATTATCAGAAATAAAATCGTTTGTAGTACAACCATAGTGTATTGCTATTGATTCAAAGTTACCCAACTAGTCTATTAAATTTAATATTCGTTTCATAAAATAGTATTAAAGTCCTACTATGGTCAATTCTAAGTATTTTTTGTTCCTGTTTTTGCTTCCGCTTTTTTCGTTGGGGCAGTATACCGATGTCATCAATTCCAATCGCCCGGGCATTGGTGTTAGTGCGTATGCAGTCGGTAAGAACGTGGTGCAAGCCGAAACCGGATTTCTCTACGAAATGCGGGACCATAACCTTTTGAACAGGTCATCTTCAATTTTTGGGGGAGAATTGGCCCTTCGATATGGATTCCTTTTTGAGCAATTGGAAATCAAATATGAGGGTACCTATATCAGTGAAAGTATTACATTTGACAATTTTGGAACGGAAGAGACGCGGACGGATTTTTCAAGAAACCGTATTGGGTTAAAATATCTGATATACGACAAATATAAAAATCCAGAAGCCAATAAGCCCAACCTTTACAGTTGGAGGGCCAACAATGTATTTCAGCTCAAAAATTTAATTCCCTCAGCGGTTTCAGTCTATGGCGGTGCTACCTTTAATTTAGGGGACAATCCGTTTTACCCGGAAGATGGCACCATTTCCTATCGGGCAATGATAGCCACCCAAAGTCGATTGACCCCAAAGTCCGTATTGATCACCAACATTGCCTATGACCGAATTACCACGGATTTCCCTGAATTGAGCTATGCCATTTCCGTTACCCGAGCATTTCGCAATCCAAAATGGAGCGTCTTTGTGGAACATCAAGGTATTCAAAGCGACCGCTTTTCTGACTTATTATTTCGAGGGGGTATCGCCCATTTGTTCAGTCCGAATTTTCAGGCTGATTTTAGTCTGGGCGCCAGCGTAAAGAATACTCCTTTTCGTGTTTTTGGAAGAACAGGATTGTCATACCGTTTGGATTTTCACCGTGACGAATTGGTTCCCATTGAAGATCAGAATCCCCAAAGTAAAATCAAGCGAAGCAGTATGAAAAAGAAGGGCAAAAAGAAGAGGACCAGAAAAGAGCGGAAAAAGAAGCGGGATTTTGATTTCTAGGTAGCGGTTCCACTTTCCAGACCTTTATAATATTCTTATCATTGTGTTGCATAAATAAACACGATGATTTCCGTAAAACAGGCCAAGACCCCTAAAGAACTAAAAGATTTTGTCACCTTTCCTTTTACCCTATACAAGAATAATCCCTATTGGGTTCCACCGATAATTAAGGATGAACTTGAAACTTTTAATAGTAATAAGAATCCTGCATTTCAATCCGCAAAGGCCCAATTCTTTTTGGCCTATCGGGAAAATACCATTGTAGGCCGCGTTGCGGCGATAATCAATCATATTGAAACCAAGGAGCAGGGCTTGAAAAAAATGCGTTTTGGCTGGTTTGATTTTGTGGATGATTTAGAAGTCTCGAAGGCGCTACTTGATAAAGTCGAAGAAATTGGCAAAGCCAACGAACTTGAATATATGGAAGGGCCCGTGGGATTTTCCAATCTGGACAAAGTTGGCGTGCTCATCGATGGCTTTGACCACATGGGCACCATGATTACTTGGTACAATCACCCCTACTACCAAAAACACTTTGAAACCCATGGTTTTGTGAAGGAAAAAGAATATTTGGAGAACAAGTTCAAATTTGCTGCCGCTGACCCCAAACTATTTACCAAAGCCAACGAGCTGGTTAAAAAGCGCTATGGCTTAAAGCCCATGAACTTTAACAAAAGCAGTGAGGTTATGCCTTGGGCCGATAAAATGTTCGACCTTTTCAACGAAAGCTATGCCAAGCTTTCCTCTTTTGTAAAAATAACAGATGTTCAAAAGTCGTATTTTAAAGAAAAATATATCAAGTTCATCAATCCTGAATTTATCAAGTTTGTAGTGGATAAAGAGGATACCATTATTGCCTTTGCCATTGTAATGCCCTCATTCTCCAGGGCACTTCAAAAAGCCAACGGGAAACTTTTCCCTTTTGGATTCATTCATCTGCTTAGGGCAAGAAAGAAAAGTAAGGACGTTATTTTTTATCTCATTGGAATCCATCCAGACTACCAAAATAAGGGTGTTACTGCCATTATCTTCAATGAATTCTATCATACGTTCAAGAAACGGGGAGTGGAAAACTGCATTCGTACTCCTGAACTGGAGGAAAACACGGCCATCCGCCAAATGTGGAAGCACTTCAACCCGGTCACCCATAAACGGAGAAGAACCTATAGAAAATCCATTTAACCCATTTGAAGAAAGAACAGCTTGAGCGCATTTTAGGTGAACCCGTTATTACGGTCCGAACCCTTTCCGGAGGGGATATTGCCCATACAGAACGGGTAGATACCAAAAACAAGTCCTATCTTGTCAAATCAGGAAACTTTCCCAACGCAAAAGCGCTTTTTGAAAAAGAAGCAGATGGACTTACTGCAATCAAGAAATCCAAGACCATTGGTATCCCCAATATCATTGGAAACTATTCATTTGAAGGAACTTCCTGTCTCATTTTAGCATTTATCAAAACAAAACAGGCAGGACCTAGGGATATGGAACGTTTTGGAAGGGAATTGGCCCGTTTACACCTTGCAACTAGAACAGACTTCTTTGGTTTTGAGACGGATAACTTTATTGGTAAGCTCCCACAAAGCAATCAAAAGCTTTCCGAGTGGTCCGTCTTTTACGTAAAGGAGCGTTTATTGCCACAATTGAACTATGCCCTGAATTTAGGACGCTTAGGGCCCTCAGAGATTCCCAAACCGGAAAGCCTTATGGAAAGATGTCAGGAACTTTTCGGCACGGTATCCCCAGCTTTACTTCATGGTGACCTTTGGAGCGGTAATTATTTGATAGGTACCAACGGGGACCCCTATCTTATTGACCCTGCCGTATATCATGGCCATAATGAAGTAGATTTGGCCATGTCCAAACTATTTGGTGGTTTTTCAACCCCATTTTATGAGGCCTACCATGAAATTATTCCGAGGCATGAAAACCAAGCAGCCCTAGTAGACATCTACCAACTCTATTATCTTTTGGTCCATTTGAACCTATTTGGGAATTCGTACCGGAACGCAGTGGTCCACCTTTTGAAAAAGTACTTTTAACTACTCTCCCATAGCTGCCGCTACGGCTGCAGAAAGTCGCTTGTAGGTCCCATTCTGTAAACGTTCTCGAATGGACGAGAAGGCCTCCAAGGTCTCGGCAATATCTTCCATGGTATGGGTAGCTGTTGGAATCAGTCTTAACAGGATCAGTCCCTTGGGGATAACAGGATAAACAACGATAGAGCAGAAAATCCCATGATTCTCCCTTAAATCCTTTACTAAGGCCATCGCTTCCGGAATACTACCATTCAAATATACGGGGGTGACACAACTTTGCGTTGTACCGATATCAAATCCTCTTTCCTTGAGGCCATTTTGAAGCGCATTTACATTTTCCCATAGTTTGGCTTTCAGCTCTGGCATATTTTTTAACATATCCAAGCGCTTTAATGCCCCTTTAACAAAAACCATGGGCAATGATTTTGCAAACATTTGGGAGCGCATGTTGTATTTCAAGTAGTCAATAATTCCCTGATGTGCTGCAACAAAGGCTCCTATACCGGCCATGGACTTGGCGAAGGTTGCCAAATACACATCAATATCATCTTGAATACCTTGCTCCTCCCCTGCACCAGCGCCGGTCTTACCCAAGGTTCCAAAACCGTGGGCATCATCAACCAATAACCGAAACTTGAATTTCTTTTTGAGTGCTACGATTTCCTTGAGAATCCCTTGCTCACCGCGCATTCCAAAAACCCCCTCGGAGATGACCAGAATACCACCCCCGGTCTCATTGGCAAGCTTTGTAGCCCGCTCCAAATTCTTCTCCAGACTTTCAACATCATTATGTTTGAACGTAAATCGCTTGCCCACATGTAATCGAACGCCATCAATAATACACGCATGGCAATCCACATCGTATACTATAATATCATCTTTAGCTACCAGGGCGTCGACCACCGACATGAATCCCTGATATCCAAAATTCAATAAGTAGGAGGCTTCCTTGTTCACAAAAGCCGCCAGTTCCTTCTCCAACTGCTCATGATAATTGGTATGACCGCTCATCATACGGGCACCCATTGGATATGCCGTGCCGTGCTCCAAGGCGGCATCGGAATCTACTTTTTTTATTTCAGGAAGATTGGCCAGACCCAAATAATCATTGATACTCCATGTAATTACCTCCTTACCTCGAAACTTCATTCGGTTAGAGATGGGACCCTCTAATTTTGGAAAGACAAAATACCCTTCGGCCTGGGAAGCCCACTTGCCCAAAGGACCTTTATTCTCAATTATTCGGTCAAAAATATCGCGCATCTTGCTAAAATTTATTGAACTGCAAAAATAGGTATTTATGCCAATCTTACAACGTTGACTGGTTAAAACAAAAAAGGCAATACCTTACCGTATTGCCCCTATCCTTCGTAAACTTTAGGCTTTACTTGATATACTTGATTTCTTTTGGCTTGGGTAATTTCCCATCTTCGAAAAAACCTTGATTGGTCATCCATTCATCACTATAAACCTTACTCATATAACGGGACCCATGGTCCGGAAAAATAATCACGACATTGCTATCCGCTCCAAATTCCCCCTCCATATGGTATTGCTTAACCGCTTGCATCGCTGCACCACTGGTGTACCCAACAAACAGTCCCTCCGTATGGGCAATCTCCCTCGCCATATGGGCACTTTCGGCGTCAGTGACCTTGATATACCTGTCGATACTGTTGAAATCCGTGGCCGAAGGGATGAGGTTCTTCCCCAAACCCTCGATACGATAGGGATAGACCTCATTGTGGTCAAACTCCCCCGTTTCGTGGTACTTTTTTAGTACGGAACCGTAGGCATCCACCGCTAATATCTTGATGTTTGAATTTTGTTCCTTAAGAAACCTAGAAATCCCGGAAATGGTCCCTCCCGTTCCACTACATGCCACTAAATGGGTGATTTGACCATCTGTTTGTTCCCATATTTCAGGTCCTGTGGTGGTATAATGGGCATCTATATTCAGCTCATTGAAATACTGATTAATATAGATGGAGCCTAGGGTTTCTTTATGCAATCTTTTTGCGACCTCATAATACGACCTAGGATCATCGGCACTTACATGGGCCGGGCAAACATATACTTCAGCACCCATAGCCTTCAACATGTCAATCTTATCAGGCGAAGATTTAGAGCTTACCGCCAAAATACAACGGTACCCCTTGACCATACTTGCCATAGCAAGACTGAATCCTGTGTTGCCGGATGTAGTTTCTATGATAGTACTGCCTTTCTTTAAGATTTCCCTGCGCTCCGCCTCTTCAATAATATGAACCGCAATCCGGTCTTTAGCCGAGTGCCCGGGATTAAAGGATTCCAATTTTGCGAAATAATTTCCTGAAAGGGATTGGGTGATTTTGTCCAATCGAATTAGAGGGGTGTTTCCTACCAATTCCAGAATGTTGTTGTAGGCCTTAATCGTACTTTTCATAGTTAAGCTAGGTCAAGGAAAAACATTTCCAGCGGCAAAATTAACCTTTTTTTATTTTATGGGATTTTTCCTTCCAAATCCAAGAGGAAAGCATACTCCTTTGCCGTTTCCTTCAAGGCCTCAAACCGACCCGAGGCCCCACCATGCCCAGCATCCATGTTGGTATCCAAAAAAAGTAAATTCCCATCCGTTTTCATATCCCTTAATTTGGCCACCCATTTCGCAGGTTCCCAATATTGAACTTGGGAATCGTGTAATCCGGTAGAAACATACATATTAGGGTATTCTTTGACTTGGACCTGATCATAAGGGGAGTAACTCAACATATAATCGTAATAAAGCTTCTCGTTGGGATTGCCCCACTCATCGTACTCGCTCGTGGTAAGGGGTATGGAATCGTCCAACATCGTAGTGACCACATCAACAAATGGGACTGCAGCAATGACACCATGATATAGCTCCGGAGCCATATTCACTACCGCACCCATTAAGAGGCCACCGGCGGAGCCCCCCATGGCGTAGAGATGGTCCGCGGAGGTATACTTGTTCTCAATCAAAAACTTCGAACAATCCACAAAATCGGTAAACGTGTTCTTCTTGTTGAGTAACCTCCCGTCTTCATACCAAGGTCTTCCCAAATACTCTCCCCCACGAACATGGGCTATGGCATAAATAAATCCCCTATCCAACAGACTCAAACGGACGGAAGAAAAATAAGGGTCGGTGGTGTTACCATAGGAACCATATGCATATTGCAACAGCGGACTGGAACCATTCAATGGTGTGTCTTTATGATAGACCAATGAAATGGGCACTTTTAAGCCATCCCTGGCGTTGGCCCAAACTCGCTTGGAACGGTAATTTGCCTTGTCAAATTTTCCGCCCAACACTTCCTGTTCCTTTAAAATCCTTTGCCCTTGGGTCTCCATATCAAACTCAATAATAGAGTAAGGGGCTTCCATGGCAATGTAAAAATAGCGCAGTTTGTTGGTGTCAAAATCAAGATTGGTGGTTGTTCCCGCAACATAAGTTTCACTTTCAAAAGGTAGGTAATAACTATCACCATTGGCCCAATTGACAATTTTCATCTTGTTAAGACCTTGATCCCGTTCGGATATCACGTAAAAATTCTTGAATATCTCAATGTCTTCCAAAAGCACCTCATCCTGATGCGGAATAAACTCTTGCCAGTTTGTTGATGAAGTCTTGGAAATAGGAGTCTTCATTAATTTGAAGTTCGTAGCACCGTCTTTGTTGGTCAAAATATAAAAATAGTCCCCAAAATGACTAATTTCATATTCAAGGCCACGCTCCCTTTCAGAAAACATTTTGAAAGTACCATCAGGTTGGTCAGCAGGCAATATTTGATATTCGGAAGTCATGGTACTTGTAGAACCAATGACAATAAAGTCCCTTGATTTTGTTTTGTACACGAAAGTGTAAAAGGTTTCATCCTCTTCATGATGAACCAGTTCATCTTCTCCAGAAGGAGTATTCAATCTGTGCTTGTAAATTTTGTCGGATCGAAGGGTAACGGAATCTTTCTTTGTGTAAAAAAGCGTTTCGCTGTCAGCCGCCCAAACAGCTCCTCCCGTAGTATTCTCAATTCTATCGGGATATAATTCCCCAGTTTCCAGGTTCTTGATTTGAATGGTGTATTGCCTGCGGGAAACGGTGTCCACAGCAAAAGCCGCCAGTTTGTTGTTTGGACTTACCGAAATACCCCTTAAATTAAAAAAATCGTGGCCCTGGGCCAACTCATTGCAATTGAACAAAATTTCTTCTTCAGCGTCCAAACTTCCCTTTTTACGGGAATAGATAGGATATTCACTACCTTTTTCATATCGTGTGATGTAGAAATACCCATTCAACTTATAGGGAACTGAAGAATCATCTTCCTTGATTCTGGATTTCATCTCCTGAAACAGTTCCGTTTGAAACGCTTCGGTATGGGCGGTCATTTTTTGGTAATACTCATTTTCTTCCTCCAAATAGGCAATGACTTCTTGATTTTCCCGATCGTTCAACCAAAAATAATTGTCAACACGCACATCTCCATGTTTTTCAAGTTCTTTGGGCTTCTTTTTAGCAATTGGAGGTTGAATATCCATGGACTTTTTATCAGTTTTGGTACAAGAGGCTGCAAAAATAAGACACAAAAACAAGAGCGGGCATTTTTTCATTTTGGAAAATTTGAGAGCCAATTTACTACTTTTGAAAGGATAAAAAGGAGAAACTATGTTTGGAGACCTCATGGGCATGATGGGAAAACTTAAGGAAGCCCAAAAGAAAGTGGAAGCGACCAAAAAAAGGTTGGATACGGTCATGGTTGAAGAAACATCCAGTGACGGAACCATCAAAATAAGGCTTACAGCCAATCGCGAAATAAAATCCATTACAATTGATGAATCCCTGCTAACCGATAAAGAACAGTTAGAGGATTATCTCATCCTTACACTAAATAGAGCCATTGGGAAGGCTTCCAAAATCCAGGAAGTCGAATTAGGTGCTGTTGCTAAGGAGGGCATGCCACAAATTCCTGGGATGGATGGTCTTTTCAAATAACCATACCCCTAAAATTTGTACATTGGGTTATGGTTGAAATTGTAAAGAACAAAACTGGGGAGTATCAACTTCATTTCAAATCTTCGACTGGCAGTTCATTACTCAAAAGCATCTCTTTTAAAAGTGAGGAAGATGCAGAGGCCATCCTTCAGCGCATTATTGCAAAACCAATTTTTGAACGAAAGACCAACCATCAAGGTAAGTTCATGGTTTCTTTAAAAACGGCCTCGGGAGAACAGGTTGGTCAAAGTAATATGTATACCTCGGAGGCCGGAATGGAAAACGGTATTAAAAACCTAATAAAGAGCTTTTCGGATTCTTAAATCAGTTGCTTTACTACTTTCAAGAAATGTCTATGCATCTCCGATGTATAGTCCAAGTGTGTTACTATCCTTAACTTTCCTTGCCCCATTCCAATAATGGAGATGTTATTCCGAGCTAACTTTTGAAGAAAATCCTGTTCCAAAATTTTGGATTGGTCCAACTCAAAAATGATGATGTTGGTCTCTATGGGCTCCACTTTTTTAATGAAATGGAGTTTCCTGAGAACGTCCCCTATATCCTTTGCTCGTTTGTGGTCTTCAGCCAACCGTTCCCTATGGTGGTCCAAAGCATAAATCCCACAGGCGGCCAGATATCCTGCTTGACGCATTCCCCCTCCTAAAATCTTGCGGACGCGAATGGCGTCATAAATCAATTTTTTGCTTCCTGCCAAAACAGAACCGACAGGACAGCCCAGTCCCTTACTCAAACACACGCTTATGGAATCAAAAAGTTCACCGTATTGTTTTGGAGATTCATTTTTTGCAATCAATGCATTCCAAAGGCGTGCCCCATCCAGGTGGTACCGTAACTGATGTTTATCACAGACGTCCCGAATATGCTGGAGTTCCTCAAAATCCCAGCACGCGCCCCCACCTTTATTGGTGGTGTTTTCAATACAGACCAAACTTGTGAGTGGACTATGGTAAAAGTCTGGTGGATTAATGGCAGCTTCCACCTGTTCTGCTTTCATCATTCCCCGATGACCATCCACGAGTTTGCAGGAGACACCACTGTTAAAGCTTGCCCCTCCTCCTTCGTAGTTATAAACATGTGCATATTTGTCACAGATGATCTGCTCCCCAGGATTGGTATGGAGTTTAATCGCCGTTTGATTGGTCATACTACCGCTTGGAAAGAAAAGGGCAGCTTCCTTTCCAAACATTTCAGCTACTTTTTCTTCAAGAGCATTGACCGATGGGTCGTTCTTAAAAACATCGTCCCCTACCTTAGCCTCCATCATGGCCTTCAGCATCCCTGAAGTAGGCCGGGTAACGGTGTCACTTATAAGGTTAATTTCCATAACGAAGAAGGATTAGTCGAACGCATTGGACCAATTGTATTCTAAGCAATCCGTGCCAATCGGGGAACCATCTGGAATTTTAGGGGCCTTGATTTTGGCTTCATACCCTTTTGGGCTGCCAATGAATTTTTCCACTTCCTTTTTCATCAAAATGTCCGTTGGATTGGTAGCCCGGGGTCCATCCCCTAAATAGGTTTTTAACCGCATCATTTCAAAGAGCACGGTTTCCGTTACCTGTGGATAGCTTTCCTTATGACTGGCAACCTGCATCAGGTGTTGCAATACCTGCCAATTCACCAATTTTTGGATTTCACCCTCATATCCTTTCAGTTCTTTTGATTTTATGGTGTTATCCAAAAGTGTTGTCACCACTTCGTCAAAACCCAGCTGATCTTCATTTAAAGCGTTTTGTTGAACAAGCCTATTTGCCCTTTGATGGTGCAACAAAAGTCCTAAAGTGGCCGTTGCGGCTGTTTCCACGGCTCCATACGGGTCAAAAGCTACCCCGGTTTTACCTTTAAAAGATTCCCGAGTTCTTGAATATCCTATACTCCTTGGAGGAAATAATTCCAATTTTTCTTTTGGAATTGCCAAGGTTCTAGGTTCCAAAGTTTTGAGCATTGATTTCAACGCATTTTCCTGGGAGGTCCTATTTATGGTAATTACACTTCTCTGGCCATCATCCTTTACCTTATAATTGTAATCAAGTCCCCCAATGACTTTGGCCGCTGCTTCGATCTGATACCTATGCAGAAAATAAAGGGGGACGAATACGTCTTCCAAAACAGAATAAGGTTCTCCGCTTTTGATATTATTTTCCGAAAAATTGGAAATGGCTTGTTTTCTAATACTTAAAACCCTTTCCAATTCCTGACTGGCACTTTTACCGTTATCCCATAAATGGGCTAAACCATGCGCGCTTCCCATAGGTCGCGCATCTTGATCGGAAAGGTAACGAAGACCATCCTTTTGGGCCTTTTCCAATATAGCATTTAAAGCCTTCTTTTCATCCGTCCCCTGCGGAAAATCTGAATAGGCGTAGGCTATGGTCACCTTATCCCATTCTCCGATACCAGTGTCATAGGCGTCTGAAAAATCGATCGTATTTCCACTTAATTCAAAGTAGGGATGTGGATAATCCATGACTGAAGCCCTATTGTTGGTACTTGCTGCAAAATTATGTGCAAAACCTAGGGTATGTCCAATTTCATGGGCAGAGAGCTGACGGATTCGCGCCAAGGCCATCTCCAACATCGGTTGATAATTATCATCCCTTTCTTCGAAAGGTTGGTTCATTAGGGCTTGGGCTATCAAAAAATCCTGCCGAATGCGCAAACTTCCCAAACTCACATGACCTTTAATAATTTCCCCGGTCCTTGGATCACGGACGCTGGATCCATAACTCCATCCCCTGGTGGAACGATGTACCCACTGAATTACATTATATCGCACATCCATTGGATCAGCGTCATCGGGAAGAATTTTAACCTGATAGGCGTCCTTGTACCCTATTGCCTCAAAAGCCTGATTCCACCATCTCCCACCTTCAAGCAAAGCGGAACGAACGGGTTCGGGGGTGCCATTATCCAAGTAGTAGATAATAGGTTCTACCGCTTCACTCATTTCGGCATTAGGATTTTTCTTCTCCAAACGATGCCGGGGTATAAAGCGTTTTAAAATGGGTTCTTGAACTGGCGTAGCGTAATCGTAGTAGGTAAAGGGATATGTACCACATCTAGGATCAAACTCGCGTTTTTTAAATCCTTCTTCGGGGAGTTCAATAAGCGAGTGGTGTTGGGCAACCGTTACCAATTTGGAGTTTGGTGTTACCGAACGAATCCATGCGCCTTCAGGATTGCCGGAAAAAGTTAACAGCATATCAAACTCCACATTCTTAGGGAAAGCCTTGGTACGCTCAAAATTCAATGAGCTTTTAGAAGGATCAAGTTTATAAGAGCCTTGCTTGGTGCGTTTTAATCTATCCGATACCCCATGCGCGTCACGCATTAAAAAATCACTGAAGTCAATCAAATAACTGCCTTTGGATTCCTCTTCAATTTTAAAACCGTGAAGGATGGACTTCGCAAATGCCTGCTCCACCGATTTTTTTTCCAACGCATTAGCTGTTAATGCACGAAAGGTGAGGTTGGGTTGAACCAGCAATAACTTTTTTCCGGCTTTTTTGAAGTGTACCACTTGCTCATTCCCCAACTGCCCCCTATCCAGTCCTATATCATTGCTTCCAACACCGCTGCTCAGGGAATAAACGTAAAGAAAATCCTTTTCTAAATCGTCCACTTGCAAATACATCTTATCAGAGCTGTCGTCATAATAAAAATTAAAATAGCCATTGAATTTTTGAAAGTTCTTCGTCATTTCGAAAGATTGCCCCATAAGTTGGAGGACACTTAACATCGGCACAAGAAAATAGAGTACTCTTTTCACTGTAATAGGATTTTCCCTAAAAATAGTCAAAATGACTTTTTGAGGGCAACAAAAGGGTCATTTCATTAAAATTGGTTATTTCTTAAATAATACGGTCCTGTCATTGCCAATCCCCTAATTTTTAGGGTCCTTTTTTAAAACTTATGCCTTTCCCCTTACCTTCAAAAACAGTATATTTCTACTTCCATGGAAAAGAAAAAGAACCCTATTATTTTTTCCTCATACGAACCACGAAAAGGGCTTTTTGACGAAGTTTTTAATGAAAATGGTTCAGCAAAATCCATTTATAAAACCCTTTTTGACCTTTATGGAGGGCATTCCGTAAATGATTACGAAATCCTCAATAGTAAGGCCAAAGCTTCTTTTTTCAATCAAGGGATAACCTTTCAGGTGTACAACGATGAACAAGCACAAGAGAAAATATTTCCCTTTGATCTCTTCCCAAGAATAATACATCCTTTGGAATGGGAGATTATTGAGAAAGGTGCCATACAAAGAAGTCGCGCACTTAATCTTTTTCTTTGGGATATCTACCACGATAAGAAAGTTATTAAGGACAAGGTGGTACCCTTGGATTTATTGAGTTCTTCGGAGAATTACCTGCATCAAATGATGCATTTGGACCCTCCCGGTAAAATATACAACCATATTTCTGGTACGGATATTATCAAGCATGCTGACGGGCAGTACTACGTGTTGGAAGATAATATTCGCTGTCCTTCAGGGGTCAGTTATGTGATATGCAATCGAACCGCCCTAAAAAGAGCTTTGTTTGGGGTTTTCAACCACTATCAGGCGCATACGGTGACCAATTATGCCGAAAACTTGTTACAAATATTGGAAACGGTCAAACCCCGCGGTGTAGACAACCCTAACTGCGTGGTTATTACACCCGGCCGGTTTAATTCTGCCTATTACGAGCATTCGTATTTGGCCAAGGCCATGGGCGTTGAGTTGGTGGAAGGTCAGGATCTATTCGTTGAGAATGATTTTGTGTACATGAAAACCATCAATGGGCCCGAAAGGGTGGATGTAGTTTATAGAAGAATAGATGATGCATTTATTGACCCCTTGGAGTTTAGACCAGATTCGGCCCTGGGGGTTCCCGGGTTGTTTGCCGCGTATCGAAAAGGTAATGTCTGCCTTGCCAATGCCCCGGGCACCGGAGTTGCCGATGACAAGGCCGTTTATACCTACATGCCCGAAATTATTAAGTATTATTTGGATGAGGAACCCATATTGAACAACGTCCACACCTATAGATGCAGCCGACCTGACGAATTGAAATACGTTCTGGAAAATATTGATAAACTCGTCATTAAACCTGTTGACGAAGCTGGAGGATATGGAATCTCAATAGGCAACCAACTGACCAAGTCAGAAATTGAAAAGGTCAAAGTTACCATAAAAGAACATCCAAGAAAGTATATTGCCCAACCGATATTGTCACTTTCAGTCCATCCTACTTATATAGAAGATATGGGGTCTTTTGAACAGAGACACGTGGATCTTCGGACCTTTACGCTACTGGGAAAAGATAGGGATTTTGTGCTTAAGGGTGGACTTACCCGTGTGGCGTTGCGCAAAGGAAATCTCATCGTAAATTCTTCGCAAGGAGGGGGCTCAAAAGACACTTGGGTCCTAAAAACCGAATAACAATCATGTTAGCAAGAGTTGCAAACAATCTATTTTGGATGGGACGGTATATAGAACGATCGGAACATGTTGCGCGGTATTTGAATGTCAACTACTTTTCTTCATTGGATGCTCCCCATGAGCTTTCGCAGTCAAGACAATTCATGTTGCGCTCCATGCTGTTCATGATTGGGGACCCTATAAACGACCATAACCTAACTTTGGATGAAGAACAAGTGTTGTTCAATACTGCCCTCAACCAAGAAAAGGAGTATTCCATTATAAGCAATGTCAAGGCTGCGCGGGAAAATGCCAATTGTGCAAGAGATTTGATATCCACAGGACTTTACGAAGCTATCAATCGTTTTTACCATTATGTACTGAACTACAATACCGATTTCTTTGTAAAAAAGGGGTTATACGATTTTACGGTCCATATCATGGAACAAACCGCCGTGCTCAGGGGCAAGATTCGCGGCTCCCTATTGCATGATCAAGTATACGCCATTATCATGCTGGGAATTAATATTGAAAGAGCGACCCAAATCATTCGAATCATCAATGCCAAATACCATGATGCCCTTTTGGCCATGGGAAGTTACAGCGACGAGGTGGCCCATAGTTTTGAGTGGACGACCCTATTGAAATGCATTGAATCGTACGATATGATGCGAAGGTTTTATCGCAAAACACCAACCAGCTCTAGCACATTGGAATTTTTGGTCTTAAATGGAGACTGCCCAAGGTCAGTCATGAATAGTTTGAACCAAATTTGTAAGCATATGAGCGTATTGGACAGATCCAAACATCCATTAAAGGATTCCACTTCATTTTTGGTGGGTAAACTCCGTGCCGAAATGGAATTCACAAAAGTAGAGTCCATAGCATGCGATGTACAAGGATTTATTGAACAAATTCTTCAAAAACTTGTTGAAATCAGTCAAAAAATGGAACAGGAGTTCTTCAATTATTGATTAGGTTTACTCCTTTGAGCACCCAACAACGTACATGGAGCATCTCTATCAGATTGTTTACAGCGCGAAGAATTGTTATGAAGAAGTTGTCAAAGAGGCCATTTGGCAATTTCAGATACTTCCCTTGGAAAATGAATCGCAGCATATAGTTAAATGGAGTTTTCAAAATAGCCTGCACACTCCCTATCATGTTTCCATTAATGGGCTTGGTTTTATCACTATTAGATTACACCCAAAACATTGTTTCTCAGAAATTGAATTCAAATTTGAATGCGAATTGGTAAAAAAGGAGTTGAACCCATTTGATTTTTTACCAAATTTGGAACCTCAGGATGACTATGGTAAAATAGCATCCTTAGCCTTTAAGGCCGATAACGAAATCTATTTACGAAGAACACCTCTAAGTTCATTGCCCTCCGTACACCAATCTATTTTCATTTTTGATACCTCGCAATCCATATTCCAAAATTTGCGGGACCTTAACCATTGGGTCTACAACCATCTCCATTTTACGGTTGGTGTTACAGATGTTACGACCCCGCTTAAAGATATCATAGAGCAAAGACAAGGTGTTTGCCAAGACTTTACCCATCTTTTTTGCGCTATTGCAAAAGAGAATGGTATTCCTTCCAGGTACGTTTCGGGATATATCCATCAGGGCAACAACTATTTTGGAGATCTCCAAATGCACGCCTGGGCTGAGGCTTTGGTACCGAATGTAGGATGGGTAGGTTTTGACCCCACAAACGATATTTTAGTCGCCCAAAACCACATAAAAGTATGTCATGGAAAGGACTACAACGATTGCTCTCCCCTAAGAGGTGTCGTTTATTCCAATGGGGCAAATGAAACTGAATATTTTGTTCAGGTGCAATCCTCGCAACTACAACAATAGAAAGCATTATTTTTGCGCCAAATACTACTAAATGGTAAGCACAGATCAGCAAAAGGATCTTATTGAACGCCTTGGTGCGTTAAGGAGGTATCTTTGACATTGATGCCAAACGCATTGAAATAGAGAACGAAGAAGAAAAAACCTTGGTTCCCGGTTTTTGGGACAACCCACAAGAGGCCCAAAAGCAAATGCAAGTTCTCAAATCCAAGAAAAAATGGGTGACCGATTTTGAGACAGCCAAAACCATGGTAGGTGACCTTGAGGTACTTATGGAGTTTCATGAATTGGGTGAAGTGGAAGATGAGGAGGTTGTTGAGAAGTTCAATACCACCAAGGAACTCATTGAAAATTTAGAGTTTAAGAATATGCTTTCCGAAGAAGGCGATGAACTGACGGCAGTGCTTCAGATTACAGCAGGTGCCGGTGGTACCGAAAGTTGTGATTGGGCTTCCATGCTTATGCGCATGTATATGATGTGGGCAGAAAAGAATGGATACAAGGTTAAAGAGCTCAACTATCAGGAAGGGGATGTGGCAGGGATTAAAACCGTTACC
Organism: Croceivirga sp.; assembly: GCA_028284935.1. GTDB lineage: Bacteria > Bacteroidota > Bacteroidia > Flavobacteriales > Flavobacteriaceae > Croceivirga. Next base: position 493,134 of record JANQQQ010000012.1, read on the forward strand.
TTGGAAATAGAGGGCGAGTTTGCTTTCGGGTGGCTTAAAGGCGAAAATGGGGTTCATCGTTTGGTACGAATTTCACCCTTTGATAGCAATGCCAAGCGTCATACCAGTTTTGCTTCGGTCTATGTGTATCCTTTAGTGGACGATTCCATAGAAATAGAAGTCAACCCTTCCGATATTGAAATCACTACAGCCCGAAGTAGTGGTGCGGGAGGGCAAAATGTAAACAAGGTAGAGACCAAGGTGCAATTGGTACACAAACCAACAGGAATTCAGATTTCCTGTTCCGATTCCCGTTCCCAGCATGACAATCGTGCCACCGCCTTGAAAATGTTGAAATCACAACTCTATGAAATTGAGCTACGAAAGAAACAAGAGGCTAGGGACGAAATAGAAGCTTCCAAAATGAAAATCGAGTGGGGCTCGCAAATAAGAAATTATGTTATGCATCCCTATAAATTGGTCAAAGATGTAAGGACAAGTGAGGAAACCGGGAATGTGGATGCGGTAATGGATGGTGACCTAGATGCTTTTTTAAAGGCATATTTGATGATGATGGGACAACAAGAGGCTTGATTACGTTAAAACAATCCTAAATTTGTTGAACTTATTTTCCATTTAACAAACAATTAACCAAAGGCCCATCAACCTTCGGTTAGTTTTGAAATCCGAGGCAAAAATGAAAACAAGACTCCCCTTTTTAATAATCTGCATAACGATTTTCTTCACCATTGGGTTAAACGCCCAGTTCATGAATCAAAACAGATTTGGTCGACAGCGCAGTGCCATCCCCCAAGGACCAACCGCCTCGCAGCAAGAACCGGAAAGTCTTACGGCAGAAGAATATGTTGAAAAAGAAATGCCCAAGTTTATTGAAACCATGGGTTTGGACCCCTTTGAAGAGGCTGTGGTGCGTTCAATTTTGGTTAAAAGTGTTCAGAAACGAATGGAACTTCAAATCCTGAATTTGGAAGAGAAGAAGATGAGAGAGGAATTTGATAAAACCATTAAAGAACAAGATGCAGAATTAAAAGCGAGCCTTCCTCCGGAAAAGTATCAGATATACATGGAAATGCGCGAAAATCCGAGCAAAGCCCAACGAAAACAAAAGAAAAAAAAGAGAAAGGATAAATCAAAGGGGTAAAACAAAATTAAGAGACCAAAACGCAATAAGCCCAAACACCATAACATTGACCGCAAAACCCCTGTTGTTGACCCTTGCCTTAACGTCGTTTACAGCTTTTGGGTTTTTTCTAACACTTTCTTCCTTGACTTTTGTCTCGATTAAAACGTAGTAATGCGACTATTCTTCCTTATTCTGGCAATCGGAACTTCCTTCTGTGTTTTTAGCCAGCGTCCCAGTAATGCAAACACCAGTCCAATCAAAATAACAGGGACCATAGTTGACAAGGATTCCGGTCAACCTCTAGAGTACGCTACCTTAGTACTTCAACGGGTAAGAAACCCAGAACAGGTTACTGGTGGAATAACGGACGCCAATGGCAGGTTCGAAGTGGAAACGACCCCAGGGATGTTCAATATTTCCGTTGAATATCTCACCTATACCACGTATAGGAAAGAGAATCAACTTCTTCGTACCACAACAAATTTAGGGGTCATTGCCATGGCTCCGGATTTGGAGCAATTAGAAGAAGTGGATGTTGTTGCGGAACGTACTACCGTTGAGCTTCGTCTGGACAAAAAAATATATAACGTCGGAAAGGATTTAACCGTTCAGGGGGCAACTGTCAGCGATGTGCTGGATAATGTGCCTTCTGTTTCTGTTGATGTGGAGGGTAATGTACAGTTACGGGGAAATAATGATGTTCGAATATTAATCAATGGAAAGCCATCTGCAATAACCGGGTTGAACAGCACGGAAGCACTACGTCAATTACCAGCGGAATCCATTGAAAAAGTTGAGGTTATCACTTCACCTTCCGCGCGATACGACGCTGAAGGCTCAGGGGGAATCATCAATATTATTCTGAGAAGAAGTAAGCTGCAAGGCCTAAACGGCGCGCTGACCATCAACGGGGGTTATCCACTGTCCGCAGGAATTAATGGCAATCTCAATTACAGAACGGGAGATTTGAATTTTTTCACCAATACCGGCTATAACTATCGAACCCGACCCGGTAACAGTTTGAATGATACCGATTTTTTTGATTCTGATGGCAACTTTACCAACGCTTTACGGGAAGAACGTGATTTCGATAGAATACGAAAGGGCTTGAATGCCAATTTTGGTGTGGAATGGTATGTTAATGAGACCTCTTCCATAACACAATCCATTTTCATTCGAGATTCCAATAATGAAAGCGAAACCACCAATGACTTTTTTCAAAGGGATGTTACAGGCAATACCAGTTCTGGATTTCGGTTTGATCCCGAAACCGAATTGGATGAGACGTTCCAGTACTCTTTTAACTACGACAAACAATTTAATGGAAGCTCCGATCATACCCTAACTTTTGCCTTTCAATATGAGGAAAGTGATGAGGTTGAGGAATCCTTAATTATTCAAAATGGATTTGATAGTGAAAGTGTTAGAACGGCTGAGGACCAACGCAGGGTATTCTTTCAAACTGATTATGCCGTGCCATTGGGTAAAGCCGGAAACTTTGAATTGGGATATCGGGGTGATTTCAATAAACTTAATACCGATTATGATGTCATCTTTATAGAACCAACAGTGGAGGAACTGGGCATTACCAATCCGAGTAATGTTTTGGACTACAAGGAGACCATAAACGCTTTTTACACCCAATATGGAAATAAAATCAAAAAGTTTTCCTTTTTGGCCGGACTTCGATATGAAGCTACACGATTGATTATCAATCAGGTTGAAACCAATGATTTTAACAGGAATAATTTCGACGGGCTTTTTCCCACGTTAAATTTGAATTATGAGATTTCTGAAAAGGAAAGTTTCCAACTGGGTTACAATAGAAGGATCCGACGACCTCGTTCCTTCTTTTTAAATCCCTTTCCTTCCAGGTCCAGTCCAACTAATTTATTTCAAGGGAACCCAAACTTAACTCCCAGTTTTTCCAATCAGATTGATCTGGGGTATTTAAAACGATGGGAAAAACTGACTTTTAATGGCTCTATTTATTTTCAAAGGGCCACAGATGTTATTTCCTTCATCACAGAGGATACCGGCGAAGATACCTTTCTTGATGGAGAGCAGGTAAGTATTTTGCGCCGAACTCCTGTGAACCTTGCACGAAACGACCGCTACGGATTTGATTTTACTACCAATTATCGACCTACACGTAAATGGAACTTGAATGCCAATATCAACCTGTTCAATTTAATTACCCGTGGTGACTTTAATGGTCAAAATTTTGATGCGGAAAACCTTAGTTGGTTTATTCGATTGAACAATAAAATTACCCTCCCTGGAAGTTTGGATTGGCAGACCAGAATCTTTTATCGCGGTCCTACTGAAAATGCGCAAACCCGAAACCAAGGTATTTTCTCCCTGGACCTAGCGTTCAGTAAGGACTTTTTTAAAGAGAAAGCTTCTCTGGCTTTGAATGTAAGTGATGTGTTTAACAGCAGACGCCGTGTGAGCGAAACTGTCACACCATTCTTTCAGAGCGATAGCGAATTTCAATGGAGGGTCCGTAGCTTTAATTTGGCCTTTACCTATCGCTTTAACCAGAAAAAGAAACGTGGTGGGGACAGACAACGCTATGATGATGGTGGGGAAGAATTTGGGACCTAAAACTAAAAAAGGAGCCATTCGGCTCCTTTTTTTATTCTTCCAGCTCAGCTTTTCTTGCTTCGCGTTTTTCTTTCCACATTTCCATGAGATTTCCTCCCAACCAATAAGGCACTACAAAAGCTATCAAAAAAATCATCAGCCAAAAGCCTATCGTTAATATGGTTAAAAAGGCTAAAAATCCTAAGTATTGGTCAAATTCTACCATGAATCTCTATTTGTTGCTACAAAGATACTCCCAAAAGCATCAAAATTGCAACTCCGTTTGAAAAAAGATAATTCCAAACATTTATCAGGAAATCAAAAGGCCTGCATAGTTTACCTTTGTACTTCAAAATTTTACATCAATGGATTTTAGGATCGAAAAAGATACCATGGGTGAGGTAAAAGTCCCTGCGGACAAATACTGGGGTGCCCAAACGGAACGTTCAAGAAATAATTTTAAAATAGGTTCGCCTGCTTCCATGCCGATAGAAGTAATCCATGGATTTGCCTATTTAAAAAAAGCCGCTGCCCACACCAATCATGAATTAGGGGTATTGCCCCAGGACAAAAGGGACTTGATATCCAAAGTGTGCGATGAAATTTTGGAAGGCAAGCACAACGACCAGTTTCCCTTGGTTATCTGGCAGACCGGCTCAGGTACCCAAAGCAATATGAATGTAAATGAGGTCATTGCCAACAGGGCCCATGAAATGGCAGGAAAGAAAATCGGCGAAGGGGAAAAAACCATTCAGCCCAATGATGATGTCAACAAATCACAATCCTCCAATGACACCTTCCCTACCGGAATGCATATTGCAGTTTACAAAAAGATTGTGGAAGTAACCTTACCCGGTGTACAGCAGTTGAGAAATACCCTTCAAAAAAAATCCGAAGATTTTAAGGAAGTAGTGAAGATTGGACGTACCCATTTAATGGATGCTACTCCAATGACCCTGGGTCAGGAATTCTCAGGGTATGTTTCCCAATTGGATCACGGTTTAAAAGCCTTAAAAAATACATTGCCCCATTTGGCAGAATTGGCGCTTGGTGGCACTGCTGTTGGAACTGGGTTGAACACGCCTCAAGGATATGATGTGCTGGTTGCCAAATATATTTCCGAATTCACGGGAATGCCTTTCGTAACCGCTGAAAATAAGTTTGAGGCGTTAGCAGCACATGACGCCATTGTGGAAAGCCATGGGGCATTGAAGCAGTTGGCCGTATCCTTGAATAAAATAGCTAACGATATTAGAATGATGGCCTCTGGTCCACGATCAGGAATTGGTGAAATCATCATTCCTGCCAATGAACCGGGAAGTTCCATCATGCCAGGGAAAGTGAATCCAACACAATGCGAAGCAATGACCATGGTCTGTGCCCAGGTTATGGGGAATGACGTTGCCATTTCCGTAGGTGGAACGCAAGGTCATTATGAATTGAATGTGTTTAAACCGGTCATGGCGGCCAATATTTTACAATCGGCCCAATTGATTGGGGATGCCTGTGTGAGCTTTGATGTAAATTGTGCGGTAGGAATAGCACCCAATCACGAGACCATCAAGACATTGCTCAACAATTCGTTAATGCTGGTCACTGCCTTAAACACCAAAATTGGCTATTATAAGGCCGCAGAGATTGCAAATACCGCCCATAAAAATGGGACTACGCTGCGTGAAGAGGCCATAAACTTAGGCTATGTCACTCCTGAAGAATATGACAAGTGGGTTAAGCCAGAGGATATGGTGGGAAGTCTAAAATAGATTCAAAATGCTGTAAATAGAAAAGGGCATCCAAAACCGGATGCCCTTTTTCATATATAGTGGATAGTGTTACCCTATTTTAAGGTGAACTTAGAAGTTCCCAACAACTTCAAACCATCATCATAAACGTTCACCATGTAGTTTCCTTTTTGGAAATCGCCCGCAGGTTTGTTAATATAATCGCAGACATCCAAAGAACTATTTTCGTAGTAGAAATTTGTTCCTTTTGTGTAGCTTACGGAAGCTCCGTCTTCATTGCTTGTGGTCATTCCTTCCCCAACCACATTACCTTGTGGATCCAAAACCTCAATAAAGAATTCCCTATCACCTGCTTGGGCAATGGCATTATCAGCAACGGTAAAGCATACCTTGAATTTGTCGGTAGATTTTGCCCTTTGTGTTGAAACCAATCTTCCGCTGTTTCTTTCCTTTACCGCATCAATCTTGAACTCAGAAAGGTTAAGTGCGGAACCTCTTTCAACAGCATCGGCCAACTGGGTGTTCTGAACGACCAATGAATCGTTGAAAACGGTTTGTTTCTCCAACTCCACGAACGTACTATCACGTTGCATCGCCAAGAGGGTGTTTGAAGTGGTCAAAGAATCAACCTGCTTCAACAATTCTTCACGTTCTGCCTTTAGCTGGCTTACTTGCCTTCTATATCTGGACAAAGAGGCAATATCAGCTTTCATAGTGGAAACTGAATCAATATATTTTGCAATTCTGTCACGTGCAGCAACCAATTCTTCGTTGGTAGCATTACTTTCTAAAATAGCCTTGTCATATTCCGACTTAAGACTATTCAAATCCTCAACGACCAAATCCTTTTCTTGCTTTAAGGCATTTGTTGTCTTTTTCTTGTCTTGATAAAGACTCACAGTATAAATAATTGTTCCAAGGAGAATAACACCTAACAACCCAGCAATTACTTTTAAACTGTTGTTACTTTTAGTTTCTGTCATGATATTAGTTTTTACTTTCTACAAATAAAATTTGCTAGCGTCTGGTTTATATACGTCAACGGATTTCTTTTAGACGTTTTACGGATGACAAAATGTTAAAGTCAAACTACAACCCCAATGTTTACCTAGCTTTAGCGAAAACATTTTTTATGAAATTTTTTAATTTCCTTCTCCCGATATCGATTTGTTTGAGCCTGACCTCCTGTGGACATGGAAAAAGGGAAACTCAAATTTCGAAAGGTTTTAAAGCGGTATCCCAAAAGGAAAAGACATTCAAAGTTATTCCCATTCAACACGCCACTATGATATTGGAATGGAACGGCATCATTGTCTATGTTGATCCAGTTGGAGGGAAAAGGGCATTTGAAGATCAACAACCAGCAGATCTCATACTAATAACGGATATCCACAGCAATCATTTTAGTTTGAAGACCTTACTGCAATTAAATACTGCAAAAGCCAAGATTATGATTCCTCAAGTAGTGGCCGATAGCATTCCATCGGCGTTTACGCCCCAATTGGATGTATTGGGTCACGGCGAAAAAAAAGAACGATTTGGTATTACTGTAGAGGCCATCCCCATGCACAATATTAAGAAAGAGGTACTAAAGTCCCATGAAAAGGGTCTTGGGAATGGCTATGTTTTGGAATTGGAAGGGGAACGCATTTATATTTCGGGAGAAACCAAGTACATCCCTGAAACGAGCACCTTGGAGGATATTGATAAAGCCTTCGTATGTTTGAATCTGTCAAATAACAGGACCATTGAACGTGCTGCGGATGCTGTGTTGAAATTTCAACCCAAACAAGTATATCCCTATAATTATCACAATAGCGAAGGTTTCAGTGATATGCAAAAATTTAAAGCCCTTGTCAATCAAGCCAACAATAAAATTGATGTAAAACTTTTGGACTGGTATAAACAATAATTATCGGACCAATTTCTTGTACTTGATACGTTTGGGTATACTATCCGCACCCAAACGTTTCTTTTTGTTTTCTTCATAGTCAGAGAATGAGCCTTCAAAGAAATAGACTTGTGAGTCGCCCTCAAAAGCTAAAATATGGGTACAGATCCTATCCAGAAACCAACGGTCGTGCGAAATGATTACGGCGCAACCGGCAAAATTCTCCAACCCCTCTTCAAGGGCACGTAATGTATTTACGTCCAAATCATTTGTTGGCTCATCCAAAAGCAACACATTGCCTTCTTCCTTCAAGGTCATGGCCAAATGTAATCGGTTACGCTCCCCGCCGGAAAGCATGTTCACCTTTTTGTTCTGCTCGCTACCCGAGAAATTAAATCGGCTAAGGTACGCCCTAGAGTTCACCTGCTTGCCTCCCATCATCACCAATTCCTGTCCATCACTAAAGTTTTCCCAAATGGATTTTTCGGGATCGATATTCGAATGGGATTGGTCCACATAGGCTAGTCTTGCCGTATCGCCAACTTCAAAAACTCCCTTATCTGGGGTTTCTTCCCCCATTATCATTCGGAAGATAGTGGTCTTACCTGCTCCGTTGGGACCAATAATTCCAACGATACCAGCCTGGGGTAAATTAAAGTTCAAATCTTCATATAACAACTTATCCCCATAGCCTTTGCTCACTCCCTTAGCTTCGATGACATTTGTCCCCAATCTCGGACCATTGGGAATATAAATCTCCAATTTCTCTTCCAACTGTTTCTGGTCTTGACTGGCCAGCTTATCATAACTCTTTAAGCGGGCCTTCTGCTTGGCCTGACGGCCTTTGGCCCCTTGGCGCACCCATTCCAACTCCCGCTCCAAGGTCTTTTGACGTTTGGAAGCCTGTTTGCTCTCCTGTGCCAAGCGTTTGGCCTTTTGGTCCAACCAACCTGAATAATTCCCTTTCCACGGAATGCCTTCCCCCCTATCCAATTCCAATATCCATCCAGCTACATTGTCCAAAAAATAACGATCGTGTGTCACAGCGATTACGGTGCCTTTGTATTGCGCCAAATGGTGTTCCAACCAATGCACGGATTCCGCATCCAAATGGTTGGTGGGCTCATCCAAAAGCAAAACATCAGGTTCTTTAAGCAACAATCTACAAAGCGCCACTCTCCTGCGCTCACCCCCGGATAGCACTTCTATTTTCTTATCGGCCTCAGGGGTTCGTAATGCATCCATGGCTATCTCCAGCTTGGTATCCAACTCCCACGCCCCACTGGCATCGATCTTATCTTGAAGTTCCGCTTGCTTGTCCATCAATTTCTGCATCTTGTCAGCATCCTCATAGATTTCTGGAAGTGCAAACATATCATTGATTTTGTTGTATTCCTCCAGCACGGCAACGGTTTCAGCTACCCCTTCCTTGACCACTTCGAGAACCGTTTTATTGGAATCCAACTGAGGTTCCTGCTCCAAGTAACCCACTGAATATCCCGGGGAAAAAACAACATCGCCTTGATAATTCTTGTCAACTCCAGCTATAATTTTTAATAAGGTGGATTTCCCAGAACCATTTAAGCCGAGTATGCCTATTTTGGCACCATAGAAAAAACTTAAATAAATATTTTTGAGTACTGGTGTGTTGGCATTCTTGTAGGTCTTGGTAACCCCTGCCATGGAAAAAATGACCTTTTTATCGTCCGACATGTTTTTGTTAATGGTTAATAGTTAATGGAAATTATAAATAAGAAGAAAAATAAATGAACCTATAGCTTAGACCTCTACCTGTTGATGCTCTTGCTTTTCATACAAAATCTAGATTAACACGTTTAACTCTTAACCCTAGACTTGAAACTTTAATCAGACCCTACCTTTTAGGGCGTTGAAAACCCAGGCTACCGCGAAGAAACCGATACCCACCGCGCCAAATCCGTATCCAGCCACTTCATCATATTTAAATGCCCCAAGGGCAATCATTCCCAAGCCCACTACAATCATGATAATGGTTGCGTAAGCCAGTACGGTATTCTTGTTCATCGGCATAGTTCTAAATTTTGTAGAATTTCAAATATCGTAAAAATTACGAATCCACTCATTAACTAGGCCTCAAAAGGAAACCTGATTCCCGTAATCGTTCGAATTTCATCCAATAGGGAGATAAGATTTTTACTATCAACGTGGGACCAGAGACCACTTTCCAATGTATTCCCTCTTATACAATCCATTACCTCAATAATTTCATAGTAATATCCCCTACCTATTATAGGCAATTCAAACGATTGTTGATTTCCATCAATATCCAAGGTATAGCCTCTACTTTCATGAAAACGGGGGGCCAAGGTGACATTACATTTCCTACCAGCAATTTCTGCACTCATTCTCGAATTGTGGGTGAAACTACTATTCAAAATGGCCTGGGCCTTGGGATATTTAAAAATTATGGAAGTCTGTATTTCCGTACCATGCTCATTAAAACTGGAAGACGCCTTAATTTCATCTGGCATCCCAAGGAAAATATAGGATAAGAACACGGGATAGATGCCAATATCCAGTAAGGTACCCCCTGCCAAATCCAAATTGAAAAGTCGGGATTCCTTTGGTCTATCCATGGCATAAAAGGCAAAATCTGCATTTACATAGGTAAGTTCCCCCAACGCACCTTGGTCCAAAAGGTCCTTGACTTTTCGAATTGTTGGGTTAAAACGTGACCAAAGGGCTTCCATGAGGAACACTTTGTTTTTGCTTGCGGTTTTAATCATCTCGTCCACTTCAGCTGAGTTGACCCCTAGGGGTTTTTCACATAAAACATGCTTACCGTGCTCCATGGCTTGAATAGCCAAATCTTTATGGAATACGTGCGGTGTGGCGATATAAACAACCTCAACCATCTCACTTTCAAAAAGTTCATTATAATTGTCAAACACCTTAGCAATGTCATACTCCTCAGCAAAACTCATTGCCCTTTGCATATTTCTAGAAGCCACTGCAACTAGCCGGGCGTTTTCAACCAGCTTTAAATCGTTCGCAAAACTGCGTGCTATTTTTCCGGGACCAAGTATCCCCCATCGTATAGGTTCCATAAGACTAAAAGTAATCATTTATACTGCTTATCTTTAACAAAATGATGAAAGGAAAACGAATGGATATCAACTTCAACAAAAATGAGGACCACAATAAACTGATGCTCTCCGAGCTTCGTAGAAAACTTGCTGAAGTCAAGCTCGGCGGGGGAGAAAAACGAATTGAAAAACATCATGCGAAAGGAAAAATGACCGCAAGGGAACGCATCGCTTATTTATTGGACAACGACGAAGATTCCACTGAAATTGGTGCCTTTGCCGGTGAAGGGATGTATACGGAACATGGAGGGTGTCCCTCAGCGGGTGTTGTGGTGAAAATTGGGCATGTACTGGGAAAACAATGCGTGGTGGTCGCCAACGATGCCACAGTCAAAGCGGGAGCTTGGTTTCCAATTACCGGTAAAAAGAATCTGCGCGCACAGGAGATTTCCATGGAAAACAGACTGCCCATTATATATTTGGTGGACAGTGCAGGAGTCTATCTACCTATGCAGGATGAAATATTTCCGGATAAAGAACACTTTGGCCGCATTTTTAGAAACAATGCCGTTATGAGCAGTATGGGAATAACCCAAATCTCCGCAGTGATGGGAAGCTGTGTTGCTGGGGGGGCCTATTTGCCCATCATGAGCGATGAAGCCCTTATCGTTGATAAGACAGGAAGCATTTTTTTGGCAGGTAGTTATTTGGTCAAGGCCGCTATTGGGGAAAGTATTGATAATGAAACCCTGGGGGGGGCAACTACCCATTGTGAAATCAGTGGGGTTACCGATTACAAAGCCAAAGATGATAGGGATGCCCTGGATACCATAAAGAAAATTGTAGGTAAAATAGGGGACTTTGAGAAAGCCGGGTACAGTCGAATTGAATCCAAATCCCCTAAAGAAAGTCCAGAAGAACTCTTTGGTATTTTGCCAAAGTCACGTGCCGACCAGTACGATATGTTGGAAATCATAAAGCGATTGGTAGACGATTCCGAATTTGAACAGTATAAAGAAGGATACGGAAAAACACTATTAACGGGGTATGCGAGAATTGATGGGTGGGCCGTTGGAATTGTTGCCAACCAAAGAAAAGTGGTCAAAAGCGGCAAGGGCGAAATGCAATTTGGTGGGGTCATTTATTCTGACTCTGCGGATAAAGCCACCCGTTTTATCTCCAACTGCAACCAAAAGAAGATTCCGTTGGTTTTTTTACAGGATGTCACAGGTTTTATGGTAGGAAGCAAAAGTGAACATGGAGGCATCATTAAAGATGGGGCCAAAATGGTGAATGCGGTGAGCAATTCGGTGGTGCCCAAGTTTACCATTGTCATTGGCAATAGCTATGGGGCGGGTAATTACGCCATGTGCGGCAAGGCCTATGACCCTAGACTGATGGTTGCCTGGCCCAGTGCTGAACTTGCTGTAATGAGCGGGAATTCCGCTGCTAAGGTTTTACTGCAAATTGAAAAAGCGGCTTTGGAGAAAAAAGGGGAGGCCTTTGATGAAGCAAAGGAGAAGGCCCTCTTTGATAAAATCAAGAGCAGATACGATAATCAAGTATCCCCTTATTATGCCGCAGCACGACTCTGGACCGATGCCATAATTGATCCCCGTGATACTCGAAAATGGATTTCAATGGGAATCGAAGCTGCCAATCATGCACCTATAGAAAAACCTTTTAATTTAGGGGTTTTGCAGGTGTAATTAGTTCTCCCCTCTCATAACAATATTGGCTGTGGGATTTTTGCCTACGGTAAGCACTGTTATCTTATAACCTTCCTTTTCGAAGTATACCTTATCCTTGTTTTTAGCAGCAATGGTATAGCGACCCTTATTATCTGTTTTGACGCGCTCTCCCGTTCTCTGATTGGTGACTTCCACGCCATCGATCATTTTGCCTTTACTTAAGGCAAAACCTGAAATGGTGCGTGCCTTTTTCTTTTTACGGGTCTCCTTTTTTTCATACCGATCCACCAATTTCTCGGATACCAAAACCGAAGTTTTCAAGTAATAGGCCATATTTTCATTGGCTATTCTTTCCCATTTGTCCTGACTTGCATAACGCCTATATGTTCCAAAACCATTGGGTGTTGCTGCCAATGCCAAACCAGGTTGTGAGTCCCCATAAATTTCAACAAGCTCCAAGGAAATAATAAACTTATCTTCCACAACAATATTATATGGGTCTAAGTCTACGGTAATACGTTGTTTTCCCCTCCCACTAATCATACAAAAAATACTCCTGCCGGAATTATTTAGATTAGTGCCGGGGTGCCGTTGCTTGCCCCCATTATCATTGTAAATATTGACCCTTAACAACAGGCTGTCAGATAAATTTTCAACAACTTGGAACTGTAACTCATGTAATTTTCTCAAACCATCGATAGCATCTATTCGTGTAGCGAGTTCAGCTCCCAAGGCCGTATTGCCCTTCCAATAACCATAAAGTTTCATCCCATTATTCCGATACCCAATATTGTCCGAAATAAACTCTTGCCCATCGTTGTAGACTTCAACCTCCATTAATTCTACTTCCTTAGGGTTCATTTGGACCACAAAATACTTGTTGAATAAACTGGAAGATGAGTTGTATTCCATTTGTTTCGTTTCATAACCCAAAGAAGAAAGTTGAAGTATGGCATCATCATCAATCCTTTGAGGATTAAATTCCAACATGAATTCCCCATCCTCATTACTCACTGTACCGATTCCTAATTTGAGAAAACCGATATTGACAAAAGGTATGCCTTCTTCAGTGATAGCGTTAACCACCCTACCAGATATCGATTGTTGGGCAAATAAGGTATGAACAAAGAGCGTCAAAACTAAAGTCAATAGTCCACTCCTACTATCAAATACCTTGGTTGACCCAAAAATCATGGTACTGTTTTGTGTTTTTTCCACCTATTCCTCCCCTTTCATGATGATATTGGCCGTGGGTTGATCACCCACTGTTAATACCATAAGTTTATAGCCCTCTTTTTTAAATAGAATTTCATCTTTTTTATCGGCAGCGATAACGTACCGTCCATTGTCATCCGTAAAAACCGTCTCCTTAGTTCGGGTATTGGTTACTTCTACCCCCGCAACCATTCTTCCCCTTCGTAACGCAAAACCTGAAATAGTGCGTACTTTTTTCTTCTTACGGGCCTCCCTTTTCTCAAAACGTTGGGCCACTTTCTCGGAAACCATAAATTGGGTCTCTAGAAAATAGGCCATATTCTGGTCAGCGATACGCTCCCATCTGTCTTGACTTGAATATTTTCTATACGAGCCATATTTATTGAATGCCGCAGCCAAAATCAATCCAAGCCCTTCCTTTCCGTACACCTTCAAAAGTTCCAAGGAAACCATAAAATCGTTCTCCACGTAAATATCATAAGGCTTTAGATCCACCCAAACGATTTTATCCGTTTTCTTTATGGTAACCAAGATATTTTTTCCCGATTTGTTCAAATTTGTTCTTGGACTGCCAATAGGTCCATCGTCTTCATAAATATTTACTCGGAGAAGGAGACTATCGGATGGATTATGGAATACCTCGAACTGAAAGCGGTCCAACCTTCTAATTCCGCTTTTCGCAATAATTCGAGTGGCCAATTCACCCCCTAAGGCGATTTGGTCCTTCCAATACCCAAAGGTGCGCTCTCCATAATTCTTGTAACCGACAAAATCCGTAATAAATCGTCCGTCTTTGTTGGAGACCACCACCTCATTAAGGCTGACCCGTTCAGGGTTCATTTTAAACACAGGGTATTCGTTATAGACCAATGGCATTTTTTCCACTGGGATATTTATTGATGCGTAACCTAGCGCCGAAAATAGAATGACTGCCGTTGGTTCCACTTCACCTTTTTCAAAGTAAAGGTGAAATAAGCCTTCTTCATCACTTACTGTTCCAACGCCCTGCTCCACAATACCAATATTAACATAGGGAATTACCTGTCCTGTTTGAGCGTCCACCACCTTGCCCTTATAGTCCTTCTGTGGAAAAACCCACAAAACCATAGAGGCAAAGCATATCAATGTAGTGGTCAGTGTTTTTGATTTCATAAAAGCTATTATTCTGTCAGAACTTATTTTTTATTTATCCAAACTTTCGTCTTCTTGGACGATTCAATTTTATCATATATGGGCTCATAGTTCACATTTTTCATAGTTCCATGTTCAAGGATATTTCAAAACCGTTGTAGTACGGTTTTTTGGTCTACCTCAAGAGAACATTCGATGTCCTTTGATAACCATCTCCCTTCGAACCCCGTAATAAATCAAAGGAGATTCTTTTTTTACTGCACCACCCATAGTTATTGCGGCCAGGGCTACTTATGTAAAACCTAGTCCCGATAAAATGATAGTACTACAAGTATTTTAAATATCCTACGTTATTTTACGTTTCGCTTTATAGAATTCCCCCTCATCGCTATTTAACCGCATAGCCCTTTGAAAAAACGATAGTTCCGAAGATCAATCAATTTGCCAAAAGTAACCGAAGGGTGGGAATAGAACAGCGTTGAACCGCTGTGAATTATCATTGACAAGGACCCCATCAACTACAAAACCAGATGGATTTATGGGTTGAAAAGGATCAATAATTGCTTGTCTTTGATTTAAGTACAAGGGCTGATTTCCGGCCCATGTAAAAACTTGATTACCTTGGATATCCGGTGCGGCCACCCCCCCAGCTAGTTCAACAAACACAACGTTATTGGGCACCGTAGCAGCCATTCTTAAGTCATTTTTAATAATAACCCCTTTCAATAGCCTATAGGGTGAATCCACCTTAGCCAAGGCCCTACGCTCCTGCCCGTAAATCAAGCCGGCGAAAAGTACAGTACCTATTGTGAGTGCAAAAGTTACCTTTTGTTTCATGGTTGCGATTTTATACTTAATAGTAAATACGAGTCTACATATCGTTCAATCCTTCCTATTTTACTGGGTTGTTATACTTCCACTAATCGAAGTTTTGAATAATTCCTGATTGACATTTTTAACGTTCAACTTAAAGACCTTTACCTCTTTTTGTTGTCCTTTCTGACCATAATCATAATATACTGTGGCCTTTAGATAGGTAGGGGTAAGGCTTTTATTGCCAAGGTATTTCACATTGATACTCCAAAGACCGGGTAGGGATTCATCCAGAACTTCTTCAAAGGTGGAATAGCCCACAGTCTTCTGTCTTTCAATTTCATCCCCATTTTCTTCCATCGCCTGATGCCAAGTGAAATATTGATTGTCGGGATTTACGAACTGAAGCTCAAATTCTGCCTCGCTATCATTCCATTCAAACACCATACGCGTACCTGCAATTTCTTCGTTTTCAACAAACATTTTTTGAACGCTCCTCTGGCTAAAAAGTCGATTCTTTTCCAAGTTCAACAGGTTGTTGTATTCCCGCTCCATCAATTTTGAAAAACCTGTGGAGTCCCTGGACAAAAACTCGCGTTCCACGAGATGATTGTACCGATTGTATAAGGAGGCCGCCAATTTGGGTTCCCCTATGTTTCGGTAGCTATTGGCCAAATCCCTGTAACTTTGGGCATATTCCGGTCTAAGAATGAAGACCTCTTTGTACATCTCATGGGCTTTTTTCAACCGTTCCTGACTCTCATAACTATAAGCCAGTGCTTTTAAAAGCACGGGATTGTCTTTCAACAACCAAAAGTTTTCATTGATAATCGAATCGGCATACTCATATTCCTCCCATTTATTGGAAAAATGGCGGTAGGACTCCAAAATAAAGAAGGGAGAGTTCCGATACTGTCCTTTTAAACCTTCAAAAATTTGTTTTGAAGATTCAAAGGAAGTACTTTCTGCAAGCTGCTTCAGATATATTGCTGAATTTTCAACTACTTGCTCTTTGTCCAACACTTTCTCCGTCATATAATTATCGCGGAGTCTTGCGAGATCCACGATTCTTTCAGCGTTTTGGGTACCATTAAAAGTATTGATTACAATTACCCCGTTGGCGGTACCGTATCTTGCTGCAAATGTCAAATCCGTATAAATACCCAATCGCCTGATGTTTCCCACAGGTAACCAAAAAGGGGTGTCTCCATATATAACTCCATCGATATCGTATAGAACACCTCCTGATCTATTGCTAAAACCACTTAAACCTCCCGTAGAACTAAAACCTGAGGTATTTAGATTTCTGAATACTCCTGCCCTCCGTGCCAAGGTTACCCCTCCCCGCCACGAGGTGCAGCTTCCAAAAACCCGAATTCCTGGAAAACGGCCGTTCAAAAGGTCCAGAATACAGATATAGCCTGGATTAATATCCTCTTCGTTCATCATCCAAACCTGACCAGCGGTCCTATCCGCGTCTATATATCCCCAAGTGGTGTTAATGATTCTTTTGTTGGAACGATACTCCCTTTCCAAATCGGCTTGGGACTTTCGTTTACTGGCTCTGACCGTTACCTCGCTCAGCTCTTGAATATTGGGAACCATGACAAGGTTCAAATACCGGGTTACATCCTCTATTTTAATCGTGACGGTCTTTAACCCCACATATGAAAATTGCAATAGGTCTCCTTTATCCGCCCGAATACTATAACTTCCTTCCACATCCGTTAGGGTGGCCGTACCCTTTTCCAAAACCTGCACAGTAACTTGCGATAGTGGCTCCTTTCCGTCTGTAATTCTTCCTTTCACCGTCCTTTCTTGGGCCTGGGTCCAAAATGCCACAGTCAGTAGCAGTAGTAAAAAGGATACTTCTTTTTTCATAGTGGGCGATTTGAGTTTAGTTCTGGGTCAGTCCACCGGTTACATTTAATCTGAACAGTTCCTGGTTCACATTTCTTAAATCAAGCTTAAAGGTTTTGGTCTCCTTGCGTTGACTTCGCTGCCCGTAATTGTAATAGACCGTAGCTTTTAGATAGGTAGGCGTCAGGCTTTTGTTCCCCAAGTAGTTGACATTCACTTTCCAAAGCCCCGGTAGGGAACCGTCAATAAGTTCTTCCATGACATTAAAGCCATAATCCTTTTCCCTAGCGATCAATACCTCATTGTCAGCAAGACTGTGCTTGAACTTGTAGTATTGGTTTTCTGGATTAACAAATTGTAGCTCAAATTCTGCCTCACTATCATTCCATTCGAACACCAAACGAGTTCCCTTAAACCCGTTCTCCGCGGCATAGAGCTTTCTGGCCTTGTTGCTTTCCAATATCACATTTCTCTCCAAAGTCAGCAGATTATTGAATTCCTTAGCCATAAGGGGGGTAAACCCCAGGGTATCCGCTTCCAGAAACCCCTGTTCCAAAAGGTAATTGTACCTGGAAAAAATACCGGCCGCCTGTTTTGGTTCATTCATGTCCCTATAGCTGTTGGCCATATCCAAATAACTCTGGGAGTAGTTGGGGCGAAGGATAAAAATCTCCTTATAGATTTCATTGGCCAAATCAGAACGTCCTTGTGATTCGTAGGTGTAGGCCAAAGCTTTTAGAAGAACGGCATTGTTTTGAAAAAGCCCATAATTGTCCTTGATGATGGCATCTGCATATGCTTCATTTCCCCATTTTTCTACAAAATGGGCATAGGCATCCATAAAGAAATACGGGGAGTTATGGTAGGTATCGGAATAGTTCTCAAAAACCTTTTTGGAATCCTCAAGCGAATTGCTTGCCATCATCTCCCTTAAATAACCAGCGGCGTTGTTCTTTACTTCGGTCTGCGTGAGCACCTTTCCGGTAACATAATTGTTGCGCAACTTTGCACGGTCAATGACTTGAGGTGATTTTGGATTGCCCCCCACGGTGTTGATGACAATAACCCCAGCAACACCCAATGCTCCGTATGGCGCAGTGGTCGCCAGGTTATTCAAGACAGCTATTCGTTTTATGTTGCCAAGATCAAGCCAAATAGGCATATCTGGTAAAATAAGCCCATCGAGATCAAAGACAGCAGTGTTTCTTCCCAATGAGGATCTAAACCCTCTAATGACAACAGACCCTCCAAACGAACAATCCCCTCTAACTTCAACCCCTGGAAATTCATTCCGCAACAAATCCACTATACATATGTTAACTGCATTAATCTCTTCTTCAACCATTATTCTTACGTTACCTGCCGCCCGATCAGCATCCATGTACCCAAAGGCCGTTCTGATAATGTTATCATTGAATGGGTAATCTTCTTCCATATCCTTCTGTGAGCGGCGTTTACTGGCCACGACCTCCACTTCATCCAGTTCTTCAATATCAGGGACCATAATGGGATTTAAAATACGGGTAACATCCTCAATACGGATGGTAATTGTTTTCATGCCTGCATACCGGTACACAATCCGGTCTCCGGTTTGGGCGTTGATTTCATAGGCTCCTGTAGCATCCGTAAAAACCGAATTCCCAGCATCTTTAATGGATATTTCAACATTTTCCATGGGGTTGGTTCCGTCCGATACTTTACCCTTGATTGTTCTCTCTTGGGATATCCCCATAAAGAAAAGTAAGCCGAATAAAAATGGAAGAATTTTAATTTTCATAGCAAGAAATTTTAGAATTAGCAATTTGAATTTAGGATAAATTTTACTTAATTAAAAGTAATTTAACCTACTATTAACTGTATAACTAGTTAAATTGATAGTTTTGCTATCAATTTGATAAAACGAGTCTATCTCCCGTATTTATCGCAAAGAGCTCATAGGGTACATCCTTAAGCGTAAGTTTGAACACCCTTGTTTCCTTCCTTTGGGAAATACTGCCATAGTTATAATATACTGTTGTCTTGAGATAAGTTGGTGTGGTGCTTTTATTGCCTTGATAGTGGACATTGATTTTCCAAAGTCCCGGTAAGGAGTTATCTAAATAATACTCAGCGGTATTGTATCCAATCTCCTTTTCTTGGTCTATTAAGTTGGAATTAGATTCAAAATCATGCTTGAACAAATGATACTGGTCACCGGGATTAACAAATTGCAACTGAAATTCGGCTTCACCATCATTCCATTCAAATACAAGCCTTGTTCCCTGATATTCTTCAGGCGCCACGTATACCTCCCGCGCAGCATTGTTGGATAGCACCTTTCCTTTATTCAGAAATAAAAAGTTGTTGTATTCGCGTTCCATCATTGGGCCAAAACCGACCGTGTCTTTTTGTAAATAACCATCCTGGACCAATTTGAAATATCTGTTGTAAACGTTCAGGGCTTTTTCATAATCCCCGGTCTCTCGATAGCCATTTGCCAAATCCATAAAGGATTGGGCGTAGTTTGGACGTAGTTTCATTATCTCTTTGTATAGGGCATTCGCTTTTTCAAATTGCGATTGTTCTTGAAATTGATAGGCCAAAGCCTTCAATAAAACAGGATTTTTGCCAAAGGCCCATTGGTTTTTGGAGAGGATTCCATCGGCAAACTCCCCATCGTTATTTTCCTGGAAATATTTCTGCGCGTCCAAGGTAAAATAGGGTGAAGCAGCATACACTTTTTCATATTTGGAAAAAATGTTCTTAGCCTCTTCCAAACCAGCTGAATTTTCCAGTTCTTTGAGATATGTTGGCCAATTTCTTCTCACCTCATTCCTTCCAAGGATATTCTTGGAAACAAAATTGTTTCTGAGTTTCGCCCGATCAAAAATCTCAAAAGGTTGCTGATTGGCCGATAGCGTATTGATGACTATTACCCCACCAGCGCCCTCGTTCCCATAACGTGTAGTAGTGGCCAAATTGTTCAGAATCCCAATTCGCTTAATATTTTTGACATCTATCCATAGCGGTGTATCCTTAAACAGTTGTCCATCAATATCAAAAATGGCAGGACGGGGATTGAATACAGAATTAAAGCCCCTAATAAAGACTTGACCTCTTGGCAAATTATTAATTCCCCTATCTGGATCTATGGCAACTCCTGTAGTACCCGAAGGGAAGAATGTTGCCGTTACATTGGTGTAGTCACTTAATGCCTGGGGGTCGTAGGTTCCGGAACAATCACCTTCTACCCTAACACCGGCGAATTCATTTCTTAGTAAATCCAGTATACAGATGGTAACCTGACTTATTTGATCTTCGTACATGAATCGGACTTGTCCAGGCGCCGTATCCGCATTTAAATAGCCAAATGCCGTTCTTATAATTCTTGGGTTGCTGGAGTACTCCAATTCCAAGTCCTTTTGCGTCTTGCGATTACTGCCCACAATAGTTACCTCATCAAGCTCCTCCACATCCGGAATCATGGAAATGTTCAGAATACGGGTCACATCTTCGACCCTTATTCCAATGGTCTTTAGTCCTTGATATGAATAGACAATATGATCTCCAATAGTTGCCTCAATGGTATATTTTCCGCTTGCATCAGAGAACGTTTGCATTGATTTTCCCTTGATGTCCACGGATACATTCTCAATGGGATTTTCGCCATCTGTTATTTTCCCAGTTATGGTCTTGGTTGTTTTTTGAGCAAAAATGGTGGCATACGCAAGGAAAGCTATTGTTAGTAGAAAAGTTCTCATTTGACCCTAATTTTCCTTTAAGATACCAAAAACATATAATTGGTTGTCTTTACTTAAACGAAAATTAACATTAATCTATCTGGTTTTATGGGATTTAGACCTTGGAATCACCAATAATTCAGTTTGCCGGCCATTTACATACCTCAACCCATTTTTTCCAAAAAAACCAGCTTCTTCCAACATGATTCTTATATCCCTTTTCCATTCAGGAATAGTCACTGTGGTATTCAATTCAATGGCATAGACCGTGTTGGGGTTTAAAGGGTAATTTTCCCCATCATCTTTCATTACCCCACCCTGGGCATCCCACATGCCAACGGTGGTGCCCGCGGAGTGCCCATAGGTCCCTAAAGGATGGGTGTAGATGGCTGGTCGGAATCCAGCTGCTTTGGCATCTTTCAGGGATTTGGCCAAAATTTCATTGCCCGTTCTTCCCTCCACCATGTTCCCGGTCAGGATGTCCTGTACACGATTTCCATCCCTTAACGCTTCCTTTAAATACGCTGGAGGCTGGGATTCGTTGGGTTTTAGGACATACGCCAGTTCTTGACAATCGGTATTCAATCGCAGGTAGGTTATTCCTATATCACAATGCAAAAGGTCTCCAGGAAGAATTACCATATCTTCTGGTTTATCCGAAAAGGAATAAAAGTCACTTTGCCGTCCTTCACTTGTCCTTTGCACGTCCACGATAGGATGAAACCAGGTATCCAAACCTAAATCCGTGATTTTTTGACGCATCCACCAAACCACTTCAGATGTTTTAGTGACTCCCGGGGTAATCACTTTTTCCGAAAAAGCTTCAGCAATGATGTCATGCGTAATATCCACCAATTGATTGTAAAGGACCATTTCCCTTTCCGTGCGTGTTTCAATCCAACGCACCGCCAGCTGTTCTGCCGAAATAATTCGGTTATGATATTTCTTGGGAAGGTTTTTAAGAAACGCTTCGTAATCGGTTTTTACCAAGCCGTCCGCAATATTGTGGTCCTTTGAGAAATTCAATCCGATCTTCTTTGGATTTCGCTCTTCAATAAGTTGTACCAATCGTTTCCATTGATCGGGCTCTTTTTGTTTGTCCCAAGCGGATTCAATATTTTTTCCAACATTGTAGCGGGCCACGGCCAATTTATGGATGGTATCCTTGGCTTTATCCCGAAAAAACAATAGCATGGTCCTTCTCCTTGCATTTAACCATGTGGCGGGAAGCATCGTTTTAAGGACTGGGTCCTCATTGTATTCCCTGGATATCAGCAACCACATATCAATGCCCGTATTGTCCATAAGGTTGGGCAGTAGATTATTTAACCGATCTTCCAGCACCTCGTCAATAATCTTAGCCCTATCTTTTTCTGGTAGGATTTGCTGTGAAATTGCAATTATTGGAATGAAAATAAAAAAAAGGATGCTCAAAAACTTCATGGTAAACAATTTTGACCATGAATATAGTGAACTTAGTTGTTTAGAAATTGTGATTTTACATTTTGGCGCTGGACCTTTCCTGATGGCGTCTCCAAAAAATTTTTGACATAGAATATTTGCTTGGGAACCTCAAATTTTTCCAGCGTCCCCAGTTCCTTAATTTTTTTGCTTAAAACCTGCCCTTGTTCCCTTATTCCCTCAATAAAAAGTACAAGTTGTTCCCCCAAATCATCATCTGGAATTCCCGTTACAAAGAATCTGTTTTCCACAAGCACGGACAGCTTTTCTTCAATCTGTTCGGGGATGAGTTTTACCCCACCACTATTAATGACATTATCATATCGTCCCAACCACTTGAAATGGTTTTCGTCAACAATATCCACCAAATCATTCGTTATGATTACAGCATCCATAATTCTTGGTGCCTGGATTGTTAAACATCCCCGTTCATCTTTTGAAATGCCTACCCCAGGAAGTGTCTCGAAACAACCTTTCATCCCTTTTCCATTTTGTCCAGAAACCCTTTTTACTGCTATATGCGTCATGGTTTCCGTCATGCCATAGGTCTCATAAACACTTGTGGATTGATTGGAAAGATGCTTGCTAAGTGAATTTGAAATGGGTGCCCCGCCAACAATTAGGGTTTTTATTTGCCCAATGTCATCCAAGGAATTTTGAACCTGCAAAGGTACCATTGCAGCGAAATCGTATTTCCCCTTTGTTCGTTCCATTGGAAATGATGAAGGCACAATCACATCCAAATGGAGTCCCAAGACCATGGCCCTAACCAACATCATTTTACCGGCGATATGCTGAGTGGAAAGGCAGAGGAGCGCGGTATCTTCAGGTTGGAGATCAAAATATTGACCCGTTGCCAAGGCCGAGTTGATCATGGCACTTTTTTTAAGAGGAATGTTCTTTGGTTTTCCCGTGGATCCCGAAGTTTTGACAAATAGGGTATCTGAGGCGGATAACCAATCCAGCAAAAAATCACCTGCGTGAATTTCAAAGTCTTTACCTTCTTTTACCCATGAATAAGCTACCTCTCCCAGAGTTTCCTCATCCAATGGAATTCCATTAAGCTTAAATTGTGGATGAACCAGCTTCATTTGACACAACAAATTCTTCTTGGGTAAGTACTTTTCCAAACAATCGCTCCTTCCAGTTGGACCATTTATATTTTCTTGAGAAAATAAGAAGTAAAATAGGGAATACCACAAAAACTGGAATATAGGCGTCAAAACCCAGAGTCGGTTCTGAAACATCCCTATAAATGGAATCCGTTTGGAATGCGGTCCAATCCGCCGTAACCAAAAGCGCCGTAATCAAATTATTGGCAGCATGAAACCCCAAAGCCAATTCCAAACCTTCATCCATTAAAGTCAAAATGCCCAAAAAGAAGCCCGTACCAATGTAATAGACCATTAAACCAATACCCAATTTCCCTACTTCTGGATTCGCAATATGCATTAAACCAAACAACACGGATGTAACAATTAAGGGCAGCCAACGGTTCTTTGCCAGTATACCTAGGCCTTGCATCATGTGCCCTCTAAAAAGATATTCCTCAAAGCTGGTCTGCAGGGGAATCAGTGAAATGGCAACTATGGCCAGAGGAATGAACTTGCCTAGATCAAAATTCCATTCATAGTCCCCTGGGGATGCATAAATATCCAAAAGCGTAAAAAACACCGTAATCGAACCCCAAAGAACAAACGAAAACAGAATTCGCTTCCAGTCGATTTTATTTCGTGATGTAGTTAAAGAAGTAATGGATTGTCTATGAACCAAGAAGGTCCATCCCAAAACAATAAAAAAACCTGCAACCAATGGAAGTAGTAGCATGATCAATACCAGATTTGACCCAAATTGCTCGATCATTTTGGCCATAGCAACTTCCACATCAATATCAGAATTAATGGTAATGACATAGTTAATGGCCATAAAACCAATAAATCCAGTGGGAATTACAAAATATTTCCAAAGGCCAATATCACCTTTATAACCCTGCTCTATGTACATATGGTATCAATTAAGTTGTGCTGCCAAGATAGGTCTTTTCGGTAAAAAAGATGACCGCTTTCAACCTTCAAAGGAGAATCAAAGTTATTGGTAAAAAGGCTTCCGGTCCCCAATCCTTGTGGCAATTTATTATTTAAAGTATAGGTCCATTGGGCAATGGCATTCAAACCAATATTACTTTCCAAGGCACTTGTGATCCACCAACCAATAGTAGCTTTTCTTGCTATGCTTATCCAATGTAAACTTTCCTTAAAACCTCCCACCAAGCTGGGTTTAATTATGATGTACTGCGGCCGTATGGTCGATAGTAGCTTTTCACGTGTTGGTTTATCGGTAAGCCCAATAAGTTCTTCATCCAGGGCGATAGGTATACAAGTGTTCTCACAGAGATAGGCCATCTCTTGCCATTGTCCCTGTTTTATGGGTTGTTCGATGGAGTGAATATCCAAGTCCGCCAATTTTTTCAAGGTATCCAAAGCATTTTTTGGATGAAACGCCCCGTTGGCATCCACTCGTATTTCAACGTCTTCTTTGGAAAATTGTCTTCGGATGTATTTCAGTAGGCTTATCTCGCTTTCGAAGTTTATAGCCCCTATCTTCATTTTAATACAGGAAAAACCGGATTGCAGTTTTTGCCGAATCTGCTTCAACATATAGTCCTTATCTCCCATCCAAACCAACCCATTGATACCAATGGCACGCTCTGAATACACAAAATCTGATGGGAAAAGATGGAATGGGTTTTCCGAACGAAGGGATAATAATGCTTGCTCCAATCCAAATTGTATGGAAGGATATTTTATGAGGGCTCGGTGTAATGCGGCTGGGCTTAGTTGTATGTTCTGGCAAACCCATTTTAGTTTTTCTTGGTAATCAGGGCGGTCGTCAAAGCTTAACCCCCTTAAAATTCCGCATTCACCAATGCCCCTTTTCCCATTGTCCTCCAATACAAGAAACCAAGTTTCTTTTTGAGTCATTATACCTCTTGAGGTTCCACTGGGCCTTTTAAAGTCTAAGATGTACCTGTGAAATGTTGCTTTCATATGGTTGACAAAAATACCTATATTGAGATCAAAAGTTAGCATGGAAAAGGTTATTTGGATTACCGGAGCATCATCAGGAATTGGGGAGGAGCTCTGTCAACAATACAGTCAAAAAGGGTATTGTTTGATTCTATCTGCGAGAAATGAAAAAGCCCTATCCAAGGTAAAGGAGCATTCAAAATTCCCGGAGAAGATAAGAATACTACCTCTTGATATATCAAATTTCAAAAAGGCGGAGGAAGCTACTAAAATAGCCATGGGGTTTTGGAATCGAATCGATATTCTAATCAATAATGCCGGGATTAGCCAACGCTCGCTCATTGCTGAAACTGATTTTTCAGTATATAAAAAGCTGATTGATGTAAACTATTTGGGCACGGTGGCACTGACAAAAGCCCTTCTACCCTACTTCATAGAACGGAAAGGGGGGCATTTTGTAGTAGTCAGCAGTCTTATGGGGAAGTTTTCATCGCCTTATCGCTCGGGATATTGTGGGGCGAAACACGCTCTTCACGGTTTTTTTGATGCACTCCGCATGGAACACGAAAAAGATGGGGTCAATGTCACCCTGGTGTGTCCAGGTTTTGTGCAGACCAATGTGGCCAAAAATGCGTTAACAGCAGATGGTTCCCATCAGGAAGCTGATGACCACGCCACCAAAAATGGCCTACCTGTTTCCCTATTTTGTAAAAAAATGATTGCTGCCGTTAAGGCGAAAAAATTTGAGGTGTATATCGCTGGAAAAGAGAAAAAAGGAATTTATCTCAAAAGGTTCTTCCCCAAACTTTTACACCAATTGGTGTTGCGAAGTGCGGTTCGATAACCCTAACTAAAATTGAACCAAAAACGAACCCCTTCCGTGGTCCTATCCACGTTCAATTTGGATTGCAGTTGATTGACCAATCTGTTGATGAGTCGTAGTCCCATGGAATTATTTGTGCGCTCGTCCGTATCTTCCGGAAGGCCCACACCATTGTCCGCATACTCAAAGTATCCTTGCTCCCCATTTTTGCGAAGGTGGATGTAAATCTTTCCATTATCATCCCCCTCTGGAAAGGCATATTTAAAGGTGTTTGAAACCAATTCGTTCAAAATCAATCCAAAAGGAATGGCACGATCAATGTCCAGTTCCGTCCCTTCGGCATCAACCGTTATGCTAATGTTATGTCCCCCTTTCTTATACACCGATTGTACACTATTAATAAGACTTTCAATATAGCCCTGCATTTCTATAACTGAGAGGTCATCGTTCTGATATAATTTCTGATGAATCAAGGCCATAGCCTTAACCCTACTCTTTCCTTCTTCCAAGGCTTCTATTGCAGCCTTGCTTTTTGTGTTCCTGGTCTGTAAACTTAATAAACTGGAGACCATCTGTAAGTTATTTTTAACCCTATGGTGGATTTCTTTTAAAAGGGAATCCTTTTCTTTTAATGAGTTCTCAATAATATGGTTTTGCTCCGCAATCAATCTTTGGTTTTTAATACTTTTCATGTAAGCATAAACCAAACCCGCAAATCCCAAAAGTGTAAAAATCAAAGAGATAAAGACCAGGTTGATGCGCTCGTCCTTGGCCTGTATTTCATTCCGGATTTTCTCATTGGCCAACTTCTGTTCATTGATTATCCGTCTAGAATTCTCAAGATCGGAATCGCCGACTATAGCCACTAATTGCTGATTTAAAATGGAAACTTCATTGGCCTTAAGGGAATCCGAAATCTGTTGGTTGCGCTTGTAAAATGTGGCGGAACTCCTAAAATTCTCAAACTTGTCATGATATATGGCCAACAATCGATTTCGAAGAATTTGTTGTTTGATATCCATATCTTCAAAATCCTCATCCAATAAGCGTTTTGCCGTTATATTGTTGTTCAATTTCAGATGCGCCTCCGCCAAGGCAAGTGTATTATCTATAATTTGCTTTCCGTACCTTCCGTGATTGAACTCCTTTAACGCTTTAATACTGGTCGTCAACAAGGGAATGGCTTCAATATTCTCCTTTAACAGTACATGGGATTTCCCTATATTTCCTTCAATATCAGCTCTTAGGGCCTCACTTTCAAAAATATCATTCTCCGTTTTTTGTTGGGAGATGTCATTCTCATATACCTTTAAATATCCTAGTGCTTTGTTGAATTCATTGATGGCCGTAGGTGCGGATTTGTCCATGAACAAATACAAGCCAACCTTATTATGATATCTGGCCTTCCCAAGATGATCATTGTCTGGAATAGTGATGCCGACGGTCTGGATATATTGGTTCATTGCCTTTCTATACAGGCCCATACTCGCATAGATATCATAAAAATTGATACCTTCAATGACTCCCATTTTTTGCATTTGTTCTCGAGTCTCGATCTGCTTATCAAACATCTGGAGTTTTCCGTAGTTATCATCCAGCAACTTAAGGACGAAAGTGGTAGCATTGCTATCCAGACTATCCGTTATTTTGTAGAGCTCATTGGCAATGGCGATACTTTTATCAAAATCACCGATATCATTATAAAGTTGGGCCTGCATTAATCGGTAGGAATAAATAGCAGTAGAATCCTTGATTTTCTCTGCAGAATCCAAATATACCTTTACCGACTCCAACCAATCATAAGCCGAGCTCTTGGTATATCTATTGGGGGTTGAAACAAAAAACTTAAACTTGTTCCCTGCAGTTGTTATTTCCTGGAATTCAAAAAGTGGGTCCGGTTCTTCAGATTCCGCCTGAGCACATACCACCGCATATCCTAGACATAGGACAAGGCTGAAAACGAGTAATTTTTTATGTGCTAAATACATCTAATCTAACCCTTGTTTGGAACTATCTTCCTACTACGAACGCTCTTTTGAATTCAAAATTAGTCCGATAGCAAATGCTTTATTAATTTTTGTTGTAAAGCCGAGAACACAAGTGGTGAAATCACTTAAAAACTGTTAATCCACTAAGTTTTATTGATTTTATCCAATAAAAAAGACCGCGCAGAAATCGCACAGTCCTTTTTAGACACTATATCAACTAATAAGATTTGGATTATTCTTCACTAACACTTCAAAAATATAGCGATTGTAAGGAGAGGTTTTGGATTTGTTGTGAAAGTGTCCTTTTTTGTTGTGAAATGCGCATTACCAAGCACCAAAATACATTTTACCGATGTTTTGTGCATTTCATGGAACACCTTACTTTTTTCCATAAAAAAAGTCCCACCTAATACTTGATGGGACCTTTCACGAGAACACTATATGAAAATGAAAAAATTACTCTTTTTAAATTCTTGTCAAGTAATTACAATTCAAATGTATGACTGCATGGATAATACTTAAAAATATTGTTGTCAATCCATAATAAAATGTGGTGAGTACTAAATTATTCGATGATTTGGATAGATATCGAACAAAAAAAGCGACCTACGTGGCCGCTTTCCAATATGCTCTACAGCTTTACGAATTCATTGAAGAGATAATGAACTCTTTAAAATCCTTTGAGATGGGTATCAAGGTATTATTGATCATAATATCCTTGGAGTTGATGGCATCAATATGGTCCACATTAACTATGTACGATTTGTGTGCCCTGTAGAACTTGTTCTTTGGAAGCTTTTCCAAATAATCCTTTAAGGGCGAACGCACCAAGAACTTTTTGTCTACCGTATTCACCTCCAAATAGACATTATCTGCTTTGATGTATTGGATATCCCCAAACTGTATCCTGTAATAAAGATGTTGTTTTTTTACGAATATGGAGTCCTTTAATACCGAGTTGGAAGTAAAACTTTCCCCGCCACTACCGTCAATTTCCTTACTGGCTTCCTTCTTGGAATAATTGAAATTGGATAAGGCAATTTCAATGGAGGTATATAAATCTTGTTGTTCAAATGGTTTTACCAAATAGCCGTCGGGTTTTACCGTTTTTGCATTTTCAACGGTCGCTTTATCAGAATTGGAAGTCACAAAAATGAAGGGAATGTTGTAATTCTGACGGATATGTTTCCCTAGATCTATACCTGTTTTGTCAGATGCTAGAATAATATCTATAAGAACAAGGTCTACGTGATTATTTTTAAGCACCTCAATGGCCTGTTCATAAACTATGACATTATCCACTACTTCATAGCCTATCTCTTCCAACATGGACTGCATGTCATCAGCAATGATAACATTGTCCTCTACAATGAGAATCTTAATGGGGTGTTCCAACGAAAGTATTGTTTAGATAGTTTTAACATTCAAAATTACAAAAAATAATTTACTGTAAAATAGAGCAATACGGAGAGCAAAAAGGAAGATAAGGCGAGCTTCTTTAGCTCTGGGTCCAATTTTACCGGCTCACTGGTGCGTAAGACCTTTGTCAAATGAATCATTATAAGGCCATAGGGAATTAAAAATAATACAGCCCATCCACTAGTTTGAAGAAGGGCATAAACAAGGAAGGAAATGAAACTCACCGCCAATAAAAAAAAGTGATATATCTTACCCTTTTCAAAACCAATCTTTACGATCAAGGTATTCTTCCCATGGTTTGTGTCGGATTTTATGTCCCTTAAATTGTTCAGGTTTAAAACTCCCACACATAAGGTACCAATGGCTATTGCTGGAAGAAAATCCAGTAAAACCAAACTTTGAACGTACAAAAATTTAGTACCCAAAACTGCCAAAAGGCCAAAAAAAAGAAATACGAACACATCTCCAAATCCGCGGTAACCGTATGCTGATTTACCGACCGTATATTTTATCGCTGCCCAAATACTTAGGATGGCCAGTGCCAAAAAGAGAATGAAATAGGGTGACTGTCCCACGCCAAAAACATAACCCAATAAAGCTATGGCCGTAACCACACTAAAAAGGGCCGTAATGCCAATTCCCCATTTAAGCTCTTTCCTACTTAATGCCCCACTTTGGAGTGCTCGTTTTGGCCCAATGCGATCACCGGAATCCGTTCCCTTAACCCCATCGCCATAGTCATTGGCGAAATTGGAGGTGATTTGAAAACCAATGGTGACCAGCAAGCAGAGTCCAAAGACCGTGGCGTCGCTCTTGCCAACAAGGTTGGCCAATGCCGTCCCCGTTATTATTCCAGAAAGTGACAATGGTAAGGTGCGCAGTCGCGCTGCACTAACCCAAGCTCTAAACTTTTCCAATTAGTTGGGAGATTCAATCTTAAGTCGCTGTCCGTCTTGATATGATGCCACAAAAGCGTCCTCAAAACCAATATTGACCAGTTGTCTTCTGAATTTTTGGGCCTCCTCCAAAGTTTCAAAAGTTCCCAATGAATAGGCGTAGAAAGGATTTGTTTTCACAAATAGGGTATTGGTAAGTGCTTCGGAGGCCAAAGTAACGTTATTGTCTACAAATGACTTCACTTGAACGGAATACACTTTTTCCTTTTCCAAAAACTGTTTGGCCAAGTAGAATTCCTTGACAAGACTTAATTCCTCGTTTTGATTTTTTAAGTTATCAATTCTTGTTTTGATGGCATCCAAACTGTCAATGGAGACAAGAATGTTATCTTGATTGTTCCTTGCCCTTGAAGTGGTAATTCCAGAAAAGTACGACCACAGTCCAAAAACTGCCAAAAAGATCAATGCTGCTATTCCCGCAAAAACATTTCGCTGGATTTTGATCTTTCGTAAATCCTTATTCTTGAATTTTATTTGATCCAGTAAACGTTCATTGATGATTTGTGACTTTTCAATATCCTTGTGAAGGTCCAATAAATCGTTTTCTTCTATAAATGGCATCGGTCAAACTGTTTCAGGAACTCTAAAAAGTTAACGCAATCAACGTCAACACGTTATCCTCCTAGATTATTACAAATGTATAACATTTAACGAAAGCAAAAAATAGCGGGTTGAAATTAGTATTCAACAAAAAAGAAAGTGCCCATCCACTTATTTTTTTTGTTTGATCCCGTTGGGCAGTAATTGTATTTTTCGTTGTTTATATAGCACCCCTACTCCTTTCTTAAATGATTTTTTACTCATTTGCAGTACCTGTTTAATTTCATCGGGTGATGATTTATCATGCAAGGGTAAAAACCCATCCCTCTTATTCAATTCTTCCAAAATTCGATGGGCAGAAGCATCTAAAGCCTTAAGGCCAATAGGTTCCAAGGAAACATCAATTTTTCCATCTTCCCTAATAGTTTTAATATAGCCAGCACGGTTATCCCCAACGCTTATATCCTTAAAAACATCACTAAAGAACAATAAGCCTTTGCTCGTATTGTCGATAATCACCTCCCAACCTAAATCCGTCTTTCGGTATATCAAAAGATTGACCTGTTCATTTACTTTGTAGTCAATCCACTCCCTTTTAAAAAACTTGTCAATTTTGGTAGAAGCGACCAGCCTAAAAGATTCTTCATCCAAAAAACAATGGACCACATAGCTTTTTCCCTCTTCCATTCGTGTTTTTTGTTCTTTAAAGGGCACAAATAGTTGTTTTTCAAGGCCCCAATCCAAAAAAGCACCAACTTTATTCACTTGCGCTACCTCCAAATACGCAAATTGATCTCTTATGACCAAAGGTTTTAAGGTGGTGGCAATTGGTCTTTCCTCATGATCCAAATAACAGAAAACCTCTAGAGACTGATTCAAACGTATGTCGTTAGGAACGTACTTGTTGGGAAGTAAGATTTCCGTTCCCTGATCATCTTCCAAAAAAATGCCGACACTAGTGCTTCGCACTACACGTAATGTGTTGTAATCCCCTATTTTAATCATCTTCCTAAACTAAAAAACCGTGCCTTATGCACGGTTTCAATATTTCACAACATATGGGTCCTATTGATAAACCGACTCCTTACCAAAATGCCTGGCTAACTGGTAATAGATTACCGCTCTATGTTTGTTCTTTTCAGACTTTCCATACTTGTCGATTACGCTATGTATTGCATTCAACAATTCCGGTCCGTCTGAGAGGCCCAATTTCTTGATAAGAAAGTTATTCTTTACAGTGTCCAACTCCTTTTCGTCACTTCCGGACACTTTTGAAGCGTCCAAATTGTAAATGGCAGGACCTAAACCAATGGCAACTTTTGTCAAAAAATCCATATCCGGTTCTTCCCCAAATTTTTCTTTGATGTCAGTTGCATATTTTTCTATTAATTCGTCTCTTTTACTCATAATCGTTAGTGTTTTGAAAATGTTTATCGATATTCCGAAGATATGAAATCGAAGTAACCAAGCAAAATCCCGTTGTTCAATTCCCTTGGGGTAAAAACCTCAAGAAGTTTAGGCCTTTTACCGGATTCAAAAAAGCCTGGCAATGTTTCTTCCAACATGTTTCTATTGGCAGCTGACTGGTACTCCAAACCAAACTGTTTACACATATTTTCAGCGCTCAAATGATGTTCGGTCTCAAAAAAGGTGGCAAACCTATCAGTACCATCAAAGCCTGGAAGAATCCTAAAAATTCCACCTCCAGCATTATTTATCAGAATAATTCTAAAATCGTTTTTGATGTAATTATTCCACAAGGCATTACTATCATAAAAAAAACTGAGGTCCCCTGTGATAAGCACAGTAGGGTTTTTATGGTATATGGACCCTCCAATTGCGGTGGATGTTGAACCATCTATACCACTGGTGCCCCGATTGCAGTAAACGGGTATTGACCCATCCAAAGGGAACAACTGTGCGTAGCGAACCGTAGAACTATTCGACAAATGCACTTGATGACCCTTAGGAATGGTTCTCTGCAATACCTCAAACACAGTGAAATCGCTAAAAGGGGCCTTCTTTACATACTCCAATTGCTTTTTCTGGTAGTTCTTTTTGACCGAATTCCATTTGTTTAAATAATTACTCTCTACTGATTGACTATTTGAAAATAGCCAAGCCAAAAATTGATTGGGTTCGTTCTTGAAATGTTTGGTAAGGGCAAAATAGGTGTCATAGGCTTTTGTAGGATGAACATGCCAATGGTGCTTAGGCTTATACTTCCTTAGAAAGGCTTTAACTTTCTTCGAAACCACCAATCCACCAAAGGTAAGCAGGACTTCAGGTTGTAATTCCAAAAAACGCTCGTGGGTGTTTTTGGATTTCTCTATAGGAAAAATGATACTATCTATGCTTGGAAAAAAATTGGAATGATGTAAGTTCGACGTAGTTTCCGTGAATACAATTGCCGATGGGTCTTTTGCCAATAAATCCAAATACTTTTTTTCTATGGAATTAGGCGCGTTTACACCTACTAAAATCAGTTTTCGCTTGGCAGAATTCCATATTTGATGAATATTCCCAAAGTTGGATTCAATCCCTACTTCCGTTTCATCGTCCAACTTCAATGAAAACCTTTCTTGGTCCTCAATCTCCTCCATTCCATATAAGGGTTCCTCAAATGGGATATTGATATGGACCGGAAGCCTTTGTCCAAATACTACCTTAAAGGCCGTTCCAATTTGACGCCGATTGAACTTGGCAATGGATTCCTGTGGTTGTTCCAAGAGTTCTGGCTGATAAAAAGCCAATCGTTCCGTTGCATGAACCGCATCAATTTTCAAATTGGCAGAATAACCAATATGACGATCAAAAACCTTATCCTGACGTATGGTTTGCCCATCACCAACATCGATTTTATAAGGTGGCCTATCTGCGGAAATAACAATGAGCGGTATATTGCTGTAAAACGCTTCTGCAATAGCAGGGTAATAATTCAAAAGTGCACTTCCAGAAGTGCAAACTACGGCAACGGGTTCTTTTTTTTGCTGCGCTATCCCAAGACCAAAGAAGGCCGCACAGCGTTCATCAACAATGCTAAAACAAGTGAAAAAAGGGTCTCCGGTAAAACTCAGGGTCAAGGGGGCATTCCTAGAACCAGGGGAAATGATAATGTTGTTGATTCCGGCTGCTTTACACAATAGAACAAGAAGTTGGGCAGCTGGAATGTTGGAGTATTTCATCTGGTACAAAAATACAAACGGGAGACCTTAAAACCCAATCAAAGTACTTCCAGAATAGTACCACTCTTGTATTGTGTCTCCAGCCACTCCTTCTCGGGGTCGGAATCGGCTGTTATACCTCCTCCAACAAAAATTTGTGCATTGCCAGGGGAATACTTAAAACATCTGAGGTTAACGAAAAGGTCGATGTTTTTCTTTTTACCCAAATGTATAGGTCCCAAATATCCGGTGTAAAATTCCCTATTGTAACCTTCATGCTGCAAAATAAATTCGAGCGCCTCCATTCTTGGCATGCCGCATATAGCGGGGGTTGGGTGCAAACTTTTTACAATGGTGACTAAATCATCGAAAGGATTCAATTCTCCCACTACCATTGACCTTAGATGCCATAATTTTCCGGCCATGTAGGTATTGGGTCCTGATACACTTAGATTAGCTACCTTACCCTTTAAGTTGTGGAGGATATAATCCGTAACCATTTGTTGTTCCTCGCGTTCTTTTATAGTCCAATCGGGCTTTTCATTTTTCACAACCGGCAGAGTGCCCGCCAAGGAAGTGGTACATACCAATCCATTTTGAAACTTTAGTAACTGTTCAGGAGTTGCTCCAAACCACATTCCAACTTTTGGATGATACCACCAAAAACGAAAAGCTGAAGGGTACTTGACCAACAGAGAGGTGAAAATGTGCTCAGGATGCTTCTGGGTAGATCGATGAATACATCTTGATAATACTACCTTTTTTAGCTTGCCCTTTTCAATCCGACTAATGGCATCTTCAACCAATTTTAAATGGAAATCCTTGCCTTCATCTGAAAATTCAATCTTCTTTTCCTTCTTTTCGTTTTGAATTGCATGAGTTTGAGCTTGGAGGTATTCCCCGGTCAACAGGATTTTATCCCCATTTGCCTCGAAAGGTGCAAATACAAATCCTGGCGTTTTCAGATCTCCGGTAATTTGAAGGGACGCATCATTTTGGAAAATCCCTTCCATAATACTATCATTGGGGTTTTGATACACAACAAAGGGAAGTTCCTCTGATAGCCACTTCGCGGCTTTTTTTAAAAGCTTATTGTTGTTTTGGGAGGGCAATGGTCGTCAATTTGCAATTAGAAATGAGGTCCCCTTCTTCGTTGGTAATTCTGATTTCCCACAATTGTGTGGTGCGCCCTTTATGAAGGATACTGGCCCTAGCATATACGTATCCATCCTTGATACTTTTAACATGATTGGCGGAAATTTCGATGCCCCTGACAAAAAACTGATTCCCATCCAAAAATACATAGGAGGCTGCACTGCCAACGCTTTCGGCCAACGCCACAGAGGCTCCTCCATGGAGCACTCCATCCGGTTGGTGAACTTTGGGAGTAACAGGCATTCGTGCAATCAAAAAGTTTTCACCAACATCAACGTACTCCATATCCAAGGTTTCCATCAAGGTGCCTTTGCGGATCTGATTGCAAACGGACAGAATCTTTTCTTTGTGCTCCTGCATATTTTTTTTTCAAAGATACCTATTCGTAAATCAAAAGAAAGATGGTATTTTTTGACCATGATACAGCACAAAAAGAGGGTGTCCTATACCTCATCCAATTCTTATGAAACCCTTAATGAAATTACGCCAAAGACCAAAAATGTGTGGATAGTTGTCCATGGTATGGGTTTCTTGAGTCGTTTTTTTCTAAAACCGTTTCAACAGTTTAATGCTGAAGAAAATTATTTCATTGCCCCACAAGCACCATCAAAGTACTATCTTAAAGATGATTTTAAATATGTAGGGGCAAGTTGGTTGACCAAGGAAGACACGCCATCAGAAATTGAAAACAACATGAATTATTTGGACGCGGTTCTTGAGAATGAATCCCTTCCAGATAATAAAAATTTGATTTTGTTTGGGTTTTCACAAGGTGTTTCGATCATTACGAGATTCCTATGTAAAAGAAGAATTAGCCCTTCACATCTCATACTTTACGCAGGAGGAATTCCAAATGAACTAGCGCCCGCGGATTTCAATCATTTAAGTTTTGAACACACCAAAGTGAAAATGGTTTGTGGGGATAAGGACCATTTTCTGACACCTCAACGACTCGAAGCAGAGTTGAAAAAATCAGAAAAACTTTTTCAGGGCCATGCCGAATTCGTCAAATTTCCAGGAGGGCATGAAATCCATCCAAAGGTTCTCAAAGAGTTAATTTAAGCGCTCAACCCTTTATATCGACTTCAGCAATCGTCTTGGGGTAATAGCTGATTTTTCTAGTAGTAAAGGTGTTATCTGGAGTAATTATTTTCTTTACCCAATTCTTTTGCTCGTTATCATCAAACTGAAAAATATATTCTTTTTCTGAAGTGGCATTTCCTTGCCTGATGGTCTCTTTGGTCAAAATCCCTTCTTCATTATAATCGAAGAAACGTTTTTCTTGGGATACAAATTCTTTTTCTCCCATATCAAATTGAAATACTTCCCTAGAAACCAAGAGACCCCGGTTATCCCTAACTTCCTCAATCGCATTGCTGGGTTCCCCATCCAAATAGTTTTTCGTCAATACAATGCTTAGTACCCCAAGCCTTTTGTTCTTTTTGGTCGATTCCCGAATGGATTTTTCAACTACACCGTTTTCAAAATAGGTCTTGGTATTCTCGTCTTTATAAGCGGTATGTT
The DNA here is from genome assembly GCA_028284935.1 of Croceivirga sp. Classification (GTDB taxonomy): domain Bacteria; phylum Bacteroidota; class Bacteroidia; order Flavobacteriales; family Flavobacteriaceae; genus Croceivirga. Next base: position 530,026 of record JANQQQ010000012.1, read on the forward strand.
CTACCATAATTTCATCAACGGCATCTTCGTGGGATACTACGATCTTTGACAGTAGATTATCCCCATCAAACTGATACTCCTGAACCTCTACAAACTCTTTGTCATACGAAATGATTTGTTCCCTTACCTTGATGTTATCGGTACTGTCAATCGTATAAAAATGGGCCATAGACGAGGACAAATCAAGAACATTATCCTTATAACTCTCCACTCGTTTTTCCACCAGATTTTCCTCTACAAAACTGTAGCTGGTAACATCCTTGTCATCCTCATTATATTGTGTTGTCACCTTCACCAGTCGTCCCAAAACATCAAACTCAAAAATTTCCTGACCATAGTCCGTAATAACTTGGCAAATCTTGACATTTCCCCGCAAATCAAAGTCCCCAACTTGAAATTGCTTGATTTCCTGAGAGGAAGTCAACGAGCTGAATAAGAGAAGGATAAAAAATAAGGGGTAGTGTTTCATCATACTGCAAAATTACACTCTTGTATAGCAACAATAAAACAAAATCAGTGCCAGTTATCGAAATTTTTGAAGAAATTTAATCTTAGTAAAACTTTCGTTCCGGGCGGTAAGGGGAAAGATCTAACGAAGGCTTTCTTCCTGAAATGAGTTCAACAACCAATAGACCTGTAGCAGGCCCCAAACTCCAACCCATCATGGCATGGCCGGTAGCAATGGTTAAATTATTAAAATCTTTAGATGTACCTATGTAGGGTAACCCATCCGGACTCACAGGTCGCAGTCCACATTGGGCATTGTTTCGATCCTCAACGGGAATATCAAGACCTTCATAGAATAGCTTTGCCCCCTTCGCAATGGCCTGAACACGTTCTTTTCTGATTCTTGAATTAATGCCAGAGAACTCCATGGTACCTGCAAAACGGGTAAACCCCAACATGGGGGTAACCGCCATTTTAGCCTCAAGTAACAGGGCGGGCATGGTTATTCCCGTAGATCTAGTGACATCAATCCGGTAACCTTTTCCTGCTTGAATTGGCAATTGAATCCCTAGTCGCTTTGAGAGTTGTGATGTCCAACTACCTCCGGCAAAAACCACCTCATCCATTTTATATACCGCTTGATCTGTGGCAATCGAAGTGATCTTTTTATTTGAAATGGAAAAATCAATGACTTCCTCATTCCTATGGATTTCCACTCCAGATTTTTCCAAGTAGTGCATCATTTTGGGCATAAAATCGGTTGGGGTAGTATGGCCATCACACAAATAATGAACAGCACCTATGGCGTTCACTTTTATATTTGGTTCGATTTTTTCAATTCCCTTTTCGTCCAATACCTCCGATTCAAGTCCCAAGTGTTTGGCTTTTTCGGCCGTTCCCTTTTCATGGTCCCCTTCTTTTTGGGTCTGATACAACATCAACAATCCCTTCCGTTCATAATGAAATTTTCCCAAATCATTAGATGCCTTTAAGGCATCATAGAGCTCCCTACTTAAAATATTGATATCCCGAATATGGGACATGGCCCTTTCAACTTTAGCCTTTGTGGATGATTTCTTGAAAGCCCAGGCCCATTTTAGAAATTCCATATCCAACCTTGGTTTCATGTAAAATGGACTGGTGGAATTGAACATATACTTTAGTCCCTTGGAAATCATTCCGGGAGCCGCCAACGGAACAATGTGGCTAGGTGTTAAATATCCGGCATTGACGTAACTGGCGCCACCATCCATGTTGGATTTGTCGATTACCCTTACGCTATAGCCTTCTTTTTGGAGGTAATAGGCCGCGCATAGTCCTATAATTCCCCCACCAATAACAATAACTTCCTTGCTCATCTTAAATCACTTGAAAACCATGCGCGAAGGGATCATCATCGGTATCAATGGTAATTGTATTTTGCCCGTAAATTTTAGCCCAGCCCCTTACACTGGGCACGATTGCATTTTTTCCAGCCAGTTCGACTTTCCTTTCAATTTTTCCCACAAAGGTGGAACCAATGTAACTCTCATGAATGTATTCATCACCTGCACTCAACTTCCCCCTTGAAAACAACTGGGCCAAACGCGCTGAAGTACCTGTTCCGCAAGGAGAGCGGTCGATGGCCTTATCACCATAGAAAACAGCATTCCTGCCATTGGACTTTTCATTTAATACAGTTCCGGTCCAAAGCAAATGCGATACGTTTCGGATAGTGTCGTTTTCCGGGTGAATAAATTGATTTTCGTATTTCTCATTAATTCGGATCCTCAGGTCCCGGGAAATCCTAACCAATTCATTGGCGGAAAAGTTTTGAATACCGGAAAAACCTTCTTGGGGGTCAATAATCGCATAAAAATTTCCGCCATAGGCCACATCAAAACGTAACTCCCCGAGGTCTGGACAGTGGATGATTAGGTTCTCGGCTGCCAAATAGCTTTTTACATTGGTCAATTTTACCCAATTTACTTTACCATGGGTCATTTGATAATCGATTTTCACCAATCCCGCTGGGGCTTCCATCCGTAACTTCCCTTCCCGTTTTGGTTTTATCAATCCTTCCTCCAAGGCAATGGTAACGGTACCTATGGTGCCATGCCCACACATGGGTAGACAACCACTGGTTTCAATGAACAAAACGGCAAAGTCATTTTCAGGATTATGGGGTGGATACAAAATGCTACCGCTCATCATATCATGGCCCCGAGGTTCAAACATCAAACCTGTACGTATCCAATCATATTCCTTTATAAAATGGAGACGCTTCTCATTCATGGTCGTACCCTTCAAATCCGGTCCACCACTCTTTATTAAGCGAACCGGGTTACCACAGGTATGGGCGTCGATACAATCAAAAACGTGTCTTGACATCTTAGATGGGAGCGTCTGTTTGTTCGTTGTTCACCAATCGTTGTATTCCCAATGGGTTTTCGTTTTTTAAGGATTCTGGGAGTAAATGATTGGGCCAATTCTGGTAACTAATTGGTCTTACCCATCGCTGAATCGCATCAATCCCAACAGCACCAAACCTGCTGTCCGTAGATGCGGGATAAGGCCCGCCATGTTGCATTGAGGGACACACTTCCACTCCTGTTGGCACCCCGTTAAAAATCAAGCGCCCTACCCTATTTTCAAGGGATTCAATCACTGTTTTGTAAGCCCCCAACTCATTTTCCACACCTACAATTGTTCCCGTAAGCTGCCCCTCCAATCCGGAAATAGCATGTGTTAATTCATGTTCATCCTGGCATTCCACAACCATGGAAAAAGGACCAAATACTTCCTGGTGCAATCTGGGGTTATCAATAAATGCTTCACCCTTTACCTTTACAACGGTTGATCTTGCATGGTTTATGGCCACATCCGCTGAATACTCAGCAGTTACCGAAACATTTTCCTCATTCAATACGGATGCCTTGTTCGCATCGTATTTTGAAATGATGTTTGGATGCAACATGCATGAAGGTATAATTTTGATAATTTCTTCAGATAAGGTACGTACAAACCCATCCAATGCATTACTCCTCAATCCCAATAATAAACCGGGATTTGTACAGAACTGACCGGTCCCCAAGGTAATGGAACCGGCATAGGTCTTTGCCCACTCCTTTCCTTTTAGTTTTAGGGCTTTAGGCAAAAAGACCACGGGATTTATGCTCCCCATCTCTGCAAAAACCGGTATGGGCTCTTCCCGTTGGGCTGCCATATCAAACAAGGCCCGTCCCCCGGCAATACTTCCGGTAAAACCAATCCCCTTGATTTTTGGATGCTTCACCAACTGCTGTCCAACCTCAATTCCACTACTGTTTAGATTGGAAAAAACTCCGTTGGGCATCCCTGTTTCCTTAGCCGCCCTTACAATGGCGGAAGCTACCAACTCGCCTGTCCCGGCATGCATCGGGTGACTTTTTACCACTACAGGGCAACCGGAGGCCAAAGCACTGGCTGTATCACCTCCGGCCGTACTGTACGCCAAAGGAAAATTACTGGCTCCAAAAACTGCTATGGGCCCTATTGGAATCTTCATTTTTCTTAAATCAGGTTTTGGCCCAGGTTCACGATTTGGTATTGCGGTATCAATGGTAGCATTGACCCATGAGCCCTCCTCGACCAAATCTGCAAAGGTGCGCAGTTGAAAACAGGTGCGTCCCCGTTCGCCTTTTGCACGACCCTTGGGAAGTCCGGTTTCCTTACAATAGATTTGTACCAATTCATCTCCCAAATCTTCAATATTATCGGCAATTTTCCTCAAAAAAGATGCCTTTTTCATTCCTGAAAAATACCTGAACTCCAAAAAGGCATTCCAAGCCAGGTCAACTGCATCTGCGACTTCCTCAGGCGTAGCTTCATAAAATGTCCATTCGGTTTCCAAGTTCAATTTGGGATCAAATGTTTTAAAGGCTGTACCGTTGAGTGTTGAAGGTTCATTCCCAATGTAATTCTTTCCTGTAATCATAATATGCTATAATCTGACAGATGTGGTCTACTTCTCACACCTTCCTCAATAATTCCTAAAACCCGTTTCCGTTCGTTTCCCTGCAATGGCAGTCTAGGTGCACGTACATGTTCGGTACCGATTCCCGTAGCAACTTCTGCCAACTTAATATTTTGTACCAATTGCGGATTGATATCCAATTCCAACAAGGGCATGAACCAGCGATAAATGGATATGGCATCCGCTATCCTACCTGCCTTTATCAATTTATATATGGCTACGGTTTCGGCGGGAAAAGCACAAACCAGACCCGCTACCCAGCCATCCGCTCCCATCGCCATACTCTCCAAGGCCAAGGTATCCACACCGCACAATATTTTCAATCGGTCTCCAAAAACATTTCGTATTCGAGTAATATTTGTAATATCCCTTGTGGATTCCTTAACCGCCAAAATATTATCCAACTTCAACAATTCATCGAACATTTCTAAAGTTACCTCAATTTTATAATCCACCGGGTTATTATAAATCATGATGGGTAAATCCGTGTTTGATGCAATGGTTTGGAAGTAAGTAAGAACCTCATAATCTGTGGCTTTGTATTGCATGGGAGGAAGTAACATAAGGCCCTTGGCTCCCCAATCCTTGGCATTTCCAGCCAAGGTCACTGCACTACGTGTTGAACGCTCAGCAATGTTCATAACAATGGGGACCCTTCCATCCACCAAACTAACGGCATGTTCCACCAGTGCTTGCTTTTCCACATTGGTCAAGGTACTGGCCTCACCAAGGCTCCCCCCTAGTATTATGGCCTCCACACCTGCATCCAACTGCGCTTGGAGATTGGTTGAAAACATCTCCAAGTCCAATTCATCATTAGCTGTAAATTTTGTGGTGACTGCGGGCATGACTCCTTTCCATTCCATATAGATATATTTGAATTTTATCTCAAAAGTAGCGGCTATTTTGTGTTTCTGCCTTTTAAAAATTACCCAATACCACCTTTATGTTACCCATGTTCAACTTATTATTGTATTTTACGGCCTAAATGAAGGTATATCCATTCAAGATTCCAAAAAAACCAAAGGAGAATATCATCCTACAAATCGATAAGGTCCCACGTTTCTATGATAGGCTTCACCAGCATGACGAGATACAATTAAGCTACGTAGTAACAGGCAAGGGGAAATTGGTAGTGGGTAATACGGTTTCCACTTTTAAGTCAGGTGATTTTGTTGCTATCGGTTCCAACTTGCCCCATTTATTCCTTAGTACATTGGATAGCAAGGAATCCCATATGATTTCCCTCTTTTTTACCAAATCATCGTTTGGTGATACGTTCTTTGAAAATCAGGAAATGCTGAATCTATTATCCATATGGGAATATCTGCCTTTTGGATTTAAAGTAATTGAAAAGACATCTGTACTAAAAAACCTCTTTTTGTGTTTAAGGAATGAAAACAAATTTCAGCTGTTCATCAAACTTCTTGAACTTTTAGAGCACCTAACCTATCTTCCTAAAACACCAATTGTTGAGAGTCCCTATACCTTTGGAATGAATAGGCACCAAGGGGAACGTCTACAGGTGGTATTTGACTTTGTAATGCAAAACTTTAGAACAGAGATCAAATTGGAACAAATTGCAGAAAAGATTCACATGAGTAAAAATTCCTTCTGCCGGTTCTTTAAACAACGAACGAATAAAACATTCTTTCAATTTTTGGCGGAAATAAGAATACAGCACGCCTGCGAACTGATTAGGGAACAGCCGGAATTACCCATTTTGGACGTTTCTACCCAATCTGGATACAATACCCTATCCAATTTTAATCGTCAATTCAGAGTAATCACCCAAATGAACCCCAGCAGTTATCGAAATAGATTCTCCCACAGTTTTTGACACATAATGGCTATTTTTGATTTTATGAAAAAAGTACTTCTTATAGTCACTATTCTGACCTTTTCATGTAATTCTTCGCAGAAGACGGTTGTAAAAGATGCAATACCCAATGAATCAAACACAGGACCTGTGACATTTGCCTCGACCATTACCGAAGACGAGCTTAAAGAACATTTGTATACCTATGCTTCTGATGAATTCGAAGGAAGGGACACGGGAAAACCAGGTCAGAAGAAAGCGGTGCAGTACATCAAGGCTGAATATGAGTCTTTGGGCATTCCGGCACTAAAATCAAATGGGGATTACTTCCAAAAGGTAGCCTTATCCATAAGCAAGGTTCCTATAGGGAAAATTATAATTAATGGCAAGTCATTCCTGCAAGGCGAAGATTTTCTTACGTTCTCAAAAACGGATTGGCAGATAAGTGATGTGGTGTATGTGGCCTATGGTATCGAAGAAGGGGATTACTCCGATTATGCCGATTTGGATGTCACAAACAAAATGGTTCTCATGAAATCTGGAGAACCAAAAAATGAAGACGGCAGTTACGTAATTTCAGGGAGTGATGAAAAGTCAATATGGAGTAATATGTCGGAATCCATTGGAAAGCGCATGGAACTGGCATCTGAAAAAGGAGCCGCAGGAGTTTTGTATTATGACCCCGATAATTTTTCCAGGTACAAACGTTACTATGAGTTTATGAAGAAAAATAATAGCGGAAGAATGCAATTGAGGGCTGAAGCGAATGATAATTCGCTAATCCTCTTAAATGATGACTTTGTAAATAACCTCTATCCCAAATTAAAAGAGAGTGATACACCTATACCGTTTTCTACCTCAATTGATTTTCAGATTGAAAGTGCAGATACCATAATAGATTCTGAAAATGTAGCAGCAATTCTAAAAGGTTCGGAAAAACCCGATGAATATCTCGTGATTTCCTCCCATTTGGATCATATTGGGGTAACTGCTGATGGACAAATCAATAATGGCGCCGATGATGACGGTTCTGGAACCGTAGCTATGCTGGAAATCGCAGAGGCCTTTAAAAATGCCGCTGACAAAGGCGTTGGACCAAAAAGATCCATTGTATTCTTACATGTAACGGGTGAGGAAAAGGGACTTCTTGGTTCCAAGTATTATACGGATTATGAACCTTTGGTTCCGCTAGAAAGTACGGTCGCCAATCTTAACATTGATATGATTGGAAGAATCGATCCCAAACGTAGTGGGAATAGAAATTATATTTATTTAATAGGCTCTGACAAATTGAGTACGGAACTGCATGAGCTTTCCGAACTTGTAAATACAAAATATACTGGCTTAGAATTGGATTATACCTATAATGACGAAAACGACCCCAATCGATTTTATTACAGGAGCGACCACTACAATTTCGCAAAAAATAACATTCCGATCATCTTCTATTTTAATGGCACACATGAAGATTATCATCGCCCCGGTGATACGCCTGACAAAATCAACTACGATTTGCTAAAAAACAGGTCGCAACTTATATTTCATACCGCATGGGAAGTGGCCAATAGGGAAGACCGATTGTTAGTGGATAAGGCCTCAAAATAGCACAAACCAAATACCACTCTTCCAAGGGTAAAAGGGCTAGGGACCCAAGTTGCCTAAGCTGTGCCCATTGTAAGTTTCCCTTACTGCCCATTTGTTTTCAATAAAAAACCCGACCAAAGAAAAGGCCGGGATTTCATCTGAGCTTAAGGGTGGAAGACCGGGTTCGAACCGGCGACCTCTTGAACCACAATCAAGCGCTCTAACCAGCTGAGCTACAACCACCATTTTTAGCGGTGGCAAAGGTACTTTTTTTTAATAGAACCTACCAAATAAAAATAAAATCGCCCACCATAAATTTGAAAAAAAAATTGTAGGTTGTAACTTACACACTACAACGGAATTTACCTTTTGCTGCTACCTCCTATCCAAAATCACCTTGTCAGGCAAGGAGTCCCCCCGCACCGAAGCCTTTTGGTATTAGTCGCTTTGCTCTTTTTCCTTGGGAACAGTTACTCCCAAAAAAAGTTAATCGACAGTTTAACACAGGAAAAGATAAACCATGAAAACCAGCCGGGGTTTATGGCCACGGACACGAGCTACATTAAAGTTCTCTATGAATTGGGGGGGAATTATATCTACCACATACCTGACAGTACAAAGACAATCTCAGAAAAAGTTTTAAGGTTAAGCGAATTGGCCGGGTTCGAAAAGGGGAAGGCCGGAGGAAAAATAGGTCTTGGTCTTTATTACAATATGATTGGAGATTTTGATGAGGCTTTTAAACATCTTGATGTAGCCGAGATAAAGTCAAAAAAGTCCAATGCTGAAAAATTGCTTTTGAAAACGATCAATGCCAAGGCCCTGGGACATTTCATGAAAGGAAATTACCCTGCTGCGTATCTTGAATGCAAAAAGGGGGAAAACCTAGCGGTCAAGGCTGGAGACTTGGAAATGCAGGTATCTTTTACTATGAATCTGGCCACCTCTTTCGCTATTTTAAGGGATTATGACCAAGCGTTGCCCTATTACCAAAAAGCACTTCAGATTGTTGAAAAATCCAATGATCTTCTTCAGAAGGCGCAAATAGAGAGTAATTTGGGATATATGTACCTGCATACGAATGACTTTAATAAGGCCAAAAAGTTCTGCCAAAAAGCTATTCATGTATTTGAAAAAGAACAGTTCCAGGCCTGGGAATCATTCGCCTGGGCCACGCTTGGAGAAGTGGCCATTCGGGAAAAGGAATATGACATCGCTTTGGAAAATTTTTCAAAATCCAATGCGCTATTAACATCCATTGAAGATATGCAGCGCAAAGCAGAAACATCACAAGGATTTGCCGATGCCTATTATCTAAAAAAGAATTTCGAAAAAAGCCTGAAGTACGCCAAAGCAGCTGAAGAAATATCAAAAAACATCAATTATCACCATGGCGTAGCAAAGTCCTCCAAACTACTCTACAAACTCTTGGTGGAAAAAGGTCAATACCAAGAAGCGCTAGGGTATCTAAATACAGCGAAATACTTGTCTGACTCCATTTTGGAATCTGAAAACAGAACAAAATTTTTAATGCTGGAAACCCAAGCCCAATTCAATCGCGAAAAGGAACTGACCGCGTTTGAAAATGAAAAAAGAATAGCTTCACAAAAGACCATAACATACATTTCGGTTATTCTTCTATTGGCACTTTTAATCATTGTGCTGTTAATAAGAAAGAATGCCATAAATCAAAAGAAAGCTAATCTTTCCTTAAAGGAACTAAATACTTCAAAAGATAAACTCTTCTCCATTATTGGTCATGACTTAAAAGCGCCAATTAGTACATTGCAAGAATTACTTGCACTCTATACCTCTCAGGAAATTTCTGAGGAGGAAGTTGCGAAACTGGCACCTAGGCTAAAACAAAACGTAGACCATAGTTCATTCACCTTAAACAATTTGTTGTTTTGGGCGAAAACTCAAATGAATGCCCTTACCCTTGAGAACAAAACCGTTTCAATTAGAGCGTATGTCCATTCTGTGTGCGCTTTCTATGGGGCAAAAACTAAATCGAAAGAAATTGATATCCGATGTGACATTGATCAAGGGACTGTCCTCATGATTGACCCAGAACATTTCGTCATCATCTTACAAAACGTTATTTCCAACGCCATCAAGTACACCGGAAAGGGAGGGGTCATAAGTATCAGTTGTAAGGAAAATGATTCCAACAGGACTGAAATCGAAATTTGTGATTCTGGCATAGGCATGGACCAATCCACAATAAACGCCATAATGAACAATCAAACCGTAAATCCATCTGTTGGAACAATGAACGAAAAGGGAACCGGCCTAGGTCTACAAATCGTTTATAACCTAATCAAAGTTAATAACGGATACTTAAGGATTGAAAGCAAGTACAACGGTGGTACTTGTGTGTTTTTAAACTTTCCCAGAAAATAAATGATGTGCCCAAGAATTGGAATATCATCATACGCTATAAAACCAGAGGGAACTGCCCATGGTTTTCCTTTGATCATTTTGGTGTTTATTACTTCACTTTTCAATTCCTCTTACGCGCAAGACATCGATAAGGACAGTCTTTTAGCAAAGTATAAAGAAAAAGAGGTTCTCACGTATTCAAAGGAAAACATTCAACTTCTTAATAGGTTGGCCGAAAGCTATCGTTTTAGAGATCCGGACAGTCTTTTGTTATTTACTAAGGAACTAAACGCCTTAAGTAAGGAAAATAATGACTTCATTGGAATCGCCCTGGGCAAAATGCGCGAGGGAAACTACTATTCAGATATCGGCGACCGTAAAAATGCGCTAGAGAGATATTTTGAGGCAGAGGAATTACTTCAAGGTGTACATGCACCCAAATTGGAAATTGATTTGTACACCCAATTGGTCATTGAATCTTTTTTTTCAGGACAGCCGGGAAAAACCTTGGAATCTGCTTATAAAGGTATCGACATCGCCCAACAAAATGATTTGATATGGCATGAGGCACGATTACGACACATACTGGGCTTTGTTTACACTCAAAACAAGCTCTATGAGGAGGCAGAGGAAGAATTGTTAAATGCCATTCATCTTTGGGAGAAAACCGATGATTCCTTGAGCCTATATGGTTCAAGGTCTAATTTGGCACGTAACTCCATTTTATCCGGGGACATTAAAAAAGCCAAAAAGTTCTTCAAGGGCAATATTCCCTTTTTTGGCAAATTAAATGAGACCCTTTGGTTGGCAAGAAGTTATATGGTCCAGAGTCATATTCTATTGGAGGAAAAAGAATTAAGCCAGGCCCTGAACAGCAATAAAAAATATGATAGTTTGCTTGGTAAATTGAAAAATCCCAGGGATAGGATTTTGACCTATAACCTGTTTTCAAAGCTTTATTTTTTTACCGATCAATATGATAAAGCAAAGCAATATGCTGACAGCACACTCTATCACGCCCTTCAACTAAAGGATTCCGTTGAACTATTGAACGGCTATGAGTCACTTTCGAAAATGGCAATGGAAAAATCTGATTATGGTGCAGCGGCCAAATATTCAAGTTTGGCCTTACCCATTAAAGAGGTATTGGACAAAAGGTTGAGGGAAAACAATCTTAAAATTATGCGGACCAAACTTGAATTGGAATATGAACAAGTAGAAAAAGAAATAGCGGATAGGAAGAGGTTGATAGAACAGCAAGGAATCACCGTTATCGTAGTCCTTTTGTTGGGCGTTTTATTGATTATTCTTTTCTTGACCGGAAAAATAGTAAGGAAACGGAGAAGGGTCAATGCAGAATTGCGTGAAATAAGCCAAACAAAAAACAAGCTCTTTTCCATTATTGGACATGATTTAAAGGCACCCATCAATACGTTACAAGAACTACTGGAACTGTATGACTCTCGAACAATTTCCAAAGGGGAAATTTCAAAGGTGTTGCCGAGACTCAAGGAAAATGTGGACAATAGCGCTTTTACGCTCAACAACTTGTTATTTTGGGCAAGGACCCAAATGAATGGTCTAAAATCCAATCCAACATCGGTGTCAATCAAGGAAAAGGCAACGATAGTACGTGAATTATATCGCACAAGATTGGATAAGAAGAATATAGACTTTCGATGTCAAATTCCTAATGATATCAAGGTCAATGCCGATAGCGTTCACTTGGAAATCATCCTGAGGAATATTATCTCAAATGCCATAAGATTTACAGCCGAGAAAGGTCAGATTACCTTTGATTGCCAAGAAAAAGATGGGATGGTCGAAATAGCAATTTGCGATAACGGCATTGGAATGGACAAATCTACAGTGCGCCAATTACTTGGAAACCGCAATATGGAAGCAAAGGAGGGAACTCATAAGGAAAAAGGACCTGGTCTTGGCCTTCAGATTTCAAAGGAACTAATTGCTGTAAATAATGGAGAATTGAAGGTCGAAAGCGAAGTAGGAAAAGGAAGTTGTTTTCAAATTCTACTTCCCATAGGCCATGGTTGATAAGTTTTATCGTTAAAATGCATCTTTTTCACGGTAAAACACACAAAAACCAGTACTTCACAACAATTATTCGATTTTACCACCCTTCCATTCTAATTTTACCTATCATATCGTTAGGCATGCCCAAATACTTGACCTACAGGAAGTACACCTATTTTTACCCCAGAAATACTTCATTACTGGCGCTTTTGTTGTTCGTGTTATTTTCTTTTTTCCAGGGTATGGGTCAAGAAAACAAAAGGGACAGTCTTTGGTTCAAATTGAAAGCCTTGGAAACCCATTCTCCAAATCATAGTGGTACCCATTATATTGATGTTCTCAATGCATTATCCAAGGAATACCGATTTGTCAAGGAGGATAGCGTCTATAGCTTGGCAAGCAGGGCCCTTAGGTTAAGTAAATCCAAGAACTATACTTTTGGAGAATGTAAAGCTTTGGACAATTTGGGCGGATTTTATTCCGATAATGGAAAAAACCATGAAGCCATTTCCCATTTCAAAAAAGCATTAAGGCTTGCGGACTCCATAGGTGATAGAGAAACTAAAATTGGCATTATCAATAACTTGGCCAACGAGTTCTTTTATTTAAGTAACTATGAAAAGGCCTTGGAAAACTTCCTAATAGGGTTGGACCTTGCCAAGGAAACTGATGATAAATTGAGACAGTCCATTTTAAATGAAAATATTGCATCGCTCTATGTATCACAGAAGGAGTTTGACCAAGCCCTGGAATTCTATAGTCAGGTAAAAAAATTGAACGAGGAAATTGGGGATGAAATCATTATTGCAGAAACCCTGAGCAACCTTGCGGATGTATATGCGGACATGGAAAACTATGAACATGCTATGTTCAATATCAATAAAGGCATCTCCACTTTTGAAAAAGAAGAAATATTTGACTGGCTCGCCTTTGCCTACAGCGTAAAGGGAGAAATCTATTTAAAGCAAAAAAAATATAAATGGGCCCTTTATTGGTACGATCAAAGCAATCTATTGCATGAGAATTTGGAGGATGATAGAAGTCGAATTGATCTTCTAAATGGAATGGCCTCTGCATATTTGGGTCTTGGGGAAGATGAAAAATCCAAGGGTTATGCTCTTGAAGCGTTTCAACTATCTTCAAATATAAAGTCCCTGGAAGGTAAAAGGGATTGTGCTAAAACGCTTTACATAATCAGTAAGAACGAAGGGGATTTTGAAGAGGCACTTAAATATCACGAGGTTTTTCAACAGCTTACGGACTCCATATACAAAGATGAGAATAAAAGAAGCCTTACCTTACTTAAGACGAAGCTCAAATACGATAAGGACAAGCAATTGTTGATTGCCGACACTGAAAAGGAGCTTGCCAAGCAACGAAACCTAATCAATGCCTCCATTATCATTCTTATGGTATTATTGGCTACCGCCATTCCTTTGTATTTCAATCAGAAAAAACTAAAAAAATTATATAGTGAACTACAGGTCAATACCAAAAATTTAAGGGAAAGTCAAATGGAGTTGAATGCTATAAATGGCACGAAAGACAAGCTTTTCTCGATAATTGGTCATGACCTTCGCGGACCCATTGGAGCATTACAGGGACTTTTAAAACTCATGGTCAGTGGGGAAATTGCCAAGGAGGATTTTTCAAAATTCATACCTAAATTAAGGGGGGATGTCGACCATATTTTATTTACGTTGAACAACCTTTTATCCTGGGGATATTCCCAAATGAACGGCACCGTAACAAAACCAAAAATGGTCAATTTGAACAAACTTATTGAGAGTAGTATTAACCTTCTGTCGGAAATGGCCAGTAACAAATCCATTAAGATCATGGATCAATTGCCTAAGGAATGTTTAATTCTAGCCGATGGGAACCAAATGGACATAGTGGTAAGGAACCTCATTAGCAATGCCATAAAATTCACTCCCCAAAATGGACTAATTACTTTGGAAGCCGAAGAGATGGAAGAATATTGGAAAGTAAAAATCAGGGATACGGGTATTGGAATGGATGAAAAGACCAGAAAGAAATTATTCAGGGAAAACTCAAATATTACGACCTACGGCACCAACAATGAAAAGGGGACAGGCCTTGGGCTCTCACTTTGTAAAGAAATGGTGGAAAAAAATAGGGGCAAAATCTGGGTGGAAAGTACTCCTAAAAAGGGATCTACCTTCTACTTCACCATCCCAAAGATTACCAAAAAATATCGCAAGGCCAGCTAAATTAGATGATCTAAACCATCAATGGCCACCAAGCGTTCTGCCGTAAATCCCTCGGCATGGGCTACCCCCACCAACCTACCCAAATCCCTAGCTCGATAATGTACACTGTCCAAAAAATTTTTACTACTAATTGGAGTTTCCGGTTCATTGCTATTTGGGTCATAGAATTGTGAACTGTAGGCTAAAATAGCTTCCTGCTTCTTTTCAATAAAACCACTGACGTCCACTACAAAATCTGGTTTCAGATTTTTCCATTGGATGTAGTGATATACCATCCTAGGGCGCCATGGCTCCTGCCAATGTTCACCCCCGTCCATTTTTGTATCAATTTTGACCAATCCACTTAAAAAACAAGCATCACTTACCAATTGTGCTCCTTTGGCATGGTCAATATGCCTATCTTCAATCGCGTTACAGAGTACAATGTCCGGGCGATACTTCCGCATCATCCTTATAACTTCCAACTGGTGTTCCTTATCATTCTGAAAAAAACCATCGGAAAACTCTAAATTTTCACGGACGACCACCCCTAATATCTCGGCCGCTTTGGCTGCTTCCTTATCTCGAATTTCGGCGGTGCCCCTAGTTCCCAGTTCCCCTCGGGTCAGATCAACTATGCCCACTTTCTTTCCTGCAGCCACTTCCTTGGCAATTGTTGCGCCCGCTCCCAACTCAGCATCATCCGGATGGGCGCCAAAAACTAAAATATCCAATTTCATCTTGCCAGAACAGTTTTCGATTTAACTTGATGTATAGCCTGTTCCACATCGGCCATCAAATCCTCTACTTCCTCAATACCAACGGAAAAACGAATAAGGCCATCTTTTATACCCTGGAGCTCCCTGTCTTCTTTGCTCATGAGAGCATGTGATGTTAAAACGGGAGCGGTGACCGTACTTTCCACTCCAGCCAAGCTCATGGAAGGCTTTATAAGCTTTAAGGATTGCATAAACTCAGATGGATCCATTCCCTCTTTTAGTTCAAAAGATAACATACCACCAAAGCCTTTCATTTGGGATTTAGCCAATTCGTGGCCTGGATGGGATTTCAATCCTGGGTAATAAACGGCATCAATATCGTGATGGCCATCTAAGAAAACCGCCAAGTTTTGGGCATTTTCAGTTTGGGCCTTCACACGAAGCCCCATGGTTTTTAGGCTACGCTCCAGCAACCAAACGGTCTGGTCGCTTAAACTCCCCCCAAAACAAATGGAAGATTCCCATAACCTTTTTATGTGTCCTTCGGAAGCCGCTACTGCACCCGCACAAATATCAGAATGTCCTCCCATGTACTTAGTGGCACTGTGGATTATGATATCAATACCATAGTCCGCTGGATTTTGATTAATGGGACTGGCAAACGTGTTATCAATCATGGTCAGGATTCCTTTTGACTTTGCCAATGCGGATACCGCCTTTAAATCTGTGATGGTCAATAACGGATTGGAAGGTGTCTCTATATAGATGACCTTGGTGTTGGATCGTATTTTTGTCTCAAAATCCGTAACCTCCCATCCCTCGGTAAACGAATAGGAAATCCCATATTTTTCCAATTGCGTTGTGGCAAAATTGTAGGTGCCTCCATACAATGTTTGCTGAAATACAATATGATCTCCTGCTTTAAGGAACGCCATTAATGAGTGGCTTATGGCCGCCATGCCGCTTCCAAAAATCATAGCGTCTTTGGTATGCTCCAATGCGGCAATTTTCTTTGTAAGGGCTTGCTGATTAGGGGTATTGAAATAACGAGGGTATCGTTTTTCGTCAATATTGTCAAAAGCATAAGATGTAGCCATATAAAGCGGTGATATCGCCCCTTTGTACCTTTCGTCCTTTACTCCACCCACATGGGTGCAAATGGTGTTAACACCTTTTTTTCCGTACTCCATAAGGTTGTTAGAATTTATGAATTAGACTGAAAATCCATCAAAAGATCTATCAGTAGTGTGTAAAACAAAAAATGAAAATACAAAATTACCATTTCAAAATCAGTACTAATCCACTTCGTATATAAGTTCCGAGTACCCTATTTTACCATTAGCGGTTATTCCTTCACAAATCAAAACCATTTTACCCCTGATATCACTATTGAAGAATACGGTATTAGCTTGACCTGTATCATTGATTGGAATATTGGGTTTCCAATACAACAAAGTGCGTCTATCAGGAATATCCCAATCAATCTTTTCGGCATCTTGATAAGGCGGTACATAATATTCACGTTCAGGAGAAAATTGAGGAGCTATACCATTTATTAGGTTGGTACTTCTGGATTTGGGGAAAGCACCAGCTAAACCCTTTCCTGAATAGGTATAAATGGCCAAAATAGCAGGAAATTGCGGAGGAGGACATATTGGGGAACATGGAAAAACTCGGCTGTGGTAGTCATTGGCTGTCGAACTATTTCGAATAATCTCGGCACTCTTTACAGCACTTACCGGAATATTCCCAATAAGTCTGTAGTCTTCCAACCTTATGGGAGTACCATCAATAACAATATAGGTAAAGCCTGCCCCATAAACATAGGCAATTTCAAATCCTCCCCCATTGCCAACCCGTCTAACCCGAATTTCTTTTGGATAATTGAAGAGCAACCATCTGTAAAGGTTTCTTGTCCACTTTTTTTGTTTATTTAACAACTCTTTGTTGTCTATGACCACATCTGGAATCCCATGCAGTTCTACCATTTCAGAACGCTCCGGCGTAACTTGATAATCGCTGACGACCACTTCGTTAAGAGCTATGGTATTAGGTAATAGAAAGGGATCTAGTTTTATATCCTCTCCTATCTTTTCAATCATTTTCCTTTCAATAATACGATCTACAGGAACAATTATTTTTTCTGTTTCGTAGGTTATTTTAGGAACGTTGTACTTTTTGATAGCTATTTTTTGATTACTGCTTTTGATGCTTACCTCTGAGGGCCTAATTACAAATTTTTTACCTAGTCCATAACTGTCGTTCAAGGCAAAACTAAAATACCCCGTACTATCCGTTTCTTGTGTATGAGCCTCCATGGGTTCTCCCATTAAAAGCATATTCAAGACATATTCTTTTTTCTTTGGTCCGTCCCTTTCACTTGTTCTTTGGACATCATTAACAGTACCTTTAATCTCCAAACCTTTTTCGGCCTTGAAAAGTCTTGGTTTTTTCTTCGCTTTATATTTATAATTGGTCCAACCCTGAGTTAACATTAGATAATCCAGTTCAGTCAAATTTCCATTATTTTCAAAATAGTACGATGGATCTTCAATGGGTCCCTTTATGTCCGATTGCAGTAAAAAGTAGGACAGAATGGTATTCCTATTCAAATTGGTCCCGTAAAAATGGGCAGAATCAATGGCCATAACGGAAACTGAGGCGGGAACGGACGAACCATTATATTTTGTGGTTATTGAAACCTGTACGCTATCGCGGTGGTTATACAAAGCTCTGTCCGTTTCAATGGTAACATTAAGTTGTTCCTCTTTTAAATGATTAAAAAAAGTGCGTTCCGCAACGGGTCTGTAGTTGTTATCATAGACGGTAAGACCTATAACGCCATGCGGCAAATCCTTATTTTGAATTTTGTAAGCGAACCTACCCCTTTTAAATTTTGATTTTAACAGAAACAGGTTGCTACCCCTGTGGTATAGCTTAACAAAAAGACTATCAGAACTTTTGTCTTTTTTCCTAAGTTGTATCTCCTTAAAAGAATAATTATGTGTTAATCCCAAAACCACTCCATTGGCTATTGGATTAGGTAATTTATATTTAATGACGTTTCCATTTTTTGTACTTAGAATACCGTAATACGTTTTGTTTGGTTTAGGAATCAATTTGAACTGGCCCATACCCAAAAAATTGCTTTCAAACTTGGTAATTCTGTTCCCTTCATTATCTTCTATGAATCCTTGAATTCTATTACCCTTCCCCCTATAGTCCAAATACTTAAAACCAATACTACTTTCCATCTCCTCTACCATGTTACCCCCTTCAGGAAAAAATTGCAACGTTCCGGACGTATCATCAAGCACTATCGACTTTGCAAACTCTTTGTTCTGGGTTTTTAGTTGGTAATTAATAATTTGAACATCCAACGGGACATTATGCTCTATAGTAACATTAGTCTTCCGCCTCAGCTTTATGGAAATCGAGTCCTGGCCGTCTTTCCAACTCATATATAACATGGCGTTGCCCTTGTGTAGACTATCCAATACCAACGGAAAAACTTTGGATGAGATTGAAAACTTATTTTTTGTAAAATCTTTAGTGAATACTAGGTCTTGTATGGGGGATCGTTCTTCCTCTTGTGATTTAATCCCATAAATAGCTATAGGCACCGATGTAATGAAATCAGTTTCAAAGTTTTTATTCCATTCGGTATAGGCCCGTATGATATATTTTCCTTCCCGATAATTGGAATGCAGTTGAAAAAAGTTTTCTGCAACACCTGCCTTTATTTTCAAGAGCTTACTATCAACAATGTGCTCATTTAAAGGATCGATAAGTTCTACATGAAGAACAGCACTTTTCGTAGTCGGCTTATGCTCCACTACGTTGGTAACTATGGCCTTGAACCAAATGGTTTCTGAAGTATCAAAAGTGGTTCCGCTAAGCTGTAGGTATATCTTTTCTGCATCTACGGCATTAGCGAACTCTTCACTCTCTTTTTCAAAAGGATTTTGTGGGTAAAGAAAAGTTGCCGATAAGAATATGCTAAATAAGGAGCAAAAAAACCTCAACCTAGTACCACTTCTATTACTCTAAAGATAAGAAGAAAACCAATGAGGAAAGTAATAAGTCAACCTTCCCCTAGTGCTCAAAAACCTAAACTTGTACTGATTTCCATTTACCCTTTCTGAACCAAACGATGGCTATTATGGCCAACAGAACTTCAGCGGTAGTAATGGCAATAAAAACACCTGTGGCACCAAATCCAAATACAATGGCCAAAAGATAAGCCACAGGTAACTGGAACAACCAAAAGGAAACCAAATTTATTTTGGTGGGGGTTTGTGTGTCTCCGGAACCATTGAAGGCATTGGTGACCACCATTCCATAGGCATAGAAAATGTAACCTGCCGCAATTACCTGAAGGCAAAGCGCCCCATTATCCACAACGGAGGGAGTACTGTTAAAGGCACCCACGATTTGCTTGGCAAAAACTAAATAAATAATGGAAACCAGGCCCATAAAATAGGCATTGTACTTGCCCGTGATCCAAACGGATTTTTCTGCCCGTTCCGGTTGCTTTGCCCCTAAATTCTGCCCCACAAGGGTTGCTGCCGCATTGCTCATGCCCCAAGAAGGCATTAGGGTAAACATCATCACACGAATTGCAATGGTATAACCCGCTAACACCTCGCTTCCAAATTCACTCATTATTCGCATTAGGAATACCCAACTTGATGTTCCAATCAAGAACTGGGCAATCCCACCCAGTGAAACCCTAATGATGTTGAGCATTACCTTAAGGTTCAATACAATATCCTGAAGGAGCAACCTAATCTTCCCCCAACCAAAAAACAAAATCCCCAATTGAAACAAAACTGCGGTTCCCCGGCCAATGTTTGTGGCGATGGCAGCACCCATAACACCATATTCCGGGACAGGACCCCATCCAAAAATAAAAATGGGATCAAGAATAATGTTCAGACCGTTGGAAAGCACAAGGGACCACATGGCAATACTGGCATCTCCTGCCCCCCTGAAAATAGCGTTAATCAAAAACAATAAGAGTATGGTGATATTACCACCAATCAACCATTTGGTATAACCGTGCCCTTCTTCAATCAAGTCGGGTTCCGCACCCATCAGGGCCAAAATCTCTTTATTGTAAAGAAACCCAATGACCCCAACTATCAGGGCCACCACTATTCCAAGAAAAATGGCCTGCACTGCTGTTTCCCGAGCACCTTTAATGTCCTTTTCCCCTACCCTGCGTGCAACTACGGCGGTCGCTGCCATACTCAAACCAATAGCTATGGCATAGACCAAGGTAATCACCGATTCCGTTAGGCCGATGGTGGCAACCGCATTTACACTGACCTGGGAAACATAGGCAATGTCGACCAAAGCAAAAATGCTCTCCATCAACATCTCCAAAATCATAGGGATGGACAACATAAATATGGCCTTGCGAATACTGCCTGTGGTGAATTCCTGTTCTTTTCCCGTAACAGCAACCCAGAAATACTTTAGTATTTTTTTTATCGATAAAGATTGTGATGACATCATGTAGAAATTATGTGTTGAAAAATGTAGAAATCTAGCAGGTAACCAAAAACTCCCTTTTGGTTACTTGGCTGGAGACAGCTCAAAAAATGCTAGCAGATTCATAATTTCTATAACTTCATGATGGTGCAAAGATGCATAAAAGTTTTGAAAATGACACAAGTACTTTGGTGTTATTAAAATTCCATACTTTTCAGAAAGCTAATTCACTTACAATGAAATCATATTCCAACTGGGCCGCGATTTTCACTTTTTTGATTTTCCTTTCCTGTAAGAATACCGAAAAAACCATTGAAAAATCGGGGTATCAAGGGCAAGGCCCGACGCCCTTGGTATCGACAATAACCAAGCCTGTTCAAAAGCAGTGGAAGGGAACTTGGGCCTTTCAAGACAGTACAGTTTTTTTTAGCAACCAGTTTGATGGAGCGCGACTAAATGGTGTAGCCCACGATAGTTTAAACCATTTTACCCTATGGATAACGGCGGAGAACACCCCAATAAACCCCAGTCCGTGGTACGGTTTCAAAGTCTGGAGCAAAACTCCTCAGGAAATCAAGATGAATTTCACTTACCAGGGTAGCAGAAACAGGTATTTCCCTAAAATTAGTTCTGACGGAATTCATTTCAGATCTTTGGATAGCACGCGCTTCAGCGCCATCAATCCTGGGGAAGGCGAATTTGGTATCAAAGCGGCTCCTGAAGGTATGGAAATAACCATTCAAATCGATGAAAAACCAACATGGGTAACCGCCCAAGAGTTATATACTTCAACTAGGGTACAACAATGGACGGACTCACTTTCAAAAAAAGCTTTCATCATCAATTATGAGATTGGAAAAAGTAGGGAAGGACGCCCAATAACGGCAATGGATATTAAGGGGAGTAGTTCTAAAAAAGCCCTTATTATTATGACAAGACAACATCCTCCAGAAGTTACCGGATTTTTAGCCTTTAAATCCTTTCTGGAAACCTTGACAGGAAATTCCCAACAAGCCGTAAAATTCAGGGAAAAGTTCGCGATTTTTAGTATCCCTACGGTGAATCCAGATGGGGTTGACAACGGGCATTGGCGGCACAATATGGGAGGTATTGACCTTAATCGGGATTGGCAGGCTTTTAACCAGCCTGAAACCCGAGCCGTTCGCGATTTTTTGAAATCAAAAAGTAAGGAAGGATATGAATTTGTTTTTGGAGTGGATTTTCACTCTACATGGGATGACATTTATTATCCTTTGGATACCACGGTCACTGGCTCCAAAGGTCAACTGGTCTTTGATTGGATAGAACGTATTGAACATAGACTCCCCCAGAAGAAGGCCAATGTAAGCGCGTCAAAAAAGTTATATCCCACCATGACTTCCAGAAATCACTTCTTTGCCACTTACCAAATGCCTTCCATAGTTTTTGAGCTGGGAGATGATACCCCACGCCTCTTTTTAAAGGAAAAAGGCAAGGTAGCTGCTGAAGAATTGATGCAATTGTTGTTGGAGGAGTAAAAGGTTGCACCCAGGGGTCAAAAAAAGTGTGGTTCGATCTTTTCGATATAACAGCTAACTTGTTATGTAGTTCGTTCGATACCTCCAATAACTGACCCCACCAAGTATAAACACCCCAAGAACGATATACTTTACATAATCTGGAGTAATAGCAGCGGAACCCGATTGGGCATAGCTATGCAAGCCCACCAAATAGAAATTCACTCCAAAATAGGTCATCATAATAGATCCAAAGGCCGCCACGCTCATAAAATTAAATAACCATCTCCCCTTTAGGGCAGGGACCAATCGCATGTGAAGCACAAAAGCATAAATCATAATGGAAATAAGTGCCCATGTCTCCTTAGGGTCCCAACCCCAATAACGACCCCAACTTTCATTGGCCCATTGTCCACCTAAAAAATTACCAATGGTCAACATGATTAGACCAACGGTAAGGGCCAACTCATTGATAATGGTCAATTCCCTTAAATTGAGCTCCATTCTTTTTTTGTTCGCTTTAGTTGTAAGCATGATGAGCAATAGGGAAACCACCCCTAAAATCATGCCAACGGTCAACGGGCCGTAACTACCTACGATTACGGCTACGTGTATCATTAACCAGTAACTATCCAGAACAGGAACTAAATTTCCAATGGCGGGATCCACCCAGCTTTGGTGGGCTATCCAAAGTAACATGGAACCCACAAAAGCACTAGCAGCTATGGTCAATTCACTTTTTCGACCAAAAGCAAGTCCCATTCCCATGGTGGCCCATGCCACATAGAGAATACTTTCATAGGCGTCACTCCATGGGGCATGTCCAGAAATGTACCAACGAAGTATCAATCCTGCAGTATGCCAGATAAAAAGGATGATAATAACCCCCTTTAACAAATAGGCTGTCGCTTTCCAAATTTCCCTTTCCTTAAAAATCCGGAGTACCAAAACAAGGAACAGAAAAAGGCCAACTCCACCATAATACTTGAACAAGCGATTAAATATATCCAGTTTGTTGTACAAAATCTCGGTCTTTACCTTCTTTTCCGGTGGCAATACTTCACTGCCGTGATTCTTTTGATTTTGCTTAAACGCTTCCAATAGTTTGTCCGATTCCGAATAATCTCCAGTTGTTATGGAATTTTGAAGCGTGTTCAAGTAATAGGGCAGTCCGTTGGCCATAAAATTGGCATATAGGGAATCCTGAACCTGATATTGACCAGAACGAAATTCCACGGCAGAAATCCACTTATTGTTTTCATCATTGAGCAGTGGAAATATTTTGAGTATCTCCCCGCCCAAAGCCATATTCAACAAGCTAATGCGTTCATGGACCTTGATAAAATCTTTCTGGAACTGATTAGGGTTCGTGGTAGAGGTCGCTTCCTCCAAATAGGGCTTCAATTTGTACATGCCCGTTGCATCGAACATATCGGTTGCCCTGAGGTATTTTTGACCTTCTTTTACCCCAATGATTTGACGAATACTGTCATTTTCCCTTTTTCCAATATTGATAAAGTCCACATTGTACCAAAGTGGAGGATTTATCATCATGGAAAGAAATACTTGATCGGAATTTAAATCTTTAAACTTATCCTTACCACTCAGCTTACGAAGTAATTCCGAAGTGAACGTGTGTAGGGGCTTCATACGCCCGCCTTCATCTTGGATCACGAGTTCACCAAATGCATCGGCATGTGCCTCACTTACTGTCGTAGCATTAATGACAGAATCTATCTGCTCTTGGGTGGGTAGATTATTGTGATTTTGGTTACCCTTTTCTTGGGCAAAACCTTGAGAAACCATAAAAATTAGCAGTGTAGTCGCTACTAGTTTTTCCTTTTTCTTTTTTACCCTTTCCAACGCCTTGGCTAATTCCTTGAATCTGGTTTTTCCGAAAAACATAATTCCCAACAATCCAACATAGAGCAGAAAGTAGCCGATATAGGTAATCCATGTACCCCAAACATCATGGTTAACACTAAGGATGGTACCCCTTTCATCCGGCATAAAGCTGGCCTGAAAAAAACGATACCCTTTGTGATCAAGGACATGATTCATAAATATATCATAGTCAAAAGGACGTTCATCCTCAATAGTTACCTTGCTCATAAAAGATTTATAACTATTGACCGTTCCAGGGTACTTTTCCGCGATAAAATCGTTGAGTTTAACGTTAAAGGGCAACTCATAAATCCTTGAGCCATAACGAAGTGAAAAATCCAATCCCCCCAAAGTGAACTTATCGGCAAAATCGGAAGGACCTTTACTCCCCAAAAGTCTTTTCTCAACGGTTTGCCCGTTAGCAGTTACAGCCACTACCAACGCATCTTGGGTCTGTTCCGTAATTTGGTCGTTGGGTACTTTTACTATTCCATATGAACCTCGAACCAAAGGTTCAGGGATGACAAACTGCATTCCAGCGGTGGTATATAACGACCTTAATTGTAATACCTGCAAACTGTCTTGAACCAACTTTCCTTGAAACTGGTCGGCCATCCGCATAAATTGCCCTTCGAACGGGGATATAATCTTGTACTCGCCGTTTTCTTCAAAGATGTTGATAGCTCCACTGGTCTCCTTGTTCAATGCAAACAACACGTTATGGATACTAGCAATTGTTCCGTTTTCCAAATAGTGCTCATGGCGTTGACCATCCCCAGCTTCCACTATCTTTAAGTACTCCTTCCCACTTTCATCGGGTATCAATCCTTCTTTGGCGCCTTTGATGAAATCTACATATTCTATCTTAAATTCTTGTTCATTAAAATCATCATGCCAAGGTAAGCTGGACCTTTTCCCTTCAGGGGTCACTAAAATATCATCTTCCAACGCTTTTCTCCGGTTCTGTCCATTGATTTCCCCATCAACATAGGCTGTTAAATACGTTTTATCGGAATAAAACACCTTTTCAGAGTTTCCCTCCCTAATGGGCATCATCCCTTCAAAACTGATGTATCGTGTAACAAAGGCCCCCACAATGATTAGAATCCATGAAAGGTGCAACACCAAAACGGGCCATTTTTTCCATTGCAGCAAATTGTATCGATAAATATTACCGAAAAAGTTGATGACAAAAAATACCATGATGGCTTCGAACCAAGTAGCATTATAAACATAAATGCGAGCGGTTTCCGTGCTGTAGCCGCTTTCAATAAAGGTTCCAATTCCCATTGCCGCGGCGAACACAAGGAATAGAACGGCCATTAATTTTGTGGAGAAAAGTGTTTTCTTCAATACATCGAACATAGAAATTCGCTTTCGGCTTGCAAAATTACGACCTAGAAGGGACTTTTAGGAATATCCCTATGCTATTTGCTTCAACAAAAGCGTTAATTATTTTTAAAAAGGCTTCGGCAAGTTCGTACTTTTGGGAATGCCTTCAATTGTACTCTTGGGTACGGGAAATGTCGCCACCCATTTATTTCATGCTTTTCAAAAAGCCAAGGATGTAGAAATAGCACAGGTCTACGGACGAAGGAAGAAGGGCCTAAAGCATTTTCAGGCACTTGCAAGAATTACCAATGATACTTCCCAAATACTGGACGCTGATATTTATATTTTAGCCATCTCGGATACCTCCATTACCGAGGTGTCGCAGTCATTACGTTCCAAAAAGGGATTGGTGGTCCACACTTCAGGAAGCGTTGCTTTGGATGCCATAGCGACAGCACGAAGAGGTGTTTTTTATCCCCTGCAGACCTTTACCAAAGGCAAAAAAGTCGATTTTTCCGAGGTACCTTTATGTATCGAAGCGCGAAATCCGGACGATTTCATCCTATTGAAGACGTTGGGCACATCCATTAGTAAAAAGGTTCATCAGATTTCCTCGTTGCAGCGTAAAAAAGTACACCTAAGTGCCGTTTTAGTGAACAATTTCACCAACCACTTATTCCATTTGGCCCAAGAAATCTGTGTGGAAAATAACATTCCGTTTGATTTGTTGCACCCATTGATTTCTGAAACTGTGCACAAAATCCGACATTTGCCACCTGTAGATGCCCAAACAGGGCCAGCGAGAAGACAAGATGCGGAAACCATGCAACTACATTTGGAGCAATTCGAAAATCCTTTGCATAAAAAAATATACCAACTTCTAAGCGAATCCATCAAAACTACTTATGAAAAAGAATTATAAAGAGTACCTCAAGGATATTACCACCTTTATTTTCGATGTGGATGGCGTATTGACCGATGGTTCCATTCTTGTCACCTCAAAAGGTGAAATGCTTCGCAAAATGAACGTTAAGGATGGCTATGCCTTAAAAACAGCCTTATTAAAGGGCTACAACATTTGTATTATTACAGGGGGTAGCAACAAAGGGGTCAAAGATCGTCTGAAAGGTTTGGGTATTACGGATATTTATTTAGGAGCCCACCATAAAGAGGAACCCTTGGATGAGTATTTGGATATACATAACATCAACCCTGATAATGTTTTATATATGGGGGATGATATGCCCGATATTCCACCTATGAAACGGGTGAAATTGGCTACCTGTCCGCAAAATGCCATTATGGAAGTCAAAACTATTTGTGATTATGTCTCCCATAAAAACGGAGGGGAAGGCTGTGTTAGGGACATCATTGAGCAGGTCTTAAAGGTTAGGGGCGATTGGGATTCCAATTTTAGTGCTAAGAATGATTGAGAACCCGTTAGCAAAAAAGCTAAAATACCACAAAATCATCCTGGCATCAGGTTCCCCCAGAAGAAAAAAATTCTTTGAGGAATTGGGAATTAATTTTGAGATTAGGCTGAAACCAGTGAACGAAGTATATCCAAGAAACCTCAAGGCAAAGGAGATTTCAAACTACCTCGCAGGGCTGAAAGCCTCAGCCTTCGACAAAACCCTTCAGGATAACGAAATCCTTATTACCTCAGATACGGTTGTCTGGTGGAAAGGGGAATCCTTGGAAAAAGCGACTACAACGAAAGAGGCTTCGGATATGCTGAAAAAACTATCCGAGGACTGGCATGAAGTCATTACATCGGTCTGCTTTACCACCAGCAACGCACAAACCACATTGAGCTGCACCACCAAGGTTAAATTTAAATCCTTGACAGAAGAGGAAATCGGCTACTACGTTGAGACCTTTAAACCCTTTGATAAAGCTGGGGCCTATGGCATTCAAGAATGGTTGGGAACCATTGCCATTGAAGAAATTCGAGGTTCTTACAACAATGTAGTGGGATTACCTACCCATCTAGTTTACAAAGTGTTAAATGAACTTTAAGAATTTCACAAAGTACTCCCATCATTTCGTTAAATAGTAAAAGGGAGAAGCTTATTACGTCTACTTTTCCTATGAATTTCAAAATTTGAAAGCATGAAAACATATCTCATGTTTTGTCTTTTGGTCATGCTCTACACCTGCGGAGGAGGTGGAGAATCTTCAAACGAGGCCTCCAATAGTGCTTACGAACCATCAGTTGCAAGAATAAACGATTTCCAGGATTCAGAGGCGTTGCAAATCGATAATCGCAAAATGATTTGGACCGGAAATATCGAAATTAAGGTCCAAAGTGTAGATGAGACGACTGCAAAAATCAATGAGCTATGTAAAAAATACAATGCCTTTGTTTCCAATATGAATCTAAATAACACCAGTTATGAGCTCTCCAATAACCTTACCATTAGAGTAAGTAGCGAACACTTTTCTTCCCTTATGGAAGAGCTCAAAGGTCAAGGCGAGTTCATAAAAAACGTTTCCGTTTCTTCCAATGATGTAACAGAGCAATATATTGATGTTACCAGTAGGCTGAAAACAAAAAAGGAAGTGCGGGAACGCTATGTCGATATCTTGAAAAACAAAACTGGAAAAATATCGGAAGTCCTTGAAGCTGAAGAAGCCATCCGCAAAATAACAGAAGAGATTGAAGCCAAGGAAGGACAACTTCGGTATTTAGAGGATCAAATAAAGTACAGCACCATTAACCTGAGAATGTATGAGACCGTTAACTTTCGCAATGAGCCTGATTCCTATGAAAAATCCTTTGGGAGCAAAAGTCTCCAAGCTTTGAAAAATGGATGGAGCATTGTAACCACTTTGGTTCTAGTATTAATCAACATCTGGCCCTTATTGCTGATAATTGGAGTTTTCGTCTGGCAATGGAAGAGGATTCGAAAAAAGCTTAGCAGCAAAAAATAGTGTCTCGAACACCCATGCAGTTTATTGTTTTCGACCATTCCTTCCTTAACTTTACATTAAAATAGTTAGGAATGAGAAAGTGGTTAAAATTTGAGTCGGGCATAGTTTTGTTTGCCTTGTTTATTGTTGGTGTTGAAGCATGCGCAGAAAACAATAATTCGGGGAAGACCCTTGCAGTCAATACGGAAGCTGAAAATGAGTCGGCGAAAGAAAAGTTGCCAAAAAAACCCCTGTCTAAAGAATTTAAATCCTATTGGTATGCGGGGGATGCGGAAATAACCTCCTACAAACTGGAACAGGCCCGTTATGGGGAGATTAGGGAAGGAAAAGCCGTATTGATTTATGTTACGGAACCGTTCTTACCGGACGTCCAAGTAAAAGCGGACGGAAGCAATCCTTCCAACATCCCGGTGTTAAAGTTGAACAAGACCAAAAAATATCTTACCGGCATATATCCCTATTCCATTATGAGTAGTACTTTCTATCCTGTTCATGACAACCAACATGCCCTAAAGACCAGTCTTTCCGTGCAGGAATGGTGCGGCCATGTATATTCCCAATTGAACAACAGGAAAACGTTTGAGTTTACCTCCCATAGCTATTTTGAAGGCGAAGCGGACCAAAAACTCGATTTGGATAAGGCCTTACTTGAAAACGAAATCTGGAACAAGGTTCGTATCAATCCCAATAGCCTGCCAAAAGGTGAGATTTCCATTATTCCCTCTTTGGAATATTTCCGGGTGCAACATCATGCAGTTCAAGCGTATGCTGCCATAGCAGCGCTACAAACAAAAGATGGCATAAGCACTTACACTATTGATTACAAGGACACAAAAAGAAAACTAACCCTTACCTTTTCTTCGGAATTTCCATATGAAATTCAAAGTTGGGAGGAAGAGTTTATAAGTGGGTATGGGTCGAATGCAAAGACATTTGTTTCCAAGGGAACGAGGCTAAAAACTTTGAAAACACCCTACTGGAGACAAAACTCGAATAAATATGTAGGATTGAGGGACAGCTTGGCATTGTAATTCATGGAAGCCTTTTTACGTGATCATTCAAGTGAACTACTTGGTACCATAATTGCACTGGGTGTATTTTTGGTCACCCGGTTTCTTTCGGTGAAAACCATTAGAAGAATTGGCCGAATCAGTGATATCAACCGCATTCGGACCCGACTTGTCATACGCTATGTAACCTTTGCACTAACGGTAATCCTAATCGTTGCCTTGATTCTTATTTGGGGAGTTAATATTCGAGAGCTTGGCCTCATTATTTCATCGGTATTTGCCGTTATCGGTGTAGCCCTATTTGCCACTTGGTCCATATTGAGCAACATTACGGCAGGAATTATCCTATTCTTCTATTTTCCCTACAAAATTGGTGATAGAATCCGGATTCAGGATAAAGATTTCCCAGAAGAAGCGATAATCATGGATATCCAATCCTTTACCGTTCACCTGTTAAAGGATGATGGTGAATTACTGACCTATCCAAATAACTTACTACTTCAAAAGGGAGTAGTACTTATAAAGAAACAAGCAGAAATCGAAGGTGGTTTGGGGTAGATGGCTTGCCTGTTAAAGAAGTTCTAAAAACCAATGCTCCGCAGGTAAACTTCCTATCTTTGGTTTTAACTAATTCACCAACTATGCGATTTCCAAGGGTTTTGTGCATTGTTTTCACAATGTTTCCTTTCTTCCTTAGCGGTCAAGCCCCAAAAAAATATACCTCAGCGGAAATTCATCATGAGATTCAAAAACTTAATTTTTTAGGGACGGCTATGTATTTGGCAGCCCACCCTGATGATGAAAACACACGACTGATTTCCTATCTATCCAATGAAGTAAAAGCCCGTACCATTTATCTTTCACTTACCCGAGGTGATGGCGGCCAAAACCTAATAGGGCCGGAATTGCGAGAATTATTGGGCGTGCTCCGCACCCAAGAACTGTTGGGCGCCAGGGGCGTGGACGGTGGGGAACAACGATTCACTAGGGCCAACGACTTTGGGTATTCAAAACACCCAGATGAGACCTTTTCCATTTGGGACAAAGAAAAGGTGTTGGCCGATGTTATCTGGAATATTCGAAAATTAAAACCAGATGTCATTATTAATCGATTTGACCATCGAAGTCCAGGAACTACACATGGGCACCATACCGCTTCAGCTATGTTAGGGTTTGAAGCCTTTGATTTGGTCAATGATCCAAATATCCACCCAGAGCATCTCACGGATACTGAAATTTGGCAGCCCAAGCGACTTTATTTCAACACCTCATGGTGGTTCTATGGTAGTCGGGAGAATTTTAAAGACGCGGACAAATCCAATATGGGCATGGTTGATGTTGGTGTCTATTATTCCGGACTGGGTTTATCCAATAACGAAATTGCCTCTATGGCTAGCAGTCAGCATAAATGTCAAGGTTTTGGTCGGTTGTTGGTAAGAGGTTCCCAACCCGAATATGTAGAGTTGCTAAAAGGTGAAAAACCCATCAATGGCAACAACATTTTTGATGGCATAGATACGACCTGGTCAAGGGTTGAAGGTGGCGACGCTGTAGGAGTCATCTTGTACGAAATTGAGGCCAATTTTGATTTTAAAGACCCTTCCAAACACCTCGCAAAACTTGTCGAGGCCTATGCCTTATTGCAAAAAATTGAAGACCAGCACTGGAAAGCCCTTAAATCCAAACAATTAAGGGAAATCATATTGGCTTGTGGAGGTATCTATTTAGAAGCCAGTGCTAAAAATGCTTCAGCCGTTCCTGGAGAAAGTGTTACGGTAAACATAGAAGCTTTAAATAGAAGTAACACCCAAATCTCCCTAAAATCAGTCAATGTAAGCGGTATTGGAAAAGTTTCACAGAAGATAATTTCCCTTCCCCAGAACACTAAGGAAAATTTGGAACTGAACTTCAGAATCCCCGAGGGGACAGGCTATACTAATCCGTACTGGCTTAATGAGCAAGGTAGTTTAGGAATGTATACCGTTGATGATAGCGGTTTGATAGGAGCACCGGAAACCCCCGTAGCATTCAAAACGATATTTACATTGGAGGTAGAGGGGATAGAAATTTCTTTTGAAAAACCGTTGATTCATCGATATTCAAAGCCTGATTTTGGGGAAGTTTATGAACCTTTTGTTGTTTTGCCCATGGTAACCTCCAGTTTTTCGGAGGATGTCTTTCTATTCAATACCGTTGACCCTACTACAATCAATTTGGCAATACGGGCTGGCACGGATAATATGGAAGGCGTGGCGAAACTTAAATTGCCTAACGGATGGTCTTCCCACCCTGAGGCAGTCAATTTCAAAATAGCTCAAAAAGGCGCTATACAAAATGTCGCATTTGAAGTCATTCCTCCGGCAATTGAAAGTGTAGGAACCATTTCTCCTGTACTCACCATAAATGGTCGGCAGTTCAACCGGAAACTAGTTGAAATTGACTACGCACATATTTCCAAACAATCCATTTTATTGCCTGCCCAAGCCAGGGTGGTGCGTATGGATATAAAAAAAGAGGGAGAATCCATTGGTTATATTTTAGGGGCTGGGGACAAGGTACCTGAAAGCTTATCTCAAATTGGCTATAATGTTGATATTCTCGATATTAACGATGTTGAAAAAGGCTCCCTTGGAAAATACGATGGTATCGTTCTTGGAATCCGTGCCTACAATGTGCTGGAAGAACTAAAGTTTAAGCAAGGTATTTTATTGGATTATGTAAAAGAGGGGGGAAACATGATTGTGCAATACAATACTGCTGGCAGATGGCGGAGCCAATTTGAAAATATCGCTCCCTACCCCATAAGCATTTCCCGTGATCGCGTAACGGATGAAAATGCTGCAGTGGAAATTTTGGCGGATAGTCATCCATTGGTAAACTATCCAAATAAAATCGAATCCAAAGATTTTGAGGGATGGGTTCAAGAAAGAGGCCTTTACTTTCCCAATGAATGGGATGAAAACTTTACCCCTATTTTGTCCATGGCGGATAAAGGAGAACAACCAAAACGGGGAAGTCTTTTGGTCGCTCCATACGGAGATGGAAATTATATCTATACCGGTCTAAGCTTCTTTAGGGAGTTACCGGCTGGTGTTCCGGGAGCCTACAAGCTTTTTGCCAATATGCTCTCCCTAAAAAAGAGAAATGAACAAGCCCAAAATGATATCAAAGGATAATTTCACCGAGAAGATTATATGGAAAAGGGAATATGGAATCGTATTGGTTCTTAATGTGCTTTATATCCTCTATTTTGCTTATGTAATGCTTTCTTATACCTAATCCATGGCGGCACTAGATTGGATTGTACTTGCCGGAACGCTGTTCTTCATTGTTGGTTATGGGGTTTGGAAAACAAGGGGGGACAGTATGGAGGACTATGTTCGTGGTGGCCAGACCAAATGGTGGACCATTGGTCTATCCGTAATGGCCACGCAAGCCAGCGCCATCACTTTTTTATCCACGCCAGGGCAAGCGTTTCATGATGGCATGGGCTTTGTTCAGTTCTATTTTGGTTTGCCATTGGCCATGATTGTCATTTGTGCGGTTTTTATCCCTATCTACCATAAGTTAAAAGTGTATACCGCCTATGAAATGCTGGAGAAGAGGTTTGATCTCAAAACCCGTACCCTTACGGCCATTCTATTTCTTATCCAAAGGGGACTAGCCGCTGGAATTACCATTTTTGCCCCGTCCATTATCCTTTCTGCAGTTCTGGGCTGGGATTTGAGAACCTTGAATATCATTATTGGTATTTTAGTGATTATCTATACGGTGCTTGGCGGCACTAAAGCAGTAAACATCACCCAAAAACAACAAATGTTCGTGATAATGGTGGGAATGTTTTTTGCATTTTTCTTTATCATGGGAAGCCTGCCAACAGATATTTCCTTTGGTGAGGCCCTTAAAATTGCAGGTGCCAACAATAAATTGGAAATCTTGAATTTTGAATTCGACACTAAAAACCGTTATACTTTTTGGAGCGGTATTACGGGTGGATTCTTCTTGGCACTCGCCTATTTTGGAACCGATCAAAGTCAAGTACAACGCTATTTGTCCGGAAAGGATATTCGTGAGAGCCAACTGGGTTTAATTTTTAATGGGATATTTAAAATCCCAATGCAATTCTTCATCCTATTGGTAGGGGTCATGGTATTTGTCTTTTATCAGTACAACCCTTCCCCATTACATTTTAATCCAGCGGCCAATGAAGCTATCAAAACATCAAAGTTCGCCGAGGATTATGCCATTTTGGAAAAAGGACATCGCGAGTTGGAAAAGGAAAAACGGATGGCACAGAATGATTTTGTCACGGCTCTCAAGCTAAAGGATTACAATGCCATTGAGCAGGCTAAAATCAATCTCTACCGAGTGAACCAAGAGGAATTGGGCAACCGTGAGGCGGCGCGCACCTTAATTGGGGCAGCCGATGACAATGTTGAAGTCAACGACAAGGACTATGTCTTTATTCATTTTATTTTGAATAACCTTCCAAGGGGACTGATAGGACTTTTATTGGCTGTGATACTATCTGCCGCTATGTCCTCAACCGCATCCGAACTAAATGCTTTGGGTACCATTACGGCTCTTGACCTATATAAAAGGAACAAAAAAGGGGATTTTACCCAGAAAGATGATGTCTGGGCAACCAAGGGATTTACATTACTCTGGGGCGTTATCGCCATTATTATTGCATGTATTGCAAATCTTTTTGACAACCTCATTCAATTGGTCAATATCATAGGTTCCATCTTTTACGGAAATGTTTTAGGGGTGTTTATACTTGCCTTTTTCTTCAAATTCGTAAAAGGAAATGCCGTTTTTATTGCGGCCCTCATCACGCAAGTGATTGTTATTTTGGGATGGTACCAAGATTGGATGTCCTATTTGTGGCTGAACGCTTTTGGCTGTTCCTTGGTCATTGTTCTGGCCATGTTATTGGAAATGTTGGACCGTACACTTGGCCAACCCCCAATAAAAACATAAAAAAAACCCTGACAAGATATGCCAGGGTATAGGTTTCAAAATAGTTGAGAGACTATAACGCCCCCCACTCTTTCAGGGAGTCCTTGTTCATTTTAACATAGTCAGCATTTCCCGAAGCTTCGGCGTCCGCCAACGATTTTTTTGCGAGATTGATAGCACCATCTTTATCTCCTGCAGCCGCGTAAATAAGGGATTGTTGACGCAATTGCCAAAACCTTGGCTTGTCATTCATTGACATAGCCTTATCAATCCACTCCTTGGCCTTGGCAATATCTTTTCCTTCAGAAAGGTAGTAAGTGGCAGCGGCATAATAATCGCCAAAACCGGGACCATTCATTACCTTATCGATTGAAGCATTAACCTTATCGTCAGTCGGTACTTCAAATTTCACACCAACGTAGTCTTTCTCCCAAAGAATTCCCAACATGGCGGAACCCGTTGTTATATCATCAATAGTAATAGTAAAGGACTGTACATCCATTGGCATCTTCATAACCTCTGAAATCACTCGTGCCGCTACTTTACCCTCATCTAATTCAGCAGGAGCTCCACCTGCTTGATATTCCGTGTAAAATATGACTTCCCATTGATTGGCATTAGGAATAGTCAATAGCGCATAAGACCCAGCTTTCAAACTGGTATCACCAATCATTACATCATCACTGAAGGTAACTTTGGTCCTTGCGTTCGCACCGGTTCTCCATAGTTTGCCATAAGGAACCAAGTCTCCAAAAATCGTACGTCCACGCATTGAGGGTCTAGAGTATTCAACTGTTACTTCGGTCAAACCAACCGTCTGTTTCAGTGTGGAAGCCGGACTGGGAGCCGGAGTAACCAACTGGGCATTAATCGCAAGGGCTGTCAACCCTACAAAGGCGAACAAAACTAATTTTTTCATTATATGTGTTTTTTCAAATTGATAGTGGAACAAAACTAGCCAATTCGCCATGGCTATTTGTTAACGAATACTTAAATGAAGCAACCTTTTAGTCCCTAAAGAATGGGGAGGAAATGACCTCGTTGTCATAAAAAAAAGCAAGGTAATAAAGTCCTTGGTTGAAGATGGAAATATCTATGGGGTTTTGGGTAATTTGCTCCAAAGGGGTATACATGACCATTCGGCCTTGACTATCAAATATTCCCATACCAAAGATGGGCTTGTTCGAATTCAACTCGTAATTTACTTCCAAACTATTTTGGGCCTTATATACCACTAGCTCTTTCATGGTCTGGGGTTCTTCCATTGGATTGGGACCCGAACTTTCATCTCCATCCAAAGAAAAAGTAAACAAGCGTGAAGCAGTGCTCAACGGGGGATTCAAGAACTCCTCAGAAGAGGCATAAAAGATATTATTTGCAAACGTTAAGGCTTCCACTTGGGCTAATCCAATATCCAGCTGGGTTTTGGTCGGGGCTCCCGAAAAAATGGTATTGCTATTAACATTGGGGATTTCAACAAAAAAAGGCATCAAAATTGGGGAATATCCTATTAGGTAAAGTGTGCCTAATGAAGCATCAAAAGTGGCTCCGGTTACCAGACCATCTACTTGATAGGCATCCATCCGTTCTGCCAAAAAGGTGCCTGGTGCCTTGGGAATTTTGTAAGCAACCGTTCCTTTCGACTGCCATTGTTTCGTTAGCACTATGAGGTCATCACCCAAAGCAAAAAGGGCCTCGGCATCAAAATCACTATTCGAAGTTGTTGTAAAATCAGTTTGGTCTTCATAAATAAAATTGATTCGCTCCGCATTTACCGCGTTGAAATTATCAAATTCGGCCTTTGAGATTTTTAGAATGCCCAAATCTTGTCGACTACCTTGGTTATTTCCAATATCCCCAATGTAGATGAAATCCGAATCTTGCGAAATATCCTCCCAATCAACATTTTCGACATTCAAAACCCTTATCGTCCGAGTAATTTCGAGAGTAGCTATGTCCAATTCATACAGTTCAGGAACGTTTCCGGAATCATTATGGGTAATTAACCTACCGTTATAAGAGATAAGCCCCGAAGTTTCCAAAATCTCTTTAGGTAGGTTTCCCAAAGACTGAATATCGGACTGCGAAACGCCAATGGTAGCATACAATACAAAAAGAAAAAAGAAAAAACGGTTCAACTCTGGGTATTTACCCATAAAATTATAATACCCAGACATTACTCCAATTTTTAGGGGATAAATGTCCCACTATAACGGCAAAAGACCGTAACATCCTTTTGCCGTTCAGTAAGCCTTAAATATTGTTTAACTTTTTTAATTTTACTTTAAACAATTTAACTGATATTTTTGCGAAAACATTTCGATGAAATTATATCAGCTTCATGCAAAACAGGCGTTGCCCATAACTAAAGGCCAGGCGTGGGATTTCTTATCGAATCCCAAGAACCTAAAAGAAATTACACCGGACCACATGGGCTTTCAAATCTTGTCAGGGGCGGATAGGGCGATGTTCCAAGGACAAATAATTCAATATATCGTGAAACCATTTCCAGGAGTTTCCACCAAATGGGTGACGGAAATTACCCACGTTAGGGAGGGTGAATACTTCGTGGATGAACAACGGTTTGGGCCATATGCCCTCTGGCATCACAAGCATTTTATTAAAGAAATTGATGGTGGTGTTGAAATGGAAGATCTCATAGACTACAAAATCCCATTTGGAATTCTGGGACAGTTGGTACAACCCATTTTGGTAAAAAAGCAGTTGAATCAAATTTTTCATTACCGAGAAGCAAAGTTGGAGGAACTTTTTGGAAAATTGGAAGGCTATCAAAACACACTCCACTTAAACTAAAACGAATGCAAAAAAATATTTTATTGATCGGGGGATCCCATGGAATTGGACTTGAAATGGCCAAGATGTTACTAATGGACTTCAAGGTATACATAGCTTCTAGAACCAATGAAGCTATCCAAGACCTGAACATCAATCATATTCCCTTTGATGCCACTACCGATACTTTAGTTGAATCCCAACTTCCGGAAACGATACATGGGTTTGCTTATTGCCCCGGAAGTATCAATCTCAGGCCCTTAAAAATGTTGTCTTTGGACGTTTTCCGTGAAGAAATGGAATTGAACTTTTTTTCTTTGGTGAACGTAGTCAAAACCATACTACCAAGAATGGCCAATGGCGCCAGTATGGTATTCTTCAGCACCGTCGCCGTTGGAACCGGGATGCCCTTTCACACCAGTGTTGCCGCGGCAAAAGGGGCTATCGAGGGGTTCACAAAATCCCTGGCCGCAGAATATGCCCCGAAAATTAGGGTCAACTGCATTGCACCTTCATTGGTGGATACCTCCCTTGCAGGTAGATTATTAAATAATGAAAAAAAACGGGAATTAATGTCGCAAAGGCATCCTTTAAAACGGGTTGGGGAAGCGCGTGATATTGCCCACCTAGCCGTTTTTCTTTTGAATGACAACAGCTCTTGGGTTACAGGCCAGATTCTAGGAGTGGATGGGGGAATGTCTACTTTGAATGTTTCATAGTAATGGAAAGCATAACGATTTTTTGGT
The DNA here is from genome assembly GCA_028284935.1 of Croceivirga sp. Taxonomy (GTDB): domain Bacteria; phylum Bacteroidota; class Bacteroidia; order Flavobacteriales; family Flavobacteriaceae; genus Croceivirga. Next base: position 567,871 of record JANQQQ010000012.1, read on the forward strand.
TTCGAAGGGACCTACGACTGGATGATAATGTTGGATTGTATCAGGCACTACAGGCCGGAAAACCGGTATATCCCATCTTTGTTTTCGATCCAGAAATATTGGACAAACTCCCTAGGGACGATGCTCGCGTCAACTTCATCCATAATCAACTTCAACGCCTAAGGTCCCAGTTGCAAAGTGAAGCCAAAAGTTCCCTTGGTATTTTCCATAACCATCCTAAAAAAGTATTTCAGGAGCTTCTTTCCCAATATGATGTGAAGCAAGTTTTCACCAATCACGATTATGAGCCGTATGCCCAAAAAAGGGATACCGAGATAAGGCAATTCTTGGAGGGTAATGGTATTGGCTTCAAAACCTTCAAAGATCAGGTCATATTTGAAAAAAATGACGTGGTCAAGGATGATGGAAACCCTTATGTGGTGTACACCCCCTACAAGAAAAAATGGAAAGAACTATTTAATGTTTCAACCCACTTAATTGACTATCAAATTACCTTTTCAGGTTTCGTTAAAAACACGAATCTCCCCAACCTTACGCTAGGTAAGATTGGGTTTAAGGACAGTTCCATAGGCGTCCCCAACTACACCGTGACCAAAGATTTGATCCAGAACTACGAAGCCACCCGAAATTTTCCGGCTAAAAAAAATGGTACATCCCGTCTAGGTCCGCATTTACGGTTTGGAACGGTTTCCATTCGAAAAATGGTCCAAAAAGCCATTCAAGAAGAAAACGAGGTATTTTGGAGTGAACTCATATGGCGGGAGTTCTTCATGCAGATTCTTTGGCACTTTCCCCACACGGTACATTCGGCTTTTAAACCAAAGTACGACCGAATTGAATGGCGAAATGATGAAGGAGATTTTGAAAAATGGAAAAAGGGGAAAACAGGATATGCCCTGGTAGACGCTGGAATGCGAGAACTCAACCGAACAGGCTACATGCACAACAGGGTACGTATGTTAGTGGCCAGCTTTTTGTGCAAGCATTTGTTGATTGATTGGCGTTGGGGTGAGGCCTATTTTGCTGAAAAGCTATTGGACTTTGAGTTGGCCAGTAACGTTGGTAATTGGCAATGGGCTGCAGGAAGTGGCGTGGACGCAGCACCTTATTTCCGTATTTTCAATCCCATGACCCAGATTGAAAAGTTTGACAAACAAAAAGAGTACATCAATACATGGGTTCCCGATTTGCAGGAACTCACCTACCCCACTCCAATGGTTAACCATAAAATGGCTAGGGAGCGTTGTCTTAAAGTCTATAAAGAAGCCGTAGGTTAAGCCTAATTTTGGTAATTTGGAAGACGGATACCCAAAAACCGTTGGCATGAAAAAGTGGTACTTTCTAGTTTTTATCCATATACTCTTGTTTTTCAAGACGACACAGGCACAGGAAAAACAAGTGATTTCTACCTTGGAAATCTATGACCTTACCTTAGGCAAAAGGGATACGGTAATCCAAGAGCACAGCCATTTTGAGGCACCCAACTGGAGTATGACGGGAGATTATCTCATTATCAATCAAAAAGGCAAGTTGTATAAAGTCAACCTTAAGGATAGCACAAAATCCTTAATTGAGACCGGACCCCTTCAAAACTGCAATAACGATCATGGTATTTCCTTTGACGGAAAATGGTTGGCTATTAGTAACAATGATGAAATCCAACGTTCAAGGTCCGGAACTTCACGAATTTATGTATTGCCCGTTGCTGGAGGGACATCTCCAAAATTAATAACCTTAAAACATCCATCATATTGGCATGGATGGTCCCCGGATGGGACACAGTTGCTGTATGTGGCAGAAAGAAATGGGGATTACAATATTTTTAGGATTTCAGTTGGTGGTGGTTCGGAAGAACAACTAACCTTTGAATCGGGGCTAGATGACGGCCCGGAATACTCCCCAGATGGGGAATACATTTATTACAATTCCATGGCATCAGGTAAAATGGAGCTTTGGAGAATGGATAAGGATGGAACAAATAAAGAGCAGTTGACTAGGGACGCCTATTCCAATTGGTTTCCACATCCCTCACCGGATGGGCAATACCTCGTCTTTATTTCGTATTTACAGGACCAGGGGTCAAGACATCCACCCATGAAATCCGTAGCTCTAAGATTATATGATTTAAAAACAAAAAACATAGCGAACCTATTTGAATTTACAGGGGGTCAGGGAACCATCAATGTTCCTTCTTGGTCGCCGGACGGTAAAAAATTTGCATTCGTATCTTATCGAGAGGAATAATGGAAGAAATTATTTTAAACACTTTCCCGCTAGGGTTTCCCTGGCAAACCCAAGACCCGTTTTTGTTTTGTGTGTATCACTTGGACCACTATCCAAAAGGGAATGGTGAGATGGGCCCCGACCCCATATTGTTGGAAGGGCGCAATATAGGGAATGATTTTACCATAAAAGACGGATGGCGCATGTACCACGGGAGTACCATTCCGGGATTTCCATATCATCCCCATCGCGGATTTGAAACCATCACCATTGTCAACAAGGGCTTTTGTGATCACTCCGATTCCCTTGGGGCGGCTGGGCGTTTTGGTCAAGGTGATGTACAATGGATGACCGCAGGCAGAGGGGTACAACATTCCGAAATGTTTCCGCTGTTGAACGATGCTAAGGAAAACACCTTGGAACTTTTTCAAATCTGGCTTAACCTTCCAAAGGAAAAGAAGTTCGTGGAACCCCATTTTAGAATGCTCTGGCACGAAGACATTCCACTTGTAAAGGAAGAACATGCTACCATAAAAGTCATTGCCGGAAATTATCAGGGCAACCAAGCACCAGATCCTGCCCCTAATTCATGGGCCTCAAATGCAGGCGGCGAAGTGGCCATTTGGAATATTCATTTAAATCCCAATGGTGAACTTCAGTTACCAAAAGCCTCCTTCGGAGTAAACAGAACGCTCTATTTCTATGAAGGGGACTCCATTTTTATCGGGGACCGCGAGATTCGGCAGAATTATGGCATACAATTACATCCTGAACGCAACGGTATTCTAAAGTCCAGTTCAAAGGCCGCCAAACTATTGCTATTGCAGGGAAAACCGATTTCTGAACCCGTTGCGCAACAAGGGCCCTTTGTGATGAATACCCAAGAAGAACTTCGGCAGGCATTTGAGGAATATCGATTGACACAGTTCGGGGGTTGGCCCTGGCCCTATCCTGATCATGTTCACGACAAAGAAAGCGGACGATTTGCAAAATACCCCGATGGTACACTTGAAGAAAGATGAGGTTAACCTTAAAACTCGCAGCCATTTACAATATACTTTGGGGAACGTGGGTGGTTTTATTTCCCAATCATTTCTTCAAGTTGGTGGGAATGGAACCCCTCAATCATCCCATGGTTTGGCAAGGTATGGGCATGGTTGTCGGAGTCTACGGACTTGGTTATTGGTGGGCGTCCCATAAGCCTATCAAGCACTGGCCCATAATTGCTGTAGGATTTTTGGGAAAGATTTTTGGACCATTGGGTTTCTTTTATAACTATTGGAAAGGCAATGTCCCCTTTGAATTCATGTACACATTATTTACCAATGATTTTATTTGGTGGATTCCCTTCTTCCTTATTTTGAAAAAAGTCCACCAACAGACACAATGGAAACTTTAAAAGTGGGGGTACCAAAAGACTAAAGGTATTCCAAAGGTATGCACTGGTTCTTTTTATGTTATTTGCCGGTCTCAACCATTTTATAAACCCGCAATTTTACCTTCCCTTGATTCCTGATTACTTGCCCTATCCACGAATAATTAACGTTGTCTCTGGGGCTTTGGAGATTGTTCTATCGGTATTATTATTGAGCAAGAGGCTGAGAAGTGTTGGGGTATATGGCTTTCTACTGCTACTTGTGATGTTTATCCCTTCACATATACACTTTATTGAACTTGGAGCTTGTGTTCAAGGTGGACTATGCACCCCTTTGTGGGTGGCTTGGATTCGACTTTTGGTTATCCATCCAATACTACTGCTATGGGTCTGGGGCATTCGAAAGACGTAAAAGGTAAGAGAAAACAAGTACATTTTGTTTAACAGCTTTACTATTCAAATATTCGGCTTAACTATTACAGGACGGCCTTATCACTATTAGTTTTACTGGGTTTTATAGAAATTTCATCAAATCGAAATTCTTTCTCCAAAATTTAAAGACCTAAACAAAATTGAATTATATTTAATTCGAATTTATTTAAAGATTACTTATGCATTCGCTTGTTTATCGTTCGGTCGCAAGTGAATCCTTTACCATACCTCAGATTTATGGTATGTTGAGCAAAGCGAAGGATTATAATGCCGAACATGGCATCACTGGATGCCTGCTCTTCCACAATAACCAATTTCTTCAACTTCTGGAAGGGGAAGAAGGGGAGGTCCTGAATTTATTCCAAAAAATCTCCTTGGACAAAAGGCATCATGATATCCAAATGGTTGAAAGTGATTTTATTCCCAATCGTGTTTTTGAAGACTGGAGCATGGCTTTTCATGATTATGGGCAAAATGGGCTTTCGGCCAATTTAAAGTTGGGTCAAATCGATTCCTTTTTCCAACAATCGGATGCTTTCAACAAAAACAGTCGTGCTGTATTGAAATTCTTTGGTTCGGTTAAGGATGTACTTTTTGCAGGTTAGGGTTTGACTGGTCTGGCATTACTTTTTGATACGGGTTGTTTTGTACTTATATGGATGGTTCAACTGGTCATCTATCCCAGTTTTCACTATTATCCACCTAATAACCTAAAGACTTGGCACTTGAAATACACCAAACTGATTACTTTCGTGGTACTACCATTAATGCTGGGTCAGCTGGTTATGGGGACAATGCAAGCGGCTTCCTTTGAGTTACTCCATATCATTAAGTTGATTTGTATACTAACTACATGGTTGATCACATTTGCAGTTTTTGTTCCACTGCACAACAAAATTGACAAAACCGAAGAAACGCAGCAAGTGACCAAAGCTTTGGTCAATAAAAATTGGTTGAGAACAGGGTTGTGGAGCTTAATATTTGTTCTTTCCTTGGTAGAACACCTATAATCTAACAATATTGGCACCTATGGCCCGTAACCTATCATCGATGTGTTCATAACCTCTGTCGATTTGCTCAATATTATGAATGGTGGAAGTGCCCTTTGCAGATAAAGCGGCGATTAAAAGCGATACTCCCGCCCTAATATCAGGCGAGGTCATGATGGTGGCCTTTAACGTAGATTTAAAATTATGACCAATTACTGTTGCCCTATGCGGGTCGCATAGAATAATTTTTGCCCCCATATCCAACAATTTATCCACAAAGAAAAGCCTACTCTCAAACATCTTCTGATGGATGACCACTTCTCCCCTAGCCTGTGTTGCCACTACCAAAAGTATGCTCAGTAGATCCGGTGTAAGGCCGGGCCAGGGAGCATCTGAAATCGTCATAATGGAGCCATCTATAAAATTTTGGATTTCATAGCCTTTATCATGTTTGGGGATGTGAATGTCATCCCCAATCAGTTCCATTTGGATTCCCAAGCGTCCAAAGGCACTGGGGATTTGTCCCAAATTTTCCCAGCTCACATCTTTAATGGTAAGTTCACTTCTGGTCATGGCGGCGAGGCCTATCCAACTTCCAATCTCTATCATATCAGGAAGCATGGTATGTTCCGTACCTCCCAACGCATCCACTCCCTCAATGGTCAATAGATTTGAACCTATACCCGAAATCTTGGCCCCCATACGAACCAACATCTTGCACAGTTGTTGTAAATAGGGTTCGCAAGCCGCATTATATATGGTTGTAGTGCCTTCGGCGAGAACGGCCGCCATAATGATATTGGCAGTTCCAGTTACCGAAGCTTCGTCCAATAACATATAGGTGCCCTTGAGTTTTTTTGCTTCAACGCCATAAAAATACTCTTCCCTATTGTATCTGAATTTGGCACCCAGTTTAATAAAACCCTCAAAATGGGTGTCCAATCGACGTCTCCCTATTTTATCCCCTCCGGGTTTGGGAATATATCCTTTTCCAAACCTTCCCAATAAAGGTCCAACCAACATAATAGAACCCCTCAATCCTCTTCCGTCTTGCTTGAATTGACTGGATTGCAGGTAGTCTAGATTAACATCATCCGCCTTAAAGGTATAGGAACCTTTGCCCCTTTTCTGTATCTTAACGCCAAGGTCTTCCAGTAAAAAAATAAGCTTATTGACATCAACAATGTCTGGTATATTGTGGATGGTCACCTTTTCAGGTGTAAGTAATATTGCACATAAAATCTGAAGCGCTTCGTTTTTTGCACCTTGGGGAGTAATTTCACCTTGTAGTTGTTTTCCTCCCTCTATTTTAAATGTACCCATTAAAGAACTTGTTTACACTTTTACCTATCGCCAAAATTTTCCATTTTGGCCACTTTTCGTCTTTTGAGCTTTCGGTGATGTCCCTATTTATTCAATTCAAAAAGTCAATTGAGTTCAAACAAAGAAGTTAATATCGCTTTTTGTTCCTATGCCCTTTTTGGCTTTTCTTTCCTCCGCTTCTATTGGACTTATAGTTTTTATTTTTCAAAAATTGCCCGCTATCGGTTAGACTTTCACCATCCGGAGCCAGATCGATCTGGCCATCGCTTAGTTCTTTGAGATGATCGAATATTACAGCGTCTTCCACAGAATCCTTATTCCAGTTGAGATAACACTTTTTCATGTGGTTGGCAATGGCATATTCCAAGCCGTCACGCATATCCCCTTTTTCCCATTTTATGGCAACATCAATCATTCTTTTGATGTTGTTCCCATAAAACCTGTATTTAGGATGATTCTGAGGATATTCCAAAGGTTCAGGTCGTTGTTGCAGGACTTCTTTTGAAGTAATTGGGAAAGGGGAGTCAACATCCAATTTAAAATTGGACATGATGAACAGCTGATCCCACAGTTTATGTTGAAAATCCGGAACATCCCGCAAGTGAGGCTGTAAATTGCCCATTACACTAATTATGGCCTTAGCGACTTTGTTCCGTTCCTCCCGATTCTCAATGGAAACCGCGTGGTCCACCATTTTTTGAAAATGACGCCCATATTCAGGGATGTGCAAAGGAGGGCGTTCTGTGTTGTATTCTAGGTTATCTACTAAATTCAAGTTGAAATTTTTAGGAAGTAATTCGGTTGCAAAATAATAAAATTCTAACTCTTTGAGCTCCTAAAGGGAAATGATTCCTTCAATTACTGAGACTTCTTTATACTTTTTTATCACCTCATCAGGGTTTTTAAGGTGTACCGTTATGGAGACACTGGTATACGTGCCCTTTTTCGACTTTTTAGACTCAATTACAGCACCCTTGGTATCAAATATAGCATGGATGGCCTTTATTTTACTTTCATCGGTAGGTACTATGAACTTATAGAAATAGTTGGAAGGCCATTGGGTATTTTCCCATAATTGTTCCCTTAAACGCCCATAAAACTCTTCGGAATCCTTCTTTTCCATATATTACTTTTTACAAAGATAGCGGGTAGGGCACAATTTGGTATTCGCCCTCAAAGCTTAAATTTGTATGTGCCTCCAAAAAGAATAGTTATTACCGGTGCTCCCGGTACGGGAAAAACAGTAATTATCAAGGAATTGGAAAACCTTGGGTATTACTGTTATCATGAAATTATTAGGGATATGACCGCTGAGGCCAAAAAAGTTGAGGCCACCCCAAAACAGGTTTCCAATCCGCTAGTCTTTGTAAAAGACCCCATGGAGTTCAACAAGCAGCTTATATCCGGAAGAAAACAACATTATGATCATTCCCAAATCATAAAAGAGTCGTTGTGCTTTTTTGACCGCGGAATTCCAGATGTATTGGCTTATATGGATTTTTTTGGGCAAGAATATCCTGAATCTTTTAAAAACATTGGTACGGATAACCGCTACGACCATATTTTTATTCTTCCTCCTTGGAAATCCATTTACATTTCGGACAACGAGCGCCTGGAGAGCTTTGAAGAGGCCCAGGAACTTCACAAGCATTTGTCCCACACTTACAAAAATTTGGGGTATCATCCCATTATTGTACCAAAGGCACCGATTGCGGAAAGGACTTCATTTGTATTGGAAAACATTGGCTAATGGACATATTTCCAGAAGAAGTTTTAAAAAAGCACTGGGGTTTTGATACGTTTAGGGGTTCCCAAAAAAAAATCATCACATCCCTTTTGGATGGTCATGATGTTTTGGCACTGATGCCAACAGGTGGGGGAAAATCCATATGCTTTCAGGTACCGGCATTGGTGAAGGAAGGTATTTGCATCGTTATTTCGCCATTGGTGGCCTTAATTCAGGACCAAGTACAAACCTTGAGACAAAAAGGGGTAAAAGCCATTGAGCTGACCGGAGGAATTTCCCCAAATAATTTGGATATGCTCTTGGATAATTGCATATATGGAAACTATAAGTTTTTATACCTCTCTCCAGAACGGTTGCAACACCCTTTGGTCAAGGAAAGGATTCAGCAAATGTCCGTAAGTCTTATCGCAATTGATGAGGCGCATTGCATTTCTGAATGGGGGCATGATTTTAGACCTACTTATCGCCAATGCTCACTGCTCAAAGAACTACATCCCAAAATTCCTACAATTGCCTTAACGGCCACAGCAACCCAAAAAGTAGCTGAAGATATATTGGTTAACCTAAATATTCCAACCGCCATAACGTATCGGGATTCATTTGAAAGAAAAAACATAGTATTCAGTGTTGAACACAGACAGGACAAAAACTATGGTGTCAAAAAGGCCTTGCAAAACACTAAAAAAGGTGCCATTATTTATGTGCGCTCAAGAAAGGATGCCGTACTCCTTTCCAGAAATTTGAATAAGGACAAAGCAATTTCCACCTATTTTCATGGAGGATTGACCAACTTTGATAAAAAAGAACGACTCAAGGCGTGGTTGGAGAATAAAGTGAGGGTTATGGTGGCAACCAACGCCTTTGGTATGGGAGTGGATAAACCAGATGTTGAAATGGTACTTCATTATCATGTGCCGAGCAGTATTGAGAACTATTTTCAAGAAGCTGGAAGGGCTGGAAGAAATGGAGAACCTGCCAAAGCCATTCTTATGGTCAACCAAAATGATGTGGAGCGCTCAAAAAAACAATTTTTGGATGCCCTCCCGGATATTTCCTTTACCAAAGAACTGTACAAGAGGTTAAATGCATTTTTTCAAATTGCCTATAACGAGGGGATAAATGAAGAGTATCATTTTAACTTGAATGTCTTTTGTGAACATTATGGGCTACATCCTGGAAAAACCTATTCTACTTTGAAGCTTTTGGACCAAAACGGGGTAATCTCCTTGGTTGAAAGGTCTAGGGAAACAAATACCATACACCTGATTTCCCAAAAAGAAGGGCTTTTTAAATGGATAGGTCAACACGCAAAGATGGGGCACATTGTTCAAGTTCTCTTACGCACCTATGGTGGTTTATTTGAGTTTGAAACCAAGATCAATATTTCGCTCCTTTCCAAAAAAACGAATGAATCCCAACGGTACATTAATGAGACCCTCAAAAAATTGGAAAAAGATGGATTGGCCATTTATAAAAGTACCCAACACGACTTGGTCATCACTTTTCTTAAGCCCAGAGAAGATGAAAGGACCATAAATCCAGTTGCCCCTACCATTGATAAGCTCAATACTACAAAAAAAGAGAAACTGCAATCCATGCTGGACTATATAGATACTATCAATTCATGCAGGGCCATGGTATTATTGAAATACTTTGGGGAAAAAGCCCCCCTTCCTTGTGGAAAATGTGATGTTTGCATAAAAAAGAGGGGCTATCAAGACAGGGGCAATGATGTAAAACAAGACATCATCACTACCATCACGCTAGGGCCCAAAACTTCTCGGGACTTGGTAAAACTCATCGACCATCATGAGGAACATATTCTTGAATCCCTAAGGGATCTTCTAGAAGATGGTGCACTAAAACTAAATACCAATAATACCTATGACATCAAATAATATGAAAAAGGCCTTACGAATTGTCTTTATGGGCACTCCAGAATTTGCAGTTGCCGGACTTAGGAATTTGGTGGTATCTGGATATACCGTAGTTGGGGTTATTACTGCTCCTGACAGACCTGCCGGTAGAGGGAGAAAAATTCAAGAGTCCGCAGTTAAAAAGTATGCCACTGAAAATGACTTGAAACTACTACAGCCTGCTAATTTGAAGAGCGAATCCTTTTTGGAGGAACTGCAAGCCTTAAGACCCAACCTGCAAGTGGTTGTGGCTTTTAGGATGTTGCCAAAAGTGGTGTGGCAGCTTCCTGAATTTGGGACATTCAATTTACATGCTTCCCTACTTCCCCAATATCGCGGTGCGGCACCTATTAATTGGGCCATTATCAATGGGGAAAGGATAACTGGGGTAACCACCTTCTTTATAGATGAGAAGATAGATACCGGAGAAATTATTTTACAAAAGGAAACGACGATACACCCTGAGGAAAATGCAGGTTCCCTTCATGATAGACTTATGGAACTGGGAGCAGAGCTTATTTTGGAAACCGTTGTACGTATTGAAAACAACACTGTGACCACCTATAAACAACCAGCTGGGACGGACATAAAGTCCGCTCCAAAGATTTTTAAGCAGGATTGTAAGGTCGATTGGTCTTTGTCAGGAAATTCAATTTTTAATTTCATTAGGGGTTTATCCCCCTACCCGACTGCCTGGGCAACGTTAAGAAACGGTCAGGAAGAAATGGCCGTCAAAATATTTGAAGTTGAATTTGAACAAGGTGGGCACCGACTGGATATTGGAACCGTTGAAAACTCAAAAATGGGTTTAAGGATTGCCGTACGTGATGGCTTTGTAAAACTACTAACGGTTCAGTTTCCAGGAAAACGAAAAATGGCCATGAAAGAGCTATTGAACGGTTTAAAACTGGAAGAAGAGGCCTATGTCTTGTAACCCCCATAATTATTGGGCTTAGGTGAAAAGTTAAAATTTAGTCGCTTTTATCAACAAACACTTCAAGTTATCAACAAAAACCCCGATTTCCCTTGATTTTACTTGGTTCCGCCGCAATTCCGTATAAATTTGTCCAGCATTATAATTATTTTAACAACAATTAATTTAATTCCATTATGAACAAAACAGAATTAATCGATGCAATGGCAGCAGATGCTGGCATCACCAAAGCAGCTGCTAAAAAAGCATTGGAATCTTTCTTGGGCAATGTTGAAGGATCACTAAAAAAAGGAAACAGGGTTTCTTTAGTAGGTTTTGGATCATGGTCAGTTTCTAAAAGAAACGCTAGAGAGGGAAGAAACCCACAGACCGGTCAAACAATCAAGATTGCTGCAAAAAATGTTGTAAAGTTTAAGGCTGGTTCAGATTTGAGCGATGCCGTTAACTAAAAATAGGCTTCTTACAGTATAAAGCACTTCGCCACAGCGAGGTGCTTTTTTGTTTTTGGTAACTTTTGAAGTTATCATTTAAAGCATTACATTTAATTGCTACTCAAGAAAAGTTCTAGGTGGAATTAAAACCAAAAAAAGGGAAATTATTAATTGCGGAACCCGCCCTTACAGGTGATGTCTCCTTTAACAGGTCCGTGGTACTGTTGGCCGAACACAATGATGAGGGAGCCGTTGGTTTTATCTTGAACAAACCGCTACAATATGATATTTGCGACTTGGTCGCTGAAATAAAGGTTCCTTTAAAGGTTTTCAACGGTGGGCCCGTGGAACAGGATAATCTCTATTTTATCCATAAAGTACCTCACTTGATAGCCGATAGTATTGAAATTTCTGATGGCATCTACTGGGGCGGCGACTTCGATAAAATAGTGGAACTCATCAATTGCAATACCATAACGGAAAACGATATTCGTTTCTTTTTGGGATACTCCGGATGGGCCTCTTTACAATTGGACCAGGAACTTACCTCAAAGTCTTGGGTCGTGGTAAGAAATGAATATCAAAGCGATATTATCCAAAAATCCACTACTGCTTTTTGGAAGGAAAAAATGATTGAATTGGGTGGCGATTATTTGATTTGGTCCAATTCCCCTGAGAATCCTATTTTAAACTAGCCAATCTAACATTCGCGTTTAGTTTCCCCAGTAAATTCATGGATACCCTATTGCCGTACGTCTTTTTTCTATATCGAGAGATGGGTTGAATGCCCTTTGAAATACTCAGAATAAATAACTCATCTGCTTTTTGGAGCTCGAAAGGTGAGATTGGTACCTCTTCCAATGTATATTCTTCCAAGGAACCTGCAATTTCAATAAGCTTCCTCCGGAATACCGTATTTTTTGCCCCATTTGTGGTTGAAGGTGTTTTTATGGTATCATCTTTTACCAAAAAAAGTGATCCACTTACGGCCCGTACCACTTGTTTAAGATCATTTAGCAAAAGACAATCCGCATATTCATTTTCCCTTGCAAAAAAACTGGCGATTACCTCAACTATTTTATTATTCGTATCCAGTGTTGAAAGCATGTCCTTACCTAAAAAATAATCTTTGAACAACTCCACTTCATAGGTTGAAGAATCTATGGTATAAAAAGGACTGGAGAGCTTTTCAATTTCGATAATATAGGCAACTTTGTCCGTGGGTGAGGTCGGGGTAAGCTCATTAGCCCTATATACGGACAACGTAACAAGACCAGTGTCTGTTCCCAAATTATTGGCGTCTGCGGTTGCAAGAATTTCTTTCTCCAAATATTCCATGGTAAATTTCATGGGAATATCCATACGTAATATGCGCATGCTGGCCATTAACCGAAAATAATGCTCTTCCCAAAACACAATTTTAGCGTTGAGTACTCGGATTTCCTCAAATAGCGCATCCCCCAAACGAAATCCGCGATTGGAGTGATGAAGTAACGTATCATTTTTATTTAGGAGCGTTCCATTAAAATTGACCATAAGCAATTTCCTTTTCAGGAGCGCAAAGATAAGTCATGTTGCTATTTGGAACCCAAAACCTGCTTAAGATCGGCTATTTGGTTTTGCCAAAGCATTTTTGCCTCTTCCATCTCATCCTCATCGGCAAAATCGGAAATGAAAAGGGAAACGTCCTTGGTAATTTCATCAACAATGATTCGCATTTCAAAATAACAGGAATCATCTTCATTATCTACCCAAGTAAACCTAACGAATTCATCACTTTTGCGTTTGAGTAGTTTAGCATCCTCCTCAGCCCCGTCCCAAATAAAAGTAAAAATCTCACCACGGGAATTTACATTATCAGCAAACCATTCGGACAGTCCGGAAGGAGTGGAAATGTAATTGTAGAGCAATTGAGGTGACGACTGAATCACGAACTCTATTTCAAACTTGGTCTTATCACACATTCACTAGGCTATTTAATATGTTGTTCTTATACAGTGGTAATATAAAAAAATAAATTACAATTAATAAAATAATGGGGATTTTTGAAGTAGCAGAAATTAACCAGTATATTTGCAGCCGCTTAAACTATATGGCGAGGTAGCTCAGGTGGTTAGAGCGCAGGATTCATAACCCTGAGGTCGGG
>JANQQQ010000016.1 GCA_028284935.1 Croceivirga sp.
TGTGGTCCCACCTGGGCTCGAACCAGGGACCAACTGATTATGAGTCAGCTACTCTAACCAACTGAGCTATAGGACCATGCTGCAAGCAGCAAATTTCAAATTCCAAAACCCAAGATTTCGGAAAATGAGAGGGCAGCAAAATTAGCTTTTATTTTTAGATGTAGCAAGCTAGACCGTCTATTCAATGTCTTGGCACAGCTCTACTAAAACACCATTGGTGCCTTTTGGGTGTAAAAAAGCAACCCTCTTATTGTCCGCCCCATTTTTAGGAAATCCTGGGAGTACTACAAATTCTTCACTTTCCAATCGCTTTATTTCTGCCTCAAGGTCATCTACGGCAAATGCAATATGGTGGATGCCTTCTCCTTTTTTCTCCAGATACTTGGCAATGGCACTTTCAGGCTTGGTGGCTTCAAGCAATTCAATTTTGTTGGGGCCCGATTTGAAAAACGAGGTTTTCACCCCTTCCGATTCCACCTCCTCCATTTTGTATGGGGGCACTCCCATCAACTTTTCAAAAAGTTGGTTTGAGGCATTTAAATCTTTTACGGCAATACCTAAATGTTCTATTTTATTCATCGTTCCTCATTTTGATGGGCAATTTACTGTTGCTAAAAATAGTAAATGCTGAGATTGGTCATATTATCAATAATTTTGCCCCATGGAAGAAACACAACGGCAAAAAAAAATCGGTGGCATTATCCAGCAGGATATTGCCGAAGTGTTGCAACGCGCGGCTACCGACGGTGGGCTAAAAGGCGTTCTGATTTCAGTGACAAAAGTGGCCATTACCACGGATTTGTCGATTGCGAAAGTACATGTTTCCATTTTTCCTCCCAAAGAAGCCTCCGTGTTGTTGGAGGGTATCAAATCCAACAAAGCCCTGATAAAGCACGAATTGGCCCAACGCACCAGAAATCAATTGCGTCGCGTTCCCGAATTGAACTTCTATCTGGATGATTCGTTGGATTACATTGAAAAGATTGAAAAATCGCTGGAAGGCGAAGAAAATCCCATAGAAAATCGAGATTTGTTGGATAAGCGTAAGAAGTCCTGATTTTGAATTTTCCTGCCTATATCGCCAAAAGGTACCTGCGCTCCAAGAGCAGCCAAAACGCAGTGAACATCATTAACTTCTTTACGTTTCTGGTCATCATTATTGGTTCTGCCTCTTTGTTTATTGTGCTGTCAGCCTTTGCCGGATTAAAAACCTTTAGCCTTCAATTCACCAACACCTTTGATCCAGACCTAAAGGCGGTCCCCATCACGGGAAAGTTTTTTTCGCTGACCCATGAGGAAAAAGTCAACATACAAGAAATTGAGGGGTTAGCTTCCTATTCCACTGAAATTGTGGAGCGTGTTTATTTAAGCTTTAACGATAAGAACTGCATTGCCTATATCAAAGGGGTTGACGAAAACTATAGAAAAGTCACTGGAGTCGATAGCACCTTATACTTTGGTAATTGGGGTGTTGATGAAGACCAAGGGGTTATTGGGATTGGGATTTTCAATCTCTTGGGTGGCCCCATGGGAAATCGTTCCCCCTTAAATGCCATTACCTTAAAACCCGGAGAGCGTTCCATTACTGGGGATGTCCTGCGTTCCAAATCGTTCTACAATTCCATGAACCTCATTGTGAGTGGGGTGTATGCCGTAGAAGACGGGCTGGATAAAAAATACGTATTTGCCCCATTGCCCAGGGTTCAGGCTTTTCTGGAAAAAGATACCACACAATATTCGGGTGTGAATTTTAAAATAAGCCCTGACACAGACTTGGAAACCGTTAGAAAGAAAGTCTCGGATATAATCGGGGATAAAACCCTTGTCCTTTCAAGACAGGAGCTCAACGGCACGCTGCACCGAATGCTTAAAACGGAAAATACGGCGACCTATCTTATATTCACATTGGTCTTGATTATTGCCCTCTTCAATGTGGTGGGCGCCATTATTATGCTGATCTTGGACAAGCGAGAAAATTCAAAAACCCTCTTCGCCCTTGGCACTACCATCCCGCAGCTTCGTAAAATATATTTTTTTCAGGGGATTTTGGTGACCTTTTTTGGGGGGTTTGTTGGGGTGGGTTTAGGAGCTTTAATCGTGCTATCGCAATTGGCTTTTGGATGGTGGAAGATTACCCCTACACTTGCGTATCCGGTTGAATTTCAGTTGGTAAACATTCTTATTGTTTTGGTAACCATCATTGTGCTGGGCCTCATCTCTTCTAGGATTGCCAGCAGTAGAATTTCAAAAAAACTATTGGCTTAAGCTACGCAAACTGAAAATTCCCAAACTTTTCCAAGACCTCGTCAAAGGCTGCGAATACATCGGCTGAATCGTCACTAGTAACCATTTTCATGCGATATTCCTTAAAGTGGGGAATGCCCTTAAAGTAATTGGTATAATGGCGTCGGGTTTCAAATACCCCCAACTTCTCCCCTTTCCAATCAATGGACATTTGCAGGTGCCTTTTTGCGGCCTTCACCCGCTCTTCCATAGTAGGTGGTGGCAAATGCTCGCCTGTTTTAAAATAGTGTTTTACCTGGTTAAAAAACCAAGGGTTGCCAATGCTCGCCCTTCCTATCATCGCACCATCCAATCCGAAATCGTCACGCATAAGAACGGCCGCTTCAGGCGTATCTACATCGCCGTTGCCAAAAACGGGAATATGCATTCTGGGGTTGTTCTTTACCGCTGCAATAGGCTTCCAATCCGCATGGCCCTTATACATCTGAACACGGGTTCTTCCATGGATTGAAATCGCTTTGATTCCCACATCCTGCAAGCGTTCGGCCACCTCAACGATTTTAATGGAGTCGTTGTCCCAGCCCAGTCGCGTTTTTACGGTAACCGGAAGCTTGGTGCGTTTGACCATGGCTTCTGTTAATTTGACCATCAATGGGATATCCCTAAGGATTCCAGCTCCTGCATTCTTACAAACCACCTTCTTGACGGGGCATCCAAAATTGATGTCAATAATATCAGGGTTCGATTTTTCAACGATATCGATGGCTTGGAGCATGGAATCCATCTCCGCCCCAAAGATTTGAATACCCACAGGACGCTCCTTCTCGTAAATGTCGAGCTTAATGACACTTTTTGCCGCATCCCTAATTAAACCTTCGGAAGAAATAAACTCAGTATACACCACATCCGCGCCATTCTCTTTGCACAAGGCGCGAAAAGGGGGGTCACTTACGTCTTCCATTGGGGCCAGAAGCAACGGGAATTCTAGAAGTTCTATGTCTCCAATCCTAGGCAAAGCAATTTTTGTTTTGGATGGCAAAAATACACCAAAAAAGCATTTGGCTCAAAATGAGAGGGTTATCAAAAAAGGTGATGTGCCCTCTTCAAACCCTGGCGCCCATACCTACGACTTGCTGCCGGGTTTGGGATACATACTTCCCGCTATTGGGCAGTTTGATTGGTTGAGCGGCCCAGTCGGTCACGTTCATCTTTCTCAATATCGCGCTCGTTCTGTTCTAATCCAAAGTTTCCAAAGTTATAGGTAAAACCCACCCGAACAAATTGGGTTTCGGGCTGAACAAAATAGAAGTTGTCTTGGTTTAAATATCTTGATTCTAGGGCAGAATTGGCCTCTCCCAATAAATCTTCTGCAGTAATAGAAATAACAGCTCTGTTGTTCCAGAGTGTTTTTCTCAGGCCCAAGGTCAAATTGGTATAAGGGTCTTGTATGTAAGACCCAAAAAGATAGTTTGACATATGGCTAAAGGTCACCTCTCCGCTAAACGTACCATCAGCGGAAAGTGTTATATAGTTTGCCAAATAAACAAAAAAACCATCCACAGAGTTCGTGAATTCCTGGTTGCCGCTTTCCAGGGCCAAAAACGTCTCTTCCTCGTAAAAAACAGACGTGTAGGCATAGAGAAACCAAGGGTCCAAAATACTTTTGCTCACTGTAAAATCAAGCCCATAGGATAGACTTCCTAAAACATTTTGCTTTTGCCTGCGCAAAACTTGGGTTTCATTGTCCTGAAAGACCAAAGGGCTAATGTAATTGCCGTTGTCCCGATAATAAAAATCAAAAAAGTATTCGCTATTGAAGCTATAGTTCAAATTGAAGTTGTTTGAAAAATTAGGCTGGAGGGTTTGATTGCCTTCCAAAAAATCATTCTCATTGTAAAAGAACCGAAAGGGGTTTAGATCGTCATATCGAGGTCGATCTACCTTTCGCCCATAATCAAAGGAAAAACTATGCCTTTCGTTAGGAGAATACAATACGTATACCGTGGGGAAGGGTTCAAAAAAATCTTGGGTGTTGGTCTCATCAAGGGTTTGGGAGGTCCCTTCTGCATCGGTCAATTCGGCCCTCATTCCTAATTTCACTGACCATTTTTCCCAATTCTGAACATAGCTCAAATAGGCGGCAAACACCCTTTCATCATAGGTAAAATCATCAGATGAAGTCTCATCAACGGTTTCATCCGTTCCAAAAAAGTTGGTAAACCCAATTGAACTTTCGGAATCAACCACTGACACTTTAGCTCCGGTTTCCAAAGAGGCGGCACCTATTGGAGTAGCATAGTCCAGCTGTCCCGTGAGGATTTCTATCGTTTGTTCCCCGTTGGTTTGAAACCCAAAATCCCTTAGAAATTCGCCGGAAGGGTCAAAATAATTGGATGCTATTTGCTGAACAAAATCATTATTATACGTCGTGTAGTGCCCATTAACGGAAAATTGGGCTCCTGGTTTTTTGAACTTATGCACATACATGGCATCAAAAGCCAAGTTGGTCTCATCGGACACCTCCCTATTCAATGTGGTAAAGGTAGAATCCAAAACGCCTTGAGCATTTTCTATTTCCGCATTCAGGTTTCTTTGCCAATCTTGGTTTGGGGTAAATAAGAGATTGGAAGTGAGGCTCAAACGGTTTTTCTCATCAAAATCATAATCCAAATTAAAATTTGCAGCATGCGATGTGATATTTCCCATTTGGTTTTCATTCGTTCCCCACCTTGAGAATATGGTATTGGAATTATTTATGTAGTTGATTCCCTTTTCCATATCTACATTTCGCTTCTTGTCGTTGAAATTGTAATTGGCAAAAAGGTTCAACTTTTCCGACTTGAAATAATGTGAGGTCCCAAGACCATACTTTGGAAAAATGGCCTGGGTATAGTTGCCATCGATACTTCCTTTATACCCAGGGGCTACTCCCTTATTTGTCATAATGTTGATAACAGCGCCATCTTGGGCATCAAAGTTTGCGGGTGGATTGGCATAAAGCTCAACCGCTTCTATCACTGTTCCTGAAAGGCTTTCAAAAAAATCCTTGATTTCGTCCGGGGACAATTGAACTCTTCTACCATTGAGATAAACACTTGCCGCCTTGCCCCTAATGTTCAGTTGATTTTGGTTGACAATCAAGCCTGGGGTGTTTCGTAGAATATCCCAGGTGCTTCCTTGGGAAACCACTGTGTTTTCCACTTGAAAAATCAACCGGTCCGATAAGCGCTGCACCGTTGGCCTTTTGGCCGTAACCACCACTTCTTCCAAGCTTTGGGTTTCCAAAGGAATAATCAAAGCTCCTAATCTAACGTCCCTCTTTATGTCCAAAGCAAGGGGCTTAGAGCCACGGCCCACGTAACTGGCCTGTAGCAAATACAGCTCCGGTGTTACTTCTTTGAGTGAAAAGAGTCCGTTTTCATCTGCCGAAGTACCTCGGACAAAGGTAGAATCAGCAGAGTTCAGCAACAGAATATTGGCAAAAGGGATAACCTCGTTAGAAGTGTTAATTACCTTTCCGGAAATCTCAAAGGTTTGCGAGAAAGAAATACAGACGACGCTAAACACCGCCAAAAGGGTAAGTCGTAAGTTATTCATCTAGCGTTTGGGTTGTCTGCCAAAGCTAAGAAATAATCCAAAAGTAGGGGGTGAAGAACTGCCTACCACTGCTAAAGGTCTTTAAATAAACTATCTTTGCGGCAAAATTGCTCCCTGAATGAAGCATATTAGGAATTTCTGCATCATTGCCCATATCGATCATGGCAAAAGTACTTTGGCCGACCGATTGCTTGATTTTACCGGCTCGGTGACCGAGCGTGAAAAACAGGACCAGCTTTTGGACAATATGGATCTTGAGCGGGAACGTGGCATAACCATCAAAAGCCACGCTATTCAAATGGAATATGAGTACGAGGGTGCAACTTATATACTTAATCTGATCGATACCCCTGGACACGTCGATTTCTCTTATGAAGTCTCTCGTTCCATTGCTGCATGTGAAGGTGCTCTTTTGGTAGTTGACGCGGCCCAGAGCATCCAAGCGCAGACCATTTCCAATCTATACCTAGCACTGGAAAACGATTTGGAAATAATTCCTGTGCTGAACAAGGTAGATCTGCCCAGTGCCAACCCAGAGGAGGTTACGGATGATATTGTTGATCTCTTGGGGTGTGACCCCGAAGAAGTTATCCCTGCGAGTGCAAAGACCGGTATCGGTATTGAGAACATCCTTCAAGCCATTATTGAGCAGGTCCCCGCTCCACAAGGTAGTCCAAATGCCCCGCTACAAGCCTTGGTGTTCGATTCTGTCTACAATCCTTTCCGAGGGGTGGAAACCTATTTTAGAATTCTCAATGGGGAATTAAAAAAAGGACAGAAAATCAAGTTCATGGCTACCGGCAAAGATTATTTTGCTGACGAAATAGGCACCTTAAAACTGACCCAGCATCCAAAATCGAAAATTTCCACCGGGGATGTGGGCTATTTGATTACTGGAATAAAAGATGCTCGAGAAGTAAAGGTGGGAGATACCATAACCCTTTCCGAAAATCCTTCTTCCGAAGCCATTGCGGGTTTTGAGGATGTAAAGCCCATGGTGTTTGCGGGTATCTATCCCGTGGATACTGAGGATTTTGAAGAGCTTCGTTCGTCCATGGAAAAACTACAGCTTAATGACGCCTCTTTAGTATTCACTGCGGAAAGCAGTGCCGCTCTTGGTTTTGGTTTTAGGTGCGGTTTCTTGGGGATGCTGCATATGGAAATTATTCAGGAACGTTTGGAACGCGAGTTTGATATGACCGTTATCACCACTGTACCCAACGTTAGCTATCACGCATTTACCAAAAAGCACCCTGATGATATTGTTATTGTCAATAATCCCTCAGACCTGCCCGACCCATCAACCTTGGACAGGGTAGAGGAGCCCTATATCAAAGCTACGATCATTACAAAATCGGATTTTGTTGGTAACGTAATGTCGTTATGTATTGACAAACGCGGCCAAATTACCAACCAGACTTACTTGACCACTGAACGCGTGGAGCTCACATTTGACATGCCTTTGGCCGAAATCGTTTTTGATTTTTATGATCGTTTGAAAACGGTTTCCAAGGGTTATGCCTCGTTTGACTATGCACCTATTGGAATGCGGGTTTCTAAATTGGTCCGTGTAGACATTCTTTTGAACGCCCAACCGGTTGATGCCCTTTCAGCGCTGGTGCACTTTGACAACGCCCAAACCATAGGCAAAAAGATGTGTGAAAAGCTCAAGGAACTCATTCCAAGACAACAGTTTGATATCCCAATTCAAGCGGCCATTGGTTCCAAAATTATTTCAAGGGAAACCATAAAGGCGCTTCGAAAGGATGTAACGGCCAAGTGTTATGGAGGTGATATTTCGCGTAAGCGAAAACTGCTGGAAAAACAGAAGAAAGGAAAAAAGCGAATGCGCCAGGTAGGTAATGTGGAAATCCCCCAACAAGCCTTTATGGCCGTCTTAAAGTTGAATGACTAGGGGGTACTCCGTTATTTATTCCGCTGCCTCAAAATCAAAGGGTTTGCCCATATAGACCAATTTACTGCCCTCTTTAATGTCTTCCACCCCATTGCTGAGGGAGGCTATGATTTCAAGGCTACCCTCAGGCATTTTCAAAAAAATGGGAATAACATCTTCGTCGGATTGGGCCATCTCAATTAAGGTGTAGTAATGTTTCGTGTCCTTTACGTCTATTTCGTTGATTGAAGGAAACTTCCTCGCTGTTTCGGTCAGTTTGATGAAATCATCCGTCTGCGAGAATAAA
Organism: Croceivirga sp.; assembly: GCA_028284935.1. Taxonomy (GTDB): domain Bacteria; phylum Bacteroidota; class Bacteroidia; order Flavobacteriales; family Flavobacteriaceae; genus Croceivirga. The sequence goes on from JANQQQ010000016.1 coordinate 8,043, forward strand.
CCGTCCTTCGGGGTTTTCTCGGGGTCGTTCATTTCATCCGAGTCCACCAAACGAAAGGAGCCATTTTCACCAAATTGGTCCCTGAACTTGTCAATGGCGAACCGGTTAATATCGGAATTTCCGGTCAAGGCCATCAAATAGCCAACATCGTTCAATTCAATATTATCCGTCAAGGTATCTGAATAGATATTGGCGGCAAGCGCTTCAAGGCCTAATTTCTTCGACTTGGCCACATTGGTCTCATTATTGTCAATCAGAACTACGTGTCTGTTGTTCTTCTTTAAGTAATTTCCAATCAATCTAGAGACTTTTGACGCGCCAATAATCAGTATGCCTTCAGATTTAGTAAGGAACACCCCTATCAATTTGGCAAACAATCTTGCTGTAGTTGCATTAAAAAGAACGGTACCCAGCACAATCATAAAAACCAATGGGGTGATGTATTCCGCTCCCGGTTCTCCCTTGGCCAACAATTTAGAGCCAAAGAGAGAGGCGATTCCTGCAGCCACAATACCCCTAGGCCCGACCCAACCAATAAACAATTTCTCGTTAAGCTTTAATCCCGAACCTTGGGTGCTCAGTAAAACCCCAATAGGCCGAATCAGAAAAACGACCACCAAAAACAACCAAGCGGTGTTCCATGTTCTTAACAGTTCAAGATCGCTCATATTGATGTTGGCCGCTAGAAGTATGAATAAAATGGAAATCAACAATACGCTTAATGATTCCTTGAAGTAGAGTAATTCCTTGAGATTGGGAAGGTTCATATTTCCCATGACCATCCCCATGACCACTACGGCCAAAAGTCCGGATTCATGGGCAAACAGGTCTGATTCAACAAAGACCAACAGCACCACGGAGAGCGAGACCACATTCATCAGGTAATGTGGAATCAGGTTCTTTTTTATGGCAAAAGCCAAAGCGTGTGCAAACGTGAAACCGAAGGTCGTGCCGAAAAGTAAAATTTTGCCAAATTCAATCAGAGCTGTCTGGGTAAAGGCACTTCCCTCTCCCACACTGATAAACTCAAACACCAAAACTGCAACCAACGCACCTATGGGGTCGATTAAAATACCTTCCCATTTCAAAACCGCGGAAACATCTTTTTTAAGAGGAATATTTCTCAATATTGGGGTAATCACGGTCGGGCCGGTAACAATAATCAATGCTGAAAAAAGAAAGGACAACTGCCATGATAAATGAAAAATATAGTGGGCTGCGACCCCTGCGCCAAAAAAAGTGACCAAGGAACCAACGGTAATGAGCTTGGTAATTACCGGGCCAACATTTTGTATTTCAGAGCGCTTTAGGGTAAGTCCTCCTTCAAAAAGAATGATGCTAATGGCCAGGGAAACAAAATAGTACAAGCCCTCCCCTGGGAAAAGCCCCTTTGTGCCATTCCAAATAGGTTCTATAAGTTTTCCGCCGTCTTCAGTATACAATGTTGCTATGGGCCCAACCATTAGACCTATTAGAATTAAAGGCAATATTGCTGGCAATTTCAAACGCCACGCGACCCACTGCGCAATGATTCCCAATATAATGATGCCTGCCAGTTCGAGCATTCCTGTTTTTTTGGTAAAATAGGATTTTTATTCCAAAATTGATGACTATTGCTTTTCCTCTTTGGATAGTTTTCCTCCATCAAGTATACTATTGGTCGACTTTTGTTAAAAATGGACTAATAATTGAATGTTTTTAAGGGGATTATGCTCCTGTTTCTTATTTTGGGCGACCTTAATTTTTTTAATGACACTTTATCCCATAGAAACGGGAAATTTTAAATTGGACGGTGGGGCCATGTTTGGCGTTGTGCCAAAAACACTTTGGACAAAGACCAATCCCGCTGACAGCAAAAATATGATTGATATTGCGGCGCGCAGTCTTTTAATTGAAGACGGGAATCGGCTCATTCTTGTAGATACAGGTCTCGGCAATAAACAATCGGACAAGTTTTTTGGATATTATTATTTATGGGGCGACCATTCGTTGGACAATTCCCTAAAAAAAGCAGGATTTCACAGAGACGATATTACCGATGTTTTTCTGACTCACCTGCATTTTGACCATTGCGGCGGAAGCATTCAGTGGAACAGCGACCGTACCGGATATGAACCGGCATTCAAGAACGCTACATTTTGGACCAACAAGGAGCACTGGGAGTGGGCCACAAATCCCAATGCACGCGAAAAGGCATCTTTTTTGAAAGAAAATCTATTGCCCATGCAAGAAAGTGGGCAACTACGTTTTGTTGACAGAAACGACGGGGTTTTTGTAGAAAAATCAGAATTGGGGTTCGGAATTCTGTTCGTTGATGGCCATACCGAAAAACAGATGTTGCCGCATGTTAATTACCGTGGAAAGACCTTAGTGTTCACTGCGGACCTTATCCCGACTGTTGGGCACATCCCCCTACCCTATGTAATGGGTTATGATACGAGGCCGTTGCTTACATTAAAAGAAAAGGCCCGCTTTCTTGAAAACGTGGTGGCACTGGAATATATCCTTTTTTTTGAGCACGATGCCCACAACGAACTATGTACCTTAAAACAAACGGAAAAAGGGGTTCGTCTTGAGGAGACGTTCACTTTTGACGAATATTTTTCAAAATAAAAATGCGAATAAAACCAATTTTATGAATTCATATGTAAAATTATGTGTTGCCCTCCTTTCGGGCGGCCTTTTAATGGGTTGCGGCGCCACTAGTCTGGTTTCCACACCAGTAGCAAATATTGATACCATTCCCTTAAAAGTTGCTGAACTAACGGAAACCGAGAAGAAAAGCTGGGGCCATGCCGACCTGTTGACGGATACCATCCCCGGAATGAGTGTCGATAAGGCCTACAAAGAGATTATCGGAAACAAAAAAGGGAAAACAGTAATTGTTGCCGTTGTAGACTCAGGTATCGATTTGGAGCACGAAGATTTGGATGGGGTAGTATGGACCAATTCAGATGAGCGGCCTGGAAACGGAAAAGATGATGATGGAAACGGATACATTGATGATGTTCATGGCTATAATTTTTTAGGGGAGTCCGAATACGAGCAGTTGGAATATGCACGAATGTTACGTCTGGGCATTGGCGATGCCCCCACTAGGGCAAAGGCACAGTTGAAATTGGATGAAGAATACCCTAAAGCTGTACAGAACAAACAACAATACGAGCAAATCCTTCAGGTAGTGCAAAGTGCTGATAAAAAGATAAAAGAGGCACTGGGCAAAGCAACTTATACCAAAGAAGATGTTATGGCCATGAAACCCCAAACAGAGGAAATGCAACAAAGCGTGGCCGTTATCAAACAAATGTACCAATATGAAGATTCGATTGACGATGTTATTAAGGAACTCAATGACGGCATCGCCTATTTTTCGGAAAGGGCCAACTACAATCTAAACAAAGACTTTAATGGTCGGGCCACTGTTGGTGACGATCCTTATGATTTTAACAGTAGGGGCTATGGCAACGGTAATCCAAGAAATAGGGTTGAAGATGAAAACCACGGTACTTTTGTGGCGGCGATTATTGCTGCCGAGCGTAAGAACGGTATTGGAATTGATGGTGTTGCCAACAACGTGAAAATAATGGCCATTCGCGCTGTACCTAATGGGGATGAGTACGATAAGGACATTGCTTTGGCCATTCGCTACGCCACAGACAATGGTGCTAAAATTATCAATTGCAGTTTTGGGAAATCGTTTTCACCAAATGCGGAATGGGTGTATGAGGCCATTAAATATGCAGCTTCCAAGGACGTGCTCATTGTGCATGCTGCGGGCAACGATGGTAATGATTTGGATGACAACAATAACCCAAATTATCCCAATGACCATAAATTTACCAGTTCGGAAATCACAGATAACGTCATTACCGTTGGAGCTCTAGCGCCTTCTTATGGCTCTAAGATGGTGGCTGACTTTTCCAATTATGGCGCTAGAAATGTAGATGTGTTTGCCCCTGGGCAAGATATTTATTCCGCAATTCCAAAAAGTCAATATAAATTTCAGAACGGCACCTCTTTCGCTGCCCCAGGGGTTGCAGGAGTTGCCGCCCTGATACGATCACACCACCCAACCCTTACCGCTTCCCAGGTAAAGAAGGTTTTGATGCAATCCGGATTGTCCTCCAAAGCCTCGGTAGTTTTGGCCGGTGATGCCGAAAAGGCAAAACCATTTTCCGAAGCCTCAAGGTCCGGTAAAATGGTCAATGCCTACAATGCTCTAATTTTGGCATCGAACCTTGCAAAAGGCAAGACCACTTTGGAATATAACGTTGAATAGTTATGGTAAAATTGGTTAAAAAAATGGTCTATCTTATGCTCTGTGGCGTTGGGACCTTACTAGCTCAAAATAATACATCCTATTGGCAACAACATGTTAATTACACCATGGAGGTTGACATGAATGTTGAGAACTTTCAATATACAGGAAATCAAAAGTTGGTGTATACCAACAATTCCCCGGATACCTTGAACAGGGTCTACTACCATTTATATTTTAACGCTTTTCAGCCGGGTAGTGAAATGGATATTCGGTTGCAGAGCATTAAGGATGGGGATGGAAGGATGTTGGCCAATGGAAAAAGCAGGATTGCCTCCCTGACCACTGAACAACAGGGATACCTTCATGCGCTTTCTTTGACCCAAGACGGGGCTTCGGTAAAATTTAATGAGGAGGAAACCATATTGGTGGTTGACTTGAACAATCCTATTCCCCCTGGCGGAACATCAACTTTTGATATGGAATTCAAGGGACAGGTGCCTGAACAGATTCGCCGATCAGGGAGAAATAACAAGGAAGGCATCGCCCTCTCCATGACCCAGTGGTATCCAAAGATGGCAGAATACGATTTTGAAGGCTGGCATCCCAATCCATACATCGCTCGGGAATTTCATGGGGTTTGGGGTGATTTTGATGTGAAAATCACCATTGACAAGGATTATGCCATTGGAGGCTCAGGCTATCTGCAAAACCCAAATGAAATTGGTCATGGTTATGAAGCCCCGGGGACAAAGGTAAAAACAAAGGGGAAGACGTTGACCTGGCATTTTAAAGCCCCTATGGTGCACGATTTTGCTTGGGGTGCTGACCCAGAGTACGTGCATGATGTGGTTGAAATGGAAGATGGCACCGATCTCCATTTTTTCTACAAAGACAAAGATGAAATTCGCAAGAATTGGAAAGACTTACAGGCAAAGACTGTGGCTGCCATGGAGTTTTTCAACAAAAACATTGGTAAATATCCGTACGAGCAGTATTCTGTTGTTCAGGGGGGTGATGGCGGCATGGAATATGCCATGTGTACTTTGATAACAGGTGAGCGCTCTTTTGGAAGTTTGGTGGGAGTTACGGTACATGAATTGGGGCACTCTTGGTTTCAGCATGCAGTTGCAACAAATGAGGCAAAATACGAGTGGATGGATGAGGGTTTTACCACTTTTATTAGTAGTTTATGCATGAACGAGATTATGAATCAGGGTAAGGACAATCCTTTTTCTCGTTCCTACCAAAGTTACTATGCGTTAGTTGAGCTAGACGACGAAGCCCCTCAAACTACACATGCCGATCGTTATCATAACAATTTTGCGTATGGGATTTCGGCGTATAGCAAAGGGTCTATTTTTCTTGCTCAGTTAGGATATGTCATTGGTCAAGATAAACTAATGGCTACTTTGCGAAGGTTTTATGAGGATTATAGGTTTAAACATGCTGTTCCAAATGATATCAAACGTACCGCTGAAAAAGTATCAGGAATGGAATTGGATTGGTACCTCACCGATTGGACACAAACGACCAATACCATTGATTATGGGGTCAAAGAGGTCGTCGTCGAAGGCAATAGAACCAAAATTATATTCGAGCGCGTTGGGTTAATGCCTATGCCTTTAGATGTTCTGGTGGTCGATACCAACGGAAACCAGGAAACCTATTACATTCCCTTACGTATGATGCGCGGGGAAAAAGACAATCCTTACCCGCAACTAAAAAGAACGGTGGTAGAAGATTGGCCCTGGGCTTACCCGACTTATGAGCTCATTTTGGATATGCCCATTTCAAATTTGGCCGGATTGAACATTGACCCATCTCAACTCATGGCCGATGTTAACCGCGAGAACAATATTTGGCAAGCAAAATAATAGCACAGGCGAATCATGCAAAATCCGCTTTGGGGTTTCCTAGAGCGGATTTTTTATTTTTAAGCGATGGATTTTAAATTCCCTAAAGAGCAGCGATTAAAAAGCAAAAAAATCATCGAACAGCTTTTTAAAAAAGGGCAGTCCACTAGCGACTTTCCTTTAAAGCTTCTTTATCTAAAAACGGCCCTCCCTGAAAATGTTCCTATTCAAGTGGCCGTAGTGGCCCCAAAGAAACATTTTAAGTCTGCAGTAAAGCGCAATCGTATCAAAAGATTGATCCGAGAAGCCTATCGCTTAAACAAGGCGCCCATTTTTAACAATATGGAAGCACAATATGCGTTGGTGATTTTATACCTTGGAAAGGAAATGCCGTCCTTTTCAAAAATTGAGGTTGGCGTTAAAACGCTACTGACAAAATTTCTAAAGCAAATCTCTGATGAATAAATGGGTAAAAAAGAAGTTTATTGTCCCTTTTCTGGCAATTATTTTTCTCCTTGCGGCGAGCAGTTATAAAAGCGACTTTTTTGAAATCGCCAAACAAATCGAAATTTTCACCACGCTTTTCAAGGAACTTAACATGAACTATGTGGATGAAACCAATCCTGGCGAACTCATGGATTCCGCTATAAAGAATATGCTCAACGAATTGGATCCCTACACCAAATTTTTGAATGAACAAGATGTGGAGGATTACAAAATCAGGAATGCAGGTGAGTATTCCGGAATTGGCGCTTTGGTGCGTTCTTATGATGATAAATTGCTAATTATAGAGCCCTATCAAGATTATCCGGCGGACAAAGCGGGGCTTAAGGCGGGGGATGAAATCGTTCAAATAGGGGATATCAAAGTAGCCGACTTTGATGATAATGCCAGTGAGCTTTTGAAGGGTGCCAACGGAACCTCTGTGGAAGTAGTATATAAAAGACAGGGTAAAAACCAAACAGCGACCATTAGAAGGGAAGGCGTTGAAGTGGATGCCATACCTTACTACAGTATGGTCGATGACAAGACGGGTTATATTGTACTTTCCAGGTTCAATAGAAAGGCTTCAAGCCAAACAAAGGCTGCCCTTTTGGATTTAAAAGGGAGTGGTGCAGAGCGTTTGATTCTCGATCTTCGCGGTAATCCAGGAGGATTGCTCTCCGAGGCTATCAATGTGACCAATTTATTCGTTCCTAAAGGAGAATTAATCGTCACCACCAAATCCAAAGTCAAAAAGTTCAACCAGGAGTATAAGACCAAAAACCAGCCTATTGATACTGAAATCCCCCTGGTGGTACTAATCAATGGTAGCAGCGCCTCAGCTAGTGAAATTGTTTCCGGAGGCCTACAGGACCTGGACCGTGCTGTGGTGATGGGAGCAAGAAGTTTTGGAAAAGGATTGGTACAGCGCCCTTTAAAATTAACCTATGGAACGCAACTTAAAGTAACTATTTCACGCTACTATACCCCTTCTGGCCGTTGTATCCAAGCACTTGATTACTGGAACCGTGATGATGAGGGAAATGCCATAAGAAATACTACGTTCAGTCAGTTTAAAACTAGAAATGGAAGAACCGTGGAAGATGGCGGGGGCGTTATGCCCGATGTTGAAATCGCTTCTTTGCGAACAAACGACCTTATTGATGCCCTAGATGACAATCGGGTCATTTTTGACTTTGCGACAGATTTTTTCTATAGCAACTCCTTTGATAGGGTTGATGATTTTGCCTTTTCGGATAATGATTTTAAGGGCTTTAAGGGTTTTGCCCAAAAGAGCGATTTTACGTTTAAGACAGAAACCGAAAAATTGTTGGAAGCGCAAGTCAATGCGGATGAAACCCTTTTGGGGTCCGAAGTTCAAAATAGTTATAGAGATTTACTATTGACCATAAACAAAGGAAAAGTAGCTGCTTTGGATACCTATAAAACGGAAATAACAAAAAAGCTAACCGATGAATTGGTCAAACGCTATTTCTATAGAAGGGGTTTATATGATTATAACTTAAAGCACGATGAGGCCGTTTTAAGTGCTGTTTCTTTACTAAAAAACACTCCCAAATACGATGATATTCTAAAATGATATTTGGATTTCTCCCTACATTTAAGAATGCAAAAATTTAATGTATGTGAACTTTTTGCAGGTGTCGGTGGCTTTCGCCTGGGGCTTGAAGATACGGGGCGTTTTAGAGTTATTTGGAGCAATCAATGGGAGCCTTCCACCAAAACCCAACATGCTTCGATAGTCTATGAGGCCCGCTTTGGAAATCAAAACCATTCCAATCAAAATATTGAAGAGGTACCAACACATGAAATTCCCGACCATGATGTTTTGGTCGGGGGGTTTCCTTGTCAAGACTACTCCGTGGCAACAACCCTTAACAACTCCAAAGGGCTATTAGGTAAAAAAGGGGTGTTATGGTGGTCCATTTACCGCATCCTAAAGGAAAAAGCAAATAAACCCCACTATCTCATTTTGGAGAACGTAGACCGTTTGTTGAAATCCCCGGCAAGTCAACGCGGCCGTGATTTTGCCGTAATGCTCAAAGGGCTTTCTGATTTGGGCTATACTGTGGAATGGCGGGTCATTAATGCAGCGGATTATGGCTTTCCGCAACGAAGAAGAAGGGTTTTTTTGGTGGGCTATCATAAATCATCTGTTCTATACAAAGTCCTTTTAAAACAGGATAAAAAGGATTGGATATGTAATCTAGGGGTTATGGCCCACGCTTTTCCAACTGCTCGTAATGATAGTAATTTATCCAATTTTTATTTAGAAGGTGATTTCGTTGCACTATCAGACAGCTTTAACAAGAATCAAAAAACATCCCCTTTTGAGAATTCTGGTATTTGCGTTCACGACAAGGTTTCCACGCTAAAAATTAGTCCCTCTCATGATGGAGTGGCTTCACCCTTGGCTTCCGTACTACAGAACGGAGAGGTCACCGATGATTTTTTCATTCCAGAGGAAGATTTGCCCAAATGGGAATATCTTAAAGGTAGTAAGAAGGAAATGCGCACCACAAAAGAAGGTTTTCAATACCATTACTCCGAAGGACATATGGTTTTTCCTGATGCACTTGATCAACCTTCTAGAACCATTATTACTGGGGAAGGAGGTAAATCCCCTTCACGATTCAAACATGTGGTTGCTACCCGAAAAGGACTAAGACGGCTTACCCCAATAGAATTGGAGCGTTTAAATGGGTTTCCTGATGACCATACCAAATTGGATGGTATTACGGATACCAAACGAGCGTTTTTTATGGGGAATGCCTTGGTGGTAGGCATAGTTAAAAAAATAGGGGAAGCCCTTGTTTTTAAATTGTCCGAAATTCAAGAGGAATCAAAAGTTTAGTTTACCCGTAGACCATTTTGATATGGGGTATCCCATCTTCCAGGTATTCTTCTCCTTTACTTCTGAATCCTAAATCCTTATAAAAATTCATGAGATAGGTCTGGGCAGAAAGCATTATCGCCTTTTCTTTTATGTTTCCTTCCACATAGGCTATGGCATAGTTCATGATTTCTTTTGCATATCCCTTCTTTCTAGATGTTTTAGTTACAACAACTCGTCCAATGGAAGTGCTTTGAAAATAATCTCCTGGTTTAAAAATACGGAGATATGCCACTATTTTTCCATTTTCCTTTCCAAGAACATGCAATGCTATTTCATCTTTTCCATCGATGTCTTGATAAACACAATTTTGCTCCACTACAAACACCTCACTTCGAAGTTGAAGTAATTCATACAACTCATTGGTAATAAGCTCATTAAAATATTTGATTTCAATCTTCATTCTAGTCCTGCACGATAATAGTTTTGGAATCTGCTTTGCCAAATTCTGGTTGAATATTCACATGATTGATGCCATGTTTATTATGTACCATTTCCTCAATACGTTCCAAAACTCCCTCAAATTGAGAAAGTTTTATGTCCTCTTTAAAATCTATATGTGCTTCCAGGTGGATTTCTTCCTCATTCAGTTGCCATATATGGACGTGATGAACATTTTTGATTCCCTCTATTTCAGAAATGTTGGAAACGATTTCCTGAACCATGATGGATTTTGGTGTAAACAACATTAGCACCTTTGTCGATTCCTTCAATAAATAATACCCTACATAAATTAAATAAAAAGCGATTAACAGGGTCAATAATGGGTCAATCCAAAAGATAGCATAGTATTTCATTAAAACCCCTCCTATCAATACTGCAATTGAAGCCAGCATATCCGTCAATAAATGGAGGTACGCTGATTTCATGTTCATATTGGTCTCCGAATCCTTCTTTAATAAGAGGACACTAAGACCATTGACCAGAATGGCCAAAATGGAAAGCCAAATAACCCAATTTGTAGCTATTATCTGTGGGTTAAAAAAGCGCTCCACTGCTTCTACAGTAAGAAAAACAGAGACTACAATTAAAGTTGCTGAATTCACAAAAGCGGCAATAATTTCTGCTCTTTTATATCCAAAGGTTTTATTCGTTGAGGCCTTTCTTTTGGCCACCTTATTGGCCAAAAAACTTATAACTAACGATAAAACGTCGCTAAAATTATGAACTGCGTCGGACAGCAAGGACAGACTTCCTGAGACTAATCCGCCAATTATCTGGGCTATGGTTACAACGACATTTAAGACAATGGAAATACCGAGGTTTTTTCCACTAATTTCATGTCTATGAGAATGATGATGCCCCATGTTATGAACATGGATTTAAATACAGGGAATCTTTTCTATCCGTCGTTCATGACGTCCTCCTTCAAATGACGTTTTCAAAAAGGTCTCGACCATTTCCAAAGCCTGTGGAAGTGCTATGAACCGAGCAGGTAAGCTTAATATATTTGCATCATTATGTGTTCTTGCCAAGGCGGTCAACTCCTTGTTCCAGCATAAAGCCCCGCGAATGCCCTGATGCTTGTTAATGGTCATCGTAGCGCCATTTCCCGTTCCGCAAATTACAATACCCATATCCACATTTCCCTGTTCCACGTCCATGGCTACCGGATGGACAAAATCTGGATAATCGACACTATCGGTTCCATCAGTACCATAATTGACCACCTCTATGTTCTTTGATTTCAAAAGACCTACAATAGCCAATTTATACTCTGTTCCCGCGTGGTCGTTTCCAATTGCTATTTTCATGGCGAAATATTAGGTTAGGTTCATGACAAAGGTACAATTCTTTCAAAGTCGGATGGTTAATATTTCATGGAACAATTTTCCCATTCGTTAAAAATCAACTTCTTAGGGTTTTTGTCCATTGTTCATATTCAGTAGAAAAAAAGGAACGAAATAATTTGTTTTCTTTCCGTTAAATTAACATTACCACTTTTTACATAATATTAAATCAATATTTCATTAATTTTTAATGAACATTTATCCTCTTTTTTCTAACGCTAATTAACATAAAATCAAAACTAAGTTTTCCATAAATTCATGTTGATTCCACTTGTTAAACAATGTTGAAAAAAGGGATAATTCGTTGGTTATTACATTTTTCAATCATTCATAAACTGTGAACAAAAAAGAATGTTTGTTCAACACAATCTTTTAAAGAAATATTTATTCCCATTATCCACAGACCATCACTATCATCATCATTTTTTAAAAATTAATATAAAAAAGGGAAATAATTAATTGTATGTTGATAAAACGAAGAGATTTCTTAAAAGTAGTCTAGTTCAATAATTCGTAATTTCCCTCAAACTTTTATGTGGATGTCCAAGAGAAAAAAGAGGGCAAGAAGTCAGCGAAAAAATGAGATTACCAAAGGGATTTTCACCGTTTTGGAAGCTGAGCCCAATAAATCGTTCAACTATAAACAAATAGCTTCGAAACTTGGTATTACAGATACTAAGGGTCGGAATGATTTAATCCAACGTTTGGCACAATTAAAGGTAAAGGACCGTATTATGGAAGCGGAGCGGGGGAAGTATAAAAAGAAACCTTCGAATAGGGTTATCATTAGGGGAAGGGTTGATTTGGCCAATAATGGAAATGCCTATATCATTACCGAGGATTCTGACCAGGATATCTTTGTTCCAAATAGCCAATTGAATAAAGCTTTTCATGGTGATACCGTTGAAGTTCTTTTGAAGAACAGAAGAAACGGGAGGCGACCAGAAGGTAGGGTTTCAAAGGTTTTGGAGCGTAAAAAGGATAAATATGTTGGTATTGTGGAAAAACACAAAACATTTGTATTTGTAAGACCAACGGATCCTAAAATGTACACTGATATTTTTGTTCCATTGGAGCGGTCAAAAAAAGCGGAAGACGGAACCAAAGTTTTAGTGGAGTTGGGGGATTGGCCGGAAGAGGCCGATTCTCCCTACGGTACGATCATGGAAATATTGGGAATGCCAGGGGAACATCAAACGGAGATTCATTCCATTCTCGCTGAATACGGTCTCCCTTATGAATTTCCCTATGAGGTGGAACAATTTGCAAACACTTTGGATACCTCCATCAAAGATGAAGAAATAGCGAAGCGCAGGGATATGCGTGATATTCTCACCTTTACCATAGATCCGAAAGATGCTAAGGATTTTGATGATGCCCTGTCCTTTCAAAGATTGGAAAACGGAAATTTTGAAATAGGGGTACATATCGCCGATGTTTCGCACTACTTAACCCCGGGTTCCATTCTAGATGATGAAGCATTTAATCGAGCGACTTCGGTGTACTTGGTGGACCGGGTGGTTCCTATGCTTCCTGAGATATTGTCGAATAATGCCTGTTCGTTGCGGCCCAAGGAAGAAAAATATACATTTTCTGCGGTTTTTGAAATGGATGAAAACGCCAAGGTCAAAAGCCAATGGTTCGGAAGAACCGTGATATTGTCTGACGAACGATTTGCCTATGAAGAAGCGCAGCATATTATAGAAACGCGTTCCAATAGTATTCCTGATGATATTTCCATTAGGGAAAGTGCTTACGATATTTCTAATGAAATTAAGGAAGCTGTTTTACAACTGGATGTACTGGCCAAAATTATGCGGGAGAAGCGTATGGATTCCGGTGCCATTTCTTTTGATAAAATAGAGGTCAAGTTTAATTTGGATCAAGAAAAGAATCCCGAAAGTGTATTCTTCAAGGAATCCAAGGACGCCAATAAATTGATTGAGGAATTTATGTTGTTGGCCAATAGAAAGGTGGCTGAATATGTGGGCAAACAGAAATCAAAAAAGACCTTTGTTTACCGTGTACATGACGAACCTGATATCGATAAATTGATGGCATTGAATGGGGTGATTTCAAGGTTTGGGCATAGTGTTGATCTACGTGATAGAAAATCAATAAATGGTTCTTTGAACCGCCTGTTGAATGATGTAAAGGGTAAAAAAGAGCAAAATTTAGTGGATACCCTGGCGATTCGAAGCATGAGTAAAGCAGTGTATACTACGGATAATATTGGACATTATGGATTGGCTTTTGATTTTTACACTCATTTTACCTCCCCAATTAGAAGATATCCGGATGTGATGGTGCATCGTTTACTGCAGCATTATTTAAACGATGGAACAACCAAAAATGAAACGGTTTATGAGGAACAATGCCAGCATTCCTCAAATATGGAACTATTGGCGGCCAATGCAGAGCGGGATTCCATTAAATACATGCAGATTAAGTTTATGGAAGACCATTCCGATAAGGAGTTTGTTGGCGTCATTTCTGGGGTAACGGAATGGGGAGTTTATGTTGAAATTATAGAAAATAAGTGTGAAGGAATGGTTCGTATTCGTGATATTAAGGACGATTATTATGTTTTTGATGAACGGCAATACGCTATAATTGGAGAGCGGTTCAAAGAAATGTATCAGTTAGGGGATGAGGTCATTGTTATGGTAAAAAATACTGATTTGGTAAAACGACACTTAGATTTTACTTTGTTGGGTAGAAACGAATAATACTATTTCTTTAGGAAAAGAGTTTATGTAGTTGGATATCAATCAAAACGAGAAACTATGAAAAATGCACTTTTCTTCCTTTTTTGTGGCTTTATCCCATTCTTAAATGCTCAAGAGGGTTCCATTACCATGGAACTTCAATCGTTTGATGAAGTAAAAGGATTTGATGGAATTTCCATTGAATTAATTAAATCCAACGAAAACAAAGCGGAAATTTCAGGGGCAAACACCAACAAAGTGGCCATTGTCAATAACAAAGGCGTTCTTAAAATTAGGATGAACATTGATAAGATTTTCAGTGGGTATCGAACCTTTGTAAAACTCTATTACACGGAGCACTTAAAAATAATTGATGTCAATGAAGATGCACGCATATATTCCAATGATGTCCTTGCTCAGAACATTTTGGATGTGCGCGCCCAAGAAAGCGGGGAACTTCAATTGAATTGTAAAGTGGAACAATTGTTGGCTAAAGCGGTTACAGGAGGGGATATTGTTGTAAAGGGATTTACGGACAATCAGGATATCGTTATTAATACCGGAGGTTCTTTTCAAGGGAATGAATTTAAAAGCAAATTCACAACGGTAAAGGTAAATGCCGGTGGAAATGCATCGGTTTATGCCACTAAATATGTCAAAGCCGATGTCAAGGCCGGAGGAACGGTGAGAGTTTTTGGAAATCCCGAAAAGATGGATGAAAAAACGGTTTTTGGGGGAAAAGTGGAACGCGTTGAATAGGTTGTATGATTGAAGATGTACAAGCAGCTCTGCCCTTAGGCTTTTTACTGAGCTTTATGGTGGGCCCTGTTTTCTTTGTGCTGCTTGAAACCAGTGCTATAAAAGGTTTTCGTGCTGGCTTATTCTTTAACATCGGTGTTATTATGGCCGATATCCTTTTCTTGTTTATTGCATATTTCAGTAGTTTCCAGTTGTTGGAAAATTTGAGTAATACGCCAGGGCTTTATGTTTTTGGGGGAATGATTTTATTGATTTATGGGTTGGTTATTTTGATAAAAAAGACGACAAAGAAAGAAAAAGTCAGACCGTCAAAAGGAACCTATTTAGGACTTGTGGTCAAGGGTTTTCTGTTAAATTTCATTAACGTTGGAGTGTTGGTTTTTTGGTTGGGCGTATTGATTGTGGTAGGTCCAAGTTTGAATAATAATCCAAATAGAATTCTCGTATTTTTTGGAAGCATGTTGACCACGTATTTTATTACTGACCTGTTCAAAATAGTACTGGCCAAACAATTGAAAAAGAAATTGACTTTAGAACGAATCACCTACATCAAAAAAATATTGGGGCTTATCTTAGTGGTGTGTGGTATGGTGTTAATAACCAAAGGTTTTTTACCAAAGGATAAGTTCAATATTAAAGAAGGGATTGAGCGTATAAATGAACAAAAAAACCCAGCCTAAACGACCGGGCCTTTGAGGCATCGAGCGGATTCGAACCGCTGTACAAGCTTTTGCAGAGCTGTGCCTAGCCACTCGGCCACGATGCCTTGCAAGATGCAAATGTAGCACTCTAAATGCTCCTTTCCAAAATAGGAACTACCCGTTTTTAGCAGATAATGTTACGGCCACACTTTCCACATCCCCACCAATGGGGGGATTGATTTTTGAAACTGAAATTTCTGCTGTTCTTACTTCAGGAATTTCCCTGAAAATGCGATTCAAAATTCTTTTGGCTACGTGTTCCAACAATTTGGATTTTTGCAACATTTCCTCTTTCACAATATTGTTGAGATGAACATAGTCTATGGTATCGTTTAACTTGTCGGAGATGGAGGGTAAGGACAGATCGGCACTCACTTCGAGGTCTACCCGATAATCACTTCCTATGATACTTTCCTCTTTTAGGCACCCATGCCAAGCATGTACGCGAATGTTATTGAGTTTAATTTTGCCCATGATTTCTTTGAAGTAGGCAAAAGTAAACTAAAACAAGGATTTAGTAAGTACAACGACAATTACTGATGCCCTGGAATAAATCCATACCCACGGTCAATACGTGCGTTCCAGCACTATATCCCAAGATTTCATTGGTGATGACCTGATAAGAATAGCCGAAATAAAAATTACTCTTCTTCAAGCCCGCAATGGGAGCAATGTACAAAGGCGTTCCAATTTGGTCATTCAAGAAACGGTAGGTGAGCCCTAAATAATAGTAGTCTTCAAAATCGTGAAACCGGAATTTTGCATTCAAATCGGTTACGGAACGGCCATCATTTTCGAACCATTGAAAGAAAACCGAAGGTTCAACTTCTATTTTACTGTTGTTGTTTTTGGAAAAACTATAGCCCGTGTAGACATAATAATTTCGTAAGGTGTTGGGTTCAAAAATGGGATTAAAGGCAGCCAAATCCTTGTTCAAAATATTGGAAGCGTTTAAACTAAGATAGAATTTATCCAAACGATAAAGGACCCCTAAATCAAAGTTATGGTTCGTCGTCGCCCTATCGTCTGTTACATTGGGGTCATTATTGTCCCTAAAGTTTTCAATATCAATTCGGAACTGGTTGAAGTTGTATGAAATTCCAAAGGATAAAAACTCATCATCATACCTATCCAAAATCAAGTGGTGCGCAAAGGAAACCCTGGAACCTCGTTGTTTGGTTTCCCCGTTGCTATCATTATAAAGCAACATACCAATTCCGGAACGGTTACCAATTCTGGCATCAGCCGCCAAGGTTTGGGTGTCAGGGGCATCTTCTATGCCTACCCATTGCGTTAAACCGTTCAAACGTACTTTTATATGATCCCCTACACCTGCATAGGTGGGTGACATGATAAAAGGGTTGTCCGCTATATACTGGGATAGCTGTGGAATAGTCAATTCCTGACCAATGCTTGAGATGGAGACAAGCATGAAAAGAATTGGGACTAAGGACTTCTTCATGGCATTTTAGGTTAATTCGATTTGGTCAACAATTCTATGAATTGCTATTCTTAAAATCTTTTTCCCATTTTCAGTCCTCGTTGCGCATTTACCGCACTTAATCATAACGACCCGAATATGGTATTAGTGTTTTGTGCAATGGAATAATCGTTGAACTGCAACGCATTGCGAAACAAGTTTTTTGTTTCCCTTTCTTTTAACTGATGCTGTTGGGTTTTACACGCATGATCCAAATAGGATCTTGGTACTCGTTATTCAATTTTGAATAATAGTTGGTCAAAGCGGCTGTCCATTCTTGATGTTTTTTCAAATACACGTAGCGGTACTTGTTTTCGGGATTAATGAAATACCCGGCATTCAAACCTTTAGCGTTTAATTCCTTTACAAAACGTGTAGCATTGTTGGGATTGGCGAAGACATTGGCAATAATGTAAAACCCGGAACCTATACCATCGATGGTATAGGTGCGCAAGGATGGTTTTCCTGGACGGTTCACCCCATTATTGACAACATTCTTTTGTAGGACAGAATCATCATACCTATTGGTATTTTGTGCAAGTCCAGAGGTATTTTCAACACCTTGAACGCGCATGACCCATGTGTCCCCATTATATTCTCCGTTTAAGTTGGACTTGTGGGCTGCAATAGCATCTGCTTGTGATCCGAAGCTTTTCAGGTACACATAGTTCATGCCGTTTCTTGGGTTGGTAAAGTAATCCGCATCAACGCCTTTGGCTTTCAAATCTTCGATAAAGGCATTCATGTATTTTGTCCCTTTGTACACATTGGCAATCAAGTAATGCCCTGACTCCACATCAGGAACGGAAAAATCCCTAAACTTGGTCTTTCTAACATATTTTTTAGGAGCAGCTGTTTTGTCCACCCTGGTTTCGTTGGAGGCTACTTCTAGCTTTCTTTCCTTGATAGGGGTTTCGGAAGTTCTTACTTCTTTCATCCGTTGGGAAGTAGAGGTTTTGGCAAGTTGACGGTCCAAGCCTTTTGATTTGTCACTACCTTGAACGGAGGTATTTGAGTCTTTCTGATCGTTAAGTTCGATGATGCGTTTTGAAGCCGTGGTGTTGGCCAATCCACTATTGGAAATAGGGGTCTTTGTACTATTCTGGGCAATTTCACTGTCTTGGGCATCTTGGAAATACAACTGTTTTGCTTTCTCCTCAAGTTCGGGTCGATTTCCCTTCGTCTCCCTCCGAACCATTTTCATCACGGTGTTGAAGCGCCTTTCCAAATCGGACTTTCTGGTACGTTCAATGGAGTCTTGACGGAATAGCAACTCATCTAAAATGGCATCATTTTCAGCTAACTTCTTTTCCAACTCGGCAATTTTCAAGTCTTTTTCTGTGAGGCTCAATTCTTCAATAGGGACGTCCTCGTCTTCATTGCTAACTAGGTCTTCATTCCCTTTTTCGAGGAGTACACGGTCTTCGGTGAGGTTCGGCACAAAGGAATATGCCAAGGAAATTTCATGATTGACCCCAAAGTTTTCAAAGTTGTTTGATAGGCCTTTCTCAACGGTATATCCAAGGGACAGGCGTTTGTTCAGATTAAAACCTATACCAGCAGCAGCTCCATAAAAATCGTCATAGCCTGCTTGTAACCATCCTAATTTTGGTAGGTCAAGAATCATACTTCCGCTCAGGGAGATGTCCTCTCCTTGGACATTTCTCACCCTGGCCAAGGGCATTAACCGGCCGCTCTCCAAGATTCCAGAAGCATTTTTAAACTGATGGGTATATTGTAAATGCCCGGTAAAGGTCTTTTCGTCAAATTGGGTAATGGATTCACTGGTCTTAAGATTGTAATCAAAAAGGTTATCCGCAATAACACCAATATCAAAGTTTCCATAGCTCAAGTTAAACCCGGGCTGAAAAGTAATCAATGCGCTATCGTCCAAGCTATTTAGAAGGGGGTCGTCATCCACGGGATTGGCCCTCCCTTCATTAAAACCACTGTTGTAATAGGAAAAGTTGGCCCCAAACGTAAAATTGCTTTTATCACTTAATTTCACCCCATAGGCGTAGTTGGCCAACAAACCAAAGTTGTCAATCAATCCCTCACGCTGCGTATATAGGCTAAGACCTACCCCACTTCTATCCCCTATACGACCACTATAACTCAAAAAATAAGTTTGATAGTTATCATCAAAAGAAACCGATTGGTTTCTGTGAAATAGGTTGATATATGATTTGTCTTCTCTAACGGTTGAAAAGGTAGGATTCAAAAGAAACCGATTAAATTTCAAAAGATTTTGGGAAGGAACGTCATACGCAATAAAAGGTGTTTCTTCTTGGGCGCTTATCGATCCCAAAGAAAAGAGAAACAGGAGTAGTACTATTAAGGAGCTATACTTTCGCATGGTTTAGGTTATCTAATCACGGTGATGGTACCTTGCTTTAAGGTTTGGTTGTCTTTTCTGATTTTATAATAAAACAATTGGTTTCTTTTGTTGAAGCCCAAGCTTGAGGGAGGCCAATTGTTGGCATATCCCGTTTGGTTCAACAGCTCATCGCCCAGTTCATTGTATATGATTACGGTAACATCGGATTGCCTAGAGTAGGTATTGGGAATGACCCACAAATCATTAATGCCGTCACCATTGGCCGTGATTACGTTGGGGATTTGAAAGTCGTCCCTGTACGTAACGGTAAAACTTCGGCTCACTTGACAGTTGTCGATAGTAGCCACCAAGACATAGTTGCCTTCTTGCTCAAGGGTAACCGAGTTTAGTGATGAAATCAAGTTGTTTTGAGCATCGTACCATTCGTATGAAGTTCCCCCCGAAGCGGTAACCGTCTGGGATTCCCCCTCTGGAAAAATGATATTTTCTTCGGCATCAACAGTGATGATCGATTCGTCAAAACGACTTAATGTAATTTCATTGGAAAGGATAGGACATCCATCGGTCATAACGGATAATTGATATCTCCCTTCTTCAGTTGCCGTCAGTTCTAGGGAAGAAGAGTCAATGGATTGACCATTTCTAGTCCAATTGAACGTTCTTCCATTAAGGTCATATGTGGTAGAAATGGAAATGGTAACGCCATCACAAAGCTGGCTTCCTGTATTGGTAATGGACAGCGTTTCTCCTGAGTTCAATACCACTTCAAGTGCGTTTGAAGTCATTGAAAAGGAGTCCAAGTTGGCCTCAAGGGTGTAGTTTCCATTTTCGGTTGAAGATGCCAATGACACGGAAGAACCTGTTCCTCCAGAGACACCAACGCCGTCCCTCATCCATTGGTAATTAAAGTCATTGATCAATTGGGAAGTAACATCAAAGGTGTTGCCACTTTCAGTTGCCGTAATCTGACTTACTTCCAATACAATGGAACTGTTGGCGCAATTGGCATAACTGCCATTATGGGCAATGGTCAAGTCAAAATTGTTCGGCTGCACCACGGTTGTGGTCTCTGAGGTTTTGGTTGAAGAACCGCAAGAACCCCCTGTTTCCGTAACGGCAGCATAGTACTCCCCTGTTTCTGAAATAGTAAGGGTCAAGCCGTTCGCTCCGCTTATTGCACTGCCGTTCCTGTACCATTGAATGGTGGGGTTAGTGGCATCAGTACTTATGGACAGGATTTCGTTTTGTCCGGGAAGCAATACCATGCGCTCAGGATTTACCCTTGCCACTGCAAAGCTACCTGGACTTGACAGCGCGACCGGAGCGGATTCTTCGGTACAGATTCCGGATCCAGAGATTTCCACTGTATAGTTTCCTTCAAAACCTACTACACCACCATCAACATTATAGGAAGAGCCATCCACCGTTGGTCCTGCAACGGGCGTGCCATCCAAATACCAGGTGTAGCTATACCCCATTCCAGTGATATTGGTAGAAAGTGTGACCACATCCGTAGGGCACAATGTACTCTGTGCAGGAGGATTTATTGCAATGCCTTGGCTGGTTCCAATAGTAATCTCAATGGAGTTGGAAAGCGTGTTTGCGGAACCACTACATGCGGCACCATAATCCACTTCCACAAAATACATGCCTGACTGATTTACGGTAATTTGATTGGAAGTCTCTGATAACGGGGTTCCGCTTCTGTACCAGCTGTATACATAGTTTTGAGGATCGGGAACATTATGTGTTGCCAAAGTAACGGTACCCCCATCACAGATTTGGATAACACCGCCTGGAGGAATGGTTCCGTTGCCATCTTGACTTATTAAAATGGGATCGCTATACCCAATGTAATAAATGGCATAGGGGTCCGAAACCTCACTGGTCAATTCAGGAACAGTGCTTCTTACCCGAAATCGATAGTTGTCTCCCTGCACATTTTGAGGAACGGCGAACTGAAAATCAAAGTCAAAATCCGTGTTTTTATCGCCAACCCTTGCTAGTTCCGTTGGGCTGTCAAAGGCTCCGTTGGCATCGGATAGTTCCAAAACAAATTCATTGGTACTGTCCACCAAAGAAGGACTGGGATTCCAAGTGAAATTAACGAAGTATTCATTGAAACTTGCAGAAGCACAGGCAGCGGTCCAAGGGAATGAACTGCCCAAATTTGGATTGGGTGCCGCAGTTGGTTTGTTCAAGACTTGTGCGCCCGCTGTATGCATAACGAGCAGGCAGCAAGTCATCTGTAGGATTTTGTTTAGCATTTTAGGTCTCATGGTATGTTAGCTTAAGTTGACGACACTTTGGGGATGCCATCACGCATTTTTCTAGTTAGTAGGTGCCATTGGGGCTGAATATCATTACGGTATTCATAAAACAAATATTTTAATAATTGGGCTGAAGAAGAAGTTATTGTTGTGGTTGCGCGCTTTTCTGTTGTGAAAACGCTGTTTTCCTTAATGAGGAATATGAAAACATCGTTAAAATGCCCATTTTCACTACATTTGCTCCTCAATTTATGGCATGGCAAACGAGGAAAAATCGCTGAATTTTATAGAGCATATTATTGAGGAAGATCTTAAAAACGGCTACTCCAATGACGAGCTTCGTTTTCGTTTTCCACCCGAACCCAACGGGTATTTGCATATAGGCCATGCCAGCTCCATTTGTCTGAATTTTGGACTTGGGGAAAATTACAACGCTCCAGTTAATCTAAGATTTGATGACACCAATCCTGAAAAAGAGGAAAAAGTATATGTTGAGGCCATCAAACGAGATGTGGAATGGCTGGGTTTTACCTGGGCCGAGGAGCGGTATGCGTCAGATTACTTTCAGCAATTGTACGAATGGGCCGTTGGCTTGATTAAGGCCCGTAAAGCCTATGTAGACAGCCAGTCCTCTGAAGAGATGGCCCAACAAAAGGGAACACCAACCGAACCAGGAACCCACAGCCCCTATCGAAATAGAAGCGTTGAGGAAAACCTTAGGTTATTTGAAGCAATGAAAAATGGGGAGTTTGAAGAAGGCGTTCATGTACTCCGGGCCAAAATTGACATGGCTTCACCCAACATGTTAATGCGGGACCCTATCCTCTATCGCGTCTTAAAAAAAGCACATCACCGGACAAATACCGATTGGTGTATTTATCCTATGTACGATTGGGCCCATGGCCAAGGGGATTACATTGAACAGGTTTCCCACTCTTTGTGTACTTTGGAGTTTCTGCCTCACAGAGAGTTATATGATTGGTGTTTGGACCAATTGGTATCTTCGGAAAGGCTACGACCAAAGCAGCGGGAGTTCGCGAGAAGAAATCTAAGTCACACGGTTGTAAGCAAAAGAAAGTTGCTAAAATTGGTTGAAGATGGTGTGGTTTCAGGATGGGATGATCCCCGGATGCCCACGATATCCGGTTTACGAAGGCGGGGCTACACCCCGGAGTCCATCCGGAATTTTGCGGACACCATTGGTATTGCCAAACGCGAAAACCTGGTTGATGTTTCTTTATTGGAATTCCATGCACGGGAACATCTCAATAAAATTGCCCCCCGGGTTATGACTGTCTTGAACCCCTTAAAAGTGGTCATTACGAACTATCCGGAGGGCAAAGAAGAGTGGTTGGACGCAGAGAATAACCCAGAGGATGAATCAGCGGGGAGCAGAAGGGTGCCTTTTTCCAGAGCACTTTATATTGAACAAGAAGATTTTAGGGAAGAAGCAAACCGTAAATTCTTTCGATTAAAACTAGGCGGCGAAGTGCGTCTTAAAAACGGGTATATCATTAAAGCAGAATCCTGCACAAAAGATGCAGAGGGCAACATTAGGGAAGTGCAATGCACGTATGACCCCAAAAGCAAGAGTGGTAGTGGTACGGAAGAAAGCTTACGCAAAGTAAAAGGAACCCTTCATTGGGTTTCCATTCCACATGCCATTGAAGCAGAAGTGAGAATTTACGACCGCTTGTTCACGGATGAAAACCCTGATGGACATAAGGATAGGGATTTTATGGAATTTGTGAACCGGGATTCCCTAAGGACAACAAATGGATACTTGGAACCAAGCTTAAAAAACGCAGCACCAGGTGAGCATTTTCAATTTCAGCGGCTGGGTTATTTTAATGTGGATGACGATTCCAAACCAGAACACTTGGTTTTCAACAGAACGGTTACTTTAAGGGACACATGGGCCAAAATTCAACAACAAAAATAATAAGTAGCGACCCAAGGAATATACCAAAAAGTTTTTTCTCGTTTTAAACCTTTCTTTCTTCTAAAATCAGTTTTCCTGTAGGTTTCTTACTCGTTTTACGTCCTATCTGTAAAAAAGCTCATGAAAAAGACCTTTTTTGCCATTGCTTTCTTCGTAATGGTATTTCTCGTCGCGCAGGAGAACAAAATTAGCACCCTAAAATTTGAAGGACTCCACCGAACAAAGGAGACTTTTTTAAGACGTCTCCTAAAAGTAAAGGCGGGAAGTACCTATGATACCCTTTTGGTTCAAAAAGATTTGGAACGCTTAAACCGCTTGCCCGGAATCGCCAACGCGAGGGACAGTGTTGTTTTTACCAATGATAGGGTAGGCTTGTTTTATATTTTGGATGAAAACTTCACAATCATCCCTGGTCTTCGTATCGCCACGGCCAATGATGGGAGCTTCGCGTATCGTCTATCGGTCTTTGAATTCAATTTTTTGGGTAACAACCAATTGTTGGGCGGTTACTACGAGCGCAATGTATTTGATTCGTACGGGCTTTTCTGGGAACACCCCTTTTTATTCAGTGACAAAGCAGGTGTGGGTTTTAACTATCAAGATATTACGAGACAGGAGCCAATTTTTTTTGACGAAGGAACCAAAGATTACCGTTTTAATTCCAGACAGATAGAGGGACAACTCATACTTTCCCCAGATTTTAACAATGAAATTGAACTTGGAGCGCTCTTCGTCAGGGAACGGTATACCTTTGAAGGGGATGACCCCATTCCCGACACCCCTTTGGAATTGGAAGCCAATAAAATCTTTTACAGGGCGGCCTATAGGTATATTGATTTCGACATCGATTATCAATATTTCGATGGCTTTCAAAATGAGTTTACCGGACAATACATTCAGCAGCTGAATGGAGATGCCCCAGCACAGGAATTTTTAGGTGACTTTCTTTCCTTAAGAAATGACTTTGTTTACTATAAAAAACTAGGCTCCCGGGGTAATTGGGCCAATAGACTGCGTTTGGCGGCAACTATTGGAAATGAAGATTCACCCTTTGCACCTTTTACATTGGACAATCAGCTGAACATTCGGGGGGTTGGAAATGTGGTCGATCGGGGGACGGCGGCCATTGTCCTAAATACAGAGTATCGACACACCTTATATGAAAAGGGTTGGTTTGTGGTGCAGAGCAATGTTTTTTTGGACGCTGGTGCATGGCGAGATCCAGGCGAACCCTTTTCACAGCTTTTTGATGGAAGCAACACTAGGGTATACCCTGGAGCGGGATTTCGATTAATTCACAAGCGCATTTTTAATGCGGTCTTTCGTCTGGATTATGGATTTGGCATTGGAACCAATGCTACTAATGGAATCGTTTTTGGAATCGGTCAATATTTTTAAAAGCTTTGACTTCCCATGGTATAAGAATGATTGATCAATTAAAATATATCAATCGGTACTTTCTATTGAAACCGGCCTTTTTGTGCGAGCGCTAATGGCGCTAATTTTCTATTCAAGCGAAACCCATAAGCAATTGTGAATAAGGGGCTTAAACCGGCTTAAAATCAGAATCCGCTATTTCTGGTAGCGGATTCCGATTATTTATGGATTGAAGGGACAACTACGAAGTGGCCCCTCCATTTTTAGGGTTGGTTTTTTTCATTTGTTCCCCAATCATATTACTTGCCGTAAAGGAGGCCACCATATTGTTCAGCATATCACTGCCTGCTTGAGGGGAGTTGGGCAACAGGATTAAATTTGTGTTGGTTTCCTCTCCGATGGACTGTAAGGTGTCATAATGTTGGGTGACAACAATCAGGGCAGAAGCTTCTTGAGAGTTGATACCCACTTTATTGAGCACCTCTACGGATTCTTCCAACCCACGGGCGATTTCTCTTCGTTGATCTGCAATACCCTGCCCTTGCAACCTTTTACTTTCGGCTTCGGCCTTTGCCTTTTCCACAATCAGGATACGCGCAGCATCCCCTTCAAATTGGGCGGCTATTTTTTCGCGCTCCGAAGCATTGATGCGGTTCATGGCTTCTTTTACCTGTGCATCCGGGTCAATATCGGTAACAAGGGTTTTGATGATGTCATATCCATATTCGGACATGTACTCTTGCAGTTCGCGTTTCACCGCAATGGCAATATCATCTTTTTTGACAAAGACATCGTCCAGCTTCATCTTGGGTACTTCGGCACGCACTACGTCAAATACGAATGAGGTGATTTGATCATGTGGATATTCCAGTTTGTAGAAGGCATCATACACCTTATCGCGAATGACGACATATTGTACGGAAACTTTGAGCTTCACAAAAACATCATCCAAGGTTTTGGTTTCAATAATCACATCGAGCTGTTGGATTTTTAAACTCAGTCGACCAGCAATGCGATCCACTAAAGGAATCTTCATTTGAAGCCCTGAGTTTCGAATGCTTTGAAAACGCCCAAAGCGTTCCACCACTACTGCCGTTTGTTGTTTTACAATAAAAAAGGAAGCGAAAAGAATAATCAGTCCAAAAAAGACCAATGGTATTAAAAAGAAATTACCCATTTGAATCGTGTTTATAGTTGAATACAGGAAGTTACAAAACTCACCAATAGATTGGTAGGCGAAAAGGTGGATTTGTTACAGGATTGAAATTTGTTGTAAACGTAACCTAATGCAACGCAACGATAGTGGAATCCCCGCACCTTTCTTAAAAAGCCATGAAAAAACGAATCATCTTTTTTGTTTCTTTAATCACAACCGCATTTTTTGTAGGGTGTGAAGATTGCAATGATTGTTTGGATACCCAACAAAAGGATATCTTGGTTCAAGATCCCGATGGCAACAATCTTTTGTTTGGGGATACAGCCATTTTTAATCCTGAAGAGGTGACCATAAGCTCAGAAAGCGAAGCGCCTCAACCCTTATTTCTAGCTACAAACACCCAAACACTGCAGTTTACCTTAATCGAAGGGGAAACTACCTACACGCTTCGATTGGATAATGATAACACGGAAACCATAGTCTTTGAATTGGGCGAACGGGAAAGTGAACGTTGCTGTGGCGACCAAACATTCTCTACGGCTACACTATTAAATGGCGCAACAATTGCTAACGATGATCTTATCACCATTGTGAAGCAACCATAATTTTCTAAAGGCCACTCCACAGGAATAATCCGTTGATTATAGTATATTTAGGGAGGGAGGCTGTTGCAAGTCTCCAAAACGACTAACGAAACATTATCCAAATGAAAAAGAGCTTCCCTATCGCGTTCTTATGCGCTCTATTTTGCTGTTTGTTCAGCCTATCTTCCCAAGAAACCAAAGAATCATTTCAAAACAGTGTTATTGACACCAGCTTCTACAGCGGGCTGAAATGGCGCAACATTGGCCCTAAACGAGGGGGCCGATCCTTAGGCTGCGCCGGCAGCCCAAACCGACCCAACGAGTATTATTTTGGTGCTACTGGAGGGGGGCTGTGGAAGACCGTGGATGGTGGAAATGAATGGAAACCAGTGACGGACGGTCAAGTAACCAGCTCTTCCGTAGGTGCCGTTGCCGTAGCGGAAACCAATCCGGACATTGTCTATATTGGGATGGGCGAGGTACAATTGCGGGGAAGTATCACCCAAGGCGATGGGGTCTATAAATCGGAGGATGCGGGCAAAACCTGGAAGCATTTGGGACTGGAAGAAACCCAAGCTGTCGCCCGAATAAGAATTCATCCCACCAACCCAGATGTGGTCTATGTTGCTGCATTGGGCCATCCGTATGGGGAGAACGAGGAACGCGGAGTGTTTCGAAGTAAGGATGGAGGAAGTACCTGGGAAAAGGTATTGTATGTGGGGCCAAAGGCCGGAGCCGTTGATTTGATCATTGACCGGAACAATCCTGATGTCCTTTATGCCAGTACCTGGCAAGTATATCGCAAAGCATGGAAAATGTGGGGCGGTGGCGGCGAGAGTAAGCTTTGGAAATCCGTGGATAGGGGCGATACGTGGACCGACCTTACGGAGAACCCAGGAATGCCGGAAGGGCCCATTGGTAAGATAGGGGTTACGGTTTCCCCTGCTGACTCCAACCGGGTTTGGGCCATTGTCGAGGCCAATGAAGGCGGTGTTTTTCGTTCCGATGATGCCGGAAAAACTTGGGAAAAAACCAACGACGAACGAAAATTGCGGCAACGTGCCTTTTATTATTCCAGGGTGTTTGCCGACCCAAAGGATAAGGAAGTCGTCTACGGATTAAACACCAGAATGTACAAATCGTTCGATGGCGGAAAGACCTTTGATTCGATTATTCAAACCCCGCATGGGGACAATCATGATTTGTGGATCGATCCCAATAACCCAGACCGCATGATCAATGCCAATGACGGGGGTGGCAATGTGACCATCAATGGCGGTAAATCATGGACGGAACAGGATTTTGTGACCACTCAGTTTTATCATGTGATGGCCACCAACGACGTGCCCTATCATGTGGCCGGCGCACAACAGGACAATAGCACCTTGGCCATGCCCAGTGACGGTTGGGACCATATGCAGGCCAGGGGCCACAACAAAGGCTGGTACTACGCCGTGGGGGGTGGAGAAAGTGGATGGATTACCCAACACCCTGAAAATTTGGATGTTTTCTATGCGGGAAGCCAAGGCGCGCTGTTAACGCGATATGATAGAAGCAACGGACAGATTAGGGATATCCAGGTATACCCAAGGTTCTTTTCAGGGGAACCGGCGGAAGCATTGCCAGAACGTTGGCAATGGACCTTTCCTATCATGTTTGCCCCCCAAGACAGCAAGGTGATGTATACCTGCTCGCAACATGTTTGGAAAACCACCAATGACGGACAGAGCTGGGAAAGGATAAGTCCCGATCTGACCTATGCCGACCCAAGTACGTTGGGTAAAACGGGCGGTGTTATTACCATGGACATGAACGGCCCTGAAATCTATGCCACGGTGTTTGCCTTGGCCCCTTCCTTTCATGACATCAATACCATCTGGGCAGGATCGGATGACGGTAAAATTCATATCACCCGAGATGGGGGCAAGAACTGGGAGGACATCACACCAACTGATTTACCAAAATTCTCCAGAGTAAGCATTATTGAAGAATCAAAACATCGTCCCGGCACCCTGTTCGTTGCTGCGAACCGCTATCAGGTGGATGACAGGGAGCCCTATGTCTTCAAGACCCATGACTATGGCAAGACCTGGACAAAGATTATCAATGGAATTGCTGATGGGCATTTTGCCAGGGCCATTCGTGAGGACCACGTAAGGCAAGGACTGCTTTTTTTGGCTACGGAACATGGGGTGTACTTTTCCGTGGATGACGGGGCACAATGGCAAAGCCTACAATTGAACCTTCCGGACACTCCCATAAGGGATTTAGTGGTAAAGGATAATGACGTGGTCTTGGGCTCCCATGGCCGCGGGTTTTGGATAATGGACGATATCCAACCCTTACGCCAATACAAGGAAGAAATGAAAGACCAAGCTGCCATCCTTTTTCAACCAGCTGATGCCATTCGAGGTATTTCAGATGCTATGGTACAGTACTATCTAAAAGAACAATTAGACACCATTACCTTTGAAGTCTTGGACGCCAATGACAAACTCATTGACACCTTTACGGGGAGCCAACCCAAATATAAGGTAGACAAAAACCTGCCTTGGTGGCTACGAGGCGGTTCTTCAAAACCCACTACGGCCCAAGGGTTGAATACGTTTACTTGGGATTTACGCTACCCCGGCGCTACGGATTTCGAAGGGATGATTATCTGGAGTGCACGACCGACCCGTGGGCCAAAAGCACCCATAGGCACCTATAAGGTGCGCATGAAATCGGGGGACTATGAAAAGACCTATCCTTTTGCGGTGCATATGAACCCCAATTTAAAGGGCGTGACCAAGGAAGATTTGGACGAACAGTTTGAGTTGGCCAACAACATCATGCAAAAAACGAGCGCAGCCAATGAAGCAGTCATTCAAATTCGGGAAATCAAAGGGCAACTCAAGCGACACGAAGGGAAGTTATCCATTAGTGCGATGAAAAAGACCATTACCCCTTTTGTGAATACCCTAAGTGCCATAGAAGAGAACCTCTATCAAGTGAGAAACCAATCCGGGCAGGATCCGTTAAACTTTCCCATCAAACTGAACAATCGTTTGGCTTCACTTCGCCGTAGTATGGAAAACGGGGACGCCAAACCTACGGATGG
Source organism: Croceivirga sp. (assembly GCA_028284935.1). Classification (GTDB taxonomy): domain Bacteria; phylum Bacteroidota; class Bacteroidia; order Flavobacteriales; family Flavobacteriaceae; genus Croceivirga. The sequence continues at coordinate 37,759 of JANQQQ010000016.1, forward strand.
GGCCTATAAGGTGTTTAAGGAACTATCGGCAGAATTGGATGTAGAACTGGGTAAATTGAATACCGCCTTGACCAAAGAGCTGCCAAAAGTGAATACCGTTTTGGAAAGTAAGGGCCTTACCACAATCACGCCTTAAGATTGTTTGGCAAAAAGCGGAACCAAATAGTTCAACAGATAAATAAAATACATACCATCAACCATACACTATTGTTAGCTTGAAGTAAAAAACCAATTTTCCAATGAGATCATTATTAAAATCAAGGCCCATCTTAAGTTTCATTTCCGTAACCTTTATTTTCACCTTTTCGCTATGGTTTTTACCTGTTTTTATTTCAATGCCATTGGACATTAAGTTCGCATTGATTGTTTTAGGTTCATGTGGTCCCTTAATAGCTGGTTTACTTATCACTGCTATCAATTCTGATGAAAAAATTAGAATACACTCAAAACCAATTTTTATTTCTGTTTTTGTAATTACTACTGCAGTCTTACTACTATTGTTTTTGCTTCAAAGTAATCGCAATAGACCTGAGCTAGAAGAAGTTAGTCCCTTCGGTTATGTAATCTACTTTTTAGCAATTTTTATCATCAGTTTGAATTTTAGTAACGTCACTAATAATAGACTAAAAGAAAACTATCTCAAATCGGCACTGTATGAAAATGGAAAGCTCAAATGGTACCTACTTGGTTTTACCCTTATCATATCTATGTATTTGCTCAGTTACTTTTTAGGAGCAGCAATCGGTATGCAAACGACAGACTATATATTTAATCTGGATCAATATTGGTTTATTGGTTATTTGGCTGCCTTTTTATTTATTGGAGGAAATGAAGAGTTTGGTTGGAGAGGTTTTTTACAAAAAGAACTTCAAAAGAAGTACAATCCATTAATTACCGCTTTAATCATATCCTTTTTCTGGAGTTTGTGGCACTTACCATTTCATTACAATGGTTTTTATGACACGGGTGGAATTGTAAATTTACTTCCACGTTTTATTGTTACGATACCGCTTGCGATTATATACACCTGGCTTTATAACAAATCTTCATATGCCATACTCGCAGTTATATTATTGCACACTACCTTCAATGAAGCAATTTCCCATGTTGGAAACTCGGCGCCATTAGCATCAATAATAGGTTTAGTATTCGCTGTGTTCTGTATTTTTTATGATAAAATGTGGAAGAAGCGAAGTTTCGAACATATCTACGAGAAGGAAAGTAATTAAAGCCAGTGCCTAACAATGGCTATAATTCATTGCTTACCTCCTGCCCCTAATAATTCTAATTAAATTTATTATCAAACGCACAGACGTCGGCAATAGGTTCAACAGAGCCTTCCTCTCGCTACGCTAGTCGGAGGCAATAACGAAATCATAGCCGGATGGTTACCGCAAAACTCCGACTCCTTTTTCAATCCGCCGCAAACATTCTTCCTTCCCCAGCATGGCCAAAATATCAAAAAGATGCGGTCCTTTTAGATCACCTACGATGACCAAACGAAGGGGTCCCATGACCTTACCAAAAGAGAGTTCGCTTTCCGTAGCCCAGGCCTTGATGTTGGTTTCCAAGGCAGTAGAGGTAAAATCTTCTGTGTCCCGAATGATGTTGGCAACTGCACTCATGATATTGGGAGTATCTTCCTTCCATTGCTTTTTAGCGGGTTTTTCAGCATAGCTGATAGGTGCTTCGAAAAAGTAACTGCCGAGCCCCCAAAAGTCGGACACAAAATCTGCCCGTTCCTTGATTAGACCTATCACCTTTTCAACATGACTGTCATTCTGCGCATCGTGAAGAATCCCTTTGTCATCCAAAACCGAACGAAACAATTCAGCCAATTCCCCATCGTTCTTCTTTTGCAACCACTGATGGTTGTACCATTTGGTTTTTTCAGGGTCAAATCGAGCACCCGACTTGTTGACGCGCTCTAATGAGAAGGCCTCGACCAGTTCTTCGAGCGAAAAGAGTTCCTGTTCCGTTCCCGGGTTCCAGCCCAACATAGCCAAAAAGTTGACCACGGCTTCCGGGAAATACCCAGCTTCCCGATAGCCTTCGGATTCGTTCCAGGACAAGGGAAATACAGGGAACCCTCCCTTTTCGCCGTCCCTTTTGCTCAGTTTCCCCTTTCCGGTGGGCTTCATGATCAATGGTAAATGGGCAAAAACGGGTTTTTCCCAGCCAAAGGCCTCGTACAAAAGATGGTGTAACGCCGAGGAAGGCAGCCATTCCTCGCCACGGATCACATGGCTGATTTCCATTAAATGGTCGTCCACAATATTGGCCAGGTGGTAGGTAGGCATCCCATCACTTTTAAACAGGATTTTATCATCCAGGGTATTGGAGTCAATTTCGATGGTTCCACGAACAACATCTTCAAAAACCACCGTGCTATCCTGAGGCGACTTAAAACGGATGACATGAGGAATTCCAGATTCCAGTTTTGTTTGTACCTCTTCTTTTGAAAGCGAGAGGGAGTTGTCCAGTTTTAATCGGTTATGCCAATTGTAGATAAATGTCTTGCCTTTGGCCTCATGGTCCTTTCTATGAAAATCCAATCGTTCCTGGGTATCAAAAGCATAGTAGGCATTCCCGCTGTCCAGGAGTTGTTGGGCATATTGGGCATACAGCTGCTTTCGCTCACTTTGGCGATACGGCCCAAACGAACCTTCTTTAGCAGGCCCTTCATCATAGGGAATACCGCACCAGTTAAGCGCTTCAACAATGTAGTTTTCTGCACCTTCCACATACCGGCTTTGGTCGGTGTCTTCTATTCGAAGCACAAAATCGCCGCCGTGTTTTTTTGCAAAGAGGTAATTGAATAATGCTGTCCGTACCCCACCAATATGCAAGGGCCCCGTAGGACTTGGAGCAAAACGAACCCGTATTTTTTGACTCATGTTCAACAGTAAAGTGCAAATATAGGGCATGCATGGGGAGGCCAACCCACCTAAGAAGAGGTAAAAAGAACGGATTTAACATAATATTTTGGGGGGGATTTTTGTTCAATACCTAAATTGGAAGAAAGAAAAAGAGCGTTGGGCAATTTTGAGCACATTGTAGCAAAGCTAGAAACCTTTAGCAAAAAGTACTACACAAAAGTATTGACAAAGGGAATCCTGCTGTTTTCAACTTTTGGATTATTGCTCTTCCTTATGGTGACGGGCGCGGAATTCCTATTGTGGTTATCCCCAACGGTCCGTTTGGTTCTGTTCTTCGGTTTTTTTTTGGCAGTAGTGGTATTGGCCTATCAATACATCATCGTTCCCATTTTTTATTTACTGAAGGTGAGAAAGGGAATTGATGAAAAGCAGGCATCAACGCTCATAGGAAAACACTTTCCAAAAATTGGGGATCGGTTGTTGAACCTTTTGGAGCTATCCGAAAGTCCGGAAAAATCTGATTTGTTGCTTGCCGCTATTGAGCAACGTTCTGCCGAACTAAAGTCATTGCCTTTTTCTGAAGCGGTCAACCTAAAGGATAGTTTACGGTATGGGCGGTTTCTTATCATCCCATTGTTGCTCATTGGTGTTGTTTGGGCTTCGGGAAGTATTGCCGAATTCGTTAGTTCGTATAAGCGCGTAGTGAACTATGATGTCGCTTATGAACCTCCGGCGCCTTTTCAATTTGTTCTTCAGAATGAAAAGCTCTCGGTGCTGGAAGATAATCCCATGACGATTTCGGTGATAATGGCGGGGGAGACGCTACCGGAATCGGTCGTAATTGAACTGGACGAGGGTCCTATGTTGATGCAGAATAAAGGCGGGGGAATCCATGAATTTGTAGTGCAGCCTCCAATAACAGACTTCACGTTTAGATTTAGGGCGAATGAGGTTGCTTCAAGAGTATATGATGTCGAAGCAATAAAAGTTCCGGCCATTACTGATTTTACATTGAACATTGATTACCCGGGCTATTTGAAACTGAACGATAAGGAAATAAGGGGTACGGGAAATATAACAGTTCCCGAGGGAAGCCGGATTACATGGTCCCTGGAAGGCATAAACACTACAGGAATCGAATTCATCACAGCTGATACCATCATTGCTTTTGAGCGGGCTGAGGAAAAATTTAAGTACTCAAATCGGGTTTTTGATGCCATACAGTATGAGCTGGCAACGTCGAATGATAAGGTAAATCAATATGAGCGATTGGGGTATCGCTTGAACGTGGTAAAGGACCAATCCCCTCAAATCCGAGTAGAACAGCTCCAGGATTCTTTGCAACCTAATGAAATGTATTTTTCAGGGGCCGTATCAGACGACAATGAGGTGAGTAAAGTGGACCTTGTCTATTATTTTGCGGAATCCCCAAAAGATAAAAATCGTTTGGCCCTGTTACGTCCGAATTCCAATGTAGCCCAATTCTATTATACCTTTCCATCAGGAGTGCCTGTCCAAAAAGGAAAGGATTACGAATTTTATTTTGAGGCGAGGGATAACGACGGCCTTCGTTGGGGCAAAGTGGCTCAAAGCCAAATCTTTAAAACGGCAATATTGGATGATAAGCAGCTGAAAGACAAGCAGATACAAAATAAGGAGGCTCTTATTAAGAACTTTAATAAGGGTCTTGACGATTTACAGAAGCAAAATGAAGAACTAAGGGAAATAAATACGGAACAAAAGCAGGAGGGTAATTTAGAGTATAGGGATAAGGAGCGGATAAAGCAGTTTTTGAATAAGCAGAAGCAACAGGAACAGCTCATGGAAAAGTTCAGTAGAGACCTAAGGAATAATTTACAGGAGGAGCAGCGAAGTGATGAACAGAACCAACTATTGCAGGAGCGTTTGGAGCGACAGGAACTCGAGGCGAAGAAGAACCAAAAGCTGTTGGAGGAATTGGAAAAGGTTGCTGATAAGATTGAAAGGGAAGAGCTAAAAAAACGGTTGGAGGAATTGTCAAAATCCCAAAGCTCGGGTAAAAGAAATTTAGAACAATTGCTGGAACTAACGAAACGGTATTACGTTACGGAGAAAGCGGCACAATTGGGTCAAAAACTGGATGCCTTGTCCAAAGAACAGGAGGAACTGTCGAAATTGAGGTTAGGTGAGGATTTTTCAAATAAGGAACAGGAAAAGCTGAATGGGGAGTTTAACGACATTTCCAAGGAATTGGACGAATTAAAAGGTGATAACAGGGCCTTAAAAAAACCAATGGATTTGGATTACAATAAAAATCAACAAGAATCCATTAGAAAGGACCAAGAGGATGCTTTGGAGGAAATCAACAGGCACCAGGGGGAACAAAAGACTTCCGCAGATTCCAGAGAGAGGAAGGAAATAGAGAATCGGGCAGCGCAGAAGCAAAAGTCCGCCGCGCAGAAAATGAAAGAGCTCTCAGAGGGCCTTCAGAATAGCATGTCTGGAGCTGGGGGTGGTTCAAGTATTGTTGAAGACGCGGAGATGTTGCGACAGATTCTGGATAACGTAATTACGTTTTCTTTTGAGCAAGAAAACTTATTGGAAGTTGTTAATCAGAATGTGGAAATAGGCGAGTTTTCGAGTACGGTTAGGAAGCAGAAGGAACTACAGCAGTTGTTTGAACACGTGGATGACAGTCTATTTTCACTTTCACTAAGACGGGCGGAGTTATCTGAGTTTGTGAATGAGCAGATTACCGAAGTATACTACAATGTCGATAAAGCACTTGAAAGCATAGCGGACAATCAAATCTATCAGGCGGCGTCCTACCAGCAATATGTTTTAAACGCTTCCAACAGCCTTGCGGATTTCCTTGCCGATATTCTGGACAATATGCAACAAAGTATGATGAGTGGGCAAGGCCAAGGCCAGGGAGAAGGATTTCAACTTCCAGACATTATAAAGAAACAGGGTGATTTACAGGAAAAAATGGAAGAGGGTTCAGAGTCCGGGGATCAAGGAGAGCAAGGCAAAGGCCAATCCGGCCAGCAAGGTCGGGGAAGTGGCGAGGGTCAGGAAGGAGAGAATGGGGAACAAGGAGGAAGTCAAAATGGGGGTAATACGGGTCAGGAAGGCGAAGGTCAGTCGGGGAATGAAGGAGAGAATGGAGGTTCTAAGGAAGGATTGGAAGGGGGCAATGGCCAGGGAATAACAGAAGCTCAACTCAAAGAGATTTATGAAATCTATCAAGAACAACAGACGATACGTAAAGCATTGGAGGAACAGCTGAAAAACATTATTGATGCTGACAAGCGTGATTTAGCTAAGAAATTGACACTTCAGATGGAGCAGTTTGAGAACGAATTACTGGAAAACGGCATTACCGAACGGACGGAAAATAGGATAAATCAAATCCAGCATCAACTGTTGAAATTGGAAAACGCTGCGTTGAAACAGGGAGAGAAGAAGGAACGAGAAAGTGACACAAACAAAAGGGATTACAGCGCGCCGATTCTTACAAAACCCGAGTTGCTAGTCCCTAAGAACAACGAGATTGAGATTTTAAACCGACAAGCATTACCTTTGCGCCCTGATTATCAGAACAAGGTGAAGGAATATTTCGGTAATGGGAATCAATTATAACTACGAGACCGATTTTGTCTTGACCAATGAGGAGGAGTATTCCGATTGGATAGATAGGGTTTTGGAATCGGAAGGTTTTGGAATCGGGGAGTTGTCCTATGTATTCTGTAATGATAGCTACTTACTGGACTTGAATCAACGATTTCTTAATCACGAAACACTCACGGATATTATCACCTTTGATTATTGTGAGGGTAACAGAGCCTCCGGGGATATTTTTATATCTGTTGAGAGAGTTCATGAAAATGCTGACATACATGAAGCTGAATTTGAACTGGAATTGAAAAGGGTAATGGTTCATGGGGTGTTGCACCTTATGGGTTACACTGACAAGTCTGAAAGGGAGGTTCAGCGAATGCGTCAAAAGGAAGAAGAAAAGATGAAACTGTTCCACGTGGAACACTAGGTTATGTTTGAAAAGGAATACGATGTAATTGTAGTGGGGGGAGGCCATGCAGGCGCGGAAGCAACTGCTGCGGCCGCTAATATGGGGTCAAGGACCTTGCTGGTAACAATGAACTTACAAACCATTGGCCAAATGTCCTGTAACCCGGCAATGGGCGGCATTGCCAAAGGACAAATAGTACGAGAGATAGATGCGTTGGGGGGCTATAGCGGTATTGTTACCGATAGGTCGGCCATCCAATTTAAGATGCTGAACAAATCCAAGGGTCCGGCCATGTGGAGCCCTAGGGCCCAGAATGACCGTATGCGTTTTGCAGAAGAGTGGCGATTGCTATTGGAGCAGACACCAAATGTGGATTTTTACCAAGAAATGGTTTCCGGTCTTCTGGTGGATGGCAATAAGGTGGTAGGTGTAAGGACCTCATTGGGAATTGACATCAAGGGAAAGGCAGTTGTTCTTACCAATGGAACTTTTTTAAACGGATTGATTCATATTGGCGAAAAGCAATTTGGCGGAGGTAGGGCTGGTGAACGTGCAGCTACTGGGATTACCGAACAATTGGTGGACATAGGCTTTGATAGTGGAAGAATGAAGACCGGGACACCGCCTAGGGTGGATGGGCGCTCTTTGGATTACACCCAAATGATTCCCCAACCTGGGGATAGTCATCCGGAAAAGTTTTCATATATCGATACTCCAAAACTGAAAGAGCAACGGGATTGCCATATGACACACACCAGTGCGCTGGTGCATGATTTGTTGCGAGAGGGCTTTGATCGATCACCCATGTTCAATGGAAGAATAAAAAGTATAGGGCCCAGATATTGCCCATCCATTGAAGACAAAATTCATAGGTTTTCGGAAAAAGAAGCGCATCAAATATTTGTAGAACCGGAGGGTTGGAATACGGTAGAGGTCTATGTAAATGGTTTTTCCACCTCCTTGCCAGAAGATATTCAGTTCAAAGCACTCCGCTCCGTAAAGGGATTCGAACAGGTAAAGTTCTTTAGGCCAGGTTATGCTATTGAGTACGACTATTTTCCTCCCACACAATTAAAACACACTTTGGAAACCAAGTTGATCCGCAATTTATATTTTGCTGGTCAGATAAATGGGACCACGGGATATGAAGAAGCGGCATCCCAAGGGCTGATGGCAGGAATCAATGCCCATTTGCGTGTTAATGAAAAGGAACCGTTTATTCTAAAAAGGGACGAAGCCTACATAGGAGTGCTGATTGACGACTTAATTACCAAAGGCACCGAGGAACCCTATCGAATGTTTACCTCACGGGCGGAATACCGTACCCTGTTGCGGCAGGACAATGCTGACATTAGACTAACACCGAAAGGCTTTGAATTGGGATTGGCCAAAGAAGAGCGAATGCATAGAATGGAAGAAAAAAGGAAAAAATCAAAGGATTTTGTTGAATTCTTTAGAAAAACCAGCTTTTCTCCAAAGGAAATCAATCCAATTTTGGAGGAAGTGGGTTCTGCCAAAGTAAAGCAATCGGACAAAATGTTCAAGGTATTTTCCAGGCCAAAAGTAACTATGGACCATATGATGCGGCTGAGTTCCGTCTCTGAGTATGTAAGTAACCATACACTCAATGCTGAAATATTGGAACAAGCCGAGGTGCAGGTGAAGTACTCTGGGTACATTGAAAAGGAAAAAAACAACGCGGACAAACTCCAACGATTGGAGAATATCAAAATCCCGGAGGATTTTGATTATACAAAACTGAAATCCCTTTCCTCGGAAGCAAGGGAGAAACTTCAGGAAATACGACCCATAACCATTTCACAAGCGTCAAGAATAAGCGGAGTTTCACCTTCGGATGTAAGTGTGCTCTTGGTTTTTTTGGGCAGATGAGCCCGTTTTGTTCCACGTGGAACAACACTGATTTTGGCCTGGTTTTTGATTCTTAAAGGAAACAAATCCAAGCCAACATGAAAAAACTGTACATTGTTCTCTCTTCATTTTTCCTCCTGCAATCCTGTATTCCGCTAAGGATTGCCCCCAAGATTTCGGACTACAAAACGGTATCCGGAAAAGGGTTTAAAAAGGGACTTCCCAAGAAAACACTATTTGTCTTCGAAGACCCCAAGGAAGCGGGGGAGTTCTATGAGTACATCAACATAAAATATAGCCTTCAAGATTATTATGTGGATGTGGAGGTGCCCTTCAGCCTTGAGGGGGAAGCCTATTTCTTTTCTTTCTATGAGGTGGAGAAAAAAGATAAGGCAATCAACCTTATCCCTATCATAATGGATGTCACCTTAAATGCGGCCCTTGGCAACGATGATTTTGAGACCTACACGGCAACGGATGAAAATACCATAAACAGAAACGGAAATTACTATGTGGCCATAGAGGTTTTCTCAAAAGAAGAACAGGATTGCCTTAGTGAGGAATATGATAATCGTCCTAGGGTTTTAAACTATCTTCGCACCTTAAAGGAAGAATACCTTTCCACGCACAACTATAATGAAGTCGTATTTAAAAACGAATGACTTTTTTCTTACCAAAGAATCGTTTGAACTTTTGCATGACGAGGCTTTGGATATGCTGGTGACACATCCAAAGCCGGGAAATATCATCAAGTATTATCAATCTGACAATTACATTTCCCATACCGATCAAACCAAAACAGTAGCTGACCGACTGTACCAGCGAGTTAAAAGAATCAATCTAAAAAACAAGTTAGCATTGGTTAAAAAAAGTGCTAAGGGAAATCAAAACCTGCTTGATGTTGGGGCAGGAACGGGAGACTTTTTGCTATATGCCAAAAAACAGGGATGGAAAGTATCTGGTGTGGAGCCCAACCCCATCGCAAATCAATTGGCGAAAAAAAAGGGACTTACACTTAAAATGGCTTTAACGGAATTTGAGAAGGAGAAATTCGATGTCATCACCTTGTGGCATGTCCTTGAACATCTTCCAGAGTTAAGGGAAAGTATTGAACAATTGTGTAGGATGCTTGAAGATGATGGAACCTTGATTATTGCCGTTCCCAATTTTAAATCCTATGATGCGCAACACTACAAAAATTTTTGGGCAGCATATGATGTGCCAAGACATTTATGGCACTTTTCAAAAACGACCATACGGAAAATGTTCTCAGAACATAAATTGAACCTGAATGGAGTAAGGCCCATGTGGTTTGATGCCTTCTATGTTTCCCTTCTTAGTGAAGAATACAAGACCGGCAAAAAAAATTGGGTAAAAGCTTTTACTGTTGGTTTCTGGTCCAACCTAAGGGGAATTTTTACAAAAGAGTTCAGTTCCCACATTTATATTCTTCAAAAATCAAATAGAAGGCCGTAGCCGGCTCTTAACCTTAGTTCCTTTGACTTGCCTGAAGTACACGTTTGATGACGATAAGAAGCTTTAAAACGCCCCTTTGTCCATAGAAATCCCCAATAACGGAACCAATAACAAATAACAAAACCTTATTATAAATGCCTTAAACATTTTTTGGATGTATAAGGCGGTAGCCAAGGCTTTTACTATTTTTGCGTGCTCGTAAAAAAGAACATGATGAAAAAATTGATTTATACCATAATCATTCTGTCTTTCATTTCTTGTCAGCAAGATAAAATTGGTTTTGTGGACAATATTAAGTTGATGGACGGTTATCAGGAAAAAATTGATGTTGAAAGTAAATTCAAGGCCAAGGCAGAGGCCATGAACAAAAAACGCGATAGTATTTCACAGGCATTTCAATTGGAATATCAAGCACTACAGACCAAGGCACAAAGCTGGTCGCAGAAAAAGGCCCAAGAAGAACTGGGCTTGCTACAACAACGCAGCCAGTTTTTGGGACAGCAATTACAACAAGAAGAGCAGCAATTGCAATCTGAAGGTCAAACTGAAATGGATAGTGTCGTCAGGACTGCAAAAAGGGAAATCCAAGCTTTTGGAAAGGCCAATGGCTATACCTACATTCTCACCGGGGGTGAAGGGGGTAGTGTGCTTTATGGTGTAGAGGCCAAAGACCTTACTACGGAGATATTGAAAATTTTAAATGACAAGTACAAAAAGTAAGCCTCTGCTCTTAATTTGGCATAAAGCCCTGATATTCAGGGCTTTTTATTGTAATAAAAACAATAGAAATGCCGTGGGGACCAAGTAGATGACAATGGTCTTCGCCCCTTCATAATCCTTGGCGACACGTTGCCCCAATAACAATAGCAATAAGGTGATGGCCGAAACCAAAGCGCCATAAAACGCAAAAAGGGTATTGCCATGGAATAGCAGGTGAAGGACCCCCACAAGGGATAGCGCTCCAGCCGCAAGCTCCATCACGGTTATGATTCCAAGCAACAAAGGAACCCCATTTTTAAAAGGGGACTCCGCAAAATGACCGACCAACCACGAACGATTTCCCTTCCAATCCCTTACCTTATCAATACCACTTTGTAAAAAAACAATGATCAAAAAAACAAGGAGAATGAGCTGAACGTAATTGTCGGTAAAGTGAAGATGCATGGTATTGATTTTAAGTGGCCTTGGTATGCAAGAGCCGAGTTAGTTTAATGGATAGATCGGTAAAGATAAGTTTGGAATTTCCATTGCGTTCCACATGGATGATCGCTGTTTCCAATTCTTCAAAAATAGATTGTACGTTGTTCTCGTGGATAAAGGGAGCAAACTTTTTGAGCTCAAAATTGTCCACATGAATTTTGGAATAGACCAATTCTTGCGTGCTGTAGTTCAATAGTAAGGCTTGACGGATGATATGGATACAGTAGGAAAGAAACTTTTTTTGTACCTCACGGCCTACTTTGGCAAGTTCATCACTCCACAAAATCAAATCATGAATGGCCGCTTTGTTGCCCTTGGCCTTAAAGGCACTTCGGACCCATTGGACAAACCACTTTTCAAAGACAAGATCTTCGGAGTCCTGGTTCATGAGGTCCAAGGCTTTGTTGAAGTTACCATTGGCTTCGTGGGCCAACTGTTGGGCCAGGGCTTCCCCCAACCCTTTTTCCATCAAACCCTTTGCTATAATATCTTCCGGTAAATGGGGAAAGTGAAGGATTTGGCAGCGTGACCGAATGGTTCCTATCAATTGTTCTTCTTCCTCGGCGAGCAAAAGAATGATGGTCTGTCTTGGAGGCTCCTCAATCAGTTTTAACAATTTGTTGGAAGCAGCTATGTTCATTTTTTCTGCCATCCAAACCAGTAAAACCTTATAGCCGCCTTCATACGATTTTAATGAAAGCTTTTTTACGATATCCTGGGCTTCATCCACACCAATTTGTCCTTGCTTTTTCTCGATTCCTATGAATCGGTACCAATCAAAAAGGTTGCCATAAGGCTGTTCCGATAAGAATTGCCGCCACTCCAGGAGGTAGTTATTGCTTACCGCATGGCTTTTTACCCTATCCGAATTGGATACTGGAAACGCAAAATGGATATCTGGGTGGGTGAAGGTTGCACATTTATGAAGGCAACTGTTGTACCCTTGGGAGTCTTTTTCGTGAATCTTTGAAATAACATATTGGGCATAGGCCAAGGCTATGGGCAAGGTGCCGCAGCCCTCTGGCCCAACAAATAACTGGGCATGGGGTATGCGACCACTGTCCGCAGAGGTAATCAAATGATTTTTTAGGTGTTTTTGTCCTAAGGCATTTTCAAATAACATCTATCAAATATAGGGCATTTGAGCACTTTTCCTTTAATTGCGGATATCAATCAATTGAGGTGAAAATTAGTTTTGATGACCTCCTTAAATGGTTATTTTTGAAGTTCAAACCAAGAAGACCATGAAAGTAATTGACGACTATAACTTCGAGGGTAAAAAAGCCCTCATTCGCGTAGATTTTAATGTGCCTCTTGATGAAGCGCTAAATGTGACCGACACAAGTAGAATTGAGGCGGCAAAACCCACTATTCTAAAGATACTTGAGGATGGGGGGAGTGCAGTTCTTATGAGTCATTTAGGAAGACCAAAGGGACAGCGAAATGATAGGATGTCCTTAAAACATATTTGCGAAAAAGTATCTGAAATTATTGGCGTTCAAGTAAAGTTCGTCGATGATTGTGTAGGCGAAAAAGTAGAACAAGCCTATACCGAGCTACAGAGCGGTGAAATGCTATTGTTGGAGAATTTGCGGTTTTATGGCGAGGAAACCAATGGAGATGTTGCTTTCGCAGAGAAGCTTTCAAAATTTGGCGACATTTATGTAAACGATGCCTTCGGAACGGCACATCGTGCCCATGCGTCAACCACGATCGTAGCACAGTTCTTCCCTGAAAACAAGTGTTTTGGCTATTTGTTGGCGAAAGAAATTAAAGCGATTGAAACTGTCATGCAGACAGGAGAGAAGCCAGTCACAGCTATTCTTGGAGGCGCCAAGGTCTCATCCAAGATCACCATTATTGAGAATATTCTTGACAAAGTGGACCACCTCATTATTGGGGGAGGGATGACCTATACGTTTGTTAAGGCCCAAGGGGGGAATGTAGGAGCCTCCATTTGTGAAGAGGACAAAATGGGGTTGGCCCTGGATATTTTGCAACAAGCAGAAGCGAAAAAAGTAAAAGTACATCTTCCCGTGGACGTCATTGCAGCTGATGATTTTGACAATAATGCCAACACCCAAATGGTTCAGGTAAACAGCATTCCAGACGGTTGGCAAGGCCTTGATGTGGGCCCAGAAACCCTAAAGAGGTTTGGAGAGGTAATTCTGGACTCCCGCACCATTTTATGGAACGGTCCGGTAGGTGTTTTTGAGATGGAAAGCTTTGCTGAGGGGACCATTTCTGTTGGAAATTATGTGGATAAGGCTACCCAAAATGGCGCTTTTTCTTTGGTAGGCGGTGGAGATTCCGTAGCTGCGGTAAAGCAATTTGGTTTTCAGGACAAGGTGAGCTATGTATCCACCGGGGGTGGGGCTATGCTAGAGAGCCTCGAGGGCAAAACACTTCCCGGAATTGCGGCAATATTGGACTAACACTTACGTTATCGATTAACGGAATTTATCCGATTTTTTTAGTTTTTGACCCTGTTCTTTTTGAATTTGGGAAAAAAACCGCATTTTCGTTAGTCCCAAACCAAACTATGTACTGAAGATGAGTTTTCGATTCCTAACGTCCTTCCTATTGTCTATATCAGCGGGCCTGACTTCGCTTTGTGCCCAAGATGGCATTAAAGACAGTTTAGGCATAGTATCGGATTCCCTGACAAGGGAACGTACCATGCAATTGCAAAAGGGGGACAATACCATTCAGGATACCGCCCTTAAAATCTCGTCAATTGACTCGTATACCAAAAAGACAACGTTAGAGGACATGGAACAGGCCTATGCCTATGACAGTCTGTGGATGAGCGAATTGGCGAGGCATCAAGATTATTTCAAGGAAATGTACCAAGAAGTGACAACCCCTTTGGATAGCCTGGAGTATCTTGAATTACCAACGGATACCTTGAAAGCTCGCTTGGCACTATTAAATGAAAAAACTCCTTTTAATATCTCGTACAACCCTTCATTGGAGCGAGTAATCAAGTCTTTTTTAACAAGAAAAAGAGGCCTGATGCAACGCATGATGACAGCCAGCCAATTTTACTTCCCCTTGTTTGAACAAGAGCTTGATCATCAGGACATTCCTTTGGAAATAAAATACTTGGCTATTGTTGAGTCCGCGCTCAATCCAAGGGCAAGATCTAGGGTAGGTGCCACAGGACTATGGCAGTTCATGTTTTCAACAGGGAGGCTATATGGCTTGAATGTGAGCAGTTATGTAGATGAGCGCCGGGACCCCATTGAGTCCACCAAGGCCGCAGGAAAATATTTGGCCAAGCTATATGATATTTTCAATGACTGGGATTTGGCCCTTGCCGCGTATAATTCAGGTCCAGGAAATGTAAATAAAGCCATTAGGCGTTCAGGGGGATATAAGAATTATTGGAATATTAGAAGAAACCTCCCACGCGAGACTGCCGGATACGTACCGGCGTTTTTGGCTACGATGTACCTTTTTGAATATGCGGATGAACATGGATTAAAAGGCGAAAAAATAGAACGACCTTATTTTGAAACAGATACCGTTCATGTTAAAGAACTGATCACTTTTGACCAAATTTCCACCTTGGTTGGGGTTTCAAAAGAGCAATTGCAGGTATTGAATCCGCAATACAAACTTAACATCATTCCAAAAGTTCAGGGAAAAACCTTTACCCTTCGTCTTCCTGTAAAGCATATAGGAAGGTACGTGTCAAACGAAGAAGCCATATATGCATTTGCAAAAGCAGAAATCGAAAAACAGGAAAAGCCCCTTCCACAACTCGTAAACAGTAGTGATAGAATCAGGTACAAGGTAAAGAGTGGGGATTATTTAGGTAAAATTGCAGAACGGTATGGCGTTGGGGTGAGTCAAATAAAACGTTGGAATGGGTTACGAAGTAATAACCTCAGAATAGGCCAAAGACTGACGATTTACCCACGAAAACCAGTGACGTCATCGAGTTCTAAATCTGTGGCTACCCATACCAAACCATCAAAACCTATTCAGCTTCCGAATGACCCCTCAAAAGTACATGAGGTACAAACTGGGGATTCACTTTGGACCATCTCCAGAAAATATCCGGGCATCAGTATTGAAAATCTAAGGGAATGGAATGGCCTCAGGGGAAATAACCTTAAGCCGGGGACAAAATTGAAGCTCTGCAACTGCTCTTCTTAACCTTGGCGGCTGTCCTATTTTATTGAGTTGTTCCTTCTTTTGGCTCAGGTCATTCACCCTTGTTTCCCATTGGCTCATCCAAAAGTTAAGTTTGCTCATTTACTTCGTTTAAGGTTGCTTTAAATTCATACCTTTAGGCCATTATGAATGGACGAAGAATACTATGGGCCTCGGCACTGTTGCTGTTGGCCTTTTCCTGTAAGCAATCGAGTACTAAAGGACGATTTTTGCCACCTTCTACCGGCAGTGTCAATTCATTGATGGTGGTCATGGACAACGAACTTTGGCGTGGTGCCATTGGGGATAAAGTGCGCGAACTCTTTGCAAGCCCATCCTTAAGTTTGATGCCGCAACAGCCTATTTTATCATTGACACAAATACCACCCCAAGTGTTTCGCGGGGCTACCGCCCACTCTAGATCGGTATTGTTGGTGGAACAAGATTCCATAACCGTGGCGCATGTCAAGAGCAATGTCTATGCGCAACCCCAGAAAGTTGCGGTGGTTAAGGGAACCAATTATGATGAATTGGTTGGTGGACTGGAAAAAATAGCGAACAAGGCCATTAGCTCGTTCAAGCATGTGGAGCTTACCGAAGCGCAAAAACGCTTCACACGATCCCTAAATAAAGAAACGGCGTTACAAGAGACCTTTGGCATTACTATGACCATTCCGTCTGCATATCGGGTGGGCAAACAAGAGGAAAATTTTGTGTGGCTGGACCGGCAGATACCTAAAGGCAATATGAACATCATTGTCTATAGTATGCCCAACAACAGTTTTTCAAACGATTCCACTTTTGTAAGGGACATCATTGCTATGCGCGATTCAATAGGGAAGAAATATATCCCTGGACCGGATGACGGTACCTTTATGATTACGGAAAATGCCTTTGCCCCGTATTTGTTTCCAGCTGAAATAGGGGGGCTTAAGGGAGCGGAAGCAAGGGGTATTTGGGAAATCAAGGGCTACCCAATGGCTGGACCGTTCCTTACCTATATTTTAAACGATGAAGCCCATGACCGAAAACTGGTTATCGAAGGGTTTACCTTTGCCCCCAATACCCAAAAGCGGGATTATATGTTTGAGCTGGAGGCCATTTTAAAAACAATTGGTATAAAACGGGAAGATGGATAAAATAAAAAGGGACGGATAATCATCCGCCCCTTTTTTAGGTATCAAATTTGTTTTGTTCGTGTTTGATCATTGGACAAAAATGAACTCTGAACGTCTGTTCAATTGATGCGCCTTTTTGGAACAAGAAATTCCATCAGGGCAATCGTTCAATAATTGTTCCTCCCCATATCCTATGGCACTGACAATCTGGTCTTGGGAAACCCCTTTGGATAGCAAATAGTCCTTGGAGGCTTTTGCCCGCTTATCGGAGAGGTATCTA
Organism: Croceivirga sp.; assembly: GCA_028284935.1. Lineage (GTDB taxonomy): Bacteria > Bacteroidota > Bacteroidia > Flavobacteriales > Flavobacteriaceae > Croceivirga. Next base: position 54,751 of record JANQQQ010000016.1, read on the forward strand.
TTGTATGCCGCGCTACCCCTTGAATCCGTATGCGATTCTATTTTGAGCTTCATATTTTCGTTTTTCACCAAATAATCTGCCAACCTGTCCAACTCTTCTTTCGCATCGTTACGGATACTGAAACTATCGAAATTAAAATAAACAGCTTCCGTTTTGAACATGGTCTCCCGTTTCTCATTTTCAACAATGTCCACGGCACCAACAGGCATCAACTTTTGGGTCAAATTAATCTGAACATTGTCTTTGGTGGTAACGGACTCCAAAAGCTCCTCATAGTCGTCTTTTTTGACATTTAAGGTATAGTCGTAGTTTGAAATGAGGTTTTCCAATGTAAAAGTGCCATCGTCATCTGATTCAACTTCCGCTATTTTTAGGTTATTGGAATCGAAAAGGACAATATTGGCATTGGCCAATGGGGCCTCCGTCATTGCGTCAATAACAACCCCATTAACGCTGTTGTTGTTTTCAATTTTGTTTTCCGGCTTTACCCATTTAAAGTAATAGATGTCGTCATCGCCCTTCCCCCCTTTTCGATTGGAAGCCAAGTAACCGGCATTTTCACCTTCTTTTAAGGCAAATGAAAAGTCGTCCCTGATACTATTATAGGGTTTCCCCAAGTTTGCCGGATTTCCCAGAACCCCACCCGTCATTGTGCTCTGATAAATGTCCAGACCACCAAGACCCGATTTTCTGTCCGATGAGAAATAGATTTTATTCTCGGCAACAAAAGGAAACATTTCCTTTCGGTTCGAGTTGATTTCCGGGCCAAGATTCCTCGGGGCTGAAAAGAGGCCATTTTCATCGATATCAACTACGTATAAATCCGTAGATCCGTAACCTCCAGGCATATCCGAAACAAAATACATTTGCTTTCCGTCCGGTGTGAGCGCTGGGTGCCCGGTAGAGTAATCTTCGTTGTTAAAGGAAACCTCTGTAGGGGAACCCCACTTTCCATCAACCCATTTTGACGTAAAGATTTTAAGATGATTCACGCTCTTTTTTTTCTTCTTCTTTTTGCGCTGGTCATTGTTTCTAGTGAAGTACATTGTTTTTCCATCTGGGGAAAACGATGCTGATGCCTCGTGCTGCTTTGTATTGATATATTTGGGCAACTTTTTTATCTGGCCGAGTTCATAACCGTCACTTTTAACGTCACCTTCGTAAAGGTCCAGAAAGGGCTGGTTGTTCCAACGGTATTTTCTGGTCTTAAATACGCCGGTATCCGCTGCTGAGGCAAAAATTATTTTACCATCAGATCTAAAGCTTGAACCAAATTCCGAATACTTGGTATTTATCTTTAGATTTTTTAAAAGTATTTGCTCTTTATGCTCTAGAAAACTTGGTGCCGTAGTCGTTTTTTCAAAGTCCTTTTCCGCAATTAGGGTAAGAATTCTGTCGGCATTTTTCTTTCTTCCAATTCCCTTTAATACATCGGAATACTTAAACAAATCATCTTCTGACAATACGTTCCGGTAGTTTTCAAAAAGCATATTGTACCATTTTGAGGCCTTTTCCATATCGCCGATGAAATAATAAGAATCCGCAGCTTTTTGAAGGGACTGCATCGCCGGAACCTGCGAACTATAGGCAAATGCCTTTTCATAATATTCGGAGGCTTCTGAATACCACATGTTATCAAATGCCTTATCCGCAGCTTTCAGCAGCTTTTTGACCATTTTCGTTTCCGCCATATGCCTTGTGGATATGGATTCTTCGGAAGTATCGAAAGTGTTTGAAGAAAGTGATATTTCCTCCTCCACTTCGGTCTCCAGATTTGAAAGGGTGGCTTCTTGGGCCTGTAGACCGTAAAGCCCAAGCGATAAGAAGAATAGAATAACTAGCCTCATTGTTGTTAAGATTAGGGGTTAGCTCGGAACGTGTTCCTACATAAAAACGGAACGTCCCGCCTGATCATAACGCCAAATTAAGGCCTAAGTGTCTAGCAAATTAATTTTTGTTGTGAAATGAAATATAAGTGCGGTAAACTAGGAAATTGCAAGGTTTTTAATCCAATAAAAGCCCCAAGGAAAGAAGACGGGTTAAGAGCTGGCCCCGTTTTTGTCCTCTAATTTTTCGTCCTCCTTTGAAGCGTCTTTAAATTCTTTGATACCGCTGCCAAGTCCGCGCATTAGCTCTGGGATTTTCTTGCCCCCGAAAAGAAGTAGGACCACGACCACTATAAGTACTATTTGCCAAGGACCTAACATACCTAGAAAAAAAGAAAGCGAAACCATAGTATAAATTCTAATATTGAAACATCAAAAATACAAAAAACCTGTGGGCTTTGCTGTTAAAGAACGAAACCCGCTTGCAAACATTGCAAATGAAAGCATAAAACTTCTTGTATTTTCCAAAAACTTTCACATCTTGGAGTTTTTGACGGAAAAAGTCACTACTAAAATTATCTTTGTCCCCATGGCTGCTAAAAAAAAGAAGGGAAAGGAAATCAAAAAAAAGCTCCTTCATAAGTATCGACTAGTCATATTGAATGAAAGTACTTTTGAAGAGAAGATTTCATTTAAACTCAACAGATTGAACGTTTTTGTTACGGGTACCCTTTTCATCATTGTTCTAATCGGCTTTACCACCCTATTGATAGCGTTTACACCCTTACGGGAATATATCCCCGGATATTCATCTACACGCTTAAAAAGACAGGCCACTGAACTTACCTATAAGACGGATTCCCTGGTTACCGTGCTAAATTATACCAATCGGTACCTAGATAATGTGAGATTGGTGTTAAGGGGAGAGATAGAAAATAATGAAACCAACCGCGATTCCCTTTTTGAACGGTATAAACTTGATCCCTCAAAGGTAAATCTGGACCCAATAGAACAAGATCTGCGTTTGCGGGAAGAAGTGGCTTTGGAGGATAAATACAATCTTTTTGAAAGAAATTTAAACGATTTTGAAAGTGCTTTTTTCCCACCGGTCAATGGTACCATATCGCAAGGTTTTGATTTGGAAAAGAAGCATTTTGCCATAGATGTTGTAGCGGTCCAAGGTTCCCCAGTAAAGGCCATAGCAGATGGCACGGTCATTTTTTCGGAATGGACCGTTGAGACGGGATATGTTATTTTAATTGAACATAAAGAGAACATCATTTCCGTATATAAGCACAACGGCTCATTACATAAATCCCAAGGAGATTTAGTGCGTTCGGGTGAAGTAATAGCTTCTGTGGGCAATACAGGGGAACTCACTACGGGACCCCATTTGCATTTTGAACTATGGCGCGACGGTAAACCCAAGGACCCCATGGATTTTATAGACTTCAACTAAAATTATGTCCTTAAAATCATTTGCTGCCAAGATATTTGCCCGAAGGGTGGTCAATAGGAATGGAAAATGGATGAAAGACCCGATTGGAACGCAACAAAGGGTTTTTAAGAAATTGATCTCCACGGCAAAGGATACCAAATTTGGCAGGGACCACAATTTTGCTGAGATCAAATCCCATAGTGATTTTGTGACTAAAGTGGCCATTAGGGATTATGAACAATTAAAACCCTATGTAGAAGTAATCAAGAACGGGGAGAGGGACATCCTTTGGCCTGGAAAACCCCTATATTTTGCAAAAACTTCGGGCACAACTTCGGGGGCCAAATACATTCCCATAACTAAGGAGTCCATAAAGCACCAAGTGAACGCCTCAAGGGATGCGATTCTGACCTATATCCATGAAACAGGGAGTTCAACATTTGTGGATGGACGAATGATTTTTTTACAGGGAAGTCCAGAAATGGATGAGATAAGTGGAATAAAAACGGGTCGTCTCTCTGGAATTTCGGCCCACTACGTACCCAAGTACCTTCAAAGGAACCGTTTGCCCAGTTGGCAAACCAATTGTATCGATGATTGGGAAACCAAGGTGAATGTCATTATTGAAGAAACCGAACATGAGAATATGACCGTGATAGCGGGAATACCTTCTTGGGTTCAGATGTATTTTGAAAAATTGAGGGAAAAGCACGGAAAGCCTGTAGGAGCGCTTTTTCAAAATTTTGAACTGTTCATATATGGGGGGGTCAACTACGAACCCTATCGCGCAAAGTTTGAACGTTTAATTGGTAGATCGGTGGCCAGTATTGAACTGTTTCCTGCAAGCGAAGGTTTTTTCGCCTATCAAAATTCACAAAAAGAAAAGGGGATGCTACTTTTATTGAATTCGGGCATCTTTTACGAATTTGTTAAAACAGATGAATTTTTTGAACCCAATCCCCTAAGGCGAACCATAGGTGAAGTGGAAATAGGGATAAATTATGTGATGATCATCAGTACTGATGCAGGACTTTGGGCATATAATTTAGGGGATACCGTTCAGTTTATTTCTTTAAACCCCTACAAGGTCATCGTTTCCGGAAGAATAAAACATTTCATCTCAGCCTTTGGGGAGCATGTTATTGCAAAAGAAGTAGAGCAAGCGATGCAAGAGGCCATTGAAGCCACGGATGCACAGGTAAACGAGTTTACCGTAGCGCCGGAAACTACTCCCCAGAAGGAAGAATTACCATATCATGAATGGTTCGTGGAGTTTGAAAAGGCCCCTACCGACCTGCAAAGATTTATTGCGATACTTGACCAATCCCTCCAAAACCAAAACAGCTACTATTTTGATTTGATAGAAGGGAAGATTTTACAAACATTGAAAATCACCCACATTAAAAAAGACGGATTTAAAGACTTAATGAAATCCATTGGAAAGCTTGGAGGGCAAAACAAAATTCAACGACTATCCAACGACAGAAAACTTGCAGAATCACTACAGGCTTTCAAAACCCACCGCAAGTAACACCATCATTTTTGTAGTATAATTTCATGTATTTTTGTGCGGAAATAGTGAAATGGCCTCCAAAACAACGGAAACTACACGAGCTCAGGAATCCACAAACGCCATAGAGCGATTGTATGTCACCATGAGACACTTGTTGAACAGGGGATTCTACAAACCATCTGGGGTTTCGGGTAATGCCCTTAAAAATGCCCTATTGTTGCTACGTCCAGAAATATATGGCTCCGTAGCCGAAGAGAAAGGGGAGCTCAACGGTTTGATTTATGTTTTGGAACGCCTACCTGAAGGTATTGAACAATGTCGGTTCATTAATCTTACTTCTGATGAGGGTTTTTCAAAGTCACATTTAAAGCCCATTATTCCGCCCAAACGAAGAAGAAATTGCTATCGTATTGACGAAGAGCAGATGAATATTGAGATAACTAGAGGCCGATCGGACATTTATGACATTCTTACCCACCTCACCTTTCTATTTATCGAATCCAACAAAATTTGCGAAAGGGTATTTTTTGAAGAAGATCAATCCACAGTACGTGACTGGGACAAGTTGGTTGCCTTTGTTCAAAGCAAAAAGAAAACGGAGGAAGCAAGGGAAGTGGCATTGATTCATGTGGCCAATATTTTGGGAAGGACCTTTGATGAGGTAGTGGATATCCATGGCAAACTCAGCACTGATGAAAAAACCGATCGTTTTCTTAATGTTGTTTATTGGCTTGGAAAATTGGCCATAGAAGAGCAAACTACCGGCAACAAAAGAACCATAACTTTTAGCCCCTTATTGAGGGAGCGCCTTGGTCACCATATTCATGGGGAGCGATGGGCGAACACCATAAAGGAAAAACTACTTGAACGGGGCATTATGGACCGCCCATTGCATATCATTAGTGCCAATATGCACAGTGTAATGAACACCTTGTTCGCACGTAATGCATTAAAGGGTGAATTGCCCAAAACGGGATCACTGGACATCTATAAGGCCCTTAGCCTTAACAAAAACCAAGTTTTGAGGGATAAGGTGTTGGACATGGCCCAAGAAAATGGAATGGTCTACATAGACGATACGTCTGGGGCAAATATTGATGTTCAGTTGTTTGATACCGCATCATTTAATGAAGAGGCTTGCTGTTATAACTTTTCCGTTGCAAAGGACGAAGCATACAAACCCGTTATCTTTGTGATGGATTATGCTTTTGGTGAACAGGCATTTGAAACCATTGATGAATTTTTAAAGCCATATGTGGTGGATGGGAAAAAGCATTTTCTGGATGTTCAATCCATTTCCGTCATGGGAAAGGCCGGAATTTTGGATGGTGGCAAAGGAGATTTGATGATTCCTTCTGCGCATATTTTTGAAGGAACAGCAGACAACTATCCGTTTGACAATGAACTTTGCGCAGCTGATTTCAAAGGAAATGGATTAGAGGTTTTTGAAGGCACTATGGTAACGGTTTTGGGAACATCTTTACAGAATAAGGATATTTTGCGGTTCTTTTATGAATCGACCTGGAATGTCATTGGCTTGGAAATGGAGGGTGTACATTACCAGAAGGCCATTCAATCGGCGTCAAAGATTCGTAAAAGCATAAGCAAAGATATAAAGGTGAGATATGCGTATTATGCCTCTGACAATCCCCTGGAAACAGGGAGTACTTTAGCCTCCGGAGGTTTGGGGACAACCGGAGTAAAACCTACTTATTTAATAACAGACAAAATTTTAGAGCAAATTTTTAATTCATAAAAGTATGGCTGAACAACCGATAAAAAACACCTCAGATGAGATAGATTTGGGACAGCTGTTTCAATTGATTGGTAAGGGTTTCCAAAAACTTGTTGATTTTATAGCATCAATTTTTAAGGGGATTTTCCATGTCATTATTTTGTTTTTACTATTTCTCCAAAAGAATTTTATTGCCCTTTTTATAACTGTCGTTGTAGGTGTCGCAGCCGGTTTTTTGGCCGATATGTACAAAACGCCAGAGTACATTTCCAAAATGGTAGTGGAACCTAATTTTAATAGTGTCCAACAATTATACAATAACATCGATTTTTATAATGATTTAGCAAAGGCAGAAGATTCATTAACCCTATCAAAGGAGTTGGCAATATCCGTTAGTGAAGCCGCTACAATTAAGAAGCTTTTTGTGGACTCCTATTCCGATGAAAATCAAAAAATTAAGCTATTTGACGAGTTTATTCAGCAATTGGATACCACAACGATAAAAGCCTTGGATTATGAAAGCTATTTGAAGAATTTTAACTCAATGGATGCAAGGTTTCATCAGATTTCTTTGATTGCCACCAATGACGATGTTGCAAAAAAAGTGCAACCGGCCATTGTTCAATCAATTTCAGCAAATGAATACTTCAAATTGCAAAAGCGAATCAATGACGAAAACTTACTGCTTCAAGAACAGATTTATAACCAGCAACTTTCTGAAATAGATTCATTGCAACAATTGTACAAGAGGGTTCTTGTGAAGGAAGCCGATAAACCCATGCAAGGTACTAGTATTAATTTAGCAGAGAATGGCGAATCTCAGAACAAGGAGTTGGCTTTGGTCCAAGAACGAGAAGTATTAAAAAACCGATTGGTTTCTTTAAATAAAGAAAAAGCGGATAAATCTTCCATTCTTAATGTTATCAGTGATTTCCCAGTGAGGGGGGTGAAGGTAAAAGGGTTTTGGAAGAGTTATAAATTTGTCTTTCCAGTTATATTGCTAGGACTGACTATTAGCATACTTTCGGTACTTACCCTCAATAAATATCTTAAGGGATATAAGCAAAATCAAGAACATAATAAATGAAAGGAAAACTGTTTTTTGCTCATGAAACTGCCATTATCGATGATGGTTGTTCCATAGGTGATGGCACTAAAATTTGGCATTTCTCCCATGTGATGCCAAATTCTGAAATAGGTCAACACTGCAATATTGGCCAAAATGTGGTTATCTCCCCTGATGTGAAATTGGGGGCTAATGTGAAAGTTCAGAACAATGTATCTATCTATACCGGGGTCATTTGTGAAGATGATGTTTTTCTAGGACCTTCAATGGTGTTTACTAACGTTATCAATCCTCGGAGTGCGGTCAATAGAAGAAATGAATACATGAAGACGATTGTAAAGAAGGGAGCAACTATTGGTGCCAATGCTACAATTGTCTGTGGTAATGATATCGGTGAATATGCACTTATCGGTGCGGGTGCTGTGGTAACAAAAACGGTTTTGCCCTATGCGCTGATTGTCGGGAATCCCGCAAAACAAATAGGGTGGGTCAGTGAATATGGCCATCGTCTTAATTTTGATCAGAATGGCACTGCGGTTTGTCCAGAGAGCAAAGAACATTACATGCTTAAAAACAATAGGGTTAATAAACAACTATGACAATTGATTTTGCCAATTTGAAAAAGGCCTATGCCGAACACGAGGAAGAATTTAAAAAAGCATCCTTGGAGATAATGTCCTCAGCAAAATATATTTTGGGTTCGGAAACGGAAGAGTTTGAGGAAAATCTTGGAAATTTTGTTGGGAACAAATATGCTTTGGGATGCTCATCAGGAACCGATGCGCTAATTCTTTCAATGATGGCTATGGGACTCCGAAGCAGGGATGAAGTAATTACTTCTCCCTTTACCTTTATAGCAACTGCAGAAACCATAGCCTGCTTGGGTTCTAAACCTGTTTTTGTTGATATTAATGAAGAGACATACAATATCGATCCCTCCAAGATTGAAGCTGCCATTACAGAAAATACAAAGGCCATAATGCCGGTTTCTTTATACGGGCAAATGGCTGATATGGACGAAATTAATACCATAGCAAAAAAATATGGATTGGCTGTAATTGAAGATGCTGCTCAAAGCTTTGGAGCCCTTTATAAGGGAAGGCGAAGCTGCAATACTTCAAATTTTGGATGCACCAGCTTTTTCCCCGCAAAGCCCTTAGGTTGTTTTGGAGATGGTGGTGCGGTTTTTACTGATAATGAAGAAGACTACGAAAAACTTAAGGCGATGCGTGTTCATGGTCAGACACGCAGATATGTTCATAAATATATAGGAATGGGAGGCCGATTGGACAACCTACAAGCTACTATTTTGAACATCAAACTCAAGACCTATGAAAATGATATTTTGCGGCGTCAAAAAGTAGCAGAAAGCTACAACGAATTGATCTCAAACGACATTGTAAAACCCGTTGTAAAAGAAGGCAGAACTTCCGTTTGGGCGCAATATACTATTAGGGTTCCTGAAAGGGAAAACATCCAAGCCCAATTGAAGGAGGTTGAAATTCCAACTGCAGTTCATTACCCCATCCCCATGCATTTGCAGGAGTGTTTTTCCTATTTGGGTTATAAAGAGGGCGATTTTCCTATTGCTGAAAAGTGTGCGAGTGAAGTAATGAGCCTACCCATGAATCCATATCTTGAAACTGAAGAACTAGAATACATAGCCAACCATCTTAATAAACTACTATGAAAAACTTTGCTCTTATTGGTGCTGCTGGATACATAGCCCCGAGACACATGAAAGCCATAAGGGATACGGGGAATAATTTATTGGCAGCATATGATAAAGCGGACAGTGTAGGTATTATCGATTCCCATTTTCCATCGGCGGATTTCTTTGTTGAATTTGAGCGATTTGACCGTCATATTGAAAAACTTAAGTACGAGAAAGACCTTTATCTTGATTATGTTAGCATATGTTCTCCAAACTATCTTCACGATGCGCACATCAGATTTGCCTTGCGAAGTGGAGCAGATGCCATTTGCGAGAAACCTTTGGTGCTCAATCCATGGAATGTGGACAAATTACAACGCGTTGAGGAGAAAACAGGCAAGACTATTTACAACATTTTACAACTACGCGTACATCCTAGTATCATTTCCTTGAGGGAAAAAGTGGCAAAAGCGGGAAAAGACACCAAATTTGAGGTGGACCTCACCTATTTGACGTCGAGAGGCAATTGGTACCAAACCTCATGGAAAGGAGACATTGAAAAATCAGGGGGCATTGCCACCAATATTGGGGTTCACTTTTATGATATGTTATCGTGGATTTTTGGTGATGTCCAAGAAAACATTGTTCACGTCCACGAAAAGGATAGGGCATCCGGCTATTTGGAATTTGAAAACGCTAGGGTACGTTGGTTTCTGTCCATTAATGCCAAATACCTACCTGAAGAAGTAAAAAAGAAAGGTCAAACCACATTTCGTTCCATTACTATAGATGCTGAAGAATTGGAATTTAGTGGAGGTTTTACAGATTTACACACCATGGTGTATCAAGATATTCTAGATGGCAAGGGATATGGTTTGGAAGCCGCAAGAACTGCTATCGAAATAGTTCATGACATTCGCAATACTAAGCCTGTTGGATTAAAAGGAGATTACCATCCTATGATAGCAAAACATACTACCAAAAACCACTCTTTTGGATAACTATGAACAAGGTGTACGATTTTATTATTGTAGGTGGGGGTATTGTAGGAATGGCGACTGCCTATAAATTAGCCCTTGAGCAACCGAATAAAAGCATTCTTGTTTTAGAAAAGGAAAAAAAGATGGCTAGCCATCAAACGGGAAACAACTCTGGAGTTATCCACTCGGGAATATATTACCCTCCTGGCTCTTTAAAGGCTAAAAATTGTATCAACGGACGAAAACAATTAATAGACTTTGCAGAACAATTTGCAGTTAGCTATGAATTGTGTGGTAAACTGATAGCGGCGTTTGAAGAGCGGGAGTTGCCTGCACTGGAAAAAATATATGTAAACGGGAAAAAAAATGGTCTCGAGGATATTCAAATGCTTTCTGGGGAAGAAAGCAAAAAATATGAGCCCTACATTGACTGCGTGAAATCCATTTATGTTCCTTATGCGGGAATTATCAACTATAGACAAGTTGTTGAAAAATTTTCCGAAGCTTTGCTAAGAGCTAATAAAGAGAACAAGATTTTAAGGGAAGAAAAGGTTGTTGAAGTAAATGAAAAGGACAATTCAAAACTAATTGTTACCAAAAAAGGAAGCTATGAAGGTAAGTATGCAATTTTTTGCGCAGGGCTTCAATCGGATGAGATGGCCAAATTGGACAATATTGATTTAAAAACAAAAATAATCCCGTTTAGGGGAGATTATTATAAAGTAATAAACAAGGGAAGCGAAAAAGTCAAAGGACTTATATACCCTGTTCCCAATCCGAGCCTACCTTTCTTGGGAGTTCATTTGACAAAAATGTATGATGGGACTATTGAAGCAGGTCCCAATGCTGTTTTTTCCTTTAAGAAAGAAGGATATGCAAGAACCAGTTTTAGTTTACAGGACACACTACATAGTTTTGGATTTGTAGGTGTTTGGAAACTCTTTAAAAATTATTGGATGATTGGAATTTCAGAATATAAAAGAGCTTTTAACAAGAGACTATTTTTAAAGTCCTTACAACGATTGGTTCCTTCCTTGGAGATGGAAGACATCGAAAAAGGAAAGTCAGGTGTTAGAGCACAGGCTTTGGATGAAAAAGGAAATTTAGTAGATGATTTTCTAATTAAAACTACTAAAAACTCCTTACATGTTATTAATGCCCCTTCCCCTGCCGCTACCGCATCTCTGGCAATTGCTGATGAAATCATTAAGAAAATAAAAAATACTATTGTAAATCGCTAAATCAGAAAGAATGAGTAAGTTGAAAGATTCCAGGGTTTTGGTCATTGGAGGAGCCGGGTTTATTGGGGGTTTTGTGGTCAAAGAACTACTTAAACACCCAGTAAAAGAAGTTATTATTTATGACAATTTCGCCAGAGGAAAACACGAAAATATAGAAGAAAGCTTAAAAGATCCCAGATGTTCGGTATATCCATTCGGAGGTGATGTTCGAGAAATGGACATTTTGGACAGCGCAATGAAAGATGTCGATTATGTTTTTCATTTGGCGGCGATGTGGTTGTTACATTGTAAAGATTTTCCGCGAACGGCTTTTGATGTAAATGTTGCTGGAACGTTCAATGTTTTGGAAGCATGTGTGAAAAACAAGATTAAAAAGCTTATTTCCTCATCATCAGCTTCTGTATATGGGGATGCTATAGAGGTCCCAATGACCGAAGCACATCCATTTAATAATAAGAATTTCTATGGTGCTACAAAAATAGCAGGTGAGGCCATGGCCACGGCGTTCAATGATCGATATGAATTGGAGGTCATCAGCTTGCGATATATGAATGTATACGGGCCAGGACAAGACCAACATGCTGTGTACAGCGGAGTAGTCCCCATTATGTTGAATAAAATTGAAGCTGGGGAACAACCCGTAATCAATGGAGATGGTAGCCAAGCATACGATTTTATCTATGTTGAAGATGTTGCTAGGGCAAACGTTGCTGCTTTGGAAACGGAAACAAAACACGGAAATTATAATGTTGGAACGGAAATCCAAACGACTATCAAAGAATTGTGCGATACTATTTTAGATTTAAAGAGATCTTCTTTGGAGGTAAAGTATGTTCCTTATTCGGCGGATGATGCACGAGCTTTAGTTCAAAATAGGATAGGATCAAGAGAAAAGGCAGAACAAGAATTGAATTTTAAATACATATATTCTCTAAGGGAAGGATTACAAAAGCTTATCGATTGGAGAAAAGAAGTTGGTATTGACAAAAATTAAATCCAAATGAAAATTCCACTTATTAAACCATATATCAACAAGGAAATAAAAGATAAGGTTCTTGAGGTGCTTGATAGTGGGTATCTTACAGAGGGACCTGTTACCAGAGAATTTGAAGCTCGTTTAAAAGATTTCCTAAAAGTCAAAAATTGTATTGCTGTGACCTCGGCAACCACAGGATTGGAAGTTGCTTTAAGAGCACTGAACATTGGTCCCGGAGATGAAGTAATAGTGCCTGATTACACTTATCCCGCTTCTGCATCTGTTATAGCAATTGTAGGGGCAAAAGCCGTAATTGTAGATGTTGACAAGGAAAACATGGCAATCAATTTTGACGAAATTGAAAAGAATATTACAACAAACACAAAGGCAATTATGCCTGTTTCCTTGTTTGGGTTTCCCTTGAATTATGATAAATTAAATGAGATTAAGAAAAAGCATGGTTTATATATAGTTGAAGACGCGGCCTGTACTATCGGAGCAGAATATAAAGGCGAAAAAATAGGCAACCATGCTGATATTACCGTGTTTTCCTTGCATCCAAGGAAATTCATTACAACTGGGGAGGGTGGAATAATAACCACAAATAATGATGACTGGGCAAAATGGATGGATTCTTATAAGCATTTTGGAATGAATATGGATGGTGCTGGTAGAGAAGGGGTACAGTTTAAGATGATAGGTACAAATTATAAACTGTCCAACATCCTTTCTGCTGTCGGATTGGGTCAGTTAGAACATATAGATGCCCTGTTGGCGAGACGCATAGAGCTGGCAAATAATTACAAAAGAATCATCAGCAGTGTAGAAGGCATTACTTTGCCCCAAATAATAGATAAGAAACCAAATTGCCAACATTCATTTCAAACTTATGCGGTTTATGTGGAAGACAGAGACCGTGTAATGCAAGAAATGAGGGCCAAAGGTATTGAGGTGCAAATAGGCTCCTACTCCTTACATATGCACGATGCTTTTAAAAACAGTCCTTTGGTGGAAATTAAGGGAAATATGGGAAACAGTAAATGGTGTTATGACCATGCTCTAGCCTTACCCCTATATAACGATTTAACCTTTGAACAACAGGAACATATCATAAAGGAATTAAAAGCTTGCTTATAGATGTGCGGTATTGTTGGGATATTTAATTTATCAAGGAAGACAGTCCATAGAGAGCTCTTAAAAACAATGGCCGCTCAAATAGCACATCGTGGTCCGGATGGAGAGGGATATTACATTAAAGATAATATCGGACTTGCGCATAAACGCTTGGCAATTTTGGATGTATCCGACAAAGGAACCCAACCTATGGGTTCTAAGGACGGTGAATGGGTGCTGATTTTCAACGGATGCATTTACAACTATTTAGAGCTAAAACAAGAACTTAAGGCCAAGGGGCACACTTTTGTAAGTGGCACTGATACAGAGGTAATATGTGAAGGACTGTCAGCTTATGGTCCATCTTTTTTTGAACGCTTAAACGGCATGTTCGCCGTTGCTGCTTGGCATGTACCACAAAACGAACTGTTCTTAAGTCGAGATCGCTACGGTATAAAACCTCTGTACTATTGGTTCGATGAGGACGTATTATGTTTTTCCAGTGAAATAAAGGCAATAATAAAACATCCAAAATATCAAATAGATGTTGACCTTGACGCTCTGAACGAATATTTTACGTTCCAAAATATTTTTTCCTACAATACGCTTTTCAAAGGTGTTACGATGTTACCTCCCGCCAATACGGTAAAGGTCGATAGTACAAGCACATTCGTGAAACACCATTCTTGGTGGGATTATGACTTTACCCAAACAGAGGAAAACATGTCATTTGAAGAAGCAAGAAAAGAAACCAAACGATTGTTTGAGCAAGCCGTTACCAGACAAATGATTTCCGATGTGCCCGTAGGGTCGTATTTATCTGGTGGTATGGATTCAGGCTCTATTACTGCCGTAGCTTCTCAACGCGTCAATAGACTCGCCACGTTCACTTGCGGGTTTGATATGAGTGAGGTAACTGGAAGAGAAGCCAATTTTGATGAACGCCGAGATGCAGAATTGATGGCCAATCATTTCAAAACAGAGCATTTTGAACAAGTCATGAATGCGGGCGATTTGCAATGGTCTTTACCACGATTGGTATATCATTTAGAAGATTTGCGGGTAGGGATGTCTTACCCAAATTATTACATTTCCCGCTTGGCCTCCAAGTTTGTAAAGGTTTGTTTGCAAGGCACTGGCGGCGATGAACTTTTTGGAGGTTATCCTTGGCGATATTACAAGGTGTTTGATTCAATTGATCAGGAGGAATTCTTTGACCAATACTATTCGTTCTGGCAACGATTGGTCCCCGATGAGGAAAAACAACATCTGTTTACCAAGGAAATAAGCGAACAAATTGATGTAGATAAACCTCGCAAGGTTTTTGAAAGAGTATTTACGTTCAACAAGAAATTAAAATACGATACCCCAGAACAACATATCAACAATTCCCTATATTTTGAAATAAAAACATTTTTGCCTGGGTTGTTCTTGGTGGGCGATAAATTAGCAATGGCCCATGGCCTAGAAGAGCGATTTCCGTTTATGGATAATGATTTAGTGGATTTTGCCATGAAGGTACCGGTAGAACATAAATTAGGAAATCTACAAAAGGAAATCCGTAAAATCGACGAAAACAAAGAGAAGAAAAAGAAGCTCTACAGAGAATATGATGATGGGAAAAATGTTTTGCGCAAAGCAATGACAGATTTTATTCCGGACAAGATCATCAATCGTAAAAAACAAGGTTTTTCTGCCCCTGATGAAAGTTGGTATCGAGGCGAAAATGCTGACTATGTCAAAGAATTACTTCTGGGAGATAATACGGTGAGCACAAAATATATTGATAAAGATTATATTCATAAAATAGTGGTTGAACATATTGAACAGCATATTAATCATCGATTGCTAATATGGTCATTTATGAATTTTGAATGGTGGTGTAGAATATTTTTGGATGGTAAAGCGGTATGAGTACATTGAAAGACAAAAGAGTTCTGCATAGAATAAAAAGGAAGGTAGAGGAACTAAAACTGGATTTAACTGGGTATACTGTTTTAACGGAAGTAGGGTCTGCCCTTTATAATTTTACCCCTGTAATTGCCGCTTTGGCAAATGCCAAAAAGGTGTATGCGTATACTCGAGACTCAAAATATGGACTGGCCGAAAACATTATTGGAAATTGCTCAAGGGTACTTAAGGAATTGAAGTTAACGAGTAAGGTCAGTTTCCATTCTAACAAGGTCGATAGATTTCATATTGGTGAAGCTGATATTATCACCAATTCAGGCTTTTTAAGACCGCTGGGAAAGGAAAAATTAAAATATACCAAAGAAAATGTTGTAATCCCGTTGATGTATGAAAAATGGGAGCTCAGGGAGTCAGACGTTGATATTGATTATTGTAAAGAACGTATGATAAAGGTTGCTGGCACTTGGGAAAATCATCCTGATTTAATGGTGTTTGAACATGTTGGCTCATTGGCCTTAAAAATGGCATTGAATGCAGGATATGAAATTTATAATAATAAAATTATTGTTTGGTCAGATGATCATTTTGGGGAGTTGGCGGAAAGAGCGTTTTTGAATGTTGGAGCGAAAGAAACCATACTTACTACTGATGAAAGGATTTTGTACGAGAGTATAGATGACGTTGACTTCATTTTTATATGTGATTATGATGAACAAAAAGAATATGGGACAAATAGTTTTTTCAATTTTACCAAACTACAAAGTATAAATTCACATTTTGGAATTGTCCATCTTTATGGGAAAATAGACTTTGCCAAGAACAAGGATGTATTGGCAAACGTATTTCCCCAGTTTGACGGGCATGCGAGTTTGATGTCCCATACATTGGGTTATGTTGGGATTAACCCCATAATCGATTTACAAATAGCAGGATTTAAAGTCGCTGAATCGCTGTTGAAAAATAGTGAGTGTGAATTTTCTCAATTAATCTAACAAATTTATGAAAATAGGGATAATAGGGAGGTCGGAATTGACGTATGAATCTATGCTTATGGCAAGGCAAAAAGGGCATGAAATTACCTTTATTGTAACGGCAAAGGAAGCGCCTGAGTATAAATATACAAGCCAAGATTTTAAGGATTTTGCAAATGAAAATAATATTCCCTTTGTTCATGATCCTAAGATAACGGCATCTAAATTAGAGGACTTAATTGGGGAAACTTTCCCTGACATATGTATTAGTGTCAATTATAGCGGGGTAATTTCTTCAGAGGTAATTGAAATGTTTCCTGGAGGAATATTAAATGCCCATGGGGGTGATTTGCCGAAATACCGAGGAAATGCCTGTCAAGCTTGGGCCATTATTAACGGAGAAAACCGCATCGGGTTGTGTATTCATAGGATGGTAGGAGGAGAGCTGGATTCTGGGGATATTATCGCAAGATCATACAAAAAAATAAATGTTAATACTCGTGTCGGAGAGGTTTATGATTGGATGGAATCCCAAATTCCAATATTATTTACAGAAGCTATAGAAAGTCTTGACGCTGATTCGAGCTTTGTTTTGGAAAGGCAATCCAAAAACGAAGAAGATGCGCTCAGATGTTATCCAAGATTGCCCGAAGACGGCAGGGTTAATTGGACCAACTCTCCGATTGAAATATTAAGGACCATAAACGCAAGCTCTGAACCATTCTCTGGGGCCTATTGTACATATAAGGGCAATAAACTACTGATATGGAGAGCAGAATTATTTGAGGACTCCGAGATTTTTTGTGGCATTTCGGGGCAAGTAATACATATTGATAGAGAAGAGGGTTTTATTATTGTGATTGCCGGAAACGGTAAACTAAAGATTACAGATGTTGAATATGACAATAGTCGTTCATCACCTGATAAGGTATTTAACTCCATAAGGGCAAGATTGAAATAACATATCAATTGTCAAATAGATGTGGTATACAAAGTTGCTTGTTAAAAAGGAATTTTCAGTACAAATGGAAACTTTCCAGCTTGAGGGCTCCGAACAAGGATGTTCTTATTAAAAAGAGAGAATAGGCAAATTGATAATCGTATCAATACCGTGAAATATGAATGATTTTTACATAACATGGGAGTATCTTGTTATATACTTGATTCCAAGTATTATATCTATAATAAGCCTAAGATTGGTGAAAATACAGGGAACCGATCAATTCTACCATGAGCTTATCATTAGAGCTATAAAGAACAATCGCAACAGATTTATCAAAGAAAATCCTTATATCATTGGGGATAACAATATGGCCTACCCCCAACTGCTTCATTGGGTATTGTCATTTTTCCCTCTGAAGAATATTGCTAGAAATGCCATAATTATAAATTTGTTTTCCACAATGATATCAGCGATATCATTGTTTCTATTTGTAAACTTTATTCTTGCCTTCCCCCAATTTGATTTTTTGGAAAATCAAAAAAAAGTGGTTCTGCTTACAGGTCTGGCTTACGCATCATTTCCTTTTAGTTACGATATGATCAATGCCAAGAACATGGGTATAAGTGCCCGGGGAATAGGTCTTTTTTTAGGTCAGGCATATTTGTATTTGATATCACTGTACCTGATTACCGAAAACCTTTACTTTTTGGCACTTCTGATACCTATAAGCATATTGATTTTTTTTTCTAGCGCTTTTTCCATGCAATTCATTTTGTTTGCAACTCCTATTATTTCAGCGCTTAGTTTAAATATATACATATTCATTCCCTTATTGCTTGCTTTTTTTATTTGCTATGGCTTGAAGCCACATTTTTTCAAGGGGCAGTTTACCCATAAAAAACTATATAAATTGCATTTGGCCGAACGTTATATTTTACAGACTCGCTTCAGTATATGGAGGGATTTGGTATATGATTTTTGGATACTGGTTTTTGACAAAAAAGTTTCGATGGTTGAAAAAATAAAATATATCTCATCGAACTCCATTGTTGTCGTAGTATCCTCAATGCCTTTCGCTATTTTAACATTGGTCTATTTCATACATAACCCTACTTTTCCATTTCTGTTTATACCAATTTTAAGTTGTTTTATGGTATTTCTATTGACCTGTTTTAGAAACACCCGTTTTTTAGGGGAGCCAGAACGATATTTGGAATTTTGCCTTGGCTATTTAAGTATTGTGGCTGCTTTAGGGTGTATGGTTTTTCCATCATTATACTGGCTTCTATTTGGATATTCGGTACTGTTTATAGCTTTAAGGTTGTTCTTCTATGTATACTATTCCAAAACCAATCGGAATGTTATCAGAAGAGATGAAGTCAAAGAGATCAAGGAGAATCTGGAGAGAATAATTGATGAAAAACCCAACAACAGTAATAATATACTGTCAAATTCTACACAGTACGCCAAAATATTATTGAATCCTAAATGGAAAACTTTTTGGCATCCATTATTTCAGCAAAATGTTGGAAAATATCACTTTGTAGATTTGTTTCCCGAGTCTTATGATTTTATTTCTGAAAATGTGATTCCTGATTTGATCGCTGACTTTAGTATCAACTATTTTTTATGTGACTACACAAGGGTTGAGTCCTCAAGAAAACATTTTATTGAAGGTTTAGAAAAAAAGGGAATTGTCTTAGATAATGTAATGACCAATACTGATGATAACAACCTAATCCTATATAAGGTTTGTCAAAAAAGCTAACAAAGTCTTTATTAATATATGGCATAGGCGCGGGGCTTAGTCAATCCATTGTCATTTTCTTACTTCCAGTTTATACGTCAGTACTGAGCAAAGAACAGTATGGAGTTTATGAACTTCTGTATTCAGGGTTTTTACTTATGAACTTGCTGGGAATGTGTCAAATGGACTCGGCTGTGGGGAGATACTATTACGAAGCAAAAAACAAGCGAGAACGAAATGCATACGTATTAACGGGACTAATGGTTCTTTTGTTTTTAAGCGCAGTAACGGCCTGTCTTGGGTTTGTCTTTAGTGAAACTATTTCTGCATGGATTTTTAAGGTTGAGGAATACAGCAGGGCCATTAAAATAATTGCCTTGACCATACCCGTTGCGAACTTTTATAATTATTTCTTACTTATCGTAAGGTTTGATAATAAGCAATGGTACTATGTCATTGCCACCCTGTGCCAGATACTTCTGACGGCTGGCCTGACGATCTTTTATTTGTTTCAAAAGAACGAAGGAATAGCAGGAATTTTTAAAGCCAATTTATTTGGGTTCTTAACTGCCAGTCTGATAATATTCTTTTTTTATGGGAAATCTTTTGTTGCTAAATCAAAGTTTGATAAAAAAATATTAAAAGAATACTTTCATTTTTCTTTACCTCTTTTCCCAGCGGTAATCGGCTCTTGGCTGAACAACCATATTTCCAAATTTTTAATGTTATTATATTTAACAAAGGGCGATATTGGAGTGTATGCTACTGGACTAAAAGTGGCTTCAATTTTTAAATTTGGCGATTATATTTTTAGAATTGCTTGGACCCCATTTTATCTTGGCGAACTAAACAAAGAAGGGCATAAGGAGCTTTTTGCCAAAGTGTACAACTATGTCTTATGTTTTTCTGGGCTTGCATTGTTGGGATTTTTCCTGTTAGATCGTTTGATCATATCCCTGTTGGTTTCGCAGAACGAATTCTTGGAAGCATCTAAATATGCTCTGCCTTTGGCATTCAGTATAGTTCTGGTATGGCTCGTCCAAGTTGTTGGTATTGGACCGATTGTTGCAAAAAAAACAATCTATAACACGTATAACTTCTTTATCAGTCTACTGGTGTTTTTTGCCTTATTTTTCATCCTCACTCCCTCAATGGGGATTAATGGTGTTGTCATAAGTCAGATAGGAAGTGCCCTGACCCTATTTATGGTTAGCTGGTACAACTCTAACAAACTATATTTTATCAATTTCAATAAAATATATACCGCTATTTTTATCTTCTTTATATTGCTTTTATTATATCTCAATTGATGCCAGTATCTGAACTGCTACATGTGCAAGACTTTATATGGTTGCCCTTGATATTGGCCACTTTTCTTTTGTATGCGTTCTCCAAGCTCGTAAGATACGATTACGCCCGTTCTTTTTACAAAAACTATTTGTTTGATTCTGTTTTTGTCCGATTGTTTGGTTTGACCCTTGGGCTTTTGGTGATTTTAATTTATTACAAAGGTCATGGGGATCCAGTAGGGGTCTATTTTTTGAGAATTTCAAAACTCCGGGAAGTTTTTGAATCAGATTTGGTTTCCGTTTTTAAATACATTGTGTATGGGGGCAAATCGCTGAACGATGTCACTCAAAATCTACATTTGTCCCCTTTTTATTATACCAGTACAGGGACAACTACGGTAGTACAAATAGGTCTGTTTTTCAGTCTTTTTTGCAACAACAGTTTTCTTTCCCTTAACCTCATATTTACACTGCTAAGTCTTATGGGGACATGGAAGCTCTGTGAAGTGTTTTTAACTATTTTCCCAAATCACCCTAAGGCAATTGCCATTAGCTTTCTTTTTTTACCTTCTCTCTGTTTGTGGGCCACAGGTCTGTCCAAGGAATCACTGGTGTTATTTGGAATGGGATATTTAACATCTGCTTTTTATAAGTTTATAATTCTAAAAAGAAGAAAATGGAGATACCTAGTTTTGTTGATTGTGATGTCCATGTTGCTGATTAAGGTTAAGACCTATATTTTTCTGTTCTATGGCGTAGCTTTGTTCTCATGGTATTTGATCAAATCGTTTAAAAGAATTCCAAAAAAAGACAGACTCATTTATATCCCAATAAGTTTTTTCTTCTTGTTGATTATTGCGATTGGTCTTGGGTCGATTTCAAGCAGTTTTTCCGAAAGGTTGTCTTTTGATGCAGTGGGGGACTTTTTGAGGCAAAAATACCATTATGCAACCCATGTCAGACCTGGCGGATCAAGTTATAGCATTCCGGAATTGAAGGAATCCATCATCAGCAATCTAAGCATATATCCTAAACTTTTAGCCATAGGAATGTTCGAACCCTATTTATGGCAATCAAAAAAGCCCATCATAATGCTTAGCGGGTTGGAAACATTGGCATTTCTTCTTTTAACCATATGGATGATTCTAAAAGTAAGATTGAGAGGCATGTTTAATATGATAATCAACAGTCCCGTTCTATTATCCATTCTGGTGTTTACGTTTCTTTTGGCCCCTGCGGCTGCCTTGGTAAGTGGCAATTACGGCACTTTGGTTAGATACCGGATGCCTTTTCTACCATTTTTGTCGTTGTTCCTTTTAATATTGATCGGTTCGAAAAAATTGCGAATAACATTCTCCAAAAAGGAATAATTAATGAAAAGGCCGAACAAAAAAAACATTTCTTTTCTTGCCATTGCCCTGTTGTTTTTTTTTCCATTGATGAAATTCCACATTCAATCAAAGGCCATAATTTTAAGCGCTATTGCGATATTAATTGTTTCAAATAAGGAAAGATTAAAGAAGACCATAAAAAGTGTTGACAACCACATATTCCTGGTAAATGTTTTATGGTTTGTATGGTTGGCCATTACGCTCATTTACTCGGAAGACGTTTCACGTGGGTTGAACGCTATTCAAAAAGGGTTGCCTTTTCTAGTAATTCCAAGCATTGTATTTTATTTCATCCCCTGTTTAAAGGAGAATCAAAGACAAAGAATTTTTCAGTGCTTTATCATTGCCAATTTTATTTTAGCGACCTCCCTTTTTCTTTATTTGCACCAAAAGTTTTTTTCAACGTATCAACGAATATATGTTACAGACGAGAACGAATTTGATATTGCCCATTATATCCCATATCTTATTAATAATCAAACATATCTATACCATCAAACAGACCCTGAAGGTTTCCCACTTTTTTTCCATAAGTCCTACTTTTCCATAGGAATCGTTTTTTGTATTTTTTTAATGGTTAGAGATTTCTTTTTCAAATCGAAAACGTGGTTTAGACGTACCTTAGAATCAGTTCTACTTCTTTTTTTTATTACCAATCTCCTAATTTACCAATCTTGGACTCATGTCGTTTTTTGTGTTTTTGCTTTTCCGGCGTACATGGTGTTTCTTAAATTGGAAAAATTGAGCAAAACAAAATGGTTCCCCTATTTTATGGTGTTCTATATTTCTTTAGGGATAGTCTTTTTCATTTCGTCTTACGAAACGCGGTATAAATTGTATGAGGCATATAGTATTAGAGCAAAAATAAACCAGTGTAGTTTTGAACTGTTTGAGAACAGGCCGATTTTTGGATATGGAATTGGAAGTGTTGAAAAAGAGCTTACAGATTGTTACGAAAGAAAGCTTGAAAAGGATGAGACCTATTTGTATCCTTTTCAAGAAAAGCAAAATACCCACAATAATTTTGTCTTTATATATCTAACAGGAGGAGTGATAGCCCTAATTTTGCTTTTTATGATGTTGGGCAAAGGTTTTTTTATTTCAATTAGAAACAACGATCCCATATATTTTATTTTTTTGACATTGGTAGTTTTTACGATGTTGTTTGAAAACGTCTTTAGCAGAATTTATGGCATCTTGTTCTTTGTTTTATTTAACAGTGTCTTGCTGCAGCAATACATATACAAACATCCCAAAAAAGTAATGGCATAGTGACAAAAAAGATTTTGTTGACCTCAAACACGGCATGGTCAATATATAATTTTAGGATTGGACTTGTAAGAACGCTTTTAGAGAAAGGTTATGATTTATATGTCATGGCACCTAATGATAAATACGTTCATGAGCTTGAGAAATTGGGATGCAAGTTTATCGAAATAAAAATTGACGCAAAGAGTATTAATCCTTTTAAGGAACTCATGCTATTGCGTAATTATTACTTTAAAATAAAACGAATAGATCCAGATGTTATCTTATCGTTTACCATTAAGTCAAATTTGTACGCGGCATTTTCGGCAAAAATATTGAGAAAACCAGTAATTGTGAATATAACGGGTTTGGGAGATGGATTCACCAAAAAATCTGCTTTGAACACAGTGATTAAATTAATGTACAAATTTTCTTTTAGTAAAGTAAATACCGTTTTTTTCCAAAATGATGATGACAAGAAACTTTTCCTTGAAAGTAATTTGGTAAAAGAAAAAGTATGCGAAAGGTTGCCCGGTTCGGGAGTTGATATCAATTACTTTTTTCCAATGGAAAAAAAATCAATATCAAATAAAGGAGTTTTGAAGTTTTGCCTGATTTCGAGATTACTATGGGATAAGGGTGTTGCAGAATATGTGGAATGCGCCAAGATTTTAAAAGAAGGAATAAATAATCTTGAATTTCAAATTCTTGGAAAGACCGAAGAAAGCAATCGTGGGATTCCACAGGAGACAATAAATAAATGGGCCTCTGAGGGCTACATCAAATATTTGGGCTTTTCAGATGACGTAAGGCAACATATTAGAGAGGTTGATTGTGTTGTACTTCCTTCTTACTATAGAGAGGGGGTTCCTAGAAGCCTTATCGAGGCAGCTGCCATGGGAAAACCTATTATTACCACGGACAATGTGGGCTGTAAAGAAATAGTTGATCATGGAGTTAATGGCTACCTGTGCAAAAAAAGAGATGTCAAGAGCTTGGAATTTGCTATCAGGGAATTTATTTCCTTAAAAGAGGAAGATAAAGAAACAATGGGGCATAAAAGCCGCGAAAAAGTGTTGAATGAATTTGATGAAAAAATAGTAATTGACAAATACCTAAAAAAAATTGAGCCTATTCTTTTTCATTAAAGTGGATTTAGTATAAGACCCTTGGCCAAGAGAATTCTTTTCCAAAGCTTCTATTCCATTGATGCTTTATGGAATTTTTGTAGAGGGCATACCGATTAAAAGGGTAGTTGATTTTTTTGGCACGTATTGCTAAAATGTTCTGGAGCTAAATGCTTATGGTAATTTTGCGAGACACCGGTAGTGTTTCAGGGCATCTTCTTCTGCTGATACCCTTCCAGGAGTTTGTGTGTCAATTTATACCACAGTGAATGATGTTTTGAGCACTGTCAAAATGTGTTCAGTTTAAAAAGCATAATTTTACAAAAAGCAAAAGTTGTTTTTTTTAGAGACCGCCATATCAATATTTATAGGAAGTTTTCTGTTGACTTACCTTACTATTCCTAAAGTCATTAGGGTTGTTGAACACAAACGTTTAATGGATGACCCAAATCAGAGAAGTTCACATTCGAATAGGACTCCTACATTAGGTGGGATTGCTTTTTTTTACTGTTTGGTTTTTGCTCTTTTTTTTATCAGGGGCAGAGCTGTTTTTGATGAAACGATGTACCTTATACCAGGCTTAACGATTCTTTTCATTGTTGGTCTAAAAGATGATTTGGTAGTTCTTTCCCCGGGCTCAAAATTAATAGCTCAAGTTTGTGCCATAGCCTTTGTTTTGTCAAACGACAGTTTTGTTATAGAATCACTTAATGGTTTTTTAAACATTTATGAGATTCCATACTTCCTCTATGTTGCACTGGCAGGTTTTATGATGTTGACAATAATCAATTCATATAATTTAATTGACGGTATTGACGGCCTTGCTTCTATAGTTGGTATTGTGATAATGATAATCTATACTACTATATTTTACCTTTCTCAAGAATATTTCTTCGCATTAATTGCTATTACAATGAATGCATGCTTAATGGCATTTTTTGGATTCAATGTATCCTCTGATAAAAAGATATTTATGGGAGATACAGGTTCCTTAATAGTTGGTTTTATAATTAGCGTGCTTACCCTAAAGTTTTTGGCATTAAAACCCGAATCTTATGAGGGACTCCCCTTTTTATTAGAGAATGCACCATTAATAGCTATAAGTATTCTTATTGTACCCCTATTTGATACAGCTAGGGTGTTCACCATTAGAATTGCCAATAAAAAAGGGCCGTTTTCTCCGGACCGAAATCATGTCCACCATGTTTTAATCGACTTTTGGGGTCTCTCACATAAACAAGCTAGCTTTATAATAGGATGTTTTAATATCATGTTTGTAGTTCTTTTTGTCATTTTGGGCAGTAAGGCAAAAAACCTAGGTATGGTAATTATGTTAGTCAGCGTGGTTATTCTTCTTGGCTACATATTTTTCAGATATAATTATAATTTCAGCACTTTAAAACAAAAAATCCTTTTGAAACGTAAAATGGATTCCATTAGAGGGAAGGCCGAAAAAAAGAAGGTAAAAAAACACAAGACTTGAAAAAAACCCTAATTACAGGCGCCGCCGGTTTTCTTGGCTCCCACCTCTGCGATAGGTTTATAAAAGAAGGCCATTACGTGATTGGAATGGACAATCTTATCACAGGAGACCTCAAAAACATTCAGCATCTCTTTGGAAATAAGAACTTTGAATTTGCGCATCATGATGTAACAAAATTTGTCCACGTTCCTGGTCAGTTGGATTATATTTTACACTTTGCCTCTCCTGCTAGTCCAATTGATTATTTAAAGATTCCAATTCAAACGTTAAAAGTGGGCGCCTTGGGAACCCATAACTTATTGGGTCTGGCGAAGGACAAAGACGCTCGCTTTATGATTGCCTCTACTTCTGAGATTTATGGGGATCCATTGGTTCACCCACAAACGGAGGAATACTATGGGAACGTAAATACTATCGGCCCAAGAGGAGTATACGATGAGGCCAAACGTTTTCAGGAATCCATCACAATGGCATATCATCGCTTCCATGGCCTGGATATTCGTATAGCACGAATCTTCAATACATATGGGCCAAGAATGCGTTTGAATGATGGTCGTGTAATCCCAGCGTTTATGGGGCAAGCGCTCCGCGGTGAGGATTTGACCGTTTTTGGCGACGGTTCACAAACAAGGTCTTTCTGTTTTGTAGAAGACGAAATTGAGGGCATATATCAATTGTTGATGAGCGATTACACGCTCCCAATGAACATTGGCAACCCAAATGAAATAACAATAAAGGACTTTGCTGAAGAAATCATCAAATTGACAGGTACCGATCAAAAAATAATATATAAACCCCTTCCGAAAGATGATCCCATGCAACGACAACCCGATATCTCAAAAGCAAAAGAGGTTTTGGGGTGGGAACCAAAAGTAGGCAGGGAGGAAGGAATGCGAAAAACATTTGAATACTTCAAAACACTTTCCAAAGAGGAGCTTGAAAAGACGGAACATCGGGATTTCTCAAATGTCAACAGAAAATAAAGGGATTCATCCTATTATTTTTTCATTGTAAGTACATTTGAAAAATTTTTCGGATGAATGTACTTATCCTGGGCTCTGGGGGTCGTGAGCATACGTTGGCATGGAAACTTTCGCAAAGCAGGAAAATTGACAATCTTTTTGTTGCTCCGGGCAATGCAGGAACAGCTAAGATGGCAACGAACGTTGATATAGGGGTCACTGACTTTGAAGGTATAGGGCAAATGGTGGTCAAGGAAAAAGTGGATGTAGTGGTCGTTGGACCGGAAGTTCCACTGGTTGAGGGCATACATGATTTTTTTCTTGAGGATGCCACACTTAGCCATGTTACCATTATTGGACCCCAAAAATTGGGTGCTACCTTGGAAGGTAGCAAGGAATTTGCCAAAGAGTTTATGAAGCGACACAATATTCCAACGGCAGCTTATCGAAGTTTTTCTGAAGACGGATTGGAAGAAGGGTACAATTTCCTTACATCCTTAAGCCCGCCATATGTTCTGAAGGCTGATGGTTTAGCTGCAGGGAAGGGGGTTCTGATATTGAATGATATTGAGGAGGCAAAAAGGGAACTAAAGACCATGCTGGTCGATTCAAAATTTGGCGACGCAAGCAGAACGGTCGTCATTGAAGAATTTTTGGATGGAATAGAATTAAGTTGCTTTGTATTGACAGATGGCGAGCATTACAAAATATTGCCTATGGCTAAGGATTATAAGCGAATAGGCGAAGGGGATACAGGATTGAATACGGGAGGAATGGGGGCTATTTCTCCAGTTCCTTTTGTAGATAAGGATTTCTACAACAAGATAGAAGATAGAATCGTTAAACCTACGATTGAAGGTCTGAAAGAAGACGGAATACCCTACGTGGGGTTCATTTTTATTGGTTTGATAAAGGTAGAGGGCAATGAACCTAAAGTCATTGAATACAACGTTAGAATGGGAGATCCCGAGACGGAAGTTGTTATTCCAAGGATAAAAAACGATTTAGTGGACGTTTTAAAAGCAGTTACCGAAAAGCGACTTGATGAAATTGAACTCGAATTAGATCAACGTTCAGCAGCGACGGTAATCGCCGTTTCGGGAGGATATCCAGAGAGTTATGAAAAAGGCAAGGAAATCAATGGATTGGACGCCGTCAAGGAATCCATTGTATTTCATGCAGGAACAAAGGAAAGCAATGGAGAGGTGGTTTCCAATGGCGGAAGGGTACTGGCATTTACCTCTTACGGAAAGGACTTTAAAGAGGCAGTTGAAACATCCTATTCCAACTTAGATAAAATCCATTTTGACGGAATATACTACCGAAAAGATATAGGCTTTGATCTATAGAAAAGGCCAAATAATTAGATGGTAAGAAAAATTATTGGGCTATAGGTAAGAATGGGAAGAAATGCTCTTATCTTCCTCGCCGTTTGTATCAAAGATTTTAAGCTGACCCATCCAATACACCATAGCGACAAATCCAATAATCATAAAAATCCAATTTATTGAATTGGAGGCCCACCAACTCGTCATGAAACGAAAAAGGTCATAGGGTGCAAAAAGCACATTCACGAATAAGTCTTCAATACCGTAAAAAAACCTGCTCATCTTAGCTATATTTACGTGGTAAAAATAGCAAAAGCCTTTGAATTGAGCTGAAAAAACATCATGATTTCTTCCTTTTTTGATAAAACAAAGCCCATCAACTTCTTAGTGCTTTTGGGTACGGCACTACTGTTGTTTTGGGGGGCCACCTTAAGGTTTTATGGTTTTCAGTTAGGTTATCCCGTTTTTTTTTCAAAAGCATTGGCAACCGCATGTCTTTTACTTTCCATCTTTCTTTTCGGCAACATGGTCAAAACAAAAAAGCTGACATTGGATAATTCTTTTGCGATGCTCTTTTTTTTGGCCCTACTGCTGTTTTTCCCAGAAACCCTCAAAAACGACACCATTGTTTTTTCAGGGTTGTTTGTTTTGTTGTCCATGAATCGCGCAATTGCCTTGAGGGATGAAAAAAATCACAAGGAAAAAATTTTTGAGTCAGGACTATGGCTTTACGTGGCTAGCTTTTTTAACGAATGGTCGTTGCTGTTCATCATTGCCCTTTATATGGCCATTAATTTGTTTGGTGGCAAGCAACTGCGTTTATGGTTAATGCCCATTGCTGCGCTTGTATGTATTGCCATCCTAGCGTTTGCAACTGCCCTTTTATTGGATACTACGGGATTTTTTCTGGATCACTATAGGTTTCCTCTGGCGCTTGACTTTTTTTTAAAGCCCAATTACGGGCTGCTGCTCTATATTCTTTTGATGATTGCAGTGGCTTTATTGGTATTTGGAAAACTAGGGTATAGAAGGTTGGGCCGCACCTTGTCCTTGCGACTAATTTTTGCGTATTTGATAATTTCAGTTCTTATCATTGTGGTTACTGGCAAAAGCGAAAGTGGATTGGAACTGTTTTCTTTTTTCCCAGGTGCAATATTTTGTGCAAATTATCTAGAAACCGTAAAAAAGCAAAAATTCAAGGAAATAGCTTTAATTATCAGTATCATATTACCCATTTTGGCATTTGCCATATGGCTACTACAATAGCGTATCTTTGCAAAAAAAGGCAACCATGTTCAGTAAAACGGCTTTATCCATTTTTGAGGAAAGTATAGGAAAATACCATGTTTTGGATGATGTTGATCAACCCTTTACCAACCCGTATCCCTCTGGAAGTATTGAATTTTTGTTGTTTAGGAAGAATTGGATAGATACGGTACAATGGCATTATGAAGATATCATTAGAGATCCCAAAATAGACCCTGTTTCTGCGTTAAAGTTGAAACGAAAAATAGATGCAAGCAATCAAGACCGCACGGATTTGGTGGAGTATATTGACAGTTATTTTTTAAATAAATACCAATCGGTCGAAATTCAGGAAGACGCTGGCATCAATACTGAAAGTCCAGCTTGGGCCATTGATAGACTTTCCATTTTAGCCTTGAAAATCTACCACATGAAAGAAGAGGTCAACCGTGAAGATGCTTCAGGGACCCACCGCCAGCAATGCCAAGATAAATTGAATGTGCTTGTTGAACAGCGTAACGATCTCTCCAGTGCCATTGACGAATTGTTGACTGATATTGAAGCCGGCAAAAAGTACATGAAGGTGTATAAACAAATGAAAATGTACAATGATGATGAATTAAACCCAGTGCTTCGTGGCCAAAAAGGCTGATTCCAAGCATATATTGGTAATCCGCCTTTCGGCAATGGGTGATGTGGCCATGACGGTGCCTGTGTTGCATGCCTTGAAACGGAAGTATCCCAATGTAAAAGTTTCCATACTTACCAAACCACATTTTGAACCAATTTTTAATGCAATAGACGGGCTATCCATTTTTCCAGCTAATGTTAGGTCCAATCACAAAGGGCTATGGGGCCTTTGGAAATTGTATAGGGAATTGAGCGGTTCCTCAATTACCCATGTGGCGGACCTACATAACGTACTAAGAAGCAAAATCCTTCGCTTCTTTTTTGGGATCAACAAAATTCCTACCAATAGGGTGGACAAAGGAAGAAGGGAAAAGCGAATGCTTACGAGAAACATAAATAAGGACTTTAAGCCATTAAAATCAACGGTTGAAAGGTATACTGAAGTTTTCAAAGGGTTGGGGTTTGCCATTGCTATTGGTCAAGACGATTTGCTTCCAAAGCACGAAATGTCGCGAAAACTACTAAAGTATATTTCGCCTAAATTCAATAAAGTCATTGGCATTGCCCCTTTTGCTACCTATCAAAGTAAAATGTATCGCCTTGACCTAATGGAACAGGTCATACAAGAAATGATTTCAGAAAACAACAAAGTGCTGCTCTTTGGTGGTGGCGAAAGGGAATCAAAGCAACTCAAGGAGTTGGATTCCAGATTTGGGGATGAGGTTCAGTCTGTAGCTGGAGAATTGGGTCTTAAAGAGGAACTTATCCTTATTTCCAACTTGGACCTCATGATTGCCATGGATAGTGGAAATGGCCATTTGGCAGCCAACTATGGTATTCCTGTGGTAACGATTTGGGGGGTAACCCATCCACACTCCGGATTCAAACCTTACAATCAGCCCTTGGAAAATTCGCTGACTCCAGATAGGGGTACTTTTCCCTTAATCCCTACCTCGGTTTATGGAAACAAATATCCAGAGGGTTATTTGGAAGCCATAAATTCCATAACACCCGAACGTATTATAAAAAGAGTTCAGGAAATTCTGGGCGGAGCTTGATGCTCTATCACTTTCCGTACGAACTTGAAATGCTATAAAAATAGTAACGCAACTGTTGAATATATTGGTCGGCCAATAGTCTTGAGTTCCCTTCAACCATCAAGGTCCTTGTCCCGATGTAGGATGAAATAATGTGGTTAGCGGCACCCAAACAATCTACTTCCCGCTTTACGTAACCGTCCAATTGCCCTTTTCTTAAAAGGGAAATAAGGTTGATTTCCCATATTTTGAGGATATCCGCTAAATATTTGTTGACCCTGGGATTCTTTGTATTGAATTCTGATATGAAATTGGCCAAAATAAAACCATTATCAGTGGTACTGTTCATGGCCTCATCAAGTTCAATCTGTACCCTATCAAGAATTAGAGGGAAAGGACTTTGCTTATAGGAAACAGGTTCAATAAGAAGATTAAGGGTATTCTGTAAAATCAGGTTCTGGATAATACTGATAAAAAAATCCTCCTTGGAAATAAAAGTATCCATAAAGGCCTTTTCAGAAATGGAAAGGCTTGAACAAATTTCCTTTAGGCTTGTGTCAAAATATCCTTTTTTGTAAAACAGCTCTAATCCCTTTGCACGATATAAGTGCAACGTTTTGCTGTTTTGTAATGTGGTTTCCATAAGATTTGGATTTTATGGGAAGTACCCCCAAAGCCACAAAGTTCCATATACTTATTTGTAGGATAAATCTTAAGGGACGAAAGGGCTTCAAAAATCGTCCTAGAGCACGTTTTGCATAGAAATCCCTTGAATCATCCATGTTGTTACGGCCGTGTCCATCGTCCAACAGAACCATTTCTCCGACAAGATGATTTTTATTGGATTTCTCAGCGATAAAAAACATTTTTTAAATTAGAATCGGGTTCATGCCTATTTCCATTAGTTAAAAAACATCATGCTAGGTTTAAATACATCCGTTCGATTCCACACCTTTATAGCTTTGATTGTTTCAGTTTGGCTGGTGGTATTTCTGGTTTTGATAGCACCATTTGACGCTTCCGATTTATCGCTTCCCATCCGGATCTGGATTTTACCTCCCTATGGGATCATTTCTTTTTTGGGATATATGGCCATTGTTCCCCTACAGCATTACCTTTTCAAAAAACTGCGAAAATGGACGGTGCTATTCGAATCCTTGGTGATATTGGTGTACAATGTTTTGGTCTTGTTTGGAAGTTATACCTATTATAAAACCTCAATAATCAATGGACTCTACCCATTTCCCAAATTTACCTTTGAGGTGTATTACCCCATATTTTTTATCATTCTTCCCATCATTGTTTTTTCCCGATGGTATCTCACCAAGAGGTCATTGAAAACTCCAGATATGCAAATCACACTTACGGGAGATAATAAATACGATGTCTTGAAGCTTCATGATGCCGATTTAATATGCATCTCCAGTGCGGATAATTATGTGGAGGTCTCCTATTTGTCAAACAATGAACTTCGAAAAAAGCTTTTAAGAAGTACCATGAAAAAGATGCATGCCCAGAAACCTGAACTGGTTAAAGTGCACCGTTCACACCTGATCAACCCCTTTCATTTTAAAGAATGGAAGTCGAACAATAGCCTTCAATTGACCAAAATGGAAGTGCCGGTGTCAAAAAATTATAGGAGAGATATTATCGCTATTCTTGATTCGCCCCTGAAACGATAGGTTTTATCCCAAACCCCTTAAAATAGAGGCTTTCTGGGATTTCAGTGTCTAGTTTTGGAAAAAACAAATCAATGCAACGGATACTTTTTACAGGGCTATTCATAGTGACACTCAGTGCAATTGGCCAAGAAAGAACAAACAACACTCAGGAGAAACTGAGAACGTTTCTTGAGGAAAGTCAAGCCGCCGGAATTTCGGCAGGTTATGCGGTAAATGGAGAAATCATTTGGCAATCCGCAGAAGGTTATGCGGATATAAAAGGTGAAATTCCCATCAAGACAAATACTAAAATACGGATGGCCTCTATTGCAAAATCCATGACGGCACTGGCCGTAATGCAATTGTGGGAGGCCGGGAAACTGGATTTGGACGCTCCCATTCAAACCTATATTCCGGACTATCCTAAACAGCCTAAAACCCAAATTACTATTCGGCATTTGCTTTCGCACACCTCTGGTTTATCAGGGTACCAGAACCTAAAGGAACAGAGCAACACCAAAGAATATCAATCCTTGACGAACGCCCTTGAGGTATTTAAGGATAGGGAACTCCTTTTTGAACCTGGAACCAAATACAGCTATACCACCTATGGATATACTGTTTTGGGGGTCATTATCGAAAGGGTTTCAGGAATGACCTTTGAAGAATACATGCGGCAACATATTTGGGACAAGGCAAACATGATGGATACAGGTGTGGTCAAATATGGAGCTGTTTTGGAGAATGCCTCCGGCATATATCGCAGAAAAGGGGGAAAAGGCAAAGCGAGAGAGGGTGTGGAAACCAACTTGAGCGACAGAATTCCTGGCGGGGGATTGTATACTACGGTACCTGATATGCTTAAGTTTGGAAATTCCGTTTTGAACCATGTTTTTGTCAAAAGTGAAACCCTTGATTTGATGCGTGAGCACCATAGTTTGGAAAAGGAACGCAACGGATATGGATTTGGGTGGTATTTATATGGTACCAAGCCAAATGAAGGAGACATCATAGGGCACTCAGGAGCACAAA
This sequence comes from Croceivirga sp., assembly GCA_028284935.1. GTDB lineage: Bacteria > Bacteroidota > Bacteroidia > Flavobacteriales > Flavobacteriaceae > Croceivirga. The sequence continues at coordinate 88,298 of JANQQQ010000016.1, forward strand.
TGGGGGCCTCGTCCCAGCTTTGGATTGTTCCTGACAGGAAAGTGGTGGTAATTGTTTTGGCAAACACCTCAAGGGTGGAAGTTGGGGGATTTGCCAATGAATTGCTTATGACGGCGTTGGAGGAGGTGAAAAAATAATCCTTTTCTATGTTTTGAAAACTATATTTAAGACTTAATAGGATGAAATATTTGCTTAAACAATAAATTTTATCAGAATAGAGTCAATTAATTGACTCTATTTTATATTTTTATATCAAATTAATGAAAGTTGTTAAGGTCAATTTCAAAAAAACAAGTTTTGGAGAGGATTAAGTTTGAAAATCCTTGGTGGGTTGATGGCCACATCGAAGATGATTTTAATATCATGGCCAGAAGACTCTATTTTGATTTATTTAAACCATTGGTATATGAAAAAGACATCAGAAGAGCAGTAGTTCTTATGGGTCCTAGGCGAGTAGGAAAAACGGTCATGTTGTATCATATGGTAGAAGATTTGATAATGAACGGAGCTAATCCAAAAAAAATCATTTTTGTCACAATTGAAAATCCAATCTATAACAACATTTCACTAGAGCAACTTTTTGAGTATGCTAAGGAGGCCTCTGGTATAAAGGACAAAAATGATTGGTATGTTATTTACGATGAAATCCAATATTGTCGAGATTGGGAAGTACATCTTAAGTCTTTGGTTGATAGTTATAGAAAAGACAAATTTATTGTTTCCGGTTCGGCAGCAGCGGCGCTTAAATTTGCTAGTAATGAAAGTGGAGCTGGGCGTTTCACTGATTTTCTTCTACCACCACTTACGTTTAATGAATATATTTCTTTGCTTGGTTTGGAGCTTATTATTACCACAACGGAATTAAAATGGAAGGAACACGTCACCCAATTTTATACATCATCACACTTAAATGAACTAAACAAACATTTTATCGATTATATAAACTTTGGAGGATATCCTGAGGTGATTTTTTCCAAGAAAATCCAAGAGAACCCCGGACGGTACATCAGACAGGATATAATTGATAAGGTTTTGTTGAGAGACTTGCCGAGCTTATACGGAATAAGCGATACAAGGGAGTTGAACTCTTTGTTCACAACCATTGCATATAATAGTGGAGGAGAATTTTCTTTAGAGACATTGAGCAAAGAATCTCAAGTTCCAAAAAACACCATAAAGAAATACATTGAATATTTAGAAGCTGCTTATTTGATAAAGAGGGTAAAACGAATTGGTCAAAGTGGAAAACGTTTTAAAAGAGATAATTTTTTCAAAATTTATTTGACTAATCCGTCATTGAGAAGTGCATTGTTTTCCCCAATAGCAGCCACTGACGAAATGATTGGAAATATGGTTGAAACGGCGATTTTTTCTCAATGGCTGCATAGGGATTGGTTTACACCGTGGTATGCAAGATGGTCCAACGGTGAAGTAGATATGGTAGCTCTTAGTGAAACCAACCTAAAGCCTATTTGGGCCTTAGAAGTAAAATGGAGTAATCGATATTATGATAAGCCCAATGAACTAAAAAGTCTTCACAAGTTTTGTTCCGAGAATGATTTAAATCATCCAATTGTCACGACTATTGATGTCGAAGGCGAGAAGTATTATAAAGAACTAAACGTACAATTTCTACCTTCCGCTTCTTATGCATATACTATTGGGGCCAATACATTGGAACAGAAAAAAAATCGATAAAATACTTGACCATTTTGGTGCCCTGTTGTTATTTCACACAATAGCTTAACAACATCCCCCACCATCATAATGAAAGGTAGATTCACTGATAAAAATATCGTCTCGCCCCAAGGAAGCTAATGCTCCTGCCGTTTTATCACAAACCGCCAAAGGTTGGTTTTTCAACAAAACATGCCCCTTGTGGTCATCAAAATAGTCTTCATCTCCAAAATAAATGGCCGCTTTTCCTGTGAATATACAAGGGCCATCTTCTGGAATAGGGTCTTTGATGGCGGCAACCTCAATGGATTCAATATAAATTAATTCTTCCGTTGGGTAGTTTTTGGGATCCAAAATGCGATAGGGTTTCCTGGCACGAATTTCAATGGTACCAAAGCCAACATCGGTCAATGCTTTGACGTACTGCTTTATGGGCAAACTTCCACTTAAACAGAGTGCCCTAAGCCTATCATCGTTTCTTAGGGTTTCATTCATGGGTTGTTCACAGGTGGGATCGCTCATCACCAATCGGCCATGGGGCTTGAGTACGCGGTACATTTCTTCAATAGCGCGTTTAAGGTCCTCTTCCTTAAAGATATTGAACAGGCAATTTTGAGCCGCTACATCAATGCTATTATCTTCAACGGGCAAGTTGAGAGCATCGCCTTTTCGAAGCGCTACAAATTCTGATTGGAACCAATCGTTTTCCGCTTCCGCAATTTTGAAATTGTTGCGACTGGCTTCCAGCATTTCATCCACAACATCCACTCCGACCACACCGCCTTTTTGGCGACTAAAATAAGAGAATTGAAGTAATTCCATTCCGCCACCAACACCCACGTATAAAATCTTGGGGTTGTTGGTCAAATCCCGGGCATGGACGGTACTCCCGCAGCCGTAGTTCATTTCTTGCATGATTTTAGGGATGGAAAGGCCCGGTAGTTCCCAAATGGGATTGGTGGTGCAACATAACCCTACATCTGGTGTCAATGCTGCTTCTCTATATAAATCGCTGGTTGCTTCTAAATAGCTCATACTGTTATTTTGAATAGTTAAAATTAGGTTACGGTTCCTTGACAGCTGCTTCCAGCCCCGGCCGTACATCCATAGCAATGTTGGGATATGATAATATTTCGGTCAGTAAGGATATCCTCATTATAATCTTTGATGTGTTTTACCTTGCTAGCTAGCTTTAGGTCCAGCATTTGATTAAAATCACAATCATATAGCCACCCGTCCCAACTCACCGAAATGGTATTGGTACACATGACATTGGCCACAGCCGATGGGTTGTAGGCCTCTACCAAGGCATACATATAGTCCTCATAGTTCTCCGAAGCAATGAGGTAGTCCAAAAAGCGTGAAATGGGTAAATTGGTAATGGCGAAAAGGTTGTGGAACTGAATACCAAAATCTTCATCCAATGCCTTCTTAAAATCCTTTTCCAAAGCTGCTTGGTCCCCGGGAAGGTATGCTCCAGATGGGTTGTATACCAAATCCAATCGCAAATTGCTCCCTGGCATTCCGTACCCACGGGCATTCAATTCCTGTAGCGCTTTGATGGATTTATCAAAAACACCGTCACCACGTTGTTTGTCCGTTTTTCCCCGGGTATAATGGGGCATGGACGAAACCACGTGTACATTGTGCTTTTTGAAGAAATCGGGCAGGTCATAATACTTCTTATTGGCCCTGATGATCGTAAGGTTGGAACGAACGATAAAATCCTGAATTCCTGCTTTGGCCGCCTCTTCAACAAACCATCTGAAATTTGGGTTCATTTCTGGAGCGCCCCCGGTCAAATCAAGCGTGTGTGCACCAGTATTGCGAATCACTTCCAGACACTGCTCCATGGTCTCACGGGTCATGATTTCCTTTCGATCCGGACCGGCATCAACATGGCAATGCTCGCATACTTGGTTGCACATATAGCCTACATTGATTTGTAGAATTTCCAGCTTTTTTGGCTTTAATGGATAGTGACCGATTTCGGAAATTTTGTCTTTAAAGTAGGGAAGCTCCCCATCGGCAAATAATCCCCCATTAAGGATGTCCAATTGCCTGTTCACAGAGGCCAGTTCATTATCACGGGCCTTCAATGATTTTTTGGATGCTTTCTTTACTTCGTTTAGAATACTTTGCGACATGGGTTACATGGATAATTTATTGTACTTGTTCATCATTTGCACGCCATGAACCAGGGTGGCTCCGCTTTCAATAGCGGCACCTGCATGGACGGCTTCCATCATTTCTTCCTTTGTAATACCCCGTTGCAGACCGTCCTTAGTGTAGGCATCAATGCAATAGGGGCATTTGACCACGTGGGCAACGGCCAATGCTATCAAGGATTTTTCACGGGCGCTCAAGGCCCCTTCTTCAAATACCTTTCCGTAATAATCAAAGAATTTGGTGCCGAGTTCTTCGCTCCATTCCGTTATATTTCCAAACTTTCGTAGATCTGCTGGGTCATAATATGAGTTTGCCATGTTTTATAAGCTTATGGTGAATAAAATTTTTGGGTGCACTCCAAAAACGAGGAGTAACAATTTTTCTGAAAAAGAAGGTTCAGAAAAAAAAGGGTCCAAATGGACAACAACTAAAATGAAAGGGAGGGAGAGCCTTTGTTAAAAGGATGGCTGATTTCAAATGACTTGGGAACATTATGGTGATAAAAGCTATTCCATTGCTTTCTTCTAATTATGGATAGCAATAAACGAAAAAGGGCAACAGAAATAAAATCTCGATGGGCAATGACGGATTGAATATCTGCTATGGAATCAATATCGGTCAATCTTGGTAATTGGTGAAGCATTCCCCTGCGCATAAAGAAGCGTGCAGTTTCCTGAAATAGCTGTTGCTTTTGCCAAGGGAGTTGACGAAAACCAATGGGTTCAAAACGGTTCTTGTGAATCCCTAAGAGATAGATGCCGCCATCCGTGCTCGGCCCAATAACGGTTTTGCCATTAATCAGGTTTTCATAGGCCCGCTGGAGGGTGGCAACCGAAAGGTTGGGGGTATCATTCCCAACAGTAATTACGCTATCAAACCCTTTTGAGAAAATGGATTGTATGGCAGTCGTAAAACGCGCCCCAAAATCTGAGCCTATTTGGAGCTCTTCGGAATACACAAAATAGGGCAGTCCCGTTTTTTTGACCTTAGCGACAATTTCGTCATTTAAGGATTTAAAGAGTGGACCTGATTGCGGAATACTTTTGCGTGCAGCATCTACGCCATGGGAATTGGCAAATATTAGTATGGCCGTGGTATTCAAATTAGGCAGCTGCAAGAAAATTAAGCTTTAGGTAAACTTACGATAAAATTCCTGAGTAGGTTTGGTCGAATATTTGACAAAACATTACAAAAAGTTTATCGTAAAGACTATAATTTTGGATGATGACAATCTGACCAAGATGATTGAACAATCAAAAAGACTGGGATTGGTGCTTTCCGGTGGAGGTATTCGGGGCATGGCCCATATTGGATTGATCAAAGCCATGCAAGAGCGTAACATTGAAGCTGACTCGATTGCCGGATCCAGTATTGGTGCTTTGATAGGAGCCCTATATGCCAATGAAACCTCAACGGATGAAATGCTACAGTTTTTCAAGGAAACACCGTTGTTTAAATATAGTTTTTTTGCGTTCGGGAAGCCTGGATTCATAGATACCGAAAGGTATGTTCCTATTCTTAAAAAGCACTTTTCAGAGAATTCCTTTTCTTCTCTAAAGAAGCCTTTATTTGTGGTAGCCACTGATATGCAGAACGGAACCGAACGGGTTTTTAAAGAGGGGGAACTCATTCGACCTTTATTGGCTTCGGCCGCTTTGTCCCCCGTATTCAGTCCTGTTGTAATCGATAATGTTTTATATGCGGATGGGGGAATCATGAATAATTTTCCGAAGGAATATCTGGAGAAGGATGCTGATTTTATCATCGGGAGCAACGTCTCCATCGCCGGGAAGTTGGACAAGAAGGACTTGCGTAATTCCATACAACTGGCTGCACGAATTACAGGCTTGATGGTGTATGCTTCAAGCCATGAGAAGTTGCAACAATGTGATTTGAAAATAGAACCCTTGGATCTTGAGGGAATCGGTGTCTTGGACAAAAAGGGCATAGAAAAGGCCTACACCATCGGATATGATGCCGCCAGCTTTGCCCTAGATGAAATTATGACCTAAACATCATCATAATCCACTTTTAATGTTGGCGATTTTGCGTGTGCCTGGCAGGTTAGAATCAAACCTTCGGCAACTTCGCTGTCCGTCAATATTTGGTTTTTGACCATTTCTGCTTCTCCTTCCACAATTCGGGCAATACAAGAGCTACAAACCCCACCTTGGCAAGAATACGGGGCATCAATGTCATTTTTAAGAACAGCATCCAAAACCAATTCTTTCCGGTCCATGGTAAACTCTTGCTCCTCATCATCCAAGACCACCGTTACCTTGGTTTGTCCCTCTAGCCCTTCAACTTCACTGGAGTCAGCATCCGACGAGGTAAATAGCTCGAACAAGATATCCTCTTCGGGCACACCATTGTTTTTTAGGGAATTGGATACTGTGTCAATCATTTGTTCTGGACCGCAGAGATAAAAGGCATCGAAATCAAATTCCTTGAATTTGTTCTTCACTACCAAATTGACCGTTGCATTTTCAATGCGACCAAAAAGGCAATCCGCTTCATTGCTACGACTGTAGACCCATTGAACAAAAAACCGATTGTTATATTTTTCTTGCAGTTGAAGCAGCGCATTACGGTACATGGTCCCTTCGGGATTCTGATTTCCGAAAATCAATACGAATTGATTTCCCTCGTTCGATTCCAACACGGTTTGGACAATGCTCATAATTGGAGTGATACCACTTCCTGCGGCAAAGGCTGCAATGGTTTTTGGAGTTCCATTGTTTTCAAACACAAATCGACCTTCTGGCGGCATGACTTCCAAAGTATCTCCCGCAGAAATTTCTTCATTGGCATATTTTGAAAAAGTACCGTTTGGCATCTTTTTTATTCCTACCGTCAGCTTTCCCGATGAGGGTGATGAAGAAATTGAATAAGCCCGTCGCACCTCCTCGCCGTTCAACTGCTTTTTTAGGGTAATGTACTGCCCAGCCGTAAATTGAAAGGTTTCCTTTAATGAATCAGGAACATTGAAAGTCAAGGCCACCGAATCCGGTGTCAACGAATCAACGGATAAAACCTGTAGTGCGTGAAAATCACTCATAGCAAAAATTTTTGCAAAGCTAAGACTTCGCCCATCGAAAAAACATACCTAAGATTATTATGCATAAGAAAATTATGTATATTGCATGGAGTTAAGAATGTTCCCATCAATGGTTGAACGAATTTGAAATTATGCCAAACGCTAAATTGTATAAGGGAAGTCTCAATACCATTATCCTAAAGTTATTGGATGAACAAGGCAAAATGTATGGTTATGAGATAACGCAAAAAGTCAAAAAATTGACCAAAGGGGAACTAAATATCACCGAAGGCGCGCTATACCCGGCACTGCACAAGTTGGAAAAGGATGGTCTCTTGGATGTGGAGGTCACCAAAGTAGGCAATAGAATTCGAAAATATTATAAGCTCACAGGGCTCGGCGAGAAGGAAACCGCCAATCGCTTGGTAGAGTTGGAAAAATTTATTCGAAATATGCAGCAACTGGTCAATCCAAAATGGAGTTTACTATGGATAAAAGCTTGAATTCCGATCAAATCGGAACAATAGAAAAACACCTAGATTCAAAAAACTTAAGTCACGTTGATTTGAGGTATGAGGTCATTGATCATATTTCGGAGGGCATACGGGAATCAATGGAAATATGGGGCATCAGTTTCGAAGACGCCTATCGTAGGGAAGTGGAAAAATGGCATTATGATTTAAGAACGGGATCAACACGTTTAATGGGTTTAAAATGGGCCGTTCCCAATTTGGTAGTCGAAAAATGCATTAGACTGGTAAGGGAAATTTGTTTAAAATCCCTCATAATTGCTTTCATCCTTACTGCATTTGGGTTCTATTTTTCGGATGTGTTGACCCCAATGTTACTAAAGTATCTCAACCTAACTTTTGGTATTTTCTATTTTTTGGGTTTTTTATTGGTGCTATTTTTCTATTTTGAGATTTGGAAAACCAAAATAAAAAGTACGTATAGTTTCCTTTTCAGAATTAATGCTGTAGGCTTTGGACTTTTTTATCTGTTTTTCAATCCAGTGTTGGTGAGCATTCTAAGTTTCGATATTGGGGGAAAACTAAATTATGCTTCCCTTTTTGGTAATACGTTCTTTTTGACTTTTTCCTATTTCTATCTCCAACTTTTTAAAAACCATATGTTAACGGCTAAAGATAGTAGGTTGATATGAGGTTCTTACACTTGCGAACCGATTGACCTATGTAACAAAATTTCAATTCTTACTACTAACCTAAAAAATTGTTCCAACCAATGTTCAAGAGATTTATCAATCTTCAATGGAAATCCTTTTTCCGTTCCGCTTCTTTTGGGAAAAGCATGGGGATTAAGGTTTTTATGATTTTCATGGGCCTTTATGTCCTGGCTTCCCTAGGAATATTGGGAGGCTCTTTGTATTTCATCCTAAGAAAACTAGTGCCAAGCCAAGGTCCCATGTGGGTATTGAGCCAATTTTTGGTGTATTGGGTGTTGGTAGAACTTTTCTTTCGCTATTTCATGCAAAAACTGCCCATCATGGATGTAAAACCGTTATTGATCAACAATATTCCCAAATCCAAAATTGTCAATTACATTTTGGGCAGGTCTGTTGTTTCCGGTTTCAATCTGTTTACTTTGGTCACCTTTATACCTTTTGCCATTGTCTTGATCATAAAAGGGTACCCAACATTAAATGTAATGGTATGGCTGTTGGCGATGGCACTTATTGCGCTTTGCGCCAATTTCTTGAACTTTTTGATCAATAAAAGTGATGTTGCCCTGGGATTGATTATTGGGACATTGGCCCTGTTCTGGGGACTGGAATATTTCGGGGTCATTTCCATTCAACAGCTTTTTGGACCTATTTTCCACGCGCTGTATGCGTATCCTATTACTGTTTTAGTGCCATTGGCCGTTCTAGGGCTACTCTATTTTTTAAATTTCAACTACCTCAAAAAGGTGCTATACCTTGATGGGGCACTTAAAGGAAAAGCCAAAGAGGCCAAAGCCACCGATTTATCATGGACAAAACGTTTTGGGGAAATGGCGCCTTTTCTTCAGCTTGATTTGAAATTGATTTGGCGCAATAAGCGAACCAAGACCCAAGTGTGGATTTCGTTGCTCTTTGTTTTTTACGGACTCATCTTCTACACCCAAGAAATTTATGCCAACATGGTGGGCATGCACGTCTTTTTGGGGATTTTTATGACGGGAATCTTTCTGGCCAACTTTGGGCAGTTCATTCCTGCGTGGGATAGTGCCTATTATGGCATGATGATGTCGCAGAATATTCCACTTAGAAAATACTTGGAATCCAAAGCGCTTTTAATCACCGTGAGTGTGGTGGTGATGTTCTTTTTGACCATTCCTTACGTCTACTTTGGATGGAAAATATTCGCAGTGAATGCGGCCTGCGCTATTTACAATTTGGGAATCAATATTCCCGTAATCCTATACTTTGGCTCCTTCAATAAAAAGCGAATTGAACTCGACCAAAGTCCTTTCGGCAACATGCAGGGTACCAGCGCCGTGCAATTCTTAATTATGTTACCTGTTTTGGGCGCTCCCATTATTTTGTTCTCCTTGCTGAATTGGTTGGTTTCTTTTGAAGTGGCCATTACGGTATTGGTGGGCTTGGGAATTTTAGGATATGCCTTTAAAAGCAAATTATTGGATGCAGTAACCCAACAATACGCCCATAAAAAACATGTAATGCTCCAAGGGTTTCAGCAAAAAAATGGATAATCAACACAACGTCATTACGATATGATTAAAATAGAAGACCTTTCAAAAAAATACGGTGCCAACACTGTCCTAAACATTGAGTCCCTTGAAATTCCAAAAGGACAAAGTTTTGGTCTTGTGGGGAACAATGGCGCCGGGAAAACTACACTTTTCAGTTTGTTGTTGGATTTAATTCCTCCCACAACGGGCCAAATCAAAAACAATGAAGTTCAGGTGAATAAAAGCGAAGCTTGGAAGCCTTTTACGGCGGCCTTTATTGACGAAAGCTTTTTGATAGGTTATTTGACCCCCGAAGAGTACTTTTATTTCATTGGAGAGCTACGAGGGAGGAACAAAGCGGATGTTGACGCCCTTTTAGCGCAATTCGAGGACTTCTTCCACGGTGAAATATTGGGGCAAAAAAAATACCTGCGCGACCTTTCCAAAGGGAACCAAAAAAAAGCTGGAATCGTTGCCAGTTTTATCGGCAACCCTGAAGTGGTGATATTGGACGAACCTTTTGCCAACCTAGACCCCACCACGCAAATTCGATTGAAGGCCATTATCAAGGAATTGGCCGCAAAAGAAGAGGTAACGGTTTTGGTCTCCAGTCATGATTTGATGCACGTTACTGAGGTCTGTGAACGTATCGTCGTATTGAACAAAGGAGCGATTGTAAAAGATATTGAGACTTCTGAAAAGACCCTTAAGGAACTCGAAACCTTTTTCGCAGGGTAAAAATCCATGGTTTGAGTTGGCGCCAAATATTCACGTTTTTCTTTTTGGGTTTTTGCTTTGCAGAGGCTCAAAATGAGGTGACTCAGGTAGAAAAACAGTTGATTCAGGGTGTGTTGACCCAATTTCCGGACAACACCCATTTTGCCATTGCATTGGTCCAGGACGGGCAGACCTCTTTCTACGGATGTGTTAAAAAACCAAACGGCCTCGTTGAAGTGGACAACAGGAAAAACTTATTTGAAGTAGGCTCTATATCAAAAGTTTTTACTGCCACCTTGCTGGCAAATGCCGTATTGGAAGGGAAAGTTGAATTGAACGCCTCCATAAATGACCATTTAGGCTTTGACATAAATAATGGATATGAGTTCACTTTTTTACAATTGGCCAACCATACTTCCGGATTACCCCGAATGCCTGGAAATTTTATATTTCACACCAATGATGCCCAAAACCCCTATAAGGATTACGATGAAAATGCATTAATAGAGTTTTTGGAGAAGTATGTAACATTGCTCAATTATGAAAAAAGGGAATATGAGTATTCAAACTTGGGCGCTGGCTTTTTGGGGTATCTCTTGACGAAAATAAATGACCAGTCCTATCATACATTATTGGAATCCAAAGTGTTTCAAAAACTTAGAATGGTTGATAGTTATGGTTATGTTCCAAGAAACCATGAAAATTTGGTTAAAGGACGTAACGAAAAAGGGGAAGTTACTTCAAATTGGGACTTGAACATACTGGCCGGTGCCGGAGCAGTGGTATCCAATGTTGAAGATATGTCAAAATTTATTCTGGCGCAGTTTGATATTTCGGACAAAGCATTGGTATTAACCAGGGAAGAAACCCATAAAATGGATGAGCATAGCGCAATCGCATTGGGTTGGCACATTAACAAAAAAGTAACTTCCGAACCTATTTTTTGGCATAATGGGGGAACGGGGGGCTATCGGTCTTGTATGGCCATCAACATAGATAATAAACGTGGTGTAATCGTCTTGTCCAACGTCTCTGCTTTTCATAAAGAATCATCGAAAATTGATAATTTATCCTTTGATTTATTGAAAACGCTCAACTAATTTAAATTAGGGCATACCTTATCCATTCATTCCTACAGTAAGGCCTTCTATTTTCAGTTATGCTACTTAGGAAAGATGTTGACTTTTGAAGCTTCGTTTTACATCCAAAGTTTCAAATTAAGAAGCGATTGCAAAAGACGTTGTAACCTCAGCGGAAACGTTGAAGGAATTGGAAAGCTTCTTTTCTGGCCAATTAAGGAAACACCTCATAGCAATCTTCATCGTTTCCTGTTGGGGGACAGTACGAGGCCTTGCAGGCACCACCCTCCCTTTCTTCCGCCAATTCAATACATCTTGATTCTGAAACAAAAGCATGATTGGTAAAACTAAAGGGTTGACCTGTACGGAAACCACCACAGCTAATACTACAACTACCTAATTCATCCTCGGAAGAACAGGCGTAAAAACATAATAGTATGGAAAAAAACAGAAGCCTAAGAAATCGCATGATATTTGGTTATTGGTTATGGTTGTTTCATTATACATTGTGCAGGTTCCATCAAACTGGCTTGAAGCTTTTTGCTCAATATTTCGTAATCGAAAAAAGTGCCCAGATCATCCGTGCCAAATTTCTCTTCTCCTACCTTGTTCGAAGAGAAATAGACTTTGATATAGGAGATGGGATGTTGTGCAAATAATTTCAACTGTTCTTGATTTACCTTGTAGAAAGGTTTATTGATTTCCGTGGTCACGGGAAGCGTAAATTTTCCAAGCAAGGTCCTGTCCGGGTGCAAGGTTTCAATAGTGCCATTTTCAAATTGTATAATCAACGGGTTGTCCTTCATGATGTCGATTCTTCTTCCCAACTCCCTAACAAGTACTAGGGACAGATAATAATTCTCGGCGGACCTGACAAAATTGGCCGAAGCTGCCTGACTGAACTTTGAGAACAAAGGTTTAGGTTTTGTGGCCTCAATAATCTTTTCTTCGGTAAAGTGTTTGTTCGCCCTGCGCATGCCCTTTGAAGAATTCTTGCACTTTTGTCCTATCCCAGAAGCAAAAACGAACAGTATAAATAGAAGGGTTATATGTTTTGTTGTGCTCATAACGTCATTGTAATTTTTAAGTTCACCGAATTTGTTTGAGGAAAAATGTCCAGATGGACCGGCATGTATATTCCTGCGGATTTATCCTTTAGGGCAATGGACTTCCATTTTGGGACCAATATCCCAATAAGTGCCCCAACCGCGGCACCGGAACCGGCCATGGCCAAATAAAACCCAGCCGTCTTTTCCCGGGGCTGCCCTAATGGATCGGTATCCAAATCGATGAGTAGTGCCGAAAGGGACAAGGTTGCAGTTCCAAATAGTGCACCCTCCACCAGATGATTTCCCTTTGGGATTTTGATAAGTGAAATATGTTGTAGGGGAAGCTCAGCTTCCTTGTTGCTTTTTAAATGAATGTATTGGGCCATTATGGGGCCTATTTTTAGATCACTGACCCTAATCATCCGGTGATCTTTCAAAAAGATTTTAGCGTTCCGGTAATGGCCATCCTGTTCTTTTTGCGCCAAAACATTAAGTGCGATCAAGAGAAAAATGAAAATCGTAATGGTATCCCTCATGAAATTCTGTATGATAACAGCCCCTTTTGAAAAAGAAAGGCCATATTGATGAGTAAGGCATTCTGCAAATGGCAATGGGAATGGATAAAGCTATAAAGTACCTTGTTGAAGGAACAGCACTTATAGTTCAATTTCTTCTACTTATAGGTCGATGAAGTCTTTTTAAATCGGACTAAGCCTTATACTGGGACGGAGGGACCCCGAAGGTCTCATTAAAACATTTGGAAAAGTAGCCCACGTTCTCAAACCCTACTCTAAAAGCAATTTCAGAAACCGTACCTACATTAACCTTTAATAATTGTGCAGCTTTTTTTAATCGTATTAAGCGGATAAATCCCGATGGTGAATAGCCGGTATGGGCTTTTAGTTTTCGGTATAACTGTGATTGGCTCATATTCATGCAAGATGCAAAAGAGCTGACGTCAAAACTGGAATCATCTAAATGCTCTTCAACAATTTGTAGGGCACGTTGAATGATTCTTTGGTGTTCCGTGGTATATTTTAACCGTTTGATAGGTAGTGTATTGGGATTGTTCCAGGTTTTGGCCAAATTGGTGGTCAACACCTGTATTTTTGATTCAAATTGTTCCCGCGCGTCTCGTATTTGAGCAAAATGGCGGTAGCACAATACGGTTAAGCCAAGAATTGCTAAGGCATAAACACCATAGGCCCATGAAGATTGCCAATAAGGAGGGGAAATAATGAATACTAGAGAAGCTTTTCCTAGTCCATCATTTGTCGTTTTTACATTTAAAGTATAGGTTCCCGAACTTAAATTCCCCATAGTAATGTGTTGGTTTTTACCCAGCTGATGCCATTCTTTATTTGTCCCGATGAGTTGATATTCATAGTGGCTATTTGCCAAATCCGAATAGTTCAATTCCGCAAAAGAGAAGGTCATGTTGTTTTGGTCATGAAGAAGCCTCAGGGTATCCACTCTGGAAATGTGTTTTTTTGGGAAGTCTGGAGCGGGAATACGATTACTTTTTTCATCAAGTAGTTGAAAGTCGGTAAACACGATTGGAGCGCTTTGTGTGAGCTGACCAAAAGCAAGTGGGTCAAAAGAATTGAAGCCATTAATTCCTCCAAAAAAGAATTCCCCATTAGCACTTTCAAAATAGGCCCCTGCGTTGAATTCGCTGTCTTGAAGGCCATGGTGAACATCAAAATGCCTGAATTTTTTTGTAGTCTGATCAAGTACGCTCATGCCTGCATTGCTTGTAAACCAAATTCGGTTTCTGCCATCGACCAATACGCCATAAATGACATCATTCAAAAGTCCACTGTTAGCGGTAAAGTGTTCGAACATCCCTGAGGTGACGTCCAATCGATTGAGTCCTCCCCCATAGGTGCCGACCCAGATATACCCTTTTTTGTCCTCGGCAATACTGGTGATGTATTTATGGCTCAAACCTTGCGGGCCTTCGGAATCGAATAAATATCTTTTTATTACACCTGTATCGGTATCCATGCAATTGAGCCCATCTTTGGTTCCAATCCATAGCAAACCCTTTTTATCAAAAAACAACTTATTAATGGAATTGGCGGAAAGGGATTTGTCTTTATCGGCAGCGAATAAAAACCTTTCGGAAGCATTCGTTACAACATTGAATTTCCATAATCCATAACTGCCAATCCAAAGGTTGTTGTCCGCGTCGGCAGCCAAGGAGCGTACTTGGATTATGGAATCGGTTTGCCCTGGTAAAGTATAAAAACGTTCGAATTTGTTTCTTTTCACGTCATACCTTTTCAAGCCGTTTAGCCAAGTACCCGCCCAAATAGCTCCTGTTGAATCTTCACAAATAGACCGAATGGTATTTAAAGGGGTGGTCGAAATTTCTTCTGTGTCGTTCATTAATAAGGTCACCTTTTCTGTTGCCCTATCCATGAGGTTTAGTCCTCCATGAGTACCCACCCATAGTCTGTTTTTGCTATCCAACAGAATGCTGCGAACGGTGTTCTGACTTAACGTATTGGTATTGCCAAGAGAATGTTTATAATGGTTGAACCGAGGTTGACGTGGGTCATACTTGTTGACACCCCCAACATAGGTGCCTACCCACACTATTCCATCAGGGTCTTGGTACAAAGACCTTATGGAATTTGAGTTGAGGCCCGTAGTATTGTAAGGGTCATGGAGTATGCTTTTAAAAGAATGGTCAAAACGGTTAAAGAGAACAAGTCCACTATTTCTTGTGCCTATGAATAGATGATTTTTCGTGCCAATGGCAAGAGACAACACCCCGGTATTGGAAAGAAGAGGACGGTTTTTATCATAAAACTTGGAGGATTGCAATTTATTACTATTAAGGCTGTAGGTAAGAAGCCCTCTAGCGTTGCCGATCCAAAGGCACGATGAATCCAACACCATAGAAGCTGGATATGGGTTTTTAAGGGACTCGTGAAGAACACTTGTAAATGAATGGTTATGAATCTTTATTTTTTCTAAGCTCTCGGTACCCAAAACCCAAAAATGGTTTTTATCATCAGCTACTATAGACCATATCACATGGTTCCCTTTTGCTTTTTCAGAAAGGTATCTTTTAAAACCCTTGTCTTTGTCAAAAGTGTTGAGTCCGTCCATGGTACCCACCAATAAGGCCCCATCGCCATTGATGCATAGGGCATTCACTATATCGTTCGATATACTATGTGCCATACTTGGGGAATGTTGGTATCTGGTAAATGTTTCGGTTTCTGGGTTGAAGTAATTGAGCCCATTGTTTGTTCCCACCCACAAAAAGCCATCTTCATGTTCCAATATGGTGTTGATATAGCTGCTGGAAAGACTATTGTTATTGTTTGGTTGATGTCTGTAAATGGTAAAGGTGGAACCATCATATTTATTGAGGCCGTCTTCTGTTCCAAACCACATAAAACCACGACTGTCCTTAATAATGCAGGTTACCGAAGACTGAGACAGTCCTTGGGCCATAGTGAGATGTTCAAATCTTGAGAACATATTTTGACCGTGAACCAAAGAATGGATCACAAAGAAAAACAGGATGGTTGGGTGCACTCTCATGGGCGCGTTAAATTACTAGTATTGAGAATATTGTATTTTAAAAATAAGACAAAAAGCCATTTTGTTCAAAACCCCCTTTTTATTGGGTATCCAAAAGAGTAATTGGACAATACACAACTACCCATAAACATGAAGAGAAATCAAAAAACTTCTCATTCAACTTATGCCAACTAGGTTGGGTAGATGGAATGCTGTGATAGGTCAGGAAAGCCTTTTAAAAGGGGGTTTCCATTTTAGTAAAAGCCATTATAATATTTAGCCTTTTTTCCAGTTATCTTAACTAGGAAAGATTTTGATTTTTGAAGCTTCGTTTTACATCCATACTTCCAGTTTTTGGACTACTACTGTTGGCATTGGGCTGTTCTACCAAAAAAGACGCCTTTATCAACCGCAATTGGCATGCCCTCAACACCAAGTTCAATGTACTTTATAATGGCAATATCGCCTTTGAGCAGGGACGGGAAGAGCTCAACGCATCCTACCGTGATGATTTTTGGGAAGTGCTTCCGGTGGAGCGTCTCGAAGTCACCGATGAAATCAAGCTGGATTCGGAAGACAACAACCCCAACTTTGAACGTGCTGAAGAAAAGGCGACCAAAGCCATTCAGAAGCACAGCATGAACATTAAGGACGAAGAGCGAAATCCGCAAACTGATGAGGCTTTCCTCTTACTGGGCAAGGCGCGTTATTTTGACCAACGTTATATTCCGGCTTTGGAATCCTTCAATTATATCCTTAGAAATTATGTGGAGAGCAATAAGTTGAATGAAGCGACCATTTGGCGTGAAAAGACCAATATGCGATTGGACAATCCTGAGATTGCCATAAAAAACCTAAAGCGACTTTTAAAGTTTGAGGAATTAAGGGATCAGGAATATGCAGATTCCCATGCCGTAATGGCGCAGAGTTACCTAATGCTCAATGCTCCAGATACTGCCATACAACAACTAAAAGTAGCGCAGGCCTACACAAATAAAAACGAAGAGCGGGGGCGCTATCTCTTTATCATTGGTCAGTTATACAATCAACTAGGCTTTAAAGACAGTGCCAACTATGCCTTTGATAAGGTCATTGCCTTAAACCGAAAGTCCCCAAGGGTGTATATGATCAATGCCCATATCAAAAAAATTCAGAATACCGAAGTCACCTCCGAAAACCAAGAATTCCTTTTGGAATACCTTACCGATTTGGAAGAAAACCGGGAGAATCGACCTTTTTTGGACAAGATTTATCATCAGATAGCGAATTACCATCTGGAAACGAGATCGGATAGTACCGCCTTGGTCTATTATAACAAGTCGCTCCGTGCTACGCAACAGGACCGGAAGTTAAATGCCAGAAATTATGAGACCCTTGGAGAGTATTTTTTTAATCTCAAGGAATACAAAAGAGCTGGAGCCTATTACGATAGCACCTTGACCAATTTGGCGGAGAACACCAAGAAGTTCCGTCGCATCAAGAAGAAGTTTGACAATTTGGAAGACGTGATCAAATACGAGGATATTGTTCAATATGCAGATAGTGTAGTTACGGTTTACCAAATGCCCGAGGACGAGCGCATTGCCTATTTTGAAGATTATATCCAGCAGTTAAAAGAAGAAGCTGCAGCGCTTGAAGCTCAAAAGGAGAAAAAAGCCAATGCAGGCTATGCTGCTTTTGCACAGAGTCAAGGAGGTAAAGAAAATAAGGGCAAGTTCTATTTCTATAATGTCACCAGTTTGGGTTATGGCAAAACTGATTTTAAAACCCGATGGGGAGAACGTCCGCTTGAAGACGATTGGCGATGGAGCAACAAGACCAGGGTGGCACCATCCGAAGCAACCGGAGAATTGGTGGCAGCCAATGATAGCGTTGCAATTGTATCTGACGAAGAGCGGTATTCAGTAGCATACTATATGGACCAATTGCCCACAGACCCCAAAGTTGTTGATAGTCTGGCAGGGGAACGAAATTTTGCCAATTATCAATTGGGCTTGATCTACAAAGAAAAATTCAAGGAAAACCTTTTGGCCGCAGGAAAATTGGAAGCGGTCCTTAAAGGAAATCCTGAAGAACGATTGATACTACCTTCAAAATATAACCTTTATAAAATCTATCAAGAAACCGGAAGTCCCTTGGCTGAAGGCATACGACAAGATATTTTGACCAATCATGCCGATAGTCGTTATGCTACCATATTATTGAATCCCGATGCAGTTTTGGCCGATGATGAACAAGGGCCGGAAGCCCGATATAATGAGCTGTTCAAAAAATACCGGCAGCAAGAATTTTTACGGGTCATCACCGAATCACAAGACTATATCAATCGTTTTACCGGCGACCCCATTGTGCCCAAATTTGAACTCCTTAAGGCAAATGCCATTGGAAGGTTACAAGGCTTTGAACCTTACAAGGAGGCTTTGAACTACGTGGCGCTGACCTACCCCAATAGTCCCGAAGGTAAAAAGGCGGAACAGATTATTGCCGAGCAACTGCCCAAGTTGGAGTCCAAGGAATTTTCTCCAGAAGAGGGGAGTACGGGCACTGGAAATTGGAAGGTGGTTTTTCCTTTTAAAATCCGTGACGACGAGAACGCATTGAAACTGCTTAAACGGCTGGACGATGTGATAAAGGATTTACGGTACAAGAATATTGCATCCAAGGACATTTACAACCTGGAAAACCAGTTTGTGGTGGTACATGGCTTCAAATCAAAAGACTTTGCACTAGGCTTTTCGGAGCTTATAAAAAAGAATAAGGACTATCGCATCCAGGATGAGAATTTTGTAGTTTTGTCCAAGAACTACCAGACCATCCTTGTACACAAAAATTTAGACGCTTACAAAGCACAATTGTTAACCCCAAAACCGTGAACAAATGTTCTCAGACAAACAAAAACCCCGACCTATGGAAAACTTTGGCGGACAGCCCAACAGAATCGAAAAGAATACCGTAATCAAAGGTAACATCACTTCTGAAGCTGATTTTAGAATAGATGGAAAACTGGAAGGAAATGTAAAAACTTCTGGTAAAGTAGTTATTGGTAAAGATGGATTGATCAAAGGAAAAGTGGAATGTGTAAATGCCGATATTGAAGGCAACTTCAACGGAGAGCTTTATGTATCGGAATTACTGTCCCTAAAAAACTCTGCAAAGATTGAGGGCACGGTCAACGTGACCAAATTGGCCGTTGAACCAGGAGCAACCTTTAATGCCTCATGCACTATGGGCAAAGGGACTGCCCCGGCAACGGGAAACACCCATAAACTACAGCCTTCAAAAGTGAATGAGCCGGCAAAAGTCTCCTAAGAAGAACAACGGCTTAAAAAATGGTGTTGCCTTAACTGGCATTGCCTTCGAAATGGGCATTATTATATACCTTGCCGTAAAAGGGGGCAATTGGATGGATGCGCATTATGGAACCGAAAAAAAATATTTTACCGTGATAGCCACACTTTTAGGTGTGGCTATTGCTATTTGGGTAGTTTTGCAACAATTGAAACGACTCAATAATTCATGAAGAAATTACCCTTTCGCTTCACTTTAGTGCTGCTAATTGCCTTGCTACTTGCTTTCTTTCTTCACTTTTTTGCATTGAAGAATTTGAACCTACCTCCTTTTGCTGATATGTTGGTTCCCTCCTACATCACTAATTTCTTGCTGGCTACTGCTATTTTTATGGGCCTTTTTTATGCACGAAAAAAGCTGAAAAATGCGCTGGGCTTTTTATTTATGGGGGGCAGCCTAATAAAGTTTGCGGTATTTTTTGTTGTTTTTTATCCTTCGTATAGAGCAGATGGAGAAATTGTACGAACAGAATTCGCTGCTTTTTTTATCCCATATTTGACAGCACTTGTACTGGAGACCTATTTTGCTTCAAAAATGTTGAATCAGATTGCTGATTCTTGATTTTTACAACGGCTTTTAAATGACTAAAAATAAAGCAATAAAGCTTTTTTCCTTTTGAGGGAAAGACTTACATTTGCACCGATTTTTAAGGACCGTTAGTTCTAGCGCAATGCGAAAAACGTTTTTGAAGAGTTTTCTTCTTTTTTCTGTACTGATTTTAAGTCAAATTTCCTTCGGAAAAGAGAAGGAAGAAAAACACGGTGGAGAAGGTCATGGAAAGGACCTCAAAACCGAAATCAAGGAATACATCCAACACCACTTACAGGATTCCCACGATTTCTCCCTTTTCTCGTATACGGAGGAAAATGGAGAGCATAAATATGTGGGCTTTCCATTGCCGGTTATCCTATGGGATGAGGGATTGAAAGTGTTCTCATCCTCTAAATTTCATCATGGGGAAACCTTGGCTGAAGTGGATGGCAATTATTACAAATTATACCATAGCAAAATTTATAAAACGGATGCTGATGGCACCATCACCTATGATGCGGAGCATCACCCAACCAATGTAAAACCTTTGGATTTCTCCATCACCAAAAATGTGGTGATGATCATAGTAACGGGTCTTTTAATGTTATGGTTGTTCAGTAGCTTGGCTAAATCATATGCCAAGAACAATAGCATTCCAACGGGGGTAGGTCGGTTTTTCGAGCCTATCGTCCTTTACATTCGAGATGATATTGCCCGACCCAATATTGGGGAAAAGCGGTATCAAAAATACATGCCCTTTCTGTTGACCATATTCTTTTTTATCTGGTTCTTGAACATGTTTGGCATGACCCCACTTGGAATCAACGTAACAGGAAATTTAGCGGTTACGACCGCCTTGGCCGTTTTGACTTTTATCATTACCAATTTTACGGGAACAAAGGATTATTGGATGCACCAGTTCAACCCTCTTGGTGATTCCTTGCCTTGGTATGGAAAAATTCCTTTGTATATCATATTGGTTCCTATTGAATTGTTGGGACTTATTATCAAGCCGTTCTCACTGTTGATTCGTTTGTATGCAAACATGCAGGCCGGGCATATTGTTATTGGTAGTTTGATTGGTCTCATGTTCATTTTTAAGAGTTGGATCGGAAGTCCTTTGTCCTTCGGATTAGCTTTTGCCATTATGTTGATTGAAGTTCTTGTAGCCTTGCTACAGGCCTATATATTTACCATGTTGAGTGCACTGTATTTCGGATTCGCTTCCGAAGAACATGAGCATGAACATGATCACGAGGCAGAATTGTCTCACTAAGTTGAATTTTTAATTTTTAAACTAGATACACATGGAAGTTCCAGTAATGGTAGGTGCAGGTTTGGTTGTTATCGGTGTTGGTATGGGTATTGGTAGAATCGGTGGTTCTGCAATGGAAGCCATCGCTCGTCAGCCCGAAGCATACGGTAAAATTCAAACAGCAATGTTGATTGCTGCTGCATTGATCGAAGGTATTGGTTTCGCTGCACTTTTTGCAACCTAATCATTCCGAAAAAGCAAAAGGCCGTAACGGTTGGTTGCGGCCCTTGTTTAAAAATTAAAATGTAAAAAGAAAGACATGGAAAAATTATTGAGTGAGTTTTCATTGGGATTGTTCTTCTGGCAAACACTGCTCTTTTTGTTGTTGCTCTGGTTGCTAAGGAAATTTGCGTGGAAGCCTATTCTCAACGCGGTAAAAGATCGTGAAGAGGGCATAAAAAATGCTTTGGAAGCTGCCGAAGATGCCAAGAAGGAAATGCAAAACGTCACCGCGGATAGTGAAAAGCTTTTAAAGGAGGCCCGTGCGGAACGTGAGGCAATGTTAAAAGAGGCAAGGGAAATCAAGGATAAAATGATTTCTGACGCCAAAGAGCAGGCGCAAACGGAAGGCGATAAAATGATAAAGCAGGCACAAGCAGCTATTGAAAGTGAAAAGAAAGCAGCGGTAGCTGATATTAAGGAGCAAGTAGCTACGCTTTCCGTGGATATTGCCGAGAAAGTAATCAAGGGAGAATTGTCCGACAAGAAAAAACAACTAAAGGTGGTTGAGGACATGTTGGGCGACATAAAACTGAACTAATACCAATGAGCAATAGTAGGGCTGCCATCCGATATGCAAAAGCAACCTTAGATTATGCGGTTGAGAAAAAAGCTGCTGATAAAGTAGATTCCGATATGCGTAATGTTTCGGAAACCGTTTCGGAAAACCTGGAACTACAGCAATTATTGACGAGTCCGGTCATTAAGAACGAGGTCAAAAAAAACACGCTTTCAACCATCTTTAAAGAGAGCAACCAAATTACGTTAGGCCTAATCAATACACTTGCTGATAATAAGCGAATCGATCTATTACAAGAAGTTGCCTTTAAATACATTATTCAATACGAAAAAATGAAAGGCGAAGATATTGCTATGGTTACGACCGCCGTTCCACTTACGGCAGCATTGGAGAAAAAGGTTTTGGCCAAAGTAAAAGAACTTAGTGGAGGCAAAGTTTCCCTTGAAAACAAAATTGATGAGAGTATTGTCGGCGGATTTGTACTACGAATCGGAGACTTACAATATGATGCCAGTGTGGCGAACCAATTGAATACATTAAAACGAGAATTTACAAATAGTCTATAAAATGGCAGGAGTAAAAGCAGCTGAGGTTTCAGCAATATTGAAAAAGCAATTATCAGGTTTTGAGGCAACGGCTTCCTTGGACGAAGTGGGCACCGTACTACAGGTAGGTGATGGTATTGCCAGGGTTTATGGTCTGTCTAATGCACAATATGGGGAATTGGTGGAGTTTGATGGTGGTATGCAAGGTATCGTATTGAACTTGGAAGAAGATAATGTGGGTGTGGTATTATTGGGACCATCCAAGGAAATCTTGGAAGGCGCTACTGTAAAACGTACACAGACGATTGCCTCCATTCAAGTAGGAGAAGGTATTGTGGGTCGAGTGGTGGACACCCTTGGAAATCCAATTGATGGAAAAGGACCAATTACAGGAGAAACCTATGAGATGCCATTGGAACGTAAAGCGCCTGGTGTAATTTACCGTCAACCGGTAAATGAACCGCTACAAACCGGGGTGAAGGCTATTGATGCCATGATTCCCATTGGTAGGGGGCAACGTGAGTTGGTGATCGGTGACCGACAAACCGGTAAAACCACAGTGTGTATCGATACCATCCTGAACCAGAAGGAGTTTTACGATGCTGGTGAGCCCGTGTATTGTATTTATGTTGCTGTGGGCCAAAAGGCATCTACGGTTGCTGCCATTGCAAAGACTTTGGAAGATAAAGGTGCTTTGGCCTATACAACCATTGTTGCTGCAAATGCTTCCGATCCTGCTCCAATGCAAGTATATGCTCCTTTTGCTGGGGCTTCCATAGGAGAGTACTTCCGGGATACAGGACGTCCTGCCTTGATTATCTATGATGACTTGTCAAAGCAAGCGGTCGCCTATCGTGAGGTATCCCTTTTGTTGAGAAGACCTCCGGGGCGTGAGGCCTATCCTGGAGACGTTTTCTATTTGCACTCAAGGTTGTTGGAACGCGCGGCGAAAGTTATTAATGATGACAAAGTGGCCCAGAATATGAACGACTTGCCTGATGCTTTGAAAGACAAGGTGAAAGGGGGCGGTTCGCTAACGGCACTTCCCATTATTGAAACACAAGCAGGTGACGTTTCTGCCTATATTCCAACCAACGTTATTTCGATTACCGATGGCCAGATTTTCTTGGAACAAGACCTGTTCAACCAAGGAGTCCGACCAGCCATTAACGTGGGAATCTCAGTATCGCGTGTTGGGGGTTCTGCTCAGATAAAGTCCATGAAAAAAGTGGCAGGTACCCTGAAATTGGATCAAGCCCAGTTCCGTGAATTGGAAGCATTTGCCAAGTTTGGTTCCGATTTGGATGCCGCTACCATGAACGTTATTGAAAAAGGGCGTCGCAATGTTGAAATCTTGAAGCAGGCACAGAACGATCCTTTTACGGTTGAAGATCAAGTAGCCATCATTTTCGCTGGATCCAAGAACTTGTTGAGAGATGTACCCGTCAACAAGGTAAAAGAATTTGAAACGGATTTTATTGAGTTCTTGAACGCCAAGCACCGCGGAGTTTTGGATACGTTGAAATCAGGGAAATTGACCGATGAGGTAATTGAGACCTTAACCTCCGTGTGCATGGATTTATCAGGAAAGTACAAAGCGTAATACAAACAAGTTCAAATGCCGAATCTTAAGGAGATACGAAATAGGATTGCTTCGGTAAAATCAACGATGCAGATTACCAGCGCCATGAAAATGGTATCCGCTGCTAAGTTGAAGAAGGCACAAGATGCTATTACTGCCATGCGTCCTTACGCCAATAAGTTGACGGAGTTATTGCAAAATTTAAGTGGAAGCTTGGATGGGGATGTCGGCGCTAAATATACCGACAACCGCGAGGTAAAAAAGGTACTTATCGTATCCATTACGTCCAACCGAGGTCTCTGTGGGGCGTTCAATTCAAATATCATCAAAGAATCCGTTTCATTGTATCATGGCAAGTATGGTGGAAAGCAAGTGGAATACATTACCATTGGTAAAAAGGGGAATGATATTCTGGGAAAGAAGTTTACCATTATTGCCAATGAAAGTGCCGTATTTGATGACTTGACCTTTGAAAATGTGGCCCGGATTGCCGAAGATTTGATGGCCAAATTTACGGGAGGCGAATACGACCAAATTGACTTGGTCTACAACCGTTTTAAAAATGCGGCTACCCAAATTGTTACCACGGAACAGTTTTTACCCATAGTACCCGTTGAGGGGGATACCAATGTAGGTGCAGATTATATTTTTGAGCCCTCAAAACCGGAGATTGTGGAGCAATTGATTCCAAAGTCGCTAAAGACGCAATTGTACAAGGCCATTCGCGACTCTTTTGCCAGTGAGCACGGTGCACGTATGACGGCCATGCACAAGGCAACGGATAATGCAGGGGAATTAAAGGACCAACTAACCTTAACCTATAACAAAGCAAGACAAGCGGCTATTACAGGTGAGATTTTGGAAATTGTTGGTGGTGCTGAAGCATTGAATGACTAAATTAGTGGTAGGCCATTAGCCATATAAACGATAGATAGCCCCACATTAGTGGGGCTTTTTTTTGCATGAAACGAACATTAATAAATTTTATAAATCTCTTGACAAGAAGAAATGTATAAAATTCTTAATGTGAGAGCGAAGCGGTTGCACACGTTCTTAATTTTATAATTAGCATCAATTAATAATTATTAAAATTATAACGTGTGAAATCAAAGAAGACTGCATTACTGTTCATATTTATCACCATTTTGGTTGATGTCATCGGAATAGGAATTATAATTCCCATCATTCCAGATTTTATCATGTTGTTGACAGGAGAGGGAACCCATATGGCCGTTATTTATGGAATGTGGCTAACCACTGCTTTTGCAGGAATGCAATTCTTTTTCTCTCCCGTGTTGGGCGAGATTTCAGATCAATATGGGCGGAAGCCCATTCTCTTACTCTCACTTTTGGGATTAAGCATTGACTATCTGATCCATGCATGGGCACCAACCATTGCTTGGTTGTTTATTGGTCGTTTTTTGGCAGGTATTACAGGGGCTAGTTTTACGGTTGCCTCAGCCTATATTGCTGACATTAGTTCTGCCGAAGAAAAGGCAAAGAATTTTGGATTAATAGGAGCGGCGTTTGGACTAGGATTTATAATTGGCCCAGGTATCGGAGGATATTTTGGGGATATGGATATCAGGCTTCCGTTTTATATCGCTGCCGGACTCACCTTTGCCAATTTTCTATTTGGATGGTTGATGGTGCCAGAATCACTCAAAGAAGAAAATCGTAGGTCGATTAATGTATTGAAAATGATTCCGGGAATGTCATTAATTGCCCTTCGAAATTATAAAGGGGTATTGCTCTTAATAAGTGCGTTTTTCTTGGCGAATTTGGCAGGCCAGGTGCTACCCACGGTTTGGTCCTATTTCACGATTGAACGCTTTGATTGGAGTCCTAAGCAAATAGGTCTCTCTTTGGTCGCCGTTGGTCTTTTGGTGGCTTTTGTGCAAGGGTTTTTAGTAGGAAGGGCCATTGAGTGGTTTGGAAAACAAAAAGTGGTGACTTTTGGGTTTCTGCTATGGACTTTCGGCATGTTTTTATTCTCCCAGGCATCGGAACCATGGATGCTTTACGCTTTTTTAATACCCTACGCCCTTGGAGGGGTTGCAGGACCGACCGTTCAAGGCATTATCTCCAACCAAGTATCTCAAAAGGAACAGGGTAATTTGCAAGGATCCATTACCGGATTGGTCAGCGTTACTGCTATTTTGGGGCAATTGGTTTTCGCACCGGTATTCTATTTCTATGTACGCCCCGAGGCCACCATTTACTTTCCGGGGGCATCATTTGCCCTCGCGGCAGTCTTATTGTTGGCTGCTTTTATATTGGCGAAAACAGCCATGAATCGTATTTCATTGGATTAGAAATTCAACCTTCTCCTATTTTTTTGGCATTTGGAAGTAACATTTTTTGGGTTTTGAATCAAAAGGGAAAATGATTAAAACTAAAAAAATGAAAAGAGCAAAAAACGTAGTAGTGGTGGTAATTGTTTTCCTTTTAACCTACAACCTCCATGCTCAACACAAAACACTAGAGGTTCGGGTAGCTGGTGAAGGGAAACCCTTATTGTTTTTTCCCGGATTTACTTGTACGGATGAGGTATGGGAAGCCCAAGTTGCAGAACTATCAAAAGAATTTGAATGCCATTTGTTCACTTTTGCAGGATTTGGTGAAGTGCCACCGGTGGAATTTCCTTGGTATCCCAAAATTGAAGAGGGGGTTCACGAGTACATAAAGAAGAACAAATTGGAAAATGCCATAGCTATCGGCCATAGCTTGGGAGGCACGTTGGCGCTATCCCTGGCCTCGAAAGCACCTTTATTCAAAAAGCTGATCATTGTGGATGCCTTGACCGCAACAGGAGCTTTGATGTTTCCCAATTATAATAGCAATGATATAGTGTATGACAGTCCATACAACAAACAAGTGTTGGCCATGGGAGAGGAAGATTTTTCCAAAATGGCGGTTGGAATGGCTTCCGGCATGACAACCAATAAAGAGAAGCAAGATCAAATCGTTAACTGGATGAAACAGGCGGACCGAGAAACCTATGTATACGGGTATACGGATTATTTAAAGGTGGACCTCAGGGAAGAGGTATCAAAAATAGAAATTCCAGTGATTATCCTTGCGGCAACCCAACCTTTTGGGGAGGAGATGGCCAAGCAGACCTATGCGGAACAGTATAAGAATTTAAGGGAGTATGAACTTCGATTTGCCCAAGGGGCTTCCCACTTTATTATGTTTGACCGACCGCAATGGTTCATGGAACAACTCAAGGTTAGTATTGATTAATCAATATCGCGTTGGAGGAAGATTTTAAAAAACTTTACGAAGAGAACTATTCTAAAATGGTACGCCTTTGTTTAGGTTATGTATCGGGTGATAAGGATATGGCCAAAGACCTTACACAGGAAGTCTTCATAAAGGTATGGCGCAATTTTAATTCTTTTAGAAATGAGAGCGCTATCACCACTTGGCTGTATCGCATCGCAGTGAATACATGCTTGATGAATTTGAGGAAAACAAAAAAAGCCCCGATTACAGATGCCGTCTTTCAAGATAACACGATAGATACAGCGCCTGAAAAAGAGAGAGAACAACAATTTCAGAAAATGTATCAATGTATCGATACATTGGGGCCCACCAATAAGGCCATTATTTTAATGGAACTGGAAGGAATACCCCAAAAAGAAATTGCCCAAGTCACGGGCTTAAAACACGAAGCGATACGAACAAGAATCCATCGTATCAAAAATGAACTTAAAAAATGTGTAAATCATGAATGAATTTGAGGAATTAAAGAACGATTGGACAGAACAGCCCATTCAAGGGCCTTCGCCATCCGATTTTTTAGAGTTAAAAAGCGGAATTAAAAACGTTGCCAAAAAACAGAAAATCACTAACATTGTTCTGCTTGCAACAGTAGGCGTGTTGATCGTCTTCTTTTTCTATGTCGGTGCCATTGAATATAATGATGTGGCTTTGGCCATTGGAGCAATGATCGCCGCTTTGGTCATTAGAGTTCTGGTGGAATCTTTGAGTATAGCCCACTTAAAAAATTTGGTGACCGCGATCAGCATTCAAAATTTTAAAGAAAGGCTAAAGAAGTATTACCAAAATAGGATATGGGTACACTTGGTATTGACTCCAATCTTACTCGCTGTTTACAGCTTTGCCTTTTGGACCTTATTACCGGATTTCAAGGTAAGTCTGTCAGAGGGTTTTTATAACTACATTGTGTATTCCTCCATAGCGCTGCTTATCATTTTTGGTTTCTTTATTGGAAATGAAGTACGCAAGGAATTAAGTGTACTCAGTGAATTAAAGAGGGATTAATGAGCCTGGTTAAGGCTTCCCCTTAAGGGGGGAATCAATCTGGTTTTCCAGATGGATATCGATATAGTGCTGGTTGAGCTCATCTGAATCCCCATATTGTGTTCTCAGTCCTTCCAACTTGGTTTTGAGAAGGGCAGTGATTTCTTCATATTCGGGTTTTCCGTAGACGTTATTGATTTCCAAAGGGTCTTTTTTACGGTCGTAAAGTTCCCATTCATCCACATCATAGTAAAAGTGGGCCAACTTGTATTCCTTGGTGACAATGCCATAATGCCGCTTGACTTGATGAACCGCAGGGTATTCATAATAATGGTAGTACACGGCATCCCTTTCCCACAAACCTTCATTGGAGGTAAGCAATGGCAATAAACTTTCGCCCTGCATATCTTCCGGGGCCGCTATTTGGGCAGCCTCCAACAAGGTTTGCGCGAAATCAAGGTTTTGTACCATTTCTTCATTGGTGATGCCAGGTTGAATTCTATTGGGCCACTTTACCAACAAAGGGGTTTTGAAGGATTCATTATAGATAAAGCGTTTGTCAAACCAGCCGTGTTCGCCTAAATAGAAACCCTGATCGGAGGTATAGATGACCAAAGTGTTTTCAGATAGTCGGTTTTCATCCAAATAGTCCAATACCCTCCCAACATTGTCGTCCACAGAAGAAATACAGGCTAGATAATCCTGCATATACCGTTGGTACTTCCATTGCATTTTTTCCCTTTTGTTCATTTTGGGCCAATTTTCTTCAAAATCGGCATTTATTCTATCTAAAATGGGCTCGTAAGCCGCTTTTTGAGCATTGGTCAGTCGTTCACTGTAAGGGCCATGAAAACCGTTTTTATATTCAGGAACAAAGGGCTCCGGTTGCATTTTTTTGGTCAATTCAGGTCTTATTTTACTGTCATGATTGTACATCATATGGGTGAGCAAGTTCATTTCGGCCGTTTTTGCCGCAGCGCCCCGATTTTCATAGTCATCAAAAAGGGTTTCCGGCTCAGGAAACTGTTTTTCAATAAATTCTTCAAACTTATCGGGTCTGGGCCACCAAGGACGGTGGGGTGCTTTATGTAAATACATTAGCATAAAGGGCTTGGAGGTGTCTCGTTTTTTCTCCATCCAATCCAAGGTCAAATCGGTGATTACATCTGTTACATACCCTTCGATTCTAATGGTATCGCCATTTTTGGTGATAAAATCGGGATTGATATAATTACCCTGACCTGGTAAAATCATAAAATCATCAACGCCTTTCGGGTTATTCCCAAAATGGAGTTTACCAAACATGGCAGTTTGATAACCGGCTTTTTGAAAGAGTTCTGGAAACGTTACTTGAGTTGTATCAAAGGGTCTTGCATTATCTGTTTTGCCGTTGATGTGGGTATGCTTTCCGGTCAAGATGGTGGCTCTTGACGGGGCGCAAATCGAATTGGTCACGCAGGCATTGGCAAATAAGATACCCTCTTTGGCGATACGGTCAATATTTGGGGTTTCAATCAAATGATTTTGATAAGCACTAATGGCTTGATAGGCATGGTCGTCAGACATGATGAACAGAATATTGGGGCGTTCATTTTTTCTGGTTTCAACCTCTTTATGCTCTTTGCAAAATGTAAAGAACAACACTACAATCAGTGGGGAAATAGGTCTCTTGAAGAGGTTCATCTTGAAGTTTTTTTCAGCAATAAGATAACAAAATTGACCTCAAAAAGGGTAGTACCAATAATGTTTGGCACTAAAATTGGTTTTATATCTTTATAAAAACCAAAAGAGAGACACATGAAAGCCATTACGTATATGATTATCGTACTTACTTTGTCGCTATCAAGCTGTTCATCCCAAAGGAAAATGGTAGACCAAGCACCGTTTGAAATGGGTCAGGCCACGTGCCAGGCATGGGCCGGCGGACGAGCGGAAACAGGATCGGGCCTAGTATTGGAAATCCCTATTCTAAGTGAAAATCTGGATGAAATGAAGCTGCAGCAAGCCTTTTTTAGGGGGAAGATTGCCGACTTAAAAATGGAAAATACAGAAAAGGGATGGGTTGCGAAAGCCAATTTCAAAAACCAAAATGTGGGAAAGCCGGATATGGTCATGCATTCGGATTCAAAACAAGAAGTGGGAAACCAACCCCCCAAACTCAAAGAAAAATTTCCTTTTGAACTGGGGAAGGACCAATGCGTTCTTAGCTTTTTGGACGGGGATACCGTAAAGTATTATAAAGTGGAGAACATCAAGGAGAAAAAGGCCAAAATGTTCAAATAGTAGCTAATATTACTAACTTTAGCATTACGAACCCTGAAGTACACCTTCAGGGTTTGCTTTAATACGTTGTTTTGGCTCCCTTACAAAAACTATTTAGGCAAACGTTTATTTATGGCCTCGCCACGGTGTTGCCAAGGGTGCTCTCAGTGTTCCTACTGCCCCTTTATACTACGGTTTTTGAGCAGGCTTCGGGCTATGGTCAATACATCAACATCTACTCATGGATTGCCATTTTCAATGTTTTTTTGGCATATGGGATGGAAACTGCATTTTTCAGGTTCTATCATTTCGCTGAAAAAAAGAAAAGTGTCATATCCACTTCCCTTATTTCCTTACTCGCTTCATCCATCCTCTTTTTTTTGATTGCCCTGCTCTTTAAGGACCACATAGCAGTGTGGACAAATATCAGAAGTGATTTCATAAAATTTACCGTTTATATTTTGGTTTTGGATGCCTTGGCGATTATACCATTTGCATTATTGCGTGCAAATGAAAAGCCCATGAATTACGCATGGATCAAGACCTTGAACGTAGCCATTAACTTAGGGATGAACGTGTTTTTCCTTTTGATTTTACCTAAGGTAGCAGGCAATTCGGACAGCTTTTTTACATCCATACATAGGGAGAATTTCGAGATTCAATATATTTTTATCTCAAACATCATGGCCAGCGCCATTACACTTTTAATTGTTTCTCCGACATATGTTAAAACACCATATGTTTTTGATAGGGTACTCTGGAAAAAGATGTTGAAATACGCTTTCCCGGTCTTAATTGCGGGAATTGCGTTTACCATTAATGAGGTAGTGGATAAAATTTTATTGACTGAAATGGTTTCCGAAAGTGAAGCGGGCAAATATGGGGCATGTTACAAATTAGCCTTGTTTATGACCTTGTTCGGCACGGCCTTTAGACTGGGTGTGGAGCCGTTTTTCTTTAGTCAGGCCAAGGAAGAAAATCCACAGCGCACCTACGCTCAAATCACCAATTATTTTGTGATTATAGGGAGTTTAATTCTACTGTTCGTTGTGGTGTACATTGAAGTTTTGGCTAAGCTTTTAATTAGAAATAGCGCCTATTGGGAAGCTTTGGAAATAGTTCCCATCATCCTTTTGGCCAGTTTTTGTTTGGGCATTTACCACAATCTATCGGTATGGTATAAGATTACCGATCGAACCAAGTTTGGAGCGTTTATCTCATCGGTTGGGGCTTTGCTTACTTTAGTCATCAATTTCGCTTTAATCCCAAAAATGGGCTATATGGCTTCAGCTTTGGCCACTTTGGTGGCCTATGGCAGTATGATGTCCCTTTCCTACTATTTTGGGAAAAAATACTACCCTATTCCCTACAATATGCGAAAAATCGCATTTTACGGGGGACTTTCCGTGCTGTTTTCCGTCCTTTCCTTCTATGTGTTTAATCGAAATTTAATCGCTGGGAGCTTACTGCTTTTACTATTTTTGGGGCTGATTTACAAGTTGGAAGGCGACAAACTAAAAACCATATTTATTAAGCGTGAAGATTAACATTATCAATAACTCAAAGCATTCTTTGCCCCACTACGAGACGAATGCTTCGGCAGGAATGGACCTGAGGGCCAATATTTCCAGAACCATAACGTTGAAACCTTTGGGCCGGGCCATTATTAAAACGGGCCTATTCATTGAATTACCGGTAGGTTATGAAGCTCAAGTAAGGCCTAGAAGTGGTTTGGCAGCAAAAAAGGGAATCACGGTACTCAACGCTCCAGGGACCATAGACGCTGATTATAGAGGTGAAATCGGAGTCATATTAGTGAATTTGTCCAATGACGATTTTGTAGTGGAAGACGGCGAACGGATAGCCCAATTGGTCATTACCAGGCACGAACGGGCAACATGGGTAGAAGTGGGGGAGCTCTCGGAAACCTCAAGGGGAGAAGGTGGATTTGGAAGTACGGGCACGAAATAGGATGTAAACTAATAAACACTAAACTTTTATCATGAAAATCATCGTCCCAATGGCAGGCCGTGGTTCTAGATTACGGCCACACACCCTAACCATTCCCAAACCTTTAATTCCCGTTGCAGGGAAACCCATTGTACATAGATTGGTCAGCGACATTGCCAAAGTCTTAGGTGAACCCATAGAAGAAGTAGCCTTTATTTTGGGAGATCCAGCTTTTTTCGGTGACGATATTGTGACCAGTCTTGAAAAACTGGCGCATGAATTGGGCGCAAAAGCCAGTATTTATCGCCAGTTAGACCCTAAGGGAACCGGACATGCCATTATGTGTGCCGAGCCTTCACTCTCCGGTCCTGCCGTAATTGCGTATGCGGACACACTTATACGTGCTGATTTTAATCTGGACAAAGGAGCAGATAGTGTTATTTGGACCAAAAGGGTGGAGAATCCAGAAGCTTATGGGGTGGTCAACCTCAATGAACAGGGTCAAATTAAGGAATTGGTTGAAAAACCCACGGAGTTTGTGAGCGACCAGGCCGTAATTGGCATTTATTATTTTAAGGATGTAGGGGTGTTGCGAAATGAGTTGCAATTCGTCTTAGAAAATAACATCATCCATGGTGGGGAATATCAAATCAATGATGGCATTAAACGCATGATGGCAGACGGTAAGGTTTTTGTGACGGGTAAAGTAGATGAATGGATGGATTGCGGCAATAAGAAGGTAACCGTGGAAACCAACCAGCGTATGCTAGGCTTTTTGGAAAAAGACGGAGAGGAATTAATTGCGCAATCAGTGAAGAAGGAAAATGCCAATATCATTGAACCCTGCTTTATAGGCGAGAATGTAGTATTGAAGAATACAACTATTGGACCCTATGTTTCCATTGGTGCGGATACCGTTATAGAGAACTCAACCGTTAAAAATAGCCTAATCCAAAGCAATAGCGTCATTAAAAATGCTAATTTGGATAATGCCATGATAGGCAACCATGTACGATATGATGGCAACTTTGAAACCATTAGTATTGGGGATTACTCGGTACTGGAATGAGGACTTTGGAAAAGGAAGCAAAGTTGCCCAGAATAGAACTTAAGGGAAATGATGAGGAAACGTTTAGTGGTATTGGGATGTTCACTAAGTTGTTGTATGGGGGTTTTCTGCCAAGAAGGCCTCAATCTTAATCATTTATATATCCAGTGGGTCGTTACTCCAGAAATTGTCGATAGTGATTATTTGGGGCTTAGACCATATCGCATTGGGTTTAAAAAAAGTGATGAAGACCGTATCATTTCTTTCAGAAAATCCGATGATAATGTAATTTATGACTATTCACCGTCGAAGTTGGTATGCCCATCCCCGCCCTCTAATTTGGGTGCAGAAAAATGGGTGGTAATTCCTGATTTAAAAAGGCTGGAACATCTTTTTTTCGATGAAAAAGGGGTAATTATATATTCCTCAACATATGAAATTGCCGATGTTAACCGAAAAGTTTTGAAATTAAAACGAATAAGCGAGTACCTTAATGAGGACTGGGAATAACATTATGGCAGTGTGTAGGCTATTTTTTTTCATTGTACTTACGGGAAACATCTTGGCCCAAGAAACCCCCAATGTGATTCAAGAAGAGGAAAGTGCTGAAGTCTTTTTGGAAGAATATACCGATGAGTTTCAAGAGACATTTTTTGAGGCCTTGAAACAAAAGGGTATTCAAAACTATGATCGCACGATTAACCTACTCTTGGAATGCAAGCAATTAAAGCCAAAAAACACGGCATTGGACCATGAATTGGCCAAGGTGTATTTTTTGGACAAAAAGTACATCCCAGCGCAACAATATGCTGTCCAGGCCTTAATTTCGGAACCAGGGAATTACTGGTTTTTGAACAGTTTGGTTAGCATTACCGACAAACAAGGGATTCCCTTCAAAACCCTTGAAGGTACAATTCCATATAAAGATGTTACCTTGCGAAGCAATTTGGCCAAAATATATTTTCGAAAGAAAAATTATTTGGAAGCCAAAGCCGCTTTAAAGGGTCTGACCAGAGACCAGGGACTTTCGCACTTGGCGGATAAAATCAATGATTCACTGCTTAAGATTCAGAAACCAACAGCCGTTGCTACGTTAGAAAACCATACTGCTGTCAACGCCCCATCTGGAAGTGGAGCGCTTGAAAACCTACGGAATGCCTTAAAGTCATTGGCGAGCGACCTAAATTACCTAAGTCTTGAGACAAAGGCCAGCGAGGCATTGGAAACATTTCCATTACAACCGGAGTTTTATTACTATCGCGGTTTGGCCTTAAACCAAATGAACCGTTCTACGGATGCCGTAGACGTTCTGGAAGAAGGTCTGGAGTACCTTTTTGAAGAGAACCAACTGACCAATGATTTCTACAAAGAACTGGCGAAGGCCTATAAGGCAGTAGGAAATAATTCTAAAGCCAATGAGTATCTTAGTAAGATAAAACCCGGGTTTTAATGAAATTAAGTCTTTTTCACCGTAATTGTGTGCTGCGCTTTGCCCTTCTTTTAGCAGTACTTCTTACCTCTTGCAAAGCAAAAAAAGCGGTAGTGGCCGGTGAGGTAGATGCCTCTTTGGGGACTAAAAAAATCATTCAAAACCATTACGCCAGCACTCTGGATTTTGATACCATGAGCGGAAAAGTAAAGATTGATTACCAATCTGCGGAAACTGACCAGGGGGTTACGGTAAGCCTTAGAATGGAGAAGGATAAAGCCATTTGGGTGAGTGCTCCTTTAGGAATATTCAAAGCGTACATAACCCCTGAAAGGGTATCTTTTTACAACAAACTGGAAGGGGAGTATTTTGATGGGGATTTTGCATTTATCAGCAATCTTTTAGGCTATGAAATGGATTTTATAAAAGTGCAAAACG
The DNA here is from genome assembly GCA_028284935.1 of Croceivirga sp. Classification (GTDB taxonomy): domain Bacteria; phylum Bacteroidota; class Bacteroidia; order Flavobacteriales; family Flavobacteriaceae; genus Croceivirga. Next base: position 123,713 of record JANQQQ010000016.1, read on the forward strand.
TGCTTATTGGAAACACTGTTTTGGATTTACGAAATGATAAATACGCCTCCTTTATTGAGAACGAAGGTTATATCTTGAAGCCTAAGCAGGAAAGGGAATTGTTCAAGATCTTATTTTCACTTGAACCCCAAAATTTTAGGGTAAAAAGCCAACAGATTTCCCAACCGGAAAAAGACCGGTTTTTGAAGTTGGATTACGGGTATCAGAACATCGCTTCCAAAGTGGCTCCAAGCCATGTCAACATTAAAGCAATCAATGAGGATGATGTAAGAATAATCGACCTGGATTTTAGGAATATCGAGTTTGACCGCAAATTGAATTTTCCCTATAGAATACCAAAAGGTTATAAGGCAATGGTCTCAAAATAGACGCTGTGAACAAAATATGCGCATATCGGTTTTTGGGGTTCGCTTTTTTGTTGGTGTGCGGACAAATCAATGCCCAAACCAGTGAACAGAGGGCACTTGAAGCCAAACGGGCCCAAATCCAAAAGGAGATTAGGGAAATGAACCGCCTGCTTTCCCAAGAAAAGGCAGAGAAGGGGAATGTTCTGGAGCAAATGGAGGTCTTGGACCAGAAGATCAATATGCGCCAAGAGTTGATTCGAGTTACAAATCGACAATCCAATTTGCTCAATCGACAGATAAACGCAAACGTCCGTAAAATTTCGAAACTTCGGGAGGACCTAGAGCTCCTAAAAGAGGACTATGCCAAACTCATTGTAAATTCCTACCAACAGCGATCTAATCAAAATAGATTAATGTTCCTGTTGTCTTCTGATGATTTTTTTCAGGCATTCAAACGCTTGCAGTACCTAAAGCAATACACGGAGTTCAGAAAACAACAAGGAGAGGAAATACTGGCGAAAACGGCGGAATTGACCACTTTAAATAAGGATTTGGTGGACCAGCGGAAAGTAAAGGAGGGACTTTTGGCAGAAAACCGGAAAGTAAAAAGTCAACTATCCAAAGAAATCGACTCCCAGAAGGATCTTTTGAAGACCATTAGGGCCAATGAAAGTAAATATGCTGCTGCCATTCAAGCAAAGCGAAAGGAAGCCAGAAGGATAGATCAAGAAATTGAGAGACTCATTCGCAGCGCCATCACCAGTTCCAACAAAAGGTCGGGGAAATCCGGAACAAGGTCATTTTCCCTTACTCCGGAGGCAAGGGCGTTGGCTTCAAGCTTTACTGCTAACAAGGGAAGGTTGATATGGCCTGTTGAAAAAGGGGTAAAAAGCCAAGGTTTTGGGGTATATGCGGATAAAATCTATCCAGGTATAAAGCATCAGAACAATGGAGTTACCATTTCTACCAACGAAGGGGAAAAGGCCAGAGCGATTTTTGATGGTGAGGTCATTGACGTGAAGACGACACGTACCGGCCAGAAAGCCATCTTTATTCGTCATGGGAATTATATCTCAACCTACTACAATTTGGCAAGTGCCTATGTGGAACGCGGTGATAAAGTGTTGGCAAGGGAAGAATTGGGGGAGGTGCACACCAACAAAACCAATGGATTGACAAAATTAAAATTCTATTTGTACCAGGATACCAAAAAATTGAATCCTGAGGAATGGATTTATCAATTATAGTGATATGAATAAAATTACAGATGTACAAGGCACTTTCACATTACATAACGGTGTGGAAATGCCCTATTTTGGACTTGGGGTATATCTCTCCAAAGATGGGCAAGAAGTCATCAATGCCGTAAAATGGGCCGTTGAGGCAGGGTATCGACATATTGATACGGCTTCAGTGTATAAGAATGAAGATGGTGTAGGTGAGGGGGTAAAACGGTGTGGAATACCTCGAGAAGATCTCTTTGTGGTCAGTAAGGTTTGGAATTCAGATCAGGGCTATGATACCACCTTAAAGGCTTTTGATGCAAGTCTTAAGCGACTGGATATGGACTATTTGGACCTTTATCTTATCCATTGGCCAGTAGCTGGGAAATATAAGGAAACATGGAGAGCCCTGGAAAGGATATATGAAGAGGGACGGGTAAAGGCCATTGGGGTAAGTAATTTTATGCAGCATCACCTGGAAGATGTGCTCCAAGATGCTTCCGTGGTACCCATGGTCAATCAAATGGAGTTTCATCCCTTTTTGGTACAACAGGGACTCATGGATTTCTGCAAGAAAAATACCATTCAGTATGAAGCATGGTCCCCCATGATGCAGGGTCGAATTTTCGATATGCAGGAGTTCAAGGATTTATCGGAGAAATATGGCAAAACAGCGGCTCAGATAGTGCTTCGATGGGATTTGCAGAAAGGGGTGATTACCATTCCTAAGTCCTCCAAAAAAGAACGAATTATTGCCAATGCTGATATTTTTGATTTCCATCTTATGGAGGAGGATATAAAACTGTTGGACCGCATGCACCGAGGGCAACGATTTGGTCCAGACCCGGATAATTTTGATTTTTAGGAATCCCCCATAAATAATGCCCGCAACTCGGTAGCTTCATTGGGCTTCATTTTTCCTGCCAATACCAAGCTCAGTTGTTTTCTTCGCAGTGCGGCAGCATACCGCTCTTTTTCGATATCGGTTTCGGGTTCTAAATGGGGCACTTCAGTTGGTGTTCCCGTTTCATCAACGGCCACAAAGGTATAAATGGCCTCATTGGCCTTGACCCGTTCACCACTAATACGGTCTTCCATCCATACATCGATAAAGATTTCCATGGATGTTTTGAATGCCCGGGAAACAGCCGCTTCTACGGTAACAACACTGCCCAAGGGAACGGAACGATTAAAGGCCACATGGTTGACCGACGCCGTTACCGTAATTCTTCGACTATGCCTTCTCGCTGCGATACTGGCGGCACGGTCCATTCTTGCCAAGAGCTCTCCCCCAAATAGATTATTAAGGGGATTGGTTTCGCTGGGAAGGACCATATCCGTCATTACAGTACGGGAATCACTGGGTTTTTTTGAACGCATCATTTAGAATTTGCGCAAAGTTAACTAAGATCAAATGGAAAAAAGAGCTTCTTCGGAAAGCTATTTTTCAGAAAGCATCCAGGCATCTGAAGAAATGGTCGCCTTAATTTTTCTTAAATAAGTTAAAGCTTCTTGGCTGTCCGAAAAACTATGAAACGCTACCTGGTGCAAACCATATCGATTGGTGCCTAAATAAGATGCGTCGTATCCCTGTGCCTTTAACTGGGTTATTTTCTTGTCAGCATTATCCCTAAACCTGAAAGCACCTGCAATGATATGGTGCATTGGTCCCTTTGGCCTTTTTGCAATATTCAAGGTCAAGGTAGGCAGTTCCACAGGATTGCCTTCAAAAAATGTGGCTTCCTGGATATGTCTGGAAACCTGTTCCTGCACACTTTGTTGTACCAGTATTTGTTTTTGCTGGTTTTGGTTATAAAACTGGTATCCGCTTGCTCCGGAAGCCAAAAGCAACAGAAAAACGGCAGCGTATTTTAGCCAGTGTCGACCATTCGATGAACCACGGCTTTCTGGCGTAAAGGTAAAGGGTACTTTTTCCTCCAATTGCGCTACTTCTTCCTTGAGTTTTTCACGAATCACCGGAGCGGCATTGAATGATGAAAATCCGAAGGAAGAGACCAGATAGTTATGGCCTTCTTCAGGGGAAAATTGAATTTTCCCTTCCTTTCCGGTCCATAGTTTTCCTATTCCCTCCAAAAACAACGATTTTCCACTTTCCAGTTTACCCTTCCATTGATTGGATACTTCAATCACCTCTTCCAATAACTCCTCATAGGGCAGGTTTTTGGCATGTGCAATATGGGAAACCAACAGCCCGTCGTTCTTGGTCAATTGCTGATTAAAAGAGAGATTTTTTGTTGGGGGATGTACGGTTTGTTGCTTGACATCAATCCGTGCAGAGGTGGTATTGGCCAAAAAAGCACCAAACTCGGGAACTACCACACAATTGTATCTATACAATAATTCCGCTATGAAGTATTCTACACGCATAAAGGCAAATATTGAAAAAAATGTAGTGTCCCGAAATGTGTCGGATTACTTTTTATTAACATTTGAATTTGGGTATATTGTGAAAAACTCCGGCTCATGTCCATGCTTTCTTTTAACGAACTTTTGGCGCTTTTGCGATTGCAGAAAGTTCCTCTAGTAGGAGACGTAAATGCCAAGAAATTATTGGAAAGATGTGGTTCTGCGGAACAGGTATTTAAAGAGCGAAGGGAAGTGCTTCAAAAGATTGATGGAATCGGTTCCATACTGCTATCCCGATTGTATGATACCATGTATTTGGAGGAGGCAGAAAAAGAATTGGAGTTCATTCAAGAAAATGACATTACGTATTCCTTTTTTAAGGATGCAGCCTACCCCAAACATCTAAAACATTGCATTGATGCCCCTATTCTTATTTTCAAAAGAGGGAACATGGACCTCAAAGGCAAAAAAATCATTAGTATGGTCGGTACCAGACAAATTACCAGTTATGGTAACGCTTTCATTGCCGAATTTATGGAAGCCATAGCACCTTTAGATCCGGTTATTGTAAGTGGTTTTGCGTATGGCATTGATATTACTGCCCATCGGGCTGCCATGGACCATAATTTACAGACCCTAGGTTGTCTTGCGCATGGTCTAAATCAGATATATCCCAAGACCCATACCAAGTACGTTTCCCAAATGGAAAGAAATGGGGGGTTTATTACGGAATTTTGGAGTAGTAGTCATCCGGATAGGGAGAATTTTTTAAAACGTAATCGCATTATTGCAGGAATGAGTGAGGCCACTATTGTGGTGGAATCTGCCGAAAAAGGCGGCAGTTTGGTAACAGCCGACATTGCCCATAGTTATCATCGGGATGTTTTTGCCGTACCAGGCCGTTCAACAGATAAGTATAGTACGGGCTGTAACAACCTTATTAAACAGCAAAAGGCCCATTTATTGACCTCTGCGGCGGACTTGGTGTATATGTTGGGATGGAAACTTTCTGAAAAACAAGGGATTAACTCTCAAAAACAGTTGTTTGTAGAGTTGGATGAAACAGAAAAGTCTATCTACCAATACTTGCAGTTAAACGGAAAACAATTACTGGACACCGTAGCTTTGGAATGTAATTTGCCCATTTTTAAAACGTCTTCTTCCTTATTGAACATGGAGATGAAAGGAATAATTCGTCCGTTACCCGGCAAATTGTTCGAAGCTATTTAGAAGGAATTTACCATTCATCGAAAGGAAATGAGACAGACAGGGTGTTACGGTATAACATGTCATTGAACAGGCTGAATTTGACGTTTTATCCTGATGAACACCTTTTTTTCGTTTCAATTTGTGGTTTCTAAAGTGTTTTGTGTAGCAAAAATTTCTGCCGAAGAAGGGGTCTTTTCTTTGGTTTGTGATGCCCGCCCTGAACGCAGTCGAAGAGTTGGCAAGCGGCAGCAATGAACAATTAATATTCTTTTCTTTTTTGCATTGCCCAAAAAGGAAACAAAAAAGTCTAGGCTGATTTTCAATTTCTTGAAATCCAACGAATTTTTCAGCGTCCTCACCATCCAGACCGTTCCTGATTGACATCAGGATACTCTTTGGATAGTATCTTTAGATTAATACCCCAATTTCTCCCGAACCCGGCTCAAAACCCCATCAGCCACCTTTTTAGCCTTCTCGGCACCGATCGCTAGGGCCTCGTCCACTTCGTGGAGATGGTCCATATAGTAGTTAAATTTCTCTCGGGGTGCTTCAAATTTGTCCAATAGCACTTCAAACAAGGCCTGTTTGGCATGGCCGTACCCATAATTTCCTGCAAGATAATTAGCGCTCATCTCTTCAATCTGTTCTTGGGAAGCCAGAATCTTATAAAGGGCAAAAACATTGTCATTACTGGGGTCTTTGGGGTCTTCCATGGGAGTGCTGTCCGTTACAATACCCATAATTTGCTTTCGTAGCTTCTTGTCGGTTTGGAACAGATTGATAAGATTATTGCGACTTTTGCTCATTTTTTCCCCATCCGTACCTGGAACATACATGGTGTTTTCCTGAACTTTTGCTTGGGGCAGTACAAAGGTCTCCCCCAGTTGATTGTGAAAACGTGAGGCAACATCACGGGTCATTTCCAAATGCTGTAATTGGTCTTTACCTACGGGCACAATTTCTGCATCATACAACAGAATATCGGCGGCCATGAGCATGGGGTAGGTAAAAATACCGGCATTTACATCCTGCAACCTATCTGCCTTATCCTTAAACGAATGCGCCAGTGTTAATCTTTGATACGGAAAAAAGCAAGTTAAGTACCAAGCGAGTTCTGCCACCTGAGGGACATCGCTTTGGCGATAGAAAACCGTTTTTTCAATATCCAGTCCAAAGGCTAACCACGCGGCAGCTGTTGCGTAGGTATTCTGCCTCAATTCCCCGCCATTCTTAATTTGGGTGAGCGAATGCATGTCAGCAATAAACAAAAAGGATTCGTTTTCGGGTTTTTGCGCCATTTGTATGGCAGGAACAATCGCCCCTAAGATGTTCCCTAGATGCGGTATTCCAGTACTTTGGATACCTGTTAAAATACGAGCCATTCCGTTTAGGATTTGGCCGTAAATGTAAGCATACGGGAGTGATAAAAAAAGTGGTTGAACAAGGCTTTTAAACCTTGCGAAACCGCTTACGTTTTAAATAATCCAGCGACGAAAAGAATAACAATGGCACCGATGACGCCTGTAATCAAATCCCCAAAAAGGCCAGTTCCAATCTGTATGCCCAAGGTGCCAAAAAGCCAATTGCCCACGGCTCCCCCTACAATTCCCAAAACAATATTGATCAAGGCACCAAAACCGCCGCCTTTCATAATTTTTCCGGCCAACCAGCCGGCAATGGCACCAATTAGGATGGCATATAGGATACTCATAGCATTGTTTTTGTTGGTTGCATCCTTAAAGATACCCAAAAATTCTACTTTTGATTCGTGTTGCGATTTTTCAAGAATATGGGCCATGCGCTATACCGAATCTGGTTTTACGTATTGGTGGCTGTGCCCATTTTAGTGTTTTCCCCGCTTTTGCTGTTAACTACGCTTTCCAATACCACGTACAGCGCTTTTTATTGGTTGGCCCGTAATATATGGGCCAAGACCATTTTGTTTGGGATGGGGTGTTTGCCAAGGATCAAATGGAAACAGCAAATGCAATTGGACAAAAGCTATATGTTGGTCGCCAACCATACCAGTATGTTGGATATTATGTTGATGCTTTTTGTTAGTAAAAACCCATTCGTTTTTGTGGGGAAACAGGAATTGGCCAAAATTCCTGTTTTTGGGTTTTTTTACAAGCGAGTCTGTATTCTGGTAGATAGGAGCAGTCATAAAAGTAGATCGGCGGTATATCGCAGTGTTCGTGAACGGCTGGACAGGGGATTGAGCATCTGCATTTTTCCGGAAGCCGGGGTTCCTGATGAAGATATTGTACTGGATGCATTTAAAGATGGGGCTTTTAGAATGGCTGCCAACCATAATATACCAATCGTTCCAATTACATTTTTGGATTGTAAGAAGCGGTTTCCTTGGTCTTTCTTCAATGGCGGCCCTGGCAAACTCCGGGTAACGGTTCACCCCTTTGTGGAAACGGAACTATTAGGTACGGAGGATACGTCCACCATCCGTGAAGAAACAAGGAGGTTAATTCTGAATGACTTACTGGAAGATCAAAATCCATAAGCTATTTTGACACTTCTCATTGAGGCAACTTCAATGAAAAAAGGGAAAGGCCCTGAGACGAAAACAGGGCCTTTGTGTATGCCGTTAAGAACGGCGTACTAACCAACTTCATAAAACATCACGTTCAGGGTTTTTACAAATTCAACGAAATCGATAGACTAAATCCTGAACGCAGGCCAAGGGTCTTCCCTATTTTTTCCCTCAACTCAAAACCGAAAACTCAAACCACTATATACTCCTATAGTATAGGGCCTAAAATTCCCAGCGGTTTCAGAAAAGGTATTGAGTTGATATTTAAATATGGGTTCTACATTCAACTGTAATTTTTGGGAAATGTTATAGTTGAAACCAACACCTAAATTGGTGCTGAAATTAATGTCATTGGCATTATTGGCTTCCCCCATTTCCGTAATTAACTGCTCTGATTCAAGACTTACGGCGTTGTCTACCAAAAACAGGGAACTGACACCACCAATAAGGTTGATGCCAAACTTTCTGTCCAGTAGCGCATAGTTGAGCTCCATGGGAACTTCAATATAGCCCAATTGTTGTACCATTCTACCTTCGAAAGGCTCGGCAGTTCCTGCGAAAATAGAAGTATTATCTACGCTTTGTACCTCATTACTTTTGCTTTCAACCACTAAATTTCTTGAGGTTTGCGAATAATTAATATTATCAATGAGCTGATTGGTGGAAGTGGTCAAAGAAGAAGTAAAAACAACATCATTGGTATCATATCCGTAATCTACGCGATGGACCCCTGAACGAACACTGAGTTTTTCACTTATATTGTAGGTAACCGTAAGACCGTAGCTTAGGTTGAGATTTCCCGATTTGGAATTAGAGGCAAAATTGGAGTGTATTGGGGAACCTTCACCAACGGAACCAAAGAATACCGGAGCTACTGAAGGACCCATGGACCATCTTTTTCCAGAATTTTTTGTTATTGCCAGTTCCTCCTGGTCCTGAAGTTCCTCAATAGCATCAAAGATGGAAATGGTATCCTCTTCATTCCCTTTCTTTTCGGCTGCTGCCACCTCATTTTTTGTTTCAGCTATTCCATCTGGATTTAGGGTAGGTTCATTTAGGTTTTCTTCCCTTTGTTTTTTATTGTTTTCTACAATCGAGTTGTCAATATTGGCAGGAATGGCATTGGAATTCCTTTGTTCTGTTATCGTTAGTTGAGACTCCCGCTCCTGCTTTCGATTATTGGTATTGGTCACCAAGCCATCTTTAGGATTCAATACCTCTTGTTTGGGTACAAGTACATCTTTTGTTTGGGATTCCATAGAACCCGATGCTTCTTGCGCCGCTCTATTCGAACGTTGATTGGATTCCGTATCGGAAGTACCAACTACTTGACTGTCCTGGGATTCCTCAAGGATTTTGGAATCTACAGTGCTATCGTCGATAGCATTGTTGGTGTCCTTAGGGGTATTCTTTTCGGTGTTGACGATACTGGGGTCCACCGCATTTTCATTGGTCGAAAATGGGTTGACAAGGTAAAAAAGCAGGGCGAGTGCCGCTGCCGCCCCTCCCAGTTGCCACCAAATAGGCACAATTCTCTTTTTCTTCCTTTTGTTTAAGGAGGCTTCAATATTCTCCCAAACCCTCTCGTCAGGGGTTTCGGAAAAGTCCTTGAATTTTTCCTTAAAAAGGTTATCCAAATTATTTTTTCCCATCTTTACGTGGTTAAGCGATGTTTACATTTTCTTTTTCAATTTTTTCCTTCAAAATCATTCTGGCCCTTGCCAAATTGGATTTTGATGTTCCAGTAGAGGTTCCCAATAACTCGCTTATTTCTTTATGGGAATATCCATCCAAAACATAAAGGTTAAAAGTGAGTCGATATTTATTGGGCAACTCTTGTATGTACTCTAAAAGCCTTGATAGGCTTATGCTTACCGTTTCATTTTCAAGTTCTACCTCATCCCCAATATTCTCATGTACCACATCCAAGCGTCTTTCCTTGCGATATTTTTGTAAAACAGTGTTCACCGCAATACGTTTCATCCAACCTTCAAAAGAACCTTTATGGTTGTACTGTCCAATCTTGTCAAAAATGGTCATAAAGGCATCATGAAGGTTATCTTCCGCTTCTGTGCGGTTTCTTGAATACTTCAAGCACATTCCAAAAAGGACCGATGAGTATTTTCGGTACAATTCTTCCTGCGCCATTCTATTCTGTTCCTTACAGTATTTTATGAGTTCATCCTGACTCAAAATGTTGGTTAGTTTGTTTTATTCGTTAATTTCGTCCACAACAGGCACTTGGTACTCTAGATATTGAAGATTTCCGTCAGTATCTTCTCCAGTATAAAATCTAAGGGTATAAATGTCAACGTTTTCCGCTTTGACGGTCAAAATACCCGTCAAAGATTCATCGGTAGTGATACAATCTTCCTCCGTGAGCACGGATCCAATAGCAACCACAGTTGTCCGTCCATTCCCTTCTGAAAACACATCGAAACCTTGAAAAAAAGTACAGTCGTCCGGTCTAGAGAAGCTCACCTCAATGTTGTGCGATTCATTCAACACAAAAAAATCTGGGACATCCGCTTCAGTAATTTCCATAGAAACAAAATGGAAATTTTCTCCAGTGTCAAGTTCACAATTATAAAAAACCGAACCACATAACACTACCAATGCTATTGCAAAAATCCTTTTCATAATTAAAACAATTGCAGGGTAAAGATGCCCTGAGCACACTTAGGTTGCGTATTTATGGCCTTTTTAGGGAATCAAATGAGGGCAATTAATCTTTTAGCGTTGCAATGGCCTCTTTTATTTTAGATTCCAACTCCTCGGAAAGTTCAGGATTGTCTTCCAGAAGTCCTTTTACGGCATCCCTTCCCTGGCCAAGCTTGGTATCCCCATAACTGAACCAAGAGCCGCTCTTTTTAATAATTTCGTAAGAAACCCCTAAGTCCAAAATTTCACCTACTTTGGAAATTCCTTCCCCGTACATGATATCAAACTCCGCAGTTTTAAAGGGAGGTGCTACTTTGTTTTTTACTACTTTCACACGGGTCTTGTTCCCTTGAACTTCCCCATCCGTAGATTTTATTTGTGTGGAACGTCTAATGTCCAATCGAACCGAGGCGTAGAACTTTAGCGCATTACCCCCTGTTGTGGTTTCTGGATTCCCAAACATGACCCCAATTTTTTCGCGCAATTGGTTGATAAAGATGACCGTGCAATGGGTCTTGCTTATGGTGGATGTCAGCTTTCGCAAAGCTTGCGACATCAGTCGGGCGTGAAGCCCCATTTTGGAGTCCCCCATTTCCCCTTCAATTTCGCTTTTTGGGGTTAAAGCCGCTACAGAATCTATAATGACGATATCAATGGCCCCAGAGCGAATAAGATTATCGGCAATTTCCAATGCTTGTTCGCCATGATCGGGCTGGGAAATGATCAGATTATCAATATCAACGCCTAATTTTTGGGCGTAAAATCGGTCAAAGGCATGTTCCGCATCAATGAAGGCAGCAATCCCCCCTGATTTTTGGGCTTCTGCAATGGCATGCAAGGTCAAGGTCGTCTTACCTGAAGATTCAGGACCGTATATCTCAATGACCCTTCCCCTAGGATAGCCGCCTACCCCCAACGCTAAATCCAGTCCCAATGATCCAGATGAAATCACCTCAACATCCTCAATGACATGGTCCCCCATTTTCATGACGGCACCCTTTCCATAGGTTTTGTCCAGTTTATCCAGGGTCAGTTTTAGGGCTTTTAGCTTCGCTTCTTTGTCGTTGCTCATTTTTGCAAGGGATTAGACCTTCAAAAATACCACTTATTGTGTATTTTAAAATACCAACGCAACCTTTTTACGAACAGTTCCTCTTTAAAGAGACTAATTCAAATAATTTTCAAAGTACCCTTCAGTACTTATGGAAATATATAATGAAAAAGAAAGGATATTGGTCATTAGGCACGTCTCTTGGATGTGCCTTTTTTATTTGGTTATCTTTGGCCAGCTTTAAATCATCTTTTAACTTAAATATTGGTATAGCATGCAACTGTACAATACATTAAGTGCAAAAGAGAGGGAAAAATTAATTGAGGATGCAGGCAAAGAACGCCTTACCATTTCCTTCTATCAATACGCACATATTGGGAATCCCCATATTTTTCGAAACCACCTTTTTATACATTGGAACGAGCTCGAGGTTTTAGGCAGAATTTATGTGGCCAAAGAGGGCGTCAACGCGCAATTATCTGTTCCAGCGGAGCAATTTGAAGCCTTCAAGGCACATTTGGATAGCATCTCGTTTTTGAATGGTGTTCGTCTTAACATTGCCCTTGAACAAGACAATAAATCCTTTTTAAAACTGAAGATCAAGGTGCGGCATAAGATCGTAGCTGATGGATTAAAGGATGACACCTTTGATGTGACCAACAAGGGCATCCATGTAAATGCTGAGCAGTTCAATCAACTTATTGAAGATCCCGAAAGTGTTGTGGTGGATATGCGCAATCATTATGAAAGTGAAATTGGTCACTTTGAAAAAGCCATTACTCCTGATGTGGACACCTTTCGTGACTCTTTGGATATTATTGAGGAACAGTTGGCCGAACACAAAGAAGACAAAAAGTTGGTGATGTATTGTACTGGAGGAATCCGTTGTGAAAAGGCCAGCGCCTATTACAAGCACAAAGGGTTCAAAAACGTATTTCAATTGGAGGGCGGAATCATAGAATATACCCGTCAAGTGCGCCAAAAAGGATTGGAAAATAAATTCCGGGGCAAAAACTTTGTGTTTGACCATAGAAGGGGAGAGCGCATCTCGGATGAAATCATTGCCCAATGTCATCAATGCGGCAAACCTTGTGACACTCATGTCAACTGCGCCAATGAGGCTTGTCACCTCTTGTTCATTCAATGTGAAGAGTGCGCTAAAAAAATGAATGATTGCTGTTCACAGGAATGTATGGATGTGGTGGCCCTGCCTTTTGAAGAACAAAAAAAACGCCGTAGGGGTAAACATGCCAGCAATAAAATATTTAAGAAAGGTCGTTCCGAAGTCTTGAAGTTTAAGAATTGAACACAAACGCTTCCTCAAAATTTAGCTATCTTTATCCATAAGAATTTATGAACCTAAATCGAGAGTTCCATGGTGACCTCTTGATTCAAGATATCTAATATGGGATGTAGCAGTTGCTCAAACGGTGCGGGTGGGCAACCGCGCGGCTGTAAGAACAATGGTACTTGCGGTACGGATGGTTGCAATAAGCTTACCGTTTTTGATTGGCTTTCCAATATGTCACTGCCTAATGGTCAAACTCCTTTTGACTGTGTAGAGATAAGATTTAAAAATGGCAGAAAAGAGTTTTATAGAAACACGGAAAAACTCTCCATCGCTATCGGGGATGTGGTTGCCACACAGGCCAAGTCCGGTCATGACGTGGGCATTGTCACCCTGACCGGTGAGCTGGTCAAAGTGCAGATGAAACGTAAAAAGGTAAATTATGAGGACAATGCTCTCCCTAAAATTTACCGCAAGGCCACTCAACGCGACATTGACATTTGGCAAAAATACAGGGGCAAAGAAGAAGAAATAAAAAAGCGTTCCCGTGAAATCGCAATATCGTTGAATTTAAAGATGAAATTGAGTGATGTTGAATTTCAAGGCGATGGTTCCAAAGCTACTTTTTATTATACTGCAGAGGACAGGGTCGATTTTCGTCAGCTGATTAAGGATATGGCCAAGGCTTTTGGAACGCGAATTGAAATGCGCCAAATTGGCTACAGGCAAGAGGCACAGCGCCTTGGAGGAATTGGTTCCTGCGGCAGGGAACTTTGCTGCTCAACATGGCTCACTGACTTTAGGTCGGTTAGTACCGCATCAGCCCGGTACCAGCAATTGGCTCTAAATCCCCAGAAATTGGCTGGACAGTGTGGTAAACTAAAGTGTTGTCTCAACTATGAATTGGACATGTACCTGGAAGCCTTAAATGACTTTCCCTCAGCAGATAGTAAACTTCTTACCAATAAGGGAATGGCTTTTTGCCAAAAAGCAGATATCTTTAAGGAAACCCTCTGGTTTTCATACAAGAATGATCCTTCCAATTGGCATGCCTTAAAAAAGGAACAGGTGCAGGAAATATTGGAAATCAACAGCGATGGCAAGAAAATAGAAAGCTTGGAGGAATACGTTGCCGAGACAACCGAAGAAGAGCGTCTAGCCTTTGAAAATGTGGTTGGGCAAGATAGCTTGACCCGCTTTGACCGCCCTAGGCGCAAAAAAACCAAACGACATAAAGGCAAAAATCAAAAAAAGAAGAATAGAAACAAATCAGTCAAAAATGCATAGGTATTCGTTGGTTGTATTGACCCTATTGTTAATGGTTGCCTGCAATGAAAACCTAGTGTATTCAGAATATGTTCCCGTAAGCAATGGTACTTGGAAGAAAGCGGATACCATTACCTTTCAATGGAAGGATCTGGACACCTTAAATAAGCACCATGTTTTTTTGAATGTTAGGAATGACGAGCGTTACGAATTCAGCAATCTTTTTTTGATCACAGAGTTGGAAGCACCCAACGGCAACACCCAAGTAGACACTTTGGAATATGAAATGGCGTTACCTTCTGGAGAATGGCTTGGAAAAGGCATGGGCAGCGTTAAGGAAAGTAAACTATGGTATAAGGAAAACATCGGTTTTGAAGATTCTGGCGTATATAGGTTAAGGGTGCTGCACGCCATGAGAAAGAACGGTACAGTGGAGGGCTTGGAGGAATTGTTGGGAATAACTGATGTTGGAATTCAAATTGAAAAAGTGAAATAGCAATGGCTAAGAAATCTCCCCCTAAGAAGAAGGGTTTTTCAAAATTTATATTGTGGTTTTGGGCACTGTTTGGAACAGGAGTACTTCTTGTTGCCCTTATTTTTCTAATGGCATCATGGGGCGTTTTTGGGGATATGCCGGAATATCAGTATTTAGAGAATCCAGAAACAAATCTGGCTACGGAAATTCTCTCTTCAGATGGGGTTACTTTGGGAAAATTTTATTTGGACGACAATCGGACGCCCATTAGTTTTAATGAATTGCCTGATAACCTTATTCACGCTTTGGTCGCTACCGAAGATGTCAGATATTACGATCATGCGGGTATTGACGCTCGGGGATTTCTTAGGGCGTTGGTATTTCTAGGTAAAAAGGGTGGTGCGAGTACCATATCCCAGCAATTGGCGCGTCAACTCTTCATAGGGGCAAGGGACAAAAAGAGTACTACAAATGCAATAACCCAAAAAATAAAGGAATGGGTCTTGGCCACACAATTGGAGCGCCAGTATACCAAAGAAGAGATTATCGCCATGTATCTGAATATTTATGATTTTGGGTATGCCGCTGATGGTATTCGATCTGCAGCCAGAATCTATTTTGGTAAGGAACCTATTGATTTAAGAACGGAGGAATCGGCGATGTTGGTGGGCATGCTTAAAAACTCTTCCCTATTTAATCCACTACGAAGGGAAGAACTTGTTTTCAATCGGCGAAATACTGTTTTAGGTCAAATGGCCAAATACGGGTATTTATCCATCAAGGAAAAGGATTCCCTACAAAATCTAGAAATAGATTTGAACTTTAGTCCGGAATCTCATCGAGAGGGC
The DNA here is from genome assembly GCA_028284935.1 of Croceivirga sp. Taxonomy (GTDB): domain Bacteria; phylum Bacteroidota; class Bacteroidia; order Flavobacteriales; family Flavobacteriaceae; genus Croceivirga. The sequence goes on from JANQQQ010000016.1 coordinate 138,993, forward strand.
CTTGCCACCTATTTTAGAATGTACGCTCAGCGTTGGTTGAACAATTGGGTCAAAGAACATCCCAAGCCCGATGGTGAGAAATACAATATTTATTTGGACGGACTTAAAGTATACACAACCATCGATTCGCGTATGCAAAAGAATGCCGAGGATGCTGTAGAGGCCCATATGAAAAATTTACAGGCCGAATTTTTTGTGCAGAACACTCCTGAACGAAATCCAACCACCCCATTTATGGATTTGGAACCTGAAGCGATTAATAGCATTATGGAGCGTGCCATGAAGGCTTCCCAAAGGTGGAGGGCGATGAAACGACAGGGAATTTCCGAAAATGAAATCAGGGCTTCCTTTAACGAAAAGACAGAAATGAATGTTTTTGATTGGAACAGTGATTCTTATGAAAAGGATACCGTAATGACCCCATTGGATTCCATTAGGTATTACAAAACCTTTTTGCGGACCGCGATGATGTCCATGGAACCGCAGACAGGACATGTAAAGGCTTGGGTTGGAGGTGTGGATTACAAACACTTTCAATATGACAATGTGATTCAAGGAGAGCGTCAGGCAGGTTCTACGTTTAAGCCTTTTGTCTATGCCGCCGCTATTGACCAATTACGATATTCACCATGTGATTCACTACCCGACACCCAATACTGTATTGAGCCCATGAAACATGGAAATATGGAGAAGTGGTGCCCCAAAAATTCAGATGGAAAATACTCGTTAAAAAAGCGCACCTTAAAAAATGCGTTGGCGAATTCCGTGAATACCGTCACTGCCCAACTCATTGATCAAGTAGGACCAGGCTCCGTTGTGGAAATTGCAAAAAACATGGGATTGACCAAAGAAATCCCCCCTGTTCCTTCCATTGCGCTGGGAACAGTAGATTTCAATGTCTACGAAATGGTAGGGGCTTATGGTACTTTTGCCAACCAAGGGGTATACGTGAAACCGGTAATGATAACCCGAATTGAAGATAAAAATGGTACTGTACTTTATGAGTATGTTCCAGAAACCAAAGATGTGTTGAGCAAAGATGTGGCCTATACCATGGTGAATTTAATGGAAGGTGTCACACAAGGAGGGTCAGGGACCCGGTTAAGGCATACGTTTGGAGTCAATAATCATGTTTATAAAGATGTGGTTACGGGGTATCCCTACGAACTTACCAATCCAATTGCTGGAAAGACAGGCACGACCCAAAACCAAAGCGATGGTTGGTTTATGGGGATGGTGCCCAATTTGGTGACCGGAGTTTGGGTTGGTGGTGAAGAACGTTCTACTCACTTCAAAGGATTGGATTACGGACAAGGAGCGTCCATGGCATTGCCGATTTGGGCCTTGTACATGAAGGCGAATTACGAAAATGAGGAACTGGGTGTTTCCACCGATGCCTTTGAAGAGCCTGAGGACCTTTCCATCAATGTGGACTGCACTAAAATCATGGAGGAAATCAAAAAGGAAACGGATACCGAGGATGATTTGGAAGACCTGGATTTTTAAAAAGCAACAAAATGATAAACAAAAAAGTCGCCAATGTTGAAGAAGCACTTAAGGGTGTAGAAAGCGGAATGACCCTTATGCTTGGTGGTTTTGGATTGTGCGGGATTCCCGAAAATGCGATTGCCGAGCTGGTAAGACTTGAGATAAATGATATTACCTGTATTTCCAACAACGCGGGGGTGGATGATTTTGGATTGGGGCTTTTACTTCAAAACCATCAAATCAAAAAAATGGTTTCTTCGTATGTGGGGGAGAACGATGAGTTTGAGCGACAAATGCTTTCCGGCGAATTGGAAGTGGAGCTAACGCCACAAGGGACCTTAGCAGAAAAATGCCGTGCGGCACAAGCGGGATTCCCCGCTTTTTACACCCCCGCAGGCTATGGCACGGAAGTAGCGGAAGGCAAGGAAACCCGGGAGTTTGATGGAAAGATGTATGTTTTGGAAGCCGCCTACAAGGCCGATTTTTCATTTGTAAAGGCATGGAAAGGAGATGAAGCTGGAAACCTGATTTTTAAGGGAACGGCACGAAATTTCAATCCATGCATGTGCGGTGCGGCCACCATTACAGTAGCCGAAGTGGAGGAATTACTTCCGGCAGGAAACCTTGACCCCAACCAAATTCATATCCCCGGAATTTTTGTACAACGGATTTTTCAAGGGAAGCGTTACGAAAAACGAATTGAGCAAAGAACGGTAAGAGCCACAGAACATGTTGGATAAAAACGGAATTGCAAAACGAATCGCTAAAGAGGTTAAGGACGGATACTATGTGAATCTAGGGATTGGCATTCCTACTTTGGTGGCCAATTTTGTTCGAAATGATATCGAGGTAGAATTTCAAAGCGAAAATGGGGTTTTGGGGATGGGTCCTTTTCCTTTTGAGGGTGAGGAGGATGCAGATATCATCAATGCTGGGAAACAAACGATAACTACGTTGCCAGGCGCCTCCTTTTTTGATTCTGCCACGAGCTTTGGAATGATTAGGGGCAAGCACGTGGACCTTACTATTTTAGGAGCCATGGAGGTGGCTGAAAACGGGGATATAGCCAATTGGAAAATTCCGGGAAAAATGGTCAAGGGAATGGGTGGTGCAATGGACTTAGTGGCTTCAGCGGAAAATATTATCGTAGCCATGATGCATACCAACAAGTCTGGACAGTCCAAACTTCTCAACAGATGTACCCTGCCTTTAACTGGAGTGGGCTGTGTAAAAAAGATTGTGACCAATATGGCCGTATTAGAGGTTAAGAATCATGCATTTCATTTGTTGGAAAGAGCCCCAGGTGTCTCTGTGGAGGATATTAAAAAAGCGACTGAGGGAAGGCTTGTCGTGGCAGGGGATATCCCTGAAATGGAGCTCTAAACCTTCCGTTTATCCGAGAAAAGGTACTGTTCGTTTATCACACAACAACATGGGTTACATTCACAACAAAATATTTATGGCGTTAAAGTCGTTAATTATCTTTGAAATGAATTAAAAAATTTCCAAATTAACCTACTTTAATTCCAGACCCAATGATTTCAGAATTTAACCATGAGCCTGTTGCTGTTGAACAGGAAATACAGGTGTACCGCAATGATTTTTACAGCGGTTTCGTAAGGTTGGTAAGAAAGCTTTTCATGCTATAAGCCCAACTATTTCAACCAAAAAACTAAAGGAGTCGATTTGTCGACTCTTTTTTATTTTTGGGAGGATGGAAATTACGTTTAGAAAGGGTAATCCCAAAGATATCAATGAACTTCAAGGGCTTTCCATAACTACTTTTACACATGCTTTTGAAAATCAAAACGACCCAAAGGATTTTCAAGCGTACTTGACCAAAGCTTTTTCAAAGGAGCAGCTTCTTTCTGAGCTTAAGGATCCCAATACTTCATTTTATTTCGTAAGCCATCGAGGAACACCCGTAGGCTACTTTAAGACCAATATCTTTGAAGCACAAAATGAACTCCAGGAACCCGAAGGAATGGAATTGGAGCGCATTTACGTGAATTCCTTATTTCAAGGCAAAGGTATAGGTCTAAGAATACTGTCATTTGTGGAATCTTTGGCTCAAAAGGAGGGCAAAACCTATCTTTGGTTGGGCGTATGGGAACACAACACTAAAGCCATCCGATTTTATGAACGATATGGCTATATGAAATTTGATACCCACCCCTATTACATCGGAAACGATGAGCAAACGGACTGGCTACTAAAAAAAGAATTCAAATAAATGAAAAAAGGAATCGTTTTTATTTTTCTGACCACTGTTAATTTTTGTTTGGCCCAAGACATTTTTTTTCCTGAAAGGAATCAGGATTGGGTTGTTATGAAGGAGGTTTCCTCTGCTTTTGATGAGGAAAGGCTAAATGTGGCGGTCCAGTTTGCACTGGACAATGAGTATTCAGGATCCCGTGATTTACGTAGGGCCATTTTAAAGGGATTTGAGCGCGAGCCTTTCCATGAAATCTTGGGACCTACCAAAAAGCGTGGAGGTCCAGCGGGAATGATTTTAAAGAACGGATACCTGGTCAAAAGTTGGGGGGATACCCAACGTGTGGACATGACCTTTAGTGTTACAAAAAGTTTTTTGTCTACTGTTGCGGGTTTGGCTTACGACCAAAAGCTCATTGCCGACATTAATGATGGGGTTGGGGAATACATATGGGATGGAACGTTTCGGGGAGCACACAACTCAAAAATAACATGGGAACATCTTTTGCAACAGAATTCAGATTGGTCAGGACAACTCTTTGGAATCAAGGATTGGGCAGACCGCCCACCTCGAAAAGGTGATTTGGACGATTGGAAATTTCGCGAATTGAGAGAACCCGGAACGGTAATGGAGTACAACGATGTTCGCGTCAACGTTTTGGCCTACGCTTTGACGCATGTATGGCGCAAGCCGTTGCCGATGGTCTTAAAGAAACACCTTATGGATAAAATTGGTGCCTCAACCACGTGGCGTTGGTTTGGGTATAAAAATGCTTGGACAACCATTGATGGCATCCAAATGAAATCAGTTACCGGGGGTGGTCACTCCGGTGGCGGTATATTCATTTCGGCTGAGGACATGGCTCGTTTTGGATTGCTATTTCTAAACAATGGTAACTGGAATGGGGAACAGCTCATTAGCAAGGAATGGATTAAAATGGCCATCACTCCTTCAAAGCCCAATACTAATTATGGGTATATGTGGTGGTTAAATCTGGAAGGTAACAGACAATGGCAGGGCGTTTCTGAAAAGGTGTTTTATGCAGCGGGGTTCGGGGGCAATTTTATAGTTATCGATAAAGAAAATGACTTGGTCGTGGTAACCCGATGGCTGGAGCCCAGTAAAATAGGCGAGTTTATGAAAATAATTGCTGCTTCAATAGACTGACCTATAGGTTGAGCATACCATCTAGATACATAATGTCTCCCTCCGCCTGTAGTTTTTGAGCTAAGGCGTTTTCAAAGGCTACGTGTACCAAAAGTGCAATGGCCTTTGAATTGGATTTTGTTAGGCTATTTGTCCTATAAATGACATCACGTATTGTGGAGAAACTTACGTTGCTCCTAAGCGAAACGTTGGCAATATCATCTTTTGATGTTGTTCTCCTAAGAATTTCAGATAGTCTTGCGTTTAAAGGTTTTCCATAATCTTCTGATTTGAACATGATTTCGTTGCGAATGGTTAAGGTATATTTTGAAGATGACATCATTTTATGTCTTCGTTTAAGTAATTGAACTTATATTTGCTTGTAATTGGATTACAGATAAATTACAATTTTTTGCGTATCAATATAAATATATGCAAAAAAATTACACAAATCATATATTTTGGAAATCATAAAGCAATTAAGAAGGAAAAATGGGATCAACCAAAGTGATTTAGCTTTTGCTATAGGCGTAAGTTTAAGAACCATTCAGCTTTATGAAAAAAAGAATGCCAATATTCCGATAAAAAACCTTAATAAGATTGCAGACTTTTTTGAAATGAGTATTGGGGAATTGTATTTATATGAAGTCAATGAGGGAGAAGGGAACTACTCAAAAAAACAACCGTTTGTTAAGGGCAGAAGTTTTGGCTATCAATTGGAAAATGGAAAGGTACTTTTAAAAGTTCCGCTTTTGCCAACCGAGCTGCAACAGGATTTTTTGAATAAACAGAATGAGGATGTCTTTATAAAAAGGTTGATCCGAATGGATTTTTTGCTTCAATCACCGGATGATACTTTTTATATGGCTTTTGAAATTAGTGGGGATGCCATGGACAATGGAACATCCTATTCAATCCCAAATGGCACATTGGTATTGGGGAAAAAGGTGGATAAATTCAAATTGCATTCTAACAAAGGGCTGAGGAACAAAGCCTTTGTGTTTATTTGTGCTAACAGAATTATATGTAAATCAATTACAGCTATTTCTATGGATTTGGAGACCATAATTTGCCATAATTTAAATCCATCCCCTGAATACAAGGATTTTGAAATTCAAATGAATGAGGTGAGTGACGTTTATGAGGTAATTAAAAGGCAGGTCTAGAATAAAAGGCAATCTACGTGAACTTTAGATTTTGTTCAAGATTTCAGCGGCCTTGTCCAAAGTATCCTCTGTTTTTGCAAAGCAGAAACGTAGTTGTCGGTGGTCTTCGTGGTTCAAATTAAAAACGGAAATAGGGATACTGGCGATTTTATGTTCCTGAATGAGTCTTTTAGAGAAATCAATATCGCTTTCATCTGTAATGGTTGCGTATTCCAAAATCTGAAAATAGGTGCCTTTTGAAGGGTTGAAGGTGAACCTCGAAGTCCCAATTCCCTTCAAAAAATAATCACGTTTTTCTTGATAAAATTTTCCAAGGCTCCGATAGTGGCTTTCGTCCTTTAAATAGGTGCCTACGGCCCTTTGCATTGGATGGTTCACACTAAAGACATTGTATTGGTGCACGCGCTGAAACTCTTTCATAAGTTCTTTTGGGCCAATAACGTATCCAAGCTTCCAACCGGTCACATGAAAGGTCTTTCCAAAGGAAGCACAGATTAAACTCCGTGAGGCAAGATTTGGATATTTGGCCGCACTCTCATGTGATGAATTGTCAAAAACAATATGTTCATACACTTCATCGCTCAAGAGAATAATGTTTGTTCCTTGCAATAGATTTTCGAGTTGAAGCATATCCTCCTTGGAAAGCAAGGTGCCACTAGGGTTATGAGGTGAGTTGATAATGACCATTTTAGTGGCGGCATTGACTTTACTTTGAACAGCTTTCCAGTCAATTTTAAAATCTGTTGTAGAAAGTTGTACTGGAATCACTTTGCCACCATAGAGTTCTATAGCAGGTTCGTAGCAATCATAGGCCGGTTTAAAAACAATAACCTCATCATCCGGTCGTATAAAGGCTGAGATAGCTGTAAATATGGCCTGTGTGGCCCCAGCAGTTATGGTAATTTCCCTTTCAGGGTCGTAGGCCTTACCATAAAGGGATTGCATTTTGTCCGTAATCAACTCACGCAAGGGATAAATGCCCTGCATGGGCGCATATTGATTGTGCCCTTCATGTAGTGCCCTATTGACCAGTTCCAACAGTTTTGGGTCAGCACCAAAATTGGGAAATCCCTGTGAAAGATTGACAGCGTTATGTTGAGCTGCCATTTGACCCATAATAGCGAAGATGGTTGTGCCTACATTTGGCAATTTTGAGCTGTGATCAATCATAATGCTGTAAATGGTTTAGCACTTTAGCTAAACAGGTTTCAAGGTTTTTGTCCACCTCTTTTTGCCAGAATCGAAAAACCGTATACCCCAGTCGTTTTAACTCCTGGTTCACTTCGGTGTCACGTTGAATATTACGTTCAATTTTTGGAATCCAAAAATCCCGGTTACTCTTTATTTTTTCCTTTCGTTCCTCCCATTGGTACCCATGCCAAAATTCACCATCAATGAAAATCGCCGTCTTATACTTTCTCAAGGCAATATCCGGCTTTCCAATCAATTTTTTATAATCCACTCGGTAGCGGTATCCAGCTGCCCACAGTGCTTTGCGAAACGCCAATTCCGGTTTGGTGTTTTTGCCCCGAATTTTAGACATGATTTTGGAGCGCTTAGGGGTAGTATAAAACCCAGATTCTTCATTGAACCTTGGAACTATGATACGCTCTTTTGAATACTCCTTAGGCATATGTGAATATAAAAAATCCCAAACTCATTGGAATTTGGGATTTGATATGTTGAGTTTTTAAAAGTTACCCTTTTACACTGGCAGCTAGATATTCCCGGTTCATTCGAGCAATATTTTCAAGGGAAATCCCTTTAGGGCATTCCACCTCACAAGCCCCAGTGTTGGTACAATTTCCGAAACCTTCCAAATCCATTTGCCGCACCATGTTCATTACACGGTCCGCTGCCTCCACTTGGCCTTGGGGTAATAATGCAAATTGGGAAACCTTTGCTGAAGTAAACAACATGGCACTGGCATTTTTGCATGCAGCTACACAGGCCCCACAACCAATGCAGGTAGCGGCATTGAAGGAAGCATCGGCAGCATCTTTTTCAATCGGGATGGCATTAGCATCAACGGGTCGCCCAGAAGTGTTTACGGAGATGTATCCCCCGGCTTGTTGAATACGGTCAAACGCCGTTCTATCCACAATCAAATCTTTGATAACAGGGAAGGCTTTGGCCCTCCAAGGTTCTATGACTATGGTGTCCCCATCATCAAAACTACGCATGTGCAGCTGGCATACCGTAATTCTGGAATCGGGACCATGGGGTCGACCATTGATCATTAAGGAACATGTACCGCAAATCCCTTCACGGCAGTCATGATCAAATTCAACGGGCTCCTCGCCTTTTGCAATCAATTCTTCATTTAGGACGTCCAACATTTCCAGGAAAGACATATCACTTTCCACACCATCGAGGGTATAGTCCACCATTCCGCCTTTGTCGTTGGCATTTTTCTGTCTCCAAATCTTAAGATATATTTTCATAGCAATCTTATTTGTAAGAACGTGTTTTTACTTTAATGTTTTCATAGGTCAACTCTTCCTTATGCAGTTTTGCTTTACTGGGTTCTCCATTGTATTCCCAAGCCGCTACATATTTAAAGTTATCATCATCTCGCAAAGCTTCGCCTTCCGGGGTTTGATATTCCTCCCTAAAGTGACCTCCACACGATTCATTTCGCTGAAGTGCGTCCATGGCAAAAAGTTCGCCGAGTTCCAAGAAATCCGCAACACGTCCCGCTTTTTCCAACTCTTGGTTCTTGCCATCGGCAACACCGGTCACTTTCACATTTTCCCAGAAATCCTTGCGTAATTCGGCAATTTCCTTAATAGCGGATTTTAAATCTTTTCCATTACGGGCCATACCGCATTTGTTCCACATGATCTTGCCCAATTTCTTGTGGTAGTAGTCAACGGAATGTAGACCATTGGCGGACATCAATTTGTGGATTCTATCGCGGACATTTTGCTCTGCCTCATCAAACTCAGGGGTATCTGAGGAAATAGGGCCGGTCCTGATATCATCACTCAAATAATCTCCAATAGTGTAGGGCAATACGAAGTATCCATCAGCTAGGCCTTGCATTAAGGCCGATGCCCCAAGACGATTGGCACCGTGGTCACTAAAGTTGGCTTCTCCACCTGCATAACATCCCGGAATGGTAGTCATCAAATTGTAGTCTACCCATAGTCCCCCCATGGTGTAATGTACCGCGGGATAAATCATCATTGGAGTCTTATATGGATTTTGGTCAACGATTTTTTCGTACATCTGAAAAAGGTTTCCGTATTTCGCCTCGACCACTTCTTCCCCCAATTTGCGTACCGTAACGTCATCGGGATTTTTCATACCAGAGGTCAACGCCTTTTCTCGACCGTACCGCATGATTGCAGCATCGAAATCCAAATAAACGGCTTCCCCAGTCTTGTTTACACCATATCCAGCATCACAACGTTCCTTAGCCGCTCTTGAGGCGACGTCCCTGGGAACCAAATTCCCAAATGCTGGATAGCGACGTTCCAAGTAATAATCCCTGTCTTGTTCAGCTATTTCCGTGGGTTTCAGTTGACCTGCCCGAATAGCTTCAGCATCCTCTTTTTTGGCGGGTACCCAGATACGGCCGTCATTACGAAGGGATTCCGACATCAAAGTCAGTTTGGACTGGTGATCTCCGGAAACAGGAATACAGGTCGGGTGAATTTGTGTAAAGCAGGGATTTGCAAAATGTGCCCCTTTCTTATGGGCCTTCCATGCCGCCATAACATTGGCTCCCATACAATAAGTAGAAAGGAAGAAAAGGTTGCCGTATCCCCCTGTTGCCAAGACTACAGCGTGGGCGGCATGCCGCTCAATTTCTCCGGATACCAGGTTTCTCGCAATGATACCTCTAGCCTTTCCATCCACCAATACCAAATCCAACATTTCATGACGGGTATAGGATTTGATCTTACCCCTTTGGATCTGACGGTTCATTGCTGCGTAAGCGCCTAACAATAATTGTTGACCTGTCTGCCCTTTTGCGTAGAACGTCCTTGATACGAGCACCCCTCCAAAGGACCGGTTGTCCAATAGCCCTCCATACTCACGTGCAAAAGGAACGCCTTGTGCTACGCACTGGTCAATGATGTTTGTGGACACTTCAGCCAGTCGATAAACGTTGGCCTCACGTGAACGGTAATCCCCTCCCTTTACGGTATCATAGAAAAGGCGGTAGACACTATCGCCATCACCTTGGTAGTTTTTTGCGGCATTTACGCCACCTTGGGCGGCGATGGAGTGGGCTCGCCTTGGGGAATCTTGATAGCAAAAAGTCTTTACGTTATATCCCAGTTCAGCCAAGGTTGCCGCAGCAGAACCTCCTGCCAAGCCAGTACCTACAACAATAATGTCAATGTTACGTTTATTCGCAGGATTAACAAGGTCAATTTCGTTTTTATGTTTGGTCCATTTATCGGCCAATGGGCCTGATGGAACTTTAGCATCCAATACTGCCATAATTAATGTGTTATTGGGTTAAGGTGATGGTAGATGGCTATAAAAGCAAAGGCCAAAGGCACTACCACTGCAAATGCTTTTGCAAATTTTTTGATGCCTGGAGTGTATTTGTTGTTTACCCCCATGGATTGAAAAGAGGAGGCGAAACCGTGCCATAAATGAAGGCTGAGCAACACAAAGGAAACTACATAGATGACGGTTCTCCAGAAGGGAGCAAATTTTTCTACCGTTTCGGCATAGTATCGTGTTGGGTCTTCTGGGTTGGCTTCTACATACTTGTAGGCCATTTCATGCACCCAAAAATCATAAAAATGCAATCCCAAAAAGGCCAATACCACCAATCCACTGATAATCATGTTTCTTGAAACCCAGGAAGCGTTGGCACCTCCTTGGTACTTAATGTAGCCTACCCCTCTTGCGTTTCTATTTTGGATTTCCAAAACAAACCCCATAACAAAATGTACAATGACGCCTATAATCAAAATGGGCTGCATGGCAAATTGTACGATAGGATTATATCCCATAAAGTGTGAAGCTTCGTTGAAGAAGTCAGGCGAGATGACCGAGGCAAGGTTGATGGTCACATGAAGTACTAAAAAAATGACCAAAAAAAGACCCGAAAGTGCCATGACATATTTCCGGGCCAGCGACGATTTTATAAGTCCGCTCATTCGTTTGAGTTTTGTACAAATTTAAAGCACGGTCTAGTTTTTAACAAGTTTTCAACGGCCCACCCAGCCTTATTTAGAAGCGTTATAAGCAAGTTTCGAAAACGTTTGATTTCAACCTTAAAAATCACAGGTTTTTTCGCCAAATGCTTAGACAAACCTCTTATTAAAATAGCAATTACCATTTGAATCCTTCCTTAACTCTTTTTTTTGACCGATATTGAAGCCTAACTTAATTGGGAGTACCCACGAATGAACATTGCCATTCTATCTGTTAGCCTCAACGTGCATTCTACAAGAAGAATAGTCCAAGAAGCACAAGAACTTGGTCATTATGTGGAACTTATTGACCATACCAAATGTTCGGTAAAACTAGGGGAAGGCAACCCCAAAATATTTATTGGAGAAGAAGACATCACCAATGAGTTTGATGCAGTAATACCAAGAATTGGGTCTAAGGTTACCAGGCACGGTTCTGCCATAGTAAAGCAGTTTGAGATGAATGGGATATTTAGCACCGCCCGCTCATTGGGTATTACAAGGGCCCGTAACAAAGTACGCACCCTCCAGATTATGGCACGGAAAGGCATACCCATACCGGAAACCCTTTTTTCCATAAATCCGGATAACATTGAAGATCAGATTCGTCTTTTGGGCGGCCCGCCCGTGGTGATTAAATTACAAGAGGGAACCCATGGCCTTGGGGTGATCTTGGCTGAAACCAAGAAATCAGCAAAGTCCATAATAGATACCTTGTATAAAATGGATACCAGCATCCTTCTCCAGCAGTACATCGAAGAGGCCAATGGGGAGGATATTAGAATAATTGTAGTGGGAAGCAAGGTGGTTGCCGCAATGAAACGGAAAAGTGATTTGGACGAGTTTCGCTCCAACGTGCATAGAGGAGGTGAAACGGAACCAGTGCAACTGTCCTCCAAAGAAAAGTATATCGCGTTAAACGCAACGAAGTACTTAGGCCTTGGGGTTGCAGGGGTGGATTTGATGCGCTCAAAAAAAGGTCCTGTGCTTATTGAGGTCAACGCTTCTCCAGGACTTAAAGGAATAGAAAGTGCTTCAGGGATCAATGTGGCCAGACACATCATTCAATTTGTGGAGAGAAATGCATTTAGAAGGAGAAAATAAGACCATTATCATCAATGGTACCAATGTAAAACCTGGGCAAAACAAATTGCTCCCAATTGAAATTGCGCGTTTGCCCACGGGAACGCTTATTGATATTCCCATACACGTGTTCAATTCAAAAAGAGCAGGCCCTACGATATTGGTCCAAGCTGGATTGCATGGCGACGAAATCAATGGGGTGGAAACCCTTAGGCGAATGTTGGAAAACAATGATTTTGAAATTACCAAAGGGGCAGTTATTGTAGTGCCAATTCTTAATGTCTTTGGATTTATTCATTTTTCCAGGGATGTGCCAGATGGAAAGGATGTCAACCGAAGTTTTCCAGGGAGAAGGACAGGGTCACTGGCCAGTAGGATTGCCTATCATTATACTAGGGAGATTCTACCCCAAATCGATTTTGGGTTGGATTTGCACACTGGAGGTGCACAGCGCCATAACTTTCCCCAGATGCGTTATACTGAGGGAGATGAAACAGGTATGAAATTGGCCACTTTTTTTAATGCCCCGTTCACTTTTCCCTCCAATCTTATTTCAGGCTCTTTCCGAAAAGCGGCTTTCAAAATGGGGAAGCCTATTGCCGTGTATGAAGCCGGGGAGAGCATGCGATTTGACGAAAACGCGATTGAAATTGGAATTAGGGGAGTACGGAATGTATTGATGGGCTTTGGGATGATTGCAAATGATGCGACCAAAAGTGTGGAATCGGTTTCCTTGGAATATAGAAAATGGCTTAGGGCACCAAGAGCAGGAATGTTTGTGCCGGAAATTAAAAATGGGGAGCACATCAAAAAGGGTAAAATGCTGGGAACAGTTACCGACACTTACGCGAAAAAACACAAAAAAGTCAAAGCCCCGTTTGATGGATATGTTATCTGTATCAACCATCAGGCCGTGGTAAATCAGGGCGATGCCCTATTTCACGTTGGAAGATAAATCGGAGACCTTTTTTTTGGCTTGGCGCTCCTTGATTCGTTGCAAACTCCATTCAATGGCCTTTTCCAGGTCATTGAACTGTTTGATTGAATTTTTAAAGAACATACGCTCCATGACCAAACTGGCAAAACTTCCTTTAGTTTCCCCCACGACACAATAGAAATCCAGTTGATGTCGGTTTTTAAAGAATTTGCCCCAATCTGCAGGAACGACGTAATAGTCGTTGATTCGGTTTGAGATGTAGGCAATGGGCAGGTCTTCACCGAAAACTTCCCTAGCAGCGTCGATGGCTTTTTTACCCATCTCCCACCCAAAGGTTATTCCCTCATTGAGTTCCCCTATTACGAGACCTTCGAAAAAATAAAATGTCCCGAAGCGGTATTCCCGTATTTCACGAATGTATTTAAAAAAGGGAATGTCCTTGACCCTTTTCATAGTAGAAAATGTTAGTTGAGTTGGAGCTTTAAAGATACCAAAAAACGTTTGGAATTACTTTAAGAAATAGTAAGGTGTTTACAAGGAAAAATCCTACTTGAAAGCCTTGAATGCATTCAATTAAAACTATCGAAATTTTTGGCTTAGTTGGTTTGTTGGGTATTTTGGGATTGCGCTTTACCAAGATAGATGGAGAAGCCCAACCCTAGACTAAATGCATTCGATATCGTTCTAAAGTTGTTATTGTTATCCTCAGTGGCCTTAATCTCAAAATGAGAATACCGCAAGATTGCATCAAAACTGACTTTTGCACCCAAAGGGACTGCAATACCTGCCCCTCCACCGTAATTGAGAAGATTATTCTTGTCATCATCCAAGTCCCCAAATGAGGTGTTCGAAGTACCAATGATGAGTCCGGCCTCAACAAAAGGCAAAACCCTTTTGGTTTGAAAGTAATAACGAAAAAAAGGGCCTCCCCCAATGGTATTTGTTTTGACCTCATCAATTACAACGTCTCCTTGGAAAATAAAATCATCTTGTTTGGCAAATCCATAAAAGACCTCCGCGCCAATGACAAAATTATCCACCACAAAAAATCCTACCCTCGGAGATAAATTAAAAGATGAGGATTTAATGGGATCTGACTCGAAACTATCACTTTTTGACTTTGTGGACGAAAATGCAAAACCATTGGTACTACCACCTATTCCTAGTGCTGACGAAATGGCCACTAGCTTTTTCCCCTTTTCAGTCTGAGCCGATAAGGATAATTGAGCGCAAAAAAATGCAATGGTCAATGCTAGAAAGAAATTTTTCATGATGTTCGATTAGGATTGATTCTTAAAAATAGGTTAAGCTTCGAAAGAAATGAAGTCACGATACATTAAATCTACATTAAGAATCAAAGGATATCATTTTTCCATGTTTTTTAATTGAATGCCCAGTGCCTTGGTAGAAAGCTGGACTTCAATTAATGAAAGCACCAGGGAAACCATTAACAGAAGCAGGCTAATTCCAAAAATGATGTTGGCCCAAACGTTCATTTCCACATAAATCAAGAACATGGAAACCGCGGCCAGTAAAAAACAACCAATGGCCGTGGCCTGCATGTTTTTAATAATATTTAGCCGTTTTCTTAGCGATTCAATCTGCCGCTTTAAAGGACTAGCCTTGGTTTCCTCAAATTGTCCGTGTAACTGGCGAATCAAAGCTGCTATGGCTAAATAACGCGCATTGTAGGCCAACATGGTTAAAGAGACTGCTGGGAAGAGTAATGCCGGAATGGTTAAGGTGAGCTGCATATAAGCCAGAGATTAGGGATGTCAATATAGATACCGAATTTCATCAAATCATATCAGTAGGTAAGGTACTTACAAAATCTCTAAACGTGACAAATGACACAAAAACTAAGAGAAATGGAAAAAAATTGTTAAAATATCGCTTATTGTATTAAAAATTACATTATTCATTGTGCTTTTAAAGCTCAGGTTAAAAAGCCGTTCTCATTAAAGAACGTTAGCGAAGCAATAACCAACTATTGCAAAAAGTGAGACTCAAAGGAGCCCATAGGCTCCTTTTTTATTTTTTAAGATTTTATATTCGAAACAATATTCGCCATTAATTGATAATGTCATTATAATAATTGTTAATAATTGCGAAATTCACTAAAAAATTGTTTATTTATTGCCAAGTAACCATAAAACTATAAAAAATGGAAGAGTATTTACCGCTCATTATTCAGCTTATTTCTGGAGCTGTTGGCGGAAACCTAGCCGGAAAGCTTTTGCCAAAATTGGACTTGGGCACCATTGGTAATTCAGTTTCAGGAATTTTGGGAGGAGGACTTGGAGGAACCCTCTTGGGAATGCTTGGCCTTGGAACCGATGGGGGAATGGACCTTGCTGGAATACTGGGCAGTGTAGCTGGTGGTGGTGTAGGGGGTGGTGTTATTATGGCCATTGTTGGGGCCGTAAAAAGCGCCATGTCCAAATAAAACAATAACCAACTTAAGACCAGGGGGCGCTTTGCGCCCTTTTTTTATGATTTTATTTTTTTGCCCGCCTCCAGTTGTAATTCACTTTTCTTTAATTGCTCGTTCAATTGTTTTACCTCAATCTCAAAGAACTTTTTGTAGGCATTTTGAGCCTTTACAAGACGCTCGTTCAGTACTTGATATACTTCCCGCTGTTGATCGGTGGGCTTAAAGTCCACTCCAAAACCTCCGATGTCACTGGCCAAAGCACTTAATCGCCCGTACAGTTTCATTGGTGATCGAAAAGCATCTTCACGGGCGCCTGTTAAATGAATATCGTACAGGGCGGAAGAAATATTCCTGGCATTATCCATCAATTGTTTTGCTGTTATTTTGTCCTGTCTGCTTTTCAGCTCAGGTAGAATAGCTTCTAGCTCGGCCCTAATATCTTCAATGTCATTGATCATGGTTACCGCTAGGTTCATGGCATCACGTAACTCCAGGGAAAAAGCGACCTGCTCGTTAATATCTTCCAGACTACCTGTTGTGCTGGGATCTTTTAAAACCGTAAGGTCTCTCACGAATTCCTGCGCTCCAATTATCAATTTTACCTTATAGGCTCCTGGAACTACCCTTGGTCCAAATTGGCCTCGCCATAAATCCAAATCCCACGTCACTAGGGGACGCCAACCTTCCCCGTTCAATTGTACCCATGGGCGACCGGGCGGAGTGGTTTTCAAACGGGGTTTGTACGTAGGTTCATAACGAAGGTCCCATACGGTCCGATGCACTCCAGCGGAGTTTTTACCTTTTAAGGTTCTGACTACTTCGTTCTCTTGGGTCATAATTTGAATTTCAACTTTTTGGTCCGTACTATCTTTTAGCATATAGTTGATATAGGCCCCATAAGCCGGATTTTTTCCCGAGTTCATACTAGGCCCATCAGTCTTTATGGCCTGTTGATTTTGAAATCGATAGGCTTCCCGAAGACTGAACAAATGGGCTTCCTTACCAAAGGACTCATCAAATTCCCGCAAAGCGGAAATATCATCCAAAATATAATACCCACGACCGTAGGTACCTATCACCAAGTCGTCAAAGCGCTCTTGAACTTCCAACCAATACACCGGCGCGGGGGGTAGGTTGTTGCGAAGTCTTGACCAATGTTCCCCATCATCAAAGCTGAGGTACAATCCGTTGTCCACCCCTAAATACAGCATGCCCTCCCGTTTAGGGTCTTCTTTGATAACGTGCGCAAAACTATGTACTGATTTGGGTACCGATCTACTAATGAACTTCCACGACTGACCGTAATCTTCCGTTTTGTATACATAGGGGTCAAAATCACCCATTTGGTGCAAATCTACGGTGATGTACACCGTTCCCTTTTTAAAACGCGATGGTTCAATATTGGCGATGGTACCCCACTTAGGAAGATTGGGGATATTACCGGTGACATTCGTCCAGTTTTCTCCGCCATCTTTGGTCAATTGCACTTGACCATCATTGCTGCCCGTCCAAATCAAGCCCGGTTCCAATGGGGATTCCTCAATACTGAACAAGGTGGCCCCATCAAAGGTCATGAGATTGTCAATGGCAATTCCCCCTGAATTTTGTTGATGGGTTTTATCATTCAAGGTCAAATCGGGACTGATTACCTGCCAACTTTGCCCATCATCGTCACTTTTGTGAACAAATTGACTACCTACATACACGCGATGCTTTGTGTGGGGCGAAAAGGATAGCGGAAAATTCCAATGCCAACGGTATTTCAATTTTCCAGGTTCCCAACCATACCCTGCTTCGGGCCAAACCCGGACATCGCGGGCATGCCCTGTGCTGGCATCATACCGTTGCAACCCACCATCATAACAACCGGACCAGACAATGTTGTTGTCCAATGGGTCCGGTTGGGCAAAGCCACTTTCGCAACCACCAACCCCCTTCCATAATCCTAATGGGATATAGCCCTGACGACTATTGCTTGGGCCCTTATAGGAATACCCATCTTGCCGATTGCCATAGACGTTATAGGGGATTTGGTCGTCGACCGAAACATGATACATTTGAGCAATGGGCAAGACAACGCGTTGGTAGGTTTTACCCCGGTTTAAACTAATGCTCGCCCCGCCATCATGGGCGACCATAATTCGATTGGCGTTGGTGGGGTCTATCCAAATGTCATGGTTATCACCCCCAGCACTATATCCGGATGTATAGGTCTTTCCTCCGTCTTTTGAAATACTGAATTTTACGGAAGCGAAGTAGAGTTCCTCAGGGTCTTCCGTTGAGACCGCCATTCTTGTGTAATAAGGGGCCCGTTCATTAATGTCGTGGTTGCGACTTTGCAAGGTCCAGGTTTCACCAAAATCTTCGGAGCGATAGAGCGCTGGACTGTCAATTTCAAATAAAGCATAAACTACATTGGGGTTGGAGTGCGAAATACCAACGCCCGTTTTCCCCACCGGATTTTCTCTTCCGCCGGGAAGTCCGTTTTCTGAGAGTGCTTTCCAGGTCGCCCCTCCATCCATCGACCGGTAGATGCCCCCTCCTGGGCCACCGCTTCGCAACCCCCATGTATTGATATGGATAGACCACATCCCCACCAATAATTGGTCTGGATTTTGGGGATTGAGGGCAATATCAGCTGCTCCCGTGTTTTCATCCACAAATAGGATACGCTCCCAAGATGCTCCACCATCGGTGCTTTTATATACCCCTCTGTCTTGTTGGGGGCCATAGGTATGCCCCAATGCAGCAACGTAAACAATATCCGGGTTTGAGGGATGTACAATAATTCTTCCGATACGTCCGGTTTTCTCCAGGCCCATTTTTTTCCAAGTTTTACCGGCATCTTCAGATTTGTAAATGCCATCGCCCATGGCGTGGGCGGGGCGTATTACAAAAGTCTCTCCCGTGCCTGCCCAGACGATATCTGGGTTGGTTGGGGCAATGGCAATGGCACCAATGGAAGAAGCTTCTTGGTCGTCGAAAATGGAGGTCCATGTCACCCCCCCATCCGTGGTTTTCCACAATCCACCTGAAGCAGCTCCAATGTAGTTGACCATAGGGTCGCCGGGAATGCCAGCTATGGCTATGGTTCGATTGCCTTCGGGACCTATAAATCGGAATTTAAACTTGTTGAAAGCAGATAAGTCGGTTTGCGAAAAGGCACAAAAATGTAGGGCAACGGCCAATACAAATAACTTGAATTTTGTCATGTTCTAAGTGGGTTGAAAAAACAGTTCTTAAATTTACGGAATAAGATAGGAACCCAATTTTTGAGAAATACCCTTTGCATGAAATACGAACCAATTCCCAACCAACTTTTTATTAAGAACCGCCAGAAGTTTACCGCTCAAATGAAGCCGAAAAGCATTGCGGTATTTAACTCCAATGACATTTACCCCATAAGTGCGGACAGTACTATGCCCTTTGTACAGCATAGCGATATTTTTTATTTAAGTGGAGCGGACCAAGAAGAGACCCTATTGGTGTTGTTTCCAGATGCCATTGATCGGAAACATCGCGAAATTCTATTTGTTCGCGAGACCAATGAGCACATTGCCGTTTGGGAAGGGGCTAAACTAACGAAGGAACAGGCTACCAATGTTTCGGGTATTGAAACGGTCTATTGGTTGGACGATTTTAAAAAGGTGTTTTTTGATTTAATGACCGAAGCGGAGACCGTTTATTTCAATACCAATGAACATTACAGGCAAGCCGTGGAGACCCAAACCCGAGAAGATCGGTTTATTGAAGTTTGCAAAAAGGAATTTCCAGCCCACCAATGGGCAAAAAGCAATCCCATTTTGCAAAACATTCGTGGGGTTAAAGAGCCTGAGGAATTGGAGTTGATGCAAACGGCCTGTAACATTACGGAAAAAGGGTTTCGAAAGATTTTACAGTTTACGAAGCCAGGAGTTTGGGAGTATGAGTTGGAAGCCGAGTACCTATATGAATTCATTAGAAATCGAAGCAAAGGCTTTGCCTATACCCCCATTATCGCATCGGGCAACAACGCCAATGTACTGCATTATATTGAAAACAACCAACAATGCCAGGACGGTGATTTGATATTGATGGATGTTGGAGCAGAGTATGCGAACTATTCCAGCGATATGACCAGGACCATTCCGGTCAACGGAAGATTCTCAAAAAGGCAAAAAGACGTATACAATGCCGTACTACGCGTGAAGAAGGAAGCGACAAAACTATTGGTTCCGGGAACCCTTTGGGCGGAGTACCACAAAGAAGTGGGCAAGATTATGACTTCGGAATTGTTGGGGTTGGGCTTATTGGATAAAGCGGATATTCAAAACGAAAACAAGGATTGGCCGGCCTATAAGAAATACTTTATGCATGGCACCAGTCACCATATTGGATTGGACACCCATGATTATGGAGAACTAAAGACCGCAATGAAAGCGAATATGGTCTTTACTGTGGAGCCAGGTATCTATATACCTGATGAAGGTTTCGGTATTCGATTGGAAGATGATGTGGTCATTCAGGAAAGTGGGGAGCCGCTCAACTTAATGCGAAACATCCCCCTTGAGGCTGAGGAAATTGAGGAATTGATGAATAACCCCCTCTAAATCACCCTAGGGGAACCTTGTAATATTGTTACTAAATAAAATGCAAATACGGCTCCTCCCCTTAATAAGGGGAGGTGGATGCTGTCACGGACAGCAGACGGAGGGGTTGGTGTGAAGTTTTGAGACAATTAAATTTATGGAATGATTCGGTTTTTATTATTTCTACAACAATCCAATATCGAAAAAAAGATGGAAGAGGCCCCGGACAGTGCCTATGAAATTGGGGTGGTCATTGGGTCCTACTTGCCCTTTGTGGTATTGGTGGCCATCGCCTATGGTATTTATTATTACAATAAAAAGCGAAGGGGGTCAAATGATTAGTCATTTCGAACTGTCACATCGAGCGCAGCCGAGATGTAAAGGAGAAATCTCAAGAATCTTTTCTTTGAAAACGAATATTTTGGGGAAGAGGGGAACAAAGTGACTTGTTGACCACTTTCGCGCGCATCATTTTCTTGTCATTAAAATGGCGTGAAATATTCTGGATGATTTCCGTGAAGTTATCGTTACTATCTTCCCTTTGGTGATAAAAGACCTTTATAGAACGACAATGATCATGTTCAAAAATGGTATTTAAAAGGGTTCTGTCAGAAAGACCACAAGAATGGCCCATAATATAAACCTGGAATTTATAAGAATCAATGTAATCCAAAAGCCTCTTGTAATTTGAGTTTTGGGAATATTTGAAGGACTTGAAGTTCTTTAGGTATTCATTGTCATTTAAGTTTTCAATTAATTTGTAATCCTCGTCCATTTCATCTCCAAAACCGAAGTTAACAGGATTATCCTTGTTGTTTAAAACACCGTGAATATGAATAATGTAATTTTCGTATTCTCCTTGATAGATTTGATAAATATATTGACTTGTGCATAGGGTGTAATTAAAATTTAAAACTAGAGTTTTAGTAAATAATTGATTATCTAGCTTTTCTTCAACCATAAGGTCTTTAATCTCCTTTCGGTCTTCTTCTATAGTAAATTCCTCTAAGAGCCTTGTACCCCTTTGGAAAGGAGAAATTGGTTTGAGGTCATTGTATAAACCAATCCATTTTGTATTAGAGAATTCATTTAGATTATAGGAATCCGAAATGTTAAGGGATAAGTACTTTTCAAATAACTTTTTTATTTGTTCGAATTCCAAGTTGAGAGTTTTAGCTTGGTCTTTGTTTTTTAATTCTTGTTCTTGCTGAGTAAGTGTTCTTCGCCCCCTAACACTTAAAGGTTTTTGTTTGAATATTCTTTTGAGTTCTTGATAATATTCATTTTCAATATCTACCCAATTATTTAAAGATTTTAAATTCAATGTTTTAAAAAACTCATTTTTGAATTGAAAAACTGGACTGGATTTTGAATTGTCTGCATGGCATTCAAAATTGGCATCGTCATATGGATAACCATAGTCTCTTGCGTATTCTTTGAGGTTTTTTGAGAATTCTTTGAAATTTTTGCATTCAATAATGAAGGCCCTGAAGTAAGCGGGATTGGCGAAAACTATTCTTTTAATAAATTCATCCTTATAGTTATTTTTAAGGTTGCTCCAGAAATAGTCGATGAAATGTCTGTAAGATGTTGGTAGGCCATGTGCCAAATCAAAACCATTACCAACGATGACCAATTTGTTCATGATTTAAAGTTAAATGAAAAGGGAGAGATTTCTCAGTCTCCCGATAACTATCGGGATTCCTTCGAAATGACAATTACTATGAAAAAGCCAATACTGCCGACAACACCCAACCCGTATGAAATGCGTATTGGGGAATCTTAGGAGTATTTTTTACCAATTGAAAACCCCCTAAAACGCCTCTAACGCCTCCGCATTTTTTACGAGAACCAGCACATCATAATTAAAAATAAATTGCTTGAGCTCCTCCGAGAAAATCTTGCCGTAAGCGTGTTTCCTTAAAGGTTCAAGGTGTACGATGGCATATTTTTTATCGAAACGAGCAGAAAGCTCCTGTAGTTCTTTTGGTAATTGCTTGGTATTGTCAAATTCACGTACGGGGTTGTCAACAAATGGGTTACCCTCCAATACCGTACCATGAATACCAGCTACCATAAAATGTAAAGAGCGCATGTCATTGTAAATCGCAAGTTCCGATAAATAGTTGGAGACATCGTATATTTTGGTCATGCTTAACCCCCTGGTAGCATGGGTTGCCCCAAGTTTAAGAATGACTTTTGGGGCTGCAGCTGTCTTCTGGGCTTCCTTATAATAGGCATTAAAATTTGATTTCATAAGTTGCCCCCGAACATTGTTATTTTGATAATACTGTTTTGAAGCGAAGTACCCATAGATTTCCTTTGTTTTTCTTAGTTGGTTCAAAATAGTAGCTTCCATTTGGTTAGGCTGGGTGGCCATTAAACTGTCGTGAAGTTGATCGGAATACTTATAGATAAACATTTCCCCAAATGACTTGCTTTCAAAAGCCTTTTCAAACGCTTGATTTGCCCTTGTTTTTAAGTTGCTGGTCATCTTTTTCAAATCAGGATTGGGTGTTTGCTTTGAAATAAGATCGAAATTCAATCGAAATTGGGCCATAAAGGTCTGATCGATACCCCAAAGATGTCCTCCCTTTGAAACTACATTGGTGAAAAGGTCATAATCCGATGTGTTGTTATAAAAAGGAATGGAAAGTGGAAACTCCTTATAGAGTTCTTTGGCAGAGGATATCGGTGTTTTGGAACCGGCAATTTCTTGAATTTTTTCCGCGGCCAAGGCATCGGTTTCTATGCAAACGGTATGGAACCCCTCCTCATAAACCAGATTAAAGATGGTATTGGTAAAAGCACCCACCTCCTTTATGCCATGTTGTTCCCCAATGAGGATAAATTGGTTGTTCGGTATCACCTTGGTTATGAACCCAACAAATTTTTCATCGTTAAAATGGTCTACTTGGAAAATGTTTTTTTCTAAGGGCGTTTCTGATTGGGCCACAACGGTGCTGGCAAAGAATAGAAAGGGTAACACGCGAAAAGTCATTGGTCATGAATTTTCTTCAAAGGTATGAGGTGAATGAATGGACATTCCCTTAAGAATTCATGAACCCTGAAATTTTGTGGATGAAACATAAAAAAAAGGCCATGACCATCAATTTTGAAAACATTGGATGCTATCAGTCCCCATCTTGACCGCAAGATTAAGGTCACTAAATAATAATGAATGGCTACTTTTAATTGAATTTTGCAGGAATCAAAACAGATGGTTAAGGGTCAATTGAAATGGTATGTAAGGCTGTTCATCGCATTGATGATTTCGTCCCTGCTGTTTTTGATGATATGGATGTTCTCCCAATTCAGGGAGCCCCCAGGGTTTAATCTGTTAATGAATACCTTATTGGTACTCATGGCCTTTGTTTGCCTGGAAAGTGTTTGGCACACGCAAAGGAGGCTATTTAGGCAAAAAATTCAACGGAGCCCTTATCTTAAAAATGTCTTGGCTTTTATTATTCCAGTTTTGGTAGGAACGGCCATCTATTCCTTGTGTTTCTATCTTTTTAAATGGTTGGATCATTATTTGCTGGGCAGTGAACCTCCTTTGCGGCCACATATGATTTCAGCCGCATTGATAGGGTTGCTCCTCTCACTGATTTTTGGATTGATTTTATGGATGGTTACATGGAAAGATGCATACTATCAAGCCATCATAAAAAACGAAAGTTACAAGGCAAGGATTGTAGATGCCAATTTGCATCTACTGCGGACCCAATTGGACCCCCATTTCATTTTCAATAATTTCAACACCATTTATTATTTGGTGGATGAAAATCCGGAAGTGGCCAAAAAGTTCCTCAAGAATGTCTCCAATATCTATAGACATATTTTAAAGAATTCCAAGGAAAATCTAATTCCGGTTGGAGAGGAGATGGAGGTGATGATGCAATATATTGAGGTGCTAAAAGAACGTTTTGGAACGGCTTTTCATGTGGAAAATAGAATTGACCAAATACATTTGGAACAAAAACACATTCCGCCGTTGGTCCTTCACGAACTCATCGAGAATGTGGTCAAACACAACCAAATTGACAAGGAGAATCATTTGCGTTTGGAACTTTTTTCCGATGAAGGGTATCTGATGTTTTCAAATACTAGGACTCCCAAAGCAACTTCGCATAACACAAAAAGCGGATTACAAAATATCGTAGAGCGATATGACCTTTTAACGGAATCCAAGGTGAAAGTGCAGCAAAGCGATGCCATTTTTTTTGTAAAAGTTCCCTTAATTGATTGTACTCAAAAATGAAAGCCACAGTTTTAATCATCGAGGATGAGCCTAAAGCGCAAAAGCATTTGACCAATCTATTGGATGTATCAGGGTTTATGATTAATGTAGTTGCCGTTCTGTCCAGCGTAAAGTCCAGTGTACAATGGTTAAGCGAAAACGCACCCCCGGACCTGATTTTCATGGACATCCACCTATCTGATGGTATTTCTTTTGACATCTTTAAAAAAGTTGACTTGGAAGTCCCCATAATTTTTACAACGGCCTATGATGAATATGCCATTAAGGCGTTCAAAACAACAGGTATTGACTATTTGCTAAAACCCTTGACAAGTAAAGAAGTCAATGAAGGGCTTGTAAAATTTTTTAAAAGAAGGGATGGTTACTTACAGCAATGGTTGGGGAGAAACTTTGATTTTGCCCAATTTTATCCAGAGGATCGTTCCAATGAAAAAAGAGATCGATTTTTACTAAAATCTGGTAAGGAAATGGTGCCAATCCGATTGGAAGGGATTGCTTATTTCTTTAGAAGTGAGATCGTATTTGCCAAAACCATCGACGGCAAACAGTTTTCAATAAGTCATTCATTAAATCACGTTCAAACCCTTGTTGACCCAAAAAAGTTTATTCGACTTAACAGGCAACTTTTGGTCAATATCGATTCCATATCAAAGGTGAAGCACGGTAAAACGGGCCAACTTGTCGTGGAACTAAAACCGGCGTACCATGATACCGTTTTGGTAAGCCAAGAGCGAGCGGGCCGGTTAAAAAAGTTTTTGGGTCACATTTGATCTAATGAGAATAGGAGGTTTATTGGAATTAATGGTGCAACCCTATTCCAATGGATGAAGTCTATTTCTTTATCAAGTTGACCAATACAAAAACCAAAGCCGCAGGCAAAACCCACCCCATGTGGAATTCGCTCAAAGGAATCCATTTTGAAAAACCTGCCATGAATTCTCCCCAACCCACACTGTTCAGAAAATCGGGGATGCTAAATAGTAGTGTAACTCCAATGACCCATTGAAATACTTTTTTCGACGCCCGTTCTTCCGGCAATAGGTTCAAGAAAATCAACACAATGGTAACGGGGTACATGAACATTAAGGCGGGCAAGGCTACAGCAATGATATAACCTACGTTGAATTGCCCCATGATTACTCCCAGAATACAACCTAATACTGCTGTTATTACATAGGCGCTTCTGGATTGATCGAATCTGCCCTTCACAAAATCCGCAGTTCCCGTAACAATACCAACGGCCGTAGTAAAGCAGGCCAAGCTTACCAAAATACTTAAAAAAAGCCGCGCAGAATTCCCTAGGGTTTTTAGGCTAATGCCATTGACCAATTCCGTTCTGGAAATCGCATTATCAAATTCCCTTTGCATCAAAGCTCCGGTCAAAATCAGTCCGGCATAGACTAAAAAAAGACCTAAGCCCGCATATATTCCGGCGTTTCCGATCAAGCTTCTTTTGGCAGCAAAATCCAAATCGCTGTGTTTTAGGTTCACGGAAATGATAATGACACCACCTACCACCACCGCACCTATGGCATCAAACGTTTGATAGCCCTCCAGAATACCATGTGTGAAAGGACTAGTGAATTCCGAAGCGGAAAAAGAGAACTCAAATCCAGTTACCGTAATAAGAATGATAGCTAAAAGAATCACAAGAATTCCAGGGGTCAAAAATTTTCCGATGAGGTTCAAAATCTTGGAACGGTTGACTACAAAGAGAAAAACCAACGAAAAATAGATGGAACTGGTCAACCAGGAAGAAGTATCAAAAATGGGCAATATGGCCATTTCGTGGGTGACCGAGGCGGTCCTTGGGGAGGGAAGGCTTATGGAAACGGCATAAATGAGATAACAATAGGCCAAACTAAAAGTAGGAGATACTTTTTTAGCAATATCGTACAAGGTGCCCTGTAGCCTGGCGTGCGCCAGTATTCCTAAAATAGGGACAATTACAGCAGAGATGACAAAACCTAGCGTTACCCATGTCCAGGCACTTCCCGCCTTAAATCCTAATTGCGGTGGTAGAATAAGGTTTCCAGCCCCGAAGAAGAGCGAGAAAAGCGCAAAAGCCACCACAAATGTTTCTTTTCTACGATTCATTGGTCAAAAGCAATATACCATTCCAGTAAGGGCAAAGATTGAAAACAATTTTTAGATGGGCCATTCCTTTTTCGCAGGGATAAGGTAAGGGTTATTTGTTGGTTGACAACAAAAGGCCGGCATTTCTGAATTTAGGGAGTATGGTATTTCCCAGATTAAAATTTAACAATCATACATTGGAGAAAATCAAATGAAGTGCATCAACTGGTTTACATTTTCACGCTTTATGGTTATTTTTCGGGTGCTATGAAAAATCTTTCCATATTTCTAATAGGGTGCTTCTGCTTAATAGGCAACTCCCAGCAGGATACCTCTTTGATAGAAAGTAGGCCCGTAATAATTGGATTGAGTTTTGATTATGGTTTCCTGCTTAGGCATTCACAATCCCTCAGAGAGATAGATGATGCTTACCCTTTTGGTATTCGGTTGGATGCCAGTAAACTCCTCCTTACGAAAAAGTCATGGGAGTTTTGCAATTGCTTTCCCAGAGTAGGGGTAAGCCTTGCCTATTGGAATTGGGATAATGCTGAGGTTTTGGGAAGCGGTATAGTACCTTTGGCCTATGTAGAGCCCTACTTTCTTACACAAAAACGAACCAATGTATTTGTTAGGATGGGTTTGGGCGGGGCCTTTTTGACCAAACCTTTTGATGAAGTGACCAATCCTAAAAACCAATCCTATAGTACCACGCTTGCCTTTTCCATTGTTCTGGGTGCCGGTCTTAATTATAGGCTAACGGACAAACTTAACCTAAGACTTGCGGCTAAGTATAGCCATGTTTCCAATGGTGGTGTCCGTTCTCCCAACAAGGGCCTTAATTTACCTACCGTAAGTGTGGGGGTCAATACGAGCTTGGAGCCAATCAGCTATCCCAACCTGCCTAAAATTTCAAAACGGGAACCACCAAAACAAAAAACAAGACTTTCTTTGGTACATTTCTCGGGATTGAGCAATGCTACGGTAGGGGAGCGGGACAGATTCTATGTTTTTGGACTTTCTGGCAATTACAGCAGGTGGATTGGAGGTAGGAGCGCCCTTAGCTTTGGAACGGAATGGGCCCTTGACTTTTCCCGAAGGGAGCAAATAAGGCTGGAAGGGGCTGATGCGGCGTTTCCCCAAGGTGCTCTATTGGTAGGGCACGAGTTTTGGTTGGGTAGAATCACCTTTAGCCAACAGTTGGGAATCTACTACTTCAATCAATTCCGAACCACGGACGACGTGTATCAACGTTATGGACTAACCTATAGTTTTAATCAGAAAATCTTTGCCGGATTTAATCTGAAGGCCCATCGCCATGTTGCGGACTTTTTTGATTTGAGGATTGGCTATCGCTTTAAATAATTCATCTGGACCACAAAGGCGGTTTTCAGCAACCCCAAATAAGTTTTAGAACATCGATTTGGAATAAAATACTATCTACTGTGATACAAAGAATTGGGGGAAATGTCGAAAATCAAGGCCAAAAACCTGTCTTTATGATTTGTTAATACCAAAATAGTTGTTAAAAAGCATCGTTTTTGTATATTGAAGCCAGCATCAGTTCATCGATTTTATGTAACATTTTGTCGATTTTGTGCCATTCATCGAAAAATCAAAAAATACTGGTACAGCATCAAAATAAAGAGGAATGGAGAATCGTTGCATTTTGAAAGAACCAAACCCTGATTTTAAACGTAACTGAACTATTATATTAAACTAATTAACGCATTACTCGGTCCCCAAATCGAAACATGCGCCCAAACCGTTCCAAGCCTATGAAAAATACCATTACCCCCAATGGCAACAAACTCTCTGGAATCTTCTGTAACTTCTTCGGCCATCATTTTGTGGTATCCAAGAAAGTGACCCAGCACATAAAAGAGTACAAATGTGTGCACTGTGGTAAGCAGGTAACCACAGATGAACGAGGTAAGCTTTCGCCCCTTACTCCAAAGTTGAAGGAAATCAATAGAACATTGGAAGACATGTACCAACGTAGAAATAGGGTTCGGGCACGAGGAAAATCAGCAAGAAAGCAAGTAGCTTAAGTTTAGTCAAAAGAATTCCAGCCTTGGGCTGTCAACGGAATTTTAGAGCCATTCCTGGAGATTAAGTGTGCACCCCTATTTTTATGCGTCATGTGCCCCAAGACCGTAAGATTTGGATTGCCCTTGGTTTTCGGGAATTTTTTTAACCCACCTTTTTCATCTGAAGCCTTCCATTTTCCAAAAGATACAATTCTTTTGCAGCTTGAATTACAGCTTCATCATGACTGGCAAAAACGAATGACACGCCATGTTCCTTATTCAATTGTTTCATTAGGGAAACGATGTTCTGTGAATTTTTTCGATCCAGATTAGCGGTGGGTTCGTCCGCAAAAACAACCTTTGGCTTAGAGACTATGGCCCTTGCAATAGCAACACGTTGTTGCTCCCCTCCTGATAATTCGGAAGGTTTGTTGTGCAAACGGTGTCCAAGCCCAACTAGGTTTAATATTTCTGTTGATTTTTCCTGAATCTCCTTTTTGGTAAATGAATGAAGCCCCATAGGTAGTTCCACATTTTCCATTGCGGTCAACACAGGAATTAGATTAAACGACTGAAATACAAAACCAAAATTGTTCTTTCTGGTTTTTGCAAGTTCCCTTTTGTTGTTGTAATCGATTTTTCTGTTGTTCAACAAATAATTTCCTTGGTCGGGAGTATCCAAACAGCCCAATACGTTGAGCAAAGTTGATTTTCCTGAACCGGATGGACCGGCAATGACACTGAAGCAACCGTCATGGAATGAGGTGTCAATATCCTTCAATACCTGAAATTTGGTCTTGCCAAGGGTGTATGATTTTGAGATTTCCGTCAATTCTAATAAAGGGTATGTTTTCATGGTTTATGTTTTTTGTTATAGGAAGAATGATAGTATTACCCTTCCCTGAATATCATAGAGGGATAGGGAGTTGCTGTATATAAATGGATTGATTTCAAGTTTTATGTTTTCACCACTATAAATGAAGCCAGGGGAGCATAGCAATTGGTGGGTTATGGGGTCATAGAAAAATGACGCGTTTACATTGTACTTGGAGTAAGCATCTGTATAACCAATTTGTGAAAAAAAGCTATGTTGTCCCATACTGATGGGGTCATACAATTCAAGATTTAGGGGGAGAAATGACCTAAAGTTGGCAATACTGTTTTGTGTATTGAAGTCACTTCGGTATCTATATTCCAAAATTAGTATGGTTCGTATGAAGGTGTTGAGCCAACTGCCCAAAACGAACTCTGACCGTGCATTTTCCCAACTATTTTTTGGGGGTATGGGTGTTACGCTTCCGGAATTATCTACCAAGCCAGTATTTGAAAAATTTCGTATAAGTCCTTCTCCATAAAAAGTGAAATTGTCAGTGCCAAGACTAAAATCACAGGCAAATTGTTGCCTTCCATCCCCTAGAAAGGCATAATTGAATGAATAGTCCAATGATTTTATCGTTGAACTTGCCTTAAGGGCGAACGTTGAGACATTCAATTTTTCGGATGGGGAGAAAAGTAGATTTACCGTGAGACGAGGGAAAATGTACTCCAAATTGGTAAGGGAAACCCCTTCCAATCGGTTATTGAGCCGAAAAGGATCCTTCTGGAGAAACGGATTGGAAGGATTCCAAACGGTTCCAGTTCCCCAGTTGATTCGCTCCTTACCAAAAGTAAGGTAGAAAGCATCTGAAATTCCGTAACGAACATATAGCTCATTAAAGGCAAAATCAATGTTTTCGGATATGGGGTTAACGAATACCCTTGGTTCTACCTGTACCTTTAATCTGTCTTTTGTAAGGGTTCCAATGGGGAAAAACCGGTTGATGGTCTCCAATTCCGATAGGTCTAAAATATTTTCGGGGTTTACCGGGGTATCTTCTGAAACCAAATTATAGGTGAACACATTTTCATTGATGATGCGATATGAAAATTCATTCTGTGGGTACAACAGCGTGCTTGAAAGAAACCAATGCAAAAACAGCCCTATATGTTTGGTACAGATTTTCATTTTAATAGATTGACATTACTTGCTCAATAGCGCTGTAGTAAAGAAAATGGCTTGTTTTGATGTTCCTTTTGTTATTTCGGAATACTCAAAAACGGTTTTTGAATCCTTGTTCAGTTCATCCAAAATCGTCAGCTTGGTAGGGAAGGAAACTTCACCTAAATCTGTATAATGGTCGTAATTTATGGTCTTTATGACCTTGCCGGAAAGGCTCAGCATCTCTTGCACCATCGGAAGTTGGGTTTGTTTGTCCAAATAAAAATTCACTTGGTTATATGCGGTTTTTAAGTCTTTTGCCTTTAAGCGCAGGATCAAATACTTTTCGGTTGTTTCAACAGGACCTAAGATGTTATAATCTTCAACCAATGAAATCCTAAGAATGTCCCTATTGGAAGCATCCCCTCCCAAAAAGGCCTGTTTGTAAGGTATTTTTATCAACTTGCTGGAACGCGGCAAGAACATCCATAAGTTGTCACCATCGTTTAGAATTCTTCTGTCTCTTTCAACACTTGGTTCTAGAATGGACAATCGTAATTTTTTGCCCTTTCTAAAGACTTTCATCTTATAAGTACGCTTTACTTTTTCTTTTCGAAATATTTGCATCTGCATGTTAAATTCCATGTCAAGGTCAAAAAGGTCTTTGTCCAATTTTGCCAATACTTCCGTTGGGTTTGATTGGCCGTTGACTATATATGAACCTACAAGCAGTACAAGTGCGAAAATTGGATAATGTAATTTTTTCATCGGGTTATCTTTTTTGTTTTTATCGATCATATATCAGTTGAATAGGATTTGTATTTTGGATACTCCGTGTACTCCAAAGCCCTGATAGCAAAGGATAAGTAAGGCCTATGGCTAATGCGATTAAAAGGTTTGGAAAATGGAAAAAGGGTTTCAAGGTGTTACCACCAAATATTAATGTAGCCCTATCTCCTAAATAAATACCCTCCCATGAAAGGAATAGGGTCAGTCCACCAAATAGTAAGAGTCCTACTAAAGAAGCTATTGCAGCTACAATCAATGTCTCAAAAAGAAAGGAAATCCTAACATTTCTTGGTTTAAATCCAATGGCCAATAGGGTTCCAATTTCCTTTCGACGCTCAATCAGGTTATTGTGTACCACGAAACCGATTCCGAAGAATGAAATCACCTGTAAAAAGAAGACCATGCTCAAAAAGCCGTATTTGTTTGCATTGGAAATAGTCGAGGCCGTAGATGCCCTTTCTTTATACCATTCGATGTCCATGGTATCGTTAAACTCCTGTTGTAATAGATTTTTTGTCTTTGATAAGATAGTTGGTGCCGTATGCAACTGATCGGTGTCAACCAGTATGTGGGTAGGCAAAGCGGTGTTCATGAGAATTTTGGATTCTTCCATGTTCAGAAATACCATGGTGTTTGCCCATCCTGAGATATTCCTGTAAATGCCACTTATGGGATATTCGCCAAGATTTAGGCCGCCCTGTACGGTTTGTATCATAATGAAACAGAGATCGTTAACACCAACATCAAGTTTTGTTGAGACACTTTCGCTGATCAATAAACCTTCTTGCAAGCTATCCTTCGCCCTTATTTTGTCAAATTGAAAACTTGAGAATAGGGCAGATTCCTTGGCCCAATCCACCCCCCTTAAATTGATGTCCGCGGATTGGTTGCCTGCATATAGCAGCGCCCGAGAATATAGGCGCTCCCTTATCCCTGAAACTTCTGGTAGATTATGTATACTTGCCTTAAGATCAGTTAATCTTTTTTGATGTTCATCACTCGTTTTTTTCAGCAAACTATCCGAAACCGTAATGGAAACGGCTCCCGTTTCAATCTGAATAAGATCGCCTATCATTTGGCGTTCAATTCCCCCTGAAATGGATACAACAAGGAAGAATAGGCCCGTGGCTAAGGAAATGCTTAAACCTATCAAAAGGTTCCTGCTCCAATGTCTAGTGATGTTTCTTAATGCAACTTTTATGAATATGCCCATGATGGTCTAGCTTTTTGTTATGCAGTGGTTCTTAATAGTGTCGTTATCTCTGAACGGAACAATTTTCTCAAGGAAACGAGAACGGCCAGATAACAGGCCATTGCGAATAATAGCGCAACCTTAAGAATCTCTAACCAATATATTTTTGGAAAAATGGATGTACTCAGGTAGGCCGCCTGTAGCTCTTCGGAAGGGATGGGTATTCCACTCTGTAGGAACAGGTCAAAAGTCAGTTTTAAAAATACTCCTGTCAGTAAAATTCCTGATGAGATTAAAACAATGTACTCTAAAGCTATGGTACTGATAATGGTCAAAGGTTTAAAGCCAAAGGCAAGCAACGTGCCGATTTCCTTCTTTCTGTTGTTGGTCATCATAATAATGATGTTGACCAATATTAAGACACTGAAAACGATAAAGATTGTTTTAATGGCATGGCCCGCATTGACCCATACACTGACAATGGAATTTAACAGCGGGGCGGACTTTTCCCAATCAGCAATTTTCAAACGGGAGTTTATGCCCGAAACCTGATTTTTCAGATCATTTGCTCCTTTTTCGGTGTTCTCAAGCGCATGGTAATTGACAAGTAGCTCCATGGCTTCATGGTCTTCAAGTCGCAAAATCTCCATTCCTTTTTTGTAATTGATAAAACCAATGGGCAAGAGAAACTGTGAAGGTCCTTTGGTTTTGAATATTCCCGAGACACGGAGTAGATTGTCGCTCAGGTATCCATCCCGATTGTTTGCCAGAACCACCAAGGTGTCACCCACATTTGCTTCAAGTTCATCTGCGAAAGTTTCACTTAGCATAATCTGGTCCTTATTTATTGGTTGGGAGCCAGCCTTAAAATCAAGGATTGTGCTGACGCGTTGCAGATGGCTTTGCGACAATGCTTGAAAGTGAATGCCCATGCTCTCGTCACCATAGGACAGCAATCCACCAAAGCGCAACCTACGCCCGATATTTTTAATGTTCGGATTTTCCTCCAACAGTTTTGTGCTATCCTTCGAATACCATTCAAAGAGGTTTACATCAGAAAATTGTGATTCAAGAACATTGATGTTTTTTTCAGAATCGTAGATAATGTATTGACCCGATATAGCTTCCGTTATCAGTGTTCTAAGACTATTTTGAACACTGTTCTTTTGTGCGATCTGTGTGAAAATATTGAATGCGGAAACCACACTTAGGATGAAAATCAGTAAGGCCCTTGACTTTTTTCTGATGATGTTTTTGAAGGAGAGTCGTATCATGGGAACGTCTTTGTTTATTGTGAGTTACCGAAGATTTAATCACCTTGGTAATTTTTAAAACAAATCTCTGTGAAGTTGATGTCCTGTGCGACCCAACCCGTTGGCTGAAACCTATTGAGCGTTTTTTCCCTTGAATGCTGATGGGGATAGTGAGGTATACTTTTTAAAGTACCGATTAAAGGAAGATTTTGACTTAAAACCACAATCATAGGCAATTCCCAAAACAGAAAGGTGGTCGTACTCACGAGAACTGAGCATTTTTTTTGCCTCGTTCACCCGGAACTGGTTGACAAAGTCATAAAAATTCAAATCAAAATGCTGATTGATGACCTGGGAGAGGTGGGACTGAGCAACCCCACTTCTTTCGGACAACAGGGATAAACTCAGGTTTTCGTCCAGAAATGGCTTTTCTGCTTTCATGTACTTCATAAGTTTAATTCCCAATTCATCTACCTTTTTTGGGGTGAGTCCAGATTTGGAATAGGGTGCTTTCTTGGAGGCGGATGTATTCAATTCCGAACCAGGGGGGGGCTGGGTACCGCTCCCGGTAAAAATGGCGGTTTGGCGAAAACCATAAAAACCACAGGCAATTAACATTAAGCTCAACGTTATCCCGACTAGGGCGAAAGCATTTTGAAGAGGGAAGAGTTTGAACTGAGTAGCGCCAAAAATTAAAAAAGAAGCCAAAACAAACAGCACGAAATACGAATATACCACATACTCCAACCATCTAAGATTGATCTTTTCATCAAAAGAGAAAAGCTCGGCGATGTTTTTCCTATGGCCCTTGAGCAAAAACAAATTCCAAATGCAATACACCAAGCCTGATAGCGCCAGTGGTATTGCATAATAATTCATCCATTGTGGAGAATGGTCAAAAACCTCAAAGTGACCGTTCACGGCGGTCAAGGAAACCTTATCCTTATTCTGAAGGATAATAAAGAAAATTACATAAAGGGGATACACCCCAAGGTGAAAACCTATGGTCTTCCCCGATACTCGGTGTCCAGTGAGGGATAAGACATAGAGAAAAAGCAGAGGCGCTCCCAACATGGGCAATCCAAAAGCAAAAATGGCCCAAATCCCATGCAGTTCAAAATGATAAATGGTGATTTCGTTAAATGCGATTTGAAGTAAGGTCACCCCAATCCATCCCAGAAAAAAGAAATCTCCTTGTTCCTTCCCTTTCTTAAAAAACAGGAGAAGAAAAATGAAGACACCAATGCCCAGACCGGCATTTAAGACAACTTCCATGGAGAAGGGATTAAAACTACAAGCTATGAATTTATTCGGTTCCGTTAAAAGAATTCCAGCCTTGTGCTATCAGCGGAATTTTAGAGCCATTTCTGGAGATTAAGTGTGCACCCTCATTTTTATGCGTCATGTGCCCCACGACCGTAAGATTTGGATTGCCTTTGATTTTCGGGAATTCTTTTTGGTTTATGGTGAACAGTAATTCGTAATCCTCCCCGCCACTCAAGGCAACCATGGTGCTGTCCATTTTAAACTCTTCTGAAGTTGAAATAACGGTTGGATCCAACGGAATTTTATCTTCATATAAATTGCAACCCACATCACTTTGTTCGCATAAGTGCAAAATTTCGGAAGAAAGTCCATCGCTGATGTCAATCATACTAGTGGGGTGCACCTCAAGTTTCTCCAATAATTCAACAATATCCTTTCGGGCTTCTGGTTTGAGTTGCCGTTCCACAATATAACTGTACGGTTCCAAATCCGGTTGGTTGTTGGGGTCTACTTTGAATACTTGCTTTTCACGCTCCAACACTTGCAATCCCAAATAAGCGCCTCCCAAATCTCCGGTAACAACGAGCAAGTCATTTTCTTTGGCGCCAGTGCGCATGACCAATTTTTCATCGGTTACTTGTCCAATGGCCGTAATACTAACGAGCATTCCTTTTGTGGAGGATGTGGTATCACCACCAACCATGTCAACGCCATATATTTTGCAGGCCAAGGCCACCCCGGAATAGAATTCCTCAAGGGCTTCTAGCGGGAAACGATTGGACACTGCAATGGAAACCGTTATTTGGGTAGCCATTGCATTCATGGCATAGACGTCAGAAAGGTTGACAATGACCGATTTGTAGCCCAAATGCTTCAAGGGCATGTAACTTAAATCAAAATGTACGCCCTCAATCAAAAGATCGGTGGAAATCACGGTTTTTTTAGCTGAAAGGTCCAATACCGCGGCATCATCTCCAATTCCTTTTAGGGAGGAGGGATGGGTGAGCTCAAAATCCTTGGTGAGATGTTTTATAAGTCCAAACTCCCCCAATTGTTCCAATGGTGTGCGAGATGCATTTTTATCTTCAAGCATTCGGCAAATGTAATTGAAATCATTAAAGTTGTATCTTTACTATGGTTACAATTTTGCTATGAAAAAATACCTAATAGGTACAATAGTTTTATTCTTTTTTTCATGTAGTGGCGATGACGATAATGGCGATTCAAATAATGGAATGGAAGCGCAAGTCGTCGTGTCCTTTTCCCAAAGCACAGGGTTTGATGGTGAGGCAAATGGAGGTAGTCTTCCCATGTTGTTGTTGTCCGGGACGGTAGTGCAAACTTCGTCCGTTACGGTCTCTTT
Source organism: Croceivirga sp. (assembly GCA_028284935.1). Taxonomy (GTDB): domain Bacteria; phylum Bacteroidota; class Bacteroidia; order Flavobacteriales; family Flavobacteriaceae; genus Croceivirga. The sequence goes on from JANQQQ010000016.1 coordinate 175,397, forward strand.
GAACACCGATAACCTGAGTGCTTCGGAGGGAACGGACTTTACATTTGAATCTGTTCAGATAATCAACATTCCTATAGGGTCATATGATGGTACATTGAATACTGCTCTACCCATAGCGGGATTAATGGTGGTTGATGATATTGAGGAAGAAAACAATGAGTCTTTTGAACTTACTCTTTCCAATCCTACAGGAGATGTTATTTTAGGAACTCAAATTACAACCGCTTATACTATAATTGATGATGATAGTCTTAGCATTTCCTTTTCACAACAGAACGTCTCTGGACGTGAAAGTGTGGGGGATAATTTGCCCGTAATTCTTGTGTTCGGTACAGTTTTGGAAGATATGTCCATTTCTGTTGAAGCAGGTGATATGGGAACTGCGGTCTTAGGGGAAGATTATACATTTTCTTCACCACAAATCATTGTGGTACCTGCGGGAACCTACGATGGTTCGTTACAGACTGCACTATCCATTCCCGGGTTGTCCATTATAGATGATGAGATAGTGGAACCTTCGGAATTCTTTGAGTTGAAACTAATAGCGGATGATAGTGAGGTATTGGCCATTTCCTCGACAAGATATGAGATTAGGGGTCTTATTCCCTGTGAAAATGGAACCGCAGATAGCTATCCCTGTAATGGTTATGATTTGATTGGCCGTATAGGCCTAGCGGATTTCGAAGCAGATCGCGGTAATGATATTTGGGGCTGGACGGACGATAATTCCGGGAGGGAATTCGCTCTCGTAGGTTTGGATAATGGTACTGCGTTTGTAGAAGTTACCGGGGATGAACCCATTTACCTAGGGAAACTCCCAACGGCGACAGGATCGAGTACTTGGCGGGATGTAAAGGTATATGATGATCATGCCTATATTGTTTCCGAAGCCTCTGGACATGGAATGCAGGTCTTCAATTTAAACCGTCTACTTTCTGTATCCAATCCGCCACAAAACTTTTCGGATAGTGGCAGGTATACCAATATTGGTAATGCCCACAACGTGGTAATCAATGAAAGCACTGCTTTTGCCTATCCTGTGGGTACCGCGCGAGGTGATACCTTCAGCGGGGGTGTTCATTTTGTGGATATCCAAAACCCAAATTCACCTGTGGGGGTCGGGGGCTATGGGGATAATGGTTATACCCATGATGCCCAAGTGGTGACCTATAATGGTCCAGATACGGATTACTTGGGGCGTGAGATATTTATTGGTTCCAATGAAAACCAAATTGCCATTGTGGACATCACCGATAAATCGAATCCAGTTGAAATCTCCACTTTGAATTATTCACAATTGGCGTACACCCACCAAGGGTGGTTCACGGAAGACCAGCGCTATTTTTTGTTGGGAGATGAATTGGATGAAGTTGAATTTGGATTTAATTCCAGAACGTTGGTTTTTGATTTTACGGATTTGGATAGTCCTACCTTACACACCACGTATCTGGGCCCAACAGGGGCCATTGACCATAATGGTTATGTGATGGGAGAGGAGTTTTATTTGGCCAATTATACGGCAGGGATAAGAGTATTGGATATTTCGGACATAGCAAATAGGAATATAACCGAAGTTGGTTTTTTTGACAGCTTCCCGGGAAGTAATGTTGCGAGTTTCGATGGGGTTTGGAGCGTTTATCCCTATTTGGCAAGTGGGAAAATATTGGTGAGCGATATCAATTCAGGCTTGTTTGTCATTCAAAAATCGGAATAGTTGAGGCTTAAGGATATCCAAATCGTTTTGCTTTGAAAATTAAGGTCAACGATTTGAACAGTCAGCTTCTTAAGTGGGAGCAATAAAACCTAGCGCTATGAAAAAGACATTTTTTTTATTGGGATTGTGGCTGTGCTTTTCTTGCTCGGATGATTCCTTTAAAGTGGAAGGAAACAATGAGGTGCCCAACGATTTTCAAAATGTGGCATGGACAGCCAATTTTGGGGGTACGGGTGATGACTCGGCACGTTCCCTAATTCAAACCAATGACGGGGGCTATGCTGTTTTGGGAATGACAAATAGCACGGATGGAGACTTGACCTCAAAGGCCTTACCTGTCAATGATTATTGGTTGGTGAAATTGAATGCCGATGGAAGTCTGGACTGGCAAAAAACCTATGGGGGTAGCCAAGACGACCAAGGACAACAAGTAATACAAACTTCCGATGGAGGGTATGCCATAACGGGGTATGCCATGAGCGACGACGGTGATGGCAGCAACAATGAAGGGTTTCATGACAATTGGATTTTGAGGTTGGATGTTTCCGGGAATATACTTTGGGAAAAAAGCTTTGGTTTTTCCGGTCATGACCATTCCTATGACTTGGTAGAGACTGCTGATGGTGGTTTTTTCTTCTCCGGATTTTTGGATGTTACTTCCTCCAATGGAGAAGGGAGCACGGACAAAAGTTCCCTAACAGCACACGGCGTAGGAGAGTTTTGGGGCACTAAAATTGATGGTGACGGTAATTTGGAATGGCGTAAGTTTTTTGGAGGTACCAATAATGATCGTTCTTTCGGAGTAGTGAATGCGCATGATGGAGGATATGTTTTAACTGGATCCTCCGAAAGTGATGATTTTGACGTCACGGAACCCAAAGGCAGTTATGACTTTTGGGCGGTCAAGGTGGATAAAAACGGAAATTTTGTTTGGGAAAGCTCCTTTGGAGGATCTGGTATTGACCAAGCACAGGATATCTTGGCGACCACTGATGGCGGTTATGTGATCGTAGGCAACACCTTTAGTTCGGATACCCAAGTAACCAAAAACCAAGGGCAATCTGATGTTTGGTTGATTAAGATTGACGCTAATGGCCAACTGGTCTGGCAAAAAAGCTTTGGAGGTTCCGGTTTTGATGCGGCCCATAGTGTTCGCCCAACCGCAGATGGCGGGTTTTTGGTCTGTGGAAATTCCAAAAGCTTTGATGGGGATGTTGCTGAGAACTTTGGCGAAAATGATATCTGGATTTTCAAAACGGATGCTTCTGGAACCATGCAATGGGAAGAATCCTTTGGAGGGTTGAGCTTGGACTTTGGCTATGACGCCATTGAAACCACTGAGGGAAATATCGTTTTAATTGGTGAAACCGCCAGTCAAGATTTCCCAGATGTCATCTCCAAAGGAGGGATCGATATGGTGGTTTTGAAAATCAGGTAGAGGTTAAACGCTTTATTTAAAAACAGAACAGTTACATGAAACTTTTTTTAAACAGCACGGTCGTTGTTATGATTTATTGTATCTCCTTTGGGTGCAATGCTCAAGATACCGGTATGGAATTGGCCCCTCAATTTCGTATTAACTTCTTGAATCCGGGCATCGATTATGAAATGGTAATCACAAAAAAGACAGCCTTATCCTTAGGAGGGGGTATTGGTTATTTTGGCAGCTTGGATGAACTGACAGGACCTAACGCCGAAAACGGTTTTCAATATGTTATAACACCGTTTTTTGACATACAATACAAACTGTTGTACAACAGAAAAAAGCGTCTGGAAAAAGGCAAAAGCCTGGCCCATAACTCGGGAAACTATATTTCCGCCCGTTTTTTTTGGAAAGGGGACAGTATTGTTGATAACACGGATCGCTTGGATAATAATGATTTTATGACAGGTATTACCTGGGGTTTTCAGCGTAGTTATGATAAAATTCATTTTCTGTTTGACATAGGACCGGTCTACTATTTTGACACTATGGACAACAGTGGTTTTTTCCCTTTTATGGTTCAAATGAATATTGGTCTAAATCTGCATAAACGGTAGAAGTTTAATTTGCTCTTTTTTTGGTGTCATAAAATGGGGTATAGACTATTGCATTTGCCAACAATATCTTTTGGTAGTCCTCGGATTACGGGAAACCTGGAATCTACAATAAATCCATGTTTCATGTGCAATGTCTCCCTAGACGGGTTTAACGGACCTCAACAAGCACTTCAATTTATTACGGAGTTTGGTATTGCCCTTCTAATTTATTCTGAATTTTACCTAGGGACCTATACAAAGAGGATAAGCGCTTATTTTTCCTGTAAATTTTAAGGTTTTTCCCGGCCATAATTCTGTTTAACCTTTCCATAAAGAAAGTTTATCAAAACATACGTTATAAAAATGTTAGAAACGGGCTAGGATTCCAACTAAAGCCTATATTTGTAGCCTATTTAGAATAAATCTTAGTAAGAATGATTAAAGTATCCGATACGGCTAAACAAAAAGTAGTTGCCTTAATGACCGAAGATGGTTTTGATGCAGCGAAAGATTACGTTCGTGTGGGCGTAAAAAGTGGAGGATGTAGTGGGCTATCATATGAACTGGATTTTGACAAGACTGTAGCGGAAGGGGATAAAGTATTTGAAGACAATTCCGTTCGCATCATTGTAGACAAAAAGAGTTTTTTATACCTCGTCGGGACCACCTTAGAATACTCTGGTGGATTAAACGGCAAGGGGTTTGTATTCAACAATCCAAATGCCCAACGTACCTGTGGTTGCGGGGAAAGTTTTTCACTTTAAAACGAGAACATGGCCTATACAGAAGAAGAATTAAAAAAAGAACTGGAGACCAAGGAGTATGAATATGGTTTCTACACGGATATAGAATCAGACACCCTTCCCAAAGGGCTCAATGAGGACATTGTCATTGCCATATCCAAGAAAAAAGAGGAGCCGGAATGGATGACCGAATGGAGACTTGATGCCTTCCGCGAGTGGCAAAAAATGAAAGAACCGGAATGGGCCAATGTGCATTACCAAAAACCGGATTTCCAGGACATTTCCTATTATTCGGCCCCCAATAAGAAGCCCAAGTACAATTCTTTGGACGAGGTAGATCCTGAGTTACTGGATACGTTCAAGAAGTTGGGGATTTCCTTAGACGAACAAAAAAAGCTGGCTGGTGTGGCGGTTGATGTTGTGATGGATTCCGTTTCCGTGGCGACCACATTTAAGAAAACCTTGGCGGAAAAAGGAATCATTTTTTGTTCTATTTCCGAAGCCATTCAAGAGCATCCGGAACTTGTTAAGAAATATATTGGTTCGGTAGTTCCAAAAAGGGATAATTTTTATGCTGCCTTAAATTCTGCCGTATTTTCCGATGGTAGTTTCTGTTATATTCCAAAAGGGGTGCGATGCCCAATGGAGTTATCAACCTATTTCCGGATCAACCAGGCGGGAACAGGTCAATTTGAGCGTACCTTGGTAATAGCCGATGAGGGTAGCTATGTAAGTTACCTGGAAGGATGCACAGCGCCTATGCGTGATGAGAACCAACTGCATGCCGCGGTTGTGGAATTAATAGCATTGGATGACGCCGAAATTAAATATTCCACCGTACAAAATTGGTTTCCTGGGGATAAGGAAGGAAAAGGCGGTGTTTTCAACTTTGTAACCAAACGCGGACTTTGTGAGAACAATGCCAAGATTTCATGGACCCAAGTGGAAACGGGTTCTGCCGTGACATGGAAATATCCCTCCTGTGTGTTGAAAGGAAACAACTCCATTGGGGAATTTTACTCCATTGCCGTAACGAACAATTTTCAACAGGCGGATACGGGTACCAAAATGATTCATATAGGAAATAATACCAGGAGCACAATCATTTCAAAAGGAATATCCGCTGGAAAATCCCAAAACAGTTATCGCGGATTGGTAAAGGTAAACAGTCGAGCAAAGAATGCTAGGAACTTTTCGCAGTGTGATTCTTTGCTGATGGGCAACGAGTGCGGAGCACATACCTTTCCCTACATTGAAGCACAAAATAAGAGTGCCCAAATTGAACATGAGGCAACAACAAGCAAGATTGGCGAAGACCAAATATTTTATTGCAACCAAAGGGGTATCGATACTGAAAAGGCCATTGCTTTGATTGTAAATGGGTTCAGTAAAGAAGTTTTGAACAAACTGCCCATGGAGTTTGCTGTTGAGGCGCAAAAACTATTGGAAATTAGTCTAGAAGGATCTGTCGGATAATCGGCTAGTAATCACGCAAAAAAAAAATCAATTAAGGAAAAGAATAATTTAAGGATACAATGCTAAAAATTAAGGACTTACACGCAAGTATTGAAGATAAAAAAATACTGAAAGGCATCAATTTGGAAGTGAATGCAGGGGAAGTACATGCCATCATGGGGCCCAATGGTTCCGGAAAGAGCACACTGGCCTCCGTAGTTGCCGGAAAGGAAGACTTTGAAATAAAAAAAGGTAGTATAGAATTGGACGGTGCGGATATAGAGGATTTGGCCCCTGAGGAAAGGGCGCATGAAGGTATTTTTATGTCGTTCCAGTATCCTGTTGAAATTCCCGGGGTTACAGTGACCAATTTTATCAAAACGGCCATTAACGCGTCTAGGAAGGCAAAGGGCTTGGAAGACATGCCTGCAAATGAGATGTTGAAAAAGATTCGTGAAAAATCAGAGATGTTGGATATTGACCGAAAGTTTTTGTCCCGTTCATTGAATGAGGGATTTTCTGGAGGTGAGAAGAAGCGGAATGAGATCTTTCAAATGGCGATGATGGAGCCCAAGCTTGCCATTCTGGATGAAACGGACTCCGGTTTGGATATCGATGCACTTCGCATTGTGGCCAATGGCGTCAATAAATTGAGGAACAGTGATAATGCCATTGTTATCATTACCCACTACCAAAGGCTATTGGAATATATTGTTCCTGATTTTGTTCATGTACTTCACGATGGTAAAATTGTGAAGTCGGGCACCAAGGAGCTTGCTCTGGAATTGGAGTCCAAGGGATACGATTGGATCAAACAAGAAACAATGGTGTAAGATGGATTTAAAGGATAAATTAATTTCTTCATTTATAGCGTTCGAAGATAATATTAATGTTAACGACCCTGTGCATGACATTCGGTCAGAAGCCATTAAGAACTTTGAGTTAAAGGGCTTTCCTTCAAAAAGGGAGGAAGCTTGGAAGTATACCTCTTTGAACAGTCTACAAAAAATAGATTTTAGTGTCTTTCCAAAGGAGGAGAAGGCACTGGAGTACAAAGACATTAAAAAGTACTTTCTCCACGAAATAGATACCTACAAGATTGTATTTATTGACGGTGTTTACAGTAGTTATCTTTCGGAAACGACCCATGACGGTGTAGATGTGTGCCTAATGAGCTCCGCCTTAACAAAACCGATGTACCGACAGATTATAGAATTGTATTTCAATAAGGTGGCCAATACAAAGGAATCTTTGACCTCATTGAACACTGCTTTTAGTAAAGAAGGGGCTTATATTTACATTCCAAAGAATAAGGCGCCACGCAAACCGATTCAAATTTTGCATTTAGCCACAGGTAATGAGGCCTCTTTGATGTTGCAGCCGCGAAACCTTATTATTGCTGAGGAAAATGCGGAATTGCAGGTTATTGAGCGGCACCAAAGCTTAACCTCCAACGAAGTATTTACGAATTCCGTAACTGAGATTTTTGCAGCCAAAGACGCCCGCGTCGATTACTACAAAGTTCAAAACGATAATGAGAACGCCTCGTTAGTGGATAATACTTACGTTGACCAAAAGGAAAAAAGCGTGGTTCGTGTCCACACCTTTTCTTTTGGAGGAAAATTAACACGAAATAACCTCAATTTTTATCAAAACGGAGAGCATATTGACTCTACCATGAAAGGGGTCACCATTCTGGACGGGAAACAACATGTGGACCATTATACCCTAGTACATCATGCGCAGCCTAATTGCGAAAGCCACCAAGATTACAAGGGTATTTTTGACGGACGTTCCACGGGAGTTTTTAATGGAAAGATTTTGGTGGATAAAATTGCACAAAAGACGGATGCTTTTCAGCAGAACAACAACGTTCTTATAAGCGATACAGCAACCATAAATACAAAACCGCAGTTGGAAATCTTCGCGGATGATGTAAAATGTTCCCATGGGTGTACCATAGGGCAATTGGACGAGGATGCATTATTCTATTTGCAGTCCCGGGGTATTCCCAAAAAAGAGGCAGGTGCGTTATTGATGTATGCCTTTGCCAATAATGTTTTGGAAAGTGTTCGCATCCCGGAGCTTAAAACCCGCATTACTCGGATAATTGCCAATAAACTAGGGGTGCAACTGGGGTTTGAATTATAAACGTAACAATCAGGGTTGGGTTAATATCCTGCTAATTGGGGATTCATTGTATCTTTTGGAGTAGATATTTTTTTGATTTACTGGACTAATTAAAAAAATAAAAGACCATGAAATCAAAATTACTCATCCTTTTTTCACTATTTGTCCTAGCATCTGGTTTCTCCCAAGAAAATAAATGGAACGTTGAGGCCAACTATTCAGTTGTTCCCGCCGCTGGTTTTGGGGGTAATGATAATGTAGTTGAATTGGGTATAAAATATAGATTTATACAGCATGGGACCCTAAACCTTGGATTGAGTATAAACGGGGGTATTTTCCCAGAGTTTCGGTTTTCTGGAGAAAATGTGGGAGAAACAAATGTGATCATTCAACCAAGGGTATTTTCAGAATTTAAAATGCCTTTCTCGAAACGATTGAGACCTACATTAGGGGTAGGTTATAGTTATCTGTCAGGTTTTGAAAGTAGCACCAATTCTTTTGGAGGCTTTAATCTTAATCTTGGATTGATATACGATATTAGTGACAAATGGTTTGTGCAATTCCAATATGACCGTGTAAGCATGAGCGCAATCAATAATCCTGAAGGATTTAATAATTTTAGGCTTGGCATAGGTTTTCGGTTTTAATTTTATGAAAACACTTCAATTGAATACAGAAAAAATAAGAAAAGACTTTCCCATACTGAATAGAAAAGCTAATGGGAAACCTTTAGTGTATTTTGATAATGCGGCCACTTCGCAAACGCCTCAGCAGGTCATTGATACCATTGCCCATTACTACCAAAACTATAATGCCAACATTCATCGAGGGGTGCATTTCCTTTCGCAAGAAGCAACCGATGCCTATGAACAGGCACGAATCAAAATTCAAAAACACTTTAATATCAAGGTACCTCATGAAGTGATTTTCACTTCTGGTACAACGCACGCCATTAATTTGGTAGCCCATGGTTTTTCGTCCTTTCTTAAGGAAGGGGATGAAATTTTGGTTTCTGCCATGGAGCACCATTCCAATATTGTACCATGGCAAATGCTTTGTGAACGCACAGGAGCAACATTAAAGGTTATTCCTATGGACCAAAATGGGGAGCTGGTCATGAAAGACTATCATGCGCTACTTTCAAAAGATGCCAAACTGGTTTTTTGTAATCATGTGTCCAATGCCTTAGGTACCATCAATCCTATCAAGGAAATAATAGATGCGGCACATGCCGTTGGAGCTAGGGTATTGGTTGATGGGGCGCAGGCTGCACCCCATATCAAGGCAGATATGCAGGCCCTTGATGTGGATTTTTATACGGTTTCGGCCCATAAAATGTGTGGCCCTACCGGGGTTGGCATTCTCTATGGTAAATCAGAATGGTTGAATAAACTACCACCCTATCAAGGAGGTGGTGAAATGATTGCTGAGGTTACTTTTGAGAAAACCACCTATGCCGATTTGCCCCATAAATTTGAAGCTGGTACACCAAACATTGCTGGAGGTATTGCCTTTGGGGCCGCATTGGATTATATGAATGCGATTGGATTTGACACTATTGCCCAATACGAAGATGAGCTACTTCAATACGCGACTAACAAGCTTAAAAAGATTGAGGGGCTAAAGATTTACGGCGAAGCTTCAAAAAAGGCGGCAGTGGTTTCTTTTAATATTCAGGGGATACATCCCTATGACATTGGTACCATTTTAGATAAATTGGGCATTGCAGTGCGCACGGGTCACCATTGTGCCCAGCCTATCATGGACTTTTATGGGATTCCAGGAACGGTGAGGGCCAGCTTTAGCTTTTATAACACCAAAGAAGAAATAGACACCTTGGTTGAAGGAGTACAAAGGGCTAGAAATATGCTGGTTTAAAGAATTCCCAAATCAATCGAAAGCCTATTTTACAGTTCGTATTTTTGCATAAAAGTTTGATGATGAATATTCAACAGATTCAAGAGGAAATTGTAGATGAGTTCAGCCTATTTGACGATTGGATGGAAAAGTACGAGCATATGATAGGTTTGGGCAAGTCACTTCCGTTGATAAGGGAGGAATACAAAACCGAGGACAACATTATCAAAGGGTGTCAAAGCAAAGTTTGGGTACACGCAGAATTGGATAACGATAAATTAGTCTTTACGGCAGACAGCGATGCCATAATCACCAAGGGTATTATTGCCATTTTGATCCGAACGTTCAGCAATCAAAAACCCCAGGATATCATTGATGCGGACACTGAATTTATTGATGAAATAGGGCTAAAAGAACATTTGTCCCCAACTAGGGCCAACGGTTTGGTGAGTATGATAAAACAATTGAAGTTGTACGCCATAGCCTATCAAACACAATTAAATTAGAAAAATGAGCGAAGAAATTACCATAGATACCACGGAGCTTGGTGAGAAAATCGTCAAGGTGTTAAAGACCATTTACGATCCCGAAATTCCTGTCGATATTTATGAATTGGGATTGATTTATGACGTTTTGGTCAATGAGGAATATGAAGTAAAGATTTTGATGACCCTTACTTCCCCTAATTGCCCGGTTGCGGAAACCTTGCCGGTGGAGGTGGAAGAAAAGGTGAAATCCATTGATGTGCTGAAGGATGTTGAGGTAGAAATTACCTTTGATCCCCCTTGGACACAGGATCTAATGAGCGAAGAGGCCAAACTGGAGTTAGGACTGCTGTAAAATGCCTTCCATGAATAAAAGACTTTCTAAATCCAACGATCGAATAGTTCTGGGGGTCTGTGGTGGAATAGCCGAATTCATTGATTGGCCTAAAAACACGGTTAGATTACTATGGGTGCTGTTCACATTTATGGGTTTAGGTATCCTTGTCTATCTAGTATTGGGCATAATAATGCCTCCTCCTTCTGATCCAGGGGATTTTAATATTGATGATTATAGAGTTGAATAGAAAGAATGTCTGAAATAGTAAATAGGGTAGCGCAAAGTAAACTGGTCACCTTTGATTTGGAGGAGCTCTATCCTACAGGGGAACGCATTGCTTTTGATATTAAAGACTGGCTTTTTGAAGAACTGGTGCTTCGGGAAAAGGACTTTAGGAAACATGTGGAGGACCACAATTGGGAACAATATGCTAACACCTATTTGGCATTTCACTGTTCCGTAGATGCCGTAATACCTGGATGGGCCTACCTTCTATTAGCGTCTAGGGCAGCACCCTTTGCAAAGAAAGTGGTGGTTGGCCAATTGGAAGATTTGGAAACTGCTATTTTTCACGAGGTGCTCCAAAATTTGGACGTTTCTACATTTGTGGATAGGCCTGTGATCATAAAGGGTTGCAGTAATAAACCCGTGCCACAAAATGCCTACCTTATGGCGATTGAAAAGATCCAGCCCGTTGCAAAGAGCGTTTTATATGGGGAAGCCTGTTCTTCGGTACCCCTTTACAAGCGGAAATAATTCTTTTTCCACATGGTGACTATTCTTACATTTGCGGTTCTAAACTGATAAACACTGACATCATGAAAAAAGCAGTTTTGGCCGTTTTTACGGTTCTTTGTGTTTCTGTTTTAAATGCACAGACAGAAGATGAATTAAAAGCCAAGTTGGCTGAGAAGAATGATTCCATCGCCTCCATTCAAGGCCGTGCAGATGCGATTCAAGCCCAAATAGATGCCCTGCCCGGTTGGAAAATAGGGGCATTCGGAACCATAGGAGGTACCATTTCACAGTTCAACAATTGGTTCGCCCAAGGAACGCCCAATAACAATGCGGGTAATATTGGGATAACGGGAAATGCTTTTGCCAATTTACAGCAAGAAAAGTTTTTCTGGAGAAATGCCTTGACCACAAACCTAACGTGGGTCAAAGTGGATGATAAGGATGATCCAACCGATGACGACAGTTTTCAACCTACCACAGATGTCTTCAACCTTTCTTCGTTATACGGAAGAAAGTTAAGCGAAAAATGGGCCGTTTCCGGTTTGATGGAATATAGGACCACCCTTTTAAATAATTTTAATGACCCTGGCTATTTGGACTTGGGGGTAGGTGCTACTTGGACTCCGATTAATAATTTAGTGGTAGTCATTCATCCTTTGAACTACAACTTTGTGTTTGCCGATGATGATACCATTTTCAATTCTTCCTTAGGTGCTAAAATCGTCGCTGACTATACCAGACAAATAGGTGCGGTAAGCTTTAAGACAAACTTTTCGGCATTTTCCAGCTACGAGGACAGTGATTTAAGCAATTGGACATGGACCAATGGATTTGCCTATACCATATGGAAAGCAATTGGGGTAGGTTTTGATTTTGGCTTACGAAGCAATAAACAAGAAGCCTTAAACTACCAGGTAAACACCCTAGGGAATACCACGGCCACTTTTGACAACATTGACAATGAACTTCAGACCTTCTGGACTTTGGGATTAAGCTATGCCTTTTAGGTTCTTAAGAGAATAAAAAAAACCAAAAGCCCCTGAATTTTCAGGGGCTTTTTTTGAGCGTAGCTCTAGTTTGTTTGGTTAAATTCTTAAACGGACTTGGGGAAATCCATTAAAGCGAAAGCAAGATAGCACCCCCTTTTTTAGGGTGCATATTTTTGATGTGAACCTGTAAAAGAATGTTGTCAATGTTGTTTTGAAATTTTTCTGTCAGAAAAAGCCGCCCAACAATACTGGTACAATTTGGAACCCTGCTGTTAGTATACCTATCGAAGCCGTTCTACTATTATTCGCTGAAAATCAATACCTTGTTAAGACAGTAGAGCGCTTTGAAAAAAAACGGCATAATTGTATTTCTGGCGGCAATAAATTTTGCTTTAGGCCAATCGAATCTTGATAGCCTTGAGCGGAATCTTGCCCAAGAAAAAGTAGATTCCGTAAGGTATGGTCTCCTATTGGAATTATTTGATGGATACCAATATGAAAATCCTGCCAAAGCCAAAACATACATATCCCAGGCGATTGAACTTGCTTCACAAATAGGGAATACTAAGTATAAGGTCATAGCGCTAAATGAACATGCCGATTTGTTGAATGGACAAGCCCAAAACGACTCGGCGATCGCCTTGTATGAAGAGGCCTTGGCCCTTGCTGCCAAGATCAAATACCACAATGGGATAGGGGTATCCCTTATCGGTTTGGGAAATACCTATTTAAGCAAAGGGAACATAAAAAAGGCTGAGGAATATCATCTGCGAAACATCGAATTTGCGGAAATGGTCGGTGATAAGGATGGTGCGGCGAGTTCCTATAACAATCTGGGTAATATTTATAATGAGACCGGGGAATATGCCAAAGCCATGCAACATTACACACTTGCTTCCAAAAAAAATATGGAAGCCGGCAATGAAAAAAATGCGGGCATTGCCATGGCCAATATTGGGTTGATTCACCAAAAGCTCAACAACTATGATGAGGCAATAACCTATTACGTTAAAAGCGATAGTCTTTTCAAAAAGTTCAATTTTACTCCTGGGCGGGTGTTTGTCCTAAAAAACCTTGGGGTGGTTACTAAAAATCAAGGTGATCTTGATACAGCCTTGGGATATTATCATACGGCCCTGGAAACCTATAAAAAAATGGGATTGCGTCGCGAAGCGGGCCAGGTTCATGATAACATTGGGAATATCTTCTTTGAAAGGAAGGAGTATGATGAGGCGGTTAAAAACTACCATCAGTCACTTAGGATTGCAAAAGAAATCAACGATTCAATTAGTGTCGCCATGGCAAGTCAGGCCCTTGGGAAAGGCTTATTGAAATTGAAAAAATTGGATAGTGCCATGCTATATTCCCAATTGGCTGTTTCATTTTCAGAAAAATTGGGGATACATCTTACCGCAATGGATGCGCATAAAAATCTAGCGCAGATGTATTATGATAAACAACAATATAAAAATGCGTATCGGCATCTTGACATGCATAAACAACTTCGTGATAGTTTATATACCATTGAAAAACGTGACTTAGCGGAAGAGATAGAAGCCCAATACCAAAATGAGCAAAAAACCAAGGAAATTGCCCTTTTAGCCTCGGAAAAAGAGGTGCAGGAACTGCAGCTGAACAAAAGGGAGAATGAACGAAATGCCATTATTGTGTTTGCCCTTTTAGTGCTTTTTGTAGCTGGGCTATTGTATAATCAATTTCGGGTTAAACAGCGTTCAAATAAAGAGCTTCAAGCACTCAACGAGGTCAAGTCCAATTTCTTTGCCAATATCTCACATGAGTTCAGAACACCATTGACCCTTATAAAAGGCCCAATAGAACATCTGGAACAGAACCCTGATGAAATCCTTCATCCTGAGGATGTTACAATGATACGTCGCAATGCCAATAAGGTGCTCGGGCTGGTGAACCAATTGTTGGATTTGTCCAGGATCGATCAGGGTAAATTACAATTAAAACCCACCGAAGGGGACATCTATAAGAGCCTAAGGGCCGCAGCGGCTTCCTTTAATTCGCATGCTGCCCAGCGAAATATGGATTATTTCGTTGAAATCCCAAACGGGATTTTGTGGTCGGCATTTGACCGTACCAAGTTGGAAAAAGTGGTGTATAATCTCTTGAGCAATGCCTTTAAATTCACCGAGAACGGGGAAAAAGTTGCTTTTGAGGCCAATTATAGTGAAGGGAAACTCGCAATCAAGGTTTCTGATTCTGGCAAAGGAATTTCCGAAGATAAACTACCGTTTATTTTTGATCGTTTTTATCAGGTCGATGGCGCTTCCACAAAGGAAAGGGAAGGATCTGGAATTGGATTATCCCTTTCCAAGGACTTGGTAGAACTTATGGACGGTACCATAACGGTATCCAGCGAAGAGGGCAAAGGAACCTTTTTTTCGGTACAAATTCCTATGGAAAAAATACAAACTCGACAAAAATCCGTTGCTGATGGGGAGGGGGAAAATAAAATACTAAAGACTACGACCCATACCTTTAATTTGCAAAAAATAGATGCTCGCAACATTCCTCAAATATTGCTGGTGGAAGACAATGAGGATATGAGGCATTACATTAAATCCCAATTGGTGGAGGACTATCGAATCATAGAGGCCAAGAATGGAAAGGAAGGACTAAAAAGGGCAATAGCGGATGTCCCTGACTTAATTTTATCTGATTTGATGATGCCCAAAATGGATGGTATAGAACTTTGTAAAAACTTAAAGACCAATTTAGAGACCAGTCATATCCCATTAATTATGCTCACTGCTCGGGCAGGTACGGAGAACAAAATTGAAGGATTGGAAACGGGTGCCGATGATTATTTGACCAAACCCTTTGATGCGAACGAGCTATCCTTTAAGGTGAAGAATCTTATTCAACGACAACAGCAGCTTAGGGAATACATTACCAAAAATCAATTGGTCTTTGATGCTTCCAAGATGAAGACCACTTCCTTGGACAAACGTTTTTTGGAACAGCTTCTTGAATTGCTGGAGAAAAAGCATTCTGAAGCCAGTTTTGGCGTTCCCCAAATGCAAAAGGCAATGGCCTTGAGCAAAACTCAATTGCACAGAAAGGTAAAGGCACTTACCAATGAATCTCCGGGAGAGTTGCTTCGAAATTTTCGATTGAAAAGGGCGGCGCATTTGTTGTCCAAAAAGACGGATACCGTAACCCAAATTGCCTATCAAGTTGGCTTCAATAATCTCTCGTATTTCGCCAAATGCTTCAAGGAGCTGTATGGGGTACCTCCTTCAGTTTATTGATTTTCACATCATTTGGAACCCTTATGGTATAATATGAAACTATGTTATCAGCACTAGGTGTCGATGGCATTTAGTTTTGGATTGATTTTCAAAGTTTCCCGTCATGTACAATCTAAAACTATTATGATGAAAAAATTAGTACTATTTGTATTTGCCCTAGCCTTGCCTTTTACAACTACCCTAGGTCAGGATATTCAGTTTGGCGCAAAAGCCGGATTAAACTTGGCCACCATTCAACCCGATCTTACTGATGCGGCCACAAGGACCACATTTCACCTTGGGGGAGTGGCCGAAATTTCAATTTTGGAGCAATTTTCCATTCAACCCGAGCTGCTGTATTCCGCCCAAGGAGCCACCGATGAATCTGATGATGATGAGGTAGTTAAACTTGATTATATCTCACTTCCTATCTTGGCCAAATACTATGTGACAGACCATCTAAGTCTAGAAGCAGGACCACAAATAGGTTTCTTGTTGAACGCGGAAGTCGAAGATGATGGAGAAACAATTGATTTAAAGGACAATACCAAATCTATGGATATAGGCTTTGCCCTTGGGGTGGGTTATAAAATGGAGAGCGGGCTAAATTTTGGAGCACGATATTTTTTGGGCTCCGATGTAAATGATATTGAGGAAGATTCCGATAAGGTCAGTAATAGGGTATTCCAACTTTCAATAGGATATTTCTTTAACTAAAATCGGGAATGGATGAATAATACACCATATCATAAGATTTTGTTGATTATTCTCTCGCTATTGATGTTAAACTGCAGCGATGATGATGGAACGGTTGAAGAATTTTTAAGTGTCTTACCTTCTCTGGTCTCTTTTAACGCAATAAACACATGTGATATAGGAGATCCTTGTTGTTTGGCAACTGAATTTGACTTTAGGATTGGCTA
This sequence comes from Croceivirga sp., assembly GCA_028284935.1. Lineage (GTDB taxonomy): Bacteria > Bacteroidota > Bacteroidia > Flavobacteriales > Flavobacteriaceae > Croceivirga. Next base: position 192,047 of record JANQQQ010000016.1, read on the forward strand.
TGAGGCCAATGGTGACACGGAGCTAAACAATATTCAGGTCTCTATCCTTTGGTCCGATGGAGATACTGACACGTTCGAAACAGATGATTTCAATGACTTTGGCACTGAGGTAGTTTATGATTGGTGCTATCGCTTTGGAGAGAGTGCATGGGTGGAGGTCACTCATGTTTTAGTTGGCAGAACTGGGGCCAGGAGCCCCGCCTCAAGCGTCCGAGTCGAAAAACCCGATGGGGCAAATTAAAATGGGGTCAAATCTTCAGGATAAAGAAAATTATTATAAGGGAATCGGGTCACATGAATGTCACGCACCTCTTGATAGACCCGTTTCCTAAAATCATCCAAATTTTCTTTGTTCAGGGCTGAGATAAATAAGGCCCGATCACCAATCTTATTGAACCAGGTCTTTTGCCATTCTTCTAGGGTAAAGTGGGATTTGGTACGTTCCGTTTCCAAGTCATCTTCTTCAATAGTTTCGGGTTGATATTGGTCAATCTTATTGAAGACCATGATGGTTTTTTTATCCGAACTTTTTATTTCATCCAAAATTTTGTGTACTGATTCAATATGCTCCTCAAAATTGGGATGTGAAATATCGACCACATGGAGTAACAGATCTGCCTCCCGAACTTCATCCAAAGTACTTTTAAAACTTTCGACCAGTTGGGTAGGCAATTTTCGTATGAATCCTACGGTATCACTCAATAAAAAAGGCAGATTACCTATGACCACCTTTCGTACCGTGGTATCCAAGGTAGCAAACAATTTGTTTTCGGCAAATACATCGCTTTTGCTGATGACATTCATCAAAGTGGATTTTCCTACATTGGTATAGCCCACTAAAGCGGCCCTCACCAATGCTCCGCGGTTACCACGTTGGGTCTCCATCTGACGATCAATTTTCGTAAGCTTCTTTTTCAGAAGGGCGATGCGGTCACGTACAATCCGTCTATCCGTTTCAATTTCGGTTTCCCCAGGACCGCGCATTCCAATACCACCGCGTTGCCGTTCCAAATGCGTCCAAAGCCCGGTCAATCGTGGTAATAGATATTCGTATTGCGCCAACTCTACTTGGGTGCGGGCATAACTCGTCTGTGCCCTTTGGGCGAATATATCGAGGATGAGACCAGTTCTATCTAGAATTTTGCATCGCAGGAGTTTTTCAATATTGTTCTGCTGGGCCGGAGTCAATTCATCGTCAAAGATGACCGAACCAATTTCATTGTCCTTTACGTACATCTGTACTTCCTCCATTTTGCCACTACCGATATAGGTTTTTGGATTGGGAACCTCAACACGTTGCACAAATCGTTTGGTGACTTCTCCTCCAGCAGTATAGGTGAGAAATTCCAGTTCATCCAAATATTCGGTAACCTTTTCCAAACTCTGGTCTTTATTGACGGCCCCAATCAATACTGACTTTTCGTATTCTATCTCCTTCTTTTCAAGCATAAAAATGGGTAAAGTGCAAAACTACACAATGTTTGTAGTTGATTTTGTACTTTTCAAAGGCACATAACAAATCAAATGGAATCACTTTAATGAAAAAACGATTTATAGATACCAAGAGAAGGGTCTCTGAAGATGGGTTTAGATATCGCGGATTGGAAACCACCCGTTTGGAAAACCTATCTGATGCTGTTTTTGGCTTTGCTATTACCCTATTGGTCATTACATCTGAAGTACCTAAGGGCTATCTAGAACTACAGGTATCCATGTATGGCTTTTTAGGTTTTATATTCTGTACCATGCTATTGTTGAGCCTATGGAACAACCATAGCAACTTTTTTCTTCATTACGGGCTTGAGGACAAAGCCACAAAGGCTTTGAACGCTCTGTTTCTTTTTGTTCTGTTGTTTTATGTGTATCCTTTAAAATACTTGTTTTCGTATTTGGGAACGGTAATTTATGCCTTGATCAAGAGAAATCTTGGTGATGAATCCCTTGCCTTCAAACAGGCTTGGGAAGTGATGGCAAAACAAGAACTTTCGGTATTGGAATGGAAAGACTTAATGATACGATTTGGCTTGGGATTATTCTTTATTTACTTAATCATTTTGCTTATGCATCTCCATGCTTTAAGGAAAGCCAAGTGCCTTCAATTGAATCTTCAAGAAAAGTATATCACTAAAACCTTTATACACCGGTATTTTCTTTTAATGGGAATTACGGTAATCTCCATGTTAGTGGTCATTGTTTTTGGGGGAAAGGCTGCAGCCTATTCTGGAATGGTATATTTATTGGCGGCTATTATTCTACCACTTAACAAAAGACGTAGGGTTAAGAAACAGAAAGAACTGGGCTTAAGTGAGGTTGAAGAACAAATGGAATAACAATGAAATCAAAACACGCGATAGCATTTTACAATTTGGAGAATCTTTTTGATACGGTTGATGACCCTAATACACTGGATGATGATTTTACGCCTAAAGGGTTTAAACGATGGAAAGAAGGTAGGTATCGTTCTAAAATTAAGAAATTGGCCAAGGCCATTTCAAAAATAGGTGAGGATGAAGATATCCACCCTCCTGCATTAATTGGAATTGCTGAGGTGGAAAACGATAATGTGGTGGAAAAGTTATTAAATACCAAATACCTGAGGGATACACCACTTGATTATGTCCATTTTGATTCACCTGATGAGCGGGGTATTGATACGGGACTTATTTACAACAAGAAGTATTTCAAAGTCATTGAGGCTGAGACTTTGCCCTTGCTTATAGAAAATGAAAATGGCGATCGGGATTTTACCCGGGATATTCTTCATGTGCATGGTACGCTGAATAATGAGGACATCCATGTTTTTGTGAATCACTGGCCCTCCAGGCGGGATGGGGTAGATGAAACCAAGCACAAGCGCCTGGAGGCAGCGAATACCATTCTCAGAAAAATAAACGTGCTAAATATACCGGCAGAAAAACTCAATGTGATCATTATGGGGGACTTTAATGATGACCCTAATTCGGAAAGCATTCAGCTCTTGATGGAATCAGGGTTGTTTGTCAACCCCTTTAAGAAATTGTTGTCGCCTCATAGTGGAAGTGCCAATTACAAGGGAATATGGAGCCTTTTTGATCAAATCATCCTATCCCACAGTTTTTTAAACCATGAAAGGGGCACCCATAGCTTTGAAAATGCGGTTATTTTTGCGCCAAGTTTTCTTAAAGAGTGGAAAGGGAAGTACAAAGGCAATCCATTTCGGACATTTGCAGGGAAAAGGTATATTGGTGGGTACAGCGATCATTTTCCCGTATATGTATGTATGCATTTCAACGAGTAAAAAATAAGAAAAATCCTACTAACCACATGAATTAAGCTTTTCACCACACAGCTTCACTCCAACAATAACGGTTGGTCGAAATAACCCGGTATTCTATCGATACTTTTTGGCTTTAAAATAGATTTGTAGTCTAAATCTTACTTAACCAATTTATGGATACCATTCAACCTACTTGGGGCAGAGGTCAATATCCACTTCTTTTTCTGGTATTTTTCACCTTTATTTTTGCAGCTGCCCAAACGGTGGAACAGACGAAAAAAATTACTAATGCCTATAATCTTGTGGAGCTTAAAGGCCTAATATCCACTTTCGAAAAAGAGCTGCAGTTAAAAAAGATAAAGGTCAGAGGTACCCCGCTTTTTGGAAAATGGGAGGTAGGTCAAAAACAATTGGATGGAACTGTAGTCGCTTTACATGACATTGGCGTGGACGGCACTCCCTTATATTATACCACGCACATGGATCCGACAAGCAAGGTTTCCAGGGCGGATGCCCTGTACTCCAACGGGATTTTGGATTTAGGAATTTATGGGAAGGATATGAAGGTGGGCGTTTGGGATGCAGGCGTTGCCCGTACTACCCATCAAGAATTTGATACTAGGGTGACCAATGCTGATGGCGGTGAAATGGATAATCATGGTACCTTGGTAACTGGAGCAATGGTCTCGGCCGGATTAAAGAAAAAAGCCAAGGGTGTTGCGTATGCCGCTGAGGCCTTAAGCCATGATTGGTCCCGGGACAAAATTGAAGTGACCGCGGCCGCGGCCAACGGACTTTTGCTTTCCAACCATTCCTACGGCATTAAAACAGACCGGGTTCCCGATTGGTATTTTGGCGCCTATATCAAAGTGGCTCAAGATTGGGATAAGATTATGTACAATGCCCCCTATTATTTAATGGTGACTGCCGCTGGCAATGCACAAAACTCAGGTGACAATCAAGCTCCTAATTTTGGCAAAACCCAGGAAGGCTTTGACCTGTTATTGGGCTTTGCAACGGCCAAAAATGGATTGGTAGTTGCCGGGGCGAATGCCGAAATTGATGCAAAAGGAAACTTAAAAAACGCTAATGTAACTGGATATAGCAGTTTTGGACCAACTGATGATGGCCGAATAAAACCCGATTTGGCAGGTGATGGTACGCTAATACATACGACATCTGCAAACAGTAATACAAGCTATAGTTCCTCCATGGGAACCTCAATGGCGGCACCTGGTGTTACCGGGTCGCTTCTTCTTTTACAGGAATATTATGAGGAATTATACGGACAGTTCATGAAATCCGCAACCTTAAAAGGATTGGCCTTGCATACGGCGGACGACGTTCAGGAACCCGGTCCTGACTACAGCATGGGGTGGGGTGTAATCAATACTAAAAAAGCTGCCGAAACCATAAGAAATAAAGGGTTTAGTACAGTAATTTCTGAGGAAAAACTTCATGATGGAGAAAACTACACATTGACCGTTAAGGCCATTGGGACTGAATCTTTGACGGCTTCCATTTCATGGACGGACCCTGAAGGTGAATTTGTGAACCGAGGGGATGTAAATGCCACGACGGCTGCTTTGGCCAATGATTTGGATATAAGGATTACCAAGGACGGCAAGACCTATTTTCCATGGAAGCTAAATCCGGCCCAGGCCTCCAATAAAGCTTTTAAAGGGGATAATTTGGTAGATCCCTTTGAGCGAATCGATATTCCGGATGCCACAGGGGAATACACCATTGCCATTTCGCACAAAGGAAACCTCACTACCAATGCACAAGATTTTTCCATTATTGTCAGTGGGGTGGAATTGACCAATTGCAGACTTGAACCCCCCACTGAAATTGAGCTTACTTCCTCTGATGAGCTCGAAACGGCACTCCAATGGTCATCCGTTGGAGCGGAAACCCTTTATGAACTCCAACTAAAATCAGAGCACAGTGAAAATTGGGAAACCTTTGCCACGTGGGACAATTTCTTTTCATTGGAAAACCTTGAAATGGGGATAAGGTATGAGGCAAGGGTTCGCTCGGTTTGTTCCCAAAACCTAACTTCTGAATTTTCTGAAGAGGTAGCTTTTATTTTCAACGGGGAAGAAACGGTGCTTGAAGCATATGAACCTTTTTCGGTAAATCAGGAACCAATCATTAAGGTATATCCCAATCCTGTGATAAACGAACTTCACGTAGCGGCTGAGCTTTCTGAATATGCTTCATTTTCGATAATTGCAACGAATGGAACAACATTAAAAAGTGGAAAACTAGATGGAACAATCAATGTGGCTGATTTGTCAACAGGACTTTATGTCTTGAACATCCAAGATTTGTCAGGTATCAAGAGCACAAAGTTTTTTAAGGACTAATGCTTTACACTTTTTTGATTTCTTCTTCGGACAGTAAGTCTTCATTTCTTAAACGCAGAAAAACTTGGGCCGTGGTAACCACATCAAGCTCGCAATAGGTAATGATCCTATCCAGATCATTTTCCCCATAATATACATCTCGTACCATACTGCCGTCCATATCTTCCTTAGGGGAAGGAATCCCCAACACATGGGCCATTAATTTTAGGGAGGTAAAATGTTTATAGTCCCCAAACTTCCAAAGTTCCATGGTGTCCAAGTGGGGAACTTCCCAAGGTTTTTTGCCAAATAGGTCCAGTTTGTAGGGCAATATAATTTGATGTATCAACATCCTTCTTGCGATATAGGGGAAGTCAAACTCCTTTCCATTATGGGCACAGAGCAAATGCTTGGTCTGACTGAAATGCGAATTCAATAGGTTTTTGAATTCCTTGAGCAATCGATCTTCCTCTCCATGAAATGTAGTTAACCTAAACGTTCTAAGGTTTCCTTTAAAGGAGAAATAGCCTACTGAAATACAAACAATTTTACCAAACTCAGCCCAAATCCCAGCGCGATCATAAAACTCCTCTGCAGAATACTCTTCTTTGCGCTGGTACTTGGATTTTTGTTCCCATAACTGTTGTTTCTCTTCAGTAAGTTCGCTAAAAGAGGGTTTTTCGGGTACCGTTTCTATATCCAAAAACAGGATATGTTCTAGATTCATCTTGGTTAGCATGTTTGTAAAGTACTAATTTGGAGGGGTATTCCGCAACTTTTCGAATAAAATGGTATCTTTTAAATGTAAATGCCGTGAAATTGAAAAGAATTCTTTTGCCTTTTTTGGCACTCCTCTTTTTTTCTTGTAGCTCTGACGATTCCAGTAATCCCGTCCCTCAGGATGAAACTGAAATACCGGTAGCAAATTTTATTGTAGTCGGTCAAGATCTTAACAATGTCTATCAATTTGACTATGATGCCACTTCCAATCAAGGCCAATTGGTCAACCTCACGCAGGAGTTCAACATTAGTCGGAATTACTTAACACTGCGAGAAGTTGATGATTTGCTTTCATTTTATTTCTTTGCCGACGGTGCGTTTTCCCTTATTGTTAAAGATATAAGAACTGGTGCTTCCAGTACTTATACGGATTTTTATTCCAATAACCCAGGACAATCCGTGGCCTGGGGCATTAATACCAAGTCCAATGTTTATTTCGGATTTTTTGGACCCTTTGGAGCAAGAAATCTGGGTATTTTGGACGTTGAGTTTGTGGGCGATTTAGGGCGGGATATTGCCATAGATGAGGATGTTGATTTTGTTTTCCAACCGCTCTTGTTTCAGAACAAGATTTATTTCATGTATCGAACCAACCAGGGGGACTATAAATTCACATTTTATGATACCTTAAATAGTTCTGCGGGACCCATACTGGATTTTGGGGATGTTTCCATAAGTTTTTTATTTGATGAATTTGGGGAACTGGCCATCGTAAAGAATGGACCCAATGCCACGTTGGAATTTTATGATGCGAACACCTTGGAATTCTTGGAGTCGATGGATTTGAACTTTAATACGGCGTTTTCAGTGGGCCCTGTGGATGGTGCCGTAATTAAGGACAATACCTTGTTCTATGCGATCCCTTATATCCAGCCAGCAAAGTTTTCTTCCGGACCGGCCAGTTTTGATTTGACCACCCAAGAGAACACGATTATTGACCTTTTTAGTATTGCTGCTGAGGTGGAACAAGAGCTAAGTGAATCCATTGGGTTAACTGTGCAAATCTATGATCCTTCCCAAAATGTATTTTTGGTAGGGTATGAGGTTTTGGACCAGAGTGCAAGGGGAGGGGTATTGCAAATAAGTAATGAAGGTACACTAATTTCCAATGTAGCTACAACTTTTGTTCCCACTTATATTATTAGGAATTAGAACAAAGATTGCTGTTTCACAGGACTTTCATGTTCCAGCAACCACTTTTTACGATGTAATCCGCCTGCATAGCCTACCAAATCCCCATTGCTACCAATGACCCGATGACAGGGGACAACAATCCAAAGGGGATTTTTACCATTGGCTGCGGCAACGGCCCGAATGGCTTTAACATCCCCAAGTTTTTTGGAAAGTTCAAGATACGATGCTGTTTTGCCATACGGGATGTTCAATAAAGCGTCCCAAACCTTTTTTTGGAAATCGGTTCCATGAGGATTGAGGGAGAGTTGAAATGCCTTTCGAGAACCTTCAAAATATTCTTGAAGTTGATACACGGCATCCTCTAAAACTTCTGGAATAATAGGGGTTGGTTTTTCATCATCCAAGACTGAAATCGAGGCCAATCCATTTTCATCGCCAATGAATTTGGCAAAACCCAATGGTGTTTTAATAACGGCGGTTTCCATTAATCTTCATCCGGAATTTCCTCGGGGATGATACCCAAACGTTTGGCCCGGGATTCCCAATTCTTGCGTGCTAACACCTGAAGATCCTCCACATTGTCACTTTCATCCATAATTTCCAAACCAAGCAAGGTCTCGATAACGTCTTCTAGGGTAACCAAGCCACTCAAGGAACCGTACTCATCGACAACCAAAGAGATGTGCTCGTTCTTCTCAACAAACTTTTCAAAAAGTTGTGGAATTGGTTTGGTTCGACTTGTGACCAGGATTTCCCTTCTAATGGAAGACAGGGGATTTTTACCTTCTTTGTTAATGATGGCCTCCAACATCTCATCCTTTAGAATAAAACCAGTGATATTATCGGCCCGCTCCTTAAAAATGGGTATTCTTGAAAACCTTAGGGGGCGGTTTGCTTCAAAAAAGTCCTGTATGGTTGTTTCTTCGGAAGCCAATTTCATCACCGTTCTAGGGGTCATAATGTCTTTTGCTTCAATTTCATCAAATGTCAATAGATTGCGGATGACCTTGGATTCCGATTCTTCAAAGACGCCCTCTTCTTCGGCAATATCGGTCATGGCCGTAAAATCTTCCCGACTTAACACACTCCCATGCGCGCCTTTCTTTCCAATAAGTTTGGTAAACAACTGCAACAACCACAGAAGCCCTGTCCATTTCATGAAAAATACCATGGCTTTTAGCGCCTTAGCGGTAAAATTTGCCAGTTGTTTCCAATAGGTGGCACCAATGGTTTTTGGAATGATTTCTGAAGCCACTAAAATTAAAATGGTCATTACGGTCGAAACCACACCTACCATTAATTCTTCGGTGAACTCGATACCAAACAATGAACGGGTTTGACTGCCATAAAGCTCGGCATAGGCTACTTTGGCCTGTACCCCCACAAGTATGGCACCCACGGTATGTGCTACGGTATTTAAGGTGAGAATGGCAATAAGTGGCTTATCCACATCTTTTTTTAAGTTTTCCAGTTCAACGGCATACGCTTTTCCCTCCTGCTTTTTTACATTGACAAAAGTGGGGGTAATGCTGAGAAGTACTGCCTCCAGGATGGAGCACAAAAAAGAAAAAAAGATGGAAATAACAGCGTAGAAAATAAGGAGGCCCATAGGTTATTTGCTTGTGATAAAAATAGCAAAATAAGTTCGTAGATCGGTTTTTAATCGATTATCGCGTCATAGAACAATTGGTGAAGTTTGGGCCGTATGTTCAAGGTATACAACCCCCTATTCTCTCGCGTGGGATAGACACGATTGGATAGCCATATAAAGATAAGCTCATGCTCCGGGTCGGCCCAAACAAAAGTGCCCGTAAATCCAGCATGGCCAAAACTTTTCGGACTTGCCTTGGGAGCTGGATAGGTATCCTTTAAGCTTAAGGTGTCATTACCAATTAGCGGCTTGTCAAAACCAAGGCCTCTGCGATTATCATTTTTTGGATATTGAATTCTGATAAACTCCCTAACCGTTCTCTCGGATAAAAGCCTTTTTCCTTCGAATATCCCAAAATTTTGATAGAGTTGCATCATTTTGAATACGTCGGTTGCTGTTCCAAACAGTCCGGCATTTCCTGAGACCCCTCCCAATAAGGCCGCATTTTCGTCATGCACCCAACCATTGGTCAATGTATGACGAAATAAAGTATCATTTTCGGTAGGAACGATAGGGTTGTTCACTTCTTTTTTCAATGGAGTAAAGCCTAAAGTCACCGCTTCAACGGGTCGGTAAAACTGCTCTGCCAGATAGGTTTGGTAGTCCTCTCCGGTGACTTGCTCAATGAGTTTGGGAAAAATAAGAAATGTTAGTCCCGAATAGGTGTAAGTTTTATTGGGGGAGACTTGAGAGCGATTGATATGGCGGAACACCTTGCGTTCAAAACGATTTTTGATGTAAAGGCCTTCGTAGGCTTGATTTTGAAATCGCTTAGAAGGTTCTTTCCTAACAAATCTCTTTTTTAGCCTGCCCTTTTTGGTTCTTATTTGGTTTAAAAAAACAATATAAGGTTGAAGCCCTGCTTGATGCGCCAAGATCTGTCGAAGGGTGAGTTTTTTTTTGTCCCTGTATTTTCGCCAGGGTTGCCAATAGTTGGAAAAGGGGAGGTCCAAGTCAAGTTTGCCCTCTTCAACCAATTTCATCAAAGCGGGTAGTGGCCCTAAAATCTTGGTAACGGAAGCCAAATCATATAAGGAATTCGCTTGAACAGGTTGAATACTATCGTAGGTGTGAAAGCCATAGGTCTTATGAAAAATGATACTATCTTTATGGGATACCAGTACCGTTGCCCCAGGAAAAGCATATTGTCGAATGCCATCTTCAATAATGGAATCCACCCTAGCAGTTTGTACTTGACCATGACCATACTGGGCAAAAAAGCTAAGAAAAATGAGAATGCGATGAAACCGGACCATCTATGAAGAAAGTTGTTCTTTTTGTTTTTGTAAAAGTTCAAGAACCCTGATTTTCAGGGCTTCAGGTTCTATAATCTGGGCAAAATCGCCAAACGTAAGATACCATCTTGAAAAATGATGCTCAATATCATCCACCTTAAAAGTCATTTCCACAGTATCCCCTTCGTTCTTTTGGGATACAAAGCCATAGTTATTTTTACTCCCTTTTATATATTTTGCCACTTTTCTGTCCACGAGGATTCTTACCAATATCTTCTCCGTAGAAGGTTCTGTATGCCTTAGTTCCTCCATGGGCGGGTGTTCCAATTGAAAGGGGGTTTGCGTTCTTTGGATTTTATGGATTCTATCCGCCCTAAACTGCCGATAGTCCTTCCTTAGATGGCAATACGCCATAACATACCAATAGTTATTTTCATGAAAAATACCAATGGGTTCTATAGTTCTATCCACAGGTGTCTCTGCCCGTATGGATTCATATTTTAGGAATACCTGGCACTTTTCAGCGATGCTTTCAAAAAGAATTTCCAAGGCATTGGGCACATGGGCGTTGAAGATTTCCTGTGAAGGAAAAATACGCACTTGATTTTCAAGAACTTCCACCCAGTCTTTTTCAGCACCACGTAGGACCGACTTTAATTTGATCATAGCGGATTCGTAATGCCCACCTAAGGACCGATCGGTGAACTTTTGCATCAATTTTTCGGCGGCTACAAAACTCCCCGCTTCTTCTCGAGTAAACATAACCGGGGGAAGGCGATAGCCCTCCATAATGGAATAACCAATACCCGCCTCGCTGGCAATAGAAACTCCGGCGGCCTCCAAGGTCCGTATGTCCCTGTAGATGGTGCGTAAACTTACCTCAAAACGATCTGAAAGCTCTTGGGCTTTTACAATGCGTTTGGATTGTAATTGAATCAGTATGGCTACAATCCTGTTAAAACGTTTTATGGTATCCATTCCCATGAGTAAGCGACCTATATTCCAAAGATAGGATTTCAGACGTTGGTCATAGCGCCACTTTTGTTTCATTTTAGTTCATATGGGGCGTAATATAGGGGCTTAAGGTGACAGCCCTGTGTCAACTGATTTTTTTTGATTCCGCATTTTGCTGCTGACAAAGGGCTGTCACTACCCCTATTTAATTTTGGTTTCAGAAACAAAACGTAATACGAAACATCATGGAAAGAATGATTGAAAATGGACAAGGAATACTAAGCCCGGCACTACTTTTGGAAGGTTGGCAGGGGCATCGAAGGTTGACAAGAAGAGTAATCGAAGCCTTCCCTGAAAAGGAATTCTTTGAATTTAGTATTGGGGGTATGCGACCTTTTGCCGATATGGTCAAGGAGCTTTTGGCCATTGCAGAGCCAGGCCTTAAGGAATTGGTCAGTGGTGAAAAGCAAGAATTTGATGAGAAGAGGGAATATGGAAACAAAAAGTCTGAACTGTTGGCCCATTGGGATGCCGCCACCGAGGGAATAAATGCCCTTTGGGAAAAGTTGCCTGCTGAAAAATTCCCTGAAACGGCGATTTTGTTTGGAGCGTATGAATTTCCAGTACTGTGGCATATCTTTTACTTTATCGACAATGAGATTCATCATCGGGGTCAGGGCTATGTCTATTTACGGGCCCTAGGTATTGAACCTCCATTATTTTATGAGCGCTAGCATGAAAACCATACTGGTATTTAAAACATCGGTCATGAACATGGAAGAGGTGGGACGCTTGTCCCCTTTCCTGAATCGATTGATCAATAAGAACGGACGGTGGAATTTTGACCTGGAAGATTGCGATAATATCTTCCGGGTTGAAACCGAATCGCCTGATGTTTTAACGATTGCCCAGCTTTTCCAAAATCAAGGTTTTTGGTGTGAGGAACTGCATTAAACAGAAGTAAATAGGCATATGATGAGACATTGGATTTGGCAACAGACACCAAGGCCACTTGATTGGAAACGGCGAATGGCCATTAGGAAAACAACGTTTACCTTTTCCCTTAGTCAACCTATGGAAACCCCTTCCAAAAATAAAAACGAGTGAAAAAAAGAATCCTCTTCCAAAGGCTGAAACAGATCAATTTGTTCGAGGATAAGATGGATACATAAAATATGATGGAGTTAGGAATTCATGACCCTAACGGCATCCTTAGCAAAGTAGGTAGCGATGAGGTTGGCCCCGGCCCTTTTAATGGATAGAAGCTGTTCCATCATTACGGTATCATGGTCCAACCACCCTTTTTCGGCCGCCGCTTTGAGCATCGCGTATTCACCCGAAACCTGATAAACGGCCACGGGTACTTCCACTTCGTTTTTAATTTCACGAACAATATCCAAATAGGCCAATCCCGGTTTGACCATGACAATGTCCGCACCCTCATCAATATCCATTTCGGCTTCCTTTAGGGCCTCGAATCGATTCGCCGGATCCATCTGATAGGTTTTTTTGTCTTTCGGAACATTTTCCAGATGTACCGGAGCTGAATCCAAGGCATCCCGAAAAGGGCCGTAAAAGGCGCTGGCATATTTTGCGGAATAGCTCATAATGCCCGTATCGACGAACCCCTCGTCATCCAAGGCTTCACGAATCGTTAAAATTCGCCCATCCATCATATCGCTGGGGGCAACAAAATCGGCCCCAGCTTCGGCATGGGAAACGCTCATCTCTCCCAAAACTTCGGCAGTTTCATCGTTTAGGATTTTACCATTGGAGACAATGCCATCATGCCCATAACTGGAATAGGGATCCAAGGCCACATCGGTCATCACCAACATATTGGGGCACGCCTGCTTCACCGTTTTAATGGCTTTTTGCATCAATCCTTTGGGATTCAATGCCTCTTTTCCTTCATTGTCCTTTAATTTTTCGGGTACTTTCACAAAAAGGAGCACGCCACAAAGCCCCATCTTCCAGAGTTCCTTTACCTCGTTTTCCAAATGGTCAAGACTCATTCGATAGTAGTTGGGCATGGAAGGGATTTCCTCTTTTATTCCTTTTCCTTCAACTACAAAAAGGGGCACTAAAAAATCATCTGGAGTGATGATGGTTTCTCGAACCAGCCTTCTAATGGCATCTGAAGTTCTTAGTCTTCTATTTCTTATTATTGGATACATGGATAGTTTTATGTTAAAAGTAATAAGCTCAAAGGGATTTTTGAATCGTTTTAATCAAAGCAGCCAGCATTTTCTTTATTTCATCAATCTCTTTTAGTAATACATTGGCCTCACTTTCTTTTATGAAACCAAGTTCTTTGGAGACTAAAAGCAAATAATCCAATTCATGCGCTGATCCTGAAGAAATGTAAAGAAAGCGTATTAATTCCTTTTGCGTTTCTCGACCGCATCCTTCTGCAATATTAGTGGGTACCGAAACGGCAGCCCTATTCATTTGGGAAACAAGACCAAATTGTTCAGCCTTTGGAAATGTATCAGTTATGGAATAGATGGCCAAGACCAATTTATGGGAACGCTGCCAAACTTTATAGTTTTTATAATCGATCATTATCGTTCTTAAAACTTAGAGCTAACCGCTTTCAACTAAATATTGATTTCACCAATTAAATAGGGAACGGCCTTCCCTGAAATTTTAACCCGTTCTCCCAAATATTCAATCCACAGTCTGCCGCCGCGTTTCGACAACTGCTTTGCCGTCATTTTGGTTTTGCCCAATACCCTGCTCCAATAGGGTGCCATGGTGGTATGGGCGGAACCGGTAACGGGATCTTCCGGAATACCGCATTTTGGAGCAAAGAATCGGGATACGAAGTCCACATCATCGCCAGGAGCAGATACAATGACCCCTCGGCAATCACATTTTTCCAGCAAGTGAAAATTGGGTTCGAGTGCTTCAATTTCGGCCTGTGAATTATAGATTAAAAGGTAATCCGTTTTACCTTTAATGGTCTTAATAGGACTCCATCCCAAAGCCTTTTCAATAGTATCATGACCACGTATCATGGCGTTGTCGTCGGTTGGGAAGTCCAATGTAATGAAGCCATTCTCCGCTTTATCAACCAAAAGCGCACCACTTTTTTGAGAATAAAACCGAACAGTATTTTCAGGATAACCATAATAGTTGAACAGGGCATAGGCCGAGGCCAAGGTGGCATGCCCACAAAGGGCGACCTCGGTTTCTGGAGTAAACCATCGAATCTCGAACTGGGCATTATTTTGTACAACAAAAGCAGTTTCGGCCAAATTGTTTTCCTGGGCAATCTTTTGCATTAAAGCACTGTCCAACCAGTTATCCAAAATGCAGACGGCCGCGGGATTTCCCCCAAACACATGGTCGGTGAAGGCGTCAATTTGGTACAGGGTCAGTTTCATAAAATAAAGCTACAACATTAGCCCATAAAGCGTTTACTAATTTCCTTCCATGTAATCAGTTTTATCCCATTTTCTTCCAGTTTATGTCTTGTTTCCATAGCTGTGAAGGTATCAAAATCCATTTGGCGCCATTCTGAACCAAAGTTGGGGTGATCAACCGTAATTTGTTTCATTTCTTGGTCGTCAAAGGCTGGATGAATCAAAATGATATGAAGACCCGGTGTAATTTTATCCAGAACATCCATGTAAAATGTCCTTAAATGGGCTTTTTCAAAATCATTAAATGTTGCAAAATGGGCATGCTCAACCTCGAAGTCGCTGGAGATTATGTTTGCGTTGACGTTAAGACCTGTCATTTCCAATAATTTCCTATTGATAAGAACAGGTAAACCATATTCCTTACCCAATTGCTTATAGACTTGAAAAAACTCCATGGCGGCACCCACACTGTACATATGGGAATCCAAATGTGTGGGATGTAATCCAAAAAGGACGGCCCTATTTATTTGGGCTTTCAATTCCTTATAAACCTCTTCGGCATGGGCATGGGTTTTAACCTCTTTTCGCGTTTTATGGAAATATCCATTTTCATCAACAAGGCTAGGAACTTCGTCTACCGGAAGTACTGGGCCAAATTTGTAATCGCGCCATTCACAGGTCAATGTTAAGTGAATACCGTAATCATAGGTAGGGTGCTGTTTGGCAAAGGTTGCCATTTCCTCAAATCCAGGGCAGGGTACCATAATACTATAGGAATTGACCACTCCTTGTTTTAAGCATGCCATCGTAGCTTGATTTTGGGAATGGGATAGTCCCGCATCATCGGCATGAATCATCACATATTTTTCATTTAAACCCATTCTTTAGGATGTTTTAAAACTGCTAGGAGTTTTTCTTCGTCACTTCCGGACTCTGGATGATGGTCATATTTCCATTGCACATGGGGGGGCAGACTCATTAAAATGCTTTCAATCCGGCCATTGGTGCGAAGGCCGAACAAGGTGCCTTTATCGTGCACCAAATTAAATTCCACATAACGTCCCCTTCGAATCTCTTGCCAATTCCGCTGTTCTTTGGTATAATCCATAGCCCTTCTTTTGTGGACAATAGGTACGTATGCCTCAAGAAAGCTATTGCCCACTTCGGTAACAAAAACGTACCAATCCTCCATACTCCTCTTTTCTGAGGCTTTCAGGTAATCAAAGAAAAGCCCTCCTACACCACGGGCCTCATTCCTGTGGGTATTCCAGAAATATTCGTCACATCGTTTTTTATAGTGTCCATGGAATTCCGGGTCATGGGCATCACAGGCCCTTTTACAAACGGAATGAAAGTGCTGGGCGTCCTCTTCAAAGAGATAGTAGGGGGTAAGGTCTTGACCGCCACCAAACCACTGGTCCACAATGTTCCCCTGTTTATCGTACATTTCAAAATAGCGCCAGTTTGCGTGAACCGTAGGTACAAAAGGGTTTTTAGGATGGATGACCAAACTCAGGCCACAAGCAAAAAAGTCGGCATCGGTTACGCCAAAATAGGTTTGCATGCTCTTGGGCAATGCACCATGGACAGCAGAAATGTTAACTCCCCCCTTTTCGAATACCGCGCCATTTTCTATAACCCGGGTGCGCCCACCGCCACCCTCAGCCCTTTCCCACAGATCCTCTTGAAATTGAACTTGGCTGTCAATGGCTTCTAAGGTTGAAGTAATACTGTCCTGGAGTTCTTGTATGTAGTCGTAAAATCGGTCTTTAATGGTCATCTGTAATATATACCAAATGGTTTTTTAACTGGTTCAAATCGGTTTCCGGATTGATTTTTATGGCGTTTTCGGTAAGCACCAAAAGCTTTTGGACAAATACGATTTGAGACCACTGTGGATGTCCCTCAAATAAATTTCGGCCCACTTCATTATTATGGTAATCCATTTTCATGGGTAATTCCTTGCCGAAAAAAGTTTCTTCGTGCCAGTCCGTAATTTTTTTCGCCCAATGTAAGGCTCGTGCCATCGCTTTGGTTGATGTAGTACAATATTTGGCTATCAAAACATTCCACAGCGCATGCCTAAACGCGTTGGCTTGACCATTTTGATAGTGTTTTTTCCCAAAGTAATCCGTGGACAACCGCATACAGGTTTTGGTGGCACGATAGGTAGGCCATAAATAGGCAAGATGTGGAAGCGCCAATTTTAAAAGGTGCCAAAACGCTATTGGTTTTATTCTGGAGATCAACCTGATTGGATTCATGGGCATGGATTGACTTATGCTTTGTTCCTTTCATACAATAACATATCCACCACCTCCCCATTATATCTTCGATGCTCCTTTTGCAGTATGGTAATGAATTCGAAATTAAGTTTATGGGCTATTCGAATACTTGCCGCATTGCTTTCATGAACAACAATTTGCAATCTGTCAAGCCCTGCTGTTGTAAAGGACCAATCCATAATGTTCTGCAAAGCCTTGGTCATTATACCTTTTCCCGCATATTGGTAACCCATGCAATAGGCCAACTCTCCCCGACCTTTTCTTTTATGGAGTTCCTTCACATATATCAAACCAACTACCGTGCGATTGGTATTTTCTTTTACGGTGAACAGAAATCCCTCTTTTTTTAAAAATTGCTTTTCTTTTTTGGCAACGAATAACTCGGCCAGGGTGGGCGTTGCATTTTCTTTTAAGGTCTCCGGGAAATCATCTTTGAGATAGGCTTCATTGGCAACCACAAAATCGCATATCCGCCAGGCATCCTTTACATGGATCGGGGCAATACTGTAGTTGTCGAATGTAATTTCCATTTAGTCGGCTTTATAGTTTTTTACGGCCTTAATGAATGCCCCAGCATTTTCCAGTGGGATATTGGGCAGAATACCGTGCCCCAAGTTGACAATGTAGTTATCCTTTCCGAAGGCAGTGATCATTTCATGGACCATTTTTTTGATTTCATTTGGAGGGGAAAGTAATCGCGCGGGGTCAAAATTTCCCTGGAGGGTGATTTTCCCTCCAGAAAGATATCGGGCGTTTTGGGGAGAACAGGTCCAATCGATCCCTAAGGCCGAAGCCCCCGAAGCGGCCATATCCTTCAAGGCAAACCAACATCCCTTCCCAAATAAAATAACGGGAGCACTGTCTCTTAATGCATCCACAATTTGTTGCATGTACTGCATGGAGAATTCTTGGTAGTCCTTGGGGGACAACATGCCTCCCCATGAGTCAAATACCTGAATCGCATTGCACCCGGCCTTCACTTTTTCCTTTAAGTATGCAATGGTGGTATCCGTAATTTTTTGCAATAAGGAATGGGCCGTTTCTGGATCGGAAAAACACAGCCCCTTGGCCAAATCAAAACTTTTACTTCCTTGGCCTTGCACACAATAACAAAGAATGGTCCACGGAGACCCAGCAAATCCTATCAAGGGAATAGCATTATCCAATTTTTCCTTTGTCATTTTGATGGCCTCCATTACATAGCCCAAGGTTTCATGAATGTCAGGAACAACAACACGTTCCAAATCCGAGGAAGTTCGGATAGGGTTGGGGAGATAGGGACCAAAATCGGGTTTCATTTCTACCGCAATGTTCATCGCTTGGGGAATCACCAAGATATCACTGAACAAAATCGCTGCGTCCATCCCATATCTTCGGATGGGTTGTACTGTAATTTCAGAGGCAAGTTCTGGGGTTTGGCAACGGGTAAAAAAATCGTACTTCGCCTTGATTTCCATAAATTCTGGAAGATAACGTCCCGCTTGTCGCATCATCCAAACCGGGGGCCGCGCCACCTCTTCACCTTTCAATGCCCTGAGAAATAAATCGTTTTTAATCATTGCTTCTTAGTCTTTTTACTGCTTGCACCACCACGTTTTCTATGGTGGGTTGGGTTGCAATACTATAATTTGCGGTATACTCCTTAACACTGTCCGCAGTGGTAGTGCCAATACAAAAAGCGATTCCGGAGATGGTATTGTTTTTTGCAAAGCTCAAAACCGCGCTAGGACTAAAAAACAGTATACCATCGAAAGAGGTTTCTATTTTTTTTGGGTTGTCTACCGTTTCATAAACGGTTACTTCCGTGAACCTGATGTTTTTCTTGTTGAGCATTCCAGGCAGTTCGTCCCTTCTTTGGTTTCCAGTCAGCCACAGAAAGCTAAGTCGATCATAATTTTCCAAGATGTTTTTCCCAAGCGCTGTGGCATCTCGCCCCGAGGAGATAACGTTAAAACCATGTTCTTCCAAAAGGGACTTGGTTTTTTCGCCGACGCAAAAGACCTTCTTCATTCCTTCCCAACCTTCCCTCAAGTGAGCAGGCAGTTGACCTAAATGTTCAACATACGCTTTTACTCCATTTTGACTAGTAAAAATTAAGGCATCATAATGCTCTTTTGGTAGCTCAAAATCCAAAAGTTTTACGGTAATGGCGTTGTATTCCACCAATCGCAGCCCTGCGTTTAGCGCAAGCGATTTTTGGGAAGGACTCAGCACTTTAGTGGATAGGATTGTTGAGCTCATTTTTAATCATTTTCATCAATGCACTTCCTCCGCTCTCCAATACCTCATAAGCACAGCTCTTTCCAAAACCTTGGAACTTATCCAATGGGCGTTCTTTCTCAATTTCAACCTTGGTGCTACCGTCCAAGGCGTGTAAACACCCTTTAAAATGTATCTTTTGCTTTTCTATGTGGACCACTGCACCTATGGGTGCGGTACACCCACCCTCCAATGTCCTAAGAAATTCACGCTCCACCAAGGTACAGATTTCACTTTCTTCATGATTCAATTGTGTTGAGGCGGCAACTGCCTCCGTGTTTTTTTCCATGGCCATTACGACCATGGCTCCTTGGGCAGGTGCAGGCACCATCCAATCCAGTTCAATGGCGTCTTTGGGCAATAATTTAATACGTTCCAAACCTACTTTAGCGAAAATGGCGCCATGCCAATCGTTTTCAATCAGCTTTATCAATCTTGTGTTGACGTTACCCCGTAAATTGACCACATCATGATTTGGATAGTGATACAACCACTGCGCTTTTCTACGTAAACTCCCGGTGGCAATGGTACCTTTCCCGTTAAGGAAATCAGTTCCTTTATGAACCAAAATGTCCTGGGAAGAGGCGCGCTCAAGAACGGCTGTTTGAACCATTCCTTTTGGAAGAAGGGTGGGCACATCCTTCATGGAATGAACGGCGATATCAATCTCATTGTTGATTAATGCAACGTCCAGGGTTTTGGTAAAAATTCCGGTAATCCCCAGTTCGTACAAAGGTTTGTCCAAGACCAAGTCCCCTGTTGACTTCACTGGACATAGTACGGTATCGACCCCCAATTTTTCCATTTGGTTTTGGACGGTATGCGCTTGCCATAATGCCAGTTCACTATCGCGGGTACCGATACGAATGGGTTTTTTCATTCCGATTCTATTTCAAGTTGAAATATTTGCTGGATGATTTGAAGGCTTTCTTCAGTATCCACATCGGATTGTTTTAAATGGTTGGCGAATTGCTTGGTGATTTTTTGAATGATACGTTCCGAAACCATGTCCGCCTGTTTTTCATCAAAATCGACGAGCTTTTTGGAATGGAAATCCAATTCTTCGTCTTTTAGGGTTTTTAGTTTGGTCTTAAGTGCGCGAATCACCGGGGCGAATTTTCTTGTTTCGAGCCATTTTACAAATTCTTCCTGCACTTCCTTAATAATATTCTGTGCTTGCGGAACATATTCTTTCCTTTTTGCCAGGGTCTCATCGGTCACTTGGGAAAGTTCATCCAAATGGACCAATGTTACATTTTCCAATTCTTTTACGTCATCCGCCACATTTTTGGGAATGGACAAATCTAAGATCCAAAGCGGTTTTTTATTGTAAACAAGGGCTTTGGAAACGGTAGGAAGTTGTGCCCCAGTCGCTACGATCAAAACATCACATTTTCGTATTTCCGTTTGTAAGTCCCCGTAATCTTTTACGGAAAGGCGAAGTTTTCCACCAAAAGCTTCTGCTTTCTCTTTGGTTCTATTGATAAGGGTGATATGATCGTTTCCTGTATGCTTTATGAGATTGGCACATGTATTCCTCCCAATTTTTCCTGTGCCAAACAACAAAATATTCTTGTTTTCAATATCGGGAATGGTATCCAACATGTATTTCACGGAGGCAAAAGCCACTGAGGTGGCCCCGGAAGAGAGTTCCGTTTCAGTTTTAATACGCTTGCTTGCCTGTAAAACGGAATTGCAAAGGCGTTCCAAAAAAGGATTGGTCATGCCATGTTTTTTGGACCGGTAAAAACTTTGCTTGATTTGACTTATGATTTCAAAATCCCCAAGAATCTGGCTATCCAAACCGGTACCCACTTTGAACAAATGTGCAATGGCGTCATAGTTTTTGTAAACATAGGCGGATTCCTGAAATTCCTCTATGGTACCTTGGGTATTCGCGCACAACATCTTAATTAGTTGATAGGGGTGTTGGGCAAAGCCATAGACTTCAGTTCGGTTACAGGTAGAAATAACGAGCAAACCGTCCAAACCTTCGGATTTTGCCATCAAGGTCAAGCCATCTATGTTTGGCACATTAAGACTAAATTTTCCACGTAGTTCAGCATCAGCTTTTCTGTAACTGAGGCCAACAGCAAAAAATGATGGATATTTAGATAAGTGGAAATTCTTCATTTTGCTCTACCGATTGCAAAATTAAGCCCGCAATAGATGTTAAAATAACGCTAGCGGTTCAATTTGTGTCAAAAGGCCGACTTTTGAAGTACTTTAAGGGTTATTTTTGGGATACCTTGATTTTATTTGGTTTACCAATAAAATAATTCTAATTTAGACTGATTTTAAATAAAAGGGAAACATGTAAACTTTTAAAGCAAACCAATGGAAAATGTCGGTATCGGTTCTTACGAACAGCTTTATGTGGACGATGAAGTCTATGTGCTTAAAATTCAAAATGAAACGGAACAGCACAAAGAGGTAGTCCATCCTATTGATAGAAATTATATACAATTCCATTTTTCCTTGAAAGGGGGAGCACAATTTTTATTCAACAATGGAAATTATCATTTGGATGTTTCTGAAGAGAATTCACTTCTGTTGTACAATACACAAAAAGATTTGCCCCTTCATTTAATGGTGAGTCCCCAGACATGGGTGCTATCGGTGGTGGTTTCCATTCAACGGTTTCATGCCCTCTTTTCTGAAGATGCCGAAGAAATACCGTTTTTAAGTGGTTCTTTTAGTGAAAAGAAATATTACGCACAGGAGGTGCTTACCCCTTCCATGGCAGTGGTCCTAAGTCAGTTGATGGGATCCAATCTTCACCCCTCCATTCAAAAATTGTATACCAAGGGAAAAATCTATGAGTTGATCGCCCTGTACTTTAACAAAACAAGTGATGCTGATTTGGAACAATGCCCTTTTCTTGCAGATGAGGATAACGTTCGAAAAATCAAACACGCCAAAGACATTATTTTGGAACGAATGGCGGAGCCACCTACACTTCATGAACTCTCCGATGAGATTGGACTAAGCTTAAAAAAATTAAAGGAAGGGTTCAAACAGATTTATGGGGATTCCGTCTATGGCTATCTTTTGGACCATAAAATGGATCTGGCACGAAAACTACTGGAATCAGGGAAATACAATGTCAATGAAATAGCCCTAAAGCTGGGATATAGTACCGCCAGTCATTTCATTGCCTCTTTTAAAAAGAAGTATGGCACAACCCCTAAAAAATATGTAACTTCCTTAACCTAAGATTGCAATCATGAATAGAGTTTCCAGCCTACTTGTTGTCTTATTCCTAGGAGCTCATCTAGGGTTTGCACAATACGCCACTGCACCAAAATACATGGAGAATCCCATTCCAGAATTGGTTCTGGCCTTTACAAAAACTGAGGGGTACCGACATCAAAGTATCGAAAAAGGGGTGAGGACCCTAAGGGAGTTGGGTCGGGAAAATGGATTTATAGTGCTACAGACGGAAACTGCAGAGGATTTTAATGCTGACAATCTAAAGAACTTTAAACTGGTGGTTTTTTTGAGTACCACCCAAGACGTTTTAAATGGGGAACAAGAACGCGCCTTTGAAAATTACATGAAAAATGGTGGTGCCTTTATGGGGATACATGCAGCAGCGGATACGGAGTATGATTGGCTCTGGTACGGAAAATTGGTAGGCGGGTATTTTGAAAGTCACCCTCAAGGTACGCCAACGGCCAAAATTGAGGTCATTAATAAAGAACATCCTTCAACGGCCCATTTGCCGGACATATGGCAGCGTACGGACGAATGGTATAATTACAAAAGCTTGAACCCCAACGTCACTGTTTTGATGAATTTGGACGAATCCAGTTACGAAGGTGGCACTAATGGTGAAAATCACCCTATTGCTTGGTACCATGAATTTGAAGGCGGTCGAGCATTTTACACTGGAGGGGGGCATACGGAGGCTTCCTTTGATGAGCCTAAATTTCGTCAACACCTTTTAGGGGCCATGGAATGGTGCTTGGGGAGGAAATGAGTAAAGATGGACCCTAAAACATCAAAGGGGCCTAGCCACAACAATTCCGGTGTTACGTTTTATTTTTTTTAGGTAATCCACCAGGGGTTCTTCCGTTATTTTTACTTCCCCTGATATAGAGGCATGCAACAAATGGATGCGGCCATTGGGCTGACGAATGGCGAGCCCGGTATGGGTCACATCCAATCCCTTGATAGAAGTGGCCAACGCAATAATGTCCCCATTTTGAAGTTTATCCTCTATTGCCTCTATTTTATCTTGAGGTAAAACACATAAGGTTTCTTTGGCCAATTCCGCTTCCACTTCAAGCATGGTATTGAAATTGGTATCATCCGCTAAAAAAGGATACAATTCGCGGTGCGTACCCATAAAATTAATGGATTTGTTTACCTCAAGACCCCCTAATTCCGGTGTGATATCCTTAACTAAACCCTTCTCGTTATTGTTTCGAATCCAGTCTGTAAAATAATGTAAACGAGATGAATACCCATTTAAACAACCATTACGATACCGAATGGTTTTTAATGCAGACACAAAATCGCGGAAGGTATTTTTGTTTTCCCGTAATAGCAGTGAAAAAGCAAGGACATTTTCAACAAATGTGGTACAATCCAACCCCCTAAGATTGACGACTAAGGTTTCTTTCTCTCCAATTTCGAGTGTTTTCTCAACATATGGCGTACCTAAAAATGTTTTACCTATGGGAACGATGAGGTTTTCATTTAAGGCCAGATTCCGTAATTCGGAAATCTTGGATGTAAATAATAGGCTGTCCTCTGGCGAACAGGTAATTTGTGCCATAGAAACGGAGCACATCATAAATAATAAAAGGGAAACAAAGTTCAATCGCATGATATCAAAGGTATCCATTTCGGCTGAAACACTTCATCTGGCCCAATGCAGCGGCATTTCTTTTCATTTCGTAACAAAACTGCTTTTCTGCATACATATAATCAAAGCACTTGAATAATAGTGCTTTTACACCTCGGTTTTTTTATCGAAATTCGAGAAACAAATGTATTTGTATTTCCCGCTGTCGCGGGAATTTATTTCTAACCCTAAAAACACCATAACATAATGGCCGACGATTTTGATTTATTGGAAACCGAATCGAGCTCCGCACAGGAAAAAGTAGATGTCAATTGGGGTAAGGCCGTGGACCAAATGAAGTCCAAGCTTGCCCAGGAGGACGATCCCGAAGTTCGCCAAAAAATACTGAACGCAACGCTGGATGATGTTGTGGGTATGGCCGAAAAAGACAGAAAGTCTTTGTTGGAAGCGATAAAGGATTTGACTGATTACCAAGATGAGGTCGGAATCATTTTTGAAAAATTCTCTACACTGAACGCAGCCGAGCAAAAGGTGATCGATGATGCCCAAAAGGGATTGGAACGGGCCAAAGCGGCCCTTGTGGAAGCCGAAAATGTAAAGGACAATTGGTGGAATAACCTTTGGGGAAGAAAATCAAAAATAAAGAAGCGCGAGGCGGAATTGGAAGCCGCCCAGAAAATAAGGGATGGTGCCGATTTAAAAGCTAAACAGATGTTCCAAGAACGCATAGAATCTGCGGATGTACAAACCTTATTAAACGAGCTTTCCTATAAAAGTCAGGCTGCGGTTGGGCGTTTAAAAAGTCGTGAAAGTGAGATAAAAGAGGTAGAGGACAAACTTCAAGTAGCCATCGTAGAAGCCAGTAAGAACCACACCAAAGCCCTGGAAAAGAAAAAGGAGACCGAAGAAAAACTGGAAGAACAATATGCGTTGTTAAAACAAGCAAGGCAGGCTTTGGAGGAAATAGCGGATAAGCAATCCTCAGAGTATTCAGAGGCCATAGGAAAGGTGACGGTTATTGAGCAAAAAGTAGAGGAACTGGAAGGGCTGAAAAATGCCTATACTACTTTGGCAGCGAGTAAGGATAGTTTTGTACACAAGCACAATTTGACCATTAAGGTATTAACCTCCCTACGAAGTAACCTACAAACGCATCGCGCCAAACTGAAGAGTGATACAGACGAGCGCTTAAAGTATTATGACGGTTATGTGGTGGCCTTAAAGGCACGTACCGATCAGGAATTCGCTGCCATTCTGGAACATTTGGGCGTCAAGACCGATGAGCATATTGGGCAAACATTGGCAGCTATGCATTCCGCTAGTGCCAAGGCGCGTCAAGAAATGATGGACAACATTCCGGTACACGAAAAAGTCATGCAAGGGGTCTATTCCAGCTATGCTGAGGCTCTTCAAGAGATACGTGAAAAGGACGCGGACATTCAAAAGGATTTTGCAAATCGATATGGTATCGATATGAAGGAAATCTTTGAGGAGTACTATGCTTCCGATGGTGATGCACCAGCTGATGAAGGAGGTAGTGATGCTCCACCACCAACTCCAAAGACCGAGGATGATCTTTTAAGCTAAACCCTTGCCCAACCTTCCTTATAAGGAAGGCGTAGGATAGTTGCACGAAACGTCTGTTGTAAGTTTTAAATTATGTAATACCCTGAAAAAAGTCTCCCACTTTTGGGAGGAGATGGAAGGGCCTCTATAATTATGACCCTTAACCAAATTGTAACACCATTGGATAGTGCCGTTCTTGAGACGAAAGCACAGTACAAGGTCTATTTTAAGATTGTGGCACATGCCTTGAAGGAATTGGTCGCCAGTATCGAAAAGGAAAATATCTGTACCGATGCTGAGGCCACTTTTGTAAAACAGTATGGTAACCTCCTGATCTATTCCTTGGAAGCATTTCGAATCAAATATCTTTTCGATGACGATGAAAGAATGCGTATCGATCTCACGGAATCCGGATTTCCCAGTTACCTGGAGTTTCGCTATTTGTACAATGATTTGGAATTAAGGCATGAGCACGTAAGTAAGCTTCCTATGGTGGAAGCGATTAAAGCTGAGTTTCTTGAGACGCTCATGAAGTATAAGCAACCCATTGATGACGATAAGTTGCACAAAGCAGCCTCGGTAATTTATTATACCTCGGTGGAAAAGCAATTCATCTATAAACGCTTTGTACAAGGAAAAATCCTCCCGGTAATAGGCTTAGGAGCCGAATACATGGTAAGTTGGTCGTTTTATGACGTTACCTACAATCGTCCCTTTATTTGCTTTATGTATTTCAATCTCAACAAAGAAAAGATTGAAGACGTAAAGCAGGAACTCTACTCGGTTTTGGAGCAAACGGCGGACCGTGATATGGAAATTGATATGTTGGCCTATGCTATTGAT
This sequence comes from Croceivirga sp., assembly GCA_028284935.1. Lineage (GTDB taxonomy): Bacteria > Bacteroidota > Bacteroidia > Flavobacteriales > Flavobacteriaceae > Croceivirga. Next base: position 218,539 of record JANQQQ010000016.1, read on the forward strand.
AAAAAGCTACCACAGCTACGTCCCAAACGGATCAAAAAGTTGGATTTGGGGCCACTCCATAACGTTTTTGCCAAAGACGAACTGGAAATCACCCATGTTATTTTAAAGGCCATTGTGGAAAAAACCTTCGACCTTTCCGCGTACGCTATTTCATTGGGAGTGGATGAGGCCGTTTCGAAATCGGAATTCAAAGAGGGAAGTCTTTTCAATAAGCAGACGTTACAGGTTTGGGAAAAATCAAAACGAAAAAAGTACTTGTTTTCGCCGCATCGGGTGATACAATCACTTTACGATGAAATACCGGAGATCATAAACGCATTAACCGGAAATCCGATTGAGATTTCAAGTCTAAAACTCGACTAATCAGCATGGAGCACGACAGCACATTTCCCATAAAAAACTCTGAACTGGATACACTTCGTGATGAAGCTACTTCCTATTTACGGGGGATACAGTGGGAACAGGGAGGAAAGGCCAAAAGCAGGAACAAGGAAAAGAAGGACGAATCCATTCTGTTATACCTCTCCAAGGCGACCGGCAACGCTGCGAACGAGGTGATTTCCGTTTCAAAAACCATCTTGGCCCTAAAAAAAAGACTGTTGCCCAATTCCGTAGCCATTCCCATACATCTCAACCGGGCCTTGTATGCCTTGCAGGAAGGATTGACCATGGGTATTTGGTTGAAGGACAGTTACGCCGATGCGTCTGGCCTATCGACCCTAAATGAACGAAAATCGACCTTGGATGTTTCCCAACGGCGGGAGTACGACTCCAAACAACAAACGGCTACGGCCTTTATGCTCCATGGAATCGCATGTCGCGTTCTCTTTGATTTAAAACCGCTGGCTTCGGACGATTTGAGTGTGATGAGGAACAAATTTGCAGGTATTCCCGAGCTTTCCGTGCTTTCTCCCCTCAAGGGCATATCCTGTATGTTGTTCTATTTTGATACGTATTTGAACCATCCTGAGATTATTACTTCCGATGAAGAAATGACCAATTTTTCAGTAGTGTTCTTTGAGGCGTTGATTTCGGAAATACAACAACGTCTGGCCACTTTTGAATATACCGAGACCATAACGGACCGTACCTATAAACTTGAAAAAAGTGAATTCGCCATTTCGGGATGGGACAATGTTTTTGAAGGTACCGCGGTCAGCGTTGAATTCAATAAGGTTCAGTTCGAGGAAATTGTGGGAAACCGGGACGCCAAGCACTTTGCCCGAAGGTTAACGGAACGGATGATGAGCTATGATTTTGAAGCCAAAAAGAATCCCTTTCAAGAGTTAGGTGGATTTATGCCCGTCTTTATGGGATATGGAATCCCAGGAACGGGAAAGAGCATGCTTATCGCTGCCATTGCCACAAAGTTGAAGGAACAATGTGATGCTTTGGACATTCCATTTCTCTTTCATCCCATGCCCGATACCTTGATATCAACCTTTCAAGGGGGATCTGCTGAAAAAATGGTACAATGGATGAAACCTTTGCAAGACCCGAATAAATTGATTTTTGCTCCAATCGATGACGCAGAGAATAATTTACAGGAGCGCACCGCGCAAGGCGTTTCCGCTGGGGTAAAAGAGGTTATCGGTGTCTTTTTGAGGTATACGGAGGGGGCCTATGCCATCAACTATGGCAATAGTTCCATTGGTTTGTTCACCAACTTGCCCGAAATGTTGGATAAAGCGGTAATTTCAAGGGTACAGGGCAGGTTTAAAATCGATGGGGCACGTAATATTCCGGATTTTATCGACCAAGATTATATCTGGTGGCGAAAGTTTGAAAAAACGATGCCCGACTTTGTCAATATGAAGAACCCAATGGATTATGAATTTTTGAGTGAACAGGGATTGGCGAAGAATTTGAGTGAAATCTTAAATCAGTCTGAGAAGCCTACCGAAGCCAGGGTGCTCGAGATTTATGAAGAAGTGGAAGCAAAGTATTCGACCAATGAACATCTTTTCTTTGCCGAACTGTACAAACGCATTCAAAAATCGTTTCCATTTTTCTCTTCCCGTGATATTCGAAACATTCAAAGTACCATATCCTTGCGGCTTACGGATTTTGACCTCCCCGAGGATTGGTTCAATGATCCCGAGTTGTATTTTAAAAAGGATTACGATACCAAGTTCGCCATGCTCAAGGAGTTGATGAAGGCCAACATGAAGGGACTTGATTTTTCAGATATTCGAAGACAGGAAACGGTCCGCTATTTGGACAATGTGGCTACCATTGCCGATACCGATTTTAAACGAAAGGTAGAAGCGCGCGTTCATGACTTAAATGTAAGCTTGGAAGCCAATAAAATATTCGAGAACGGAAATTCATGAAGAAACTAAGGGAAGCGGGATTATTTGGGGGTGCTTTGGTCACCCTTTCTGGGTCGTTGGCGAGACGCTATAATGAGTGTCTGGCCATGCTCGGGGTTACGCCTACCAAGCTAAAGACCTTTTCCATTGATGGTATGGGTTGGAGTCCTGAAGTTGCCGTTGAGAAGAAGGAAAACTATTACTTAAACACCGGGGAGGCCAATGTAAATGCCATCATTATTTCCCCAGATCAACAGGGCAAACCGGCACATATGCCCTCGCATAGTTTTGATCGCGATGTCATGGAGGCCGTTTTTGCAGCCTATGGCAAGGAGATTCGCGACATCACCAAAGACTCGGCCTTGGTTTTGCATCTGGATCAGAAGATTGACGCCCTTTTTGAACCTTTCGATCTGTTACGCTACGATAAAATGGAGGTCACTTTTGCCCTATTGAACGATCTGGATAAGAAGCAGATGGAACAACAGGCCTATATCAACCTGTTTGAGCGTGATAATAATTTCATTGATCGTGACGTGCATAGCCAATTACTGAAATCAGTCAAGGAATATGGGGACCTTAGGGGGCGTAAATTGCAATTGGATCCGTTTACATTGGATCTACGTTCCTTTTATACGCGGGCTTTTGGTGGCGTTTTTGTGTTAAAGGATTTCAAGGAGGAGATATTGATTTTTGAAGACAAAAAAATATTCCAAAATGCCATTGACGATACGGCACATGATGTGTTATTGTTTCATAAGGACCATGATGAATTGCTGGAGGCCTTGGTCAATAATAGCGTGCTTCAGAAAGATTTTAAGGATGCCATGCGTACACCTAGGTATGCCCGCATCAAGAAACATGTCTTTGTAGAGGAAATAGAAAAGACGGATCATCCGTTAAGTGAGATTCTTGACAGCCATTTTTTGTTTAAAAAGTACATGAACACCCTCCCCCAAGAAATTCAAAAGAGAATTTCAGGTGTGGAACGCTATTTTCAAAGACTGATTGTGGATAAGAATCTCAAGTTACAGGATTATGTGGATGAACATTTTGTGAAGATTTTGCATGAACCCCATCCGTCCTTGCAGGAAGAAGAGGAGGAATTGGTTTGGAAACTGCTTTCAAAAATAGTACCTAAAGATCCTGTGCACATGTATTGGTATGACAAAGAGCAGTTTTACAATGTATATAGCAGCTGGAGTCCTGATTATCAGGAATGGGTCATCGAAAAAATACTCGAAAACAATAAAAAACAAGGCGCATGACACTCGAAATCATTGTATTCATTGGGGCAATTCTTTTTGGGATCGTTTGGTACTGGAGGGAATCCAAGAGCAACGCCATATATCGTCTGGCGAATAAGATAACGCATGCGAAGTCCTTACAGATGAAACCAGAAAACAAAAAAGGATTTGTGCACCAACAACCTTTTTTAATGCGTTTGGTGTGGATTACCCTGCTATTTGCCCTCGGAGCGGGCATCGTTACTTTTGTGACCCCCATTAATGTCTTTTTTATCCAATATTTCGCGTCGGCCATTGTGGGGACTTTGATAGGAACCTATATCGCATCCGCCTTTGTTTTTGCCAAGGATACCACGAGCAAGGAAAATTTGGAAAAGGCATTTGACAAGGGAAAGGAATTTGTGGAGGATTTGATCGATGGGGATGAGGAGGTCACGGAATCGAAGACGGAAACCAACAGCGAACCTGAACCAATCCCAAAGGAAAAGAAATCGGCCCGCGACCGATTGAAGGACAAGGGCATGATAAAATGAATGAAGCAGTAAACGGTTGGCCAAAGGAATTCGGGTTTTTCCGGGTAGGCAAAAATTAAAATCGAGCAATGATAAAAACATACTGGCAGAAAGGAAAGAAACAAAAACGCATCGTTGTTATAAGCGGTATCGTACTGATTTTACTGTTGTTCTTTCTGCGTGACGATTACCAGCCGGCGCTTTTATTTCTAAGGAAATATAGCTTTATTATCCTTCTTGGTGCTGGTTTTCTGTGGTTTACGTTGCATAGGTTTCGCAATGCCGTAAGTGCGGGTAGGCGTGTCCTGATTTTGGTGGGAATTGCGGCGTTTTTTATCACCCTTTGGTTTTTTGGGTTCAAAATGAACCTGTATGGCTATATGCAAACCTACAATGTGTTCAACAACCTGAATCTGGAGGAATTGGATGAACTTCCGCTAACCCAGAACGAGAGGATCCAACCGTTCAACAATATTGTGACCATGGCCTACGAATCCGTAGGTGAAACCCAAGAGGTCTCCATGCCTCAACTGGTGCGGGTGGATGGTACAAATCAATGGACCATGGCCGTGCAACCTGCCAAGGAATACACCTGGCAGCGCATCAACGATAATACCGAAGAGATTTTTTTGGTGGAAAGTACGTCACCGTTCCCGAGATTTTCGAATGAAAATCGGGTTCCAGTGACCTTTTCCATTGGGGAATCCCTAGCGTTTAGCCGAAACACCTATAATGCCGTGGTACAACGTTTCAATATTTTTCAGTTGTTCACTATGGAGCCTAGCGATGTCTTCTACATGAAAAACGATGAGGGAAACTGGGTGCAGGTCGTCAACCTAATCAAATGGAAAGGCTTTTTCTTTCCCTATCCTACCTATGGGGGCGTTATGGTGATAGACGCTGGGGAGCACGATTTTAAGGATTATTTGGAACGGATCACCATAGGCAAAGGAACCTATATTCCTCCTGATAGAATTAAAGATCATCCATTTTTAAAGGGTCAGAATACCCTCGCAGAACGCATTTCCCAACTGCAGGCACAGTCCTTGCAATTCTTGGGAGGATTCACCGATCCCTTACCGTGGAATATGAAGACGGCGGTAAAAATTCCAGAATTGCCCCAGGACCAGAACCAACAACCCTACGTGACCGATTTTAATTTTGAGGGAATGCCAACCGATGCGCTTGACGGACTTTACCATTGGTTTGGTTTGGAGCCCATTGGTGACGCGCGTACCAGTTTGGCCTTCAGTGTAATGATACCTGCAGATGGTACCCAAAAACTATACTACTACAATCATGCTGCAAAAAAGGAAGGGTACGCGGGGGTATCGGCCATGCCCTTAAAGGTCATAGAGTCACGCAAGGAATATGATTGGTCTGCCAACAAGCCGGTGGAGTTTCGTCCTTTTGTAAAAGATATCGCTGGCAAAAAGCGCATGTTTGTTATCGGAACGGTTGCTGCCGTTCGGGATAGCAGCAAACAGTTTGATGGTTCCGCCACCCCCGATCTGGCTTTGGTAGATGCGGAATATCGCGATGTTATTTGGATTGATGCCAAGCATCCTTCAAAATGGACGGAGACCATCTTAAATCAATTGGGGGAGACATGGAAAGCCTCTGAAAATCTTTCCGATGACGTACTGTATCCCGATAAGAATAATTTGGATTTAAAACCAGTATCGAAATTGGATTCGATTCCCGTAATGAAGATCGATTCCATGGAAACCAAGGCAAATGAAGTGTTATTGGATAGCCTTCAATAATAGCCTCGAAATCGTAGTATCAAACTTATTTATTTAAGCATAGTAAAGTGGTTTGACCTGTTGTCTTCCGATGCGCAACAAATCGTATTTTTGCATTTCAAAAATCTGCTATGCCGAAAGGAGTATTATTGGTCAATTTGGGTTCTCCGGATAGTCCTACCCCAAAAGATGTAAAACCGTATCTCGATGAATTTTTGATGGATGAAAGGGTGATAGACGTTAACCCCTTATTACGGAACATTATTGTCAGGGGAATTATACTGCAGACCCGTCCAAAGAAATCCGCCAAGGCCTATTCCAAGATTTGGTGGGAGGAAGGTTCTCCACTCATCATCATTTCAAAACGTTTTCAGGAAAAAGTACAACAGTATACGGAACTTCCAGTGGCCCTGGGCATGCGCTATGGAAGTGGGAGCATTAAGGAAGGATTGCAAGAATTGCATGGAAAGGGTGTGGATGAGGTCCTTTTAGTGCCCTTGTACCCACACTACGCCATGTCATCCTATGAAACGGTTGTGGTCAAAGCTTTGGAACAACAAGCCATTCACTTTCCTAACATGCGCATCACGACCCTACCTGCTTTTTACAGCAATAAAGACTATATTAAAGTACTATCAAATAGTATTGCCGAAGGCTTGGAAGGTTTTGAATATGACCACATACTTTTCTCGTATCATGGAATTCCCGAAAGGCACATTCGAAAATCGGACCCTACCAAATTCCATTGTAAAATTGATGGGAAATGCTGTAAGGTAAACTCTGTCGCCCATCACACCTGCTACCGCCATCAATGTTATGATACCACGGATTTGGTGGTACAGGAATTGGGACTTGACCCTCAAAAGACCAGTAGCTCCTTTCAATCGCGCTTGGCCGGTGACCCATGGTTAAAGCCGTATACGGATTATGAATTTGAACGATTGGCGAAGGAAGGGAAAACCCGTTTGGCGGTAATTACCCCGGCCTTTGTATCGGACTGCTTGGAGACCCTTGAAGAAATTGCCATGGAGGGCGAAGAAGAGTTCAAGGAGGCGGGTGGCGAATCCTATAAACATATCCCTTGCCTTAATGATCGGGACGATTGGGTACAATTAATGGCGGACTGGATTGCTGACTGGGAGCAAAAAGCGATACTCCCCGTTTAATGGCCAAGGTATCATCAGAACAACTGGGTACGGAACCCATAGGAAGCTTGCTCATTAAACAAGCTGTTCCTGCCTCCATCGGAATTCTGGTGATGTCCCTCAACATTTTGATTGACTCCATTTTTGTGGGCAACTGGATAGGATCCATAGCCATAGCGGCCATTAATGTAGTGCTTCCTGTTTCTTTTTTTATTGGTGCCTTGGGCATGGCCATAGGTATTGGGGGGTCCAGTATCATTTCGCGGGCCCTGGGTGCAGGGAACAAGAATAAGGCCTTGCAGACTTTTGGGAACCAAATTGCCTTGACACTTTTGGTGACGATTACCATGGTGGTTCTAGGACTCTATTTTGTGGATTCCCTGATTCCAGCCTTTGGAGGTAAAGGCGCCATTTTTGAACCCGCAAAAATCTACTATATCATTGTCTTATATGGCGTTCCTCTGTTGGCGCTTTGTATGATGGGCAATACGGTTATTCGTGCCGAAGGAAAGCCCAAGTTCGCGATGATAGCCATGATTATCCCTTCTGTGGGGAATCTATTTTTGGACTACATATTTATCTACGTTTTTGATTGGGGCATGCACGGAGCGGCATGGGCCACCACGGCCGGATACTTGCTTTGTCTCTCCTACATTGTCTATTTCTTTTTGTCCAGGAACTCAGAATTGAAAATAGGCCTACGACATTTTAAACTGAAAGGTATAATTCTTAGGGAAATTGGTTCTCTGGGGGGAGTAACCTTGGCAAGACAGGCAGTGACCAGTGTCATTTACCTTCTAATGAACAACATATTGTTCGGATTGGGAGGGGAAGCTTTGGTTGCCGTATATGCCATTATTGGTCGAATGTTGATGTTTGCCCTGTTTCCCGTATTTGGGGTGACCCAAGGGTTTTTGCCCATTGCCGGCTTCAACTATGGGGCCTTTAAGTACCGCCGGGTAAAGGAATCCATTTATACGGCAATCAAATATGCCGCCCTAGTAGCGACCTTGGTTTTTATTGTTTTGATGGTGTTCCCCGCTGAAATTGCCGATTTATTTCTTAGTAATCGTACCGATTTGCCGGAAGCCGAACGCATCACCAACGCTTTTGTAATGGAGCACGCGCCTTTGGCCATGCGCTTGGTCTTTGCCGCAACACCTATCATCGCTTTGCAGTTGATTGGGGCAGCCTATTTTCAGGCTGTTGGAAAGGCCGTACCTGCGTTGCTGTTGACCTTGACCCGGCAAGGCTTCTTTTTTATACCACTCATTTTAATTTTGCCACCTATTTTGGGAGAACTGGGCGTTTGGCTTTCTTTTCCCATTGCGGATGTGCTATCCACAATCGTTACAGGCCTTTATTTAAGAAAGGAAATCAAGAATAACCTCAGTAATACCTAGTTTGGCATCTGTGTTGCTGCTTTGCTTATAATTTTCCATTGGCCTGACAGTTTTTTTAGAAGAAAGATGTCCATATAAACCATGTTTCGGGAAGGGATTTTGATTTCTGCTTTGGCCATGGCTATGTTGTTGGCCATATCGATCATTAGAATCCTTCCTTCCCTCCCATTGAATTTCCCTTTTTCCCTATTTTCAAATAGGGCTGCATATTCCTTTGGGGACAGGACCCAGATCTCTTGGTCCTTTTTGGAAAGAAAAAGATCGGCCTCTGGATAGAACGCCTCTTGAATGATCTCCGGCTCACTGTAGGATGAGCCGTTAAGGTACTTCAGGAGGGTTTCCTGAATTTGTGCTACTTCGGTTTGGGCAAAAGTGATTGTGGGAAGAAAGAACAATACTAGGTAAACAAGTTTTTTCATGATAGGATGCTTATTGTGGGATTGATTGAGGTTTGATTCTGATGAGTTGGCCATCTTCGGTGTCGGTAAGTAGATATAATTTGCCATCCGGACTTTGGGCCACCTTTCTTGACCGCACCCGACTATCCAAAAACAACTCTTCAACACTTTTGATGGTATCATTTTCTATGTGAAAACGCCATAAGCTTCCCCTTGATAGTCCGGGCACAAAGAGGTTGTTCTTCCAATGGGGAAATTCATCCCCAGTATAAAAACACAGGCCTGTTGGTGCCACGGTATGGTGCCAAAACCAAATGGGATGGGTAAATTCCACTCCTTCAAGTTTTGGGGGTTTGTAGTCCTTGCTACGTAATTTTCCTGTGGTCATATTCGGCCACCCATAGTTGGCCCCTGCTTCCAAAATATTGATTTCGTCACCTTGAATGGTGCCGTGTTCCGTAAACCAAATTCGATTGGAACCGGGTTGTAACGCAATGCCCTGGGTATTGCGAATGCCCAGGGCATAAATACTTGGAATGGCATTTGGGCCTAAATCGGGATTGTCATCGGGGATACTTCCGTCCAAATGAAAGCGATGGATCTTTCCCCTTGAATCGGTAACATCTTGGGCGATGGGCAGTTCAGGTTCGTCATGTTCCCAAAACAGACGCTCACCAACGGTGAGGTACAAAGTGGTATCATGACCAATGGTCATCCCCCCACCGTAGTGGTAATTTATAGGGGTAAAGGGCTCAGCAATTAATAGGGGAGTAATATTCGATAGGGAATCCTTTTGGAGCTCGGCTGAAACGAATTTTGTTGTTTTACCTTCCCCTGGTTTTTTTGCGGCGTAGGAAAAATAGATTTTCCGGTTTTCTGCGAATTCAGGATGTAATAGAACTTCGTAAATACCGGAATTATCACCTATGTGAATGGCCCCAATACTGTCGGTCAAATCCTGGGGAAAGCCTTTGATTTTATGTTTGGTTTTGGCGATGAGGTCGATGCGCACCAAATCCCCATTTTTTTCCGTGACCAAGGCACTGTTCTCTGATAAGAAGGCAATGCTCCAAGGCCTATTAAGACCTTCAAATACCACCTCTTTTTCCGGTAAGATCCCGCCAAGCTCTTGAACGGTAGTGTTTTTGTCTTGGCAAGATAGGACGATTAAAAGAAGACCCCATAACAAAATACCCCGCATGACCTAATTTTTGTGCTAATATGTGGGATGGTTGTCGTTTAGGCTTTAAGAATCATGATTTTAAAGATGTTTTTCAGAAAAAATCAACCCATTTGTTTTCGAAATTCCGAAGGGGTCAAACGGGTACTTCCTTTAAAGGCTAGATTGAAGGTCGTCACATTATTGAACCCGGAGTCATAAGCGATACTGGCGATTTTTTCATTTTTCGTTTCAGGGGCAATTAAAAGTTGTTTGGCTTTTTCAATGCGATAGGAATTGACGAACTCAGAAAAGTTCTTATCGGTGGATTCATTGATGACCCGGGACAGCACTTTTGTGGTAGTCCCCACGGTATGGGCCACTTCCGCCAATGAAATTTTTGGATTCAGATACACCGATTTCTCCTCAAAGAGTGCTTTCACCTCATGCATCAATTTTGTCGTGGTGACCCCATCAAGGGACTGCCCCTTGTACTTTTCCAGCTGAAAACTATGCTTTTTAAGGAATAGGAAACTGAAAACGTAAATCAAGAAGGTATAACAAATGGCACCACCAATGTAGATAGGAATAAACCCCGATACATTGCCTATGTAAAATACCCAGATAAACACCACCCCAAAGACCAGATTTCTATACCAAATGAGGATCGGCCTTTGTGATTGCTTCTTTTGCTTTACTAAAAGATGGATGGAAAACCAGAGATAACCCATAAGGTGACCAAATATCACATAGTAAATGACCAAAGAAATGGCATCGAACCTATTGGGGATGGCCCAGCTCAGCATTGAGAATAAAACGTACGGTATAAAATGATATGTAAGGTGCCTTTGGGCCACCTGCTGATGAAATATGGTCTTACCATAGAGCCATAGACTGGGTCCGACCAATAGAATTCCCGCTAGTCCGAGGTTCCTTTGCCATGCTTCGAGTTGAAGGTATTCATTGAGTATTGATTTTCCTATCCTTATGGTTAATCCAAGAATAATCAACCCAAGAAATACGTTGGCCCTTCTATTCCCTTTCCTTAGCGTAAAAAGGTAAACACAAAGAAAAAGTGCTTGAACAATCCCCAGGCAACTTAGTACCAGAATGATGGTATTCGAATTCATTGTAAATTTCAAATCCTGTTTTCGTCCAGTTTAAAGGAGGTGTTTTATTGTGCATTAAGTTGCCTATTGATTTCGTCTATGGCCCGATCCAGCTGTGGATTATTCCCATCAAGTCGGTCCTTGAATGTCTCCCGCACCAAAATATCTGGTTGAACGCCTTCTTTTTCCAGGTTTTTACCATCCAAGGTGTAGCATCCCCATGACGGCAATCTATAAAAGGAACCATCAACCAGACCACTTCCCGAGGTAAAGACGATCCAGCGGTAGGTTTCAGTCCCGATAAGGGTGCCCAGACCAAGTTCCTTAAAGCCTGCAGAGGTCATTTCGGCATCACTTAGGGATTGTTCGTTGATCAGCACTACAATGGGTTTTGCCGCAGGACTAAAGTTAGGTTGCGGAGCTGGTTTTCCCTCACGGTACTTCCATTTTAAGTAGGGTTTTTGCGATAGAAATTGAAGCACTTCATCATGGACATTACCACCTGTATTGTATCGTAGATCAAGAATCAATCCTTTACTCTCGCTTGCCTCTGATACCATTTCACGCTTAAAACGCTCCAATTCCCCACCGGTCATATTCTTCATATGAATGTACGCAATGTCTTTGTTGGTCTTTTGATCTACATAGTTCTGGTTGTTATCCATCCATTCATCATATAAAAGATTGCGGGTGGTATTGGTGTTCGTGGGATGTAGTTTTATGGAAATAGGTTTGCCATTGCGTGAAAGCGTTATGGATAATTCCTTGTCTTTGGAAGGGCGAACAAAATAAGATTCCCTATTTTTTGTTTCATCCACTTTTTCCCCGTCCACGGCAATTAAGCGATCCCCTTTTCTTATGTTCTTGCCGGTAACGTCCATAGGGCCATCAGTAAGGATACGTTCAACAAGGTATGGGTCGTCATCTGAAAATATAATACCCGTGCTCATCGTGGACGTCTTATAAAAACCTTTTTCTTCCTTTCCATTGGAATAAAAACCAAAATGTGATGTGTTTAATTCCCCAAGCATGTCATTAAAAAGCAAACGCAATTGCGAGCGTTTGGTCAGGTAAGGTAGAAATTTGGCGTATCGATCCCTGAGTTTGGCCCAATCCTCTCCGTGAAAACTTTCATCATAAAAATTCTCTTCAAAACCGGCCCAGGCTTCGTAGAACATCTGCGTGAACTCTTCGGACAAATTTTTCCTGAACGTATGGTTGATATCGATTTTTTCGGTCTTGTTGCTCTTTATATCGAGTGTATGGATGTTTCCTTTTACCCTTAAATAGTACTTATCCTTAGCGGTTTCAATTTGGTAACCATTGATTTCCTCATCGAAAACAACCTCGGTTTTACTTTCTTCAAAGGGCTCAAAAGAAGTTTTCCATAATTTCATTTTTCCCTCATCATGATTGCTCAAATAAAACAGAAAAGTGGCCTTGTCCTTTGCATAAGCGATTGGACCGTATTGTGAGCCAAAAGAGGGACTCACCCTTTTTAGTCGCTCCATTAATCCTTTCTCACGAATACGGATGACCACCTTATCGGCTTTGGTTTCTTTTTCTTCCTTTTTTTTGTTGTCGTCTTTATCTTTTTTGTCGTCTTCCTTCTCTTTCTCCTCAAAAAGTTTGTTAAACTCATCCATGGAAAAGTCATCTTCATATTTGTCCAAGGCCATCCTATAAATATTTGGATTTTGCATTCCATAAGGATAGCTGGGCCGGGTAAGGTTGGAAGCAAAATAGATATACTTGCCATCAGGGGACCACGAAGGGTTGGATTCATTGACCCCGGTTTTGGTCAAATTGCTGATTTTCTTGTCTGAAAGTCGTATCGTCAATACATCCCGCTCAAAATTTCGGATGGCGTTATACACTACATGGGTGCCATTTGGCGAAAAATAGGGCTGAGGCGCATAAAGGGCCCAGAATTCATCCTTTACCAGAACCTCGGATTTCCAGGACTTCAAATCCAACAATCGCAATTCATCACGACCGCTGATGTAGACGGCCTTATCCATTTCCGGATGTAAGGTCAGGTTCACGTTGTTCCTAGCGTCTTTGGTGATTTGCTTTTCCTTGCCGGTACCGTTGGCCGAATTGGTGAAAAGATTGGTATATCCCTTATCGGTTCTAACATAACATAGGGTCTTGTTGTCCTTCAACCAAACCACCTCTTTGACGCGTTCTCCAGTTTTGGTATGAATCTGTTTTACAAACTTTCCTTTGGTATCGGATACAAAAAGTTCCCCCCTGGATACAAAAGCAAGCTTTTTATTGTCCGGTGAGATGGAAAAATTGGTAATGTTTCCGTTTACCTTAAAATCCTGAAGGTTTCCCAAAGTGTTGTCGCTCCCTAACCGAATGACCACTTTGTCAGCCTTATTATTGGCAACATTATATAAGAAAATCTGGTAGTCCTTAGTAAATACAATGGCCTGCCCATTGGCGCTTGCTTGTGGTCGGCCAATGGAAGTATCAAAAGAAGTCAATTGGGTTTTGCTATTGTTTTTAAAGGTGTAAAGGTTGTATTCTCCATTGGCTTCGTCGGAAACAAAATACAGGGTCCCTGATCGGTCAAAAGTCGCCCACATATCCTTACCATTATAGGAGGTATATTCCTTGTAGGCTCCACTGGCCAGATCATAGCTTTTTATATCAGGATTGTAAGCACCCTTATAGCGTTTTCGGTTGGTAAAGTTTTTGCTTTCCCAGCTCTCATTAAAAAACAGTTCATCATTGGTGGGGTGCTTGGCCAAGTTATGCACCGTATGGAAATAATGCCCAAAAAGACGTTTGGGAGTACCCCCTTTTCTAGAAATGGTATAGCCAGAATAACGATTTTCCCTATTGGAGGTGAAATATAGGGTCTCGGAATCCCATGACCAACTGTCAATCTCATCCGACCGATCATTAAAGGTGAGCTGTTCTATTGGGCCGCCGGACATGGACATGATGTAAATGTTACTATTGCCCAGGGCATTTGATGTAAAGGCCAACCATTCGCCGTTTGGAGAGATTCTCGGAAGTATTTCTTCACCTTGCATGGCGGTGATGCGATGGGCCAAGCCACCGGAAGCATTCACCTTCCATAGATCACCATCATAACTAAAGACGATGGTTTTTGCATCTGGGGAAATCGTAGGGTCCAATAAAAAGTGAGGGTCTTGGGATTGCACTATGACGTAGAAAAACACAAATGCCCATAGCGATAAAAGTCTTTTAAACATGATGTCGTTTTTTGAATTTGATGAAGGTACTAAATTTATATGTTGCCATTTTCAAGTACATTTATTTCTTTTATTCCACTATGAAGCATCACTATTTTTTGTTTTTAAGCCTGGTTTTTTTCATGGGTTGTTCTGAGGATTCGAAACCCAAAAAACCCCTTATCCTTTATGTGGGTACTTATACCGATGGTACCAGCGAGGGAATTTATACCCTAAGGTTCAATCCAAAAACAGGGGCATTGGACTCGCTTCAATTAAAAGCCAAACTACCCAATCCTTCTTTTCTGGCACGTTCCAATAATGGAAACTTTCTCTATGCCGTCCAGGAAACGGCCGATTTTGATAGTCTGGGTGGGGGGGTCACTGCCTTTTCCATTAAGGATGGCTTGTTGGAGGAAATCAACAGCAAAGGTTCTGGAGGGGCACATCCATGTCATATTACATTGTCCCAGAATGGACAAGTGGCCGTATCCAATTATACGGGAGGTAACGTAGGGGTTTTTGATATTGAAGATGATGGAAGCCTTGGTGACCAACAAATACTGGACCACAATCCAATGGATACCACAGGTATGGCCCATGCGCATAAGGCCCATTTTACCGAAAAAGGCCTTTTTGTTGCCGATTTGGGGCTGGATGCCCTAAAGCGTTATACAAAACAACCCCATGGTTGGATTCCGGCAGAACAAACAGATCTAAAGCTCCCTGATGGGGCGGGTCCTAGACATTTTACTTTTAATACCGATAGGTCTTTTTTATATGTGATCAATGAACTCAACGCTACGATTACCGTTTTTAAAAGGGATGGGGAAGGAAGCTATCACCCTATTCAAACCGAGAGCACCGTGGCGACGGATTGGACCGGGCAAAAGGCCTGTGCCGACATTCACTTGTCGCCGGATGGAACGTTTTTATATGGCTCCAATCGCGGTGAAAATACCTTGGTCATTTTTTCTGTGGACCAAGCTTCCGGTAAAATCAATTTGGTTGGTAGGGAATCGGTACAGGGGGACTGGCCCCGAAATTTTGTGCTGACCCCAGATGGTAACTTCATTCTTGTGGCCAATCAACGCAGCAATAACATTACCGTTTTCCGAAGGAATATCGAAACCGGGACCTTGGAATATACCGGTCAGTTTGAAGTTGGGGCTCCTGTTTGTTTGGTGTTTGATTAACCGAAAAACAACTCATGTAAATACCTGCCCGGAGCAAGGGTAAAGCCACCGGCAATGCCTATGGCTCCAATGTAGAGGAGAATCATTTTTCGTTGATGGGCCCTAATATTCCCTTTTCGGATAGCAGTATAGGCCGTCGGAACGGTCCAAATAGTTAAAAAACTGAACAAATGGATCCATCCAAAATGATCTAAAAATCGGCCTCCTACATCGGCAGGCATAAATAGGGTTACACTGGCTGTAAAGAGCATCAATACCATGTATATTTTACCCAAGCTCTTGTGAACTGCGGTTCCCTTTTTGCCCAATAATCCGTACGCCCCCAAAAAGATACAAGGGACCACGGTAAAGAGATGGATGTACATTAAAGAATCATAATCCATAGGGGGTATACTTTATTTGATCTTGGCCGAGGTATCCGCGATGACCTTCCATTCCCCATTGATCTTTTTGACCACGAGCATAAAAATCCCGTTGGTATCGCCAACACTTCGTTTTAAGAAATATTCTCCCATAACATAGTACGACCCTTCTGAAATAGGGGTAATCTCATGGAATTTAAAGTCCAACGTCCCAAAATGATCTTTTGAAGGATAGCTTTTTTTGTAGCGATCTAAGGTGGCCTGCCAGCCTTTGATGACCCCTCCGCTTCCATAAAAAGCCAACGAGTCCGATCGCCAATAGCCTTGCATAAAGGCTTCAATATCATACTTGTTCCATGCGCTTTGTTGGGCCATTAGCATTTCCTTTATGGCCTTTTTGTCATCATTGGGAGAATTCTGTGCGAAGGCCAAGGCGGAGCAAAGGAATACGAGCAAAACTACTTTTTTCATAGGAGCGGTTGGTTACTGATTAAAATAGGCAATAAGTGCGATGACCAAAATACCCAAGAGCACGGCAAAGAATATCTTCCAAAAGCTATAGGGTCGCGAACCTGAAATTTGGCCATTCTCCCCATTCACAAAGAAATTGTATTCTTTCCCGTTGTATCTATAGGCACTAATGTATACCGGTAAAAGGATATGTTTGAACGTTTCTTCGGATAATTTCATTTTCATGTGGGAGATACGTTGTGTATCGCCACCAATGTCTTGCCGGCACCAGCGGCGTGCAATTTGTTCGGCTTCCCCTTTTGCTGCCAAATGGCCTTGCTTTAAGGGAATGGTATACTTTTCCGTAACAAAGCCACGCAAAAAACTGGAGTTGAAGGGCTGTAATAATTTCAAATTCCATCGGGCTATTTTTGAGGGAACCCGTCCCTTGCGTTGGTTGGACGCTTCCACTAGGGTATCGTCCACAAATCCGGAAACCTGACCGGAGGCCGGATACCAACGTGTTTTTCGCACGCGTTGCTGCACCATTTTTCCCTTTGCATTTCGCACTCGTTTGGTTTCATAATAATACTCGCCGCGTTGACCGGAATACACCGCCTGCAACTGGGCATCAAAGGTCCAGTAGGGGAGATACAGCCCTTTGGTGAATTGCGGGTCCAGAGCTGCCTTTTTTAAATTATTGGGAGCAAACCATAGGCGTTTTACCCAACGTTGAAAGATGTGATATGACTTTTTCTGATCAATCTGGAAGGGAAGTACGGCTCCGGGTAAAATCCAATCCTCTTGGTATTGATCCTCCAAAACTAGAGGCGTACTACAATACACACAATGAAGCGATTTATAGGTTTCTTCTACATGTTGGACAGCACCACAGTTTCTGCAGGTAATCATGCTAAGGCCTTCACTATGTCTTAGTGCCCCCATCTCTTGGAGGTAGGGATAGAGCTCCAACTCTTGAAAACCATGCTCATCCGTTTCAATAGTTTCCTGATTCCCACAATAATCACAGGTAACATGCCTTGTGCCGGGGAGATACCGCATTTCTGCCCCGCAATTGCTGCAGGGCTTTTTGAGTTCGGTATTTTTAATGGGACTGTCCAAATTGGGAAAATGGTGTCATTTCGAACGAATGTGAGAAATCTAGATTTCTCAGTCGCAAGCTTCTTCGAAATGACAATTTAATTATGCACCCGGCAATGGTGGTGGCGTATTGCCCCCCAAGAACGATTTTAGCTCTTCCACATCTTGAAGCGCCGCCCAATTGGCCATGCCCTGCTTCCAAACCAGGCTTTCCCTATTGATGGTCCTGCCTGCAAACAAGGCGCGTAATTGATCTAGGGTAACCGGGCCTTGTTGTGCCCCGTTGACCGCATAGTAGTACATCACTTGGGTGGGCATCGGTGGCGGAACGGCTGCTCCGGTCGCCTGAGGGAAACCGGTCTGTTGTTGCCCCATGGCACCCCCCATCATATTGCCCATTTGTTGTGCAAGTACAAAGCCCATGCCCATGCCCATCCCAGCTCCGGCCGTGCCCCCTTCATTTTTGGCGGCAGCTTCCATGGCCTTGGCCGCTTTGAATTGGGCCAGTTTCTGCATATCCAGCTTGTCCAGCCGGCTGTATTCGAAGATTTCCTTTTTGAGGTCTTCGGGCATGGATACATTTTCAATAAAGAATTTCTCCAATGAAATCCCTACCGATTCAAATTCAGGTGCCATGACCTCCCTACAGGTATCCGAGAGTTCCGTAGTATTGGCTGCATAGAGTTCAATGGGCAAATTGGCCTCCCCCACGGTATCCGTAAAACGGGTGGCGATTAAACTTTTAAGGTGTTCATTGATTTCATAATTGGTGAAATTATTGTCCGTGCCCACAATATCAATAATGAACTTACCGGCATCGGAAATTCGGAAGGCATAGGTGCCGAACGCCCGGATTTCCACCAAGCCGAATCGCTCGTCACTGAGGGTAACCGGATTTTTGGTGCCCCATTTTTCATCGGTGAATAAATGGGTGTTCACAAAATACACTTCGGCTTTAAAAGGGGAATTAAAACCGTATTTCCATCCCTTTAAGGTGGCCAGGATGGGAAGGTTTTTGGTAGTGAGCTCATAGGTGCCGGGTGAAAAGACATCGGCCAGTTGTCCTTCATTCACAAATACCGCGGTTTGCCCTTCGCGAACGATGAGTTTTGCTCCATTTTTTATTTCATTTTGATACCGCTCAAATCGGTGTGCAATGGTATCGTCCGTATAGTCCAGCCATTCGACGATATCAATAAACTCATTGCTGAGCTTTTCCTTTATTTTCCCAAAAATATCCATGTGTTTAGTGTTTTCGTATTCGACTTCTAAAGCTAACAAAAAATGGAACCTTTGCAGTATTTATTTTGCCCTGGTTTCAAAGGGATAGCCCGTAATCCATTAGTGCAAAATGATAGGGTTTTGTTACATTGCTGCTCAATCCAATACTTTTTAAACATGAAAAGCTATCCGTTTTATGTCCTACCTCTTCTTTTCCTTCTAGCTGTTGGATGCGTTATTTCCGTGGATAAGGACAAAAAGAAGATTGCTCAAGAAACAGAAAAGGGTTCCACTATGGAGAAAATAGCCTTGACTTTGGAACAGGCTAATGTGTTGGCCACCCTGCCTTTGGAATGTGTGGAGAAAGAATATCCCAATAAGCTGGGCCATGTTTTGGGCAGCGGTGAGGATTTAGCAGCACCTAAAACATTACACCCTGCTTTTTATGGCTGTTTTGACTGGCATTCAGCGGTTCATGGACATTGGTCCATGGTGAAACTATTAAAGCTATATCCTCAATTGGAAGAGGCGGATAGCATCAAACACATTTTAAAGAGCAACCTTTCCAAAGAAAACATCGTTCAAGAAGTCACCTATTTTGATGGAGAGCACAATAAGAATTACGAACGCACTTATGGTTGGGGTTGGCTGTTGAAGCTTGCTGAGGAAATCCATACGTGGGAGGACCCATTGGCAAGGGAATTGGAGGAAAACCTAAAACCGTTGTCCGATTTGATTGCCCAAAAATTGGTGGATTATCTGCCCAAATTGCAATATCCGGTGCGTGTTGGGACCCATACCAATACCGCCTTTGGACTCTCTTTTGCTTGGGATTATGCCGAAACTTTGAATAGTGAAGCATTGATGGATGCCATTAAGGACAGGGCCTCTTTTTTTTATAAAGATGATATGGGATGCCCCCTGACTTGGGAACCCAGTGGTGCTGATTTTCTTTCTCCCTGTTTTGAGGAAGTGGATCTCATGCGAAGAATCCTTACTAAGGACGATTTTTTTAGCTGGATGGACCAATTCCTTCCCGAGCTAAAAGACACCAACTTTACGGTTGATGTGGCCCTTGTCGGGGACCGCGAGGATGGACAATTGGTGCATTTGGATGGACTCAACTTTAGTCGGGCATGGGTGCTCTTCGGATTGGCGAAACAATATCCAGACGAATACGGTCATTTGGTTGCCTTGGCTCATGAACATGTGGCGTATTCCTTTCCCAATCTGATGGGGGACAGCTATGAAGGCGGCCATTGGTTGGGGTCTTTTGCCATTTATGCTTTGAGTGTGCAATAATGTAAACACCATTCAGGTCATCGTCACCCTGAATTTATTTCAAGGTCTCACTTAGTTTATTCCGGAAGAATCATTGCTAATGGGGTGCTGAAACAAATTCATTCTGAGCTTTTCAAAAGCGGGTGATATCCTATGTGAAATAAAAGTTTTCCTTCTCCGCAGAATAGGCTCGAAATTTCGTAAAGAATTTTCGAAGTCTTGGAGAAAATTTAGAAAGTGAGAGCGGTTTTTGCCCTTAGGCAAAAAATTCCTCTGGAGAAGGTGTCCTTTCTTTGGTTCGTTTCTTTAGACAAGTAAAGAAATGAACATAGAAAAGAGACTGATTAAATACTTGTCCTATTTTGCATCGCCCAAAGGAGGACCAGGACTGCGTTGAAAATGCAATAATTTTGCATTTGAAATAAAGGGCCAGAAGAGGCATAGGCGCCGACTGATTTTCATATTCTTCATTTTGCCTTGATGCAAAACGAAGCAAAAAATCAAGAAGATTTTAAGGAAATTTTTGGCTTCACCAAAACCATGGCTGCTGCTATCGCTACATGCTCCTTTTCGCTTCCCGAAACGCACTTCCGCTGGCAGCACCATTATTTCTGGAAAATCTTCGGGCTTAAAGTCGTAAGTTCATTTCAGAGTTCCTTCTCCATGGCATAGAGGAAGCAAAAGGTCCAGGTTTATTACTCCTTTCCAGGCGAAATTTTCCCGGCAGCTTTTAGTAGTTCCAATACCTTTTCCTTGGGCAATGCTTCAATGGTGTGTCCGTTTCTTCCATTCATGGTTTTGGCAGTGAAAAGGGAATTCAAAATGGCTTCTTCCGTGGCTTCAATGGTAGCCAAAAATAAGGGGGTCATAGCTTCGTTTCGAAGTGTGGGGGGTGCGTACACGTTTCTAGTACGGCGATAGGGAATTCTACATGCCTCGGCCGTGGATACCGCAATCACATAATCCCCACTGCCATTGCTGGCAATACCTCCGGTACGCGCCAGCCCCAACATGGCCCTCTTGGCCAGGCGTTCCAAATTTCTGGAGTCCAAAGGGGCGTCCGTCATGATGACCATCATACAGGAACCGTCGGGTGAATATTTGAAACTATCGGAATAGTGCCCTAATTGTTTGCCCACATCGGCCCCGGCAATTTGAAGGACCCCGCCAAAATTACTTTGTACCAAAACGCCCACCGTGTAGCCCCCGACTTTTTTTGGGACTATCCTTGATGAAGTTCCGATGCCCCCCTTAAAGCCAAAGCAAATGGTTCCGGTTCCCGCACCCACATTGCCTTCGGCCACCATACCACCTTTTGCATTGGCAATGGCTTCCAAGATATGGGTTTCGGTCACATGGCGCCCTCGGATATCATTTAAATACCCATCGTTGGTTTCTCCCACTACGGCATTTACCGAGCGCACATTTTCATTGCCTATTTGTTCCAAACTATATCCAATAACGGCATTGACTGCAGTGGGCACATTCAGGGTATTGGTCAAAATAATTGGAGTTTCCAGGTTGCCCAATTCCTTGACCTGGGTATATCCTGCCAATTTTCCAAAGCCGTTTCCAATATGGATGGCAGCAGGTACTTTTTCTTGGAATAGGTTCCCGGAATGGGGCAATAGCGCGGTGACCCCTGTTCTTATCGCATCCCCTTCGGTAAGGGTCACATGCCCCACCTGAACACCGGGCACATCGGTAATGGCGTTTAAAGGTCCTGGTTGTAACACCCCAATATCCACTCGATAGTCACGTAGTCGTTCTTGGGAATGCGCTGCAGCATGGATAGAAAATAAGGCAATTAGTAGATATCTCATTTTATAACAATTGAATGACCAAAAATCCTAAATAGGTCCCTAGGGCGTTCCCTAGTGTCCCTATTAAAATGGCAGGGAGCATGAGTTCCTTTCTTCCAAAGGTTTCCGCCAAGGCCAGAGCCGTAGGCCCACCCCCCACATTGGCCTGACTCGCAATGGCAATCATGCTCCAATCCCGATAGAGTAGGCCTCCAAGTAGAATGATCAAAACCCCATGCACCAAAACGGCTATGGAGGTAAAAAGGAAAAGGGTCAACCCTATATGCTTCAATTCCAGGACAGCATTGATTTCACAGAAGGCCCCAATAACGGCCAAAAAAAGGAACACCATATACAATCCCAAGGTATGGGCTCCTTTTAATCGGGAGACCCATTTGGTTTGCGCCAGAAGAATCCCAAGGGTGGTCAGCGTTAAAATGCTGGGGATGGCAGGAAAACGTTCCGAAAGGGCTTCCGAAACATAAAACGATAACAGTCCCAAGACGATGAGCCACGCCAAGGAAGAAAGATCCATGCCTTCCTTCTCGGGGGCTTCATGGGCTTCAGTCCTATGGGTTACTCCTTGCTTATCCTTCCATAACGGACGAAGGATACGGGGTAGGGCTAACGTAATGACGATCCAGACGGTGGTGACCACATTATCCACGGCAATGGTTCCGGCATATAGGGCACCTTGTTCCTGAAAGTCATACTCCAGCGCAATCGCATTAAAATTGACGCTGCCCCCGGTATAGGTGCCCGTTAACATACCCGCTAAGGTTTTCGCTTGTGCTCCCAGTTGTGCTTCGGGTTGGATACACCACCAGGCCAAAAGGATTCCGGCCACTGTGGTCAAGGAACCCAAAACAAAAAGTCCGATCATGGGCAGACCGGCCTTTCGGATAGCATTGAGGTTGACCCCTAACATCAGGTAGAAGATGGAAAGCGGGGCGATGTAGGTGAAAATCCCATCGTACAGTGGAATGCTGTTGGATGCAGAGGGGATGAATCCTAGATTGGCTAGAACGGCGGTAAAAACAATGGCCAAGAGTGCCGCCCCCAAAGGTTTCCCCCATGTTGTTTTTTCGGCGTAAATGGCAAGCAACACCATAAGGGCGAGCATGCAGAGGACGTAAACGGGGTGTGCCAAAAAAGCCATTGGTTTAAAGTTACTTGATTTGAACCGTCAGTTCGAGTTTTTCCTTTAGGAAAAGTATCGAGAACAAGGTTTTACTTTCAAAAATCCTAATTCCCGATACAGTTTTTCAGCAATAGATGCTAAAAAACTACTCGAACCTGCCCGTCTGGTCAGGCGGGTTGACGAATTTTTGTGGCATAGGGTTCATAGTCCGGGCAATACGATTTTAACTACCAATGTCCCGTTCCCGGTTCCCCTTTAAAGGGCCCTACCAGTTCTTGGGTAATCCAGCCGGCATAGAAACCTCCAGGTTGTGGGGTCACGCGTTCCCCAGCCAAATAACACTCCAAATACTGCGGATAAAAGGCGAAATAATGGGCCAAGGGCTCGAATGGTGGGAATGGCTGTGCGTAGGACCATGCAATGGCTTTATCGGGTTTTGATTTCAACGCCCAATAGGTGGAAGCCCCTTTCCATTCACAAAGAGAGGTTTTTCCCGGTACCTTTACCAGGGCTTCTACATTTACATCTTCCGGCGGTACATAATAGGTGGGGGGACTGGCCGTTTCCTGGACCGCCAGCGAATTTTGGGAAAGCGCTAAAGATTGCCCCTCCCAACGGACTTCCAGTGTTCTTTTTTCGGGAACCAAGGCGGGCGGACGCGGGAAATCCCAAACGGATACTTGTCCTTCGTTGGGTGCAATGGCAAAATCGGGGCGTTGTTGCCCTGTATACGTCCATTTATTTCTAGCGTTCAATAACCAATCCGGAACTTTTATTTTCATGTCTTCATAGCAATTGACTTAAAGATACGAGCGAATCCCCGTAACTTTGTAGGAAACCGAATGGAATTGGAAAAAAACGTCTTGGGAACGGAATTACAGGCCTGTTGTTTTGACCCAAAAACTGGCTTTTACCGTGATGGGTTCTGTAAAACGGGTACCGATGATGTGGGCACCCATGTGGTCTGTGCCATCATGACGGAGGAATTCCTTCGATTTACCAAAAGTAGGGGCAACGATTTGAGTACGCCCATTCCCTACTATCAATTTCCAGGCTTACAACCGGGAGACAAATGGTGTTTATGTGTTTCCCGATGGAAGGAGGCCTACAAAGAAGGTTTGGCCCCTCCCGTTGTTCTAGAGGCCACCCATGAAAAGGCCTTGAAGTATGTGACCTTTGAAATGTTGTTGGAATTGAAACATACTCCCGCCCCTTAAAGCCACACTTAAAATTGCAACTCATGTTGCTTCTTTTTCCGGGCATTCCTGTAGGCCATGGACTGCCAGTGATGTTGATGGATAAGGGATTCACTTTCCAAATACTGTTGTAAAACTACTACCACTCCCTGTAATTGCACCTTGCTTAAATGTAGGTAGGCAGGTCGGTTGATTTGAATGTCCAATTGGTCTCCTATAACATGATCCAAGGCCATGCGCAAATAACAGTGATTCCCAAAAGACAAATTTGGATAGTGTTGTTCCAACCGTTCAGGTAAATTTTGATAGGCTTGAGTATACGCTTCTGAAAAAGGCATGCATAAAAATACATGGATTGGAACATATTTTGGCGTGTTCTGTCTTTCAGCTTGGAAAAGCCAAGGTGATTAAGACGTCATTTTGAAAGAGCGATGAAAAATCTAAAGAATTGGATTTCTTTCAGTTCGAAAGAACTTTTGAATGGTCATTTCACTCTCCCTTCTTCTCAGCATGTAGCAAGTGACCATAAAATCGTTCCAGAAACAGTAAAGAAAAAGATAAACTACTTTACCTCTAAACCGATGGATGCTGCTTTACTCCCTCCCAAATCCATCGAACGCGAAGTAGGTAGGTTGCCCCCCACATATAAGGTGAACTGTCCTTTTTCTACTTTTGCGATTCCCTTAGTATTGACCAGGGCCAAATCTTCCGGGGTGACCACAAACGAAACCGTTTGGGAGGCGCCAGGCTCTAAATGAATACGTTGGGTTCCGCGTAGCGAGAACAAGGGTTTTTGGAATTCACTTTCCCGATCGGTTACATAGAATTGTACCACTTCATCTGCAGCAACGGTACCTGTGTTGGTGACCCTGCAGCTGAGGGTCGTTTCCTGATTGGCCTTGATTCTTTCATCCTCCAAGCTGATGGTATCATAGGTGAATTGGGAGTACCCCAACCCGAAACCGAAGGGGTACATTGGCTCTTTTTCCATATAGCGATAGGTCCTGCCCTTCATGCTATAGTCTTCATAGGGGGGAAGCTGGTCCAAGGATTTTGGGAAGGTAATGGGTAATCGCCCTGAAGGGGAGGTATCCCCAAAAAGTAGGGAAGCGGCCGCATTTCCCCCTTCCTGCCCGGGGTACCACGCCAAAAGTACGGCGTCTGCCAGTTCATGGACCTCACTCAGGTTCATGGGGCATCCTCCGGTGACGATGACCACCAAGGGCTTGTCATGGGAGGCGAGTTTTTTCAGGTAGTCCAATTGGTTTTTTGGAAGGTCATAATCCAATCGGTCCCCATAATAGGGTGAGGAAATGGATTCTCCCTCTTCTCCTTCAATATGTCGTGTCAATCCTAAAACGGCGATGGTCACATCAGCTTCTGCAGCCCCTCCTGACGACCAATCAAATGGATTTACATTGGCCCGGTCCAAGGTAGTTCCCGGACTGTATTGCACTTGGCTCCCCATGGTTACCTTTTTGGTAATGCCTTCCAAAAAGGTCACAATGGTCGGGTTGACCCCAAAGTAGTTGCCCAATAGGGCATCCACCGAAGCGGCGTTGGGTCCTACCACATAATAGCGGTTAAGGTCTTTTTTGAGCGGCAGCACGCCATTGTTTCTCAAAAGCACCATGGATTTGGTGGCAACATCCAAGGAAAGGGCACGGTGGTCATCGGCATCAATTTTGGTGGTGGGAATGGAGGAAAAGGGAACCTTTTCCGGGGGGTCCATCAGTCCCAATTTAAAACGGGTGCGCAACAAGGTGGCCAGGTTTTTATCCAAAACGGCTTCTTCCACCAATCCCTGGCGAACGGCTTCGGCCAGTACTTGATAGGTGCTTCCACAATTCAGGGAAACCCCACTTTTTAGGGCGAGGGCTGCACCCTCCTCTGCCGTGTTCACGGTTCCGTGACCGTTTTCGGAATAAAAATCGACCAAGGCCCAACAATCGCTCAAAATATGTCCTTTGAACTGCCAATCCTCAATCAAAATATCTTGTAAGAGTTTAGGGTGGGCGCAGCAGGGTTCGCCATTGGTACGGTTGTGCGCGCACATTACGGATTCCACCCCAGCCTCCACCAGCGCCTTAAAGGCGGGGAGGTAGGTTTCATATAAATCCTTTTGACTGACCACCGCATCAAATTCGTGGCGGAGTTTTTCCGGACCGCTATGCACCGCATAGTGCTTGGCACAGGCCGCTGTTTTTAAGTAGTTGGGGTCATCGCCCTGCAATCCTTGGACAAAAGCCCTTCCGAGTTGACTGGTAAGATAGGGGTCTTCCCCATAGGTTTCCTGGCCCCGACCCCAGCGGGGGTCCCTAAAAATGTTCACATTGGGGGTCCAGAAGGTCAGTCCGGTATACTGGTTCCGATTCCCTTGGGCTTGGGCAGCGTTGAATTTAGCGCGGGCCTCATCCGCAATGGTCGCTGCTACCTTTTCCAATAAAGGGGCATCAAAGGTGGCCGCCATGCCAATGGCCTGTGGAAAAATGGTGGCCCTTCCCGATCGACCTACCCCATGTAGGGCCTCATTCCACCAATTATAGGAAGGGATGCCCAAGCGATCAACGGCCGGGGCATTGTACAGCAGTTGCGATGCCTTTTCCTCAAGGGTCAATAAGGAAATCAAGTTGTCAATACGTTCTTCCATAGGAAGTTCAGTATCGTTAAAGGGATGTTGGGCATAGGTGGTCAACGTAAACCAAAAGAAGAGGATAAAGCAGTTCTGGAATTTCATGGGTGTTCTTTTTTGAAGAGGGATGCAGCAACCAATGATTCAATGTATGGAGCTGGCTATATCCCAGTCCTTTCAAAAATACATGGGAATGGCGGACTTTTTTGTAATATCACAAAAAGAAACCGACAAAACTATACATGGGTCGAATGAAGAAATTGCTGAAGAAATTACGTGGTGGTGATTTCCTGTTGGGGGTGTTCATCCTACTGCTGATCATCCCACAAACGGGACAACCCATCCGAGTAGGCATTAATCGCCTGAAGACCATGGTATGGTCGCCTAGCATTGAGGTAGTAGAAAAACAAGTACATATTCCTGCTTTCGATTTCGCCCTGCGAAATTTAGAACAAGAGCGCGTGACCCAACGTATCGGGGACGGACGAATTACCTTCTTAAGTTTTTGGGCTACGTGGTGTGCCCCTTGTGTAGCCGAATTGCCCAGTATTGAAGCCTTGTACCAAGACTATAAGGACCGGATAGATTTTGTTTTGGTGACCCACGAGAACCCGGAAGTGGTGCAAGGGTTTCTGGATAAAAAGGAATTCGACCTTCCCGTCTATTTCCCTGCTGCTGTACCGCCGGAAATCCTTCAATCCAAAAGTATTCCAACGAATTTTTTGATTGATAATGAAGGAAACCTACTAATTAAGGAAACTGGCGCTGCCAATTGGAACAGTAAGAAAGTAAGGGGGTTGTTGGATGGGTTGTTGGAGGAATAGATTGACCCTTGTCCTTTTTTGCATCGCCCAAAAAAGAACGAAAAAACGCTAGGCTGATTTTTTCCAGCTTGAAATTCAGAAAAGCTTTTGTTCCGCGTCGCCCAGACCGTTTCCGATTGCATCGGAATACTCTTTGGACGACTTCCTTATTCCAGTACAAAAACTTTTGAATTGTCTACGCAAGAAAAAATAGGCCGTTAATGGCTAGAAGTAAAAACCTTTTTGGGCAGCATAGGAACCAGAACCCGTTAAGAATTTGGGAAGCCTTGGACCAAATTTAGGGTTCTGGCTTCGGTTTTAAAGCATCGCTTTAAAAATGCCTCTCCAAAAAGTGTCTTTTCTTTTGTTTCGTTTTCTTTGGACAAGCAAAGAAAATGAAAGGAGAAAACCTAGTCGCTTTTCATTACCGCTATCGCCTCAATCTCTACTTTCCATTCCGGTAATCCCAAGGCTTGCACCCCTACTAGGGTACTCGCAGGCATATCTTCATCGCCCAAAAGCTCTTTTCTGATGGTTCTAAACGTATCCAGATAGGCAGGTTGGTAGTCTACGATATAAGTGTTGTACTTCACCACATCCTCAAAAGTAGCCCCGGAGTTTTCCAAGGTTTTAAATAAGCCATTGAGTGCCTCCTTAAATTGGCTTTCAAAATTAGGCCCTGTCCCCACTTGCCCCGAAATATGGATGGTTTTGATGCTATGGGCTTCCACCACCACCGCCTGCGAATAGCCCGGACCTGGGTCGATATAGGTTTTGGTGAGTTCAGTCTGTTTGGAAATAGATTCGGAATGTTGAGGCTGACATGCCGCTAAAAGTATGGATAGCCCAACATAAAGGAATATTTTCAATTTGATCGGTTTCATAGAAACAATGTTTAGCGGTTTATGATTCATCCGATTTTAAAGATAAGTGTTATAACACCTTCGCTGTGCAATTACTACATGGCAAAAGTGAAGGAAGCGACATTATTATCCATATATTTTTATTGGAATGAAGTCTTGTCCTATCTTTAAACAGGATGGTTTACTTCGACATCATTTTTTTATTTCAAGGCTTCCCAGAATTTAACCTGTACAGCACCCCCCTCCTTATTTTGGTGGTACAGGGCCTTATTCTAAGTGGGCTCCTCCTATCCCGCTATGTGGGCAAAAGAGCGCTGCCCGATCTGTTGTTGGCCTTGATCCTTTTGATTATGTGCTACCATAGGACCACCTATACCCTAGGGTTTATGGGCTGGTATGATACCTTTAGGAATACCAAGATCAATTATTACCTCGTCAATATGGGGATGCTGTTGGCGCCATTGATCTATTTTTATGTGAAGAGTGTGCTGCAGCCCAACTTTCGATTACGGCGTAAACACCTATGGCATTTTTTACCATGGATGCTCTTTTTTGTGACCAAAATGGTAATCTTGGGTTATGATGCCAGCCAACCCGGTTTTGCGGACAACCAAAATGGCTATCTCGTCATCAACTTTCAATGGAAGTTTCTAGATCCCATGGTCACGGTTGTGTCCTCGGCCCAAATGTTGCTCTATTTGGCCTTTTCCTTTCAGCTGTACTATCGGTATAAATACGAGATCCAACAGTTTTTTTCCAATCTCACCAAGAAAGAGTTAAGCTGGATATTTTCGGTGCTTTTGGCCTACTCCTTTTTGTTTGTGTATGGCCTACTACAGGTGTTTGTAGATGATCTGGTGGTGGAACTTAGCTGGACGCAAAAATGGTGGATCGAATTCCTATCGGCCGTCACCTTGCTCTATTTGGGCGTCAAGGGCTACTTTACGGATTTTGGGTTTCTTAAGGATTTTGAATCGGATAGCGTTGTTCCCAACGCGCCAGTAGATGGCCTACCCACATCTGACGCTACCGAACTAAACAATAAAAAGGGAACCCTCGAAAAGTTGTTTTCCGAGGAACAACTGTTTTTGGACCCCGAACTCAATCTGGCCCAACTTTCGGAACGGCTCCAAATGAACCGTGCCGAAGTTTCGGAAATCATCAATTCCGGTTTTGGAAAAAACTTTAACGACTTTGTGAATGCCTATCGCATCAACCAGTTCAAACAACGACTGCAACAAGGCGATAACAAGCAACTCTCCTTGGTGGGGCTGGCCTTTGACTGTGGGTTCAACAGCAAGGCCACCTTTAATCGGGTGTTCAAAAAAGCCATGAAACTCACCCCCACGGAATACCTCAAATCCCTTTCCTGATACCGTCTCAAATGATTTGAGACGTCTCTTTTTTATTTGAGTCGACCACGGAAATCCCATGCCGCACCTTTGTTCCAGTATTCATTTTTAAACATTAGAAATCATGAGAAAAACAGTAGTCGTATTTTTTAGTATTGTCGTCGCCGCAGTAGGATTGGCCTTCGCCCAACGATCCAGTTTGGAGATTCCTCCTAAGTCGTCCTTGGAATTGGACTATGCGGATTATGAGATGTATCAGCTTAAACTTCGCAACAATAATAGCAAAGGCTTGGAAGTAAAAGTTGTCGATAAAAAGACCGGCGAATTCGTCCGTGGCTTTGGATTGGGTCCCATAGGTAAAGTGGAGGTGATGGTGGAAAACACCAGCAAGATCGTTTTCACGAACACCTCCAATAAAACGGCAAGTCTTTCCGTGTCCTTTACCGAGATGGACGCCAACAAAGTGATGGCGGCCAATGAAGGATTGATCAGTTTCACCTTGGTGAACTCCAGTGATGAATCCATCCCTTTGATCATCCCCAATGTGATGAACCCCAATCTTTCCCCCAATTCCAAATCTGGGGTAGATCTCAAAATTGGCCAGGAGTTGATTTTTAGAAATCGGGGCAAACGTTATGTGTTGTTTACCGTGGATGAAAGCATTCAAGAAGGGCAACAAGTGGATGTCTACAAATTGCTTCAGGAACGGAAGGCGGCGTTGGGGTTGAAGTAAAGCAGTGATCTTGTTTTATCGAGACTTATATATTCCCCTCCTGAAAAAGGAGGGGATTTTTATTAGCTCGCGGTTACCGAGCAGGTAGTGTTGAGTAGATAGATAAAAGTTGTGGTCAATCCCTCCGTCTTGGTCTGCCATAGACAGACCAATCCACCTCCCTTTGGAAAAGGGAGGAGCCTGAGGCGCTATATTGTTTTACCAAATAGAGCACC
Source organism: Croceivirga sp. (assembly GCA_028284935.1). GTDB lineage: Bacteria > Bacteroidota > Bacteroidia > Flavobacteriales > Flavobacteriaceae > Croceivirga. The sequence goes on from JANQQQ010000016.1 coordinate 249,126, forward strand.
ATAGATTTACTGGAAAATCTTCGATTGCCTAAATACCTCCTGGATTTCTCACGCTCATTTCATTCGGTTCGAAATGACAGCTATTGGCGGAGGGTCATTTCGACAGAGCGAAGCGACGAGAAATCTTCTATTCTTGTCCTTTTTTGCATCGCCCAAAAAAGGACCAAAAAACGCTAGGCTGATTTTCCGCTTCTCGAAATCTATGGATTTTCCACAGCCACAGTATCCAGACCGCTTGCACGTTGCGCAATGCTCTTTGGATGCCTTCCATCTGCCTTGGTGAAAACTCCTTGATTTCCATCGAAACGGAAAATAGGCCGTCTCTAGGATGATGTTAAATTACCGCTTTCCTTCTCCGCAGAATAGCTAAGCAAAAGCTCCGAAGGACAGCTTTTTTTAAAAGCGCGGAGTTTTGCGAACGGTTTTTGCCCTTGGGCAAAAAATTCCTCTGGAGAAGGTGTACTTTCTTTGGTTCGTTTCTTTATACAAGTAAAGAAATGAACATATAAAAGGAATAAGTTGATTCTTGCCCTTTTTTGCATGGCCCAAAAAAGAATCAGGATTGTACGAATAGTGCAACGATTTGCATTTGAAGTGAAGTGCCAGAAGCGCCAAGAGTCTGGAATAATTTCTATGTTCTTCATTTTGCCTTGATGCAAAACGAAGCAGTACCAAACAATGAAATTTGCAGAATTTCAGGTGAGGGGCCAGCCGCAGTTGGGGAAGAAGATTTTAAGGAAATTTTTGGCTACGCCAAAACCATGGCTGCTGCTATCGCTTCATGCGCTTTCTTCGCTTCGCGAAACGCACTTCCGCTGGCAGCACCATAGATTTACTGGAAAATCTTCGGTTGCCTAAATACCTCCTGGATTTCTCACACTCATTTCATTCGGTTCGAAATGACAGCTATTGGCGGAGGGTCATTTCGACAGAGCGAAGCGACGAGAAATCTTTTATTCTTGTCTTTTTTTGATTATCCAAAAAAGGACTAAGACTGCACTTTTTTTAAATGAAAACTAATAAGTCAGCTCCTCCCCTTTTTTAAGGGGAGGTGGCTTTTTCGCCTCAGGCGAAAAAGACGGAGGGGTTTTAAAACTCCCGATAATCCCCAGACAAATAGGGATTGGCTTCAGCTTCTGCAAATTGTGCGGTTGCTGCATCCCAATGCAAGGTCCGGTTGGGGAAACGCCCGGCAATGACCCCCAACAAAATGGTTTCTGTGAGTCGGGCCGCATATTCAAAGGGAGCGGTACACTCATCCTTGCCCAAGCAGGCATCCACAAACTGATGGTAGTGCTTGGGCCCTTCACTGGCATAATTGCGGATGGGTTCCCCCAAATTATGCTTGGCGATGTCCTTGGTGATATCCACATATTTCCCGCGCACGATTTTCTTGGGCAATTGCATAAAATGTGGTAAAAGTAATCGTCCTTTGCTACCCACGAACATGGCCCCTTGTTCGGGCAACTGCCCTTCTGCCGCTACATTGGCGTTCAGGGAAATATCCGTTTTCGCCGTGCTCTGTTTTTTGGTCACGTTCTTTTGACCGGGCAACACCAAATCTTCATGGGCAGGTGGCATTCCTGGGCCATCATACCAAATCCACTTTAAGGTTTTATCAGTATACGCCGTTCCTGGAAATTCATAGGTGACAATATTATTCTCTGGGAAACCAAAACCATTGGGTTCTCGGCATTCATTTTTAATGGTCAGTGGTACATCCAGATTCAGGGCATTGTAAGGGGTATCAAAAATATGTACGCCCATATCGCCCAAGGTACCACAACCGTAATCCATCAATTTCCTCCAATTCCCAGGGTGATAATAGCCTTCTTTATAAGGGCGTTGGGCTGAGGTGCCCAACCAAAGGTTCCAATCAAGTTGGGCAGGCACGGGGTCTTCGCCTTCTGGGGCAGCACCATTGTAGCCCCATGATTTTGGGCTCCATGCGTGTACGGTATGGACTTTGCCTATAATCCCATCTTGAATGAGTAAAGTCGCCAACTTATAATCATAGAAGGAGTGTACTTGGATGCCCATTTGGGTAATGAGGTTCTTATCGGCCGCCATTTTTTTCATGGCCCGCGACTCGGCCACGTAGTGCGTTAGCGGTTTTTGGCAATACACATTTTTGCCCATTTCCATGGCCATCAGGGATGCAGGGGCATGGGTGTGGTCCGGCGTGGAAACGATGACCGCATCAATATCTTCCCCCATTTCCGATAACATGACACGATAATCAAAAAACACACGAGCGTTTGGGTGCTTTTTTCGAGCGGCGGAGAGGTTGATGGCATCCACATCACAAAGGGCCACCACATCCACCTGGGGGTGGGAGGAAATATCCCTTAAATCTTCGCCTCCCATATTGCCTACACCAATATGTGCAGTTCGCAATCTGCCGTCAGGACTTTTTGCCGCCTTAGCATGGAGCAAGGAAGGTGCGGCCAAGGCCCCTAATACTCCGATTCCACTCTTCTTTAGAAAGTCGCGTTTGTTCATGGGTAATTATTTAGGAATGGCTTTGAAATTACAAAATATCAACTATACACAATGTGAACTTGACAAATTTTGCACAGCTTGTAAATGGTTAGGCCGGTACTTTGCAAATGGCGTTCCGTTTTTCTACCTTCCCGTCCATCTTACCGGTATCTCGTATACAGGTATAAATACCTTACCATGAAATCCTTTTTATTAAGTTGTACATGCTTCGTTTTCTTTTGTTTTTCCGGAAACGCCCAATCCCATACCATACGAATCAATCAATTGGGGTACCATCCCATGGCCATCAAGCAATTTGTGGTGGCATCGCCCCATACCGCTGTTGATTTTAAGGTAGTACATGATGGAGTCCCCATTTATGAAGGCGTACTGGGCGATGTACAAGAATGGAACTTGGCTGGCGAAAAGGTGAGGTTGGGAGAATTCACCGCAGTGGAAGCCGAAGGAACCTATACCATAGAAATTGAGGGATTGGAGGCTTCCCATCCCTTTAAAATAAGCCCAAGGGTCTATGATGAGGTGTTACCGGCATCCGTTAGGGCGTATTATTATCTACGGAGCGGCACGGCATTGAAGGAAGAACACGCTGGGAAATGGCACCGAAATGGGGGTCATTCCGATTTAAAAGTATCGTATCACAGATCGTTGCAACGGAAGGGGACCATTGATGCCCCAAGGGGATGGTATGACGCTGGGGACTATGGAAAGTATACAGTTAACGGTGCCTTTACGGCAGGGCAACTGCTCATGATGCACGAGCGGTTTCCAGAAGTATTGGGGGATGGAAGTCTGGGTATTCCTGAAAGTGGTAATGGGATTTCAGACCTGTTGGATGAGGTAAAATATGAGACCGATTGGCTCTTGACCATGCAGGATGATGATGGGGGCGTATTCCATAAATTAACATGTGATCGTTTTGTAGGCATGGTCCTTCCCGAAGAAGCCCAGTGTGAACGCTTTGTGATGGCCAAGGGAACTGGGGGCAGTTTGGATTTTGCGGCGGTGATGGCAAAGGTGTACCGCGCTTACCATACTATTGACAGTGCCTATGCGGAGCAATGCTTAACCGCGGCCAAGAAGGCTTGGGCCTGGGCCAAGACCCATCCCAATGTTGCATTTAAAAACCCCAAAGGCGTGATTACCGGAGAGTATGGGGATACCGACTTTTCGGAGGAATGGTTTTGGGCGGCTTCTGAACTCTACAAGGCCACAGAAGAAATGGAGTACCTGGAATACATTAAGAAACAGGACATCACTTTTGAATATTCCTATGGCGATGGATGGCGTAAATTCATGAAGTATCTGGGAATCTTTAGCCTACTGAGTGATGATTCCCAAATCCCAGAATCCCTGAGGGAGCAGTTGAAAAATGGAATTGTTTCCTTGGCAGATGTTCTATTGGACAAGTCGAAAACCTTGGATTATCAACAAGCGGTGGATAGTTACCAATGGGGATCCAATAGCGATATTCAAAACACGGCCGTTATTATGGCCGAAGCCTATCGATTACAACCCAAAGAAGCCTATATTTTTGGGGTTCAGTCGGCACTGGATTATCTGCTCGGGAAAAATGCTGTGGGCTATAGTTTTCTTACCGGTTTTGGCTCTAAATCCCCAATGCACATTCACCATAGGCCCAGTGCGGGTGACGGTATTGAGGCACCCGTACCCGGCTACGTGGTTGGAGGCCCTAATTTTGACAGGCAAGACCGCAATCAGGTGACCTATCCGGAAGGGGTGGCGCCTATGCAAGCATGGAAGGATGTAATGCCCAGTTTTGCCAGCAATGAGATATGCATTAATTGGAACAGTCCTTTGCCGTTTTTAATTGCCTTTTATACTTCGAGCTTGGAACAGAGGTAAGATTGAACTTATAAGGGAGCCTTTATCACAGTTTTCGAATCTTAATGTTCTTGAACCAGATGGGGCTCGCATGGTCTTGCAGGGCGATATACCCTGTTTTATATTTTCCATAGTCCGGGGCGTTGTCCCATTTCCCTGAATTTTTCTTGGCATGCCAATCTTTGGACCAGGGCTCGAATTCCAACAGCTTTTTACCGTTCAACCAATGCTCCACCTTTTCAGGCGTAAACACAATTTTGGAGGAATTCCATTCGCCCACGGGATGTAGTATTTTTTGCGATTCATCAGCAGTGTGCATGGCGTAATCGGCCCCGGTTTTTTGCCAGTCCTGTAATTGTTCCGGATGTTCCGCCCCGAATTGCGAATTGTAGGCCGTTAGGTCATGAATGTCCGCATAGTTTTTATCGTCAATCAACTGATACTCCGGCGAAACCACGGGTGGTCCTTCATATCCCTCTTTTACGTGGTAAAAAATACCGCTATTGCCACCCTGGGGAAGCTTCCACTCCAGGTAGAGTTCAAAATTGGCAAATTCCTCGGCTCCATAGATGATGTCTTTTCCCCCTTGGTAATCCTGTTCCAAACCGAGTTGTGTATCAAAAGTGAGCGTACTGTCCTTAATGGTCCATCCGGGTGGTAGGGAATCCATCCCATATCCACGCCAGCCTTTCAAACTGGTACCATCAAAAAGGTAGGTCCAATCGGAAGTCTGTATTTTCGGTTCGGGCGCCGAAACTTCGGCATTTCCCGGGGATGGGTTTTTACAGGAAACTAAGATGCCCAATAGGGCAGCAACCAAAAGGAATCTGGCCATAGAAGTGTTTTTGGAATGCCTCGGAAATTACGAAATATTTAAGAAAAGGTTCTCTTGCTTTTTCACTACATTTAAGACCGACTAATTCAAAGAACTTAAAAATGAAAATGCCCTTCTCCAAGGCAGGTCTTCTCCTGCTTTCCTTTTGTTTTATTGCCTTTACAGGGGAATCCCAACGACGAAAAAAATCACCGGCTTCTCCTGAAATCCCTTCGGAACTCTATTCCAGTTTGGAGTATCGATTGGTGGGCCCATTTCGCGGCGGACGATCCGCAGCGGTAACAGGTGTCCCTGGGGAACCCAACCTCTTTTATTTTGGTGCCACAGGAGGTGGTGTATGGAAGACCTTGGACGGCGGACGTTCTTGGAAGAACATATCCGACGGTTATTTTGGTGGAAGTATAGGGGCGGTAGAAGTCGCCAAAAGCGATCCCAATGTCATCTACGTGGGAGGTGGGGAAAAGACGCTCCGCGGGAACGTGTCCAGCGGGTACGGTATTTGGAAGACCGAAGATGCCGGAAAAACATGGCAAAAGGCCGGTCTGGAAAAGAGTAGGCACGTCCCTCGCATTCGTATCCATCCTACGGACTACAATACGGTCTATGCTGCCGTACTGGGGAATATCTATAAGCCCACCAAAGAACGTGGGGTCTATAAAAGTACGGATGGGGGCAAGACTTGGAAGCAAGTACTGTTTGTAAACGATCAGTCTGGGGCAGTGGATTTGACCTTCGATCCCAACAACCCTAGAATTTTATACGCATCCACTTGGCGCGCCCAGCGTACGCCCTATTCTTTAAGTAGTGGTGGAGACGGTTCTGCGCTTTGGAAAAGTACGGACAGTGGGGAAACCTGGACCGAAATCTCCAAAAATGAAGGGTTCCCAAAAGATACCCTAGGGATTATAGGCGTCTCGGTATCCCCAGTAAATTCCGAAAGGGTCTTTGCCATTGTGGAGAATAAGGAAAAAGGAGGCCTATACCGTTCCGATGATGGGGGCGAGAAATGGACCCAGGTAAACAGTGAACGAAAATTGCGGCAACGTGCCTGGTACTACACCCGGGTGTATGCCGATACCGAAGATGAAGATGTGGTGTACGTGATGAACGTGCGGTACCATAAATCTACCGACGGGGGAAAATCCTTCAACACCTTCAATGCGCCACATGGAGATCATCATGATTTATGGATTGCTCCAGAGAACAGTCAACGGATGATTATTGGGGATGATGGGGGTGCCCAGGTAAGTTATGATGGCGGGGAAACCTGGAGTACCTATTACAACCAACCTACGGCCCAGTTTTATCGAGTAACGGTGGACAATGCCTTCCCTTACCGCATTTATGTGGCACAACAGGATAATAGTACGGTACGTATCAATCACCGTTCTGATAGTTGGAGTATAGGAGAGGACGATTGGGAACCTACCGCGGGGGGTGAATCTGCCCATATTGCGGTTGATCCCACCAACAATGATATTGTGTATGGGGGGAGTTATGGAGGATTTTTAACTCGCGTCAACCATGCCAATAAAACGGTGCGCGGCATCAACGTATGGCCGGATAATCCTATGGGCTATGGTGCTGAGGGGATGAAATACCGTTTTCAATGGAATTTCCCCATCATCTTCAGCAAGCACGACCCTAAAAAATTGTACACCTTTAGCAACCATGTCCACCTAAGTACCAATGAAGGTCAAAGTTGGGAACGGCTTAGTGGGGACCTCACTAGAAATGACCCTGATAAATTGGTCAGTAGTGGTGGACCTATTACCCAGGACAATACGGGAGTGGAATACTATTGTACCATTTTTGCGGCCCAAGAAAGTCCGTTAAAAGAAGGCCTTATGTGGGTGGGCAGTGATGATGGGTTGATTCATCTGACCCAAGACGGCGGAGCTACTTGGGAAAACATTACGCCAACCGGAATGCCGGAATGGATGATGATCAATAGTGTGGAACCATCAGCATTTGATGAAGGCACCTGCTATGTAGCAGGTACCCGTTATAAACTGGGCGATTTTGCCCCTTATTTGTATAAGACCACGGATTACGGAAAGACATGGACCAAAATCACCAACGGGATCGAAGGGGAGCATTTTACCCGAGTCGTACGGGAAGATCCCAAGCGCAAAGGGTTATTATATGCCGGAACGGAAACAGGGATGTACATCTCCTTCAACGATGGGGCAAATTGGGAGAAATTTCAATTGAATTTGCCCATTGTTCCTATTACGGATTTAGTGATCAAAGACAACAATTTGGTGGTCGCCACCCAAGGGCGAAGCGTCTGGATTATTGACGACCTTAGCGTTTTACATCAGTTGGCCTCCAGTGATTCAGGGGCGAACATGAAACTTTTTGCTCCTAAGGATTCCTACCGAACCAAGGGTAATGCCCGATCGAAAGAAAACGCCAGCTTGACTGAAGGCCAGAACCATCCAGCGGGAGTGGTGACCCATTTTTATCTTAAAAACTATGATAAGGAAAAGGATACGGTACAGCTGACCTATCTGAGCATGACGGGAGATACCTTGGCTAATTTTAGTACCAAAGCCAAGGATAAGAAAAAGATGCTCAAGGTGGAGCAAGGCGGCAATACCCACAACTGGGATACGCGAGGCAAGGGCGCTGAACGGTTGAAAGGGATGATCCTATGGTGGGCCAACTTGAACGGAGCCAAAGCGGTTCCCGGAAGTTATCGGGTTTCCCTAGACGTCAATGGAGCTGCGCAAATGGAGAATTTTAAGATCCTCCCCGATCCTAGGGCCGAGGTTTCCGTTGCCGATATGCAAAAGCAATACGACTTTATTACCAGCATCAATGAAACGGTGGATAAAGCACATCAGTCGATTAAAAAGATTCGCAAAATCAATGAAAAGTTGGATGCCTTTACCAAACAGTACAAGGACAACGAGGCCACCAAAGACTTGGTTGAAAGGGCAAAAAAGATGAAAGAGGGCTTCTCTGAGGTGGAAAAGGCATTGTATCAAACCAAGAACAGAAGTAATCAGGATCCTTTGAACTTTCCCATTCGCCTGACGAACAAACTGGCGCATTTGAACAGCTTGGTCAGTATCGACGATTTTCCCCCTACCGAACAGGATATCGCGGTAAAGAATGAGATGACCACCAAAATCAACTCCCAATTGGCGACCTTTGATAAATTGGTTGATGAAGAGATGAAGGCCTTTAATGATAGCTTTAACCAACTTGGGTTGGATTATTTATCCATTGAGGAATAAAGGGTTCGATTTCCCCTCCCAAAGGGGAGGTGCCTGAAAGGGCGGAGGGGGTTAAATACATGGACCACCCCGGCTGACGCCACCCCTCCTTCAAAAGGAGGGGTCGACTAAGACCGATAATTGTCATGAAACGCGGAATTAACAACCTTAAGTATCTAAAAGCGCATAGAAAGAACCTTAGAAATAATCCAACTAAGGCGGAGACCATGTTGTGGAAAGCATTGCGAAAAAACCAAGTGGAGGGGCGTAAGTTCAGAAGGCAACATAGCATATCAAATTATATATTGGATTTCTACTGTCCGGAGGAAAAGTTAGCTGTTGAGGTGGACGGTGAAGTTCATTATAACATGGTTAATGAGCAATATGACCACAAAAGAAAATGGTTTCTTGAGCATTGCGGGATTCAGTTGCTACGATTTGAAAACAAACAGATATTTGAAAACCTCGATATCGTTCTTGAAGCTATTAAAGATAGATTTAGAACGAAATAGTCCTCCCCTTTGAAAGGGGAGGTGCCTGAAAGGGCGGAGGGGTTAAACTGGAATAAAAAGATTTTAGAACCATCATATGATACGTAAAGAAAGATTACTCCTATTGGCCTTATTCGCATTTGGATGCTCTTTTGCCCAAACTGCAGAGGAATATTTCAAACCCTTGAAGTACCGAAATATCGGGCCCTTTCGAGGTGGTAGATCCGTATGTGCCACCGGGGTTGTGGGAGACCCCATGACTTATTATATGGGCATTACCGGCGGTGGTGTCTGGAAGACCACGGATGCAGGGCAACGCTGGAACAACATTTCTGATGGGTTCTTTGAAATGGGCTCTGTGGGAGCGGTCGCCGTTTCTGCCTCCAACCCCAATATCGTTTTTGTGGGCATGGGGGAACATGCACCACGTGGCGTGATGACGTCTTACGGAGATGGGGTCTATAAATCCATTGATGCCGGAAAAACCTGGCAGCATATGGGTCTTAAGGAAACCCAGCACATCGCCAGAATTGTTATCCATCCGACCAATCCGGATATCGTTTACGTGGCGGCACAAGGGGCCTTGTTCGGTCCGAATAAGGAACGTGGCATTTATAAATCCACCGATGGGGGAACAACATGGAAAAACGTTTTGTTCGTGAATGAACTCACAGGTTGTTCGGAACTTTCCATGGATGCGCATGTCCCTGAAGTGCTCTATGCCACCATGTGGCACCACCAACGGAAACCTGAAGTGGTCATCAGTGGTGGCGAAGGTAGTGGCGTTTACAAATCGGTTGATGGTGGTGAGACTTGGGAGAAAATCGAAAAAGGACTTCCCAAGGAAAAAGGGAAAATGGCCATAGCGGTCAGTCCAGCAAATCCCAATAAAGTCTATGCCTTGGTGGAAAGCGACTCCAATGCCGATAAAGGGGGACTATTTGTGTCAAACAATGCCGGTAAAAACTGGAGCATGGTCAGTGGGGATAATCGCCTGACCCAACGGGCTTGGTACTATACCGAAGTGTTTGCCGACCCCAACAATGAAAATGTGGTCTACGTGTTGAGTGCCCCTGCCCTACGTTCCATTGATGGAGGGAGAACATGGGAGCGACTATCGGGTACCCATGGGGATTACCATGATCTCTGGATCAATCCGAACAACTCGAATACTATGGTCATTGCGAATGATGGAGGGGCCGCTGTAAGTTTCAATTATGGGAAAAGTTGGTCTTCCCAATCCATTATGCCCACGGCGCAGTTTTACCGTATCAATGCCGATAATTTATTTCCTTACAATATCTATGGGGGACAGCAGGATAATACTTCGGTAAAGATTGCAAGCCTTTCCTTGGGGAGGGGAAGTATCAGTCGTGAAGATTGGACCTACTCTGCCGGGGGGGAGAGTGCTTTTTTGGCTTTTGATCCAGATAATCCAAGATATGTGATGGGAGGAAGTTACTTGGGCAATATCAATCTGTTGGATACCCATTCTAAAGCATCGACCAAAGTGTTGACGGCGCCTATTCAGTATTTGGGTCGTGCTGCCCGCGACATGAAATACCTCTATAACTGGAATGCCCCCATTATATGGTCAAAGCATGAACCCGGCACCTTTTATCATTGTGCCCAACTGGTACTGAGAACCCGGGATATGGGAATGACTTGGGAAGAAGTTTCACCAGATCTGACCCGAAATCAGGACGACAAACAGGGCAATGGAGGGCGTCCATACACTAATGAAGCGGTGGGCGCGGAAAACTATGGTACCATTGCCTATATGATAGAATCCCCCCATGAAAAAGGGGTGTTCTACACCGGCAGTGATGATGGATTGGTCCATATTACCAAAAATGGAGGCGAAAGTTGGCAAAATGTGACCCCTAAAGGGCTTCAGGAATGCTTGATCAATGCAATTGAGGTATCGCCGCATGACCCGGCTACGGTCTATGTTGCCACCACACGCTATAAGTTTAACGATTACACTCCGACCTTATATAGGTCCACCAATTATGGACAAAGTTGGACCAATATCAGTTCGGGAATTCCACAAGGTTCCTTCACTCGAGTAGTGCGTGAGGACAAGGACCGAAAAAACCTATTGTATGCCGGAACGGAGAAAGGCATGTACATTTCTTGGAATGGTGGGCAAAATTGGGAATCCTTTCAATTGAACCTTCCCAAGACCCCAATACTTGATTTGATGGTACATCAAGGGGATTTGATTGTGGCCACATCGGGGCGTTCCTTCTGGATTTTGGATGATTTGGGATTGTTCAAGACGTATGATCAACCTCAAAAAGCGGCCAAACTCTATGAACCGGAAGCGGCCTACAACGGTTTTTGGTATAGTGCCATGAATGGGAATTCATCCCGTTTTAAAGGAACGCAACCGTTCACTGGGGTTAATCCCGCCAACGGATTGGTCATCTACTATGAACTTCCAAAATTGGATTCCACGGAAATCAAAATGGAAATTAGAGATGCCAAGGGCAAGTTGGTCAATACTTTCTCGTCGGAGGGGGACAAGACCTATAAGCGTTACGATGGCGGCCCACCACCTACACCAAAATTATCCAAAAGCGAAGGCCTGAACCGATTCGTATGGAATTTGGGACATGCGATCATGCCCGGGGTTGACGATACGTATATCGAAGCAAATTATAGGGGCCATCGTGCCATTCCAGGTACGTACACCATTACCCTGACCGTAGGGGATAAAACGATGGAGACCAAGGGAACCATTAAAGAAGTGCCCACCTACGAGACCAAGCCCGGGCAATATGAGGCCTATGATGCCTTTATGACCGAGACGGAAGCCCAACTCACTGAAATGCATCACATGGTGAATACCCTTTTTAAAGCGAAAAACCAGTTAACAAAGGTGCTGGAAAAAGTGGAGGACAAGGAATTAAAGAAAGCAGGGAAAGCCCTTGCTGATGAAATGGATGCCTGGGACAAAGAAATGGTACAACGCAAATCCAAAGCCTATGACGATGTGGAGAATTTCCCCAATAAATTCACTGCGGAATACCTCTTTTTGATCAATGCCACGGACAGCTCTATTCCAAGGGTAAATCAGTCTTCCGTTGACCGAAGAAAGGAGTTGGATGCCCAATGGATAGGCTTAAAACAACGCGGAGAGGCTTTTACCAAGAGTAAAATTCCGGAGTTCAATAAAAAATTGTGGGCCGCCGGTATTGGTGCGGTGCAGTTGTAAAAAATTAAATGGTGTTTGGGCGAAGCGTGTTAACGAACTAGATCGTACCTTTGGCTCTTTGCCCAAAAACAATGATTCATAGGTGGAAATCTACAACTACATAAAAGCTTTACATCTGATTTTCGTAGTGACTTGGTTTGCTGGATTGTTTTACATACCTAGATTGTTCATCAACCATATTGAGGCCAGTGAAAAACCGTCCCCTGACAAGGAAATCTTGACCCATCACCTTAAGCTGATGACCAAACGGTTGTGGTATATTATCACCTGGCCATCGGCAATTTTGTGTACGCTATTTGCCCTTTGGTTACTTTGGTTGATGCCGGGTTGGCTGCAACAACCATGGATGCATGTTAAGCTTGCCTTTGTGTTACTGTTGTTTTTCTATCACCTAAAATGCCATCAGATGTTCAAACAACTGCAACGAGATGAGGTAAAATATACCTCCAATTACATGCGCATTTGGAACGAGGTGGCCACCTTGGTACTTTTTGCCATTACCTTTTTAGTCATTCTCAAGAATGCCTTTAACTGGATCTATGGGGTTATCGGAATTTTCCTTTTGGGCATTCTTCTCATGCTGGGCATTCGCTTGTATAAAAGGATTCGGGACAAAAATCCAAACGCCTAGAGGCTTAAATTCCAAAATACAAAACCCAAATTCCAAGGTTTTACTCATTCAATTGGTATTTGTTATTTGGAATTTGAAGTTTCAAAGCTTTTGGTTCGATTCTTGCTACCTTTATTCGAAATATTCGTTAAAGCGTGTTCAAAAAGTTTTCGCTACGTTCCCGGATTTTTATTACCATGATTCTTTTAGTGGTCTTTGCATCGATTTTGATTGCAGGAGTGGCCATTTATCAGTACAGGGAACAAGGTGTTGACTATCATGAAAATCGATTGGAGCGCAAAGAAGAGCAGATACTACAGAGTATCGATTACGCCCTTCGGGAAACTACTTATGAGCCGAATACCGAAAATCTGGGGTACATCTTTCGCAATGAAATCTACAAAATAGCGGATGTCCAGAACGTCAACTTTAATATTTATGATTTGGAGGGCGAACTGATAAAGAGTTCCAAACCTGCCTTTGAAGCGGATTCATTGTCCAATTGTCTGGATGCGGAGGTGCTCAATAACCTGGCCATGAGTCCAACCAAGCGCTATGTTGAGGAAAAACGAACGGCCGGGGATAAGTACCAGGCCTCCTACACGTTTATCAATGACCCAATGTTCAAGCCTATTGGCATTATGAACTTACCTTATTTTGAGGACAATTCTTTCAACGATATGGAACTTCGAGAATTGTTGACGCGTTTGACAGGGGTGTATCTGGTAATGCTCTTAGCAGCAATAATCCTAGCCTATTTCATTTCAAAATACATTACACGTTCCTTACAGACGGTTGCGGATAAACTCCATTTAACGGGATTGACCAAGCGCAATGAAAAGATTATCATTGAAAACCCAACACAAGAAATAGGAAAGTTGGTGGACTCTTATAACGAGATGATTGATGAGCTTGAGGCGAGCGCCGCCAAATTGGCGCGAAGTGAACGGGAACAGGCTTGGCGAGAGATGGCAAAACAGGTAGCACATGAAATAAAAAATCCGTTGACGCCCATGCGACTGAGTGTTCAGAGTTTTGAGCGTAAATTTGACCCTGAAGATCCCAAGATTGGGAAAAAGGTAAAGGAGTTTTCCAAGACTTTGGTACAACAGATCGATACCATGGGGAATATTGCCTCGGCCTTTTCCAATTTCGCCAATATGCCGGCCCAGCAAAAAGAGACTCTCAATGTGGTTACCGTGACAAAACTGGCCTTGGATATTTTTAATGAGCCTTATATTCATTTTATCTGTGAAGAGGAGGAAATCATTGCCAAATTGGATCGGACACAGCTTATCCGGATCATCACCAATCTGGTAAAAAACGCCATTCAGGCTATGATTGGCGTGGATTCCCCAAGAATTTTAGTGAGTGTGATTTCAGAAACGGACAGGGTGAAGATCCAAGTGGCAGACAATGGGGTGGGCATCCCCGATGAGTTCAAAGACAAAATATATGAACCTAAGTTCACTACAAAAACCAGCGGTATGGGCCTTGGTCTTGGGATGGTCAGAAACATCATAGAAAATTACGGAGGAACCATAAGTTTTACTTCACAAGCAGGTAAAGGAACGGTCTTCACAGTCAAGTTTCCAAAGGAATAAATAGGTCGGATGTTCCATGTTGGATGCTCAATTTCGATTGCGTAATTTAGCATTCATCCTGCACAAAGCAATAAATAACAAAGATCATGACCTACGAAAACATCTATATTGAAGAGGAAGGCGCTATCGCAACCATTACCATTGACCGCCCCAAAAAATTGAATGCCCTCAACAAAGCAACGATTGAAGAGCTGCATCAGGCGTTCAAGGAATTGGATGAAGACAAGGAAATCAAGGTCATTATTATTACGGGAAGTGGGGAAAAGGCATTTGTGGCTGGAGCCGATATTTCAGAATTTGCCCATTTTAGTGTGGAACAAGGAGGACTGTTGGCGGCCAAGGGGCAAGAACTGTTGTTCGATTTTGTGGCACACCTCAGCACCCCAGTCATTGGCGCAATCAATGGTTTTGCCTTAGGAGGTGGACTTGAGCTTGCCATGTCCTGCCATTTTAGGGTGGCCAGCGAAAATGCCAAAATGGGCTTACCAGAAGTTTCCCTGGGGGTCATTCCTGGATATGGAGGTACACAGCGGCTTCCCCAATTGGTCGGTAAGGGGGTAGCCATGGAAATGATTATGACGGCAAGCATGGTGGATGCCCAAAAAGCGCTTCAACATGGATTGGTGAATTATGTGCTGCCACAGGAAGAATTGTTGGCATTTTGTCGAAAATTAGCCCAAAAAATCACCAACAACTCCAGCGTAGCCATCACTCAGGCAATAAATGCCGTGAATGCGGGTTATAACCCTAAAGCGGATGGTTATGCTGTTGAAATCGATGCGTTTGGCCGTTGTTTTGGCACCGATGATTTTAAGGAAGGTACCGCAGCCTTTTTAGAAAAACGCAAAGCCGATTTCCCCGGCAGCTAGTCAGCCGAAAATTTTGCCCCACAATGAAAAACCTGCTACTCTCCTTTTTGGGATGCGTTGCCTTAATGGGTTATGCACAAAAAATGCCCATTGCCTATGACTTTGGTGAAAAATTCAACGATAGACATCGATATTCCAATCTATTGACCATTGCGGATGACGGCGATGGCGGATATATCTTGGTCCGATCCTATTTTCAGGGCCTTATCCTCAAACCCAAAGGCTATTTATTGGAGCGATACGATAAGGACTTGAACCTTATTGAGGAATACAACTACAAGTTTCGTGACATGCAATTTGTCAATGGGTATATCAAGAATGGCATATTGAATTTGGTGTTCTTTAATTATGACTATAATAAGGAACAGTATGAATATTGGGTACACCAAAGTGCGACCACCAACTTCAATTTTAGGACGGAGAAGATACTGAGTATTTCTTCCAAGGTAGTTAAAGGAGCCTATGGAAAGAATTACTATAACCGGAATTTTTCCAATGGCTTTACCACTACCATGCTCTTTGATCGAGATGAGAATGGGTTTTTAATCAGCACCCATCATACCAAGGGCAAGGAGAGCAAACATACGTTGCACCTCTTTGATGCCAATTTCAACAAAAGATGGGAACATGATTTTTCGGGTGAAGCTGAGGAAAAAAATTATGCCTTTGAGCAATTGACCTTATCCAATGACCTTAGTACTGCCTATTTGGTAGGGAAGGCCTATTTCAAAAAGCGACGATTTAAAGCCGAGGAACGAAAGTTTGAATATGAGATAGTCAAGGTATCCAGTACATCATCAAATGCCCAGAGCTTTAATCAGCCAGGGAAATATCCTGAAGCCCTATATCCTATTCTGAATAACGGGGAATTAAAATGTGTGGGGTTTTATGCCGATAGAAAGGATAACCGGTACAATGGTTTGGCCTATTACGAATTGAACGCCAACACCTTGGCTATTCAAAAGGAAAAATACAATCCCTTCTCGCAAGAGTTTATGTACGATAAGTTTGGCAGGGAAGAGGACAAGGAAATTAAAAACCTCATCTTTAAAAGTGTGGATGTTACGGCCAATGATGAGATTCTGTTCAATGCTGAGGAGTTTTTTATCACCCATAGCATGCACCGAACGGGGGCAGGACAACGTATGCAAGTGGATCGGTACCACTACAATGATATCGTCAGTGCCAAATTGGATGCCGAAGGAGATATGCTTTGGGCGCGCAACATCAATAAATCTGAGGTGACCCAGGGAGATGAGGCCTATGCATCCTACAGTGCCTATAGCAAGGGGGGCAAAACCTATTTTTTCATTTGTACCTCCTCAGAAAACCCCCAACTGATCAATGAGGAACGATTAATTTTTAGGCAGGGCCTTAGCCGTAACCGAAACGTTTTTGTGATTTCCTTGGATGAAAAAGGTAAAATGGCCTATGACAAGATCATTGACAATCAAGAAGCACGCCTGCCCTTAATGGTGTCCAAACCATTTATTGATCGAAGTGAAGATCAGTTGCTCTTTTATGCCAAGCGCGGCAGCAAAAAGCAATTGGTGGAAGTAGCCTTTGAGTAAACCCTTAATACCCCAATATCATGAGAAGAACACTATGCATTTTATTCGTTACCAGCTTGTCATTAATTTTAGCGTCATGCAGTGACTCCGACGACAGTTCGGATGCGAATCCCGTAAGCGGGAGTTGGAGAGTGACCTCCATTCAAGTTTCGCAACAACAGCTGACCCAATTTGCGCCATCTGACGAAGACATTATCCTTACCTTCAATTTAGGGACCGATTTTAGTGGTGAGACGTCGGTCAATCAATTTGGTGGGCGCTATGAGCTGGATGGAAGTACACTGACCATGCTCGAATTTTCCACGACGGAAGTAGCCGATACCCAATTCGCTGGGGCTTTTTATGAGGCCATTGCCGAAGCTCAGGTGCCCAATGAGACATTTGCCCAATTTGGCTACAATTTTGACAGTCTGGATCTGATTATGGTCTTTGGGAATTCTGGTCAAATGACCCTTGAGCAACAATGATTAACCAACACACAATTAGGATAAATTCCATAAATTTGGAATAAATCCTAAATTGAAATCAAAAGAATTCATCAAAGGGCGTGGTGCCCAGAAAAATGTCCATAACCGTTTTTTAAAACAGGTATATGAACAACGGGAGGACTTTTTGGAATTCTGCAGGCTTGAAGGGGAAGCAGCGGATACGAATAAAACGGAGTACCTCCCCATTTTCCCAAAGACCATTGTAAACAAAGTGACCAGTCCTGATGTGGGGATGGAATATTCCATGAACCCTTACCAAGGTTGCGAGCATGGTTGTATTTATTGTTACGCCAGAAATACCCATGAGTATTGGGGCTATAGCGCGGGACTTGATTTTGAACGAAAGATTCTCGTCAAGAAAGACGCCGCTATCCTTTTGGAAGAACTTCTGAAGAAGAAATCATGGAAAGCGGCGACCATTGTACTTTCAGGAAACACCGATTGCTATCAACCTGCAGAGCAGAAATTCAAGATAACAAGACAATGCCTGGAAGTTTTCCATAAATACAGGCACCCCGTGGGCATCATTACAAAGAATGCATTGGTACTTCGCGATTTGGAGATTTTAAAACGTTTGAACAAACACCAATTGGTCGGGGTCAATGTCTCCATCACCTCACTATCCGAAAAAACCAGACGATTATTGGAACCCAGGACAGCCACCATCAAAAGGCGGCTGCAAACCATCAAGATACTTTCTGATAATGGAATTCCGGTTAATGCCATGCTTGCTCCCGTGATACCTGGAATCAATAGCCACGAGCTCCTGAAACTTGCAAAAACCGTTTCGGAACACGGAGCGTTGTCCTTTGGTTTTACCATAGTACGGTTGAATGGCGCGATTGGTGAAATTTTTAAGAATTGGATACAACAAGCCATGCCGGACAAAGCCGAGAAAGTATTGCATTTGATTCAAGATTGTCACGGTGGAAGTATCAATGATAGTCGTTTTGGGGTTCGAAGTCGTGGCGAGGGCAAGGTCGCGGAACAAATTCATGAAATGGCCCGACTGGCACGGCGAAAGTATTTTAAGGATAAGGTGTTTCCAGGGCTTCGAACCGACTTACATGAGCAGTATAAAGATGGGCAGATGAAATTATTTTAAATATTTTTAGGGAAATTGTCCAATGAAGACATCGGTGCTCGTCACCATACCGAGAATCCATAGTATAAACAGTTCGTACCAGCGGACATAAAAGAAAAGGACATGAGTAATTTTTTGTATTTATTTAGAGGTGGGGACGAGAGCTTTAATAAACTCTCCCAAGAAGAAAAACAAGCCCATATGGAAGTGTGGGGAAAGTGGATGGGGGAGCTCCAAGAAAAAGGCAAATTATTGGATGGTCTCCCCTTGGCCGCGGATGGTCGGGTAGTGGAAAATAGAGGGAAAGTGGTGACCAACGGCCCTTATGCCGAGGGTGCTGAATTGGTAGGCGGCTATCTTATTGTTTCTGCGGCAGATTTGGATGAGGCTACGGAAATTTCAAAAGGCTGTCCCATTTTCGATTACGAAGGAAGCGTTGTTGAGATTCGTGAGATTGTGGACATGGAAGGCCATTAAATCAACTAAAGTTTGAAAAAGCCCGAGTTGAATCGGGCTTTTTTAATTGTAATGCAGTACGCAAAAGACCATATCGATAAAAAACTGGATCATCTTTTCAGGAATGAATATGCAAAGGTTATTGCCATACTTACCAAAAGATACGGGGTCAGTCACATCGAGGATATTGAAGATGTGGTTCAAGAGACCTTTGTAAAGGCCATGAAGGTTTGGGGATATAAATCCGTTCCAGATCATCCAACGGCATGGTTGCTTAAAGTGGCCGGTAATGGAATGATTGATGTATTGCGGAGACAAAGAAAAACAAGTACGGATGCTGAGGTTACCGGAGAGGAAAGCCCTGAGAAAGAAGTGGATACCCTTCTCAAAAATGAAATTTCCGATAGCCAACTCAAAATGATCTTTGCCTGTTGCGATCCTAAACTTTCTGAGGAGTACCAGTTGATATTGAGTTTAAAGCTAATAGGCGGGTTTAGCAATAAGGAGTTGTCCGAAGCTTTACTGAAAAAGGAAGAGACCATTGCCAAGGGGTTTACCCGAGCCAAAAAAAAATTCAAGGACACCGTCCAATTCGTGAAAGTGCCGGCAGAAATGGGCTTGCAGTCCCGCCTTTTTGTAGTGCTACGAGTTATTTATTTATTGTTTTCCGAAGGGTATGCCACTACTATAGGTTCCCAAATTCTTAAAAGGGACATTTGTTTTGAAGCAATGCGCTTAGCCTTGCTTTTACGAGAAAACGATTACTGCAGACACCCCAATCTGGAGGCCTTGATTGCCTTAATGTGTTTTCATGTTTCCCGATTTGATGCACGTATTGATGAGCGGGGCGAGTTGGTTAGTTTGGACCATCACGACCGGTCTTTATATAATCAAGATTTGATACAAATAGGATTGCGGCACCTAAGAAATTCGCAATCCAAGGCCATAAAACCAAACAACTATCTTTTTGAGGCAGCGGTATCCTATGAACATTGCGCAGCCAAAACCTTTACGGAAACCAATTGGGAAGCCATTCTAAAACTTTATGATTTGCATGTGCAAAGCCAACCTTCGCCCATGGCCAAATTGAATCGAATCGTTGCGGTCCAAAAAGTACAGGGTCCCAAAATCGCCTTGGCCGAATTGGAAGTATTGACCAAGGAATATGACTATGAAAAGGTGGGGCTCTTTTATGCCATCAAAGCAGGAATACTTGGTGAAATGAACCATTCAGCCCATCATGCTGTCTTGAGAAGCGCGATTTCCCTTACGGAGAATGAACTCCAAAAACAACATTTGGAAAAAAAAATGAAATAATGGGTGCATTATTTAGACTACTGTTCTTGGTCGTATGGGATATAGCCCGCCCATTCCCAAGGTGTAAACGTATCGCCGAGGGCATATTCCAGTAATTGTTTGTAGATGCCCTCCCCATTATCGGAATTGGTCATGATCAGCATTCCCTTCCCTACATCGGGAAAAAGAATGGAGTAGTGCTGAAATCCATCCCCATGCCCACCTTTTGATACTCCTTTGCCATATGGAGTGGTGAAATTAAGCCAACCCAAACCACAGCTCAAGTTAATAGTATTGTATCTGGCAGTTATGGTTTTGGAATCCGGTCCAAAATGCTTTAACGATCTGATCCGGATTTGAGGACTAAAGATATGATTGTAGGAAACTTCGGACAGTAGTTCTTGATTGAGAACTGCTGTTAAAAATCGGATGTAATCCGTTGCAGTGGTTTCAAGGGTGCTACCGGACCTTGGCTCATTATCGATGTCTTTCTCATATAACGAGCCGTCCTTTAAATGACCATAAGTAAAGTCTTTTGCAAATCTCGGTTGCCATTGATAAGAGGAATCATCCATGCCTAAAGGCTGGAAAATGAGTTCTTGGGCCAGTTCTTCCAATCCTTTGCCGGTTATCCTTTCCAAAACAACTTGTAAGTAGACAAAACCTTCTCCACTGTAATGGTATTGGGAACCAGGTTCAAAGTTCACCCGCAATTTTCGATCTGATTCAAAGAAGCGCCAGTTTGGAAATCCTGTGGTATGGGCCAAGCACATCCTAGCTGTTATTTTGTGATATAGGCTATCTGCTTCCAAATCGGAAAAATCATCGTGCCATCGGGTTAATGCTTTATACTCATAAATTTTCTTGGGCAGATAGCTTTCAAGGGGGGTATCCAAATCAATGACTTTATCCTCAACAAGCTTCATCACCAAAATACTGAATACGGCCTTGCTCAATGAAGCGCCATAGATATTGGTGGAATCCGTTAAGACCAATTTCTCCGGGAAATTTTTGTATCCGTTGACATTGACATAGACGGGTTGTTTCTTATTAAATAGGGCCACGGCCATTCCCTGCACTTTGGCCTCGTTCATCAATAGGTTAATCTTAGCAGAAATCGAGTCTTTGTGTATGGTACTTCCATCCAAACGCTCTACCATTTGTTGTGGTTGTGAAATACAGCTGCCGCTAATGGCCAATATCATAAGCAAACCAACCGTTTTTATCGCTTTACTCCTTAGAAATGGAATGGATAATGGATAAAAACACTTTCCTTTTTGAAGGGCATAAATGATGTTAAAGATGACAATAGCAATGCACAGCGGAATTGTGGAAATGAAAATAAAAAATCCCCATTTCTGTATGGTGATCAAACTCACAAAGGACAAGACTACAAGAAGTATGGCGGTAATATGAAAGTTGATTATTTTTCTGCCGTGCATATCGTAAATGGGGTTGTCTTCCCTTTTGTGGATCCATAGAAAGAGAGGGATCAACACATTGCAAGCGGGAATGAACATTCCTAGCATAGGGGTGGCATGAAGCAATAAAAGCCACTTTTTTCTTATCGTTTCCTGTTTGGGGTTTTGTAAAGGAAGTAGCTCTTCCACTTCAATATCCAAAGCAGCAGCAAGTAATTTTACGGTATTGAGATGAGGGTTGACTTCGGCGTTCTCAATGCGTTGGATGGTGCGAAGGGTGACATTGGTCCGCTTGGACAATTCTTCTTGGGAATATCCTTGGCTTTTTCTGTGGTAAATTAAATTTTTGGCAATGGACTGCGAGGTCATGAATGGATTTTTATCGTTGGACCAAATGTATTTAAACAGGGGTGCTTTAATTACGACATTTATATGTCATGTTTATGTCATTACCCTTTAATCCTTTGATTTTATGTGATTGGTAGGCAATTTTGCATCTTAAGCCATATGATTAAATGAAATGGGTGAACTATTGTTCACCCCTCCATTCCGCATAAAACTGTTCCAAATAATCCAAAAGGTACTGGTGTCGTTTTTCGGCCAATTTTTTTCCTGTTTTGGTATTCATCTTATCCTTTAGCAGCAACAACTTTTCATAAAAATGGTTGATGGTTGGGGTATTGGATTTTTTGTATTCCGCTTTGGTCAGGTTCAACCTTGGGGGAATATCGGGGTCGTACAATCCCCTGTTTTTATAGCCACCATAGTTAAAGGCCCTTGCAATACCAATGGCGCCAATAGCATCCAATCGGTCTGCATCCTGCACTACTTCCAGTTCTTTGGAATGGAACTTCCCTTTTTTTGATTCATCAAGTGAATTTTTAAAGGAAATGCTTTTAATGATATTAACCACATGATTAATAATGGTGGGGTGTACGGCAATGGAACGCAAAAAATTCGTAGCTTTTTTTGGCCCCACGGTCTCATCGCCATCATGGAACTTGGCATCGGCAATATCATGGAGCAGTGCACCCAGACTCACAGTAAGAATATCAACTTCCTCATCTTTGGCAATGAGCATGGTGTTGTTAAAAACACGTTGAATGTGGAACCAGTCATGTCCGCCTTCGGCCCCTTTTAAGGTGGCCTTGACAAAGGCGACGGTTGCTTCTATGATTTCAGTATCGGTCATTATATCCTGATTCCGTTTGTGATGATGTACTCCATCTGTTCAATTAATTCATCAGGATTCCCCTTATTTGGTATGGGTTCGTGCACATCAAAGGTTAAATGGCAGCCCAATCCCATGGGGAATTTTCCGTAGCGAAGTAGCTTCCAAGAATTATTGATGCTAATGGGGACCAGCAAAGCGGAAGGAGCATTTTTCATCAATGTTTTCAATCCCATGGGTTTAAATTTCTTGGGGCTTCCGTCCCTGCTGCGAGTACCCTCTGGGAAGATGACCGCACTTCTATTATGGGTTTCGATATATTTTCCCAATTTGGCAATTTCCGCCAATGCCTGAACACCATCCTTTCTGTCAATCAATGCGGACCCGCCATGCCTTAGATTAAAGGACACACTGGGAAGTCCCTTGCCCAGTTCCTTTTTACTCACAAATTTGGGATGGTGCTTTCGCATATACCAAATGATGGGAGGAATGTCATACATGCTCTGGTGGTTGGTCACAATGATTAATGGTCTGTCTGATGGAATCTGGTGGGAATTCCTAAAGGTAAATCGGGCTCCCAAAATATTGAGGCAGCGCATCAAAAACCAATTGAGGATGGAAACACTGCGTTTATGGGCATCATATCCAAAAAACGTTAGGCAAAACCATTGAATGGGATGGAAGACACAGAGGGTCAAACCAAAGAAGAGGAAGTAAACGGCTGTAATTGGATAGGCTAAAAACTTCATTGGAACAAAAATAAAAAACCACTCCAAAGGAGTGGTCTTCTTGAATTCTAAAGATTTGTTGTGCCTTTAACAGTGTTCGTTATAGGCTTCCATTAAATTTTCAGCGATGACTTCGGCGGGCCGTCCTTCAATATGGTGGCGTTCTATCATGTGCACCAATTCCCCATCTTTAAATAAAGCCATACTTGGCGAAGATGGTGGAAAGGGTACCATTGCCGCTCTTGCCGTATTTACCGCCTCCGTATCAACCCCCGCAAAAACCGTGACTAAATGGTCGGGTTTTTTGGAGTTCTGAAGGCTCAATTTTGCGGCAGGCCTGGCATTGGCGGCTGCACAGCCACAGACCGAGTTTACGACCACCAAAGTAGTTCCATCGGTTTTAAGGGCATCTTCAACAGCCTCACTGCTATATAATTCTTGAAATCCAGCGCTGGCTAAATCTTGGCGCATGGGTTTTACCAATTCTTCTGGGTACATAGTCAAAATTTTTAATGCCGTAAATATAGGGGAATTGTCGCTATTTTATGTCATTCCTTAACAGCCCTTTCACGCTTTTGGTGCAGTGCAATAGCTTATCTTTATGGCCTTTAATCCAAATATGAAACCATGAAATGGGCAGGAGCCTTTTTAGGATTTATTTTTAGGGGTGTTTTGGGCGCCATTCTTGGGTTTTTCGTGGGAAGTCTTCTTGATGGTATGTTTTCCCGGGAATCGGGTGGAGGCCGTTCCGTTTTTGGGGATTTTGGCCGACCCCATGTGTCGCCGGCCGATTTTGAATTGAACCTTTTATCCCTTTGTTCCATTGTCATTAAGGCCGATGGGAGTGTAAGCCAAAGGGAACTGGATTATGTACGCCAATATTTTGTGGGTACCTATGGTAAGGAAAAAGCCAATGCTTTATTCAAAACATTCAATGAGGTCATTAAAAAACGGGAAGTCTCGGCGCAGCGTATTTGCAATTACCTGAACCAACGTACCCGATACGAAGTACGCCTACAACTCTTACATTTTTTATTTGGTATTGCCCAATCTGACGGGCGTGTGAGTCAAGCAGAATTGGATAAGTTGAACCAACTTGCTGGGTTCCTAAGAATCGGGAATTACGATTTCTCCAGTATAAAGGCCATGTTTTTTAAGGAGGCGGACCAAGCCTATAAAATATTAGAGATTCAGAAATCGGCCTCTGATGATGAAGTAAAAAGGGCCTACAGGAAGATGGCTAAAAAGTACCATCCCGATCGGGTGGTCACCCAAGATGAAGCTATAAAAAAAGGGGCCGAAGAAAAATTCAAACAGGTGCAAAAGGCCTATGAAACCATTCAAAAAGAACGCGGATTAAATTAAAAAATATGAACGATTTTTGGTTTTATATCGAATTGGGATTTGAGCATGTGCTTGACTTAGGGGCCTATGATCATATTCTTTTTTTGGCAGCTTTGGCTGTTCCCTATTCCTTTAAGCAATGGAAACAAGTGGTGATTTTGGCGACTATTTTCACTGTGGCGCATTGCACTTCCTTGGCACTTTCGGCCTATGATGTGCTTAAAGTGGATGTAGGCCTTATCGAATTTCTAATCCCTGTAACCATTGCTTTGACGGCATTGTTCAATGTGTATCGTGTACTCAAAAACGAAGGAAATACCGGAATCTTTTTTACAGGTTTGGCCACAGCTTTTTTCGGGTTGATTCACGGTTTTGGTTTTTCCAATTACTTTAATATGCTAATGGCCGAAGAAGAACATAAATTAGGTCCGTTATTGGGTTTTGCCACTGGAATTGAGTTTTCCCAAGTGGCCATTATTATGATAGTCCTTCTTTTGACTTGGCTATTTCGAGATGTTCTGGGCTTGAAGAAGAACTATTTTGTTTTGGGGAGTTCCATTTTAATCGTTTTGATTACAATACCTATGTTAATGGATACGTTTCCCTTTTAGCCCTGTGCGTTAAATTTATTGGAAAGGAGTTGTGAGATGTGTGCAAAGCCGGTATATTTAATTTAATGAAGGAAAATAAACAAGCCAAGTATGACAGGGCATATTTGAGGATGGCCCAGGAATGGGCCAAACTGTCCTATTGCAAGAGAAAACAAGTGGGTGCTATAATAGTTAAGGACAGGATGATTATTTCCGATGGTTACAATGGCACCCCAACTGGCTTTGAAAATATTTGTGAGGACGATGAAGGATATACCAAGTGGTATGTTTTACATGCAGAAGCCAATGCCATTTTGAAAGTTGCCGCTTCTACGCAATCAAGTGACGGGGCCACGCTTTATGTCACACTATCACCCTGCACGGAGTGTAGCAAACTAATTCATCAATCAGGAATTAAAAGAGTGGTTTACCACACACAATATAAGGACGATTCGGGGCTCAGATTTTTAGAACAGGCTGGGGTAGAAGTACTCCATATGCCCATAATTGAAGAAATGGTTGGGTAGCATATCTTAACCTTACAAGTTAGGTTTTGTTTAAAGACAGATCTTGGATTATAATTGAATAAGTAAATAACCCCTCCCAAATCACGTAAATTGCTATGAATAAAAAATACGGATATATATGGCCAACAGTTTTGGCTTTGGTTTTGGCCATTGGCATTTTTATTGGGGGCAAACTACACTTCAACGACACGCCAGAAAGACTCTTTTCCACAAATTCAAAGAAGGATAAGCTCAATAGACTTATAGACTACATTGACTATGAATATGTGGATGAGATTGATACCGATAGCATCGTTGATGTAACAGTAAACAATATTTTGGATAAACTCGACCCCCATTCCGTTTATATACCTAAAGAACAAATGGCCGCTATTGAGGAAAACATGAAGGGCGATTTTGTGGGGATAGGTATTCGCTTTAATAAGTTTCGTGATACGGTCACTGTGGTCCGGACCATAAAGGATGGTCCAAGTGACAAAAAGGGACTAAAATCTGGGGATAAAATCCTAATGGCCAATGGTGACACCCTTTATGGGAAGAGAATTCCCAATAGCAGCTTGGTGGAGAAGCTCAAAGGACAGAGCGGAACCAAGGTGAGGCTAAAAGTGTTCCGTAAATCAGAAAATAGAGTGTTCGACGTTACGTTAAAGCGGGATGTAGTGCCGATCCGAAGTGTGGATGCCACCTTTATGCTTACCAACGATGTGGGGTATTTGCGAATCAATCGTTTTGCTGAATCTACCTTTAAGGAATTCAAGGCTGCACTGTTCAATTTGGAAAAACGCGGGGCCAAAAAATTGGTTTTGGACCTTAGGGACAATCCGGGCGGTTATTTGGGTATTGCTGAGAATATGGCGGATGAATTTTTGGAAGAGGGTAAGCTTATTCTTTTTACTAAAAATAAAAAGGGCAAAGTCAATAAAGCGTATGCAACGAATCGTGGTACATTTGAAAATAGACCAATATATGTTTTGATCAACGAACGTTCCGCTTCGGCCAGCGAAATCATTGCAGGGGCACTTCAGGATAATGATGTGGGCACCATTGTAGGGCGCCGTTCCTTTGGCAAAGGTTTGGTGCAGCGCGAAATGGATTTGGGAGATGGTTCAGCAGTCCGTTTGACCGTTTCCCGGTATTACACACCAACAGGACGTTCCATCCAGAGGCCCTACAACAATGGAAATGAGGATTATTATCAGAAGTTTTTGGATCGTTATCACAGCGGGGAACTTGTTTCCGTAGATAGTATTAAAGTTGCCGATTCCCTTCGCTTTGTAACGCCAAAGGGAAAAATAGTGTACGGGGGCGGCGGGATTATACCGGATGTTTTTGTACCAATCGGTACTTTAGACGAGGAAAAAGTGGAAAGTCTGGACTCCTCAGGATTCTTTTCCGATTTTGTCTTTCGGTTCTTGGAATTGGACAGGAGCCGTTTTGATAATTATCCACAGAATGAGTTTATAGAGGAATATCGAGTGGACGATATCATTTTTGAACGCTTTATCGACTACCTCCTTAACCGTAACATCAAAATGGATTTTTACGGTAACGAAAGCAAAATAAAGACCTACTTAAAGGCAAACATTGCAGAGCAATTGTACTCTCCGGACTTGGCTTCCCAGATTAAGTCAGAACATGACCACATGTTGAAAAAAATCTTGGAGTTGGATAGGGAAGAACGGGCAATCAACCTAGAGGAGGTCCTTCAGGATTAAACCTATTTTTCCTTTATTTTTTGTTCAATTTTTTTGGATGCCGATAAAATCAATAGCAATAAAATAGCACATACCGAGGCCAAAATGCCTATGCAGGCAATAAGGCTATCCCCCTCAAATACGTTATCAAAATCCAAAAGGGTAACATTGTAAATGGCTAGTCCCAAGGCAAGGAATAGCAGTATAATAAGAAGTTTTTTGTTCATTTTCCAAACGATTAACAAAGTTGGCTCACGTTGGTGGCAAACAATTTCACGGCAATGGCCAATAAAATTACACCAAAAACCTTTCGGATAACGCTCAAGCCGTTTTTCCCTAGTACTTTTTCTATCCTTCTTGATGATTTCAGTACCAAATACACAAATAATACGTTCACCAAAATGGCAATAATAATGTTTTGAACTTCGTATTCAGCGCGTAGGGCTAAAATGGAAGTCATGGTGCCGGCACCCGCAATCAAAGGAAAGGCAATAGGGACTATGGATGCCGTTTCCGGTTCATCGTCCCTAAAAAGAGTAATGCCCAAGACCATCTCCACGGCCAAAAAGAAAATAACAAAGGCACCTGCCACTGCAAAGGAATTGACATCAATCCCAATGAGGTGAAGAATACGTTCCCCTACAAAAAGGAAGGAGATCATAATTCCTATGGCCACTAGGGAGGCCTTTTCCGATTGAATATGTCCAACTTTGTTTCGAAGTGATATAATGATAGGCACACTTCCTAGGATATCGATTACAGCAAACAATATCATACTAGCCGTTGCAATTTCCTTAAAGCTAAATGTCATGATGCCATGTTTTGGTTTAAAAAAGCAGCAAATCTACGTTCAAAAAAGGAGGATTGGATGATTTGATAAGAACAAAATTTCTATCCTTAATTTTGTTTCATGTTTCAAATCTCCAACACTCTGATTTCAGAGGAAATTTTGGAAAACGACTTTGTTTGCAATTTAAGCGCGTGCAAAGGTGCGTGCTGTGTAGAGGGGCAGTCTGGAGCTCCCCTTGAAGAGGAGGAGACCAAGATTTTACAAGATAGCTATGAAAAGGTAAAACCTTATCTTAGGAAAGAAGGGATTGAGGCCATAGAGGCTCAGGGACCTTTTGTGAAAGGTTTGGATGGGGAATGGGAAACCCCATTGGTCAATGACAAGGAATGTGCCTATGTTACCTTTGATAATAAGGGCATTGCCAAATGTGGATTGGAAGAAGCGTACAATACTGGGGCCACAGATTGGAAAAAGCCTATCTCCTGCCATTTATATCCCATTCGAACACGAAAATACTCAGCGTTCACGGCAGTGAACTATCATAAATGGGCCATCTGTGACCCCGCCTGTTCGTTGGGGGAGGAACTAAAAGTACCCATCTATAAATTTGTCAAAGAGGCTTTGGTAAGAAAGTTTGGACAGGTTTGGTACAATGAACTGGAATTGGTGGCCAAGGAACATATTAAATAGTCGGTATTTCCAGAACAACTTTGGTGCCTTTGGCATTTCCCTCATCATCATATAAGTCGATAATCTCTACATCAAAACCGTGTTGATAGTCTTTGGCAAAATTTGCAAGACGTTCCTTGGTATTGTCAATGCCGACAGACTTTCTCTTTAGCACTCGATTTTCCTTTATTTTTTCCGATACAGCCCGGCCCACCCCATTGTCAACGATACTAATGAGCATGTGGATATCATCTTTTTTTGAGATGTTTAACCAAAGCTTTTTTTCTCCTTCTTTTGCGGATAGGCCGTGCCAAATGGCATTTTCCAGAAAGGGCTGTAGTACCAAAGATGGAATTTTGACCCTATCCGGGTCCATGCCATCCTCAACCTTTATGCTGTAATCAATACCTTCGGAGAAACGGATGTTTTCAATATTCAAATACAGTTCAACAGTTTCCAATTCCTCAGCCAAGGTAGTTTCCCTTAGGCTGGAACCATCCAAAATTCTCCGAACCAGTTTAGAGAACTTATTGAGATAGTGCACAGCATTTTTTTTGTCGTTATTGATAATGTACAGCTTTATGGAATTTAGGGAATTGAACAGAAAATGGGGGTTCATTTGACTACGCAACATATTCTGCTCCAAGCTCATCACCTTTTTTTCGTAGTTGGATTGGTACTGTCGATACATAATGAACAGGATGGTGCCTACCAATCCTATGACCAGTGCGCTTACTAAAATAGTGGTTTGATTACGACGCAAACGCAGTTTTACCAGTTCATTTTCGTTGGCAAGATTGGATATTTCATTATCGCGTTTTTGGGATTCATAACGCAATATCAGGTCATTGATGTAGCGAAGGTTACGTTCATCCTTAATCTTTTTATCCAATTCTTCTGCCGATTGGTAATACTCCAACGCTTTTTCATAATTTCCTTTTTTCGTCTCGAGTCGTGAAAGAAGTCGTCTGGCATAAACAACATTACGGGTTAACGAATTATCAGTGGACATTTTTAGGCCGCGTTGCATTTCCTTTTCCGCTTGCTTTAGGTCCCCCAGTTCCATACGTGCCCATCCGGTATTGATCAATACTACCGACCATATGAGTTTATCTTTCTCTTTTGCGACAGGTTCGGCAAGTTGTTCCAAAAGGGACAGCGCTTCTTGATAATTATCCCTTTTCAAATAAATCTGGGCGATACCATTTTTGGAAAAAACCTTTCCATAGGTGTTGTTGATTTCTTCATTGAGGGCCAAAGCCTTTTGATATTGTACAAGAGCACCGTCCAAATCCCCTTTTTGTTCCAAACAGTCTCCTATATTCTGGTTGTTTATCGCAAGCCCCAATTTGTTTTCCAACCGTCCTTCGAGTTCAAGGGCACGTTGAAATTGTGCTATGGCCAAATCATATTGCCCCAAAAGTTTATAAAGATTACCGATACTGTTGAGGGCCACATTGATGTTTCTCTTGATATGTGTCGAGGGATTTTTAATGGATTCGGCTACCTCCAAGGCTCTCTGGTTATAATCCAAAGCTGTTTTAATCGCATCCGTTCTTCTATAGACCACGCCAATCATGTTCAGGCTAAAGACTTCGAACTCCTTGTTGTTGATTTTTTGTGCCAGTTCAAGCCCCGATTGGTGAAGTTCCAGGGCTCTTTTGAATTCTGATAAGTAGCGGTAAACGGTCCCTTTTTGGTTGATAAGGTATGAAATGACTTCGGGATGGAGGGACTCATCCAAGTTGTTCAAAATTTTATTGATGGCCACGGTATCCCTCTTAAAAGACCGTAAGGCACCATCAATTTTGGCATATGACTTTGGATTTTCCCGAAGTATTGTTTGGATGCTTTGATCGAGGGTAGGCTTTTGGGAAGTGAAAGACAGAAAACCAAAACAGGTTAATATGCAAATAAGACCAAGATTTTTTCTTGGCCTTATCTTACTATGGTAATGGATGTTGTCTTTCGATGGAAATGGCATTCACATAAGTTATAATAAATCCAGAAAATCAGATTTTTTTTGTCTGGAGACTGGGATTTTGTGGTTAGTTTTCAAAATAACGTAACCATCGGTTTTGAGGAACTCTTTTATTTTTCCCAAGTTTACGATAAAAGAATTATGTATTCTGAAAAAGGATTCCGACGGCAAGATTTGATTGACTTCCTTTAATTTTTTTGTTAAAAGGATTTTCTGCCCATCCTGAAGGTACAAGGTGCTGTAATTCCCATCAGATTCGGCATATAGAATTTCTTCGCTCTCCAAAAAAAGAAGTTTCCCATCAGTGTTTATGGTAATCTTTTTATCCAAGGATTTCGAGTTGAAATTTAATAGTATTTGCTCTAATTTTTCTGCCGTTTGGTTTTTATCATTGAATTTTTTGATTTTGGTAATCGTGTCGTTCAAATCGTCACTGTCGATGGGTTTTAGCAAATAATCAATGGCCTGATTCTTCAAGGCTTTAAGTGCATATTGATTATATGCGGTGGTAATTACCACCGGAAAATTTTTGTTCTTTAGGTTTTTAATGAATTGAAAACCATCCATAATGGGCATTTCAATGTCCAGGAAAAGGCAATCGGGAGTATTTCGCTCCAAATAACCCAGCGCTTCATGGGCATCGGTAAAAGAGGCCACTACTTTAACTTCATCACTAAGATTACTTAGTTCCCAACTTAAGCTTTCCAGTGCCTTTGCCTCATCATCCACTAAGACAGCTTCCAACATAAAAATTCAAATAATATGAGCCGATAAAAGTAACGTTAATAAGTATTGCTTGCTCAGAATTATGTGCATTTGGGCCGTTTAGGATTATAATTGGACCAAAATTGGGCAAAAATGGAATAAAACAATATTTCTACGGAATTGATGATTTCATTGCTTCAATCATCGTCTAGATTCCATTTGTACACGTTTTTGTACCAATTATACATCGAGCAGCAGATGGAAAAGGGCCGGAAGTTAATTTTAACACTCAAAGAAGTTCGACCAAGTAACCAAACCAAAATGAGAAAGTCGTTGATTTTGTTCCTTATATTTTTGGCCACATTAATTTTTGCCGCCTTGACTGAAAATAAGATAAACGGTACAGCATTGGATGCGGATACCGTGGCCATTACAACAAATAACAAATAGATATGGGATTTACCAGCCATCGTACGGCCGACCAAATATGCGTAAGCATGTGAATATACAAAATAGTTAATGTCGCTTTCTTGCCATGACCTTCTTAGGTTTCGGGGGAACTACCTGAAAGGTCGGAACAAATACAGAGCGGCATTGGCCGTACGATTTGGTGGTAGACTGGTAATGGGGACCAAGAGGAATAGTCATATATCCTACTTGGTTTTTTTGTTCTTTTTCCAAATGTTCAAAACGTAACGATATAGGAAATAGTGGCAATAAAAAGCTTGGCCATTTTCACATTTCAACAGTAGCTGTTAAAAACTTGGGGCACGTTTTAACCGAATAAACTTCGGACTTTGGTCTCATTTATGGATCTTTGTCGATATCCCTTAAGAGCAATTTGCGGGAAGATGGAAAGCCTACGAATGACCTTATTCAAAAACGAAGAAATTTGATGTAAAGGTTGAAAGAAATGAGCAGGCCACGGTTAGTAAAAAGTAGGTGATGCTTCGAATAAAATAATTGGCAAGCTGGAAGCCAATTTGTTAGGTGATAGTGTTTATTTAATTAAGGCGCCCCGAGAAGATGGTTTCTTTTTGGGGTGTTTTTTACCTTGAAATTTGGGTTTGGTACTATTCGGACAATTCTTTTTGTCTTGGGCGCTTACTTATTTTAAGGTAAACGAGCCGGGCCAAAAGCAGCCATATCATTTAATTGACGATTTAGGATAAATGAATAACGCGGAAAGACCCGTTTATGGTATGGAAGTAAAAACCTATTCGATAAAAAACCTTGCCCAATAAAAATTGGGAACGGTTTTTATGCCATCACAAATGAAAAAAATGGCTACAGGGACCATGCTTTTCCTTCGGTAAGCTCATTTAAATCACCACAGGCTATATATTCCCCGGGGACAGGGAGGTAGGCCAAAACCTCTTCCCCGACATACTCCGAGCTTTTGTAGGCCCAAATAGTAATGCCCCGTATGTTATTAGCGAATGCATAACACGCTATTTCATCATCCAATTCGGCTTCTTCGCCTTTCATAACGGCCTCCATATATTCGCCGATGGCTTCTCCTTGGGCCTCTTCTTCATCACTGGTGCGTTTGGCCAAATACTTGTCCAACAAAGGTTCAAAATCCTCTGCTTCGACATCCATCAAGGCGTCTTTGCCAGATTCGTTTAAGAGGGTATCCATGAATTTGTCCATGAGCAGTTTTGTAAAAGCTTGCTGTTCGGATGGGAGCACCTCATTGGCATATTGGTCTATGAATAGGTGCACATTGACTTCGGTTGCCGAAGGGGTATCCGTTTTTGGTAAAATTACATCCACCATTTGTGCCAGGGCATATCCCTTGTCCTTATCAAAAAATGAAGGAACCCATTCCGCATACTGGGGTTTTTCTTTACAGGATTGCAGAACGCTCAACAGCGTGGGTACAGCGGCGGCATAGCCGAATGCCATTCCCATATTTTTAAGTGCCGATCTTCTCTTCATAACAATTAGATATTTCCTTTTTTAAGTTCATTGGCAGCATGGTTTGCCGCCCGTGCCGTGAAAGCCATGTAGGTCAGTGATGGGTTGACGCATGCCGCAGAAGTCATAAAGGCTCCATCAGTAACATAAACGTTTTTACAAGCGTGAATCTGATTGTACCCATTTAAAACCGAGGTTTTTGGGTCACGCCCCATTCGGGCGGTGCCCATTTCGTGAATGCCCAAACCTATCGCATAAGGCAAATCATGGGGTTTTACATCCCTAAGGCCCGCTTTGGTCAACATCTCAACAGCCTGTTCTTTAATGTCCTCCCTCATTTTCCATTCATTATCCCTTAACTCGGCGTCAAAGGTTACCGTCGGCAATCCCCATTGATCTAATTTGTCATAATCGAGTGTCATTCGGTTCTCTTCATAGGGCAGTACCTCACCGAAACCACCAATGCCAAAATTCCATCCGCCTGGTTGTAGTATGGCATCTTTCAGGTCCTTTCCATGGGAAACTTCGGCAATGACATCTTCCCAATTTCCTCTACTGGCCCCACCCTGATATCCGTAACCTCTTAGAAATTTGTCAGTGTTGGAATTTCCGCCGATATTTCGGAACCTTGGGACATAAACTCCAGCAGGTTTGCGACCTTTATAATATTTGTCTTCAAATCCGTCATATTTTCCGCTTGCACCGACATCAAGATGATGGTCCATAATATTCCTTCCCAATTGGTCGGAATCATTTCCAAGACCATCTTCAAACCGATTCGATTTTGATTGCATCAAAATGGCCGTTGATGCAATGGCCGATGCACACAAGAAAATCACCTTGGCTTTGAACATGAACTCTTCCTTTGATACCCTATCAATGACCTTTACCCCAGTAGCTTTTTTGGTGTCCGAGTCATATATGACCTGGTGAACGATGGAATCGGGTCGTAGTGTCATGTTTCCTGTAGCTTCTGCTGCTGGCAATGTGGACGAAAGACTACTGAAGTATGCCCCAAAAGGACATCCTCTAATACATCTATTTCGAAACTGGCAACGTACCCTACCATTGCCCTCAAAGCGCTTATCACTGTTAATGTGGGCAACCCGACCCGCTGTAATGACACGCCCGTCAAAATGTTCTGCCACTTTTTCGCGCACATGTTGTTCCAGACAGTTGAGCTCCATCATAGGCTCAAAAATGCTGTCCGGTAATTGAGGTAAACCCAACGGTTCCCCGGATATTCCTACATATCGCTCCACATATTCGTACCAGGGGGCAATGTCTTTATAACGTACCGGCCAATCCACCCCATATCCATCCATTTTATTGGCTTCAAAATCCAAATCGCTCCAACGGTAACTATGACGCCCCCACATAATGGACCTTCCACCTACATGATACCCTCGCATCCAGTCAAAACGTTTGGTTTCATTGTAGGGATGTTCCAAATCGTTGACAAACCAATGTTTGGATTCGGCTCGGGTGGTATACCTTGTTCTGCTCTGTTTCTCCTGTTTTTTACGGTCTTCTTGTGTGGGCTGGTTGGCATTGGGGAAGTCCCAAGTGTCCAAATTTGCGGTAACATAATCTTCACGATGCTTGACCATTCGTCCCCGTTCAAGCACTAAGGTTTTCAGTCCATTTTGGCACAGTTCCTTTGCAGCCCAGCCTCCACTGATACCAGTTCCCACTACAATGGCATCATAAGACTGATGCTCATCATCACTATAAAATGTATTCATTCAATAATACCACTGTTTATTTGCTAAAAGTATTAAATATTAAATTTATTTTCTACATTTAATCCTTAGTGAAATTAGGAAATTCGTACTATAACGTTATCGTTACTACCAATCTTTTAATAGTCGTAAAAAGGACAAAACAATGAAACGTAGAAAATTTATTAATCGATCTGCTACAATGGGAACGGGACTTCTATTTTTAGGTTCCTATGCCTGCAAACATGAAAAGAAAGCTGAAAACAGTCAAGAGGAAGAAATGGCCGAAACTATGGAATCCCCGGAACTGTTTTTTAGACTTTCGCTGGCCCAGTGGTCGATGCATAAAATGATACGAGAGGGTGGGGTGGACCCCTATACCTTTGCTGAAAAAGCCAAAGCTTGGGGTTTTGAAGGTTTGGAATATGTTAGCGGTCTGTACTATCCGGAATTGGAAGCAACGAATTTTTCTGATGAAGCGATGAATGCCTTTGTTGAAAAGAGCAAGGCAGAGGCAAAAAAGCAAGGGCTTGAGAACTTGCTTATTATGGTTGACGGCCAAGGGAACTTGGCTGCTGCCGATGCTACAGAACGAGATGCCGCCGTTGAAAACCACTACAAATGGGTCGATGCTGCCCAGGCCATGGGTTGTCACTCAATTCGGGTCAATCTTAGTGGAAGTGAGGAAGAGCAAGAATGGACCAAGGCTTCTATTGACGGGTTGACCAAATTGGCAACCTATGCCAAACCCATAAACATCAATATTACGGTTGAAAACCATGGTGGCTTTTCTTCGAACGGGCAACTTTTGGCCAATGTAATGCAACAGGTGAATATGGATAATTGTGGGACCTTACCCGATTTTGGAAACTTCTGCATGAAATGGGCCAACTGGCCTGAATGTGATGATTGGTACGATCGTTATAAAGGAATGAAGGAATTAATGCCCTATGCCAAAGCGGTCAGTGCCAAATCACATGATTTTGATGAAAACGGGGATGAAAAGAATAGTGATTACGTCAAAATGCTTCAAATCGTCAAAGATGCCGGTTATACGGGCTACATTGGCGTGGAATATGAAGGAAGGGAATTAAGTGAAGAGGAAGGTATAAAAGCAACTCGTGATTTATTGATAAAAGCAGGAAAACAAATTTCCTAATAGTGATTTTTGATGCGTTCATTATTTAACCAACTCTTTGACTATAATTTTTATTGCAATAGAAAGATTATAGAAAAATGCATATCGATTGAAAAGGTCCCAAAGCGGAGTATTGAACTGTTCAGCCATATTTTGAATGCCCATCACATTTGGAACAAAAGGCTTTTGGATGAAGATTGGCAATATGAAGTTTGGCAGGCCCATGAAGTAAAGGATTGGGAAGACCTCCATTATGAAAATCAGCGTACCACCTTTGAAATCATTACCAATACCGACGATTTTACCAAACGGGTAGATTACAAGACGACCGAAGGGCGGATATTTGCCAATGAATTAAAAGATATTTTGTTCCATGTCATCAACCACTCTACCCATCACCGAGGACAGATTGCAACGGAGTTCAGGAAGAACAAGATAGAACTGGAACAATTGGACTATATCTTTTACAAGAGATAACCAACGGTACCTGGTATGAATTTGACCGCAAAAATCCAACTTTCCTTGATGATGTTCTTGGAATTCTTCATTTGGGGAGGTTGGTTTGTGACCTTGGGCATCTATCTTCCCAATACCTTGGAGGCGAGTGGCGTTGAAACTGCTCGCGCATATTCAAGCCAATCTTGGGGAGCAATTATTGCTCCCTTTATTATGGGGTTGATTGCCGATCGCTATTTTAATGCAGAACGTGTTCTTGGAATACTGCACTTAATAGGGGCTTTTTTGATGTACCAAATGGCAAATGCCACCGACATCTCTACATTTGTGCCCTATGTATTTGGTTATATGATTGCTTATATGCCCACTTTGGCGTTGGTCAATTCCGTCTCTTTTAACCAAATGAAGGATCCTTCCAAAGAATTTGCCTTTATTCGGGTTTTTGGGACCATTGGTTGGATTGTTGCTGGTGTGGCCATTAGTTATTTTGGTTGGGATAGCGAGCAAGGCATACAGGATGGGCTTTTACACAATACCTTTCTAATGGTGGCTGGGGCTTCTGCAGTTTTGGGACTTTTTAGTTTTACCTTACCAAAAACACCACCAAGGGTAAACAGGAATAAAGAAGTATCCTTTTCAGACATTATGGGTCTTGATGCACTCAAGCTATTTAAGGATAAAAATTTTCTTGTTTTCTTCATTGCTTCCGTACTAATTAGTATTCCTCTGGGTTTTTACTATCAACATGCCGGACAGTTTCTTGGAGAGATTGGGGTGGCCAATCCAGCAGCAAAAATGTCCATTGGACAGGCTTCTGAAGTCCTGTTTATGCTATTGTTACCTTTCTTTTTCAGGAAATTTGGTTTTAAAAAGACAATTTTAGTGGGGATGCTGGCTTGGTTGGTAAGGTACCTATTGTTCGCTTTCGGGAATGCTGGAGAGTTGGCCTTTATGCTTATCATTGGGATAGCCTTACATGGTATCTGCTATGACTTCTTCTTTGTTTCCGGTCAAATTTATACCGATACGAAGGCTGGGGAAAAATATAAAAGCGCTGCCCAAGGACTGATTACCCTAGCCAATTACGGAGTGGGTATGTTGATTGGTTTCTGGATTGCGGGAATAATCACCGATGCCAATCTTATTACGGAAAATGAACATAATTGGTCGAGAATTTGGCAGTTTCCCGCTTTCTTTGCCTTAGGGGTGGCCGTCCTGTTTTTAGTGTCGTTTAAGAATGAAAAAATAGAATATAACGAATAAATCAATCTAAAAATGCCAAAAAAAATACGACTTGGAATTTTAGGGGGGGGCGGTGATTCCCTCATTGGAGTGTTGCACCGGGTTGCTGCCTATATCAATGATAATTATGAAATCGTTGGTGCGGTTTTTAGCCCATTACATCGAGATAGCCTGGACTTTGCCGAGCAAATCGATATTCCACTCCATCGGATTTACAAAGATTTTGAAACCCTCATCGAAAAGGAGCTACAACTTCCTGAAGACGAACGCATTCAGGTGTGTTCCGTACAGACGCCCAACTTTTTGCACTATCCCATGGCGAAGAAGCTGTTGGATAACGGTTTTCATGTCATTTGTGAGAAACCTATGACCATGACCTATGAGGAGGCAAAATCCCTTCAAGCCTCCCATAAGGCTTCCGGTAAGGTGTTTGCTTTAACCCATACCTACACAGGATATCCCATGGTGCGCCAAATGCGCCAAATAATAAAAGCGGGTCAGCTTGGAAAAATTCATAAAATAGACGCCCGGTACTATCAAGGGTGGATCAATCCTATCATCCATGATGAAGAAAAAAGGGCAGCTGTCTGGCGCTTGGACCCTACCAAAGCGGGTATCAGTTCCTGTATGGGGGATATTGGGGTACATGCCTTTAACCTTTTAGAATTTACTACGGGACTAAAGGTAAAATCGCTGCTTTGTGACTTTAATTATATGTATAAGGATAATGTGATGGATGTTGATGGTACGGTGTTGGTACGAATGGATGACCACGTAAAAGGAGTTATTCGTGCCAGTCAGGTGGCTACTGGAGAGGAAAACGGACTTGCAATCCGTATCTATGGCGAAAAAGGCGGTTTTGTATGGGAGCAGGAAAAGCCGAATTTTCTTTATTTCTTTGAAGAAGGGAAACCACTCCAGGTATATAAACCGGGGCATCCTTACAATACCAAATTATCGTTGGATGGAACAAAATTGCCACCGGGTCATCCTGAAGGTATCTTTGACTCCATGGCCAATATTTATTGGGGTGCGGCCAAGGCAATACGTGGTGAAGCTTATGATGATGGGGAATTTCCAACCATGGAAGATGGCGTACGCGGCATGAATTTTATTGAAAGCACGGTTCATTCCCACAAACAGGGCAATGTTTGGATTGATATGGACTAGCAAGTCCTTTCTTTAAATGACGTAAAACAAAAAAGCACGACGGTACTGTCGTGCTTTCTTTTTTGGTTGATTATGGAGAAACCTTTCTATTAAAGTTCCTTAATCTTTATATTCCGGAACCATACGTCATCCCCATGGTCCTGTAGCCCAAAATAGCCTTGAGAAGCGACATCGGCCCAATTTTCATTGAGTTCTGGGAATTTACTTCCGGCTACCATTTCGTTCCATTCCGGTGTCCATAAGTGGTATTCCACCACTTTCTCACCGTTCTGTTTGTGCCATACAGAACCCTTGTACACCATAATCTCCACTTGGTTCCATTCCCCTACGGGCTTTGCATTTTGTGGGTCAGCTGCAATAAGGTCGTACAAAGAACCCGCTTGACGATTTCCATTGGTGCCCATTTGCGCATCGGGATGTTTCTCATTATCCAAGATTTGCATTTCTGGAGCGGTCTTCCATATAAAGTCCAGATCATCAGTCTCTTGGCCTAGATAAAAAATCCCTGAATTTCCGCCTTCCGAAATCTTCCATTCCAATTTTAAATGGAAGTTTGAAAACTCTTGGTCATAAAGAATGTCACCTCTATCCTTACCTCCTGCTTCCCCACGTCCCGAACCCGGACAGTGGATCATGCCATCTTCCACGACCCATCCTGTTGGGAACGTATCTTTTCCAAAGCTTCTCCATCCTGCGGAGGTTTCACCATCAAAAAGGAGTTTCCATCCATCCGCCTTTTCAGCGTCACTTAAGGTATTGGGCGCCATGGCCATGTCGGTTTCTACAACCTCAGTTTCTGCTTCTTCGGTCTCGGCCGCTTTCTCTTTTTTAGCGGTATTGCATGAAAGTAATAATCCAATAAATAGTAATGATGCAATTTTTGTTCGTATCATCTTCAATAGGTTTTTGATTAATAATTCCAACCCTCCCTGTAGGTCTTTTTCACATAATTCTCAGCCGCTTCCTTGGCGTTCATGGTGGCAAACTTTGTATCAAAACGTGGGTCACCATCGATGACCGTGAATTTATCCGAAGTCACTACACGAATTTCATCATTATCACTAATGTTGGTGATTTTCATGTTTTCCGCATCCCATTCCAATTTACGTCGTAAATCTTGAAGGCGCACGGCCAAATTACCTGCGACCACCGTTTCATTGAGAGGTCCTGCATAGTCGAAATTGGAACTACACTCCACACGGTTTTCCTTGTTTTCCTTACATGCACGGATCCAGTCTTTTTCATGACCACCATTCATGGCATCCGGAATTCTTCTTAACTCATTGGTCACTGGTGGTGGATTGTTCTCACGACCTACAATGAATGGATTTGCTGCATAGGTGCTACATACCAAAGTGCCTTTTGTACCATAAAAAATGGCTCCACCACCCCAGTCTCCAAGATGTTCTCCTGGCTTCATGCCTTCCGGGCGGTTAGGCATAAGACCACCATCGTACCATGTAAATTCAACAGCGGGCATTTTTACCTTACCTTTCTTGGGCCGCTCACCAAAGTAATAGGTTACTTTTTCCGAAATAGGGGCACTTTCCGTATTCAATTGCGATGAGGTTGCCTCAAATGCATAGGGAAAACCTAGTTCAAGTGCCTTGTACACGGGATCCATAATATGACAGGCCATATCACCTAGTGCTCCTGTTCCGAAATCCCACCATGCCCTCCAGTTCCAAGGCGTATAGGAAGGATGGTAAGGACGCCATTCGGCTGGTCCAATGAATAAATCCCAATCCAATGTGGGGGGAAGTGAAGGCGTTTCAGCTGGTCTTTCCAAACCTTGCGGCCATATGGGTCGGTTGGTCCAAGCATCTACCTTGGTTACTTCACCGATTTCCCCATTCCAAATCCACTCACATACCTTTCTCATATCATCACTGGAGTTCCCTTGGTTCCCCATCTGGGTGGCTACACCAGTTTCTTTGGCGAGTTCCCTCAGTTTTCTGGATTCATAAACGGAATGAGTCAATGGTTTTTGAACATACACGTGCTTACCCATCCTCATAGAGTCTGCCGCAGAAACATAATGCGTATGGTCAGGAGTTGAAATCATAACGGCATCGATATCTGAACCCATTTCCTCAAGCATTTTGCGATAATCCTTGTACTTTTTGGCCTTTGGGTAATCATTAAAACACCGTTGCGCATATTTCCAATCCACATCGGCAAGTGCCACAATGTTTTCGGCCTTCATGTTGGACAGGTTCCTTCTACCCATTCCTCCTACACCTATACCTGCAATATTAAGCTTATCGCTAGGAGCGGTATATCCGAACCCCGCCATAACATTACTTGGTACAATAGTGATTCCCGCTAGGGCGGCACCAGACTTTTTTATAAAGTCCCTTCGTTGATTGTTTCGGTTTTTGTTGTTCATAAAGGTTTGTTTTATTGAAATTCTATTTGTTCTTAAGTGGTACTATTTCAAGCCGTTAAAGAACTTTGATGAAAGTCTACATACGATTTGAAACAGAACGTTGAAAATACTTATTTTTTTGGTTTTTCGGAAATGGCAAGATACATGAAAAAAACAGTGGTTTTAAATAAAACTTTAGCGCATTTATTAAAAAAAACATAGGTATTCCTTCAGCTCTTTACACCATTTAAATTTTGCCGAAATCGAAGCCGTTAAATTTGGAGTTATAGGGAAAAGGAAGGCATACAAAAATGGCCGCAAATTGCGGCCATTTTCCATCGGTTGAATCCAGTGTTATTCGTATTTCAACTGATGTATAAATTTCAAAATCTCATCACAAATAAACTGTGCACTTTCCTTCAGTGAAAAAATGGTGATATGACCACCTTTTAGAAAAAACACTTCTCCATTGCTGGAACGACTGGCCATTTCCCTTTGCATTTTGGCCCTTTCGGTTCGCAAGAAATCCGGATCATAGCCCATTTTTCGAAGTAGGGGTTCGTTTAGATTCGTACCGGCAAACACCCGAATGGGCAGGGTATCAAACTGGCTGATTTTTCTGGATAGGTCGACCAGTTCTTTGTGCTTTCTTTCTTCCTTGATATAGCCCCTCAAATAACCACCATCAACTACATAGTCCCTATATCCTTCAATTACCTTTTTAGGTAGACCTGGGGCCCAGAGCAAAGGTCGTTTCGCTAAGCGACCGTGTAAATTCAAGATACCCAAATCACCAGCGACCGCCCCGAGATGGTACAAGGGCCTTAGGTAAGCTGGAGAGTGAGGCAATTTCAAACGTTCGCTTTCATCGGCATGCGGAGCGTCTAAAAATACCATACCGAGAACTTCATCAGGGAACAGGTGTTTATATACCCGAATATAATGCCCCCCATAGGAGTGTCCTGCCAAAATATAAGGAGGTTCTTCACCTGAATTTTTCAGTAATTGGTGTAATTCTTTGGCAATCGTTTCCGGATCCCTGGGCTGATCGCTACCCTCACTATACCCTATTCCGGCCCGGTCATAACGCACCACCCGAATACTGTCTTTGAGCAGTTCTCCCAACCAATAATAGTATTCACTGGGTGCCCCGGCACCAGATTCTATTACCAAAGTTGGTTTTGAGTTGTGTTGCCCCACAGCCTTGATGTGCAACTTAAAACCTCCAACGTCGACCAATTCGCCAGGTGGCTCTGGTTGGGAGGTGAAAAGTCGAGATAATAATCCAGCAAGTATAAGCAGTAACAAAAGGGATCCCACGGATATCCCC
This sequence comes from Croceivirga sp., assembly GCA_028284935.1. Classification (GTDB taxonomy): domain Bacteria; phylum Bacteroidota; class Bacteroidia; order Flavobacteriales; family Flavobacteriaceae; genus Croceivirga. Next base: position 292,183 of record JANQQQ010000016.1, read on the forward strand.
ATCCATTTGACAATTTTCTTTATGGTTTTCATGATGTAATTTTTAAAATACATACCAAACATAATAGCCTCATTATTAAGTAACTATTGAATATGATGAACCTAAGAAATAGTGTTTTACAAGAAATCGAAATAGGGTCCAATTGTATTGGACAGGAAAATGGAAGCGTTGGACCACAAAAATGTTGTGTTGGTCAAAATAGGTGGTGCGGGGATATCGGTATTTCTATTTTTGCGGTATGAACAAATGGATTCCAAAAGATTACAAAACGCTTATCATCAGTGGATTGCTCGCCAGTCTAGTGCTATTGGTTTTGATTGAATTTACTTACTTCTTTTTGGATACGGGAAATATGAATATGACCCTGGTTGTCTTAAACAGGTTTTTAGAGTTATTATTTATTTGGTTCATTCTCTATTTTTTGCTGAAGAAGTATTCCATTTATAAAGCTTTGGGCATCATCTGCATATTGGTTATCGCCCAAGTGGCGGAACGTCAATTTCATATTAGTAGGAATCCCATAACCATTCCACTTACCATCTTGTTTTGGTTAGGAGTGACCTATTTGATTCTTCCCCAGTTTTTTAAAAAATATGCCAAGGGCATCCTTTTGGTCTATGGTATGGTGATCACCTATTATTTTTTCAGTTTTATTTCAACCACGGATTATGGAGGGGAGGATCGTGCGGATTTTGCGAAATACATGGTGTTACCCATCCCAGTTTTTGGGGCATTGTGGCTCTATGAGCAATGGCGTTGGGTACGTGTTTTAAAAGCGGATAGAACGCGTGCGGAACTCGCTTTATTGAAAAATCAGGTGAATCCCCATTTCTTTTTCAATACGCTCAACAATTTGTACGGATTGGTGGTGGAAAAATCCCCTCAAGCCCCCGAGGTGGTACTGCAACTATCAAACATGATGCGCTATACCATCGATATGGGGAGAGAGGATGAGGTCAGCATCTTGGATGAGATCAAGTATCTGGAAAATTACATCGCCCTGCATAAAATCCGGTATAACAAAAAGGTGGATATACGCTTTGAACATGAAGTAGACGGTGACTTGCAGGTGGCTCCTTTGCTTTTTATCAATCTGTTGGAAAACGCCTTTAAACACGGGGTGGAATCGTTGACGGAGAATGCCTACATTCATATAAGCTTGGTTGCAAAGGCCAATCGTCTAAGGTTTAAGATAGTCAATAACTATGAACCCGATACTTCCAAAAAGAGCATTGGAACGGGTCTGGACAACCTAAAAAAAAGACTGGTGCATGGATATCCCAACACCCATGAAATTCATGTGAGTAAAAAGGAAGGCACTTGTACGGTAACATTGAACTTAACTTTAAACGCAATAACACACGTATGACCCATTATGCCATCATCGATGACGAGCCCATAGCCCACCGCATCATTGAAGGCTACTGTGCAGAATTGCCCTATTTGAACAAAGCGGGCAATGCCTACAACGTCTTTGAGGCCTCAGAATTACTGGCCCAGCAAAAGGTAAATCTGGTTTTTTTGGATATCAACATGCCAAAGATGACTGGTTTTGAATGGTTGAAAACGGTCACCAATCCCCCAAAAATTATAGTGACCTCAGCCTATAAGGAGTATGCCTTGGAAGGCTACGAATTGGATATTGTGGATTATTTGCTTAAGCCTTTTTCCCTTGCACGATTTCTCAAGGCCATCAACAAAATCAATCCGTCAACCGATGTTCCGCCAATGGAAGGTCCCTTAAAGACCACAGGGAAAAACCAATTTTTTCTAAAAGGTGACAAGCAGTACCATCAAGTTCATTTGGATACCATCTTATTTGTGGAGGCCTTGGGTAATTACACCAAAGTGCACCTAAAGGACGGCATGATCGTCAGTCATGAAAAGATTTCTGGCATGGAAGCCTTATTGCCCAAGGATGCGTTTTTTAGGGTACATAAATCCTTTATCGTGGCTATGGAGAAAATTGAACGCATTCAAGGGAACTTGATTTATCTGAAAGAACATAAAATTCCCATAGGCCAAACCTATAAGAGCAAAATCATTGACCTATTGAGTGGCGGTCGATAAAGCGGTATGTGGGGGTTTAAATAAAAGCTCGCTTAGCGCTCGAAGACCTTTTTAAAACGTTCAAACACCAAGATCATGCTTTCCAGCGGCCGTTTGCCAAATTCTGCAAGTTCCCGGGTGTAATAGTCCCAATGAACAGTGCGCCAATGGTCTAGGCTTTTATCCCCTTCACCTTCCAAACGAGCGTGTTCTGCATGAATGGCGAAATAAGGGATTAATTTTACGGAGGTGGTTCGTATAATGCATTTCGCGTCCCCTTTCCAATTGGTTACCACAAAAAAATCTCCGATTTTGGGCAATGGTTCACTTCGTGATTGCAGTCCCAGTAAGGAATGCGAAGTAGCCCTTTTGATGTCTTTGAGAATCAATTCGACCAAGGCGTTGGCGTCTTTTTCGTTGTCTCCAAAATACCCGACTCCAGGAGCGGGTTCGTTGGCAAATTCTAAATGCTTGTCTAAAAAATCGCCCCAAAGACTACGGGCCGAAGCGTTTTCCATACATTTTGGTTGTTAAGCAAATTTACCCAATTTAAACTGTTCAGCCGCATGGTTGGCAGCTCTTGCGGTAAAGGCCATATAGGTCAATGAGGGGTTGACACAGCTGGCGGAGGTCATAAAGGCCCCATCGGTAACGTACACATTGGGAACATCATGTAGTTGATTGTGTTTGTTGGTTACGGAGGTTCTTGGGTTCCAACCCATACGGGCTCCACCCATCTCATGGATGCCCAACCCTGGGCCCGTTTCAGTATCATACACCCCCACTTCCTTGAAACCGGCAGCCTTGAGCATGGCTTCCGCCTCTTGTTTGATGGCCTCACGCATGTTGTATTCGTTTTCCTTGAATTCCACATCAAAATCCAGTTGGGGCAGTCCCCACTGGTCTTTTTCCGTGGGACTTAACGAAACGCGATTGTCATGATAGGGAAGCATTTCCCCAAACCCGGTCATCCCAATTTGCCATCCTCCCGGTTTTAAAATGGCATCCTTTAATGTTTTGCCATGACCCAATTCGGCCACGGTTTCCGACCAGTTTTGCCTACTGGCGCCCCCTTGATAGCCAAAGCCCCGTAAAAAATCCTTGCGACGGGTTCTTTCATCTAGGTTAACAAATCGTGGGATATAGAATCCGTTGGGCCGTCGGCCCTTATAGTACTTATCCAAATGGCCATCCACCTTTGCCGAAGCACCCAATTGGTAATGGTGGTCCATAATATTTCGGCCCAGTTCATCATGGTTGTTGCCCATACCGTTGGGAAATAACTTTGATTTCGACTGCCAAAGAATACCCACGGAGGCCATGGCGGAGGCACACAAAAAAACGATTCTTCCTTTGAACTCCAACTTTTCATGGGTTTCCGTATCAATGACCTTTACCCCTGTTGCTTTTTTGGTCCCTTCGTCATAGAGGATTTCATGGACAATGGAATGGGGCCTTAAGGTCATATTTCCGGTGCGTTCGGCGGCTGGGAGCGTTGATGAGTTACTACTGAAATATCCCCCGAAAGGGCAACCCCTCCAACAGCGATTTCGGTATTGGCAAGGACTTCGACCTTCAATTCCTGCATTGGGATCCGTAATATTTGCTGTTCTTCCGATGGTCAATAATCGTCCATCATCAAATTTTTCGGACATCGATTGTTGCAGTTCCAGTTCGGCACAATTCAAGCCCATGGGAGGATGGAATTTACCATCAGGCAGTTGGGGCAGTCCTAAATTTTCACCACTTACGCCAATATATTCTTCCACGGTATCGTACCAAGGGGCAATATCGGCATAGCGCACGGGCCAATCCACGGCAATACCCTCTTGAAGGTTGGCTTCAAAGTCAATATCGCTCCAGCGGTAGCTTTGCCTTCCCCACGTTATGGACCGCCCTCCCACATGGTACCCGCGGATCCAATCAAATCGCTTGGTCTCTTGGTAGGGATGTTCCAAATCGTTGGCAAAAAAATGCTTGACATCATCCTTCGGAGCCCACCCTACCCTTAACTGTTTGGGGTAATTTTTCTTTTCCTCTCTTGAGAGTTCCCCTTTAAAAGGGTAGTCCCACGGGTCGTCATGCATGGTGGGATAGTCTTGAACATGTTTTATCATACGGCCCCGTTCCAAAACCAAGGTTTTCAGTCCTTTTTCACAAAGTTCTTTTGCGGCCCAACCACCGGTAATTCCGGTACCTACCACAATGGCGTCATAGACGATATTTGGATTTGCCATAAACTGCGTTATTCGTGTTGGAATCGCTATATTTATAGCAACTCGCAAAAAACAGGATGAAGCACTTCATCCCTCTAAATATAGCGGAATAATCTGAAAACTTTTTAATTTTTGAGTTATGAAGACAATAAAGGGACCTGCGGTCTTTTTAGCACAATTTGTGGATAGTAAAGCCCCGTTCAATAGCTTGGAGGGTATGTGTGAATGGGCCTCTGGTTTAGGGTATAAGGGGATACAAATCCCCACTTGGGAGCATTTTCTTATTGACTTGGATACCGCTGCCGAATCACAGGATTATTGTGATGAGTTGAAGGGCAAAATCAACTCGTACGGATTGGAAATAACGGAACTCTCCACCCACTTGCAAGGGCAATTGGTGGCCGTGCACCCCGCTTATGACCTTATGTTTGATAATTTCGCACCGGATGCCTTAAAAGGAAAACCCAAAGAACGGACCGTTTGGGCCGTGGAAACGGTAAAGAAAGCAGCTACCGCCAGTAGGAGGTTGGGCATCACTGCCCATGCCACCTTTTCCGGAGCCCTTCTATGGCATACGGCACATCCTTGGCCACAGCGACCAGCCGGGTTGGTCGAAATGGGTTTTGAGGAATTGGCCAATCGATGGATGCCCATCTTGAACCATTTTGATAAAGAAGGTGTGGATGTATGTTATGAAATACACCCTGGAGAAGATCTGCACGATGGAGATACGTTTGAGCGTTTTTTGGAGGCGACTGGCAATCACAAACGCGTGAATATATTGTATGACCCCAGTCATTTTGTGCTACAGCAACTGGATTACATCGCTTACATTGACCATTACCATGAATTCATCAAATCCTTCCATGTTAAGGATTCCGAATTCAATCCTACCGGAAAAAAAGGGGCGTTCGGGGGCTATAACGATTGGGGAAATCGAGCAGGGCGTTACCGTTCCCTAGGGGATGGCCAGATTGATTTTAAGACCATTTTCTCCAAGTTGACCCAATATGGCTGCGATGTTTGGGCGGTCATGGAATGGGAATGCTGTATTAAGAGTCCGGAACAAGGGGCTCGGGAAGGCGCAAAATTCATTGCCGATCATATCATCGAGGCTACCGAAAAGACCTTTGATGATTTCGCTGGAGCGGAAATCGATAAAGAACAACTCAAAAGAATATTGGGATTATGAGAGTTACCTTAATCCTATTTGGCATTTTGGCCATGACATCATGCCAACAAAACGCACAAAATAAGACTCTCCAATCAGAGCAGGAGGTCACTAAAAATGATGGAGAGGAACCCACAAAACCGGAAGCGACCGAATTTTATGAGCCGGTACCCCCAAAAGTTACCATAGGGGAATTTGGGGTACCCAGCGATGCCATTGTGCTATTTGATGGCAGTGGTTTTGCGGAGTGGGTGAGCGCCGTTGACAGTACGGAGGTGCAGTGGCATTTAAATGACGACGGTAGTATGACCGTTAAGGACCAGGCAGGTGACATTCAGACCAAGCGCAATTTTGGAAGTATCCAACTGCATGTAGAATGGAAATCTCCGGCAGAGGTACAGCGAGAGGGTCAAAACCGGGCCAATAGTGGGGTGTTTCTTCAGAGTCGGTATGAAGTTCAGGTGTTGGATAACAATGATAACCCTACCTATGTAAATGGACAGGTAGGATCCATTTACAAACAATCCGTTCCTTTGGCAATGGCTTCACAAGCCACTGGGGAATGGAATGCCTATGACATCATTTTCCATGCGCCGGAGTTCAATGCAGCGGGTGAAAAAACGAAATCCGCTACGATAACGGTGTTACACAATGGGGTATTGGTTCAGGACCATTTTGAAATAGAGGGCACCACGGAATATATCGGTTGGCCCAAAAATGAGGCGCATGGCCCTGCACCCCTAAAGCTTCAGGACCATAGGGACAATAGCAGGGTGAGTTATCGTAACATCTGGGTTAGGGAGTTGGAGTAAAGGTACCCCTTGGCTTAAGGACATTTCATAAGTGGTTCCTTTTGCTAACTTTGCCAAAATCCATATATCGCCTATGATTCACTCCATGACAGGCTATGGGAAGCAAGTAGTACAACTTCCTACCAAAAAGATTACCGTAGAGTTGAAATCCCTCAACAGTAAAAACCTTGACATTAATGCACGTATTCCCCAGGCCTATCGGGATAAGGAATTGCTATTACGCAAACAAATAGCCAATAGTGTCCTCCGTGGCAAGGTGGATTTTGGATTATATGTGGAAATTACTGGAGAGGATACCACGGCCGAAGTCAACCAAGGGGTAGTCAAAAAATATATGGAGCAATTGGCGGGTATTGCCCAAGGCGATGAGCTCAAGTTGTTGGAGCTGGCCTTGCGTATGCCGGATACCATGAAAACGGATAAGGATGAAATTGATGCTGAGGAATTTGAGGCGATTACAAATGCCCTATCAAAAGCGATAGAGGCACTGCAACAATTTCGACTGGAAGAGGGACAAGCCTTGGAGCAGGATTTTAAGCATCGTCTCCAGCTTTTACGTCAATTGTTGGGAGATGTTATTTCCATTGATCCAGAGCGCTTGCATTCCATTCGGGAGCGACTTGAAAAGGCGGTGGCCGACCTCAAGGCAGAAGTGGATGACAACCGTTTTGAACAAGAGCTTATTTATTACTTGGAAAAGTATGACATTACGGAAGAGAAGGTACGCTTGGGCAATCATCTTGATTATTTTGAAACTACCTTAAATTCCAATGATTCCAACGGAAAGAAATTGGGTTTCATCTGTCAGGAAATAGGAAGGGAGATCAATACCATTGGTTCCAAATCCAACTATGCGCCCATGCAACAGTTGGTGGTGCAAATGAAGGATGAACTGGAGAAAATCAAGGAACAATTATTGAACGTACTGTGAGCAAAGGGGAAAAGTTATTGATTTTTTCTGCCCCTTCCGGCAGTGGAAAGACCACTATGGTGCGGTACCTATTGGACCAACCAGAATTGAATTTGGCCTTTTCCGTGTCCGCTACCTCCCGACCTAGAAGGGGTAGGGAGAAGCATGGGGAACATTATTACTTTATGTCCATTTCAGAATTTAAAAAACACATCAAGAATGGTGATTTTTTGGAATGGGAAGAGGTGTACCGCGATAACTTTTACGGTACTCTAAAAAGTGAAGTGGAACGCCTTTGGGGCGAAGGTAAAAATGTGATTTTTGATATTGATGTTGCGGGCGGGTTACGAATCAAAAGGAAGTTTCCCAAAGAGACCTTGGCCGTTTTTGTGAAACCGCCAAGCGTGGATGAGTTAAAGATTCGGTTAAAGAAACGCAGTACGGAAAGTGATGACAAAATCAATATGCGTATTGCCAAAGCTTCTGTGGAATTGGCTACTGCCCCGCAGTTTGATGTGGTCATAAAAAATTACGATTTGGAGGTTGCTTTACAGGAGGCACATCAATTGGTGGCGGATTTTGTGGGGGCAGCACAGGAGGATACCTCTGAACCAAGTAAAGACTAAAACCTCCCCTCTTTCTGGGAGGGAAATTTCCTTGAAGATGAAAAAGAACATAGGACTGTATTTTGGCACCTTTAATCCCATTCACGTGGGACATTTGGTCATTGCCAACCATATGGTAGAGTTCTCGGCCTTGGATGAGGTTTGGTTTGTGATTACCCCCAAAAGCCCTTTTAAACAAAAACAAACCTTACTTGATAACCATCACCGTTACCAAATGGTCTATGAGGCTATTCAAGAGTATCCCAAATTAAAGGCCAGTAAGATTGAATTTGACCTCCCGCAACCCAATTACACGGTCACCACTTTGGTGCATCTTAGGGAGCGGTATGCAGAGCATACGTTCTGTTTGATTATGGGGGAAGACAATTTAAAAAGCTTTCACAAGTGGAAAAATTATGAGGCCATTTTAGAGCACCATGACCTTTATATCTATCCAAGGATATCAAACGGTAATGAGGAACATCAATTTAAGGACCATCCCAACATCCATACCGTGGACGCCCCCATTATGGAAATCTCCTCCACCTTTATTCGTAGGGAACACAAAGATGGTAAAAACATTAAAGCCTTGCTCCCTGAAAAGGTGTGGACCTATATGGATGAGATGAATTTTTATAGGTAGCCCTTGTTGTATTGTGTACCTCGTGGCTTTGATGACATTTGACGGGAATTCCCTTAAAGTAAGGGTATTCATTCACTCCCAAAATGATTTTTTTGTCTGACGGAATTATCATCCCGTCAGTTTCCATAACCCTTATCGCCTTTCTTCGCAACATAATTCTTAATCCAAAAGATATGTTGAAGAAATATCCCATCCTCAAATGGAGTCTCATTGGTATTGCCACCTTGGTTTTGTTATTGTTTGGTTTTGGTTGGTGGTTTATGGGTTTGCTTCCCAAGCAAGGGGAGCGAGCGGATTGGACCCAAATACAGCCGAGTGAGTTACCCTATCTAACGCAGAATGTTCCCCCAAATCGGGGTAGGGTGTTGGCGGTGGTCACCAGTGCCATTACCATGGGCGAAAGTGGGCAACCCACAGGGTACGAACTTACGGAGTTATCAAGGGCCTACTATGTGTTCGAAGCCAATGGATTTGCAGTAGACATTGCAAGTCCAAAAGGGGGTGAACCCCAAGTGATCATCGACGATGAGGACATGGGGGCATTTGATTTCGCTTTTTTGAATGATAGTATTGCCCAATACAAGGCCAAGAATACGATTTCGGTTGAAGACATTATCCCATCCGATTATGAAGCGGTCTACTTTGTTGGGGGAAAGGGGGCTATGTTTGATTTCCCTGAGAACAAGGCGATTCAACATATGGTTCGGGAACTATATCAATCCAACAAGGTGATCGGCGCCGTATGCCATGGTCCCGCCGCCTTGGTCAATGTACAATTGGATAACGGTCAACATCTTCTAAAGGATAAGACCGTGAGCGGATTTACCAATGAGGAAGAGTTGTTGCTTATCCCTGAGGCAAAAACAATATTTCCTTTCCTGTTACAGGATAAATTGGTGGCCCAAGGCGCCCAGTTCAGCGAAGGGGCCATGTATTTGGAGCATATAAGCCATGAAGCTAATTTGGTCACCGGCCAAAACCCCTGGTCCACCTGGAAAATGGCGGAGACCATGGTCTGGGAAATGGGATATTCCCCCAAATACAGGTCATTGACAGGGGAAGAGAACGCCGTGAAGGTACTAATGACCTACGAGGCCGAAGGCGCACAAAAAGCAAAGGCATTGATTAAAAGGATGCAGGTAGAGGAAGGACTTGAGATGGAGAGGATACTCATAGCAAAGCATGGTCTCATTGCTGCCATGCAAGGGAATATTGGGCGGTTTTTTGGATTGGTAGGCTTGACCTCCTATGCTAAAAAAATGTCCAAAAGGAGGTCATCTTAAAATAACAAACATAAAACCGGCGTATAGGTTCTTAACGTTTGTAGGCTTTGCCTGGATTTGTATTTTTAGTTTCGTTAAAGCATTGACTTTTTGAAGATTTTGGATGTGGCATTGATCGTTCTAAGCAGCGCAGGACTTCTGCACGGGATGCTCTTTGCCCTATACCTTATCTTTTTTAAAAAGAAAAAAAGCCTCCCTAATTTGCTGTTGGGTCTCATCCTGATTTTTATGGCGTTTCGGATTGGAAAATCCGTATTGCTCTACTTTGGGAAGGACTTGGAGCCTGTCTTCATTTTTGTTGGGCTGACCTTTCTGCTCTTAATTGGACCCTTGTTGCGTTGGTATTTTTTGGCCATGACCACTCCCAATTTTAAACTTCCCGAATCCCGGTTGTTGGAATTAACTCCCTTTGGGTTGATTTTTGGTGCCAGTCTTTTTGTGACCAAAGAATGGTATGAGAACAGTACTTGGACCATAATTGTTTTTTCGAGCGGTCTTCTCTTTATTTATCTTCATTTTGCGTGTTACATTGGCCTGGCATGGGGAGTCTTTAGGACGGCCAGAAAAAAACATCCCAAAGAACAACGCACCAAATCGCAACAGGCCATATTCCGTTGGTTACGTTTGTTACTTTTCGGTTTTATACTGATTTGGGGATCTTACGTTGTTAACATTTTGGATGAAGCCGTTCCCTATATTATTGGTCCTTTAGTGTATTCCGGAGTAGTGTACTTTTTAAGCTATAAAGCCTTTCAATTGAGGGCCATTGAATTGGATGGTGGGGTCTTTAAGCAAAACAGCAATAAGCAGCTTTTTACCGAGGTCTCCAAGTTGGTCTTGGGCAACCAATTATATCGTGAACCCGACCTTTCGTTGTCAAAATTGGGCACATTGCTGGGGAAGAGCACCCAACATATCTCCTTGGTGGTAAACGAATATGCCCAACGCAATTTCAACGACTACCTGAACTACCACCGCGTACAGGACGCCAAACAACTGCTGTTGGACGCCGAAAACGAAAAATATACCATTTCCTCCATTGCCTTTGATGTGGGCTTTAGCAGCCTTTCGTCCTTTAACAGTGCTTTTAAAAAGTTTGAGGGGACCACCCCCTCCACATTTAGAAAGAAGGGGATGTTGAAATAAATCACTGAATATCCAATAATTAGCCTCACCTTTGTGCTTTAGTAACTAAATAAATAAAATGAGTAAAGGAACGGTAAAGTTCTTCAACAACACCAAAGGTTTTGGATTTATCAATGAGGAAGGTGTTGACAAAGAACATTTTGTGCATGTTACTGGATTAATCGACGAAATTCGCGAAGGTGACCAAGTTGAATTTGATCTAGAGCAGGGAAAAAAGGGGTTGAACGCAGTAAACGTAAGGGTTATCTAACTTGATAACGTCTAATTTTTTTAAGCCCATCTGATTTAGGTGGGCTTTTTTATGTCCAAAAACCCCCGGTTGGCAAATAAATCAATTACCTTATGGGCTTAAACCTATAGATGGCAAAATCACAACAAACCTTTAACAAAAGGGAGAAGGAAAAGAAAAGGCAGAAAAAGCGCGAAGAAAAACAAAAGAAAAAAGAAGCGAGAAGGGCCGAGTCCAAAGAGGGCGATGGGGGCATACCCTTTGCCTACGTTGACAAGTTTGGCAATCTTACGGATGCTCCTCCCGAACCGTCGGATAATGAAGAAATAGATGCTTCAGAAATTGTTTTGGGTATTCCCCAAAAAGTAGAAGAGGAATTTGATCCAATACGCAATGGAAAGGTGGCGTTTTTTGACCACTCCAAAGGATTTGGTTTTATCATGGATACCGAAACCCAAGAAAAACACTTTGTCCATGTTTCTGGACTGAATGATGAGATCAATGAAAATGATAAAGTGACCTTTGAGCTTGAAAAAGGGCAAAAAGGAATGAATGCGGTTCGTGTAAGTCTTCAGAAATAGTCCTTTAACATCCCGTACCCTAGGTTTTAACGTTTAAGGGGACAGCCAATTCGGTTGCACCAGCACTGGCGACACGCAGAATGATATAAGTTTACCTGTACTATGTGTACGGCATTACCTGCCTGTAGGTGGGTGTGACTTGAGCTTAGGAACGAGGTGAGGCGCCGGCAAAGTTTGTACCGAATTCCCTGAAAAATTTCATTTAAAAAAAAGGGTAATGACATTGCCAAAGGCAATCGATGCACGCGTGGTGTTTCCTTCTTTTTCGTAAATCATTAGTTCCCATTGGTTTTGGGCATGTCTGGCAAATGGATTAGAGGTTTCCTATTATTTTCAAAGGCATCCAGCTGTAAGAGCCAGAGTCCAATGCCTGCCGCTCCCTGCATCAGCCCCGTTTGTGCCGTAAGTTCATTGGGTGAAACGCGATTTTCGGCGTGCACCCATTTAATGGTCTGCCCACTTTCGGTAGCCTTGGCCAAAACCGTTTGGGTAAGCTTTTTTGAATAGACTTTATAGTTCGAATCACCGGTAATTTGGTGCATCCAAAGATAATATTCCGCTACGCTCACAGCACCGCAACATTTACCTACATTGTTCCAATACCCTGGTGTCTGTTTGTTCTCGATGCCTTCATTTAACAAGTGATTTGCAGGGCGAATCATTTTATCCATCCAAACGGTATCACCCGTTGCTTCGTAAAGTGAGTAATAGAGTCGGGCCACACCGGAAGGCCCGTGGCACCAGCTTAAATAATATAGGTCTTCCCCGCCCGGAAAATGATGGGGAACGTAACCTTTCTCATTGGCCAAGCGATCCAGAAAGGAGGAACCCTTGAGGGCAGCATCCAAGTATTTTGGGTTTTTTGTAGTACGGTACATTTCGGAAAGAAAATAGGCCACACCGGCCGTACCGTGGGAAAAATTATCGTAAAAACGAGGCATCATGGGTGAAAACTTCCAGCGAAAGCCTTGCAAGGTATCAATGGCCACTGCTAGCAGCCCATTGGCCGTTTGTTGTGCCAAACGATGCGCTTTTTGATCTGCATAGGTAGCTGCTATATAATTAAAATACAACCCAATACCCGCCGCACCGTATACAATTTCATTGACCCCTGCCCAATGCATGCCTTTTTCCCCGGTGTTCAGTGTCGCTTGGACAGCAGCGTTTTCCAAGATGTCCAACGTACGTAGTACGGCCTTTTTGTGTGCTTCTTTTTTGGATAGTTTATAGGTTTCTGAAAGGGTATAGCCCACCCCGGCAATCCCAGTATACAATCCTACATTTTCGGCATCTGGAATAGTATCCGGCAGGGTTTTTACAAGATAGTCGGCGCCTTGGGTCGCTTTCCTAAGATAGCTGCTATCTTGCGTGGTATTGAACAACTCAAGATAGAACAATACTACACCGGGGGTACCGGCGTACAAGCTTTTATCTGCTTTGGATTCGAGACTATCGGGCAAGACTTTCCAGGCAGTACCCTGTTCCGTAGTATGAACACCCTTTTCAATAAAGCGCTCGGCTTTTTTTGCGAGGGAAACATAGGTGCTCTCTGGGTCTGCTTTCTTTGGGACATCGGTGCAAGAGCAAATGCACAGCACCGAAGATAGGGATAAGAAAAAATGCTTTAAAGTCATTGGAGTACCCTTTTTTATGGATACTAAAGATAAAAAATAGGGAAGAGGGTCTCTAAACAGGCTTTGGCTCGCCATGGGTAGGCTATAGTGCTGGCCAAGTTTGAACTACACTTTCTAAAAAAGCATTCTCAAAATCTTCTTTAAAAAGGTAGTGCCATTGCCGCAGGCAATCAATCAATACCAATAAGACAAATAGCAAAACATGAATAAATACTTTTACACAACTCAAGGTAAGGGGGGAGGGTAATGGGTGTGGAAAGGATTTACAAAAGTAAGAATCGAAAACTCGGTGTAAAGATATTGTGACACTTAATAATGGTATAGAATTTGGTATTTAGCAAGGTATCAAAGTAGAACTGATGATTGAGTTATTTAAAAAACCAGTACTATTGGTTGTTTTCCTTTGTAGTTTAAACCCTTTGGTCGCACAGAAAAAGTCATTCAATAAAGGATATATTATTGAAAAGGGCGGTGACACCATAGGGGGGCTTATCAAGGACCGTTCTCCGGAACCCTTTGTAAACCTGTACAATAAGATCAGGTTTAAGCGGGAGGGTAGAACGCGCACAAGAAAATATGGACCTGATGATATTGCCGGTTACGGTTATGAAGACCAGCATTTTGTCACCATGCCCGTAAGGGAGGAAAATGCCTTTTTTAAGTTTAGGTATTATACGGATGCCAACGCTCCACGGGTATTTTTGAAACGCATTAAACAATCTGGGGGACTCATCTATTTTGAACAGCTCTTTGTTCATGATGATAATGACTATTTGGATTTCATCCCATTCTTTTATCGCCCGGGCCGTTCGGATCTAGTCCGCGTCACCCAGGGTATTTTTGGGTTTCGAAAGAAGCGGCTTACGGCTTATTTTTATGATTGCCCGGCTTTGATTACCGAAATCAATAACCCAAATTCAAATATTCGAACGGTTGATGAACTGTATAGGTTCTGTACTTCCCATTGTAAGCTCTAAAAAACAAAATGCGGTTAGTTGATGTAAGGAATCCAAAGGTAAATGCGACTCCAAAGCAATTTTACATAATGTCGAATTATGGTATTACAAGATGAACCATAATGTACCGTTATGTAACTTGAGCTTTGGTAAAAGCAAAAGTTGGCACCTAACTTCATAAAAATTTCTGCTAAAAATCTTCTTTAAAAAGGTAATGGAACACTTTTTACACGACCCGAGGTAGGAGGGGAGGGTAATGTGTGTGGAATGGATTGTTCGGTAAAAATGTAATTAAACTAATTACTAAATTGCTAGTCAATCGACCACAAAGATTTAAAAGTAATGCCCCAAAAAAAAAGGCAAATTCCAGTAATCGATTTGTTCGCCGGACCCGGTGGATTAGGTGAAGGGTTTTCATCGTTATTTAGAAACAGTAGGAGATTATTTGACATAAAGCTTTCTATTGAAAAGGATGAAAATGCACATAGAACGTTGGAGCTCAGAAGCTTTTACAGGCAATTTAACCCTGATAAAGTTCCTAAGGATTACTATTCTTTATTGAAATCTAAAAGCCTGAAAGAAAGAGAAGTCTTAAAAGATAAATTATTTACCAACTATTCGGATGAGGCTAAAATTGCAGAAAAGGAAGCGTGGCATGCAGAATTGGGAGGTGATAATTTTCCAAACAACAAAGTTGATTCCAGAATTTCTCAGGCATTGAATGGAAGTAAAGAATGGGTTTTGATTGGAGGACCACCTTGCCAAGCATATTCACTGGTTGGAAGATCTAGAGTGGGGGGAATCGATGAACAAGATCATAGAGTATTCTTATATCAAGAATATTTGAGAATTATTGCCAAACATCATCCTTCCATTTTTGTAATGGAGAATGTGAAAGGGTTGCTTTCAGCAAAAATTGAAGATAAAAAGATCTTTCCTAAAATTTTGGAAGACCTCCGAAGACCCAGTCAAATATTTCCAGATTTGAATTCCCCAGATTACCAAATTTATTCGTTAGTTAAAGAAGAAGTTAAGGATGGAAGGGATTATTTGATTAAGTCAGAGAAATACGGAGTACCACAAAAAAGGCATAGGGTTATTCTTCTAGGAGTTAGAAGTGATATTGTCAATAAACCTAAAACTCTTGTCCCTTGGAAAGAGTTTACCTCCTTGGAGTCAGTGATAGGAAAATTACCAAAAGTTAGAAGTGGTCTAAATAGAAGATTTGTTAGAAGTGAGGTGCTCAAGAGTGGAAAAATCCGTAGGGTTTATGAAAAGGTAATTGATTCAAATGAAAATTGGGAAGAAACAATTAATTCATTCAAGTCCGAAGCTTTCTATAAATATTCAGGGTTGAATGGAGAGTTTAAGTTACTTAAATCTCCGATTGATGATATGGGGGCCGAATACGTTAAATGTCCAAAATCCATAAGCAAAGACCATGTTCTAAAAGATTGGTATCTAGATAAGAGATTAGATGGTGTCTCAAACCATCAATCAAGAAGCCATCTTATTCAAGATTTAAAAAGATACCTTTTCGCAAGCAGTTTCGCATTGGAATATAATAGTTTTCCAAGGATGGCTGATTACCACAACGAAGTATTCAATCTTCTGCCCGATCATAAAAATGTTAATTCAGGAAAATTTACAGATAGATTTAGAGTTCAAATGCCTGACATTCCAGCCACCACGATTACAAGTCATATTTCAAAAGATGGTCATTACTTTATACATTACGATCCCGAGCAATGTAGAAGTTTAACGGTAAGAGAGGCTGCAAGAGTGCAAACTTTCCCAGACAACTATCTATTCATGGGTAGTAGAACTCAACAGTTTCACCAGGTTGGAAATGCCGTCCCCCCTTATTTAGCGAAGCAAATTGCAGAAATAGTGGAACAACTACTCAGTTAAATAATTTACTACATAATTAATATATAGTTATTATTATATAATAAATATTGACTTATATAGTATTTTTTTTAATTTAGTGAAAATATTTATCATAAGTGTACTATGAAGAGCAAGAGAGATAGGTTTGAAGATGTGGCCAGTAAGAGAGTTCAATATATTATCGATAAACTAGAGCTTCTTGGAAACTGCGCAAATCGAAACAACTATGAATTCAATGAAGAAGATGTTAAAAAGATGTTTTCCGTTATTAAAGATCAATTGAAAAAGACCGAGTTAAAATTCAATGAGGAGATAGCAAAAAAAACAAAGAATACGTTTAAATTTTAAATTATTGGTAATGTTAAAATGGGGGTCTTTTATAAAGGAAAAGGATGGTGAATGGGATGGCTTAAACAATGCTGCAATCTATAGTTTTAATAGCAATATTATCAATTCATTTGTCAGAGAAATGTTTCAAAATTCCATTGATGCAAGAGACAAAAACTTATCGCCAGATCCAAAAACTGAAAAAATACCTCCTCTAAAAATCAGAATTAATTACAAGGAAATTCTTCAGAATGAATTTCCGGATTTCAATGGTTTCTATGGGATATTCAAAAAAATTGCTGGTTCTCAACCAAATAAACAACATGCTAAATTTTTTAATAATGCATTTAAAGTTTTGGGCGACAAGAGGAAAATACCATTGTTTGTTTTCGAAGATTATAATACCTATGGTCTTTCGGGCTCAGATGATGATCCGGAGAGTTCTTTTAATGCCTGTGTCATATCTGAGGGTATTTCCGTAAATAAGGATGCCACTTCTGGCGGAAGCTTTGGTATTGGCAAGAACGCCATATATGGTTTATCGAGTCTTAGAACTGTTTTCTACTCAAGTTTGGATACTAGTGGCAATTATATCTTTCAAGGGAAATCAAAACTGGCATCTTATTACGATGATAATGGCAAAACGCGTGAACATAAAATTTACTGCGGAGAAAAAAAAGATTTTCGTTCGATCAGGGATATTAAGAGTTTGAGTGACAGTAATAGGCAAATATTTTATAGGGATCAACCTGGACTTTCACAATATGCAGTGTGCCCTATTGAAAATGATAATTGGCCAGAAGAATTTGTGAAAGCAATTCTTAGAAATTATTGGATGCTTTTGGAAAAAGGAGAATTAGAAGTTGAGTTGTTACAACAAGATAAATTGAGTTATGTTTTGGCTAAAAATTCTCTGGAAAAACTTATGACTGAGTTTTTTTCGCCAGAAAATTATGAGCCCGAAGATATTTCACCAAAAGGAAATCCATTCGAATACTACAACTGCTATAAAAATGGAACTTGTATACAAATGCATGACCTAGGTCAATTAGGTAATGTCCGCTTTTTTTACAACGAAATAGCAGATAGGAATACCAATGCAATTGCATATTTACGAAATGATATGGTAGTATATGCAAAATCTGTTCATGGATTTGGGTCCATAGGATATTGTGGGGTCTTTATGTGCGATAGTAATCAGGGTAATGAAATATTGAGGGCAATGGAGCCTCCTACCCATGACTCATTCAGCCCAGATAGGCTACAGGAAAAATTAGAAGGTTACAGTTCGAGTGATGGTCGTGAAATTTTAAATCAGATTAGATTACTTGTCAAAAGTGGACTTCAAACAATAGTAGATAAATATACCAAGCCTGTTGAAGACATCCCATGGCTGGATAATTTACTCTCATCATTGAAGGGTGCCGCTGGTATAGGAGCCGGTGACAGAACAAATGAAGAGTCAGAAAACGAAACTACTGAGAAAATAGGTAAAGATGTTAAGAAAAAATTGACGTTTAGTTCTCAAAATAGAAATTCATTAATAAATGATGACAATGGTGAAATTGAAGATAATGGTTCGGGCGATCCTGCACCCGGTCCAGGTCCAAGACCCCCAAGGCCAGAACCAAGACCAGGACCTAAACCGGGGCCAAAACCAATTAAGAAAGCCAAAATTCGAAGTAGAATTTTTAAAACCGGAAAAGAAAAAAAGATTGGAAGCAAAAAATATGCTTCTTACAGGATTCATTTAACTTCTGAAAGGGAAATCCAAAACGCAGATATTGTTATTTCGCAACAAGGTGACACAGGAAATGTTGGAATGTTTGAGATAGGTGATGTCTTTGTTTTAGGAGGCCCACAACTTGATTTTTCTGAAGAAAAAAATAAACAATCAGAAATAATCGCATACAGAATAAAGTCACTCACAGTTCCTAGTGTTATTGAGTTTTATGTTAATGAGCCATACAAAAGCAGTTTCAAATTAATTAATTTATAAAATATGTTTTCAGGAGGTTTTTCTTTTCCACATCCAGTTTTAGGTTTAGGAGATGATATAAGTGGGGCGTTTAATTGCTCCATGGACATTGAGAGAGATGCGAATCAAAGGGCCATCAGATTTCACAATATTAAGTTCGAAATTACCAATGACTACATAAATACTATTATTCAGGATGGGGAGGCAGGTATTTTGATGAAAGTGTATTGTAGCTCTACTTTTAAAACATGGACTTTCCTTAACCCAAAAGACTATTTTCTTATTAATGAAAACGACCTTTACAATAAGGTTGAAATAAGTGTTTTTGTGGTAACAAAAACTCAAATTGAACAGTACTCAGATAACAGCTTTAATAAGCAATTCGATGGATTTACCTTTGGTCTGAATGCCAAGGAAGTCTTGGCGGTAACGGGAAATATAACCATGAAGATTGAAAAAGTTGATGAGAAATTAGGCTTGGGCAATATTTTTAAATTCTTTTCCCATAGTTCTGACAAACCTCTTCAATTCACCTACCATCAAAACAAAATTCACATTATGTACCCGGTCGATATTAATGGGGAACATCCACCCAATGCCCTATTCAAAACTTCACCTTGGACCGCCTATAACATGTTTATAGTACCGGCTTTGAGCGGAGCTTTTGATTTTGTGGAAGAGGCTAGGGAAGAAGCTGAAGGATACGAGTGGTATGCTGTTATTTTAGATTTATTACCCGAAGACCAATGGCAGCGCGATTCATTCGTGAATGCGCAGCTGATCTTAAAAAAAGGGATACCAGTTCTTAATTCATATAATGAACTAACTCAATGAGTATGAAGCAAGAGATAAAATTACTTACCAATAATTGTTGTGACAATTTATTACAATTTCAAACAGAGCCCTCTATTAGGGAACGATATAATTCTCATAAATATCCGGAAGATTATCTTGAAAAAATGGATTTTTCAACTAAATACGGAATAGACGAGGACATAATACTTTCTCCAAAACCCGAACACGATGTAGAAAGTAGTATTGCAATATTTACTGAATTGAAAGATTTAGATAGGGTACAGGCAAATGACAGGAGATTATGGGTGTCATTAACACATGGTAGGTTTTATCATTATACCAAGGAAAGATGGGCTTATAATAAGGACTATTCTAGAAATGCTTTAATACGAAGATTCCATTTCGAAGGGTCGAGTCTAGAAGCTAGAATGAGAAATAGCATCTCAAGACTATGGTGGGCAGCCAAGATAACATACGATGAAAATCTGAATGATGCCTTTGAACTGACTAAATTACTTTGGTCTAAGCAAGACCTAATTCAGAACGTGGTGGAAAGAAGTTATGGCACCTATGAAAACGTGGTGCGTGGAATTTTAGAGATATACAAGGAAAATTCTCAACTCTCTGAAAGTGAATTAAGACACTTATATACAGGGTTGAATGCTATTGGAGGAGTTAAAATACTTTCTTTTTTAACAGTAAATGAAATAAAGGCGGAAATAAAAAATATTGCCAATTATAAAAACATAACTCTAAACTGAAATGACAATACAAGCAACAGCCTATAAAATGGCTCAAAGAGGTTTGGCCGATTTAAAGGTTGCAATCCATTTGATATTAAGTGAGGCACCTGAGGAAGGCTTAAGGAACGTTGATATTGGACGAATTCTAGGTGTCAATTATGGGCATAGTGGGAGGCATCAAGATCATATTCCAAGAACCATGCTAGAAATGATGAGAGCTGAAGGAGTTGTAGTCCAGGATGAAGTTTCTAAAAAATGGAAGCTAAAGAATATTTAAAGAGAATTGGCAAGAAGAAAATGCGGGCCGGCGAGGGTGTGAATTTGTGACTTAACGGAAAGAACGATTGCCCCTCGGCTTTGTGTTAGGGCATGAAATGCCCAAATAGCAAAGCTATTAAGACACAAAGAGAGCTTGGAAGCATATTTTCTTCTTGATTTTTTGTTTCTTTTTTATCAAGAAAAAAGAAAGATTGTAATTTTAACTTAATGGATTTTTGGACAATAGGAGAAAGAATACTTACAATTTCGGGACTAATAGGTCTTGTGATAACGGTGTTTTCCTATTTTAAAAAAAATCAATTTTTCTTCATGTTACAAGTTTTTTCAAAAACACTTAAACCATTGAAAATCAGTGATATTTTGTCTATTTCTATGGACTTCCCTTTTTTAAAAAAACCTGTTGGCGCACGAAAGCACGATTATTTAAACGGATTTTAAGAAGTCTTACTTTTATTCTTATGTCAAATAAAATGACAACACCATCTATTTTCTTGAGATAGTAAACCGATAGTTTCCAGTGATATAAAAAAACACCAACCGATTTTCTGGCATCACCACGGGGTTCCCATTGCGGTCAAGGGTATCAATGCCCTCCAAGGGTACTCCAAAGACCGCTTTCACTGCTACGGAAAAATCCCCAATGCCCAGGCCCATCTCGGGGATGACCGAGACACTTTGATTGGCTTCGGTCCGCAGGTCCCCATCCCTATCAACCACGGTTCTCGTTTCCAAAAAATTATAGCCTACGCCTATGGCCACATAGGGGTCAAAACCTTTCCATTCAAAGGTGTAGGTCGGTTTTAAAGCGATGATACTGGAATACGTCCGCTGGGGATCAATGACATTGGTACCATCCTCCAGTTCATTTGAAGTGTCCAATGCAAATAGATCCAACCGCTGAAATACGGAGGTGGACAGGTCTAGGCCCAACCCCCAGTGTTCGTTAAACCCGTAGTGCATCCCTCCCTGAAAGATAAAGCGTAAGGGTGCACGAACGGCGCTATCGGGCAAAAGCCCATCATCGGAGTTAAAGGTCCATCCCAAACCTGCTCCAAACTCGGCTTTAAGCTGCGCCGTCGTTAAAAAGGAGCTACCCAGTGCCAAGACAAGGAAGAGCCCAATTTTTGGAAAAATATTCATGGTTTTAGGGGATTATTGAGAAAATCCACGCCTTGTTTTTAGTCCATTATGATTTTCCACTTTTGCTTTTTTAGGTAAGATACACTTTGCCCGTAAAGGTTGTCATTAAGGTAAAAAACAACTCGTTGGATTGGAAAAGTGGTTTTTGAACATATTTGTTGGAAGTGACTTGCAACGGAGTCCGGTCAAAACAAGTGAAATGCGTTGATATGGATAGGCCGGCCTTCCGGGCCGGCCATTTTAGTGACATTATTTATGGTCCATTTTTTCATCAATGAACTTTATGTCACGGGTATTTTTTTGAACCGCGACCGCTGCAAATAGACTCAGGGTGAATGACATGCCATAGAACCCCTTCTCGCTTAAATCCATATCGGCATTCCACAAACCTATGGTCAGTAGCAAGATAGCCGCTATGGTCGTAAACCAGCTAATACCATAATAGGCCTCAGTAACAGGTAACCCTTCTTGCCTATCCCTGACACTTTTTTGTACGGATACCACGGAGAACAGTCCAAATAGCAATAAGGTAAAGTAATATCCTTTTTCGTTGAGCCACATATTGGCATTCCATAATCCTACACAGTACGAAATCATTCCAATACATAAGGCGGTCCATGAGGCAGAAACAAATGCCGAGGTTGGCCTTAGATCGAACGGTTTCCTTTTTTCAAGCAATTCCTCTTTCTCTTTAAAAGACTGATTTTCCATTATTGAAAAATTTAGAATTAATATGGGGGCAAAGTTGGAACCAATATCCTCTAGGAGAAAGACGGGATTTTTAAAAAAATTACGATATAAAATGGAAATAAATATTTTGAATATATTGTTAATCAATTTTTTATGTTGTATTAAAATAACGATATAATGAGTGAAGTAGGCACTATTTTTCAAGTACTTGCACCCGCAGAGAAAAGGGAATTCGTCTCGTTTCTGAAGAAGCGAAACAAACGCAACTCCACCAAAAACATAGCGTTTTTGAGACTTTTGGAAGAGGGAAAAACAAAAGACCTTGATGTTGAATTGTATGGTTTTCCATCAAAGGCCGCCTTCCATGTACTACAAAAACGGGTGAAGGATGCCTTAATTGAATTTTTGGCGAGCAAAGCTTTTGGGAAAGAGTCCTCGGAGGAAATGGAAATCTTGAAATTGCTCTTGGCAAGTAGAATTTTGTTTGAGCAAGGTGCTGTTAAGGCTGCCATACGGACATTGGACAAAGCAGAACGTAAGGCCAACTATATTGATGGGCACTCCATTCTCAATGAGATTTTCCAGACCAAGATCCAATACGCCCATTTAAACCCCAAATGGCATCTTGATCTACTTATTGAAGCGTTTGAGGCCAACCAAAGGCTTCACCAAAGGGACATTCATTTGAATATGGCCTATGCCACCATAAAGAGTGAAATGAACGCTTCGACAAGGGAATCCATTAATGAAATCATTAAGAGGGTATTCCAGGAATTTTCTTTGAAAATCAACAGCGATTTAACGTATAAATCACTCTACCAGCTCATGGTAATTACCGCATCTTCAGCAAAGCTTCAGAACGACTTTTATACCGTTTCGTCCTACATAGGGGATATTTTCAATGCGATGCAAGCCAAGGGCCCAATTCCCCCAAAGTACCGCTATTATCATCAGAATATGCTGTATTTGATGGCCGTAACGGAGTTTAGGAACAAACGGTTTTTGAGTTCAAAAAAGTTGCTGCACGACCTTGAAACCATTGCCCAGCAGGGCCAAAAGAAATTTTCAGCGGTTTTTGGTGAAAAAGTAGGGGTATTGGCCGCCCTAGTCGAACTTTATACGGGCGGGATTGACCACGCCAAAAACATTTTGGTAAAGATAAAAAGACCGTCCCTGAATAAGGATTTGGTGCTCTTGATGTGCTTGTTTTTGGAAATGAAGTTTCATGAGGCTTATACTATTTGTAAGGGCTTTACCAAATCAGATGATTGGTATGAAAGGAAAATGGGTTGGACTTGGGTACTTAAAAAGAACGTTATTGAACTTCTTCTCCTCATAGAATTGGACAAACTGGAGTTGGTGATGAACAGACTGGAGAATTTCAAAAGAAAATTTGGTAAAAAATTGGTGGAGGTCGGTGAAGGACGGGTGCTTACCTTTTTAAAGATGGTGGAACAGTTCTATGAAAACCCTGTGGTTGTAAAAACCTCAGAATTTGAAACCCATGTAGAGCATTCATTCGAATTTATAGGCCGGGAACAGGAGGATATTTTTGTAATGAGCTTCTTTGCCTGGTTACGCTCAAAAATGCAAAATAAGAACCTATATGAGGTCACCTTGGAAATGGTCACCCTATAAAAGAGGAGACTTGAACAGGACTTATTCTAGATGGTCAGTACCTAAATACTTGTCCTCCTTGTTATAGTACCACTTTCGGGTCTTGGGCATCTTGATCCCATTGATTTCTTCCATTCCACTGAGTAGAATGTACTCCCCATCATTTTTGGATTCTTCATGATAGAACTGATAAACCTCCATGGCGTAGGTCTCTGGGTCAAAATAGAAATACCATGTATCTTCACCCACCTCGGAATCATAGGTAACTTTTACTTTAAGATACGTTTTGCCCTTAAAAGTGGTCTTGGTCACTTTGTCGTGAATTCGAGTACCCTGATCTTTGAGTTTCATGGGTAGGCCGTAGAGGTAAGTATAATAATTCCGATACATGGTGCCTCGGTCACAGCTCAGGCGAAACTTTTCCGCATCTTCCTTGGAAAAGGTTGTTGACCCATTCAATGAAATTTCGCAATTGTCCTTTTCCAAGCGGTACGCATAGGAGTCCCCATCTTTGGATACTTCCAATACAAACTTGGAACGAGGAAGATCAATATGCACGGTACTCCGTCGTTCCGAGGAATTGGGGGTCTCCATGGTCACATTTAGGGTTCCCGTAAAGGAGGCCCAGGTCCCATTGGGGTCATGAAAGGCAATGGCTTTGTCCACTACTTCAGGTCCCGTGGATTCCTGTGCCAAGATGGACTGACTGATGCAAAGTACTATTAAGAAAAAGAATCCAACTTTCATACCATAGGCTTGTTTTCGATTCGTGCAGGTTCCACGGAACTGTCGTGCTCCAAATAATACAACTCCAATAGGTCCATGGTGGCTTTGATCATATCACGACTTTCGGTAAGGAGCGTAAAATAAAGTCTCGTATTCTTTGGGCTGGATTCTTCGGTTCGCGTACGCGCCACCTGTTTTTCAATCTTGGTATTCACCAAGTCCGTGAAATCCTTCTTGGTGGACAGCACGGAACCTATCCGTTCAAAGGCCCTGTTTTTAAAAATATCCACCGTATCTTCAAATAATCGGGATAAGTGGATGTCCAAATCTTTCAGTTCCTTGATCTGGTTGTACTTGAGTTTTTTGTGATTGTTGTTCACATGGGTGAAACCGGTTTTGGAAATTAACTCCAGGGACTGGTCCAAATCCTGAAGGTTGTCCAGTAAGGTGATGTAGAAGTTACTGGCACCTCCCACACTGGAATCGTCCAAATTTTTGATAAAGTAAAAGATGTTGTTCTGCAGGTCTTCCAGTTCCCTAGATATTTTGGTGACCCCTTTGTTGTTCTTTTTTAGGGCTTCCAAATCGTGGCGTGCCAAGCCATTGATGGCACCGGTATAAATTTTACTGGTACGCTTGATCATATTACCAATATTATCAGCACTTTCTTCAATAACACCTTGAATGGAACTGCTTTCTGCCCTTCGTAAACTGTCCTCAGCTTTGATGACCTTGGTTTTTCTATTGTGGGCCATATAATTTCGCAATAACAGGGCGCCCGCGGCAAGCAACAAAATAATGACGGAAACAATGCCTCCCAAATGCAGCAGGTAAGCGATGATGGCTGCGGCAGTAAAGGCAGAAATAGCAGTAAAAAACCATCCTCCTATTACATTTAAAACCCCAGCAACCCGATACACGGCACTTTCCGCTCCCCACGCCCGGTCCGCCAGAGAGGTACCCATGGTGACCATAAACGTAACATAGGTAGTGGACAGCGGTAGTTTCATGGAGGTGGCAATGGAGATTAACACACTGGCCACCATTAAGTTTACGGCAGCCCTGACCATATCAAATGCCGGCATATCCTGCACCTTGCTTTTTGGAACATAGGTATAGGGGGTTTCGAACTGCTTATCGATGCGTTTGCTTATGGATGGGGGAATGATGGAAGATACATTTTCAAAAGCGGTAACGCTAAGTTTTACAATCTGTCTGGAAAGATAGTTGGGCTGAAAACGCTCTTCCCCTTCATCTTGCCTTGCCAAATCCACACTGGTTTTTACCACGCTTTTTGCTTTGGAAGAAAACCATAACGTCAATACCATAATAACCCCAGAGGCCAATAACAGCAATGTAGGTGTTTGCACGGCTGCAGTCAAGCCTTTCATATTGAAATCGGAAGCGGGAATACCGGAGCCTTGCCAGTCTTGAAACGATTGTAGTGCAGCAATGGGCACGCCGATAAAGTTGACCAAATCATTACCGGCAAAGGCCATGGCTAGGGCAAAGGTTCCTAAAATGATAATGATTCGATATACGTTCCAACCCAGGAATTCAGAAAAAATCCAGGAAATCAAGGTCCAGACCACAAGATTGCCAAATAAGAAGAGTTCCGTGGACTCATAAACAAAAGCAATGATAGCTTCATCAAAAATGGCGGCACTCTTCAAGCCTTTGACCAAAATAAAGTAGATGATGGCCGAAATGGCCACTCCGCCAAATAGGGCTTCCACCCATTTCGGCTTTTCCTCAAACTTAAAGGATATCAATACCCTGGAGATATATTGGACAATGGCACCTATGGTAAAGGCAATAAACACCGAGAGCAGGATGCCAAAAATAATTTCGGTGGCCTTCTCCGTATTAATGTAGCCTCCCAAGTCCGAAAATGAGCCATCAACGGCTATAATTTTTATTAAGGAGACGGCTACTGCCGCACCCAACAATTCAAACACAATGGAAACCGTGGTGGATGTTGGCATGCCCAAAGTATTGAAAAAGTCGAGCAGGAGAATGTCCGTGATCATGACTGCCATGAAAATGATCATGATTTCGGCAAACACAAATTCTGTGGGATTAAAGATGCCCTTTCGGGCCACTTCCATCATTCCACTGGAAGATATCGCCCCAAAAGCAATGCCCAAACTCGCCACGATCATGATGGTCCTGAAGGAAATGGCTTTAGAACCAATGGCAGAATTCAAAAAATTGACGGCATCATTGCTCACCCCAACCACCAAATCGGTGATGGCCAGAATGGCCAATGCCACAACCATAAAAATGTAGATGTTCTCGCCCATACTGAATTTTGAAAGTACGCAAAAATGATATTATAAATTGTTTGTGACGTTAAAATAAGGTTATGAAACCTTACTCATGAACCAACTTAGGGAAGTTGGCACACCACTATTCGAAGAAGAAAAGCCTTATTGTTTTGCTGCCTTGTCGGTTGCAATGCGTGGAGGAGTTGATGCTTCCGTCAAAAGCAAGGACTCGGTCGTTGTAGACAATGCCTGCAAAGCGGTTTCTACGAGGGCTACCTTTCCAGGGGCCACGTTGACAGAAATCTCCTTGGGTTCATAACCCAAATAGCTGACCTGAAGGATATGGGTCCCTACAGGAATACCGGTCATCTCAAAATTTCCATGAAAATTGGTCTGCTCGCCAATGGAGGTGCCATTAAGATTTACCGAAGCGAAAATCAGGGCTTCCCCTTCCGTATTGCCATCGGTAATCCTTCCATAAATGGAACCTGTTGCCTGACCTACCGCAACCTGGCTCAAAATGAAAGCAAAAATGAAAATGATTCTAATCATCAAATTTTGAAAGTGCAAATAAAAGAAAGTTACGTTAAGGAATAGTTATGTCCAGGTTAATTCAGTGCACTTATTTCCATTTACAAGGTATTCTTTACTACCGGTTTGCTGCCCTAATACTGTATCTTGCGCAGATAAATTTTTTAGGATGCGTTGGGAGCAACTTTTATCATTGAAACGTTTTGGCGACACACAAAAACGTTTGCGTTCGGAACAGGATGAAACCCGTTTGGGGTTTGAGGTCGACTATGATCGCATCATCTTTTCAGCAGCCTTTAGGAGTTTGCAGGATAAGACACAAGTGGTTCCCCTTCCCATTCATATGGGGACCAACAAGGACTTTGTGCATACCCGTTTGACCCATAGTCTTGAGGTTTCCGTAGTGGGAAGAAGTCTTGGGCGCATTGCAGGGAAGGCGTTGCTCAAAAAACACCCCTATTTGAACGAACAACACGGTCATCACTTCAATGATTTTGGCGCTATTGTAGCAGCTGCTTGCTTGGCGCACGACATTGGAAACCCTCCGTTTGGTCACAGTGGGGAAAAGGCCATTGGTGTTTTTTTCTCTTCCGGATCGGGTAAAAAATACCGGTCAGTTTTAAACGAAAAAGAATTTCAAGATTTGGTGGACTTTGAAGGGAACGCCAATGGGTTCAAGCTGTTGACCGAATCCAGGGAGGGTGTTCCCGGGGGACTTCGGTTGAGCTACGCCACCCTAGGAGCCTTTATGAAATACCCTAAAGCATCCCTTCCCAAAAGGCCTACGGCCCATATCTCGGATAAGAAATTTGGTTTTTTTCAGTCGGAAGAGGGTCTCTTTTATGATGTTGCTGATGAATTGGGACTCAAAGAGAAGCCTATGCAAGGGGGCAGAAGTTTTTATCGCCATCCCCTTACCTATTTGGTTGAAGCGGCGGATGATATTTGCTATACCATTATTGATTTTGAGGATGGCATCAATAGGGGGTTCATCTCTGAGGATTTTGCTTTGGAATACCTCATCAAACTGGTGAAGGACCGGATAAATACGGCAAAGTATAACCAAATGGTCCACACCAAGGATCGCCTAAGCTATTTACGGGCATTGACCATCAACACCTTGGTACAGGAAGCTGTGGGTATTTTTATTGACAATGAGGAGGAGATCGCTAACGGTCATTTTTCCCAGGCCCTGTTGGACAAGAGTCAGTACGCACCACAGATTGAGGATATCATCAAAATCAGCATCGAAAAAATTTACCAATCCCAAGAGGTGGTTGAGAAGGAACTTGCGGGTTATACGGTCATTGGCGATATTTTAGGGGTGTACACCGAGGCATTGATTGCAAAAAAGGAGACAAGGGAAAGCTCGTATCACAAACTGCTCCTTAGAACACTTCCCCCGCCTTATCAAAATACGGAAGGGTCGCACTACCAAGTGCTATTGAATACCTGCAGTTTTGTGGCCAGTTTGTCCGATAGCGCAGCGGTACAATTGCACCAACGTATCGTTGGCGGACAATTTTAAAAATTATAACCGAGCCCTATCCCCAAGACCTGCTTGAACTGAATTCTGGGAATTCCGGGGTCCGTGACTTCCCCTGCATCATTGACCACCTGGTCAAACTTGATATCATCATCATAAATAATATGGGTGCCAATGGTAGCATTGATATATTCATTGACCTTAAGATTAAAGTTGAGTTCCCAGTCCACATCCACATTGCCAAAACTTCGAATATAATCCGTATACAGGTTGATGCGATGGTTCATCACCACGTTCTTCAGGACTTTGGTAGTCCAGGTCTGCGTGAATAAAAACCCAAATTCAACAAAGGAATTCCGTCCGGAGGATACCCCAAAAGCCCCCTTGTCCGCCAATTCTTGGTCCAAGACCAAAGTCGCTTTCAATGTGGTGGGGGAGATATAAATATTCAATGAATTATCTGGTTTTATGTAGGAAGTTCCCGCTCCAAAAAAGACATATCCAGGGGCCATAAACCGGGAAATGGGTGTTTCCCTGTCGGGATAGTTAAAACCATTTGAAAACTGGGTGTTGAATTTGGCTTTGGCCGAATAGAACCAGTTGCTTAAGGTATCCTTTCTGAATCCAAAGGTGGAGGTAAAGCGAATCAAATCTTCCGTTTTTCTGAGTTCTTGTCCTTCTTGCACATTGATGCCATACCGAAAACGCAACTCGTTTTCCCATGTCAAATACCGAAACTTATAATTCCTAACAAAGGATAAATTAGCTAATGCCGATATGGAATTTTCCCCACCGGCGTTCCAGTTGACAAAAGCTACCTCATTGATGTTTAAGCCTAAGTTGTTCTGTTTGATCCAAAAAGTGGGAGGGATAAACTTCTTGCGTTTTTCGGTGAGGGCCTTGGTTTTGTTCAATCCTGTTTTTGGGGCAATCCTTCGAACTCCATAGGGGGTAAGCTTTAGTTTTGTCTGTGGCCATCGAATAACAATGGTATCTATTTTTATGGAATCGTTTTGAACGGCCAAGGAATCAATGGCATTGTCCTCCTGTTGACCAAACCCTAACTGCAGCCCTAAAAATGGGATCAGAAGAAAAAGTCTATAGTAGCTGCTCAAGGTATTCTAAAATGTGGTTGCGATTCAGTGCACAAATATCATGCAATTCTGGAATAGTACCATGCTCAATAAACGTATCCGGGATACCAAAAACCTTGATGGGGGTGGTATACCCGTTTTCATTGGCAAACCCAATGACGGCCGACCCCAGGCCTCCTATTTTGCAGCCATCTTCCAAGGTGATGATATGTTCATACCTTAAAAACACATCATGCAAAAGCTGGGTGTCCAAGGGTTTCACAAAACGCACGTCGTAATGACCAAATGATGCTGGGGAAGGATGGTTTTTTATTAGTGCTATGATTTCGTTACCGATGGGGCCTAAGGTTAAAAAGGCGATGCTATCCCCCTTTTTTAGTTCCTTTCCCCTACCTATTTCAATGTGCTCAAAGGGTTGCCTCCAGTCCAAAACGGTGCCCCTGCCCCTGGGATATCGAATCGCCAAAGGGCTTTCAATTCCCTTTTGGGCCGTGTACATAATGTTTCGAAGTTCCATTGCATTCAAGGGGGAAAATAGCATCATATTGGGAATGCACCGCAAGTAAGCCAAATCAAAAACCCCATGATGGGTTGGGCCATCCTGGCCTACCAATCCCGCCCTGTCCAGGCAGAAAACTACAGGAATCCTTTGAAGGGCCACATCGTGGATAACCTGGTCGTAAGCACGCTGCAAAAATGTGGAATAGATGTTACAGAAGGGAATCAATCCTTCGGTGGCCATGCCCGCGGCAAGGGTGACCGCATGCTGTTCCGCAATGCCTACATCAAAGGCACGCTCCGGTAGCTGCTCCATCATGAACTTTAAGGAGCTGCCCGTTGGCATGGCGGGTGTGATGCCCACAATCTTTTCGTTCTTCTTGGCCAATTCAACCAGGGTATGGCCAAAGACATCTTGAAACTTGGGGGGCAACTCCCGATGTTCCCCAGCAATGCGTTCCCCGGTTTTTGAATCAAATTTTCCTGGGGCGTGATAGGTGACTTGGTTCTCTTCGGCCTGTTTTAGTCCTTTCCCTTTTGTGGTAATCACATGCAAGAGGCGAGGGCCTTTTACATGCTTCAATCGCTGCAGTTCTTCTATTAATTTGGGCAAATCATGCCCATCGGTGGGGCCGGAATAGTTCAGGTTAAGGCATTCAAAGATATTTTCGTCCTTGGCCACACCCTTTTTTACATTGGTCAGGTACTTTTTAAGTGCCCCTACACTGGGGTCGATACCTATGGCATTGTCATTTAGAACGATCAATACGTTGGCATCGGTTACCCCAAGATGGTTCAATCCCTCAAAAGCCATTCCACTGGCAATGGACGCATCACCGATCACAGCAATGTGTTCTTTTTTGTGGTCGCCCTTAATCTTTGAAGCCAGGGCCATCCCCAAAATAGCGGAAATGGAAGTGGAGCTATGACCGGTACCAAAATCGTCATAGGGACTTTCACTTCGTTTTGGGAATCCACTAATACCGCCCAACTGCCGGTTGGTCTCAAAGCTATCCTTTCGACCCGTTAAGATTTTATGCCCATAGGCTTGATGGCCCACATCCCAAATCAAATTATCATTAGGGGTATCAAAAACATAATGTAGGGCAATGGTCAACTCTACTACGCCCAAACTTGCCCCCAAATGCCCTTCTTTGGCAGCTACAATATTGATAATGAACTCCCTAAGTTCTTGTGCAACATCGGGGAGTTCTTCCAATGGCAATGCCCTTACATCTTCAGGATTCTTAATATGTGATAGTAAGGATGGCATAGGAATGTAAAAATACCGAATATGGCGTCGTTATTACCTATTGATTTGTAGATTTGAGCGCATCGTTTGTGCTATGAAAAATCCGTTTGATGATACCTACTTTATGCGGCGCGCCCTTCAAGAGGCGGAAGCCGCCTTTGAAGCGGGGGAAGTCCCTGTGGGTGCTGTTGTTGTGGTGGACAATCGAATCATAGGACGTGCCCACAACCTCACCGAAAAACTCAATGATGTTACGGCACATGCCGAAATGCAGGCCATAACGGCGGCCTCCAATTTTTTGGGAGGCAAATACCTTCATGGATGTACGCTTTATGTTACTTTGGAGCCCTGTCAAATGTGTGCCGGGGCCCTTTACTGGAGCCAAATTTCAAGATTGGTCTATGGTGCTAGGGACCTGGAGCGGGGATTTGGGGTCATGGGAACTACCCTTCATCCAAAAACGGATGTGACCAGTGGTATTTTGGAAAATGAGGCAGCCGAATTATTGAAACGCTTCTTCATTCAAAAAAGGAATTTGAATTGATTCACAAAAAAACCCCGACGATACCGTCGAGGTCAATGCGTAATCAAGAATACAATATATCTATCAGATGATTTGGACCTGTCCGGCTACCAAACCTTTTCTTCCTTCTTCTTCTACATATTCTACCTTGTCTCCATCATTCAACTGTAGGCCGTTGAGTGCTGTAACATGAACAAAGATATCTTTGCCCGTTTCGTCGTTGGTAATGAACCCATACCCTTTGGATTCATTGAAAAATTTTACTGTACCAGTCATTAAATAAAAAAATATGTTAAAGTGCGAAAGTAACCTTTTTAACTTAGAGCAGTTTTAATTTGCCTTTAAATCCGTTAAAAATTATTGATTATCAGTGTTTTTTCGCTCTTTGTTCCTCATTTTCATAATGTTTTCCTCGTTTAACATGTAATCTTTCATCTTTTTCCCCTTGCTTTCCTTGTAAAGAAACAGAGGCATGGCCACCAAAAACAACCCCATGGTTCCGAATCCAATGAATTTATGACCCAAATTGGAATCGTCATTTTTAATATTGAAACCATAGATAATGGCTGCGAAGGAAGCGAGAACGATGGCCGTAATAATGTATTTCATCTTCATTTTAACGGGCGTAATCAATAAGTTTTCTGCGATAAGCGGTCAATAATTTGGACTTGGATACAAAGCCCATATATGCTTCATTTCTAATTACCGGTAAGTTCCAAGCCCCACTGTCCTGAAACTTTTTCATCACCTGCTTCATACTATCCGTTTCATAAAAGATATGTTCAGGGGCAGCATGCATGTAATCCTTAACGAAGGTACAATCATGTTTCTTGGCATCAAACATAAATTCACGGATGTCATCAAGAAGTACAATCCCCACCATCCTATTTTCCACCAAAACCGGAAAAATATTTCGGTTGGATTTGGAAACCGATTGGTGCAATAGCTCTCCCAAGGTCATTTCGGGGTGCACCGGTTTAAAATTGGTTTCGATAACATCATCCAATTGCATTAAGGTCAAGACCGCTTGGTCCTTGTCATGGGTCAAAAGGGCATTTTTTTCGGCCAGTTCCTTGGTGTAAATGGTATAGTCCAAGGTGTTTTTTGTGATGAGGTACGAAATGGATGCCGTAATCATTAGGGGGACAAAAAGTTCATAGCCTCCCGTGATTTCAGCAATAAGAAAAATAGCGGTCAGGGGGGCATGAATTACCCCGGCTATTAACCCTGCCATACCAATTAAGGTAAAATTGCTTTCGTTTACCTGAAAACCTAATCCAAGATTATTGATGATTTGGGCCACTACATGGCCCAAGGCACTGCCCATGACCATGGTGGGAATAAATACTCCTCCAGCACCGCCAGCGGCAAAAGTGGTGGTCATGGCTATCGCCTTAAATAGGGTTATCCCAAACAAGAGGGTGATAACAATCCAAATGTTGTCCAAATACTTGTCGAAGGGTGTTTTTCCGAGCGCACTGATCGTGTTTCCGTCCAAAAGGCTATTGATAAAACCAAATCCTTCCCCGTAGAGCGGAGGAATAAAATACAACATAACGCCAATGGCGATTCCCCCCACCAATAATTTGTACTTGGGACTTCGAAACCGTTTGAAAAGGGATAAAATCCAAAAGTACATTTTTGTGAAATAGACGGAAGCAACTCCCGTACTTAGCCCCAATACAATATAGAAAAGCGTGTCGTTCAATTTGAACCCTTCGGATAGCGAAAAACTAAATAGGGTTTCATTACCGAGAAAGAAGTAGGAGGTCAGTACCCCTGAAATGGATGCCAGTAACAAGGGCAACACCGATAACATGGTAAGGTCCAAGCTGAATACCTCCACGGCAAAAATAATGGCAGCAATGGGAGATTGAAAGATGGAGGCAATGGCCCCTGCCGATGCACAGGCAATCAATAAGGATCTTGTCTTGGCCCCGATATGAAAGAAACGACCTAGGTTGGAACTTATGGCCGCACCGGATTCCACTGCCGGACCCAAAAGTCCTACGGACCCTCCAAAACCAACGGTTAAGGGTGCAGCAATAAGTGGGGAATATATTTTCTTGAGAGCAAGGATGCCCTTGTTCTTGGAAAGGGAATAAAGAATGGACGAAATGGCATGCCCCAAGGGATGTTTGTTCACGTATTTAACATAGAGGTACACCAAGGTCAACCCAATAACGGGTAGGATAAAATACAACTGGTTTTGGGAGATGATGATGCCACGTTCTAGCAGGGCCTCTATAAAATAGGTAAGGTTTTTAAGGGTAACCGCTACGAGCCCAGCCAAAAATCCAACCAAGACGCTCATTAACTGTATAAAGGTCTTGTTGGAGATATTTTTATATCGCCATTTTAGAAATTTTCGGAGGTAGATTTTAAGGTTGAATGCCATGCCCAAATCGAATACTTAAAATTACGGTAACAAAGAAGATTTTAACTCCATAATGTCCGTCAAATACATTTGATAGGGCATCTCTACATAATCATGGTCAAGTCGTAACTGGTTTTTGTAGTCGGATTCGGCTTCATTTAACATAGAAAGGGCTTCCTCTGTTTTGCCTAAATGAAATAAACATTTAGCCAAGTAGTATTTTCCTTCGGCTGAAGAAGTGAAATGTAGCTTTATTTTATCAAAATTGGTGATGGCTTCCCTATAGTTCCCAGTTTCATAGTATGCGATGCCTCGATAGAGAAACGCCTCCAGTTCTACCCAATCCTCGCCTGTATCCTCCGTTTCTTTTTTGATGTGCTTGTTGAAATAAGCGATGGAGTTTTCGAAGTCCTTCAATCCCAAATAAGCGATGCCCCGCCAATAATCAACACTGTGCCCTTGCGGATAATCAATGTGTGGGGTTAAGGTGTCTGAGGCATTGAAGTCGGCAATCGCCTTTTTATAATCACGGTAAAACATGAGGTAGAGGTAGCCCCGCCACGGCTGCCAAACTTCCGGATGGTATTGAACGGCCTTATCAAACAAAGGTTTCCACTCATGAGGCATTCCCCGTTTTAGGTAAGGAACGGAAATTTCCCTCCAAGCCGCTGCATGGGAAGAATCCAGTTTTAAAACGGAATCCAATAAGATCATTGCTGTTGGCGACCCTTGTAGAGGGTACCCTTTATTTTCATGGAATTCCGTTTCAAACAATTGAACGGACCGTTTTCTGGCTTCCTCATCCAATATGTCTTGGGAGGTATCTTGGCAAGAAGTGCCAAAGAACAAACCTAGTGACACGCTAAGGAATAATCTCAAGAATTTGTCCATTTTCAATTTTTAAAATCAGATACATATAGGTGTCCACATTCTTACTCCCCTTCCAATGTTCCTTGTTCAAACATAAATGTAAAAGACCATCGACCATATCTTTTTCAAAATCCGTTTTTTTGTAGTCAAGGTTCAGCTCATTGATTTCATAATCACCTATGTTCCCCTTGCAGTCAATAAGAAATCTTATGCCCAAAAAGCCGGAGTCACTAAAGGTGCTCTCTTTGTTAAATCTTGGAATTATGGATTCTTTAAATTGGGTGGGGTTGTTTTTGAATGCATATTTGAAGGCGCTACTGTAAAATCCATAGGGCAAAACATCGGGATTGCAACGCCTAAATTCCTTGTCCATGTCGGGATTTGAGGGATCCAGGTATCCGATATGATGGGGATATTTTTGGTTGTTCTTTTTGCTCCCCTTAAAAACTTCGGAATACCCATTGGTTAGCATTCCTCCAATAAATAAGGTGGTTCCCAATATGGCCCAACCTGTAATTTTCCCCCATTTTTTCATGGATTAGGAAGTTAATAAGAATTTAGCTACTTCAATACACTTTGTTTTGTTCCATACGACATTCTAGACGCGATTGAGGTCTTGAATGATAGAAATTAAACAAACTACCTATTCCAAATCCAACTTCAGGTGCAGCTCTTCCAATTGGGCTGCGTCAATGGTCGCTGGGGCATCAATCATCACATCGCGTCCACTATTATTTTTTGGGAAGGCAATAAAATCGCGAATGGTTTCCTGTCCCCCTAAAATGGCCACCAAACGGTCAAGCCCAAACGCGATACCGCCGTGGGGTGGCGCACCGTATTGGAAGGCATCCATCAAAAAACCGAACTGGGCTTTGGCTTCTTCCTGTGTAAACCCTAGATGTTTGAACATGATGGCCTGGGTTTCCTTGTCATGGATACGGATGGAGCCACCACCAATTTCGTTGCCATTCAATACCAAGTCATACGCATTGGCCCTAACAGCACCTGGATCTTGGTCGAGCAGTTCCAATTGTCCAGGTTTTGGTGATGTAAAGGGATGGTGCATGGCATGGTAATGTCCAGTTTCCCCATCCAATTCCAACAAAGGGAAATCAACTACCCAGAGTGGGGCAAATTCATCTGGTTTTCGTAAACCCAAGCGTTCGGCCAGTTCCATACGCAAGGCACTGAGTTGAGAACGCGTTGTATTGGTTTCTCCGGAAAGCACCAAAATCAAATCCCCCGTTTCGGCTCCAGTGACTTTGGCCCAATGTGCTAGATCATCCTGGTCATAGAATTTATCTACCGATGATTTATAACTTCCATCGTCATTGCATCGGCAATAGACCATGCCCTTGGCACCCACTTGGGGTCGTTTTACCCAATCAATAAGGTTGTCAATTTCTTTACGCGTAAATGCATTTCCTCCGGGTACGGATAAACCTACTACTAATTCCGCAGAGTTGAAGACATTGAAATCCTTATGTTGGGCCACTTGATTCAATTCCCCAAATTCCATCCCAAAGCGGATATCCGGTTTATCGTTCCCATAGCGTTTCATGGCATCATCAAAGGTCATTCTGGGGAAGCTCTCGATCTCCACTCCTTTAATTTCCTTGAGCAGGTGTTTGGTCAATCCCTCAAAGGCATTTAAAACGTCCTCTTGCTCCAC
Organism: Croceivirga sp.; assembly: GCA_028284935.1. Classification (GTDB taxonomy): domain Bacteria; phylum Bacteroidota; class Bacteroidia; order Flavobacteriales; family Flavobacteriaceae; genus Croceivirga. The sequence goes on from JANQQQ010000016.1 coordinate 329,173, forward strand.
GAAAGCCATCTCACAGTCGATTTGTGTAAATTCTGGCTGGCGGTCGGCCCGTAGATCCTCGTCCCTAAAACACTTTACAATTTGAAAGTACTTATCCATTCCTCCCACCATCAACAATTGCTTAAAGGTCTGAGGTGATTGGGGTAGCGCATAAAACTGCCCTTCGTTCATTCTACTGGGTACCAAGAAGTCCCGAGCTCCCTCTGGGGTTGACTTGATTAAATAAGGGGTTTCCACTTCAATAAAGCCTTGGTCCGAAAGGTATTTCCGCACCTCCATCGTCACCTTATGACGAAAGATAAGGTTGTTTTTTACAGGATTTCGCCTAATATCCAAATAGCGGTACTGCATGCGCAGTTCTTCACCGCCATCGGTTTCATCTTCAATGGTGAAGGGCGGTAGTAGCGCTTCATTCAGTACCGTAAGTTCAGTCACCAATACCTCAATGTCGCCAGTTGGGAGGTTAGGATTTTTTGAAGCTCTTTCAATGACCTTTCCTTTTACCTGGATGACGGTTTCGCGACCCAATTTTCTGGTATTTTCCAAAAGGTCCGTTGAAGTACGTTCCTCATCAAAAACCAATTGGGTAATACCATATCTATCCCTAAGGTCGATCCATACCACAAAACCTTTGTCGCGCTGTTTTGAAATCCAACCGCTGAGTACAACATTTTTGTCAGTATGCGATAAACGAAGTTCACCGCAAGTATGGGTTCGGTACATAAAAACAAATTTTAATGGACAAAGGTAATGAGTTCCTGTCTTGTGCTGTTGAAAAAATACTAATGAAGGCGGTGTGTCATTATATCCCAATAAAAAGTATTTTATCGAGGGAGTCCAAGTGGAAAGCAAAACATGAGAAATATCATGTTGTTGTAAATCAGTATGTTGTATTTTTAATGTAAATTAATTGTAAACAAAAAGTTTATAAAAAGTAAAATAAACTTTATATTTGTGTCGTTATTGTTATTGGAACAATGTTTAAAACCCATATATTATGAAAAAAGCAGTACTCATTTTGATGGCTTTTTGTTCAGCATATATGTATTCACAAGATACTAAACCCACCTTCGAAAAGGATGGGGAGATGGTCAAGGCAACCTATTTTCATGACAATGGGGAAATTGCCCAAGTAGGATATATGCTCAATGGAAAATTACATGGCGATTGGATCATGTACAGTGCCGAAGGAATTAAAATCGCTTCAGGAAAGTATATCGCTGGCGTGAAACAGGGAATTTGGTATTTCTATGAAGGAGATATGGTAAAAGAAGTCGAATTTGTAGATAATAAGATTGCCGCTGTTCGCGATTGGAATGCTTCTGATGGCGTAACGGTCAATTAACGGATTAGATTCTAAAAAAAAGCCCCTGACCATATGATCAGGGGCTTTTTTTATGCTGCAATATCCAGCTTTTCTTTTTTCTGTTGACTTTTGGAATGGCTTCCCCGTAGTCGAATTTTAATCCTGTAAACGATATTGAACAGTACCGGAACAATGATTAAGGTTAGGAACGTTGCTACGATGAGTCCGAAGATAACGGTCCATGCCAAGGGACCCCAGAAAATCACGTTGTCCCCACCCACGTAGACTTGAGGGTCGAAACGGCCAAACAGGCTGATAAAGTTGATATTCAATCCCGTTGCCAAAGGGATCAATCCCAATACAGTGGTTACAGCAGTTAGGATAACAGGCCGTAGACGTGCCTTCCCCCCTTTAATAATGGATTCCGTTACTTCCTCTAAGGTCAACAGCTCGTCATCCGATATGCCTAAGGTCACTTTTTTCCGATCGATCAATATCTGTGTGTAATCTAATAAAACTACCCCGTTATTGACAACAATTCCCGCCAATGAGATAATACCCATCATGGTCATCATAATCACAAAAGGCCAGCCCGTGGCAACAAGACCACCAAAGACACCAATAAAGCTCAAGAAAATCGCCGTCATGATTATAGCCGGTTTTGAAACGCTACCAAATTGGAATACTAAAATGAGCATGATCAAACCCAATCCAGAGAAAAAAGCACCCATTAAGAAGGTCTGTTGTTTGGCTTGTTCTTCCAACTCCCCCGTGTAGTCAATTTTAACCCCTTCAGGCATGCCCTTAAAGTTTTCCATCTCTTTTTTGATCTGGTCGACAATGATTTGGGCATTACCACCAGGTTTTAGCCCGGAATACACCGTAACCACCCGTTCTCCATTAATATGCTTTATGGCATTGAATGAGGAGGTATTTTTTCGCGATGCAACCGCTGAAATTGGAATTTCCTTGATTTGACCTGTGGCTTGATCCCTAAAGATCATATTCTGGTTGAAGAGTGCACTGGTATTATAGCGAAGGTCTTCATTGAAACGCACATTAATATCATAATCTTCTCCGTCCTTCTTGTACACCCCAGCCTTGTCACCAAAAAGGGATCGACGTAATTGTTGTCCGACTTGCCCTACCGATACCCCCAATTCCCCGGCTTTTTGTCGGTCAACAATGACTTCCATTCCGGGGCTGCCCTTATTGACGTCTACTTTAAGCCCTTCCATGCCATCAATGCTTTTTGAATTGATGAACGTTCGCATACGTTCCGCTACACTGATCAAGGTATCATAGTTTTGTCCTATCAGTTCAACGTTGACAGGATATCCTGCAGGCGGTCCAACGGCATCCTTTTCTACGGATATGGTCACTCCGGGATAGACATCGGCCAGGGCATTTTGAATCCTAAAACGAAGTTGTTCGGTATCCAAGCCTTCCCTAAACTTGAACTCTTGCATGGAAAGGGTAATCTTACCACGATGGGGCATTTCGGCTGCGGAACCTCCTTCGGTAAAAGGGTTTTCAGCTCCTTTACCCACCTGAGAGACCCCTGTATCCACCAAATAGTTGACACCATCCGGTTTTATATATTGCTCGTCATCTATGATATTGTAAACACGTTCTTCAATATCCTTGGTGAGCATGTTGGTCTTTTCGATATCGGTACCTTGTGGATACTCTATATATACAAAGATTTCTTTCGGTGTGTTATCAGGAAAAAACTCCACTTTTGTCCGCTGACTTATTGTTGACCCTGCAAATGAGCCTATTGCTGCAATTAGCAATAGTATGGTTAGGCCAAAATACAAGTAAACATTTCTTCCTTTTAGGGCACCTTTCAATTGTTTTTCGTAAAGATCTTCAAATCTGGTCAATATGTTTTTCTGGAAATAGATCGACCATTTTTTCAAAAAGTATTTGTAAATCCAAAACAATCCAGCTACGACAATCATTAAGGTTCCTAAGCCTCGTATCGATCCGCCAATAAAGAAAATGAACAATCCGAATCCAACCAATATCAGTGTCAATCGAATAAGCTGTTTTCTGGTAAGTTCCTTTTCCCCTATTTCCATGAATTGGGAAACCAGCATGGAGTTCATAAAAATGGCGACGAATAACGAGGATCCCAAAACAACGGAAAGGGTTATGGGAAAATAAATCATAAACTCTCCCATGATACCTGGCCACATTCCCAGCGGCACAAAAGCTGCCACAGTCGTAGCCGTGGAGATAATGATAGGAATGGCAATTTCACCAATCCCTTTCTTGGCGGCCTCTTTTCGTGACATGCCATCTTTTTCCATCAATCGATAGACGTTTTCCACGACTACCACCCCGTTGTCCACTAACATTCCGAGCCCCATGATCAACCCAAATAAAATCATGGTGTTCATGGTATAGCCCAATGCAGAAAGGATCATGAACGACATGAACATGGACATGGGTATCGCAAACCCCACAAAAAGGGCATTTCTGAATCCTAGGAAGAACATCAAAACGGTGACGACCAATATGATACCGAAGATGATGTTATTCACTAAATCATCCACTTGGTTCAAGGTGCTACTGCTGCTGTCATTCGCGAAAGAAATCTGTAGGTCTTCCGGCAAATATCCTTTTTGCGCTTCGGCTACGATGTCACGGATTTTTTCAATGGCGATGACGTCATTTTTACCCGAACGTTTTTTGATATCGAGCATGACCACACTTTGACCCATTTCTCGGGCGTAGGTGTTTTTGTCTTCTTCGGCAAACGTAACTTGGGCAATATCTTTGAGATACACCGTACCATCTTCTGATTTCACCACAAAATCGTTCAATTCTGATGGTTGCTCAATTTCACCTGTAATACGAATGGTTCTGCGCTGACCGCTGGTAATTAAATTACCGGCTGACATGGTCATGTTGCCATTACCTATGGCTTGAATGATATTGTCAAAATTGACTTTCGCCGCCATCATTTTATTGATGTCCACGGCAACTTCCACTTCTTTGTCTTGGGCCCCACGAATATCCACTTGCTTGATTTCATCAAGATTTTCAATCTCATCTTCCAGATATTCAGCGTATTCCTTGAGCTTTTCAACTGGGTAATCCCCCTTGATATTCACATTAAGGATAGGAAAGGATTCGGCCAGGTTAAGGTCAAAAACATTGGGTTCTACCTTGGCACCATTGAAAACCGGCCAATCCTCACTGGCCTTTTCAACGTCCACTTCATCTTTCACCTCTTGCTTTGCATCCTCAACAGTGATATCCTCGTCAAATTCCACTACGATCATGGAATAGTCCTCTTGTGAGGTAGAGGTCATCTCAACAAAATTGCTCACGTCCTTTAGCCTATCTTCAAGAGGATCGGTCACCAATCGCTCCATGTCCTCAGCCGTATTCCCGGGATAAATGGTGCTTACATAAATTTTGGTTTCCACCGCTTCAGGAAATTCCTCCCTTGGCATGGCAAAGTAGGAGGATATCCCGGTGAACAAAAAGATGGCAGTCATTACATAGATAACGGAAGGGTTATCTATAGCCCAAGATGAAAGGCGAAACTCTTTGTTGGCGTTCTTTTTGGCTTTTTCCATGTCCTAGTTGTTGACAGTTTTTGTTGAGTCAAGTACCTTTACTGGTTGATTGTCCCTAACACTTCGGGCACCCTCAATGATGATTTGATCACCAGCTTTTAAGCCTGATACCACTTCAACGATATCCCCTTGGGTCTTGCCCAGTTGAATTATTGATCGTTGGGAAATCATACCTGTTCCGGCATTATCGGGTTTGGTAATGTACACGTATTGCTCTCCTGTGGCATTTTCTGAGACCACACTTTGTGGAATTAAAATTGCCTCTTCACTGCTATAGTCGTTGATTTTGGCAATTGCGGTTAGATTGGGCTTGATTTGCCCATTTTTATTGGGAACCGGGATTTCAATGCGAAAGGAACGATTTCCAGGATTAATAAAATTACCGGTTTGGCGAATCGTGGTTTGTACCGATTGGCCTAGGACCGGAAAATAAACTTCCACGGTTTTTCCTGGAATAATGTTTCCTAAATGGGCTTCAGGGACATCAACTTCCACATGCATGTTGGAAAGGTTGACAATCCTGAAAACCTCTGATCCAGGTCCAGGGCTAACCACGGTACCCTGATCCTTTATGATTTCATCCACAATACCGGAAAAAGGGGCACGTATGGAGGATTTGGCCACCTGACTTTCCAATTGTTTTACAGCACTTTCCTGAGCTTCAAATTGCGACTTGGCCTGTAAGTATTGGATTTCCGAACCTATGTTTTGATTCCACAACCGTTCTTGACGTTCAAAAGTTGTTTTCGCCAACGCCAGTTGTGTCTTCAATTGTGCCAATTGACTGGAAAGACCACCGTCATCTATAGATGCCAAAAGTTGCCCTTTACCAACACGCTGCCCTTCTTTCACATATATTTTAAAAAGCGTACCCGGCATTTCTGGGTAGACCAAAACATTTTGATCGGTCATGACATCGCCCTGCAGTTCCAAGTAATGGTCAAACATTTGAGCTTGGACATTCATGGTTGTCACTAAAGGCAATTTGGCGTTATCGTCCAATTCTGCAATGGCGTCATCCAGCAATTTGACCTGGTCTTCCAAAGACTTCAGTTCCTTGGTCAAATCTGCCCGTTTTGAACGGATGGCTTCCAAATCATTGCTGCTGACCACATCTTCCACAGAAGTGTTTCCACCTCCACACGAGACGAGGACCATTGTTAGTGTGATAAGGGATAGTATTTTTTTCATTTTGATTGATTTACTTGTTTAGTATAATTTCCAATGCTGTTTTTTTATTGATGACATCCACCATGGATTGCAAGTATTCTTGCTGGGTTGAATACAATTGGGTTTGTGCCTGTCTCAGTTCAAAACTGGTAGCCAAACCTTCAGAATACTTGACCTGGTTCTTATTTTCAATTCGTTCTGCAAGCGCTAGGTTGTCCTTAGAGGTCTGGTATTCCTCAATGGACAATATATAATCACTTTTGGCATTCTCATGTTGAAGTCGAATTTGTTCTTCCGCTTCGGTCAATTGGGTCTTTGCCTTCTCATAGGCAATCTTTGCCCGTTGGGTACTGGCACTTCGTCCTAAAGAGCTAAAAATAGGAATGTTCAAATCCACTCCGAAAGTGGAGAACCCAAACCAATCCTGGCCTTCATCAAAGAAGGTAAATTGATCGGCAAATGAAAGACCTCCGTAGTTAATAAAAGCATTTAATGTAGGTAGTGCACGGCTTTTTGCCAATTTTAGTTCAAAGTAGCGTTGTTCATTGAGGTTATTGACCAACTTATAGTCTACATTGTTTTCCATAATCAATTCTGAATCCAAAAAGCCGTAATCAATTTTACGTTGGGTAAGCTTATCTAAATTTTCGGTAAGCTCAGTTGGATTTTCAAGGGATATGCCCATCATTAGATTGAGCATTTGCAAGGTTATTTTTTCCAATCTTCTTGCATTCTTCAATTGATTGTCAATAGAAGAGAGGGTAATTTGTAATTGATCCACACTTTCCTCATCACCAAGTCCGTTTTCATAGACCTTTTTGGTTTCGAACAAATTCTTTTCCAAAGTAGCCTTATTCTTTTCAAGGATAGAAACACTTTCTTCGGCCAGTAGCACATTACCATAGGCTTCTACCACGGCTTGCCTGACTTCCAAGTCTGTTTTTTCCTTGTTGTTTTTACTGTAGCTTAAAAAGGCCTTGGTTGCTTGCACCCCAACAATGTAAGACCCATCAAATAACTGTTGCCTCAAAGTTCCGGTAGCCGTCATTTGTTGTGGTGGACCAAAAACAATTGGAATAAAAACATCGGGTCCCTGTACTACTCCTGGTGGTAAGAACTCTTCCGGCACCAAAATGGAAGGAAATTGGGCTACGGGCTGCTTCAATTGGTTTTGGTAATTCACCGCACCACTTATTTGCGGTAAGCCTGTGGCTATGGTCTCCCATTTTTGTTTTTGGGCATCCACCATATCCCTGCTGGCATTGATGGATTGATAATTATGTTCCAATGCATAAGCCACTGCTTCATCCAAGGAAAACGAAGTTTTTGTTTCTTGTGCTGCTAGCGGAACTGACCATAATAACAGTAATATACCTAGTTTAATGATTGTTCGCATTTATTCTTGGTTTGAATTGATGATTTCGTTTAAAATTTTTCGGCCTTTTGGAGTGACGATTCCTCTAAGGTGATATTCCAGGTAATAATCCTCAAGCTCCACTTTGGAGAACAATGTAGTAGGGAAAAGTTCAAGGTCTCCCAGACTGATTACCCCTGAAAAATAGATTCTTGCCACAAATTCCACATTTAGATTTTCCCGATAGATGCCAATTTCAATACCTCGATTGATATTGTCCAAAACACAATCCTGCATGACCTCGAACTCTTTTTTCTTTAGGGTATCAAAGATTTTGGGATAATATTTTTGCAATTGGTACAGGGGAGAGGCCTTCTCATCTTTGAGACGGGACATGACGAATTTTTTTATTTCATAGAGTTCTTCAATGGAGTTTTTTTGTAGGGAACAAATGTGGTCAATACCATTGGAAATTTCCCAGAAGAGATTCATGGTGGTCTCTTCTACCAACTTCGTCTTGTTTTCAAAATGACTGTAAATGGTTTTCTTGGATATGCCCATTTCATGGGCGAGGTCGTCCATGGTGACGCTTTTGAAGCCAAAGTTCAAAAACAGGTCAGTGGCCTTATTTAAGATATCATTTCTCATTTCGAGGGGACAAAACTATACTGGAAACTTTAAAAACAAAAAAAGTTTCCAAAGTTTTACGTTTTTTTAACGTTATGCCAGTTATCCGATAAATTTCCTCTGATGAGACGATTAAAAAGGATGAAATTGGACCGAATTGGCGCTTTTTTGTTTGAAATGGTAAAGAACCCGCTGAACTGTAAACTTTTACTTCTCGATTTAATCGACTTGCCTTTTTCCATCATTTTCATTTTTTCTTTTTACAAATTCCTTAAAGGCTGCCTCTCCCTCGGTGGACCAATACTCATCATAGTACTTCCATTCTGAAAAATCCTTTCGCAAAGAGGAACATGATTTATTGCGCCTGGATCTAAGCCTTCTTTTTTTATGACTTTTCCCGGGGCCATTTCCACCTCCAAAGCCAAAAATGATCTTGGCTAGGATTAAAATTCCAAAGGCCTGCCAGTAGGTAATTGTGGACAGTCCAAACAGTTCTGGCATGAGCCAATTCCAAAGAAGCATGACAATATAGCCCACCAAGAACAGCATTGCGATTACAAACAAGGCGAAGAATACTAGCTTGACACCTTTGGTCACATGGTCTTTCACACGGTTTTCCACGCTTTGTTCAAATTCATTTTTATATTCCATAATATTTTATTTTAAACGTTGACTTTTTGTTCCAATTCCTTTTGCAAAAGAGACATGGCCCGATGTCTTCTTGACATCAATGTTCCCTCAGGTATTCCGGTTTCCTCCGAAATTTCCCGGTAGGAGTATCCTTCAAAATCCACCGCCAATATGATATCCCGATAGGCCGGTTTCAGCTCCATGATGACCGTCTTTAGTGTATTGGTAATATGCTGGGGGTAGTGGAGCTCCTCAGATTCATAGAACAGTTCCGCAAACTCGGTCCAGAGGCGGTCCAGTTCCTCTTCTTCATACATTCGTTCCTTTTTTGTTCTCATTTTATCAATAATTCTATTCTTCAAGGTTCGATAAACAAAACCGGGGACATTGTTTATGGGCAACGCGTCTTCCGGTCTTGAAAAGATTTTTAAGGCCACATCTTGTAAAATATCTTCAGCAGTACTTTCGGTCGTGTCATCAATTTTTGATTTCACATACCCTTTTAATGCCAGATATTCCTCTTGGAAAAATGCCGTTATTTTTGATTGGTTGTTGTTCTCCGGATCCATCCGTTAGCATGTTTATGCTCCCTTCACTTATAAAGACGATGGATTTAAAATCCATTGCATTTTTTGAAGTTTTTCCGATATCTGTTGGACGTCAATAGGGGCCAATTGTAACAGGGAACGTATTTTTAACAAAAATTGAATGCATGCGTGCCTTGGAATTTTATCAGAAGGAATTCATTTCATACCTCAACCAGCAAGCGTCTATAAAAGAGCCCCGCAATTTGTATGAGCCAGTGGACTATATTTTAAACCTAGGAGGGAAACGCCTTCGTCCTGTTTTGACCTTAATAGCCTCAGAGCTTTTTGGGACAGACTACCAAGAGGCCTTGCCTGCAGCGATGGCCGTGGAGGTATTCCATAATTTTTCACTGGTTCATGATGATATTATGGATGATGCTCCACTACGAAGGGGCAAACCAACCGTTCACGAAAAATGGGATGTCAATACCGGCATATTATCCGGAGATGTGATGTTGATCAATTCCTATGAATATTTGGAAGGATATGAGCCTGAGGTATTGAAGGAACTCTTTTTGGTTTTTAATACAACCTCGGTCGAAGTTTGTGAAGGTCAGCAATATGATGTGGACTTTGAAACGCGTACGAATGTTACCATCGAAGAATATTTGAAAATGATCGAATACAAAACTTCGGTCTTGATAGGCGCGGCCCTAAAGATGGGTGCCATTATTGCGGGAGCTTCAACCAGGAACAAGGACCTAATTTATGAATTTGGAAGGAATCTCGGTATCGCCTTTCAACTACAGGATGATTATTTGGACGCTTTTGGAAATCCAGAGACTTTTGGGAAACAAGTGGGAGGCGATATTATTGAAAATAAAAAGACCTTTCTTTACCTCAAGGCATTGGAACTAAGTACAACTGAAGATCGGGACCGATTATTGGAACTTTTTTCAGGACAAACCCATGAAGCCATCCAAAAGATTGCCGACGTGAAAAGTATTTTCAGAAAAACAGGGGCCGATACTGCCATTAAGAAAGCGATACAAGAATTTACGCAAGAGGCGTTCAACTCACTTTCCAAAATTGAAGCTCCAGAAGACGGAAAGGCCTTGCTTAGGCAAATGGGAAACAATTTAATGGAACGTTCTAGCTAAATAGGCGGCCCAAAAGTGCTTTAATAAAAGGCCAAGGTTTTGGTGCGGCCATGATATAAAGCTCTTCCAAAACATGGGTGTCTTCATCCAAGAATTTGAATATGAGCTGAGGCTTTCGTTTTGTAAACAACGATTCAAAGATGAAACGGCCCAGTTGGTTGTTTTTGTGAAGAATATCCAATAACAGCAAATCATAAAACCAGAAACGGTTTTTTTTCCCGAAGGTAGTCAGTGGCCTTTTGCTTTTTAAATGGTGGATAAGCTTTTTCACTTTCTTTACCGAACTATAAAATGTATACCCGGTGCTTGGCTTGGCCCAACCCCCTGCCATACCTATTTTTAAGATTCGACGGGTGTTTTCTTGAGTAAAGTCATAACAGGTCATGGGGATATTTCCACGTTCCACCTCGGTGATTTCGTATTCTTCAACACCAATTTTGGTCAAGAGGTAATCCTGGATCGCCTGTTCGTATTCCTCTTGTTTCAAAACATGCTCCGAAAACAAGGTGTATTCCACAAGGGCTTCAGTGTCAGAAAGGGGAAGGACGTACATAAATCGGGTATTGCCATGCTGCGGTATGGAAAAATCCATAAAACTTGCCGTTTGTTCATCAAAAACCGATCGATTGGTCTTTACAAACCAACCCAGGAAATGTTGTTGAAGAACTGGGTAGGTGGATTCCCTTTTTAATTTTTCATAGTTAAAACGGCTATCAAATATTTGGATTCCTTGATAGGTGTTCTTTTTTCCCCATACGGTTACAAAGTTGTCCCCTTCTTTGAGGTCTTTTATTTCATCTTGCTCAACAGTGATATTGGGATGGGCTTTTAACTTCTTAAAATAGCATTCATAAAAATCAATACCCCTTAGCATTTTATAGTTGTAGGGAGCTATTTTAGGGTTGATATTCAGATGTTTTCCGGCGATGTGAATTTTAGGCCATTCCTTATGGATGATATCATCAAATTCCCCTTTTCCCCTTTCCCAAAAACACCACGTACGGTCATTTTTGGTCTTGCTCGATTTTTCCAGAATCAATATGGATTTCTCCTTAAAAAAGGAATCATTGCCCAAGGCATCCGCCAACAAAAGGCCAGAAGCTCCTGCACCGATGATAATGAAGTCGTATGTTGGCATTTTTCAAAGGTAAATCATTGGAAGTGTCCTACCCAACCCGCCCCAAAAAGATGTACACGGCTAACGTAGCCAAAACCAAAAACATGGTAAAACCCCGGGCATATTTCCATGGGGTAATGTCCACAATACCGATATTGCCAATGCTGAATGTGTTTGTACGGGGATAAAACTTGGAAACCAACAACATTACGACAATATTTAGAACAAATTCAATGCCCCAGATATGAACATAATGCAGGTTCACCTGCCCTACAAAATTGGTGAATATATAAAACAAGGTGCCGAATAACAGTCCCACCCTTGCAGCCTTTGCAGACACCTTGGGTAAAAAAAAGCCGGCCAGGATTACGGTGGCCATGGGTATAAAAAAAATACCGTTCAATTGCTGTAACAATTGGTATAGTCCCTTGGGCGCATAGGCAATGAATGGAGCAATGCCAATGGCAAACAAGGCCAATACCGCTGAAGTGGTCTTACCCATTTGCACCAACGTTTTTTCATTGGCGTTTTTGTTGAGGTACCTTTTATAAATGCCTAGACTAAAAATGGTGGCGGCACTGTTCAGGGCACTGTTGAAGGTACTCAAAATGGCTCCCATCAGCACGGCGACAAAAAATCCCGTCATCCAAAAGGGCAGTACCTTTTTTACTAAATTGGGATAGACTAGTTCCTTCTTATCATAAAACGCATCCCCGAAATAATAAAAGGCAATAATGCCGGGAAGTACAATAATCAACGGCACCAAAATTTTCAGTAATCCCGTATACAGCAACCCTTTTTGCGCCTCCTTTAAGTTCACAGCACCCAATACCCGTTGTATTATAGATTGGTGCATGGCCCAAAAATAGAGTTGATTGATGACCAAGCCCGTAAACAGAACCTCAAACGGAAGGATGGCATCACGGGCACCCTCCCCAATAGACACTTCACTACTAACGACGTTGAATTTTTGAGGTGCTTTTTCAAATACCAATTGAAGGCCTTTGGCCATATTACCCTCACCAATGCCCCATAAGGCCAAAAGGGGTACGGAAATACCGGCCACTAGAAGTCCGACTCCGTTAATGGTATCGGTATAGGCCACCATTTTTAAGCCACCAAAAATAGCATAAACTGCCCCAATACAACCCACGGTGACCACGGTCAGCCACAAGGCGGTATTTTGGTCTATATTCAGAAGGGTAGAGATGTCGAAGATGCGCTCAATACTTATGGCCCCGGAATACAATACGATGGGTAAAAGTGTGGATACGAACGAAACGATCAACAGAAATGCAATAATGGTCCTAGTAAGGCCATCAAAGCGTTTTTCAAGAAATTCCGGTATAGTGGTGATTCCCATTTTTAGGTATCGTGGTGCAAAATAGAGCGCGGCGGCAACCAATGCCAAGGCCGAGGTAACCTCCCAAGCAATGATGATGGCCCCATGCTTATAGGCATCACCGTTCATCCCCACTAAATGCTCTGTGGAAATGTTGGTGAGCAACAGCGATCCGGCAATCACGACGCCGGTAAGACTTCGTCCGCCCAAAAAATAACCGTCTTGGGTCGATAGCCTGTCCTTCCGTAGTTTCCAACTGGAATAGGCAGCAACGAAAGCCGTAAAAACAAAAAAACTAATAAACTGTACCATCGTTAGAATTGAATGGTATCGGGCAAGTATTTCGCGGCTAAATCTTCGTAGTAGGGTCTTAGCGCTTCCACATTGGGCTTGACAGGGGCTTTGGTATACAGGTCATAGGGGTTGAATTTGTCCACCCACTTGAACATTTCCCGATCGTGATCGTCCATTAAATGTTCGTATGCATGCTCTCGATGTTGCGCATAAAAACTATGGTATCGAAGCATGTATAGCCCTTCCTCGGGCAAATAATCCTTCATTACATGATAGATGTATTCATCATGCCCCCAAGACATATGTACATTCCGCAGACCGCAACTTTCCTTGTACACACCGAGTTTGGTGTTGTAGCGTTCATCGTTAAAATCCGGATTGGCCTCAAAAAAATTTGGATAAACGATTTTGTCGGAAAATCGGCAACCCACAGGAAAAGTGTCGCCCACCACAGCCCATTGCGGTTCACCGAACAGGCAAAGTACCTTGCCCAAGTCATGTAGAAATCCGGCAAGTATAAACCAATCGGGGTGGCCATCAGCACGAATGGCCTCTGAGGTTTGCAATAAATGTTGGGTTTGGTCCAAATCAATATCTGGATCGGAATCGTCCACCAAAGTGTTTAAATAGTCCACGGCCTCCCAAAGGCTCATTTTTTTTCGTTTCAATCCCAAGAATTCCTTTTCCTTACCTAGAACAAAGTCATAGGTCTGGAAGGTATGATTCATTCGATAAAATTCCTTGACCGTATCACGAGCGGGATTTTCATAATTTCTAAATTCTTCCTTGGCCTTCTTTGGTTTTTCGGGATAGCGCTCCAACAAATCGTCCTCCCAAAGCTCCATCATGTCGTAAGCTTGTTTTTTCTCTTCAGCATTTAACTCCATAGAATGTCGAACAATTGGTACCGAGACCTATAAAGATATGATTTTTCCATCTGTTTTTTAAGCATCTGGGATGGACGCACCTTTACCATTCTGGTGCAAGGATATGGTCAATTGTCCAAAACACCATTATTGGCAATGGTTTCCGCGTACCATTCTGCTGAACTTTTTGGGATACGTTCCAATGTTTTGAAGTTGACGTAGTGCATCCCAAAACGTTTTTCGTAACCGGAGGCCCATTCAAAATTGTCCATAAACGACCATGCAAAATACCCTCTAAGCTTTACACCATTGTCAATGGCCTTTTTGCATGCCGTTAGATATCCCTTGAAAAACGCGACTCTTTTGTAGTCATTGACCGCTCCATTGATAACTTCATCGGAATACGAACAACCGTTTTCGGTAATATAAATATCAGGGTTACCATACCTTTCCGCAATCCACTCCAGCATTTTCTGGCACCCCCATGGTACTACGGCCCAGTTCATGGTGGTGTATTCCCAATTGGGGTCAAGGGACAACGAAACGTCTTGGTCCTCGGAAATACCTCCATTGCCATAGACATTGCCTTCGGAGGTCACACCATCATCGTGTGAAGCATACATTGTTGTGTAATGATTTAGTCCAAAGAAATCAGAAGAGCCCTTTATGAGCTGATGCTCCTGCTCAGTAAACTTCGGCAGGCGTTTCCCAAGTCGTTCCCTCATGGATTTTGGATAGTCTCCCTTGTATACGGGATCGGCAAACCAACCCAAAAAAAACTCTAAGGCCCTAACGGCAGCTTCTTGATCCTGCTTGCTTTTTGTCAAGGGCTCCCGCCAGTCGCAATTATTGGCAATGCCTATTTTCCCATTTTGAAAACCATATTTTTCCCTGTACAGTTTCACGGCCTTGGCATGGGCCAGAATCATATGATGGGCTGCAAGATAAGGCTCCGTATTTGAGGTTCTGCCTGGAGCAAACACCCCTTGACCATGCCCAAGCATGGCAGCTACCCATGGTTCATTCAAGGTAATCCATTTTGTTACCCGACCACCGAAACGCTCAAAGCATAGGTTGGCGTAGTCTGCAAACCTATCGGAAATTGTTTTTCCCAACCATCCGTCTTCCTCCAATTGCAGGGTCAAGGGTAAATCCCAATGATAGAGCGTAACCCATGGTTCAATACCTGCCACCAATAGTGTATCTATTAAATTGGAGTAGAATTCAATGCCTTTTTCATTTATTTCGTCTTTTCCAGTGGGCATGATCCTCGACCAGGAAATTGAAAATCGATACGCATTGACCCCCATTTTTTTCATTAACTGTACGTCTTCCTTGAATCGATGGTAATGGTCACAGGCCACATTGCCACTTTCAGCATTCTTGATTTTACCTGGGATGGTCACAAAGGCATCCCAAATGGATGGACCTTTCCCATCTTTTGATGCAGCGCCTTCAATTTGATAGGCAGAAGTGGCAGTGCCCCAAATAAAGTCTTTAGGAAATGTATTCACGGTGTACTATAAATTTAAATGAATTCAATTTGAGGCTTTGGCAAGCCTTCTTTGGTTTAAAGTTTCGGTAATCTCCTCCATTTTGGAATTGCTCAACGGATACCACAACATAAATATTGCAGCACTAACGGCAATGATGCAGGGTATCCAGCTCATCAACATTTTTATACCGGGAATCGCACCTTGAATGGCCACGGTATCCTGTCCGTCGTAATGGAATGCTCCAAGCACCATACCTATAAGGGCTCCAGCCAAGCCACCACCAAACTTGGTGGCAAAAGATCCTGCCGAATATACCAATCCGGTGGCCCTTCGGCCATTTTTCCATTCGGAATAGTCGGCTGCATCCCCTAACATCACAAAGAATAATGTAGGGAAGACCGCTGCCCCAAATTCAGATAACAAACCAATGGTAAATATTGCGACAATATCCTCGGGACCACAGAATACCAGCAATGCATTCACCCCTCCAGAAAATAACAATGCATAGATGAAAAGGTTGCGCTTCCCTAATGTTTTTCCCAACCACGTGGTAATGACGGCTCCACCTATGGAGGCCAGCATTAAGCCGATCAAATACGATGCCGCCAATAATTGGTCATGAATATAATGGGTAAAATAGATGATGGTAATCCCCTGCTTTATGGAGTTGTAAACATTGAACAAAAGCCCAATAATCAGAAGAACCAACCAGGGTTTGTTTGCTATAAGGTCTTTGAAATCCTTTTTCAAGTTGCTTTTTTGATCTTTTGGGGGTTGGATTCGCTCTTTTGTGGAATAGAAAGTAATGAACATAAAAAAAGCGAGAAATAGAGCCATTAAATACATGGATCGGCTATAGCCTTTTTGTTGGTCGATTACCGTGAAAGATTCGGGAATCAGGTTTTTCTCCCCTTCCACAACCAATGAATAGGTTTGCCCTGCTTTCATTTGAAAACTCTTTCCCTTGGTCCCTTGGTCGTTAATAGTGTCTGGATTTAGGGTGTCCCATGTAAATAGGGCGATACCATCCTTGGTATTGATGTTGGCATTTTCCACATCCTTTGAAGACGTGATTTCCACACCAAATTTATCCGATGAGAGTTCGGTTACTTTGACGTTAGGAGTAACATCCCCAAAATAGACCACCAAAAACAATAGTGCTCCCTGTACGATCATGCCCCCTGCAAAGGCCCCTACCATTCTGAAGGAACCAATGCTGATTCGTTCCTTGTCATCGCCTGTCATTACGGCCATTAAAGCCCCGTATGGCACGTTGTTGGCCGTATAGATTAGGGTGAAAACAATATAAGTAGTATAGGCATAGACTACCTTACCGGTATCACTTAAATTGGGACTGGTAAAGAGCAGGGCCAAAATGGCTGCTAGGGGAATTGCGGTCCATAAAATCCAAGGTCTAAATTTTCCATATTTTGATTTGGTTCGATCGCCAAGAATGCCCATGACCACATCACTGATTCCATCGCTAGATCGAGCCACCAAAAAAAGTACTCCTACCGTTACTGGATCTAGCCCGAACACATCGGTGTAATAGATGAACAAAAACGTAGCTACTCCGCGCCAAGCAATGTTGGCGGCACCATCTCCAAGGGCGTATCCTATCTTTTCCTTAGTGGGGACCTTCGTCTGAACACTCATTTATTTTGGTTGTGATTTAGGCCCTAAAGTAGAAAAAACAAAAGGATTAACCACAAAAACATAGTCATAAATATCTGTATATCAATTAATTAAAACAAAAGGGCTGTGAGTATTTAGTATCAATTATGGGTGTTGGAATTTGTTAAAGAAAAAAGGGAAGTAAAGGGGATTCCCCCCTATTTAGGTTTATGCGGCAGTTTCTTTTCTGAAGTTTTGTGAAATCTGGGGTGATGAAATAGTATCTATTTTTATGCCCGTGGACAGAAAAAAAAGAATTAAGAGGACCGCCAGCCTACCGTTTATCGGTTTCGATTAAAATAAATGCTATATTAAAGGTGAAAAACGTGCTATGAAAATTAACAGTTATAGATTGCTGGCCATTCTAGTGCTGGCTCTTTATGCGTGTTCCGATGATGAAACCCCAAATTCTGATGATGATGGGGGTCCTTTACTGGAATCTGAGTTCATCGAATCCTCTAGCGTGCACTTAAATCCCACTGGGTACGCACCCTTGACTGCAATTTTAAGTTTGGAAACTACCGAGGCCGTATCTGTGGAACTATCGGTTATTGGTAGAAAAGGCAGTGCCTCTACCATTACGAGAAGATTTAATGGAACCAACACTACATTCGAGTTGGAGATTCTAGGGTTGTATGCCAATTATGACAACCAGGTTGAAATCAACTTACTGGACGGCTCCGGTACTGTCTTGGAAACGCAAACCATTTCTGTGCAGACAGCCCCATTAATTGCAGAAATGCCAGAAATCACTATTGATGTGCCATCAAATGCATCTGAACCGGTATACAATTTTGTCAACTATTTTGGTGTTGTAGCCTTGGAAAGGTTCCGCCCCCAACGACCATTTATTTTTGATCAATTTGGGGACATCCGTTGGTATTTGGATTTTTCTTCGCACCCCATACTTTTTGACCTGTTCTATGATAATGGAATGACCCGTCTACAAAATGGGAATCTTCTTTTTGGGGATGGACTTACCCAAACAATCTATGAAATAGATATGTTAGGTCGAATTGCCAATTCCTGGAGCTTACAGGGCAATGGTTTTCACCACCACGTTATTGAAAAACCAGATGGCAACCTTTTGGTAACTATCAATGATGCATCTAAAAGTACCGTTGAAGATGTCATTGTTGAGCTGGATAGGAGCTCCGGTGCTTTTGTGACTACTTGGGACCTGAACAATTCGTTGGATAATTCCCGAAGGGCATGGCCAACGGACCTTGCAGATTTGGAGTTTGATTGGTTTCATGCCAATTCCATTGAATACAGTGAGACAGATGACGAGATTATTGTCTCCGGGAGAACCCAAGGTATTGTAAAACTCAACGCTCAAAACGAGGTGAGCTACATTTTAGCCCCACATCGGGAATGGAACACTTCTGGTTTGGGAACAGAACTGTCCCAATTTTTGTTGACCCCTTTGGATGCCAACGACCAACCTATAACGGATGCCGATGTTTTGGACGGAAGGATTAACCATCCTGATTTTGAGTGGTCATGGTATCAACATTCCCCTATTTTAATGCCCAATGGAAACTTGATGGTTTTTGATAATGGTGATAATCGCAATTATATCAATTTTGGACCTTACAGTCGTGCGGTGGAATATGAGATTGATGAAGTGAACAAAACCATCAAGCAAGTGTGGTCTTATGGCAAGGACAGGGGGGAAGAAACCTATGCTAGAATCGTTTCCAAAGTAAGTTATGTTCCTGAGAACAATTCGGTGTTATTTACACCCGGTTCCTCTGTGAATGGGGGTATCCCTTCGGGAAAGGTGGTGGAGGTAGATTATGAGACCCAAAATGTCATTTTTGAAGCGACCATTGTTCCTCCAAATTCCATATTCAACATTAGTTTTCACAATGTATTGCGCATAGGACTTTATGAATGACTTATTTGATGAAGTAACGCTATTTTTCCAATACCTTATAGAGCTCTTTAGGGGAGAGATATTCAAAGTATCGCTGCGAAACTTGAAAATTTTCGTCAAGCAAGACAATCGCCGGAAGTGAAAAAGGCCTATTTTCCCTTGAAGCCAGCAGCAAGGGTATCTGGTGCGTTGGATTTCTGGATTTTCCAATCTGCTCATTGACAAACAATTCTCCACCAAATTGAATCGAATCACTGGATTCTGCATCCATTTTTACCGCGTAATATTCATCATTTAACTTTGAAACCACTTTTGCATCCTTGAAGGCTGCTTTATCCATTTTTTTGCAATAGGCGCACCAGTCCGCATAAAAATCGATAAATACTTTTTTGGGTTTCCGGGCCAAAGAATCTTCCAATTGCTCAAAACTGAGCCATTGGATTCCTGCTTCTTGCGCAAAACTTGCCTTAGGAACCAAAAAAGCAACAAACACCACCATCATTATCTGGGAAAAGGCAATATGTGTATTTCGTAAAGCTCTTGGCAAAACCTGCTTTTATTTTAATGAAGCTTTCCAAATTTCAGGCCAAAAAAGAAGGCACGGGGTGCATCAGGACCGTAAATGTAATCAGAATCCCTTCCTGGGCCAACGTCAAAATCATCTTGAAAACTATTAAAAATATTGGTCACTCCACCAGAAAGCGTAACCATAAAGGAGTCGCTGAAATCAAAGTGGGTTTCCAATTTAATATTCATATCCAAAAATGAACCCGAGTCGTTTAATTCCAAAAAGCCATTATCACTGATTACCCTAGGTACGGTCATATTACCGGTGTAGGTACCCGTGATATCCACATTAAATTTTTCACTTGGAATCCAAGTGGTATTCAAATAACCATAAAAGTTGGGCACCCGAACAAATTCATCAATGATGATATCATTTTCCCCCGGGGTACCGTCACTTTCAAATAATAACTGGGGTTCATCCCATTCGGTTTGCTGCAGGGTTCCTCCCAATTGAAATCGCCATTCCGGATTGGGAGATAGGCCAATCTCAAAATTGGAACCATAAACACGGGCCCCTTCCCCATTTCTGACTTCCTCCAAAATGGAGCCGTTTGCTAAAACGGCACCGGTGCTGACCAAGGTGAAAGGGTCTTCCAAAATGGTATAGAAACCTTCCAATAGCACATCAAATTGCAACAGATCCTTGGTTTTGGAATAGTTTAAAGAGCCGGTAAATGCGTTTGAAAATTCCGTATCCAAATCTTCCGACAAAATGACAAATTGTGGTTCACCACCTACACTGGAAATGTGAAGATCTTCATTAAAGGTTTGCGGGGCACGAAACCCTCTGGCATAGCCGCCGCGAAGTCGCCATTCGTTCGAAAGCTTGTAGGAGAGGGTAACCCTGGGAGATAGGGCCGTTTGGTTTAAATCCAAGTCCCTTTCGATACCTCCAACGGAATAATCCCCTACGACGTTGACATTATCCAATCGAGCACCCAACAGGGCAGAGAATGCATCAGAAGGTTTCCATTCGTATTGCGCATAACCGCCCAGGGAGTTGACGGTTTGGTCAACAAGCCGATTGTAGCCCGGTATTTGATCTTCGGTGGTGCTGTAATTAAATTCTGCTCCAGCAGTAAGTACATCATTATTTTTAAACGTCTTCGTGAGCTGTAAACCATTAACCCATGCCAAATCTTTGGTAGTGCCAAAGGCGTTGTTGGCCAACAGGCTGTCTTGTCTGGTTCTTTCACCGCCCAATCCTCCGTAATAACTATCGCGATTGGTATATGAGGCTGAGGTGTAAATCTGTGTTTGTTGGGTGCCATCTTTACTATTCAATTCGTAATCAGCACCACCAATAAAGGTATCATGGTCCAATTCTTCGGTAATGTCGGTGAATTGGGGAGCGAGGTCCAATCGGTCACCACCTCTACGATATTCGCGAATCGCATTTAAGTTGACAGAAATCCGACTACGATCCGTTGGTTTTAAAAAGGCTTTAGCCCCAACAGTGGTATTGCGCAACTCCACCAGTTCAGTAAACCCATCATCATTGGCATCATAAGCCTCACGATTTCGGTACGCCCCAAAAAGGGTCACCCCACTATTGAGATCGTCGGCAACTATGGAGCTATTGAAATTTAGGATTCTATCAAGGGCATCGCCTCCTACAACGGCCATGTTACTTCCTATTTCCCAAGTATTCAAAACAGGGTCTTTGGTAATGATATTTACGGTTCCTGCGATGGCATTGGAACCATACAGTGCGGATCCCCCACTACGGACCACTTCAACACGTTCTATGATATTGGTAGGAATCTGTTCTAGCCCATAAACACCCAATAACGAAGTGAAAATAGGTCTGCTGTTCAATAGTATTTGGGTGTAGGCACCATCCAAACCGTTCAATCGAACCTGTGTAAAACCACAGTTTTGACAGTTGGTCTCCACACGGACGCCAGGGGCGAAGTTGAGCCCTTCGGCCACGGTGATGGATTGTGTGGCGGTCAATAAGCGTGGTTTTAGTGAAGAAACCACGACTGGTGCACTTTTGCGTTCCACTCGATTTCGGGTAGCACTAATTACAACTTCGTCCAAACCTAGAACATCTTCGATAAGGGAAAAGTCAACGGTTAAGGGCGAACCTTGGGATACAGTTAATTCTTTGTTTTGAGACCGATACCCTTGGGATTGGGCAACTAAGGTTACAGTCCCCGCTGGAACTTGTAATTGATACGTACCATCGATGTCGGAGGTGGTTCCTATGTTTTTACCCTTTACAAAAATACTTACAAAAGGTACGGGTTCCCCATTAGAGGTGACCGTTCCGGAAATTGAAACATTTTGTGCGGTTAAAAGGGAAGCGGAAGTACTAAAAAGAGCAAGTAGTAAATTCTTCAAAATATTTATTTAGAATTAGACTGGGCAAAAATAAACCAATGCAACTGAGTTGCAAAAGAATACAGAGGCTTTTTCTGTTAAATTTTAGACAAACCTAAAAATAGGTTTTGATAAATAAAAATGTATTTTTGTATAAACCTTTTGACGATGACTAGGGCGGAAGAGAACTATCTAAAGACCATCTTTCATTTGAGTGGAACCCCATCAAATTTGATTTCCACCAACGCCATTGCTGAAGAGATGGATACCAAACCTTCATCGGTTACTGATATGGCCAAAAAACTGGCGGACAAAAAATTGATCCATTACAAAAAATATCAAGGTGTCTCCTTAACGGATAAAGGAAGAAGAACGGCTTTGGCCATTGTACGGAAACATCGCCTTTGGGAGGTGTTCTTGGTAAAGAAATTGGATTTTACATGGGATGAAGTTCACGAGGTGGCCGAACAATTGGAGCATATTAAAAGTGAAAAGTTAATTGATAAGATTGATGAATTGCTCGATTTTCCGAAATATGACCCCCATGGGGACCCCATTCCTACGAAGGATGGAAAATTTCAAGATCGTGATAAAGTGTTGTTAAGTGAACTCCCGATCTCGGGGAAAGGAGTTTGCGTTGGTGTCAAGGATACTTCCCCTTCCTTCTTAAAGTTTTTGGATAAAAACCAAATAGCCTTGGGACATACCATTCATGTTTTGGACCGTGAAGCTTTTGATGCGTCAATGAAAATTGAAATTGACAAACATCAACTGCATATCTCCAATCAGATTGCTACCAACCTATATATTAAACTGCAGAACTGATGCAACAGATCATTGCTTATTTTGAGAGTATAGACCCTATTTTGGCAGCCCTTTTTGCCACCCTTTTTACTTGGGGCTTGACAGCAGCCGGAGCTGGCTTGGTTTTTTTGTTTAAGAATCCCAAAAGAGCCCTAATGGACGGCATGTTAGGGTTCACCGGTGGTGTCATGGTCGCCGCGAGTTTTTGGAGCTTGTTGGCCCCAGGAATTGAGATGAGTGAGGGTGAGGGATTTATCAAGGTGATTCCGGCAGCGGTTGGATTTCTCTTGGGGGCACTTTTCATTTTTGGTTTGGACAGGGTCATGCCCCACCTGCATATCAATTTTAAGATAGATAAGGCCGAAGGGGTGAAAACACCCTGGCACCGTACCACTTTATTGGTGTTGGCGATTACCCTGCACAACATTCCTGAAGGATTGGCTGTTGGTGTTTTGTTTGGAGGTGTGGCTTCCGGTTTTGAAGGGGCCACCATTGGAGGAGCGGTTGCGCTGGCCCTCGGTATTGGCCTTCAAAATTTTCCTGAAGGCTTCGCGGTTGCCGTGCCCATGCGCCGCCATGGCTTAAGCCGAAGAAAAAGCTGGATATATGGGCAGTCTTCGGCAATTGTGGAACCCATTGCAGGGGTGCTGGGTGCGTGGGCGGTACTAACCTTTGAGCCTATTTTGCCCTATGCCCTTGCCTTTGCTGCAGGAGCTATGATTTTTGTGGTGGTCGAAGAGGTGATACCGGAAACGCAACAAGACAAATACACCGATATCGCTACCTTGGGCTTTATCGGTGGATTTATCATTATGATGTGCTTGGATGTTGGATTAGGATAACCAAATTTGAGGGCAACTACTAATTGTTGATGTAGTTGTACAATTCCTGTATTTTTTCTGGAGTATTGAACTTTCCTCCATAAAATGAAGTCACCGTAGCAGAAGTATCATCCTTGATACCCCTCGAGGAAACGCATAAATGCTTGGCATCTATAATAACGGCAATATCTTCAGTTTCCAAAACGGATTGAAGCTCCAATGCAATTTGATTGGTCAACCGTTCTTGTACCTGGGGACGTTTTGCAAAATACTGTACGATTCGGTTCAATTTTGATAGTCCAATTACTTTGCCGGATGAGATGTAGGCTACATGGGCCCTTCCAATAATGGGTACAAAATGGTGTTCGCAATTGGAATAGAAGCTAATGTCCTTCTCCACGAGCATTTGATTGTAGTGATACTTGTTATCAAAAAGTGCCACCTTGGGCTTGTTTTTGGGGTTAAGGCCCGAATATATCTCATCGATATACATTTTCGCCACTCTCATTGGGGTGCCCTTTAGCGAATCATCTTTCAAATCCAAGCCCATTACATCCATAATTTGGGCAAACAAATGGGCTATGCGCTCCTTTTTCTTATTGTCCGTCAATTCAAAGGCATTGGGTTTCAGTGGTGTGTCGACTCCTGTAAATAGGTGGTCATCCCCAATATCATCGTGAGAGTAGCCATTTAATGGACCTTCAGTGTTTAAATAATTTTCTAATACTAGTTCTTTGTTTTCCATACTTTTTAATTCCAGTGAGGTCAAATCCTTCAACCCCCAGTTCAATTAAAATTTTTTAGCTCCTAACTCTTTTTTTGTTTAAAACAACATGTCAATTTTAAACCAAAAAAGTAATGAAGTCCGTCGTTGAACAACAGCAACAATTGTTCCTAAATTACAAGAATCAAAAAAGAATAAAACCAATTTCATTTTTAACTCTAAAAAATAAGATATAACATCCTATCCATTTACTACAATTGGTACGGGCTTAGGCTTGATCCTAAACGCATTCTTTCAGCCCAATGTTTCCAACTTTTACTGGGTGATCTAATGACATTCTTGCTTTTTATGTGATGCTTATCGGTGAAATAACGTTTTTCAACGATTTGAATAGGATAAAATTATTTTCAAAACCTTCATTTAACGGCTTTTCATCCGCATTTTGTGCAATTTATCCCGAAAAAGGGTCTGTTGTCAGCAACCTTTATTTTTTTAGAGGCCCATTTTTCCTCCCCGCGTATCTCCAGAGACTTTCAACCTAAACCATAACATTGGTTAATCTGAGAAATTAAATTCGTTATGAAAGCCAACCACCCAATTTTAATGGCCATTGTGGTCATTATGCTTCTAATAAACTGTAAAACCCCGACGGAAATATTACAAGACTTCAGTGAAATTAGACAGAATACTGAGGCCCCTTTGGTTTTAATGCTTGAGAATGATTTGGAATATGCGGAATCGACACAACAGCATAACCAACTTCTTTTGGCTTTGGATTACTCAAAGGTGAGTGCGAAGAAGATTTCCGTAAGCGCATTCAATAGTTCTGGCAAAATCATTCCTTCCGTCAAAGTTATCTGTGCCAAGGAAACGCTGTCCTATACGGATAAGGCAGTAGATTCCTTACATGCATTTGTGGCAAGGGGTGGCACCTTAGTTCTGACCAAAGCGAATTTTGATGAACGATTGGCTTTCTTAATGGGACTTTCTCCGGCCTACACTATGAAAGTAGATCAAATTGCCGAAGGGATAGCGGTTAAGGATAGCATGTTTCTTGGAAAAAAACTGACAAAGAATTTAGATGAAAAACACTTGGGACTTCATCATTCCAATTTTTCCAACAATGTTACTTTTTTGGCCACCGCCCTAAATAATGGGGAGTACCCGGTTGTCCTCCTACATAAGGTTGGGAAAGGCAAAGTGGTTATGTACAATTCAAATATTTCGTTTGAAAAGGCGACTAGGGGCTTTGCTTTTTCCTTGTTATTGTTGGGTCTTGATGGTATTCCATATCCGGTGGCAAATGTGGGAAATATTCATTTGGAGGGGAGTCTGTTAGGTAATTCAGGGGCAATCACCCCCGGATTGGCCAGTAGTTTGGTTCCTTCCAAAACAAAGGATTTTGTTCGGGATGTTTGGTGGCCGGATATGAAGAAGTTGGCAAACAAACATAAAATTTACTATACTATTTCCCCTTCCATTCCAAGTGCTTTTAACACTAAAATACTGGATGATTGGTGGGGAGTTGAAGCTTTAAGGGAGGGGCATGAACTTGGATTTTTAGGGGCGTCGGACAATGGCAATAATGTTCACCAAGCTTCAAACCCCAAAAATGTGAAAGAATACTTTGAAAGGGGAGCCAAGTTCTGGGATAATCTGGATTTGGGGCTCAAACCTTCGGTTTATTTTTCTAGGAACAGCTCAATGGATGGTATTGGTCTTAAATCACTAAAACAATGGTTACCCAGCATAAAGTACGTTCATGGAAGATTTTATAAAGACCATTCCGGTGTGGGGGGGCAGGAGTATGAACCGAACAGGATGGACCCTTACTTTTTTAATGTACCCGTTATCCCAAGGGACTATATTTTTGACTCAAATATGGAATGGGATGGGCACACACAATTTCTTGTTACCGGAATATGGAATCAGGCCTTAACACCCGATGAACTTGGGGATAAAAACTCATCGGATTCCAGTCTTCATTCGTGGCGTTCCATGAAAAATGAAATTGGCTTATATGAAACTTTTAATGCACAGATTGGAGAACTCAAGAATTCCTATCCCATGCTCCGGTTTATGAGTGGCACCCGGGCATCCGAAACCATAGTAAAATGGCGGTACGCTTATTATCGTCATATCAAGGAAGAGGGACTTCATGTGGTCTCCAGTAATGATTATGTCAATGATTTGGGTTTTGAAGATTATTGGCACTGCTATGTTAGTGGGGTAAATGACCATTTGTTCCAAAATGACCTAAAGGGTGTAGTGAAGGAATACCATAAAACACTACTTTTTGATGGATTTTTTTACCAAATAAAAACAGAAGGCGCCTTTATATCCCTTTCTGACCTCAATGCTGAAAAAACAGGGGATGAGGAAAGCGTTAAGGCACTGGTCTTTAGGGAGCGAAGTAGGTTTAAGAGTGCAAAGTTTGAACTGCTACCATTTTTGAAGAAATTAGAGTTCTTTCGTAATCAGGGGCAATATTCCAAGGCCACTGAGCTAATTGAGAACCATATCATTATGGGAAATGACCTGCCCATGGCCCAATGGATGGACTATGCCAACATGATGCATATGCAAAGCAATGAAGAGCAACTTTGGAATTTCCTTGAACGACAATATACATTGAGCCCCTCTGAGCAAATGGTGTTTATAGGGCTTGGAACAAAAGAACGTTTTGGATGGCCCAATGAACAAATAGCCGAGAATTGGCTTGCAAAAGCCATAGAATGGAATTTAGGGGGCTTGTCAGTTTTGCGTGAGTACGGTCAGGAACATCATAACTTGGACAATCGAATCAGAACAAAAAAGGTGCTGAAAAAAATCTGGGATATAACAAAGAAAGATGAGGATAGGATTCAATATATCAAATTCTTGATGGCATCAAAGGACCCTCAGGCAGACGAGGAACTAAACCAATTGGAAGTTTGCGAAGGGTCCGCTAAAACCATTGCATCACAAATTGCAAAACATTATGCCGAAAGTTTTGCCTATGACAAAGCCTATCAGTGGAGTTTTTGCGCATCGGGTATTGATGTGAATACAGTAAATGGTTGGATGGAAAATTCTCAAGGGTTGGATAATTTAAAGACAAAGAAGCCCTTGGCATATTATGGAATACTATTGAACAATCAAGAAGAACGAGCCTACAAGGAACTAAAATATGTAGCAATATGTTCGCAACAACTAAGGCCATTGGCGGGGAAAATTGCACAGCTTTTTGGAAACATGAAAGATTATAGGGGGGCACTATCGTGGGCAAAATGTTCGGAGGGGATTGACATCAAAAACCTGCTAACATGGAATAGTGAAATGCAAAACTATACGACCGCCAAAAGTCTATATTGGGACCACATGGGCAACAATAAAAATGCCCATGACGTATCGGAATTTATGGCTAACATTTGTCTTGAAATGGGTGATTTGTCCGAAACCTGCAAAATACTCAGCACTTTGCCTCCTGGAAATTCATTGAATCAGTTAAAGGAATTGCTGAACGCGAATCTAAAATACGCCCCTTTAGCGGACAAACAGGGTTTAATTGCCGATTACCCCAGTCTTTTTGATGAAGAAACAAAAAATACCGTAACGGAAGAATCAAGAATGGCCGTTGGAAATGATGTTTTCTTTAGAAGTACTTCCACAAGCAACCAATTTGATTTTACCCAACTGACATTTCTTGGTGGCTATGCATTGAAAGATAGGGGAGGGAATGTCCATGAAATTGCCGCGGTACGGGGGTTTGTTTATGAAATTGAGGACATTCAAAATCAGACGGATAACCTCGAACGAAACTTGCTGGGATTGAACTATTCATTTATGAAGCCAATGAGGAATGATGCTAGCTTGACCCTTGGTGCCAGATTGGAAGGGGATAATGCCAACAAAACCTTTTTCCATCTAAATGCCATGCTGCAAAAAACCAACGAGAAGGGTACACTATCTGCTCAATTGCAATACCGACCCGTTCCTACGGGTCCGGGTTATGTCAGGGATATTTACCAAGGCAGTTTTAAGGGGGTTGCCGCATTGAATACAGATTTTGGACTGAATCCTTCCATTCAGCTCCAAGGGCGGTATTTTTCTGATGATAATAATGATGCCACGGTGAGCAGTAAATTGGAATATGATTTGGTCAGGGATGAAAGCTGGCAGGTTGCCCCATTTGTGGAGGGGTCATATTCGGTAGCTAACGAGGATATAAGAAATGGTTTTCCCTATTGGATCGCTGACGACCGATTGGTAGGTGGAGGGGGGCTTGCACTTCGCATTGGCAACCCTACAGGACACTACTTTATTGATGCCAGCGCTTCCCATTTCGTGGAAAACCAAGGTCAACCGGCCTTTGAAAGGTATTATGCAGCAATGAATTTTCGAATTAGAAAGTATTTTCAGTTGAATGCTAGCGTGGACTATTATACGATAGAAAACTTCTTTTCCAACGGATTCAATGTGGGATTACGGTATGATTTGGGAACCTTTAAATAACTGCCCTGGCCATTGTCAGTAATTGGAATCAAAATTGGAATAATTGCCAAAGTGCACAGCACTTTGGCAATTATCCATGATACCGTGATGATGGCTAAATTAATACTGTAGTCCTGCGGTGTCATCCCATCTAGCGATCAACCCCCAACCAAAGAAGTAGTTGGAAAGTCCAATTAAGATTTCATTTTCCCCTTCCTTTAGTGGAACCTTAAATTTCGTATTATCCAGTGTACATCTCCCACGTGGTTCCTTCATGCCAGGAGATCCATAGTAGTTTTTGTTTTGATGCAAGGGTTGCCCATTGATGAATACCCAAACCTCATCGCTAAATCCCATGCGCAACAGTTTTTCCTGTTCTCTATCTGAAGTAAAGGTTGTTCGTAACCACGTAAGTCTTCGTTTGCCAGTTTCAGTTGCCCCAAAGCGCTCGGTAAGGTTGACCATACCACGATGTTTTGCTTTGATACCTTTCCAAGAATTGGAAGTATCAAAATAAGCCTTGTCTATAACAACACCTGGACTGGTACTGATTTGCTGCATGGGATCTTTCCCTGTGGCAAAGTCTATAGGTTCTTGTACCTCCCATTTCCTTAAATAGTTTGGATCATTATACGTAGGGTCATATCCTATGCCTTGGGCCACATCCTCGGTTTCATTGGGAGTAATTTTAAAATTGGCATAGATTACATTGCCATTTAAACTAATTTTCCCCGTTTTTGTTAGCCCTTCTAGGACCGGCACTTGTAGGGCGGCCCTGTCCATATTGTTCACATAGACCTTCATTTGATTTTCAGATATGACCAACTTAATATGGTTCCATGTATTCTCCGTAAGGGCGGCCGCTGCCTGATATTCATCCGTAAGGTCCCATAGGTTTACACCATCCATAAAGGCCGCATATTGCATGGTGGTTCGCGAAAGTGGACTTAATTGTCCAAAATACCGTAGATAATAAACCTCTGAGTTGCCCGTGGTTTCATCCAAATGAAAGTTTATTCCTGGAAACCCCCGTCCTTTGAGCTCTACATCATATTCAATGGTACCCGTGGAGAACTCCATATCCTTGAGCAGGATTTCAAAGGGATTATCGTTTGAACTTCTAACTGCCTTAGTCGATTTATAGTCCATAAATTGAACGTTGTCATTTTTTGGAATCCAATGCTTTTCTGTCATTGGAAAGGATAAGGCCTTTGAACTGGATTTTCCTTTACGTTGGCCATAGGTACCCATTGAAAATAATAGCGCTATACCTATTGCAAACAGTTTTTCTGATGTCATGTTCATTTTAATTGATTTTGAATTTTACGATTACTTTTGATTGTACCTAAATTAAGTACCTTGTTTACAGAACCGTGTACACTGTCTGTTCAATTCTGTTTAATCCTGTTCAGGCTGTCTTGTGCAATGCACTATTTTTAGTTTTATGGATAAGAGGAAACATGCAATGATTCAACGATTAGTGCAGCAGATTGAGCATCAATTGGGCTGGGGAGATGGTGAGGATTGGAGCAATAAGGATTTTGAAGCGCTCAGCGAACAAATTTTTGAAACGACCAAAAAACGATTGAGTGTTACCACCTTAAAGCGCATTTGGGGTCGCGCTGAAATGGTAGCCAATCCTAGTTTGGCCACCCTGGATATTCTATCAGAATTCGTTGGGAAGAAGAATTGGCGGGAGTATACTAAAAGTTCCTACCCCAAAAAGTATCCATCCCATTCAAAAAATATCAGAAAACGATTAAAGCAGGTGGCCCTTGTCGTTATTGCAATTTCAGTGGCCCTATTGATTCGTGCCTATACCATTTCAAGGTATGAAGCCTCAAAAGAAGTACCTCCCCTGGATAGGGCCCTATTTACGTTTGAGGGAAAAGTGGTAAGTACGGGACTGCCCAATTCCGTAGTTTTTTCCTATGATGCTTCATCAGCCGATGCCGACGCCGAAATACAAATACAACAAGATTGGGATGATCGCAAGCGCATTAGCGTCAGCAAGGAAGACAGTATTGCCACCTGTATTTATTACAGACCTGGATTCTTTAAATCAAAATTGGTGGTCAATGAATCCATTGTTCGGGAGGACGATGTCTTTATCACCTCAGATGGCTGGTTAGGAACCATAAACAGGGACTCTGTGCCTATTTATCTGAGTAAGGATGAAATTGTGAAACAGGACGAAATAGGAATTGATATCACCTCCCTAAGTGCTTATGACATCGACCCAAAAGTTACTGGTACGACTACAAGCCTTTATTTTATCGATAACTTTACAGAGATATATACCAATGACTTTAAGGCGTCCCTTGAGCTGCGGAATACCATGGACAAAGCACTGGGGGGATGCCAAGAAATTGAAGTGTATATGCTGTATGATGGGGGTGCCATTGGAATTCCCATAGCAAGAAAAGGATGTATTTCGAAATTAAATCTGATGGCTTTTGATCAATACGTGAATGGAAAGAAGAATGATTTATCCTCTTTTGGTGTGGAATTTGAAACGTATGAAAAACTGTCCTTCAGTGCCGATAACAGTGAACTAAGAATTTGGATAAATGATGATTTGGCCTATGAATTGCCAGTGGTTAACCCGGCGCGAGCTATCAAAGGAATTTCCATACACTTCGCGGGTACAGGTTCCATTAGGAACATCATGCTCAAAAATGCAAAAGGCACGAACTATCATTTCAATTGAATTCGTTCTGGGCTAAATCCTATTTGCTCACTTCTTTAAGCACTCGATTTAAACTTCGGGTCGAAATACCCAAATAGTTGGCAATATCCTTTTTCGAAATCTTTTGAAGAAGTTCGGGGAATTCTTTTTTTAAACGGTTGAGACTTTCTTCAAGGTTATGGGTCTGATTGTAGGAATGTCGAAGTGCTGCGTAGCGAATATTGGTGGCCAAAAGACGCAATAATAATGTATTGAATACCGCATCGTCTTTAAGCAATTGATGAAATGCAGCCTTTGGGATTTGATAGTATGTGGTTGGTATTATGGCTTCTATGGTACAAAAACTTATGTCTCCCGTGATCAATTCAATTTCACCAAAAACTTCACCTGCCCCAAAGAATTCTTGAATAAAATCATTGCCATTATCCAAGGTAAGAAAACATTTTGCCAGTCCTTCCTTAATCACATAAAGGGAATGTATATAGGTGCGTTGATGAAGCATTTTTTCACCAATCCCGGCAGTATGCTCCGTAATGGAGTCTTGGTATCCTGAATCCTTCAGTCTTATCAAATAATTCAATAATTCTTGGTTAACGCGAATCATTTTGTTCGATGGGACAAATGTCCTTTCAATTTTTCAGAAACCGCTTTTTCTTTGGTTCCCCATTAGTAGTTGACAAGATACCATAAGTTCAAATGAAAAAAGACCATCCCATCTATAATCTCCGATTTGGACTTTTATGCCTTAGCTCGTTACTGTTTTCGAGCAGTTATAATTTGCTGATTCCAGAATTGCCCGGGTATTTGTCCGATCTTGGGGGTTCCCAATATATAGGTTTGATTATTTCGCTGTTTACATTGACCGCAGGTCTGTCAAGACCCTTTAGTGGTTTGTTGACCGATAGGATTGGACGTAGACCCGTAATGATTTTTGGGGCCATGGTCTGTTTGGTATGTGGTTTTTTGTATCCCCTGTTGGGCACGGTAGCGGGTTTTCTTTTTTTGCGATTGTTACATGGGTTTTCTACGGGATTTACACCAACAGCAATAGCCGCCTATGTCTCGGATATGGTGCCCGCCAATCGCTGGGGGGAGGCTTTTGGTATTCAGGGTGTTTTTTTTACCAGTGGTTTGGCCCTTGGGCCTGCCTTGGGAAGTACCATTAAACTCTATTATTCCTATGACATTCTGTTTTACAGTTCTTCGGCCATGGCGTTTTTATCCATGCTATTGATATTCAGACTTCGTGAAACCTTGCTTGACAGAACTCAATTTCAGTGGCGAATGCTTAAAATTTCAAAGAATGATATTGTTTCCACAGCCGTATTTGTCCCTGCGGTCATTACCTTTTTGGCGTACTTCACTTTTGGGATGGTACTCACCTTGATTCCGGATTGGAGCGACTTTTTGGGCTTTCAGAATAAAGGAAGTTTTTTTGTGGCCTTTACCATAGCTTCCTTGACCATTCGTTTTCTGGCCGGTTCGGCATCAGATAGAATGGGGCGGAAATTCATTGTTAAAATTGGACTTTTCATTTTAATTGGCGCCCTTTTGGTCATGATGTTATTGCAAACAAAGACTGGATTGTTATCAGCAGCCATAGTATATGGATTGGCCATGGGAATTTTGTCCCCAGCGTTAAATGCTTGGACGGTCGACCTAAGCCCCAGCAGTGAGAAGGGGAAAGGCATTTCAACCATGTTTATTGCACTCGAGGCAGGAATTGGACTAGGGGCATTACTATCAGGGTGGTACTACCAGGATGCCTATCAAAACATACCACATACCATGTTGGGATGCGCCTTTTTAGCAGTTGTGGGTTTTGGTTTTTTAGTTCTGTTGAGAAAACCGAGATGACGTGATAAGCTTTATATTTGGTACATGCGTTCTATTCTATTCTTTTTGGCACTTAACTTAAGTGCTCATGCCCAATCTGTGGAAGAACTTCAAAATGAAATCGACAAGCAAGTGTGGAAACCCTTTAAGCAGGCTTTTGAAAGCTTGGATAGCAAGGCATTAAATGCCATCTATGCCAAAAAGGTTTTGCGCGTAACCCCGGAGGGTATTGATACCAAAGGTGCATTTAAGGTTAAAAACGTAAAACGTTTTGAGCAGAACAAGGCCGATGGGGTCTCCATTACCTTGGATTTTTGGTTTGATCGGAGGAACACCAATGCCACTACTTCTTATGAAGTGGGTTTTTATCGCCTTGGTTTTAGCTCGGTAGAAGGCAAAACCAATTTCGTGTATGGCCAATTTCATATTGTGCTACAAAAAATGGATGGGGTCTGGAAAATCACCCAAGATTGGGATACCACAACCATTAATGGAAAGGCGATTACAGCAGAAGATTTCGAGGGCAAACCCATCTTACGATTCTGACGAATTGTGAGGTATTAAAGTCGTTCGATTCTAATTTCCTTTCCGTTGAAACTATAAATGATATTTTCTATTTGATCGATGACGAATGAATCAATGTCGTCCATTTGTTTTAGGTTGTCCTCCTTACCATCGGCAATATGAAGTCTTATAATGGATGCCGATTCATCTTCATTGGGAGCTACAATTAATATGGTACCCTCTCCTTCTTTGCCTTTTTCGGTTCTTTTGAATACGGCCTTCAAACCACCCGAATCAAGGCCAAGTTCTGCTAGGTTTGAGATGGCCTTCTCAGGATTTTGATAGATCTGATAAGATCCATACACTGCAGAGCCTAGATTGGTAAGAATACCCAGGTTTCCTGAAGCCACCGTACTCCCAGCGTTTTCGACAACTTGGTTATAGACAAAGTTCGTGGCTGCTCGATAGGTGCCAAACCCACGTTTCAAATAATAATAGGTCGTTCCAAAAAAATTAGTGCGCTCATGGGAGCGGAATTTTTTTTCATAGACCAATTCCCCTGAGCGAGCAATTAGAAAATAGCTGTTGTCATTTTCCATGAAATAGCCATAGTCTCCCATATGGAAATTGGGAAGGGTCTTACCAAAGTTAAATTCATGAATCCGTTCAGGGGCTTTTTCTAATTTTCGGTTAATCAAATAAAGTTCATTATTACTATAGACAGGATATTGTTGTGCTATACTATCGTACCAAATACGAAAGGGCCGGTCACTTAATTTTAGATTTCTAGAAATAAAATCGGCATCACTCAAGATAACATCTTCCCATACCTTCTCACCCTTTGAAATAATCACGTTATTGGCTCGGGAAGGCGTTATGTAAATGGCTGTGGAATCTGATTCAAATAGGTATACAGGAATTTCATCATTGGAAAGGGATATTTTTATGGGATTTTGCCAAACCTTTTTACCATCACTTCCGATAAGTGATAAAAACTTTTCCTGTACTACCAGGAAGCCTTGATTTACAGGGACTATTTTTTTTATCAGAGGCAAGGACGCCATTTCAGACCACTGCTTTTTGCCTTTGCTGTCCAGTATATTAAATCCTGTGGAGCTGATGGTTATTAGGTTTTGTTCCGAAAAAGCAACTTCTCGTATCGCCCCCAGTATTTTACTCGACTCTTTCCAAATAGGAATCAATTGATCTGTGGAATAGGCCATTACCTCCGTAGCACGCTTTAACTTTTCAACGTCTCCAGCCCTGGTAAATACATAAATAACGTCTTTAGTACTGTTAATGGCAATGGATTCAATATTGCTTTTTTGGTGTCTGATTTTGCCCGTACGCCCATCGATATGGAGCAGATGATTGTTCTTTAACCAAAACACATTTTGGTTTTTGTCCAGTAATACTTTTTCTCGTTCAAAGAGCGTTCCTTTAAGGTCTTTGAAAAAATTGGAATCCGTGAGATTGGTCTTCCATAACATTTTTTGGCCTTGATAGCTGTAAAGGGCAACGGCCATTTCATTGTCTAGGATACCGTCTGCCAAGAGGGCCTTGTAGTCAGGGATAAACAAGGTTCGGTTTACCGATTTGAATCCTACTTTTTCTGAATCAAATAGAACATTGCCATTGACCACGTTGAGTATAATTCGGGAAGTCCCCTTGGCATTTACTGTGTTGGACAATAGCTTTGAATTGATGATGGGTTTGTCTTCAAAGACGACCAAAGGGGAATAAGGAATCTCTTTATAGGAGCTAAAATCGACTTTGCCAATATCATTGTTCTTCCATAGTACAGTTTTAGACTCGGGACCAATACCGTACAACCCCTTCGCGGTACGGACCAAAAGCACTCCTGTATAGGAATTGATGATTTTGTCCTTTACTGCATTTTGTAGTACAATGTTGTCTTGACAGAGCATTTCAAAATGCATCCATACTACTATAAGGGCAAAGACATAACGATTCATCCTAACAAAAAAGTCCACAGAAAAGGTACTACATTTTCCATGGACTTTGGTAATGAGGAAACGGGAAAGAGGCTATCTTTTCAAATAGGAAACGACCTCTTGAATAGCTGTGTTTACGGCCAATTCTTCATAATATAGTTGCTGTTGATTGAAATCATTGAGCCATTTGATTTCTTTTTCGCCCTTTAAAAGTTCATAGAACTGCTCGGCTCCCTGGGGCACGGCACCACTCTCGCTATGTACGATAAAAACGGGTTGGGAAATGTCCTTTCCTACCGAGATACCGTCAAAGGTCAACCAAGGCTCCCAGCTACTCACGGCAAAACGGTTATCATAGTAAGTGCCAGCGGCTTTTGCAGGATTGAGGTAATAGTCAAACACATTTTCCGGCACATACATCGCACTCAAGGGATCCAGTTCACTGGCGGCCAATACATACTCCATCTCCCCAGTTTCTGCATAGGTGACTTTAGCTTCTTTGGCTGCTTGTAGCAAACCTTCCGTACCTCCTGGGCGCATGTCATAAATCATTTTTGCAATAGCTGCATTGTGTAACCAAGGGGCCACCAAAACCAGTTTTTTAATGCGTTTATCCTGGGCGGTGGCGTGGGCCATATAACCCGAACTGGCACATACCCCTAAACCGGAAAGGTTTTCTTTATCTACGTTGTTATGTTGAACCAAAAAATCTACTGCGGCTTTGATATCCTCGATTTTTAGATGGTAGTCCTCCACTTGTCGGGGCTGACCCTCACTTTCGCCAAATCCGGTAAAATCAAAGGTTAAGGTGACAAAACCATCTTTTGCCATAAGACTGGCATATTCATCGGGCATTTGCTCCTTAACACTAGTCCAACTTCCGGTAACAATGGCTGCTGGATATTTTTTGGTCACATCAAAACTGGGTGGTAAAAATAGATGTCCTTTTAAGAGTACCCCATTACTATTAAAGGCAATATCCTCTTGGGTGACTCCGCTGTCCGTTCTTGCCCCTGCCTTGTGGACAGAGTAGTTTTCTGATTGCAGTCCGGGCCAACCACTCAACAGAATATTGGGATTAAACTGTTCCACAAATTCGGTAATTTTTCCGTTGTTAACGGTATAGATGCCCACGTAGGCGTTGTTGTAGGGTTTGCCCTCGGAAGTAATGATAGTTCCATTGAATTTGACCAAAACCGTATTGGGATTTACAGTTCCGAAAATTTCACGCTCATAGCTTTGGGTATAGTCCATGACACCGGTGTACTGTTTTTTCATGGCTTCAATTCCGACGAGTTCCTTTGGAAAGTTGGTAGGGGCCAATGGCATTTTTTGGACTACGTTAGCATCCAAAATAGCCAAGAGACCCTCTAGGTTTTGATTTTCTAAAGCTGAGAAGAACGCATCGACTACGGTTTCCGTTTGGGAATTTGCATTTTTCAATGCTGGAATTTGACTGTTTTCCACATTTTTCATGGCCTCCAGGGGTAATGACGTATTTCCATTTTGATTGTATAGGCTCAAATCGATTCGGGCGAGCTTCCAAATTTCATTTTCTTTGATAAACTCCGTATCGTAGCCAACAAAGACGGTCCATTGGTCATTGTTCAAATAATGGGTGGCAATGGCATCCATGGTGGCAGTAGCTCGGTTACCTGCTACCCAAATGGCCTTGTTGTGCACCTGATGGATGGTTCTCTCAAAACCGGGAAGCAAGGCTTTCCATCCGGTCAAAATTTCATCTGGGGTTTTGAATCCCGAGTCCCCTCCCAAAGCGGTATAATCGGTATAGACCGAATCGGCCATCGTCTGTTTTACAGTTTCCCAGTCGTGTTCATCCACCCCACTGAATAAGGAGTTGATTACGGCATCGATTTGTGCTTTTTCGAGTGTGGCTACGGTTTGTGTTGTTGTCATAGCTGTTTCGTTTTTAGGGGCTACTTCCTTTTTTGTTTCGTTTATACAGGCCATCAAACCCAAGGCAATGGTGGCTGTTGTTATTACTTTTTTCATAGGACTATTTTTAACCTGATTTGTGTTATCAATGTATTATGGTGTAAAAGTAATTTTAGGGAACAAGGGGTGCGCTACGCAATTCAAAGCGGGAAGTACAGAATTCAAAGATGTACCATTTATTCTGGGGCGGGGAATGGGCAACCCTAAAAAAAGACCCTTTTTGAGGGTCTTCGGAAATTCATTCTCAGCGATTTTACCATTGGATTTCACGTTTATCCCGGAAAAATTTCCCCGTGGGACCATCATCTGGGAATAAGGCTGCCCAAACGATGGTTTCGGCACCTTCTTCTGGGCTTTTTGGGGCACTAGATCCTCCCATTTGGGTACGCACCCAACCTGGGCAAACCGCATTGACCAAAATATTGGTGCCCTTTACATGCCTGGCAAAGCTGATGGTCATGGCATTTAATGCCACTTTGGAAATACTATATCCTGGGGTTCCACCGGTTAAGGCGGACCATTCTCCTGCCCCGCTGCTCACGTTTACAATACGACCAAAATTATTTCTTTGCATGAGCGGTAAAAAGGCCTGGGTCATGCGCCAAGGCCCCATTAGATTGGTATCCATGGTTTCTTGAACATTGGTTAAATCAGCATTGGCCACGTGTTGCCAAGTATCATAATTGATTCCCGCGTTGTTGATCAAAATATCCAGCCGGCCAAATTCTGTTTCCACAAAGGTGGCAAGTTCATCCACACTTTCATGAGAGGTCACATCCAAGGGATGGTAACAAACATTTTCATGGCTCAGCTTTGCCACTGCTTCTTTGCCATCGGACTCCCTTCTGCTGGTCAAAATAACGGAGATACCTTTTTTCAAAAGACCTTTGGCAACGGCAAAACCGATTCCACGGTTGGAACCGGTTACCAAAGCTACTTTGTTTGTAGTTTTCATACGGATATTCGGTTAGAGCATAAAGGGACAATTGTGTACTATTCAGTTTAAACCCTTTTGAAATTAACTTCCGAATACGGTATTCTCAGCTACCTCTCGCCAGATTTCGAGGTCGGTTAATAACTGTTCGCCATGCGCCTTGATGGCATCAACGGAATCCTTTCCCAGTTGTAGTCTTAGCGGGGTATTTTCAGCAAGTAATGCCTTTTCAATGGCTTCAGCTGCTTTTCTAGGGTCACCTTCTTGGGTATTGTGCATACCTTTTGCGAAATCGCGGGTTCCACCAACAATTTCATCATAAGCCGCAATTTTGGGCATATGCTTTAGGGCATCACCTGCAAACTCAGTACGGAAGGCACCTGGTTCCACAATCATGGTCTTGATTCCAAAAGG
The DNA here is from genome assembly GCA_028284935.1 of Croceivirga sp. Taxonomy (GTDB): domain Bacteria; phylum Bacteroidota; class Bacteroidia; order Flavobacteriales; family Flavobacteriaceae; genus Croceivirga. Next base: position 368,210 of record JANQQQ010000016.1, read on the forward strand.
GGCAACTTCCTGAGCCAATGCCTCTGAGGCTCCTTCCAAGGCAAATTTTGATGCCGAGTAGGCACTAAAACCGCCAAATGACATATTACCACCCATACTGCTCATATTCACTACGGCCCCGCTTTTAGCTTCTCTCATGTATGGCAAGGCTTCTTGGGTTACAGCCATGGCACCAAAGAAATTGGTTTCCATTTGTTTTCTTAGCTCGTCTTCCGGTGTTTCCTCCAAGGCACCAACAATCCCATAACCGGCATTGTTAATGAGCACATCTATTTTACCCCAATGATTGATAACTTCTTGAATTCCCTTTTGAACTTGTGCCCTATTGGTCACATCCATTTGAATGGGTAGAACTTGTTCCGGAGCAGTGGCTTTTAACTCCTCCAACTTCCCTTTTCTTCTAGCAGTTGCCACCACTTTATAACCTTTGGATATGGCATGTTCCGCTAATGATTTTCCAAATCCGGAAGAGGCTCCGGTAATGAACCAAACAGTATCGCTGTTAAACTTTTTCATGGTATTTTATTTTATTGTTTGGTACAAATGTAGATTCCATGCGAAATCTCTAAACTACGCAAATCAAAGTAAGAAATACAAAATTCAAATTTGATTTGAATTACTGGCTATTTCGGAATTGATTTGGGGTCATTCCCGTTTGTTTTTTAAAGAAATTGGCAAAGTGGTTGGGGTAATTGTAGTACAGCTCAAAAGCAATTTCCTTGACCGACTTTTCCGTGTTTTTCAGGCGTGATTTGGCCAGGGCAACCATGTATTTGTAGATGATTTCGGAAGCCGATTGGGCGGCAATTCTTTTTACCACTGCATTTAAATGATTTGGGTGCAGATGTAGTTTTTCGGCGTAGTACTGCACTTTATGCGGCTCCCCATTTTCAAAAGGTTGGTCAGGGTAAAAGCTGGTCTCAACCAAGGTTTTAAATCGGCTCACCAGCGTCAGGTCATTATCCCTATGGGTATGGGTCTGTTGCCGGGCCGGGACTTTTTCCTTAAAAAGGCGGGCCACTTTATGCAGTAAAATGGATGTATTTAGATGACAGATGGTTTTTGATGGGGTATCGTTTTTTCCGTATTCCCTTAGGATGTCCATAAAGGTACCTATAAAAAGTGATGCTTCCTGCTCTGATATTTCAAGGGGGATGGTATTGTCCACCAATAAAAAAGGAAAATCGGTACTGATGTTTCTTTTGGGCTGCCCAAATTGGTAAAAGTCTTCTGAAAATATAATGTAAAAGCCGTTCCAATCAGGGGCAATGTCCCATTGTATGATTTGATATGGGGAATTGAAGAAGACAGTGGCTTTTAGATTTTCAGTAGAATAGTTGCCCGTTTTAGTATAACCGCTCCCATCCAATTTTAGGGCAATGGCATAGAATTCGTGCTTAAAGGGTGGCATTTTGTGGTTGACCGTTTTCATGTTTGCCTCAAAGGTGCGCGCATCAAAATCGGGCCAATTTGGCGGTGAAATATTTATGGCTTCGCAGTATTCTTTTAACGTTGAATAATGGTTCATGGCTTTAGCTCTAATAGGAGTTGACCATAATCATACTGCAAGTCTTCATGAAGTAGGGAAATCTTCTTTTTTATTGCAATAAGTTGTCGCTCGTAAAGGTTGGAAAGCATCTTATTTCTGTGGACGGAAGGCCTAAATTCATTTAATTTTAGGCAGAAATAGAGGAGTAGTTCAACTTCGGTCTCTTTTTTGTTGGAATACCGAATGTATTTTCGGAGCCCCCTTAAAATCTTTCGGACGCTTTTTTTAATAAAGTAATAACTCGACGTATTAATTTCCGAGAATTGAATATCCATTTGTGCTTTCACGGTTTCCATATAGCCCTCTTCGTCATCGGCCTCAAAAAGGAGATAAGTCAACAGCTCCTTGTTCTCCAATTTAAATCGCGCCAACCGTAGGCATAAGGCCAATAGTTCATCTGAATTACGATGCTGTAGTTCTTTTTTAAGTTGTGAAACGGTTGCGGCTTTCATACAATGAAAATAGTCATTTCGAACCGAGCTTTCGAGCGTGAGAAATCTAGATTTCTCAATCGTCTGCTTTCGCGAGTCATTTCGAAAGAACAGGGGATGGTATTAGCGAACTAATTCTCGAACCGCATCCCTCGCGGAACGTGTGGCCGTGTGCACCGAGCTCCAATCTTCAAATTGCGTATAGGAGCAACCGGCAAAGTAAAGTTTATTATCAATGGATTTGGACATGGCCCTGGAAATGGAACTTGACGCCTCGTCTTCCAAATAAGCCGCCCTAGCAAAGGGCTTTTCGTTCCAGTTTTGTGCCAAAATATCTTGAAAGGTTTCAGAGGCTTTTCCATCAAAAATTTCATCCAACTCGTTCAACACATAATCCCTAAGGGCATCACCACTATAGTTTTGATAGACTTCGGCCTGTTTCCCCACGGAAAAAAGGCCAAGTACGTTATCTGCCGAATTTTGGCCATAGGCGGCATCGTAATATAAGCGCTGCCCTTCATTGGTCGCGCTATCATCAAAGTAGAGAAAGGTAGGGTAGAAGGCTTCTGAAAATTTTAGAAACACCTTCATTCCACTCCATATGGTGGCACTGGCCAAGGCATTTTGTTTGTTATTCGGTAAATCTGGTCTAAAATTCACCTGCCTTAGCTGGAGCAATTTCAGGGGTACGGTCAATACCAGCCTATCCGCTTCATATGGCATTCCATCCATATCGGTTGCAATGACCTTGTCACCAGAGTAATCAATCGAGGTGATTTGGGTATTGAACTGCATTTTGCTTTGGATGCTGGGAACGATGTATTCCTCAAAAAAATCAAACCAAGACGAGCCAATGAACTTTTTGTCTTGATCATCATTCACGGCAGATCCCACTTCATTAACTGTCAGTTGACCATTGCTAAAATAGCCAGAGGTATCAGTGGGGGAATAGGGCAACAACCTAGTATCGATTTCGACAGCTTCATTGTTCACAATTGCCGGCAGCTCAGCTTCTGAAACATGTAACCATTCCGCGCCCAGGGGAATGGGAAAATCCGTAAAGGTAGTGTCGGTACGAAAGCGCCCGCCATAGGTGGTATCCGCTTCCAGTATCTGATATTCAATACCTAGCTGTTCCAGGAGATACCCTGCGGCCATACCTGCAGCACCTGCTCCAATGATCAAAACTGAACCTTCAAAATCCCCTGGTATGATTGGGGCTTCGTCATCTTCAGAGCAAGACTGAAGAAACGATTGAAAGGGCAAGGAAATACCAAAAAGACTACAGGCAGCTACAAACTCTCTTCGATTCATGGCAATGGATTTTTATTTTGCTCGACAAATATGGCAACCCTTGGGGAATTGCAGTCCGATATTTTTAAAAGTGTGGTACTTCGGACTGATTTTTCTCTTAAGTAAAGGTTTGAAACGACTTTTTATAGGCCGTAGGAGTTTGTCCCGTAAATTTCTTAAAAAGGGAATTAAATGTAGATTTTGAATTGAATCCACTTTCCAAGGCAATGCCCATAATGCTATATTGATCGTATGCTGTACTGATTAACTTTGCCTTTGCCGCCTCAACACGATATTGATTTACGAATTGAAAGAAGCTCTTGTTCTCCCTTTCATTAATGATTTGGGAAAGGTATCCTGAACTGATTTGAAGTTTCTTGGCTAAGTAGGGTAGGTTGAGTTCAGGGTCGGTGTATAAATACTCTTCTTCCATGAATCGCACCAATTTTTTATGGTATTCAACCGTTTTTGGTGAGAGTTGTTTTGGGGTTTCCGTACGACTCTCCATTTCAGAATAGGGTACCGTTTGGAAGAGGGGAAATTGCAGAATTACAAAATACCCCATCCAAAAAAGAAAAAGCACCATTCCTAGGGAAACAATCGAGTAGGTTCCTTCATTGTCATAGCCCATTAGAAATTGAAAATGGCTAAGGAGCCAAAAGATTACAATAATCAAGGTTGCAATGATTAGATTCCGAAGCCATAACAGACTTTTTCCCGAAAGTGATGAATAATTGTTCATTAGGAATTTTTGGTAACGATTTAATTTACGGATGGTCAGCCCAAGTAGTACAACACAAATTAATAGACCTATTGATTCTTCTGTTACAAGAAGAATGTTGTTAGCTAACAACATATCATTTTCAGACAGTAAGAAGTCAGCTGGAATGTAGGCCAATTCCAATACTATTTCCAAGATTATGGGAATATACCACAAACGTTCCCATTGGTTCATTGGATTCTTGGGTTCAATTAGAAATCGTACGAAGAAATATAGCCCAATAGGGATAAAACTTCGTATGTAAATGGGTAGGTACAAAAAGTAACCGTACACTTCGTGTTCTTCCAGGTAGGCGTAAAATAGGTCGTATAAGATGATGACCGAAACGCCCACTAAGGTCATGGCAAAGAATCGGTTGGACTTAGAGGCAAACCGTTTTGTGAATACCAGGATGCCCGCCAATAGGAAACCTTGAAGGGCTGCCAAGCTACTGATAGCCGTTAAAAAACCATATGTAAAGTCTTCTTCCAAATAAAAGCAAAGTCAACTCCTCAAATAACTTGCCCCATTGACATCAATAATAGTACCTGATGAGTATTCAGCACCTTCAGAGGCTAAAAATAGAATAGCATGGGCCACCTCCTTAGGTTGTGCCATACGCTGAAAGGGCGATTCCCGCAACAGGTTTTCCCGTTCAGCTGGGGTGAGGGTCACAGCGGCCATTGCTGTCTCAGTAAAACCTGGGGCAACAACGCCAAGGTAGATGTTATGGGGAGCTAACTTTTTGGCCAAGGATTGGGTCATGGCGTTCAATGCGGCTTTGCTCGCACCATACGCAGGTTTGGTAGGTTCACCCCGAAAAGCACCCCTTGAAGAAACATTGACGATTCGACCTCCTCCAGTTTTTAACATGGCCTGTGCTGCACAATAGGTCATATTGGCGGCAGCGAAAAGATTGGTTTTAAACGTCAATTCCCAAGCATGGGTCCAATGCTCAAAATCAACTTTGTCAATTTCATGAAAAATGGAAATGCCTGCATTGTTGACCAGCACATCCAATCGACCATACTCCTCTATGAAATCATCCATCAGTTTTTGGCAATTTTCTTTTTCCGATATATCGGTTTGGAACAATTGGTGCCCCTTACCGGGCAATTCCGAACGAGTTTTTTCAGCTTCTTCAACATTGTTTCTAAAGTTGATACCCACGGTTGCCCCTTTTTCAGCGAATGCCAATGCTGTGGCTTTACCAATACCTCTTGAGGCACCCGTTATCAATACGTTTTTATCAACGAAATTCATTGTTCAAGCTCTTTATCGATTAACCCAATCAGGGTTTTGAGTTCTTCTTCAAATACAATATAATATTCCTCATTCAAGCTAACACCTGTCAATGAAGCAAATGCCATGATACTTTCGAATTCCTCATTTCTAAGCAAAAACAAGTTGCTGTTTTCTTTTGAATATGTCGGAATGCCATAGACTTCATTAGCACCAAGATCGGTTACCATCTGTTTGATGGAACCGTATTTTTCAATAAAATTGTTGCCCTTGGAAATATAATCGTTTACCCTATTTTCTTGGGAACGGACCCGCTCTAGATTTCCACCGATGGAAGCCAAAATATTTCGGATGCTATCGTTGGTAATATCTTTTAAATTACCTGTGGAAATAACCTCCTTTAGGGTACCATCCTTAAAATAAAAATCCATGTCATTGCTCAAAATGGGCACTAAAATCTCAGATAGTTTTTTGTTACTGATCCTAGTGTCGGGAGTGGCATACAGCTCCAATAGTTGACTCAGGCTGGCAATAAAATTAGCGAGTACTTTTTTTTCAAGTCGTAGTGTATGGAGGTTACCCTGCATTTCCTGCTTGATGAGTAAAAGATATTTGAGCTCTTCTTCCTTAGTCTTTTTCCCTTCGTTCCAGGTATTGATCTGCAGCGCAATCAAAATACCAATGACCACCAATATGATTTCACCAATGGCATAGAGGAAGTATTTTGAGAATTTGTTCTCTGATAAAAGCGACTTACGTATTCTGCGAAAAAATTTAATCACTTGGTTGGTTTGGTGGGGGAAGTATTCCCTTTAAATATATAAAATATGTGCCTTTTAGGGCGTTGACATTTGTACCCTTTGACCAAACCATTTCGCCATTACATTTTCCGCGGGTTTGAACCGAGGTGAAAAGTCCAAGTTTTCAGCTGCCCTGTCCATGGCGCTCCGAGTATCCCATTGCCAAATATATACTCCCGCAAACCAGTCCCGGCCCCATAATTCCTCAAATAAGGCTTCGTAAGCCAAAAGTTGGGTCCTGTCTGATTTCTTCTTGAACAACACTTCAAAGGCACTGCTCCATTCCCAGGGCTTCACAGTGGCCGATGCCTCACTTCGATACCCCACTTCGGTAAACAAAATCGGTTTTTGGCACGCTTCAGAAAAATGGGATAAGCTTTCAATATGCGTCCGCCAGCCTTTTTTAATGGTTGCTAGGTTAGGATTTTTGTTTTTGGTCAAAGGAAAGTAGGCCTGTATTCCAATGTAATCAAGCTTGTCCCAAAAGGTAATATGTTCGTATTCATCATACCAATTGGCGGCATAGGTAAGCTTGCCAGAGTAAATTTCACGTATTTCTTCAATCAGTTTTTCCCAACCTTCTGGTTGGTATTTTATGGAAGTGCGTAGCTCCGTGCCCACACAAAAGAGCTCTGTTCCCGTCAACTCGGCCATTTTTGCGTAATGCAGCATCCGGTTGCGGTAGGAATGGAACCAGGTGTCCCATTCTTGGTCGTTCCTTAGGCTAAGGTTGGATCGCCATCCGTCGCCGAGCCATAAATGCGGTTTTAGGTGTACGTATAGTCCTTTTTTATGTAAATCGTTTATAGCCTTTATAAAGGTGGAATCCCTTTTGGTGAATTCGCCCTTTTTGCGTTGGGAATGCAAGGCACCGGAACTTTCATTCTCTTGATACATAAATGGAATTACGGCTACCCATTCCACATTGGCCCTAATCAAATCCGCTATTGCCTTTTCATTGTTGTCATTCCACCCAAATACACTCATACCCCTATGGTGCCCATCCCTTTCAAAATGTTTGGCCACAATACCTGACGTATTCATCACCGTTTCATCCCATTCGAATGCTAATATTTCGTTGGTATTCATATAAACCAACATCTTAAAACCAAGAATTAAAAGTGTGACAGGGAGCAAAAGGTATAGGCCCAGTCTTTTGAACATCACATTGCGCCCCTTTTTCCTGTAAATCGTTCTAAAATAGCGGAAGAGTAGGTACAGCAGGCCAACTACTACAAAAAGGAGATGTTGGGCAGCAAGATAGGCACGGTTGAAAACGATTTCCGAAAAGAAAAAGGGAACGCTTTCTGAAAACTTTTGCCCTTGTCCCTGTAATAGCAGAAGGACAACCAAAAACCCAAGGCCCCAAGAAATGAGATACACCCAGAGTAGTATTCCAATGCCTTTTTTCAAGGTACCTACAATCTTGTTATTCCGTGTAACAAATGTTCAAGGCCGTCTTTTTCATTCATCGCTACTGGTATTCTTTTGAAGGAATTAATCGTGGGCCGTCGTTTCCGTTAGACGTATGATTTCATTGATCATGTCCACGATACCTTCTTCCTTAACCGTGGTCAGATTATTATTCAAATCCCCTATACGTTTGAACAGGTAATTTCTGTTTTGGACACTGAAAAGTGCTTTAGCGGCCTTCGGGTCAATATTTGCTCGTGCCCAAGGCCCGTATTCCCTGAATAAAAAGTCGATACTAAATTGTTCTTCCTCCAAATAATCACCAAGTACGTCCCTCCAGGAAATTAAATTTCTTCGTAAGGTGTCATTGGTAATGAGATCAAATGATGAAGAATTAAGAAGGGCTTCTACAGTCCCATTTTTGGGATTGAACGATTTGTTACGCCAGGCCAAGTTGTTATAGTAGCCAATACTATCGGCTAATTTTCTATTGCCTGCTGTGATTTTTGGATTGTCCGCATCAAACTTCTTTAAGATTTCCTGAAGTCGACGTCCCGCATGAAGGCTTACCTTGTTGTATGCGATAATGGAATCCAATTGTTCCTTGTTCGATTTAAAATCAAGATTGATTTCCTTTAAATAGGCCTGTTCCTTGGAACGTTCTTTTTTCTTCTCATAATGGTTGTTTACTTGGATGGCAATAAGAATTCCAATGACCACTAAGACAATTTCTCCAATAGCATAGAGGAGATATGTTGAGAACTTGTTCCCTGATAGCAGTTTTTGACGGATTTTACTGAAGAATTTAATCATGGTTTATACTAGCCAGCTACTCAAATATACTGTTTTCAAATCCATCCTTTAAACAAAAAATCCCCGCTTCTGCGGGGATTTTAAGGATATGGTAAAATATATCTACTCTTCTATCATAGGGGCTCCAATAGCCTTTAAGCGTTCAAGTAAGGTGTCCGCCTTTGCTGAAGCATTTTTGACCTTGGCTTGAATGGGTGCCAACTGTTTTGATGCACGCTCCAAGGTCTTTTTATGGGTACCTGTGGGGCCATAGGTGGTTCGTAGTGCCCGGCCGGCTACAAAAAATGCATCCCCGGGAGTGGGATCATTCTTCACCCCAACTTCGTCTTTACTTTCATTTCCGTTAAGTTCGGTGTCCAAATCATCAAGCAGGGTTGCCAAATCAAACAGCTCATTTGAAAGTTCAACGGGTTGCCGATCCGCCAATAAAAATGCCCTGCGCATGGCTTTCACCTTCTTTTTGCTTTTTGACAACAACATGTTTGTTGCTGAAAGGTCTTGTTGGAAGGCCTCAAACTGGTCTTTGAAGGTAGCAAATTGCTCTGGGGAAGCACCTTGAACGGCAGGCTCCTGCATACGTTTGACCTGAAATCTTTGGGGAGCTACCAATACGGTGGTCTTCCCATCCACTACCTTTGATAAACTTACAAAGTAGGTGCCGGGAGTGACAATGGTTCCCGATGGGCCAAAAACATTATTTCGTCTTTGCCTAGCTTCCAAACGAACAATACTTTTTGAATTTGTGGAAAGGTCCCAAGCGATACGATTGATTCCTTTTTTCGGTTTGGTATGCAACGTCTTTACGATATTTCCATCACTATCCGTAACAGTCAACAGAATTTTTGGGTTCTCTTGCCTGCGTTCCTGTTCGATGGCTTCCCATCCCGGGAATGGAACGTCCTTCCCAGCTTTGACCTGTTTTTTTTCCGATGCTTTTCGCCTTTTCCCAAGTGTTGTATAATCATCACGCAAATAATAGGTAAAAGTGGCGCCGAATTCTGGATTTTTTGCACGATATAATTGCGCTCCATGACTGCCATTGATGTCGCTTACCGGAATGTACCAATCCGCATCACGCGTTTCAAAAAGTAAGGCTTCGTTTTGCTCCAGTTTGGATGGTGAAACCGACCTTAGGGCACTGTAATCATCCAACACATAGAAACCACGTCCAAATGAAGCGGCTACAACATCATTTTCACGGCGTTGTATGGTGATGTCCCTAAAAGCTAATGTAGGTAGGCCACCTTTAAGCTGTATCCAATTATTCCCTCCATTACTGGTAAAATAAATACCAAATTCGGTCGCCAAGAACATCAAATTTTTATTGATGTGGTCTTGGACCAAACGCCAAACCAATAGTCGGTCGGGCAGGTCAGCGGTTATCAATCGCCAGGTTTTCCCGGCATCGGTACTCTTTATGAGGTAGGGTTTAAAATCCCCATACTTGTGATTGTCAAGTGCGGCATATACCGTATTGGCATCAAATAAATCGGCCCGAATGTCATTCACAAAAGCGGTTGAAGGCAGGCCTTTGATACTTGCAAACGATACTTTTCTCCAATTATCCCCACCATCTTCGGAGACCTGAATAATACCATCATCAGTACCGGCATATAATAGCCCTTCTTGTTTTGGTGACTCAGCCAGGGAAGTAATGGTACTATAGTCAGACATGGCCTTTACATCCCACGCATTGTCCCAACTTTGAAGCCCGCCCATAATGGGCTGCTTCATTCTTTCAAGCCCCTTGGTCAAATCACCGGAAACGGCCTTCCAATCATCGCCACGATTGTCGGAACGCCAAACCCTGTAGGAAGCGAAATAAATGCGCTTTGGGTCGTGGGGGCTCACCAAAATGGGAGCATCCCAGTTAAATCGTTCAAAGGGCTCCCCCGAATCAGGTTGGGGAGCAATAAAAACAGATTCCCCTGTTTTATGGTCGATACGGAAAAGACGACCTTGTTGAAACTCTCCGTAAGTGATATCAGGGTTTCCAGGCTCTATAGCGGATTGATGGCCATCAGCCCCAAGTACCTTGGTCCAATCCCTATTCAAAATACCTTCACGTCGGTTCGTTCTGGAAGGACCCTTATGAGATCCATTGTCTTGCGTACCCCCATAGATGTTGTAAAAAGGTTCTGAATCATCCACGGCTAGCTTATAATATTGTGTAAGTGGTAGGTTACCCACAAAACGCCAATTTTTGGTATCATCAAAGGTTTCATAAATACCTCCGTCAGAGCCCATGATAATGTAGTCTGGATCATTTTTTCTAAAGGCCACGGCATGCATATCGCTATGCATATATTCACGGTTCATTCTGCGGTACGTCTTGCCATGGTCGTCAGATTGCAACACGTTGTTGTTCATTAGATAGATGCGCCCATCATGGTGTGGGTCAGCGAACAGTTCTTGGTAATAATGTGGCCCTGTAGCCCCGGAAATCATATCGGATTGTTTGGTCCAAGAACTACCCCTGTCCGTTGACAGGAAGAGTCCGCCCTTGGTCCGATCAAGTTCAATGGCAGCATAGATGATGTCTGGATTAAATGGGGAAATAGCCAATCCAATTTTACCCAAGTTTGATTTTGGAATTCCTTCTGTAAGCTTTTCCCAGGTCTCACCGCCATCCGTACTGCGATGCAATCCGGAACCTGGTCCTCCACCCATATAAGCAGCCACGGTACGATGACGATCCCAAGTGGCAGCAATGAACCTATCAGGGTTTCTGGGGTCAATCACCATATCAGTGACCCCTGTCCATTTCTCATTGCCCAAGGTCTTTTTCCAGGTTGTTCCTCCATCAATTGATTTGTAGAGTCCTCGTTCCCCTCCCTTGTTCCAAAGTGGGCCTTGCGCAGCAACCCATAAAACGTCAGAATTATCAGGATGAACGATGATTTTGGAAAGGTGCTGGGTTTCTTTAAGTCCCATGTTTTTCCAGGTTTTTCCGGCATCAGTGCTGCGGTAGATGCCATCGCCAAAACCAACATGGCGGCCACCGACATTCTCACCTGTGCCTACCCAAATGGTGTGGGGATTGTTGGGGTCAATGGTAATACAGCCTATGGAATAACTCTTTTCCTTGTCAAAAATGGGTTTCCAAGTGGTCCCGGCATTCACCGTTTTCCAAACGTTGCCCGAACCAACGGCAACATACATAATATTCTGATTGGTAGGGTCAATGGCAATGTCGGCGATTCGGCCCGAAGTAAATGCTGGGCCTATATTCCGGAATTTAAGTCCGGAAAAAGTCGAAGAAGACATCACATCTTTCTTTTCCTGTGCTATCAACGTCAATGACCAGCATAGAAATGCACTTAGGAATACTTTTTTCATTTTAGATGGGTGTTTGAGTGAATTAGTGCTTCTAAAATATGTTCTAAAGTGAACAATGCTAATGTTATCGGGGTAGTTTAACAAAACATTAAAGCTTGGTCAACGTGCTTTTGAACCGCATGAAACGACGTCCCAAAGGGCTTCCTTTGGGGAGGGAGCCATCTATTTTAGAATAGGGGTTAAATGTTTCTTCTCGCCAGTCAATTCCCAATGTCCCAATGCCATGGGGATATTTCCAATACTGTTGAGGGTATCAAAAAAATCCTTGGTTTCAAAAGACACTCCTTTTACTTCTTGAATTCTTGCATAATCGGCCATGGCCGATTCCATTAGGTATTTTCCAGTGATATAACTGGTCCCATAACCAGGTTGGCGTAAATATAGGTGCTGCTCAAAAATGAGCAGTTCCTTTTCAGTTTTCATCCATCCCCTCGGGGTATATTCGGAGTGGATGCCCCCTGCCTCTTCCATAGTCATCTCATTGGCATGGGCGTACAATGATCCCAATCCACGGGCTGCTCGTTGCGCAATCATGATATAAACGATTTCTCGAGATCGGGGAGAATCTTCATACAATCCTGCATCCATAAACATTTCTTCCACAGCTGTGGCCATTCCCTCGTTTCGAGAATCAAAAATGTTGTACAACAGGGGACCTTTTCTTATCTCACTTGGATTGGGCTCAATTTCCATCCTTGCAAGTTCAAACCAATGGTAAAAATGGGAATAGAGCGGTCGTTGGTCGTAATGGGCACCAATCCAAAAGAAGTTACGTTTTTCCTCAGGCACAAAACTCCCCAATTGTGCCCTCAATGCTGGTTCAAAATAAGGTTTTACAGTGACGAAATCCTGTTCATCCAGAAAGTTGATTAAGCTCCGTGCGGCAGCATCGGCCATTTTTTGATAGACTTCGGGAGAATCGGCAGCGACCAATTCGGGGAGGTCTCTATTGCGATGTTCTTCCAATTTTAGGGAAGCCCATGCCCTAGCCAATTCCCTTTTTAGAAGCATTACTTCATCTTCCCAAGTCAAGGGCACCAAATGAACGTTTTGAAGATACCAGGTGTAGTTGTCCCTACCAATTCCTGAAGGTCCTGTTTTTGTTTTGGTTTGGTCCTCCAACCAGACCACCAAAGCATCCGTAGATGCCACTGCTTTCATAATTGCAGCAACCAAAGAGGCATTCTGGCGCACGCCTTGTCGGTACAAAATGGTTTTTAATACGGTACTTTGATTTTTTATGTCACGTATCCCAGTGATCCAAAGATCTTTGGCATTGCCCGTAAGGTTTTGTTGGGCCTGTTCATTCAATGTCGGAATACTATTCAAATCTTGGATCAGCCGCTCAACTTCACTATCCAAAAGGGGAAACTCATAAGTCCAAAGTTCAGTGGTTCCGTGATGCGTAGGGCCTTCGTGGGCCGGCACATCACTTTGATGTGTCCATACGGATTTATAAAAGGCGGGATCCCGTTCCCAAGGTTTTAAAATCCGATGGTTAAAGTCATACCCGTTCATTTCTGCCCAAACGATCATCCAATCCACTTGCTGATGAATGGGCCATGCCGTAGTATCGATTTGTTGTAACTGTTTCTGAAGTTTTTTGAAAGCGGGCCAACGTTTTTCGAAGGTTGCTTTTGTGTAATCCGGAGCGCCATTAAGTTTAGGTGGATTTTCAAAATCACGCCACTCATGAAAAAGCCCTACCAAGTCCTCATACTTTTTGGTGGTATGGACTGTATTTGACACTTCCATAGCTTTTTCGGCGTCTTTCTTTTTACAACCTATAAGCACCAAGATTGAAAGCAACGTGATTATAGAAAGGTTTTTCATAAAAGTTGTTTTGAGGTTCTCCGTTGTGGGCTATTTATCAACCTTAATAGGTTGATTTAAATTATCATTATCCATTTTCCAAAATTCATCTTCGTATATAGAGGTATAAATAACTTCTATGGGAAATGGGTTCTCATCTGCATTGGGTATTCCTAAATAGCCATATAAACTATCCAATTTGCTTGCAGGAATATGATAGGTGAATATAGGGCGTTCTTCGTTCGGAGATAAGGTGGTTCCTCTAGCCATGGTAGCGTGTTGAGGTAGATATCCATATTCCAGGACTTTTGGGAGTTCTTTTTTCAGTAAGTTTTCTATGTCCAACACATATCTTTTATCCTTGTACACAAAATAAATGGAGTCGACTATTGCAGGTCCAAGGCCTTTGTTTTCAATCACCTCTTGATAACTAATGATGGAATCATTCCCGCCAAGGTTGGTGGTAAAATCCAGTCTGGGTTTTACCGAGAGCTTACTTTGAACACGCATAATATCGGTCTGGTAGATAAAAATGGCGAGGGTAAGGATACTAATAATCATGGCCGAAATACCAAGGATGCGGTCGGTATTGATCTTTTTCATAGTGGTTGGGTAAATAGGGTAATTGCTTTAAAGATAACCATAAATGGCAAGGGCAATACTTTTGAGGAAACCGCAGTTTCCGTTACCTTTAAAAATTCCAAAAATTGATTCTTATGCGAATAGTTGTCCTAAGCTTTTTAGTCTTTTTCCTTATTCATTTTTTACCCGCCCAGAAACCCAATTTTTCGTATTTGGATGTTTTTGATTTGCAGTATGCACAGGACCCTCAGATTTCACCTGACGGGAACTGGGTGGTCTATCGAAGAATGGGTTTTGATGTCATGAAAGACCGTGCTTGGGGTAATCTTTGGATGCTAAAAACCGATGGTAACCAACATCAAAAACTGACCTCACGCGAGGTTTCGGAGAGTAGTCCAAAATGGTCACCCAATGGGGACCGAATTGCCTTTACCAGTAGTACGGACGAAGGTGCTGAGATTTACATGTATTGGGTGGCTTCAGGCAAACTGGCCAAAATATCACAATTGCCGTTCTCACCCAGTTCATTGACATGGTCCCCCAATGGGAAACGATTGGCATTTTCCATGAACGTGACCGCTAAAGCACCGGTCATTGCCAAAATGCCAAAAAAACCCAAGGGTGCCAAATGGGCGGATACCCCTAGGATAACGGATAGGGTGTACCACGAAGCCGATGGTCGGGGTTATATCAAACCGGGCTTCAACCATATTTTTGTGATGCCGTCCAACGGGGGAGCTCCCCGCCAAGTTACTTCTGGAGATTGGCAACATAGGGGGTCGCTTTCGTGGTCGCCGGACGGTTCCAAAATTTACTTTTCGGCCAATCGGGTGGAAGATTGGGAATATCGATTTAGAAATAGTGAGGTATATTCCGTAACTATTGAAACAGGTCAAATAGTTACCCTGACCGATAGGGATGGACCCGATACCAGTCCTCAGGTTTCTCCAAATGGTAAGATGATTGCTTACATTGGTTATGAGGACAAAAAACAAGCGTATCAAGTGCGCAAGTTGCATATCATGAATGCTGATGGTTCCAATCAGCGAAGTATTTCCGATGCTCTTGATAGAAGCATCTCAAGTCTCACTTGGGATGAAAAAAGCAATGGGCTATATTTTACTTATGACGATAAGGGCAATGGGAAGATTGGGTATATATCCCTTTCAGGAAAAGTTACACGACTGGCGGATAATCGGGGAGGGACTACTTTGGGTAGACCTTATGGAAGTGGTTCTTACAGTGTCTCAAATAATGGTACCATTGCCTATACCCATTCCCGGCCAGATCACCCTGCTGAGGTGACTGTGCTCACAACGAAATCCAAAACGCCAAAAAAGCTAACCAACTTAAATGAAGGACTATTGGGGTATCGTACCTTGGGGAAGGTGGAAGAGGTATGGTACAAATCATCATTTGACGGGAGGGACCTCCAAGGCTGGATTGTTTATCCTCCCAACTATGATGCCACGAAAAGATATCCCTTTATGGTGGAAAACCACGGGGGCCCCATTTTGAATTATGGAGATCGTTTCTCCATTGAAATGCAGTTGTACGCTTCTGCTGGGTATATTGTTTTTTATCCCAACGCTCGCGGGAGTACAAGCTATGGTGAAGAATTTGGTAATCTACTCTATCGCAACTATCCAGGACAAGACTATGATGACACTATGGATGGAGTGGATCATTGTATTCAAAAGGGGATTGCCCATGAAGACCAATTATTTGTTACCGGAGGAAGTGCAGGGGGTATCATGACGGCATGGATGATCGGCAAAAACAACCGGTTTGAAGCAGCTGTTGTAGCCAAGCCTGTAATGAATTGGATAAGTAAAACTTTGGTGGCGGATAATTATTTCGGTTATGCCAATTCCCGTTATGAAGGACAGCCTTGGGAAAATTTTGAACACTACTGGAAATTTTCACCTATTTCCCTCGTTGGTAATATAGAGACCCCTACGATGGTAATGGTAGGAATGAACGATTTGAGAACACCCCCAAGTGAGGCAAAGCAGTTATATCATGCATTGAAACTGCGCAAAAAGGAAACCGTTTTGGTCGAAATCCCCGGGGCAAGTCATGGTATAGCCAATCGACCGAGTAATTTGATTACTAAAATTGCGCATACGGTGGCCTGGTTTGATAACTATAGAACCGATAAGGAAGGTGAGGAAAAAGAATAGTTGGTTTTGGAACATAGTGATAGTACTGGCGCTGATAGGTTGTAGCCTGGCTTTTGTGTTACACTACAAAAATTGGACTAAAATCGAAAAGGATTCTTTTAAGATCACCTCAGGGATTTATTCCCAAAAAATTCCTATTTCCCAAATAAATGGCGTTGAATTTGTCCCAAAGCTTCCTGAAATGGAACGGAAGAACGGTTTTTCGTGGTTGGCCAAGGAAAAAGGTGTTTTTAAGGACTCCCTCTCTGGAAATACGGCCTATGTTTTTGTTGATGATTTAAGGCAGCAAAAAGTGAGGTTGATCCATTCAGATTCGCTGCTCCTATATTTTAATCTTTCGGATAGCTTGGAAACCGCTAAGTTTTATGAAGAAATACATTCCAAAATTTCACCGGATGACTGAAATTTGCAAAAGGCTAGTTTTTTTATGAGAGTATTATATATTGGCTTACTCTTGTTGTCCATCAAAGCAGTTGCCCAGCATGAAATCACTGTGGAAGTGTTGAACGTTCCTTCTTCCGAAGGAAAAATTAGTGTGGCCCTCTATGACAGGGAAGATGCATTTTTAAAGTTTGGGGAAGTCTATGCGTCTGCCAGTTCTGCTGCCAAAACGGGTAAAACCAATGTGTTGTTGGAGAACATCCCGAATGGAAACTACGCCATTGCCCTATTTTATGATAAAAATGGAAATGACAAATTGGACACCAATTGGATTGGTATCCCCAAGGAAAAAGTGGCCTTTTCCAACGCTAAAATGAAACTTTTTGGCCCGCCTTCATTTAAAGAGTGTTCTTTTGACCTTCAAGAGGACACCAGAATTTCCATTAGCCTTTAGTTCAGATCAATCAATTTTCAATGTCCTCTCCAGAGAATGTGGTGATTTTAACGACTCCATTAGCACCTCTAGACCCATAAAAAGAGGCATCTGAACCTCGAATGATTTCAATTCTTTTGACCATAAAACTCTCCACCAAATTATCAATTGCGGCAAAGGAGCTGCCTATGATTTGATCATTAAGAATATAAAGTGGTTCCTGGGCGGACGCAGAAAAGGAATTATCTGATCTTTGTAGGGCAGGGACACCGTTTTTTAGAATGATTCCCGGTTGCTGTCTTATTCGAACAATTAGGGGGATAGCGGCCCTATTTTTTTTATCCAAATCGGCCTGTAGGTTCCCAGGGCCTTCTGAAGTACTCTTACTGCTTCCGCAGCTAAAGGCTAGAAGTATACCAAAAAAAAGCGCTATTCTTTTCATCATCGGATATTTCCCTTAAAATTAGGAAAATAAGCCTAGTAAAGGTAGTTCTCCGAAGTTATATGGGCATCTCAAAAGAGATGCCCATAGTAAGTTTGACCTATAGTCTTAGGTACATGTTTCCATTAATGGTATTTAATTTCAGTTTGTTGGTGTTATTATTGGATAGGCTTCGAACTTTTTGACCCACATGCCGATTGTCCGAGGTCAACTTTAGGTTCTCATCCGCGTAAATATCGCCATGAATGGTTTCTGCTGTAAAACTGGCATTGCCTACCTTTAGGTCTATTTCGCCATTAATGGTATTGAGTTTTAAGTTACCGGAATACCTTTTGATTTCTATATTACCATTGATAAGGTCGGCTTCAAAATCCCCTTCAATTTCATCGGATGATACGCTACCGTTAATACTCTTTATCATGAACTTGGCCTTTTTTGGTACGTATAGCACATAGTTGAACTCATATTCCTGGCACCAGTACTTTTTCTTCTCTTTTTTACGTTTTTCCTTGTAGGCGTCAAAAAACGCTTCTGTGTCCGAAGCTATTGTAAGGAAATTATCATCTTCTGAGAACGTTACATCGTAGAATTCCAAGAGTTCCGGATTTTCACTGGTAAGGGTCGCTTTGAAATAGACGGTGGGCTTATCCCATGTTTTTACATCGATTTCTGAGGCGAAAGCGGTGTTCATTTCAATAAACTGTCCCTTGTGGTTGAGGTTCTTTTCAATGACTTTTTGAGCCTTGGCCATTGAAGCGATTAGACATAATACGATTAGTAATTTGAGTTTTTTCATGACTGCTCGTTTTTTGATAGGGATGTACTAGTTTTTTCTTAAGTAAATATTGCCATTGGTGGATTTAAGGCTAATGCTTACGCCGCCACCATTTATGGTTCCATTGGTCTTTCTACTGGATACTTTTCTCAAACCATTATCACCGGAAGAACTCTTAATATCGAAATTGGAATACATGTCTCCGTTCCAACTGCTCATGGAAATATCGGCACCGGTGTTTCCAGGAAGACTAACATCAATGGCGCCATTGGTACTGTTTAATGAGGTTGGAGAACCTTGCGAAATATTGTCGAAGATTACATCTATCTGCCCGTTAAGGGTGTTTGCTGTTAGGGGGCCACTGATATTGTTGAGCATCATGCCTCCGTTTAATTCACAAGTAGCCTCGACTTCATTGTTGAATCCATCTATGGAAATACCACCGTTCCAAGTACTGGTCACCGCTATTTTTTGGTTTTTTGGAAGATAGATCTTCGCCGATTCATTCTTTCTTAGATTGGTGACAATAAGGTCGTTTCCTTCCTGTACCACATTGAAGCCTACATTGGTGTTCACCGTTCCTCCAACACCCACCAATCGCAAACCTTTGGCTTTTTCAGAGGAACGGGCCTTTTGGGTTCCTTTGATCAGTATTTCGTTTTTGTCATGGACCATCACGGTGACATTGGATTTTGAAGTGATTTTTACCCATTCCACTCCGCTTAGGGATTTGGAATAATCCGTTTGTGCTTTACAAAGTCCAATAGTTAAGAGAAGTAATACTGTTGTAATTGTTCTTTTCATGATTTTCGTTTTTTGATATTTATATAATTTTTGGTAACACATTGTTGATTTCCTTCTTGATAAAAGGTTGGGTGTCCTCTTTCTCCAACAACTTTTTCATGGGACCTACAGCTTTTTTTTCCTGTAGCTGTCCTAAAATTTCGATTAAAGCCACCTGAATACTTGGGTTTTCTTCTGTCTCCAGAGCCTGGATAAAAAAGACCTTGACCTGGTCGGAATATGAAAATTTTGAAAGGGCTTCCATGGCTGACAGGCGAACATTGGTATTTTCATCACTTAACATTTTTTCTCCTAGTGCTCCAACAATATCCTCATCAGGTCGATCAAACTCTTCAACCAACTGCACTCCTTGGATACGCTTGCTCGCGGATTCGTTCCCCAAAAGGGAAATTAAGGTGGCTTCCTTATATTCCAAAACTTCCTGTTGGGCTGCCATAAGACTGTGATTGGATGCTCTTTGTGCGGAATACCTTCCAACTAGGAATACCCCGATCAACAAGGCAATGCTTGCC
This sequence comes from Croceivirga sp., assembly GCA_028284935.1. Taxonomy (GTDB): domain Bacteria; phylum Bacteroidota; class Bacteroidia; order Flavobacteriales; family Flavobacteriaceae; genus Croceivirga. Next base: position 387,774 of record JANQQQ010000016.1, read on the forward strand.
GCAATTTTCAAGTATTGAAAACGGCCATTATCCTTTGATGCCAACGCAACCACTTTGACTTGATTGCTTTTTTCCTGTTGGAGCATCTTTTCAAAATTCTTGGCCAATTGTTTGGAAGGGATTTCCTTTTTCTCCTGTTTTATTGCCTCAAAAAGTACCTTAAATTCGTCAACTTCCGTTCTAAAGTCATTATCGGTCGATAGGCGCTTTTCAAAAGCGGCAACTTCGGCTGGTGACAGTAAACCATCAAAGTAATCCGATATTCTATTTTCCAATTCCCTTTTTTCCATGATCAAATGGTTTGTAGGTATATATTTTTTAATTTTTTAAGAGCCCTGCTCATCTTTGTCTTTACCGCTCCGGGGGTACTATCCATCATTTCGGCCAATTCCTGGTATTTAATACCTTGAAATCGATTTAGTATGACCAATTCCCTGTCCGATGCCTCCAGTTGATTCAGGGCCTTATGCAAATGGGAATACTCTTCTTCTTTTTCTTCTTCCCCCAAACGATATTTTACGGTCTCCAAATCGCTATGCATTACTTTCTTTCTTGTAAAATGACTGTTCAAACTATTTCTGGCTATGGTAAATAACCATGAAATAAAGCTGCCATTGTTGTACGATGTTCGGTATTTGATTACCTTATAAAAAACATCCTGTGTCAAATCCTCACTCAACATGCTGTCCCCAGACATTTTATAAAGGAAGTTATACACATGCACATGATGTCTGTCAAAGAGAATCCTTAGTACATCTAAATCATCCGCGGCCACTTGTGCCATAATTTCCTCATCTGTTAGCTGGTTGGCCGACATGCTTTTCGTTGGTGTTCGTTCTATATAGTCAGGAAATTACAAAAGGTTACATACCGATGTAATTTTTTTTAAAAAGAGCGTTGAAATGAATTGGAAAAATTAAGCTAACAACCACAGTCCGGGCCACAATTTTTACCGGATTTTTTCCTTGTGGACAAAAAAGGTATGGGAACAACAAACCTATGCAAAAGATAGAGAAGTGCAGCTGCAAGAATGAAATATGCTAGGATTTCCTGTACCATCTAACTTAAGATTTGATAAGCGGCCAGTGCTGAAATATAGGCAATTACACTCATAAAAACTAACTGAAGAATGGGCCATTTCCATGAATTGGTTTCTCGTTTTACTATGGCCAAAGTACTCATGCACTGCATGGCAAAGGCATAAAAGACCATTAATGAAATACCTGAGGCCAAATCAAAAAGAGGCTTTCCCTTGCTATTGAGTTCTGCGGCCATACGGTTCTGAATGGTTTCTGTTTCGTCATTGCCCACACTGTAAATGGTGGCCAAGGTTCCCACGAAAACTTCTCTGGCCAAAAAGGAGGTGAGCACCGCAATACTAATTTTCCAATCGTAGCCCAGTGGTTTTACCATAGGTTCAATGGCTTTTCCCATATGACCCATGTAGGAGTGTTCTAACTTATAGCTTGCTATTTCCTGCTCTTTTGCCCTTTGAAAAAGTTCATTGTTCATGGTGCGCAACGAATCTTGGTCTGCAGTAGGATGCAAAGGATTTGGAATTTTACCGGTATCCCCACCCTTTTCAGAGGCAAACGTCAATAGGTTCTTTTTGATGTAGTTTTTACTGTAATCGTTAAGGCCATGTTCCTGAATGCGATTACTGACAATTTCCTCGGCATTCTTAAACTCTTCGGAATACCCATAGGATCCCAAAAACCAAAGGACAATGGAAATAGCCAATATGATTTTACCTGCGCCAAAGACAAAGCTTTTGGTTTTTTCGACTACCGTATAGAATACGTTTTTTGCAAGGGGCCATCGGTAGGTAGGCATCTCCATCATAAAAAAGGACCGAGTCTTCATTTTTAGTACCCTGTGCAGTACCCAGGCAGCTAATAGGGACATGGCGAATCCCAAAAGATACAAGGAAAACAATGTAATGGGCTTGAATCCAAACCCAAGAAATGTACCATCGGGAATAACCAATGCAATGAGTATGAGATAAACAGGTAATCGAGCGGAACAGGTGGTAAAAGGGACCACTAATATTGTGATTAGTCGTTCCTTCCAACTTTCAATGGTCCTGGTGGCCATCACCGCAGGAATAGCACACGCAGTGCCTGAAATCAAGGGGACGACACTTTTTCCGCTCAGTCCAAAAGGACGCATGAGTTTGTCCATCAAAAAAACAACCCGGCTCATGTAACCTGATTCTTCCAGCAATGAAATAAAAAAGAATAAAAACGCAATAGGGGGTATAAAAACTACAATGCCTCCGATGCCCGCTATAATACCCTCGGCCAATAAATCCGTCAATATTCCTGAAGGGAAGGTAGTTTTAATCCAATCGCTCAATCCCGCAAACTGTTCATCAATAAAATCACTGGGATAAGTACTCCAATCAAATATGGCCTGAAATATGAGTAGTAGGATGACAAGGAAAATGAGATAACCAAAGACTTTATGGGTAAGAATACGATCGAATCGAGCCTCCAATCCCGTAGCTTTATTCTTGTCAATTTCATACGTCTCTTTTAAGGCGTTATTAATGAATTGATAGCGCTTTATGGTTTCTTTTTGCTGTAACCTTCTTACCTCATCTCTTGTTTTCTTTGGTAGTTTCTTATCGATATTGTCAGTTGTTCCATTGGTAGAAACGCCGTTTTGGGAGATACGGACCCAGGTCCTATAAGGATGCTGGTCCGGGCCGGATTCCTGAAGTTGGGAAAAATAGTCTGGGTCTAGTATTGAAATATCCAAGTTCGCCTTTGATGAAAGGGTGCTATACTCCTGAAGTAATTTCTTGAGATGATCTATGCCCTCGCCTTTTCGGGTGCTGATTAGGGCAATTTTCGTATCCAGTTCCCTTTCAAGACGCTCTATATCAATGGATATTCCCTTCTTAGGCATTACATCGGCCATATTAATGGCAAGGATTGTGGGAATGTTTAGATCCTTGATTTGTGTGAACAGTAAAAGATTGCGCTTAAGGTTTTCCACGTCACTGATCACCAATGCTACGTCTGGATAATCCGCGCTGTCAGTATTGTTCAATACTTCATAGACAACAGACTCGTCCGGTGATGTGGTGTTAATACTGTACGTACCTGGTAGGTCTAGGATTTCTGCTTTTGTCCCTTCACTTAATTTGGAGAGACCGACTTTCTTTTCAACGGTAATTCCAGGATAATTGCCTACTTTTTGACGTAGACCCGTAAGTGCATTGAATACTGAGGTCTTTCCCGTGTTGGGGTTTCCAAGTAGTGCAACTTTAATCGTAGTGGAAGCCATTAATTGGGTGAATCTTCTTTAAGTTCTAGCTCGATTTTTTCAGCCACAACCTTTCTAATCGCAATCTGTGATCCGTTGAGGTTAATGTGCAATGGATCTTTTAAAGGGGCAATCTGCATCAATTGCACTTCATTTCCGGGTAAACATCCAAGCTCGAGAAGTTTTGTGGGAATTACTTCTGGGTCAAATTTTTTGATGATACCTATTTGTCCTTCCTTGAGTTCTGCAATTGAAACCAACGCTTCTTATTTAGACTGAATTTAATTAAAGTGTAAAAATAGAAGAAAAAAGCAAAATCTTACTGGGAATAAGAATTCTTTAAGATATCTAAATCTTCCAGTAGTTTTTGAATTTCTTCGCGACTGGTTCCATCGTAAAAGCCACGTATACGCTTTTCTTTATCTACCAATATGAAGTTTTCGGTATGTATCATGTCATAGGGGCCACCATCCCCATCGGTCTTAACCGCTAAATACGATTTTCTGGCCAGTTCGTAAATCTGCTTCTTATCACCCGTCACCAAATTCCATTTGGCATCGATAACCCCTTTTTCCAATGCGTATTCCTTTAGCCGTGGAACAGAGTCGATTTGCGGAGTGACGGAGTGACTGAGCAGCATAATATCTTCATCGTCTAAAATACTTCCTTGGATTTCCGCCATATTTTTGGTCATGATGGGGCAAATGGTAGGACAGGTCGTAAAAAAGAAATCGGCCACGTAAATTTTCCCTTGATAATCCGCCTGCGTAATGGTATCCCCATTTTGGTTCACCAATTGAAAATGGGCTATGGTATGGTACTTTTTTACATCCAATAAGGTGTTGTCCACCAATTCAGGGTTAACCATGTTAGGTTGATAAACGGGCAATCGCTTCTCAGGTTTCAGGGCATCATAGATGAAATAAATGATGACAATGGAAATCACGGAAAACACGATAGCAAACAGACGATATTTGGCAAAGAATTTTCGCATGGATGCAAAATTACGTTCAAAATCAGGCCTATTCAAATGGTTTGAATCGTCCTTAGTCACAAAACTTTCTTAAATGAACGACCCTTAATCCTTACAATATTTTGTAAGCCCTACTAAAAATGTACTTTTGTCGGCTATAAGTGAAATTCCATAATGAATCCAATAGTTATCCAGGTCATACAATTTTTTCTGAGTCTTTCCATACTCATTGTGCTACATGAGTTGGGACATTTCATACCTGCCAAATTGTTCAAGACCAAGGTGGAGAAGTTCTACCTCTTCTTTGACATCAAATTTTCTTTGTTCAAAAAGAAAATTGGGGAAACGGTTTATGGCGTCGGCTGGTTGCCGCTTGGGGGATATGTGAAGATTGCCGGGATGATTGATGAAAGCATGGACACGGAGCAAATGAAAGAGGAACCCAAACCTTGGGAGTTTCGGAGCAAACCGGCATGGCAACGTTTGATCATTATGCTGGGTGGGGTTACTGTGAACTTTGTTCTAGCCGTTATTATCTACATAGGAATGGCCTACAAATACGGTGATCAATATATCCGTATGGATAGCCTAAAAGATGGGGTTTGGGTCATTGAGGAAAAAATTGGTGACAAGGCTGGGATTAAAACCGGTGACAAAATTATTGCGGTTGACGGAAAAGAACTGGAATCTTTCAGTTCGGTCTATCTTGAACTCATTAACGGAAATTCCATAACCCTAGAACGCAATGGTCAAATCATTGAAAAGGAACTTCCTGTGGACTTTATCGCTACTTTGTTGGAAGATGAAGATAAGGTGCGGTTTTTAATGATGAGGCAACCCTTTATCATTAGTGAGGTCTCCAAAGGTTCCCATAATGAAGGGGTGGATTTTAAGGAAGGAGATGAGGTATTATCCATAAATGGGGAACCCGCAAAATATTATGATCAGGTAACGCCTATTTTAGAGGCGAACAGGGGAGAACAGGTAGAGGTATTGGTCAATAGGGATGGTTTTGAGAAAACAATTTCCGCGCTGGTCAACGAAGAAGCAAAATTGGGTGTAGGATTACTGGGATTGACCAATGAGCAGGCTCAAGAAATGGGATATTTTAAAATTGAGGAAGTGAAATATTCATTTCTGGAGTCGATTCCGGCTGGCATCGACAAAGGGGTAAGTACCTTGACCAATTATGCCAAGCAGTTGAAAAAGATTTTTAACCCTTCTACCGGTGCATACAAAGGCGTAGGGGGCTTTGCTGCTATTGGAAGTATGTTTCCCGATACTTGGAATTGGCCAGCGTTCTGGTCAACCACTGCCTTGATTTCCATCATTTTGGCTTTTATGAACATCCTTCCCATTCCTGCTTTGGATGGAGGTCACGTTGCTTTCTTGCTCTATGAAATGGTCTCTGGCAGAAAACCGAGCGACAGGTTTTTGGAATACGCCCAAATGGTTGGGTTCTTCTTGTTGATCGCCTTGCTCCTGTTTGCTAACGGCAACGATTTGTACAAAGCGGTTTTTAAATAGAGAAAATCAAATTTTTTGTTTGTAGTCTATTGTGGAATCGGCTATATTTGCACCCGCTTTAAGTAAAATATTCCTCCATAGCTCAGTTGGTTAGAGCACCTGACTGTTAATCAGGGTGTCGCTGGTTCGAGCCCAGCTGGAGGAGCAAAAGAAACCGTTTCGCAAGAAACGGTTTTTTTATGTGTCAAAGGAAGGGAAAAAGTCAATTTGGGTTGATCAACCAACCAACCCGCTCATAAGAAACCAGGTAATGGATTAGGGTAATAAGGCCAAGTACTAGAGCAGTCCCATGCCACCCCAAGTCATAGAGTGCCCAAACCATGCATCCGAAGAAGAGCAATTCAATAGCCAATCTCAAAATTCCATTGATGGGTACCGGTGCGTAACCTGAACGACTCGGATCCCCTGGAACGGCAAACACACCCCATATAACGGCCATGCCCAAGGGAAGCAAAATGGCCATGACCCATCCTTGCCAATCATTGAAGGTATTCCAGGCCCATATGCCCAAGGAGATGAGGGCGGCCACTTCCAATAAGAACCGAACGAACAAGTTAAAAGGATGGTAGGCCATACCTAAAGATTATTCACGAGTGATCCTGTCCAAGATACTTCAAAATATCACCTTCAATGGTCAGAATACCTCCATTATTTACCTAAAACATTGCCCATTTGAATTAAGTTAAAAAAATAAAGCTTGTCTTGTGAAAGGCTGAATATTATGTAAAATATTATAAAACAAGCAGATACAAGTATTTTAACAACTTTTCTTTACTACCGAATTCTTAAAAAATCCATAAAACAGTACCTTTTTATACATAGTACTGTAACAAAATAGTTTTTATAGCGTCTATCCATTGTAAACAAGTTAGATCAATCA
>JANQQQ010000017.1 GCA_028284935.1 Croceivirga sp.
CAACAAACGCTAATAATAGCGTTAAGATTCCATTTAGTTTTGTTCTCATTTTAAAATTATTTGAATTAGCTAACCGCTAAAATCATAATTTCATGTTAACAATCCAAATTAATTACGCTAAAATTTCTCTACCCCGATGAATATTAACCATATCCCATATTTCCCTGTTTACTTTGGCTTTGCCATAATAAGATGCGCTCCTTTTAGAGAATATATTAAAGTTCAACATTTTAAAAAGGTGTTAAAGGAATGATTCTTCCAACGGAAATTGGTGTTAAAAATTTAAGACTTATGAATAAAGTACTTCTGATAATTTAGGTAATGTGTTATTCTGTATTGCACAGTCCGTATGAGGGAAGGTTTTTTACTCCCAAAAGTCCGATTTCCATCAAAACTGGATAAGGTTCCAGAGGTAATTGCCTATCAGTTTTGAATCGGTTTTAAAACCTAACGAACAAAAGTACTGGACTGGAGGTTGGAAATCCTTAAACCCATATCCTATTTGTAAGGAACTTTTTGCCTTGATAAAACGATATATCCGGATATTCCATGTAAAGGGCATACCTTAATATATATGTATTACTTAAAATTCCAAGAAAGGAAGTCGGTAAAAATATAAAAGTGGAATACTCCCACATGCATGATGGATCCATAGGCTTATTTTCTTTCCGATAACTTCAAACTAGAACCTCAAAAAAGATGGGATGGTTTGGTGAAAATGATGGGAAAGTCAATTTAAAGAAATCTAAAAGAGGGAGATTCAACTTATCAAAAACGGGAAAATTTGATGGGAAGTTTCATTTATGGGAATCATATGTCGGCGGTTTCCTACTTTCGTTTAACTGGGAGGCGCTTTACCCATACTTGTTTTGGTTGATATTTAACTAAAGGAATTTTGTGCTTGGAGAACACCTTTTAAAAATAACTTTTTTAGCATTTGAATTATTCTAGAATATCACTACATTTGCAGCCCTCAAAATGAGGGTTTTTTATTTAATAAGGATTTAAATGCCAACAATTTCACAATTAGTAAGAAAAGGAAGGAGCACAATTACCAAGAAGAGTAAATCGGCTGCTTTGGATTCTTGTCCTCAAAGGCGTGGAGTTTGTACACGTGTTTACACCACTACCCCTAAAAAGCCAAATTCGGCCATGCGTAAAGTGGCTAGGGTAAGGTTGACCAATGGGAAAGAAGTAAATGCGTACATTCCAGGAGAAGGACACAACCTCCAAGAGCACTCGATAGTATTGGTAAGAGGTGGAAGGGTGAAGGATTTACCAGGTGTACGTTATCATATTGTACGCGGAGCTTTGGATACTGCGGGTGTTGCAGGAAGAACACAACGCCGTTCAAAGTATGGTGCAAAACGCCCTAAAAAGTAATTCAACTTTTAGAAGGAAGTCATGAGAAAAAGACAAGCGAAAAAAAGACCATTGTTGCCAGACCCAAGGTTCAATGACCAACTGGTAACGAGGTTCGTGAATATGATGATGTGGGACGGAAAGAAATCCGTCGCCTTTAAAGTTTTCTACGATGCCATTGACATTGTGGATCAAAAGAAGACCGATGATGAAAAAACTGCCCTGGAGCTTTGGAAAGATGCCCTTTCCAATGTAATGCCCCATGTTGAGGTGCGTAGTCGCAGGGTAGGTGGAGCTACTTTCCAAATCCCAATGCAGATTCGTCCGGATCGTAAGATTTCAACTGCCATGAAGTGGTTGATCAATTATTCCCGTCGACGAAATGAAAAATCGATGGCGCAAAAATTAGCTGCGGAGATTTTGGCAGCGGCCAAAGAAGAAGGCGCAGCGGTTAAGAAACGAGTAGATACACATAAAATGGCGGAGGCCAATAAAGCATTCTCCCACTTCAGATTTTAATTCACAATGGCAGGAAGAGATTTAAAATATACAAGGAATATTGGTATTGCCGCCCACATTGATGCCGGTAAGACCACAACTACGGAACGTATTCTTTTTTATACTGGGGTAAGTCATAAGATTGGTGAAGTACATGATGGTGCGGCAACGATGGACTGGATGGAGCAGGAGCAGGAGCGTGGTATTACCATTACTTCGGCCGCTACAACTTGTACCTGGCAGTTTCCAACAGAGAATGGTCAACCTACTGCTGATGCCAAAGGATACCACTTTAATATCATTGATACTCCCGGACACGTTGACTTTACGGTTGAAGTAAACCGTTCGTTACGCGTTTTGGATGGATTGGTATTCCTATTCAGTGCGGTTGACGGTGTTGAACCTCAATCCGAAACCAACTGGAGGTTGGCGGATAATTACAAAGTGCCACGAATTGGTTTTGTTAATAAAATGGACCGTCAAGGTTCCAACTTTTTGAATGTGTGCAAGCAGGTTCGGGAAATGTTGGGTTCCAATGCGGTGCCCATTGTGCTGCCCATTGGGGAGGAAGCTGATTTTAAAGGTATTGTTGACCTTGCCAAGAACAGGGCCATAGTATGGCACGATGAGAACTTTGGCTCTACCTTCGATGTCATTGATATCCCTGCTGAAATGCAAGAAGAGGTACACGAGCACCGTGCGGCCTTGATTGAAGCAGTTGCAGAATATGATGAAGAGTTGATGGAAAAATTCTTTGAAGACGAGAATTCCATCACGGAAGAAGAAGTTCATGCTGCTCTTAGAGCTGCAGTAATGGATAGGGCCATTATTCCAATGATTTGTGGCTCTTCCTTCAAAAATAAAGGGGTTCAGTTTTTGCTGGACGCGGTTTGCCGTTACTTACCTTCTCCTTTAGATAAGGATGATATTATCGGTACGGATCCTGATACAGGAAATGAGATTACAAGAAAACCAGATCCAAAAGAGCCATTTTCTGCGTTGGCCTTTAAAATTGCCACAGATCCTTTTGTAGGTCGTTTGGCGTTCTTTAGGGCCTACTCAGGCCGTTTGGATGCGGGTTCTTATATTTTAAATAACCGCTCAGGAAAAAAAGAACGAATCTCCCGTATTTACCAAATGCACTCCAACAAGCAAAATGCTATTGAATATATAGAGGCTGGGGACATAGGTGCGGCAGTTGGATTTAAGGATATTAAAACGGGCGATACCATGTCTTCCGAAAAGCACCCGATCGTGCTTGAAAGTATGGACTTCCCTGATCCCGTGATTGGTATTGCTGTGGAGCCAAAGACCAAGGCGGATGTCGATAAGTTGGGGATGTCATTGGCGAAGTTGGCTGAAGAGGACCCTACGTTCCAAGTAAAAACTGACGAAGCCTCTGGCCAAACCATTATTTCCGGTATGGGGGAGCTTCATTTAGATATTATCGTGGACCGATTGAGACGGGAATTCAAGGTTGAGGTGAACCAAGGTCAGCCCCAAGTGGAGTACAAGGAAGCACTTACAGCGAAAGCCGATCACCGAGAGGTGTATAAGAAACAAACGGGTGGTCGTGGTAAGTTCGCGGATATTGTGTTCACCATGGAACCTGCCAGTGAAGGCGAAGATGCAAAGGCAGGATTGGAATTCGTCAATGAGATTAAAGGGGGTAACATTCCCAAAGAATATATTCCATCTGTGGAAAAAGGATTCAAAGAGGCTATGAAAAATGGTCCATTGGCCGGATTCGAGATGGACAGCATGAAAATTACTTTGAAGGATGGTTCGTTCCACCCAGTGGATTCCGATTCATTGTCTTTTGAGCTTGCTGCGAAATTGGGCTATAAAGAAGCTGCCAGAGCGGCAAGGGCCGTATTAATGGAACCTATTATGAAATTGGAGGTATTGACTCCAGAGGAGAACATGGGTGATATCGTTGGGGATTTGAACCGAAGAAGGGGTCAGGTTAACAACATGGATGATAGAGCCGGTTCCAAAGTAATCAAAGCCGAAGTACCGCTTTCCGAAATGTTCGGATATGTAACGGCATTAAGAACGCTAAGTTCTGGTCGCGCAACGTCCACTATGGAATTTTCACATTATGCCGAAACCCCTTCCAATATTGCGGAAGAAGTGATTAAGGCAACCAAAGGTGTAACTGCATAATTTTTCAGAAGATGAGTCAAAAAATTAGAATAAAATTAAAGTCTTACGACCACAATTTGGTGGACAAGTCTGCTGAAAAAATTGTGAAGACGGTCAAGACAACCGGGGCGGTGGTAACGGGACCAATTCCTTTGCCAACGCATAAAAAAATCTTTACGGTTTTGCGTTCACCGCACGTGAACAAAAAATCGAGAGAACAATTTCAATTGAGTTCGTACAAGCGTTTGCTTGATATTTACAGCTCTTCTTCCAAAACAATTGACGCTTTGATGAAATTAGAGCTGCCAAGTGGTGTGGAAGTTGAAATAAAAGTGTAAATTTGCACGCCCTTTTGAGGAAGGGTTTACATGTCCGGAGCCGCGAGCAAAGGAAAAACGGGAGAAAAGAATAAAAATCTGGGTCACAGAGTATGTTCTTTGACCCAATTTTTTTGCCAAGAAATTGGTGGTATTAAACTAAAAATGAACAAAAAATAACATATGTCTGGGTTAATTGGAAAAAAAATCGGCATGACCAGCATCTTTGACGAAAAAGGGAAAAACATTCCCTGTACCGTTATTCAAGCTGGGCCATGCGTGGTTACCCAAGTCAGAACCGAAGAGGTAGACGGGTACAGGGCCCTTCAGCTTGGTTTCGATGACAAGGCAGAAAAACGTGCAGGTAAGGCAGAGCAAGGCCATTTCAAAAAGGCAGGCACGTCGCCCAAGAAAAAAGTCGTTGAGTTCCGGGATTTTGAAGGAGAATACAAATTGGGTGATACCATTGGTGTGGACCTATTTGTAGAAGGGGAATTTGTTGATGTTGTTGGAACTTCCAAAGGAAAAGGTTTTCAAGGAGTTGTAAAAAGGCACGGTTTTGCTGGCGTAGGACAGGCCACACACGGACAGCACAATAGATTGCGTGCTCCCGGTTCCATTGGAGCTGCTTCTACACCTTCCAAAGTTGTTAAGGGCATGAAAATGGCCGGTAGAATGGGCGGAGAACGGGTTACCGTTCAAAACCTTCGCGTATTAAAGGTTGTTCCAGAGAAGAACCTTATTGTGGTTAAAGGAGCAGTTCCCGGGCATAAAAACGCTTACGTAACCGTAGAAAAATAGGGGTATGAAAGTAGCAGTATTAGACATAAAAGGTAAGGACACAGGCAGAAAAGTAGAACTTTCTGACGATGTGTTTGGAATTGAGCCTAACAATCATGCCATTTATTTGGATGTGAAGCAGTATTTGGCGCACCAACGTCAAGGTACCCATAAGGCAAAAGAAAGGGCTGAGATTGTTGGTAGTACCCGCAAGATTAAAAAACAGAAAGGTACTGGAACCGCAAGAGCGGGTAGTATCAAATCCCCTGTTTTTAGGGGTGGTGGTCGAATCTTTGGTCCAAGACCTAGAAACTATGGCCAAAAACTCAACAAAAATGTCAAGCGACTGGCCCGTAAATCGGCGTTCAGCTTAAAATCCAAAGAAAAGGCCTTGATTGTGGTGGAAGACTTTAATTTTGAATCCCCAAAAACCAAGGATTATATCACATTCCTAGGGTCTTTGGGTATTGCCGATAAGAGGTCCTTGGTGGTTTTGGGCGAAAACAATGATAATGTGTTCTTGTCCTCTAGAAATCTGAAACAATCTGAGGTAGTGACCAATGACCAGTTGAGTACCTACAAAATCATGAACGCCAAAAGTGTTGTGCTTATGGAAGGTGCCGTGGAAGGAATACAATCTAATCTAACAAAATAACGATAGGATGAGTGTGTTGATTAGACCTATAATAACCGAAAAGATGACCGCTGATAGCGAGTTGTTCAACAGATACGGTTTCTATGTTGACCCCAAGGCCAACAAATTAGAAATTAAGGAAGCTGTGGAAAGCACTTATGGTGTTTCCGTAGAAAAAGTAAGAACCATGAATTATGGTCCAAATCGAAAAACTCGATATACAAAGACCGGTATTCAGCATGGCAAGACCAATGTTTTAAAGAAAGCAATAGTGGATGTTGCCGAGGGAGATATTATTGATTTTTACAGCAATATATAATAGAGGGTAATGGCAGTTAGGAAATTAAAACCCATCACTCCTGGTCAGCGTTTTAGAGTAGTAAACGGATTTGACGCGATTACTACTGATAAGCCGGAGAAGAGCTTGCTCGCTCCGTTAAAAAAGACAGGAGGTAGAAACAGTCAAGGAAAAATGACCATGCGCCATAGGGGTGGGGGTCATAAAAGAAGGTATCGTGTGATTGACTTCAAGCGTGACAAGTTTGATATGAACGCTGAGGTTAAATCCATTCAATACGATCCCAATAGAACGGCTTTCATCGCCCTTTTGGAATACAAGGATGGCGAAAAAAGATATATCATCGCCCCTAATGGATTGCAGGTGGGCCAGAAAGTAGTTTCTGGTGAAAAAGCTGCTCCAGAGATTGGCAATGCGATGAAGTTGAGTGAAATCCCGTTAGGGACCATTATTTCTTGTATTGAGCTTCGACCGGGCCAAGGTGCCAACATAGCACGTAGTGCCGGTACTTTTGCCCAATTGATGGCAAAAGACGGAAAGTTTGTCACTGTTAAAATGCCTAGTGGTGAAACACGGATGATTTTGGCTACATGCATGGCTACGATTGGTGCTGTTTCCAACTCTGACCATCAACTTTTGGTTTCTGGTAAGGCGGGTAGAAGCAGATGGTTGGGTAGAAGACCACGAACAAGACCAGTAGTAATGAACCCTGTGGATCACCCAATGGGTGGTGGTGAAGGAAGGGCTTCTGGAGGTCACCCAAGATCAAGAAACGGTATTCCAGCCAAAGGATACAGAACCCGTTCCTTGACAAAAGACAGCAACAGATATATTGTAGAACGAAGAAAGAAATAATAAAACATGGCACGTTCACTTAAAAAAGGACCATACGTTCACCATAGTTTAGAGAAAAAAGTTCAGGCTAATATTGAGTCGGGCAAAAAGTCGGTAATCAAGACTTGGTCCAGAGCTTCAATGATAACACCGGATTTTGTGGGCCAGACCATCGCAGTACATAACGGACGTCAATTTGTTCCTGTATATGTTACTGAAAACATGGTGGGGCACAAATTAGGAGAATTTTCACCTACCCGTTCCTTTAGGGGCCATGCGGGTGCTAAGAATAAAGGTAAAAAATAAAAGGAGATGGGAGTTCGAAAAAGACAGATGGCAGAACGTATTAAGGCAGACAAAAAGGATTTGGCTTTTGCCAAATTGAACAATTGCCCTACTTCTCCAAGGAAAATGCGATTGGTGGCTGATTTAATACGCGGTAAGCAAATTGAAATGGCTTTGGCCATTCTTCGATTCAATCCAAAAGAAGCTTCCAGAAGGTTGGAAAAACTTTTGTTATCGGCCATTGCCAACTGGGAAGCCAAAAATGAAGATGCCAGTATTGAAGATGCTGATTTGTATATCAAGGAAATTCGCGTGGATGGCGGAACAATGTTGAAAAGACTTCGTCCGGCTCCACAGGGAAGGGCACATAGAATTAGAAAGCGTTCCAACCATGTTACCTTGGTTTTGGGTGCGCACAATAATGTAACAACAGAAACAACGGCTTAATATATGGGACAGAAGACCAATCCGATAGGAAATCGTTTAGGAATCATCCGGGGATGGGAATCCAACTGGTACGGTGGAAACGATTACGGTGATAAGTTGGCGGAGGATGACAAAATTAGAAAGTACATCCACGCGCGTTTGGCGAAAGCCAGTGTTTCCAGGGTTATTATTGAAAGAACCCTAAAATTGATAACCATTACCATCACCACCGCTAGGCCGGGTATCATTATTGGTAAGGGAGGTCAGGAAGTGGACAGATTGAAAGAAGAGTTGAAAAAAATCACCAATAAGGAGGTTCAAATCAACATTCATGAAATAAAAAGACCAGAATTGGATGCCAATTTGGTCGCTGCGAGTATCGCAAGACAGATTGAAAGTAGGATTTCATATCGTAGGGCCATAAAAATGGCAATTGCTGCGGCGATTCGTATGAATGCAGAAGGCATTAAGGTGCAAATTTCCGGTCGTTTGAACGGTGCTGAAATGGCTCGTTCAGAGACGTATAAAGATGGTAGAATTCCACTGTCCACTTTTAGGGCCGATGTGGATTATGCCTTGGAAGAAGCCCATACCACTTATGGTCGCTTGGGTATCAAGGTATGGATCATGAAGGGAGAAGTCTATGGTAAGCGTGAGCTTTCCCCACTAGTTGGACTTTCAAAAGGAGGTTCCAAAGGGGGCAAGCAAGATGGGGGCAAGAGACAACGAAGAAGAAAGTAATTGAGTTTAAAGCGCAGGTAAGATGTTACAGCCGAAAAGAACAAAATTTAGAAAGGCCCAGAAGGGTAGGATGAAGGGTAATTCTCAGCGAGGTCACCAACTTTCCAATGGAATGTTCGGTATCAAATCCTTGGATTCCCATTTTATTACTTCCCGCCAGATTGAAGCGGCCCGTATTGCTGCTACACGTTATATGAAAAGGCAAGGGCAGTTATGGATTAAAATTTTCCCGGACAAACCTATTACAAAGAAACCTTTGGAAGTACGTATGGGTAAAGGTAAGGGTGCTCCGGAATATTGGGTTGCCGTGGTAAAACCAGGCCGAATAATGTTCGAGGTTGCCGGTGTACCGCACGATATTGCCAAAGAGGCGCTGCGTTTGGCTGCACAGAAGCTACCTGTGAAAACAAAATTTATAGTGGCCAGGGATTACGCTGGATAAACTGATACATGATGAAACAAGCAGAAATTAAAGAATTATCGGTTGAAGAGCTTCAGCAAAAATTGGCTGAATTGAAGAAAGAACATGCTGATTTGAAAATGGCCCATGCAGTGACGCCTTTGGAAAATCCTATGCAGATAAGAAAGACCAGAAGAACGGTCGCCAGATTGGCAACAGAGTTAACTAAAAGGGAACAGCAATAACGGATTGTGCCTTATGGAAGAGACAACAGTAAGAAATTTAAGAAAGGAAAGAATAGGGGTCGTTACCAGTAACAAAATGGAGAAATCCATTGTTGTTTCAGAGGTAAAGCGAGTGAAACACCCTATGTACGGTAAATTCGTTTTGAAGACCAAGAAGTATGTTGCCCACGATGAGAAGAACGATTGTAATGAAGGCGATACCGTACGAATTATGGAAACAAGACCTTTGAGCAAGACCAAATGCTGGAGGTTGGTAGAAATCATTGAAAGAGCTAAATAATCATGGTACAGCAGGAATCAAGATTAAAAGTTGCGGATAATACTGGTGCCAAAGAGGTACTAACCATCCGCGTACTGGGGGGAACAAAAAGAAGGTATGCCTCTTTGGGCGATAAAATCGTGGTGACCGTAAAGGAAGCTGCGCCCAATGGGACCATTAAAAAGGGTGCAGTTTCCACTGCAGTGGTCGTTCGAACCAAGAAAGAGGTTCGCAGACCGGATGGGTCCTATATTAGATTTGATGACAACGCTTGTGTGTTATTGAATCCGACAGGCGAGATGAGAGGTACCCGAGTGTTTGGTCCTGTAGCTAGGGAGTTGCGCGATAAGCAACATATGAAGATTGTTTCATTGGCCCCTGAGGTACTTTAAATAGACATTGAGATGAAGTTGAAGATAAAAACAGGAGATACCGTTACCGTAATCGCAGGAGACCACAAAGGTTCTGAGGGAAAGGTGATGCGCGTTGATCGTGAAAACAACAAAGCCATTGTAGAAGGGGTGAATGTGGTAAAAAAGCATGAGAAGCCAAGTGCTCAAAATCCTCAAGGTGGTATTGTAGAGAAGGAGGCACCTATTCACATTTCCAACCTTTCCCTAATGGAAAATGGGGAGGCTGTGCGTGTGGGCTACGCCATGAAGGATGACAAGAAAGTAAGAGTTTCCAAAAAAACAGGAGAAATAGTCTAGTCATGAGCTATATACCAAGACTAAAACAGGAATATAGGGAGCGTGTGATAAAGGCCCTATCCGAAGAATTCGGGTACAAGAATGTTATGCAAGTTCCCAAGTTGCAAAAAATTGTAGTAAGCCGTGGTGTTGGTGCCGCTGTTGCTGACAAAAAACTAATTGACCATGCGGTGGACGAATTGACCATGATTACAGGTCAAAAAGCCATTGCCACCATATCAAAAAAGGACGTTGCCTCCTTTAAGCTCCGTAAAGGAATGCCCATAGGTGCCAAAGTAACCTTGCGAGGCGAACGTATGTATGAGTTTTTGGATAGATTAATTACTTCCGCCCTTCCAAGGGTTCGAGACTTTCAAGGTGTTAGGGCCACTGGTTTTGACGGCCGTGGAAACTATAATTTAGGGGTTACGGAGCAAATTATTTTTCCGGAAATAAATATTGATAAAATCAACCGCATCAACGGAATGGATATCACATTTGTGACTTCTGCTGATACGGATAAGGAAGCAAAATCATTGTTGAGCGAATTGGGATTACCCTTTAAAAAGAATTAAGATGGCCAAAGAATCAATGAAAGCCCGTGAGCGAAAAAGGGCAAAAATGGTAGCCAAATATGCAGAGAAAAGGAAGGCTTTAAAGGAAGCCGGAGATTATGAAGCATTGCAAAAACTTCCTAAGAACGCTTCTCCTGTGCGTATGCGCAATAGATGTAAGCTGACGGGAAGACCAAGAGGTTACATGAGAACCTTCGGTATCTCAAGGGTGACCTTTCGTGAAATGGCCAACAAGGGATTAATTCCTGGGGTTACAAAAGCAAGCTGGTAATAGTAAAGAAGAGAAGATGCTAACAGATCCAATTTCAGATTATCTGACAAGAATTAGAAATGCCAGTCGTGCAGGTCACAGGGTAGTGAACATTCCTGGCTCCAACTTGAAAAAGGAAATGACCAAAATCCTTTTTGACCAAGGCTTCATTTTGAGCTATAAGTTTGAGGATGAAGGTCCCCAGGGTAATATCAAGATTGCATTGAAGTATGATAAGTTCACCAAGGAACCCGTCATCAAAAAATTGCAACGTGTAAGTAAGCCTGGTCTTAGAAAGTATGTGAATGCTGGAGAATTGCCAAGGGTGTTGAACGGTTTGGGAGTAGCCATTGTTTCCACTTCCCATGGTGTAATGACAAGTAAACAGGCCGGTAAGGAGAATGTAGGTGGCGAAGTATTGTGCTACGTATATTAAAAAGAAAACGAACAAGAGATGTCTAGAATAGGTAATAATCCAATCTCGATCCCAGAAGGAGTGACTGTTGAAGTTAATGAGAACGCGGTTACGGTAAAAGGAAAACTTGGGGAGTTGACCCAAGAATTCGATGGTATCGAAATGAAAATGGAGGAGGGTAACTTGACAGTGTCAAGACAATCGGAATCAAAAGACCACAAGGCAAAGCATGGTTTATACCGCGCTTTGGTGAACAATATGGTTGAAGGTGTTTCAAAAGGCTTTACCAAAGAGTTGGAATTGGTAGGGGTAGGATACCGTGCTAGCAACCAAGGACAAAAATTGGACTTAGCCTTAGGTTTTTCGCACAATATCGTTATGGATATTGCTCCTGAAGTTAAGATTGAGACCGTTTCCGAAAAAGGAAAGAATCCTATCGTGAAATTAACTTCCCATGACAAGCAATTGGTAGGAGCGGTAGCGGCGAAAATACGTTCGTTCAGAAAACCAGAGCCTTACAAAGGAAAAGGTATCAAGTTTGTTGGAGAACAAATTAGAAGAAAAGCAGGTAAATCAGCGTAATAGATAGAAAAATGGGATTATCAAAGTCTGATAGGAAATTACGTATACGACGAAGGATCAGAAAGGTATCTTTTGGTACCGAAGCACGTCCACGTTTGTCCGTATTCCGTAGTAATAAAGAAATTTACGCCCAATTGATCGATGATAATGCAGGAAAGACAATTGCTGCAGCTTCATCCAGGGATAAAGGTATGGATGCAAAGGGCACCAAAACAGAAGTTGCTACCGCGGTAGGAAAGGCTATTGCAGAAAAGGCCAAAAAAGCGGGTGTGGAGGTAGTAGCCTTCGATCGAGGAGGAAACCTATATCACGGAAGGGTGAAAGCATTGGCTGAAGGAGCAAGAGAAGCAGGACTTAAATTCTAAATCATATGTATCAGAAGTATAAAAACGTAGAAACGGTAAAGCCAGGAGGTTTAGAATTGAAAGACCGTCTTGTAGGTGTCCAAAGGGTAACCAAGGTGACCAAGGGTGGCCGTGCTTTTGGGTTCTCTGCCATTGTTGTCGTTGGGGATGAAAATGGTGTTGTAGGTCATGGTTTGGGTAAATCCAAAGAAGTGGCTACGGCAATTGCCAAGGCTATTGAAGATGCCAAGAAAAACTTGATTAGGATACCATTGAACAAGGGAACCCTACCTCACGAACAAAAAGGAAAGTACGGTGGAGCAAAGGTATTCATTAAGCCAGCATCCCAGGGTACTGGAGTTATCGCAGGTGGAGCGGTAAGGGCGGTATTGGAATCAGTGGGAGTACATGATGTACTATCAAAATCTCAGGGCTCTTCAAACCCACACAATGTGGTGAAAGCTACCTTCGATGCATTATTGCAATTACGTGATGTCAATGCTGTTGCTAAGCAGCGTGGAATTAGCGTAGAAAAAGTTTTTAAAGGATAAGTCATGGCGAAGATTAAAGTGAAGCAAGTTAAAAGTGCCATTAAAAGGCCACAAAATCAAAAGAGGACATTATCCGCTTTGGGCCTTAGAAGGTTAGGTCAGGTGGTGGAGCATGAAGATACGCCGAACATCCTGGGAATGATCAATAAAGTAAAACACTTGGTTTCCACTGAGGAGGCATAAAAAGGGTACAACATGGATTTGAGCAATTTAAAACCAGCAGAGGGTTCAACCCAGAGACAAGGCAAACGCTTAGGTAGAGGACAAGGTTCCGGTAAAGGTGGAACCGCTGCACGTGGACATAAAGGAGCCAAGTCCAGATCTGGATACTCAAAGAAAATCGGTTTCGAAGGAGGTCAAATGCCTTTGCAACGACGAGTACCCAAATTTGGATTCAAGAATTTCAACCGCAAGGAATATCAGCCTATTAACTTGGATAAATTACAAGCCTTGGTGGACAATAAGGTGGTGAAGGGGGAAGTGACCCTGGATACTTTGGTGGACAACAGATTGGCCGGTAAAAACGATTTGGTAAAGATTTTGGGTAATGGAGAGTTAAAGGCCAAACTTAAGGTGTCTGCCCATAAATTTAGTGCTTCGGCAAAAGCTGCTATTGAGGCTGCAGGTGGTGAAGCGGTAAGTTTATAAGATTTTAGTATGAAGAAGTTTATTGAGACCATATCGAATATTTGGAAGATTGAGGAGTTGAGACAGCGTATCTTGATAACCCTTGGTTTGCTCTTGGTATATCGTTTTGGTGCCCAAGTTGTTCTTCCTGGTATTGATACCACCCAGTTGGCAGAATTGACCTCAAGTACCGAACAGGGTATTTTGGGTATTTTGAATGCCTTTACAGGAGGTGCCTTTGCCAATGCTTCGGTATTTGCATTGGGTATTATGCCCTACATCTCTGCATCCATTGTGGTGCAATTGATGAGTATTGCCATTCCTTATCTACAAAAATTGGATAAGGAAGGTGAAAGTGGGCGCAAGACCAAAAATCAGATTACGCGTTGGTTGACCATTGCTATTTGTATAGTTCAGGCTCCAGCGTATCTCTACGGTTTGGGCGCTTTGGGGGTACCTGATAGTGCCTTTATCCTTGGTAAAGGGTTGGACTTTATCGGACCCGCAGTAGTCATACTAGTGACTGGTTGTGTTTTTGCCATGTGGTTGGGCGAGAAGATTACTGATAAGGGGATTGGTAACGGAATCTCCTTATTGATTATGATTGGAATCATTGCCACCATGCCACAGTCTTTCGTTCAAGAGTTTATCTCAAGAACTACCAATAATACCGGGGGTTTGATGTTCATTTTGATTGAAGTGATCATTTGGTTCCTGGTCATTCTGGCCAGTGTATTGTTGGTCATGGCCATACGTCAGATTCCGGTGCAATACGCAAGACGTAGTGCATCCGGTGGATATGAAAAGAACGTGATGGGTTCACGGCAATACATTCCATTAAAATTGAATGCTTCAGGAGTAATGCCAATCATTTTTGCCCAAGCCATTATGTTTGTTCCAGGCTTGGTTGGAAGTACATTGAATGATACGGCATTTGGGCAGTGGATGGAAGTAAACTTTGCAGATATTTTTGGATTGTGGTACAATGTACTGTTTGCAGTATTGATCATTATTTTCACTTATTTCTATACGGCGATTACGGTACCTACCAATAAGATGGCGGATGACCTGAAACGAAGTGGGGGATTTATTCCTGGTATCCGTCCAGGGAAGGAAACCGCAGATTTTTTAGATAAGATCATGTCCTTGATTACATTTCCCGGCTCGGTATTCTTGGCCTTATTGGCTGTGTTGCCCGCGGTAGTTGTAAAGCTGATGGATGTGCAGGCAGGATGGGCATTGTTTTATGGAGGAACATCATTATTAATTATGGTCGGTGTGGCCATTGATACCGTACAACAGGTGAATTCTTACTTGTTGAACAGACATTATGATGGTTTGATGAAAACCGGAAAAAATAGAAAAGTAGCATAAGATGGCAAAACAACCGGCCATAGAACAAGATGGTAGTATAATCGAGGCATTGTCCAACGCTATGTTTCGTGTAGAATTGGAAAATGGGCATATTGTAACCGCCCATATTTCTGGAAAGATGCGTATGCACTACATCAAATTATTACCAGGAGATAAGGTAAAATTGGAGATGAGTCCGTACGATTTGACAAAAGCAAGAATTACGTACAGATATTAAGAAACTTTAGAAATGAAAGTTAGGGCATCAATTAAGAAAAGAAGTGCAGACTGCAAGATTGTTCGCAGAAAGGGCAGGCTGTATGTAATCAACAAAAAGAATCCTAGATTTAAACAAAGACAAGGGTAATTATGGCAAGAATTGCAGGTGTTGATATACCAAAACAAAAAAGGGGTGCAATCGCACTTACCTATATCTACGGTATCGGTAAAAGCCGTGCTCAGGAGATATTGGGAAAAGCCGGTGTTGATGAAGACATTAAGGTTTCGGATTGGAACGATGACCAAATCGGTAAAATCCGTGAAGCAGTAGGCGATTACACCATAGAAGGGGAATTACGGTCTGAGACCCAATTGAATATCAAACGTTTGATGGATATTGGATGCTTCCGTGGAATTCGTCATAGGTCAGGATTACCGCTTAGAGGTCAGCGGACCAAGAATAACTCTAGGACCAGAAAAGGAAAACGTAAAACTGTTGCCAACAAGAAAAAGGCAACCAAATAATAATTAGTCATTAGTAGTTAGCTGTTAGATGAATCTGCTTGAAATAGAAATGTTTAGGATTCTAACAACTATAAACTGACAACTGCAAACTAAAAGAATGGCAAAAGCAAGTACTAAAACTGCAAAAAAACGAAAGGTCGTTATTGATGCAACGGGCGAAGCCCATATCACCGCTTCTTTCAATAACATTATCATTTCTTTGACTAACAAAAAAGGTGATGTCATCTCTTGGTCATCTGCTGGAAAAATGGGTTTCCGCGGATCTAAGAAAAATACGCCTTATGCCGCACAGGTAGCTGCTGAGGAGTGCTCTAAAGTGGCACACGAGGCAGGTCTTAGAAAGGTAAAAGTATTCGTAAAAGGGCCAGGTAATGGACGGGAGTCCGCAATCAGGACCATTCACAATTCTGGAATTGAAGTCACTGAAATTGTAGATGTTACCCCGCTACCGCACAACGGCTGTAGACCTCCAAAAAGAAGAAGAGTTTAATTAATTACAATCCTGAAAAGGATTTTCACCTGAAGGTGCATCAAGATTATCGAAGGATAAGCCTTAATTCATAATCGCACATTCACAAATTTAGAAAATGGCAAGATATACAGGACCAAAAACAAAAATCGCCAGAAAATTTGGCGAAGCAATTTTCGGGGACGATAAGTCATTCGAGAAGAAGAACTACCCTCCGGGCATGCACGGAAATAACCGTCGCCGAGGAAAAAAATCGGAATATGCGATACAGCTTGCAGAAAAGCAAAAAGCAAAATACACCTATGGTATTTTGGAACGTCAGTTTAGGAACTTATTTGGCGAGGCCAAAAGACGTGAAGGAGTAACGGGTGAGGTGCTTTTGCAGCTATGTGAATCCCGCTTGGATAACGTAGTTTATCGCATGGGAATTGCTCCTTCCAGAAGGGGGGCCAGACAGTTGGTTTCGCACAGGCATATTACCGTTAATGGTAACGTCGTCAACATTCCTTCTTACTCCTTACGCGCTGGAGACGTAATAGGGGTAAGGGAAAAATCAAAGTCGGTTCAGGCAATCAATGATTCATTGACTAACAATAGTAGCGTTTATGAATGGATTACTTGGAATAGCGATAAGAAAGAAGGGACATTCGTAACCGTTCCTGAAAGACTACAGATTCCTGAAAATATCAAGGAACAATTAATCGTCGAGTTATACTCAAAATAAAACCACATTCATCCAATTATGGCATTACTTAATTTTCAGAAGCCCGATAAAGTAATAATGATCGATTCCACCGATTTCGAGGGGAAATTTGAATTCCGTCCCTTGGAACCAGGTTATGGATTGACGGTAGGTAACGCACTACGTAGGGTACTGCTTTCCTCATTGGAAGGTTTTGCAATTACTTCGGTTAGGATAGATGGGGTAGATCATGAATTCTCCGTTATCCCTGGGGTGGTAGAGGATGTTACCGAAATGATATTGAATTTGAAACAAGTACGTTTCAAAAGGCAAATAGATGATGTTGAGAGTGAAACCGTTTCCATTTCCGTAAGTGGAAAGGAACAATTGACTGCTGGTGATTTTCAAAAATTCATTTCTGGATACCAAGTGTTAAACCCAGACTTGGTCATCTGTAATATGGACGCCAAGGTTTCCATTAATATGGAAGTCATTATTGAAAAAGGAAGGGGTTATGTGCCTGCTGAGGAAAACAAAAAATCCAATGCGCCTTTAGGTACTATTGCTGTTGACTCTGTTTTTACGCCTATCAAAAACGTAAAATACAGCATTGAGAACTACAGGGTAGAACAAAAAACTGACTATGAGAAACTGGTTTTCGAAATTGTTAGTGACGGTTCCATCCACCCAAAAGATGCCTTGACTGAAGCGGCAAAAGTTTTAATCCACCACTTTATGCTGTTCTCTGACGAACGCATCACCCTTGAGGCCGATGAAATCGCCCAAACGGAAACCTACGATGAGGAGTCATTGCACATGCGTCAATTGCTGAAGACCAAATTGGTGGATATGGACCTATCCGTACGGGCGCTCAACTGTTTGAAAGCGGCAGAGGTCGACACGTTGGGAGACTTGGTGGCCTTCAACAAAAACGATTTAATGAAGTTTAGAAACTTTGGGAAAAAATCTTTGACGGAATTGGAAGAGTTGGTTATCAACAAAGGACTTCAGTTTGGCATGGATTTGACCAAGTACAAATTGGATAAAGACTAATAATCATATTTTGCTCTCCCAAAGGCCAAAGGCAATCGGGATTTGGTAGCAAGATGATAACAATAGCAAAATGAGACACGGAAAAAAATTCAATCACTTAGGAAGAACAGCAGCCCATAGGAAGGCCATGTTGGCAAATATGGCCTGTTCCTTGATTGAACATAAAAGAATCAATACAACAGTTGCCAAGGCAAAGGCGCTAAAGCAGTTTGTTGAGCCTTTGATTACCAAAGCCAAGGCGGAGAATAATCAAACTACCGAAGCCGGGATGCACAATCGTCGTATCGTATTCAAAAATCTGAGGAACAAATACGCGATTACTGAACTGTTTTCTACAGTGGCAGAAAAAGTGGGAGACCGACCTGGGGGATATACCAGAATCATTAAGCTTGGCAATCGTTTAGGGGATAATGCTGATATGGCTTTGATTGAACTAGTGGATTTCAATGAAACTTACAATGCTGGTAAGCCCAAAAAGAAGTCTACAAGAAGAAGTAGAAGAGGAAAAGGCAAATCTGCTGGAGCGGTTGCTCCGGTGGCTGAAATTGCGGAAACACTGGCAGATGATTCAGAGGAATAAACAAATGTTAATTATTCATTGAAAAATAGAAAAAAGGATACGTAAAGACGTATCCTTTTTTTATGTTCTTTTGTGAAATTTGATTCGTAAAGTATGAAATATCAAAAACGGAAAAAGGCACTGGTGCTCTTGGAAGATGGTACCATTTTTTATGGAAAGGCGGTAGGTGATAAAGAGGGAACCGCATTTGGGGAGGTTTGTTTTAATACGGGTATGACCGGATATCAGGAAATTTTTACCGACCCTTCATACTATGGCCAAATTATGGTCGCTACAAACGCCCATATCGGAAATTACGGTACAAATTCCAATGAAGTGGAATCTGATTCCATCAAGATTGCTGGGCTAGTTGTAAAGAATTTTAGTTACGAATATTCCAGACCTGCAGCAGATAAAAGCCTTTTGGAATTTTTGGATGATAATAACCTTGTGGCTATTTCTGATGTGGATACGCGGGCATTGGTGAGTTACATTAGGGATAATGGAGCGATGAACGCCGTAATTTCCACACGAGTGGATGAATTGGATGCCTTAAAAAAGGAACTTAAAAAAGTTCCCAGTATGAAGGGATTGGAACTAGCCTCGAAAGTTTCCACCAAGGAACCCTATTATTTTGGGGAGGAGGATGCCAAATTCAAGATTTCGGCTTTGGATATTGGAATCAAAAAGAACATTCTAAGGAACTTAGCCAAGCGAGGGGCCTACATCAAAGTGTTTCCGTATAATGCCACAAAAGAAGAAATGGCACAGTTTGAACCGGATGGTTATTTCATCTCAAATGGCCCAGGAGACCCCGAACCCCTTTCGGAATCCATAGAAACAACAAAACAGATATTAAAAACCAACAAGCCGTTGTTCGGTATTTGTTTGGGACATCAAGTTTTGGCTTTGGCCAATGGGGTATCCACCTATAAAATGCACCATGGACATCGAGGTATCAACCATCCCATACTGAATCTTATGACCGGTAAGGGTGAAATTACTTCCCAAAATCATGGTTTTGCCGTGAATCGAGAAGAAACCGAAGCCAATCAGGATTTAGAAATTACCCACACCCATTTGAACGACGGAACGGTGGCCGGAATCAAAATGAAATACAAAAATGTATTTTCGGTGCAATACCATCCAGAGGCCAGTCCAGGACCTCACGATGCAGAATATCTTTTTGATCAATTTTTTGATGCCATAAGGGCTAGCCAAAACTAAAACCTTGTAGTTTGCTTTCTATGCTTATCATCATGATTTTATGACGTTTGTCATACGTCATAAAGACATGGCTTTTGTATTTTCGTGCCAACAAATTTCAACTTTTAAATAGAACACTATGAGCATTATCATCAATATCCATGCAAGGCAAATTTTGGACTCGCGCGGTAACCCAACCGTGGAAGTCGATGTAGTAACCGAAAACGGAGTGTTAGGTCGAGCGGCAGTGCCTTCAGGCGCATCAACGGGAGAGCATGAAGCGGTAGAATTACGCGATGGTGGTGACTCGTTTATGGGCAAAGGAGTCGGAAAGGCGGTTAATAATGTAAATACAATTATTGCCGAAGAATTGGTAGGGACTTCTGTATTTGAGCAGAACTATATTGATCATAGAATGATTGCGTTGGACGGAACTCCCAACAAGTCAAAATTAGGCGCAAATGCCATACTCGGTGTATCATTGGCGGTTGCCAAGGCTGCAGCGGAAGAGCTTGCAATGCCCCTTTATCGTTATGTTGGCGGGGTAAGTGCAAACACCTTGCCGGTTCCAATGATGAATATTATCAATGGGGGTTCCCACTCTGACGCTCCTATTGCTTTTCAGGAATTCATGGTGATGCCTGTAAAGGCAAAGGATTTTAGTCATGCCATGCAAATGGGAACTGAGATTTTCCACAATCTAAAAAAAGTATTGCATGGGAGGGGATTGAGTACGGCTGTAGGAGATGAAGGTGGTTTTGCCCCAACACTCGATGGAACGGAGGATGCTATTGAGACCATTGCTAAAGCCGTTGAAAATGCGGGTTACAAGTTTGGTGAGGAGGTGATGATCGCTCTGGATTGTGCTTCCGCTGAATTCTACGTGGATGGGAAATATGATTACACCAAATTTGAAGGGGATAAAGGAGCCATTCGAACATCTGAGGAACAAGCTCTATATCTGGCGGAGCTTTGTAAAAAATACCCAATTATTTCCATCGAGGACGGAATGGATGAGAACGACTGGGATGGATGGAAATTACTAACGGACAAAGTAGGGGATAAGGTCCAATTGGTCGGTGACGATCTTTTTGTCACCAACGTGGAGCGTTTGTCAAGAGGCATCGAAAACGGAATCGGAAATTCCATATTGATCAAAGTAAATCAAATAGGTAGTCTCACCGAAACCATTGCCGCGGTAAATATGGCAAAAAACGCGGGATATACATCCGTAATGAGCCATAGGTCCGGAGAAACAGAGGACAATACCATTGCTGATTTGGCAGTTGCATTGAATACGGGACAAATAAAAACAGGTTCTGCCTCCAGAAGTGACCGTATGGCCAAGTACAATCAATTGCTCAGAATCGAGGAAGAGTTGGGCGAGGTAGCCTACTATCCACAGGAGAAAGCTTTTAAGGTGAAATAGGGAACTGTAATTTTCAATATTGGAGGCCCCTGAATTCTTTCAGGGGCTTTTTTACTTCTTTAAGGAGTGTTATTTTTAAATTATGGGCCTTAAAAAAGCGATTAATGCTATTTTTCAATTTCTAAGAGGCCTTTTCTTTGGGGCCATTGTTATTGCCTCCTTTTTCTTTTGTGTACTCGCATTGCATGTATTCACAAAACAAGAAAAATCATCTAAATCAGAAATGATAAGCTCTGAAGATGTTACCTTAATTGTTGATACCACCGCTCAGGGAATCGATAAATATTATGTAAGCCATCAGTCCTGGATGGATTTTGATAGAAAACAACATAGACTTCCATTTAAAGTTGACTTCAACAATGTGTTGTTATCTAAAAAGAACAGGAATAAGCTCGAAATACCTTTTAGAGGAGATCATCTACATTTTTGGGGTACTTTTTATAACAACCTTGCCAATCATGATCGCCCTTTGGTGGAGGGGTTGGCACAGACTTTCTACGAGTATCAAAAAGGTAAGAATATGGGCAGACGGGAATTTGCAGAACTTATGATCACTGCTATTCAAGATATTCCTTATTCCTTGATTCTTTCCGATAAATGTGGTATGGAAGATGCAAAATCCTGTGTTGGTAACGTTAAAATGGGCCTATATGCTCCAGCGGAGTTTATAGCCTATCTTGATGGTGACTGTGACACCAGGACAGTGCTGCTTTTTACCTTATTATCCCGATTCCAATATGATGTGGCCATTTTAAATAGTACGGAGTACAGGCATTCGATTCTTGGGCTTCAAATCAATTCAACGGGAAAGTATAAAAGCTATAAGAGAAGAAAATACTATTTTGTTGAAACAACATCAAGACAAAATCCGATTGGTTACTTACATCCGGACTATTCCGAATTAGATCATTGGGATGTTGTACTGACAAATTAGTTTACACTCAAAATTATGGAACTATTCTATCTGGCAATAAGCCAAGTAATTATTTCAGTGGTTCTTTCGATACTGGTGTTCTTTATCTCCTATAAGATGCTCATTAAAGTATTTGATTTGGAAGAACAGCGATTCGACAATGAAAATCTAGCATTAAGTATTTTCTTTTCGGGTATAATTTTAAGTACGGGTTATCTGTTGGGAGGTATTATATCCACGATCTTCAATTCGGTAAGCTTAATTAAGATACATGCTGATGGAAATCACTTTCTCAATGTGTTCAAATATTCCGTAACAGCGCTAATCTTAGGTTTTTTAGCCGCTTCGATGATTCAGTTGGGATCGTTTTTGCTTGTAAAAACATTGACCAAACACTTAAAAGAAGTAGAACAATTAAAACGTAATAATCTGGCGGTGGCCATTTTATTGGTCAGTATCCTCATGGCCATAACCTTCATTGTTAAGGATGGGCTCATATTTTTAATAGAACAGTTTTTGCCCCAACCAGAGGTGATTGAGTTCAATTAAGGATGAATTGTGCGGTGGTGCCTATTATCAAAGGAATAACATATTTAAGGCGAAACGATAACAATAATTTAGCATTACAAAAGCCTTTCTTCTTATGGAAAGGCTTTTTTTTGCGCCCGTTATAGTGTAACTTAACACGGAACAAGGCAAATCCAAGTATTGACTTTTTATGAAAAATTTCCTTTTTGCGGCCGCTGAAAATGATGCAATCCCCCACTGCAAAGCTGGAGGTATGGGAGATGTTGTGAGGGACGTTCCCAGACAGATTTCCGAACGTGGGGACCAAACACATGTGGTTGTGCCTTCCTATGGACGGTTGCATCAAAATGGAACATTTAAGACCACCCTCAAGTTCGGTCTGCGGGGTACTGATTACTCCGCTGAACTCTATGAGGTAGATGGTAAGAAAAAGTTTGATAATATACTGCACTATGTCATTCATCATCCTGAAATAGAAGCGGGTAGTATAGCCCATATCTATCATGATGATCCCGAGGAGCCTTTCTTTACGGATTTTGTTAAATACGTCATTTTTTGTACAGCAGTAGCCGAAGCCGTAAAACAAGGAGCATTTGGTGAATTGGACGTGGTTCACCTGCACGATTGGCATTCCAGCCTAATATTGTTTTTACGGGAATACCATCCAGCATACAAAAGTCTTGCAAAAATCCAGTTTGTTTACAGTATTCACAACTTGGCTATCCAAGGTATACGTCCCTTTGCTGATAACTATGCCTCCATTCAAAACTGGTTCCCAGAGGTGGCCATAGATTATCAAAGGCTAATGGACTATCGCTATCGGGATTGCATCAATCTTATGGCCGTTGGCATTCGATTAGCGGATGCTGTTCACACGGTTTCCCCATCCTATAAAAAAGATGTGATGCTTCCCAGTTCACCTCCTGAGTTTATTGGAGGGGAAGGTCTGGAGGATGATTTAAAGGAGGCCAATAAGGAAGGAAGACTTTTCGGAATCCTTAACGGGTGCAATTACAAGGGTATTAATGCGGAGGCCAAGGGAGAGATTTACAGGAATACGGTCAAAGCCTTGTTTCGTTGGTTACAGGATGAGGACAAGAAGTATAAAGCGGACTTCCTTGCGCACACCGGCGAGAAAATAATGAAATATGTGGGTAGTAATAGACCAAAATTCATTGTTTCAAGTGTCGCTCGTCTAACAGAACAGAAGTTCTATTTTTTTAAGAGATCTCCGGAAGCATTTGTCGAAATCTTGAAAAAACTGGAAAAGGTCCAGGGTATTTTCATGCTCCTAGGTACCGGTGCTCCGGAGTATGAAGAACTCTTCAGAAGAATTAGCTACGAGAATAAAAATTTCATCTTCACCAACGGACAATCAGAGAGTTTAATAGACTCGATGTATCTGGAATCCGATCTTTATTTTATGCCCAGTCTTTTTGAACCCTGTGGTATCAGTCAAATGCTATCCATGCGTAATGGCAATCCTTGTCTTGTGCACCACACCGGTGGTCTTATTGATACGGTGGAACATTTAAAAACTGGTTTTGCTTTTGATGGAAAAACCTATGACGAAAAGATTAAAAACATGCTAAAGGCGTTTGATGTAGCTTTGGATATTTTTCAGAATGATAAACCCACTTGGAAAAAAATGCAAACTGCTGCCAAACGCAAGCGTTTTACTTGGAAAAAATCGGTGGACAAGTACTACGAACAACTCTATAAGTTGTAATATTTTTTAACTTCTTCCATTTCTGTTAAGAATAGTTCAAATTAGGTGGTTTGAATTGTTAAACCCTTGTCTTTTTCGTAAATTTATGGGCTTTTCAACTACAATTAAACACACATAAATGTCAAGAACCGCAACAATAGAATTTGAAGGGAAAAAATTTGAATTTCCTGTTATTAAGGGAACAGAAAATGAATTGGCCATCGATATAAAAACCTTACGTGGCACCACAGGGATGGTCACTATTGACCCTGGATATAAGAACACAGGTTCCTGTGAAAGTGCCATCACCTTTTTGGATGGGGAGAAAGGAATCTTAAGGTATCGGGGATATTCTATTGAGGAGCTGGCGGAAAGGGCTGATTTTTTGGAAGTTGCTTACTTACTCATTTTTGGGGAACTGCCAAATAAGGAGCAATTGGAGAAGTTCTACGACGATATTACCGAAGAATCACAGGTTGATGAAGAGATGAAAAAGATTTTGGATGGTTTTCCAAAATCGGCCCACCCTATGGGCGTACTTTCTTCGTTGACCAGTGCCTTGGTAGCGTTCAACCCTTCAACGGTGGATGTTTCCTCCGAGGAAGCCATGTACAATTCCATTGTACGTATTTTGGGTAAGTTTCCAGTCCTGGTTGCATGGACCATGCGAAAGAAAATGGGCCTACCCCTGGATTATGGGGATGATAGTCTCGGCTATGTGGAGAACATCCATAAAATGATGTTCAAGAAACCAACTAAGGAATATGTCAAGGATCCTATTGTCATAGATGCTTTGGATAAACTCCTAATACTTCATGCCGATCATGAACAAAATTGTTCTACTTCCACAGTTAGGATAACGGGCTCTTCACATGCGGGACTTTTTGTTTCCCTGGCGGCTGGTGTTTCCGCTTTGTGGGGACCTTTGCACGGTGGTGCCAACCAAGCCGTCTTGGAAATGCTGGAAGCTATTAAAGCTGATGGCGGGGATACAAAGAAGTACATGGCCAAGGCCAAAGATAAAAATGACCCTTTTAGACTAATGGGCTTTGGGCATCGGGTTTATAAAAACTTTGATCCTCGTGCCAAGATCATTAAGAAGGCGGCTGATGAGGTATTGGGAAATCTTGGAATCGATGATCCCATTTTGGATATTGCCAAAGGACTGGAAAAGGAAGCCTTGGAGGATCAATACTTTGTGGATAGAAAGTTATATCCCAATGTGGATTTCTACTCAGGCATCATTTATAGGGCCATGGGTATTCCAGTAGATATGTTTACCGTAATGTTTGCCCTGGGAAGATTACCCGGATGGATTGCACAGTGGCGTGAGATGCGTTTGCGCAAAGAACCTATTGGACGACCTCGACAAATATATATTGGAGAGAACCACAGACCATTTAAGGATTTATCAGATCGATAAAATAAATCGTATTCTTTTGAATAAGGTCCATTTTCAACTGGGTTGGGAATGGACTTTTTATATTTGCGAAAAATCCTTCTAGATGTTGCATTTGAACGTAATTGACGAAACCGCTCCCTTAAAGGCAGTGGTTTTAGGAACAGCTGAAAGTTGTGGCCCAACGCCTAAACCGGAGGAAGCCTATGACCCTAAATCATTGGAGCATATTCTTGCCGGCACCTATCCAATGGAGAAGGATATGGTTGCTGAAATGAGTGCCTTCGCAGCAGTTTTTGAAAAATATGGGGTGAACGTATTTCGTCCTTCCGTTATCGAAGATTGCAATCAGATTTTCTCTCGGGATATTGCATTTGTTATAGAGGACAAGTTGTTTCATTCCAATATTTTACCGGATAGGGAGCGGGAATTTGAGGCCATTCATAATGTTTTGAAACAAATTGACCCTAACAAAATTATCAGGCCACCTGAAGAGGTTCATGTTGAAGGGGGCGATGTGATGCCATGGCATGATTATATTTTTGTAGGTACCTATACGGCAGAGGATTATCCACACTATATAACAGCTCGCACCAATAAGGAGGCCGTGGAGTTTTTAAGGTCAGAATTCCCGAACAAAAAGGTAAAGGCCTTTGAACTTAGAAAATCGAATACCAATGCCAAGGAAAATGCCTTGCACCTCGACTGTTGTTTTCAGCCCGTTGGTAGGGACAAGGCCATTATTCATAAAAATGGATTTTTGGTGGAAGAGGAATACCAATGGTTGGTAGATTTTTTTGGAAAAGAAAACGTTTTTGAAATTACGGCTGATGAGATGTACCAAATGTTCAGCAATGTATTTTCCATTTCACCAGAGGTGGTAGTCTCCGAACAAAGCTTTACTCGGCTGAACAACTGGTTGCGCGACCAAGGATTTATAGTAGAAGAAATCCCATATGCTGAAATTGCCAAGCAAGAGGGACTTCTTCGGTGCAGTACCTTACCGTTAATTCGGGAGTAGGTTTACATAAATAAAGCTTTTAATACATCCAGTTGTAAATTTTCGGCCTTCCTACGGATAGGAGAGTCCATCATCGTATTGAAATTGGTGGCCATGAAAACAAACGAATCCAATTCGGGCAGATAAAGCAACACGCATCCTGCACCTACCCCGCCTCCAGAATGTCCAAGCGCGTAGGTGACATCCAAATCATAATATTGGATTCCTAGTCCATACCGTTTTTCACCTTCTTCATTGAGTACAAATTCCTGCATCAGCTCAAGGGTTTTGGGCTTCAATAGTTTCCCTGATACCAACCCTTTTAAAAAAAGAACGGCGTCTTTGGTTGAAGCGACCATGCCATCATCGCCTTTCATTGAAGATACATTGGCACGCTGTAAGGTGGACACATTGACGGGAATGCCCTCAAGCAGAACATCCCAATAGGCATCGGCAATGTTCAAATCCGTATTAAGGTTATCTTTCGAGAGGTATACTGTAGAATTCAATTTGAGCTTCTTGAAAATCGTTTTTTCCATATGCGCCACATGGTCCCCGGTTATTTTGTCCGCAATCAATGAAAGTACCTCATAGTTGGTATTGCGGTAGGCGTATTTGCTTCCTGGTTCAAAATCAATTGGTTTTCCTTTAATATGGGATAACATTTCAGTAACACTCCATACTTTTTTTGGATCGTGGATAATTTTTGAGACCAAAATGGGGTCCGTGCTGTACTCTGGTAATCCAGAAGTATGGTTGAGGAGCATTTTAATCGTAATTTTTTTTGTTCCTTCGGTAGAAACCAACCAGTCATCATCCAAATAGTTTACGATGGGGTCACTTAATTTAAGCCTTCCCTTTTCATACAGTTGTAAGATGAGTACGGCCATATAAGTCTTACTAACGCTCTGTAGGTAAAAAAGGTGCTCTGGCGTTAGGGGTACATTATTTTCCAGATTGGACATTCCTGCTGCATATGACCAGAAACCGGTCTCTTGGTTATAGACGGTTAGTGCCATGCCGGGGAAACCCATATCCACATATTTTTTAAAAACGGCCTTTACGGCCTCTTGTTTTTCCAAAGGGAAGTTGGAGTTTTGCGCCAGCGAAGGGAGGACCACCAGCATCATTGCGATTGTAATAACAGTTCTTTTCATGATTGATAATTTTCCCCAAAGATGTTTTAGGAAGAAGTTAAAAGCACGCTTGATTAATACCTAAAATGACGAAGTGTATTGTTTTTGGGGATAAAATGTTTGCTTTTACACTTTATGACCTATAAGCTGTAGCACTGAACCACCTTTTAAATTCTGGAGCAATAGTTCTGCTGATGATCTGATTATTTTCAAAGGGAGCCCCTTTTTTAAAATCAACGATAAGTTTTCCATTGATTTCCTTTTTATACCCTTTGATCCAGTCCCGATGGACGATATATTTTCTATTCAATCTAAAGAAGAGCTCTTCGGGTAGTTTTGGGCTTATTTTATTTAGGGAACTATCAATGATAAAACGCCGCTGGTCCTTGGTTAGTAAGTACGAGGTCTTGTCGTCTATGTAAAATCCAATGATGCTTTCAAAGTGGACATTGTGGATGGTGTTACCCATCATTACCTCAAACCCTGTGGATCTTAGATTTTTATCGCTTTCACGTAAGCTTTTTACCGTATACCATTGACTGTGAAAGTAATACCCAATATAGATGCCATTGACCACCAGTACCCAAATAAAAAAAATGAACAGATTGTAGGTATAGAATTTTAATGGCAAAGGGCCATCCCCAAAAAGGGCATTGACCAATTCGGTAATGAAAATAAGGTATACCTGTATAACGAGGTTAGTCAAGAATATCTGTACAAATATGCGTTTTGCCATCGCATTTTCATAGGGCATTTTCCTGTCCAACCAAACGATGACCATACGCCCCAACCACCACGCAATATACCCTTGAGCCAAATCGATAAAGTAGGTGGTATAGGTGTACCAGTCCCATCGAATACGGGAGTAGGTAAGGTGATAGTTAATGGTATTGATGACTGGCATCAATAGCAAAAACAGAAGCAAATCATTGTATTTGCCCAGGTATTTACGGTACATATGGTATAAAGATACCGATGCCTTTTTTTTGTTACAAAATGAAATGCGGATTTGCTACTTTTGGTTGATTTTTTTAAGCCAATGCAAATTACCAACACCATACTCATGATCCGCCCCGTGGCGTTTAGAAAGAACGAGCAAACAGCCGTAAACAATTATTTTCAGGAAGACATTTCCATTGCGAATTCTGAAATCAACGCCAAGGCACAAAAAGAATTCGATCAATTTGTGGCAACACTTCGCCATTACGGTGTCACTGTCATTGTAGTTGACGATAATAAGGATAATGATACCCCAGACTCCATTTTTCCGAATAATTGGGTATCCTTTCACCATACGGGTAGCGTAGCGGTATATCCTATGTTTGCCGAGAACCGAAGGAAGGAGCGAAGGGAGGATATTTTTGACATTCTTGAAAGCCATGGTTTCCTAATTAATACCGTTGTAGACTATACGGCTGCCGAACAGGAAGGGGTCTTTTTGGAAGGTACCGGGAGTATCTTAAAAGATAGGGTCAACCAAAAGGCCTATTGCGCACTTTCGGAACGTGCCCATGAGGAATTGTTCATAGAGTTTTGTGAGGATTTCGATTGTTTTCCCGTAATTTTTACGGCCAACCAGACGGTCAATGGCGAACGAAAGCCCATTTACCACACCAATGTGATGATGGCCATGGCAGAGACTTTTGTGGTCATTTGTCTGGACGCCATTGACGACAAAAAGGAACGGAAGAACGTGGTGGAGCACTTGAGGAAAGATGGCAAGGAGATTATTGCTATCACAGAGGCCCAAATGCATGCGTTTGCCGGCAACATGCTTCAGGTGTATGGAAAAGACGACCAACGCTTTATGGTCATGAGTTCACAGGCATTTCAAAGCTTGCGGGAAGACCAAATTGCTGCAATAGAAGAACATTGCGCTATTGTGCACAGTCCTTTGGACACCATTGAAACCTGTGGTGGAGGATCGGCCCGTTGTATGATGGCAGAGGTATTTTTGCCTAAAGTGTAATCATTCTTCGCTTACCGTAAACTCCCGAATGGCCTGATTGGGTTCCATGATGGTATAGCCTTTCCAAAATTCGGGGTCGTAAGTGGGCATATAGGTGGCTTTAACACTCTTGTCTTCCTTGTATGCCTCAAATTGACTTTGATCGATGAGGGTGTTCTCAAAAACCACCAGTTCCCATTTATTGGTGTTGGTCATTCTAAAATCAATGTTCAATCGAAGTTCATTTTGTTTACGACGGCCCTTTACATTTTTGTTCTTTTCAATGACATCCAAGGGCCGGTCCAATCGAAACCAACGCCCAAAATTAAAATCAGCAAACTTGAGGTCGTATTTGCCGTTGGACAATTGGGTGAATTGCATACTGCCCTTATAAAGGGTTTCCCTATAAAAAATACCAAGCAATCTAAAGTTTTTGAGGTTCTTTAAATTTTCAAAATCAATGCGCATAACGGCATAATCCTCAATGTTTACATAAACTCGACCTTTAAAGTCGGCACCGCCTTTTGGACTAAAGTCGATGACATAGACTCCCGCATTTTCAATATCAGTATACCCCACTAATTCAAATTCGTACTTTCTGGTTTTTTCAATGAGGTCCAGTTTGCTGTCTTCTTGGTAAAAGACTTCCTGCAAAAGTTCATCAAAAATGTGTTTCTGTCCATCCACTACTCCCGAAATGGTATCCCGTTGTATTTCCTTTTCCAATACCTCAGCATTTTTGGCTGTGGCCTCATCCGCTTCCATTTCCTCCATCACTTCTTCTACTTGAACCTTTTGGCTAAAAATCCCAGATTTAATTTTAAGGTATGAATCTGGTTTTATGTTCTTTTTGAACATGGTCTCCATGCGTTTGCCCAAATCTTCAAAGGAACCAATATCTTTTTTGTCGTAGAGTTCTGCAGCTTTAAGCACGTTTACCTTGTATGCTGTGTTTGTTTTATAAAAATCCCCTAAGGCTTCGGTATAGTGGTAGGAATTCCGGGGAATGGCCATTGCTATACTGTCAATCAATTCCTTATTCAATTCTTCTATGGAGGATTTTTCAAACCCAAAGTCCACCTTTTGAATATTTCCAAATACGGATTGCCTTAGGAAATAGCGTTGTTTCAAGGGGGCGCTGTTTCTATTTTGCGGCAAGTGTTCTTTCATTCGCGCTATAATCTCGTCTACATCCAATTCCTCATCAAATACATATACACCACTCAATTCAATGGCTTTGGGTTTCATGATTATAATGGAATCCTGCAGTTGCCCTAAGGAAAAACCAACCTTTTCGTACCCCATGGAAGAAACATAAACAGAATCCAGCAATTGTGTACGCTGTTCCAGCGTAAAAGAGAACTTTCCTTCTTCATTCGTAATGACCCCTTGGTTTTTCCCATATTGAATAGTGGCATAGGGAATGCCCTTTTTGGTCTTAGCATCCAACAGTTGGGACGAATAGGTCTGAGCTATAATTTGACCACTCAAAAGCACAAATAGCGATAAAAGTTTAAATTTCATGTATTTCAATTGAAGGCTCACCTGTAAAGACTCCTTTTAGTAACAAATGGTTGCTTGGTTGACGAATAATTCCATTTTTTGTTTCATCAAAAAGGTGTCAATGGGAAATATTCCGAATCATACCCCCGAATATGAAATAGTGAAAGGGTAAAACACTATACCAATACAGACGCCCTTTAAGGCCTTTAGGCCTAAAAGTGGCTATCTGGTGCAGTACTTTTTGGTCGTCAATTTTAAATTCCAACCAAGCTTCGCCTGGGAGTCGCATTTCAGCAAAAAGCAACAGACGTTTTCCTTTTTTATCCGCTAAGAGTACCCTCCAAAAGTCCAGTGCGTCCCCAGGGAAAATTTTATTGGGATGGGTACGTCCACGGCGTAGCCCAGGTCCACCATTGAGCTTATCCAAAAAACCCCGTATTTTCCAAAGCCAGCTGCCATAGTACCAGCCGGTTTCCCCACCAATGCGCCAGATATTTTCCAATGTTTTCTCTTCGTTGGTGATGGTCACTTTTTGTACATCCCTTAGCACGCCATATTTTGGCACTTGGATATATTTTTCCAAATCCTCCTGTACCTGACCGCTGGCAATACTGTCTTTCCAACTGCTGATAACCAGATTTTGTTCTATCTTTTTAAAGGCCATGGCAATGGCCTCCTTGTAGGAATGTGTTTCAATGCCTAATAATTGCTGGAGGTGATTGTTGCGGGCCACTACCTCCATTTTCATACTGTCCACTAGATTGATGGCCAATTTATAGGAGGTTGAGGTGACGAAATATAACCAGTAGGAGGATAACTTCGGGGTCATTACGGGAACGGTAAAAATCCAGTTTTTAAACCCCCTAACACTAGCATACTGGTGCAACATTTCCTTGTAGGTCAAAATATCAGGACCGCCAATATCAAAGGATTCATTATAGGTTTTTTTATGGCCTAGGACTCCAGTCAGAAATTTGACGACATCTCGAATGGCGACTGGTTGACTTTTGGTCAATACCCATTTTGGGGTAATCATTACGGGTAGCTTCTCGCAGAGGTCACGGATGATTTCAAATGAAGAGCTACCGGAACCCACTATAATACCGGCACGTAGCACAGTAAGGTTAAAGTGGCCTTGATAAAGAATTTCCTCTACATTTTTTCGGGAAGACAGATGTTTGGACAGTTTTTCTTCATTGACAATACCACTAAGGTAAATCACCTGTTCACAAGAAGTTTGCGATAGGTGTTGGTTAAAATTTGTGGCTGCCTTTGCCTCTTTTTCATCAAAATCGGTAGTTGATCCTGTCATGGAGTGGATGAGATAATAGGCAGCATTGATGTCCTGAGGGATGATTCCTGGTCGGAATTCGTTTAGAAAGTCCACTTCAATGATTTCCACTTTTTTTCTGGTCTTTGCATCAATGGACAAACGATTTTCATCGCGAACCGCGCATACAATGTGATGGCCTAACTCCAAAAGTCTGGGAAGCAGGCGCATCCCAATATAGCCATTGGCTCCGGTGAGTAGGATTTTCATAAATCCTCAATGTTGGTTGGGGCGTTATCCGCCTTGTAATCCAGTATTTTTTTAAAGAATTTTTGGATGGCCTTGGTATCCGATTTCACCTTGATAAAATAATTATCCCGATAAATTGAATATATGGCAAAGTCCCCTTTATAAATAATCAATTTATAGTAGGGAATGACTAGGGCATACGATTCCAGTAGAGAACGAAAACCAACGATAATTCCTTTAGGGCGCATTTCAATGTTGCAGCAATCAGCATTGTTGTCCAAAATCAATAGGTTGCGAATTTCAACACTTGTTTCGGTAATTTCAAGTTTCGGGCTACCAATGCCTCCCATTGTAAAACGCTCCTTTAGGGTGAAGGGTTTGCCTACTTCGGCGTCGATTTTTCTTGTAATGTCTGAGTTGGAATACGAAACATTCAATAGCATTTTTAAAATTACTGATTCGATTCCCGTTCCTTCTTAAAACTTCGCTAAAACCCTATAAAAAATGTAGTTTTGCAGGCTGAAATGGCATTTGCAATGGAGCTACAACACATTTTGGAACAAAAGGTAAAGGAAGCAGTACAAACGATTTTTGAAGTTGACCTTCCTTCGGTGGAGTTTCAACCTACCCGAAAAGATTTTGAAGGGGATATCACCGTAGTGGTTTTTCCCATGCTGCGATGGGTTAAAGGAAATCCTGTTCAAATAGGTACTCAGATTGGTGAATACTTACAGGAAAATGTTCCTGAAATATCCAAATTCAATGTGGTCAAAGGGTTTTTGAATCTAGCGGTTGCGGATGGCTTTTATTTGAATTTCTTCAACACCATTTTGAATATGGAACATTTTGGCTATCAATCTCCAAATACCAAGGATGCGATAATGGTGGAGTATTCCTCCCCAAATACCAATAAACCCTTGCATTTGGGACATATCCGGAATAATTTGCTAGGATATTCCGTTGCTGAAATTCTAAAAGCAGCAGGTCATAAGGTGTACAAAACCCAAATTATCAATGACCGTGGTATCCATATCTGTAAAAGTATGCTGGCCTGGCAGAGGTTCGGAAATGGGGAAACTCCTGAATCTTCTGGATTGAAAAGTGACCATTTGGTAGGAAAGTATTACGTTGAATTTGACAAAGCCTATAAGGCAGAAATTACCCAATTGGTTTCCGAAGGAAAAGAAAAGGCAATTGCAGAAAAGGAAGCCCCAATTTTGGTCAATGCCCAAGAAATGTTACGTAGGTGGGAATCGGGTGATGACGAAGTAGTAACCTTATGGAAAAAAATGAATGGTTGGGTGTATGAAGGATTTGATATCACTTACAAGAATTTGGGAGTGGATTTTGATACATTGTATTACGAGAGTGATACCTATCTCCTTGGCCGGGATGTGGTCAAAGCAGGTCTTGAAAAGGGGGTGTTCTTTAAAAAAGAGGATGGTAGTGTCTGGATTGACCTCACCGATGAGGGTCTGGATGAAAAAATTGTGCTACGCTCGGACGGGACTGCAGTATACATGACCCAGGATATCGGTACGGCCATTCAACGCGTGACCGATTTCCCGGACATTAATGGGATGGTATACACCGTAGGGAATGAACAGGATTATCATTTTAAGGTACTTTTTTTGATTTTGAGGAAACTGGGCTTTTCATGGGCCGAAAAGCTATATCATCTAAGTTACGGTATGGTGGATTTGCCTTCCGGCAAGATGAAAAGTAGGGAAGGGACCGTAGTTGACGCGGATGACCTTATCCAAAACATGGAAGATACCGCCGCAGAAATCTCTCAAGAATTGGGGAAATTGGATGGATATTCCGATGATGAAAAAAAGAAACTCTATCGAACCATCGGTTTAGGAGCCCTAAAATACTATATCCTAAAAGTAGATCCCAAAAAGCGGATTTTGTTCAATCCTGAAGAATCGGTGGATTTTCAAGGAAATACTGGGCCATTTATTCAGTATACCTATGCCAGGATACAATCCATTTTAAGAAAGGCCAATCTGAGCGAGATTCCTTCTGCCCTAGACCCTAAATTGGATGTGCACCCAAAGGAAAAGGAACTATTGAAACAGTTACAACTATTTCCTGGGAAAGTACAGGAGGCTGCCGACAATTATAGTCCGGCATTAATTGCCAATTATACCTATGATCTGGTCAAGGAATTCAATTCGTTTTACCAGCAGGTCTCCATTCTAGGGGAAACTGATAAAGCAAAACGTCAATTTAGGATTCTCCTATCCAAAAAGGTTGGGGAGGTGATTCGCGATGCATTTCGCCTGTTGGGGGTTGATGTTCCCCAGCGCATGTAATACTTAAATTAGTATCATGATTGAACAATGGCACAAATCATCTATATTGTAAGTGCCATTCGATCATGACCATGCAGACGCAAAAAACCAAGCTTAAAAAATTCGGCACTTTCGGTGGGGTGTTTACGCCAACACTCCTGACCATTCTTGGAGTGATCATGTACTTGCGAATGGGCTGGGTGGTAGGCAATGCTGGTCTGCTTGGCGCATGGATAATTATCCTTGTTTCATTTTTGATCACGCTGTGTACGGCACTTTCCATGTCTGCCATTACCACCAATATCCGTATTGGGGCCGGTGGTGCCTACGCCATTATATCACAGGCCCTGGGCTTGGAGGTAGGGGGAAGCCTTGGGATTCCCCGATATATTTCACAAGGTTTGGCGGTGACCATGTATATTTTCGGTTTTCGGGAGGGATGGCTGGGTATATTTCCCAACCATGACCCCTTTCTGGTGGACATCATCGTCTTCTCTATACTTATTTGCATTGCCTATATCAGTGCGGATTTGGCCATTAAGACCCAATATTTTATAATGGGGGTCATTGTCCTATCCCTGATTTCCATAGTAATGGCCGCCTATCACGGTTCCATGACCATTCCAACAGAGAATGCCATTCGCTGGGGTACATTTAGGGGCTCCATTGAGAATGGTTTTGGTGGAAGTAGTTTTTGGATGGTATTCGCCGTGTTTTTTCCGGCGGCTACGGGAATCATGGCTGGAGCCAATATGTCCGGTGAGCTTAGAGATCCCAAAAAAAGCATACCGTTGGGAACCCTTTGGGCCATCGGGGTAAGTTTTGTGATTTATATGGTGCTGGCCTTTTGGATTGCTCGTTCGGCCTCCGAGGATGAGTTGGTATCCAATTATAACGTGATCATTGATAAGTCTTACTTTGGACCCCTGGTGATTGCCGGTGTTCTTGGAGCGACCTTTTCCTCCGCCCTAGCTTCAATCGTTGGTTCCTCGCGCATCCTTTTTGCTATGGGGGAACATAAGGTGTTGCCCTATGCCAATTTTCTTTCGGGTCAAAGCGCCAATGGCCAGCCAAGAAATGCCATGGTGGTTACGGGAATTATGATTTTTGCGACGATGTTATTGCGGGATTTAAATGCCATAGCCCCATTGGTCACCCTCTTTTTCTTGATTACCTATGCCATGATCAATATTGTGGTCATCATTGAACAACAACTGGGATTAATAAGTTATCGACCCATCTTTAAGGTGCATAAGTGGATTCCATGGGTGGGACTATTTTCCTCCATCATGGCCATGTTTATTATTAATCCCACCATTAGTTTGGTTTCTTTGGTCATTGTTTTTGTGGTGTATTGGTTTTTGTCCAAGCAAAATTTG
Organism: Croceivirga sp.; assembly: GCA_028284935.1. Classification (GTDB taxonomy): domain Bacteria; phylum Bacteroidota; class Bacteroidia; order Flavobacteriales; family Flavobacteriaceae; genus Croceivirga. Next base: position 36,083 of record JANQQQ010000017.1, read on the forward strand.
GAGACCCCATTTGAGGATGTGCGCTCTGGATTATTTGTGTCATTCGCGGAATGGGCGGCCAAGCATACCTGGGGAATGAAAAAAATGCAGCAACGGGCATGGAAACCCAACTTAATGGTTCCCATTCGGGATATAAGCGGGGCGAAGGGAAACTTTCAGTTTTTACGAAATATTGCCGCCCCCAAGGGCTCGATCAAACTATTGGGTATAGCACCTTTTTCCGGTAGCGAATCCTTCACTACTGAACTAATATCGCTTTCGGAAGCCTTTCGCAATAAAGGAGTGTTTTCTTCATGGACGGTCATTCATACCGATGAATTTGCCAAAGGGGTGAACTACGGAAACCAAGCCCTTAAAGGTGCTTTCTTTAGACCCAATATTGTATTTCTGAATCTGCAGCAACATGATGATTTTGAAACGGAAATCAAACCGGTAATTCAAGAAAGCGTACGGTTGGAGATTGGGGTATTACTGTTTTCTGCCCATCCAACAGCACTTTTGGGACAACGAAATCTTATCAATGTATGGGTGAGTGATAGAAGGGGCAACTGGGAATTGGGTTGGGATATAGGAAGTTTGGATTTGTCCACGTTGATTGCGTATAAACTAAAAAAGAATTGGGAGGCACGGATTCGATTGATCATGGTCATCAGTCAAGCTGATGAAGAGGAAAACGCGAAAAAGTTTCTCAATTCTTTGGTGAATTTGGCCAGACTCCCTGAAACATTGATTGAGGTTCATTTGGGGGATTTTAGGGAATTCACGCGGAAAGCGCCTTCAGCGGATCTCAATATTTTTGGAATGGATGCGGAATTCAAACATGATTTCATCATGGAAATGACCAAAAAGACTAATAGCTCATGTCTGTTTGTCAAAGATTCCGGGCATGAGAGTATTTTAGCTTAGACGGGAAGGTATCAAAAAAGCCCCTGCTTAAGAAACAGGGGCTTTTCAAGTAACCAACTAAAAATAACTACGAATCTGACGTAGAAGATTGTGAGGCAACGGCAGCTCCATAAACAACCAAACCGAAACCAATTTTATTGATGGCGTCACCAATATTATAAATAACGTCCATATTCAACCCTTCAAAGATTCCATCGTACCAACCCGTGGTTCCTGCCATGTATCCAATGGGATAAATGGCCCAACCTACCAGCACGAACCAACAGAGCGTTTTGTGGGCTTTTAGTACAGAACCTCCAGCAGATTCCGCCAATTTTTTGGCATTACCAAACCATATTTCATAAACAATGTAGAAGTAGGCTATACCGGAAATAAGACCCCAAAGTGCAGGTCCTGAACCCGTTGTGTAGACCGCTTCCCCGAAATATCCTGTAACTAACATAACGACCGAAGCAAAAATTAATTTCCACATCAATGACTTTTGGGCACCCGCTACCTTAAGGATGAGATAGAATTCCACACACATTAAAGGCACAGTAAGTGTCCAGTCCACATATCTAAAGAATGTAGGGGATTCTCCCACACCAGCCCAATAGTCGCGCATGTACCAATAGTGTACGGCAGCAATAAAGGTAATCAATCCTGAAACCAGAATAGAGGTTTTCCACTTTCTATCAAAGCTGTTCATGGACAAAAAGAAGAAAGCAGAGGCGGCCATCATCGCCATGCACCCTACGAAAAAGGTGAATCCAACGTAGTCATCGTTGGCAATCTTGCTAACATCGGCTAACAAGGGTAAGCTTAACAATAAAGATTTCATATATATAAGAGTTAATTAATTTTGTTAAACCAAATGTAAAAAAAGTTAAACAATAAAATGATAAAAAATGTTTAAAATTTTTACTATATATTTAAACAAAAGTTGAAAAACTAAGAATTTGAAAAATAGTATTATTGTTTTGACCTTTTTTGGATTATGGCTCTCCACGCAATTGGGGGCTACAGCTCAAGATTATCTGGCCTATACCTTGATTCTAACGTTCGGGGTATTGCATGGCGCAAATGACATTACTCTAATAACCTCATTAACAAAAAGAAAGGATTCCAATGGGAAGTTGTTGTTTATCTATTTGGGGGCCATTGTTTTAGTAACCTTTTTATTTGTGGTATCCAAAGGAATTGCCTTAATATTCTTTATTTTGATTAGTGCATATCACTTCGGTGAACAACATTTCAGCCATCATTTAACCAAGGAGAGCCGCATCTCCCGCCCCCTTTTCATAACATATGGCGCTACAATATTGTTTATGATATTCTTTATAAAATTAAACGAAGTGTTAAATGTGATCAAGGACGTTTCTGGTTGGATGCTTGACGAAAGTTTTATTGTCGGTGCTCTTATTGTCGTTTCAATTGGGACGGTGGTATGCTGTTTTAGGCTTATTAAAGATGGGATATTAAAGATTAATCCCATTAAGGAACTGTTTTATCTGATTGTGTTGGGAATAACTTTTGCCAATGCTTCATTGGTATGGGGATTTGCGATTTATTTTATCTTTTGGCACAGTTTGCCTTCAATGAGGGACCAATTGAATTTTCTCTACGGTCGAGCCAATCGAAGCAATTTTGTGAGCTATCTGAAAACCTCTTCCTTGTATTGGCTGATATCTATTTTGGGTTTGGGTGTCCTATACTGGTTGTTGAGGGATAGTGTGGATTATTTCATTACTGTGATTTTATATGTGCTTGCAGCTATAACCTTTCCCCATGTGTTGGTGATGTCCAAAGTGGAGGCCATTAAAAAGTAACTCTGAAATTGAAATTAGGCGTGAGTCCTAGAGAAGTATTGTCCACTCGCTCAATCTCATTTTCATCGGAAACACGGAAGTACCTATTTAATATATTGGTCCGGTCGGTAAGATTTAACAAGGAAACGCCGGCTTTGGCCTTTACCCTTGGACTCAAGCTGAATCCATAGGTCGCTGATGCGTCCATTCTAAAATATTCGGGCAAACGACTGCTATTGGGAGCTTTAAAATTGATTCGGGCTGGAAAGAACGTCGTGTCCAGCGAACTGTCTTCCACGGGTTCTGTATAAGGCCTTCCCGTCCTGTAATTTAGGCCCATACCCAATTTAAGATTTCCAATCGTGTAGGTCCCTGCAAGGGTAAGGGTGTGTCGCACATCCAAATTGTTGGGAAAAACTGATGGTACTATGCTATCATAGGTATAATAGTTTTTATTGTACGTATAGCTCATCCAAGCACTATAGTTTTCTCCCTGTTGATTGATCAAGAATTCCACACCTTTTACTTCGTAACTTCCTATTAAATCATTCCTTCCCAAATCCCCGTTGAATTGGTTTTCGTTTTGAAAACCTTGCGTTCTGGTACTCACGCCATCCACATTTTTGTAAAACGCCTCGATACCTAAATAGAATTGATTTTTAGCATAATTGACTCCAATAGAACCTTGTTTGCTTTTGGTCAGGGGTAATTCTTCTTCATTGGATAGGGTCCAACGCCTTTTTTCTACCCCTAGAAAGTTCTGTTCCAAATCAATAACCTGATTGGTACTTTGACTCTTAAATTCCCCAAGAATCTGTCCCCTTAAGTAATTGGCCAACCTAAAATTAAGATTGATTCTAGGTTCAAAAAGCCACTGTGAAAAAGTATCAATGTTTTCAATATAATTGGCCCTCAGCCCTCCATGTGCAATAAAACTATCGTCCAAAGCCCTATATTGAATCTCGGTAAAGGGAGCTTGGATTCTGATGACACTTTTTTCATTAAGGTTAAAATTAGGTTCGGTTACCCTTGCCTCGTTGATTATCCCGGTTTCTATGTACTGATATCCATTGATCCAATTTAGCGAATTGGACAATTTATATGAAGAGGTAATTTTGGCTTGGCGCTCCTCCACCGTATTTTCCTGAAATAACCGCTGTACCTGATTGGGAAAAAAACTTTGGGCGTCCAAATCATATTTGGAAAAATAGATATTGGCATGGGTAGAAAAACGATTGGTCCAATCCGCATACCATTGCAAACCTGCCGAAAGATTGGTTTGGTCCAAAAAGCTTCTGGATGTTTCGTTCGTGTCCGTATCGCTTTCCAAAAAATCAAGATCGTTGTCAATGGCAATAAAGCTTAGACGCACTCTGTGATAGTCGTTGATATCGTAAAGCACTTTCCCAGAGAAATCATAGAAAAAAAAGGTCTCGTCCTGTTCCAGATTTTCGTTTATCCTCTGGTTTTGTTCATTTCTAATTTCGGTGTCCTGAAAAGCCCTATCCGTAAAACTGCCATAAACGGGAGTATCCAAAAAATCGGTAGTCGATCGTCTTGCGGAAAACTGAAACGCCAATTTCTCATTCACCGGAAGCTGTCCAAAAACATCCCCACTGATGAAATTAAAGCCAGCGCCACCAAAGAATTGCTCTTCAATAGTGTTCTTGGTCTCCATACTGATGACCCCACTTACCCCATCTCCGTATTGGGCCGGAGTACCATTTTTATAGATGGACACTTTTTCAGTTAGATAAGGATTAAAGGCGGAAATCAATCCAAAAAAGTGACCGGATTGATACATTTTAATCCCATTCCATAAGATAAGATTCTGGTCGTTGGTCCCCCCACGTATATTAATGTCCGAAACCGTCTCATCAATACTTTTGATACCGGGAAGCGCCTGTACCCCAAAAAGTACATCGGGTTCCGCCAGTCCTGGTAAAAGGCCTAGCTCTCCCGTGTTCAAGGTGATGCTCCCATCGGTTTCCCTAATGATTCCCTTGGTCAAGAACTCATAAACCACTACCTCGTTCAGCGCTTCCCGACGTTCCGCCAAAAGGATTTTTGGACATTCATCTTCCAAAATCAAATCGGAAACGGGCACTATTTTAGTAGTATATCCAAGATAACGAATCTGTAAGGAAGCCGTTCGTTCCACGTTTTCTAATTTAAAATTGCCTTCTACGTCAGTTATCAGGGCTTTTTCAGTTCCTAAAACTTCAACAGTGGCCCCAGGGACAGTATTCTTGGCAAAATTGTCCAGTACCCGGGCACAAATAGCTACAAATTTGGATCTACTCAAGGCATAGTACCTTTCGTTGAGCTGTTTGATTTCGATTCCGGTCTGTTGGGCAAGACTATTTAGGATTTCCTGAAGCTGATTGGAGGAAGGAACTTCAATCTCAATACCTTTGATATCGGTATCCACATAGGAGAACTTGACCTCAAACCTTCGTTCCAATTGTGAAATGAAAGTGGGAAGCTCAAGCGTTGGTTTGTCTTGAGCCATAAGGTGATTGGATAGTGCAATGAGCACCATCATCAGTATACTACAAACGCTACGGAGTGTTCCCTGCATAGAAGAGTACGTTGTCCGTCCCCAATTTATAACGAATTTGGGAAGGAGTACTAATACTTTCTAACGCTAGATTTATATCGGTGTTGTTAAAAGTACCGGTAAAAAGTTGTTCGGTATCGATATTTTGGATATTAACCTCCATATTGAATTGACGCTCAAATTCAGCCAAAACATATTTAAGGGGTATGCTTTTAAAGGAACTTTCGTTCTGTGTCCAAGAGGGTACAGGGGCGACAATGCCTTTCGTTTGTGTGATTTCCCCATTAATGACTATAAAGGAATTCCCAGCGGGTAGTTTCTTTGTGGTACCATTGTACATGACACTCACCAAACCTTCATAACAGGTTACCTCAAAAAAACCCTTTCTGCTCTCCACATTGAACTGGGTGCCGAGAACAGTAACTTTACCGGCGGCTGTGGAAACCGTAAATCGCTTCCCTTTGGCCACTTTAAAATAGGCTTCCCCATCCAGTACCAAATTACGGTTGTCCTCCCAATTTGTTTCATTGAAGGAAAGCTCAGAACCGGCATTCAATAGAACTTCGGAAGCATCCGGGAGTATAATTTCTGTTTGTTGGGCAAATTCAGTGCTATAGCGTTCATCCAAGGAGTTCAAGTAAAAATAGGAACCAGCAAGAAGCACAGCAATAACAGCGGCTATGCGCAAGAAGGACTTGAAGGGATGTAAAGGAAGCACCTTGGGTTCTTTCTCCATGTTAGCATTCCTAAAGGAGGTCCATGCCTGATCCACATCAAATTCAGGAGCCTTCATTCCCTTTGATGTATCAACGATTCTCTGATATGAAGCATATTCGGCCGACTTCTTAAACTCGGCCAACTCTTCTTCCGAGAGTTCATTGTTCAACCATTTTGCCAAGTAATTTTCTTGCATGATTTCTATGCTTTACGGTCTTATAACAATTAAGTTTAAAAAAACCCTACTTTATTTTAAGATCAAGAATCAAATCCCTAAACTTCAAGTCTAGATTTGAAATTTGTGATTTGGAATTTATGGTCATATTCCATCAATCTGCTCCCTCAAGGTTTTCAATGCCAAATGCATCCGTTTTTCAATGGCCTTTACACTTACACCTTCCATCTCTGCAATCTCGCTATATTTTTTTCCATCGATTCTATTTAACAAAAAAGTGGTTCGTTGATTTTCGGGAAGTGCGTCAAGGGCATCGTCCAATTTTTTTTGAAACTGTTTTTCCTCCAAAACATACTCGGGCGATTCCTGATTGATTGAATTGGAATGTTGATCAGCATATTTCAATCGCACTTTTTCAGCCTTGATCACGTTAAGATAAAGATTGTTTGCCACGGTGTACAAATAGGACCTCGCTTTTTCCGGGGCTACTTTTGCACAATTCTCCCAGAGCTTTACAAAGGCCTCCTGCACGGCATCATTTGCTTTTTCCTCATTGCCAAACTTATAATAGATATAGTTAAAAACCGTTTTAGAATTGTCCTTAAATATGGAACTGAAGATGTGTTCTTCGCAAACGTTGCCCATGCATTGGTTTTTACAAGGTTTCCCAAAGATATTTTAAAAAATGTGAAAATTGAGGTAGGGTATTTTTACAAATGGTTGTTTTATGATCGTACTAACAACAAAATAATCCAAATCGTTATGAAAAAGTTGATAACTAATGTAATGTATGCAGGCTTTGTTGCCGTAGCCTTACTATTTAATTCGTGTCAGGAAGAGTTTGAAGAAGTGGGTAGTGATGCCCAAGAAACGCTTCAAACGGATTCTGCCACTGCTGAGTTAATCGTTAATACGGCCTCCAATGATGGTTCTTTTGATAACATTGTTGACGAAGCAAGTTGCATTGCCGTTCAATTCCCTTATACCGTAGAGGTTGCTGGGATTCAGATTACCATTGATAGTATTGAAGACTTAGAATTGATTGAGGAAATTTTTGACGAGTTTGATGATGATGAAGATGTTCTTGAAATTATTTTCCCTATTACCATTACCCTTGCCGATTTTACTGAAGTAGTTATCGAAAGCAAGGAAGCGCTTCGCGAATTGGCTGCTGAATGTCGTGAAGGTGGGGATGATGATGACATAGAATGTATCGATTTTGTATATCCCATTACTTTGTTCACATTTGATATTGATGGACAACAAGCTGGAAGTCTGACCATCAACAGTGATCGAGAGTTGCGTAGGTTCTTCAAAGATCGTGAGGAAGGTGAATTGATCAGTATTGAGTACCCTGTGACCATGAAAAAATTTGACGGAACGGAGATTCAGGTAAACAGCAATGCTGAATTGGCAAGGGTTTTGGAAGCTGCCGAAGATGAGTGTGATGAGGATGATGACGATGATTACAATGATGATGACTTTGACGAGGAGCGTTTTGAGGAATTTTTGACGGAATGTCCTTGGAAAGTATATGATATCCGACGTTTTGGAATGGCACAAACCGATCAGTATAGGGATTTTGTACTCGACTTTGACGATGATGGTGAAGTTGAATTAATAGGCCCTATGGGCAATAGCACAACAGGTCAGTGGTCATTTGAATTTACTGAAAATGGTCCAACGGTGGAAATGGACTTTGGAATGATGACCGATTTCAATCTTGTGTGGGTTGTATATGAGATTGGCGAGGGCAAAATTAAGTTCTACTCTGATAACGATAATAAAATCATTTTAAAAAGACGTTGCGAAGATGGTGATGATGATGACGACGATGACAATGATGACGGAGATGACGACGGAGACGATGGCGATGATAATGGCATTATCAGTATTGAGACCTTGATGAACACCCTTATGGAGTGTGAGTGGATCATCCGTGACTTAGAGTTACAAGGAGAGGATATTGATAGATTGTTGGGCTATGAGTTCATCTTTAGCGAAGACGGAGTAGTTACTTTAGGTGATGGCATTACCACCTTTGAAGGAACCTGGGAAGTGGGTGCGAATGCCGATGGAATAAGAAGCCTTACCATTGAGATCATGATGGAAACTGCCGTAAACTTTGAGTGGCCAGTGGTTGATATTGACGGAGAGAGTGTTGTAAAAACATCCCGTATAGTATTGAAGGATGAAGCTGTCGACTATGAAATGGTACTACAAAAATCCTGTGAGGATAGTGAGGATGGTGATGTTGGTGAGATTAGAAACACTTTGCTAGGAGGTCTATGGAACATTACCCTTTATGATGATGAAGGGGAAGACGAGACCGAGGATTTTGCAGGAATGGACTTCAGTTTCTCCAATTTTAATCAAGTGGAAGTTTCCATTAATGATGACCCTCAGGTCGCCGGTGTTTGGAGGGCCCTTAGGGACACAGGAGGAAACCTTCAGGTATATATCAACTTGGGTGATGATGAACCATTTGATGAATTGACCGAGGCTTGGTATCTCATGGAGTTATCCGCCGACAGAATAGAATTGGTTTACGAAGACGAAGACGTAAACTTTAAAACATTAGTGTTCGAGAAGAAACAGTAAACGTTTTGCTCCAGATCTTAATTGAAAAGGACAGTTTGCTCCAAAGCTGTCCTTTTTTTAACGTCCCAATCGTCCATTTATGATTTTTCCTTTTGCTGGCAAAGAAAAATTGTGAAACTAAAAATAAAAGAAAATGAAAATTAAGTATTGGAAGGTTGTTTTTTTACTGAGCGTATTAATTGTTTTGTCATCTTGTGATGAAGATGATGATAGCCCGATCGATGGGTTTAATAATTCGGATGTAGCTTCAATTCAGGGCTCACTGGAAACTGGGACATGGCGTATTTCGAGCTTTATTGATGATGGGCAAGATGAAACGAGCAGTTTTGATGGCTTTGTATTCACATTTGGCGCGGATGGCACTATTGTCGCCGATAATGGCACCAATTCCTTTAACGGGACATGGCGGGTCGAATTGGATGATGATGATGATTTTGATGATGCCGATAATTTGGAGTTGTATATCACCTTCTCAACATCTGATGATGATTTTGATGACCTGACCGAGGATTGGTACGTTTTGGAATTTAGTGATAATCGCATTCGTTTGGCAGACGACGATGACGACGATGACGACGATGACGACGATGATGACTTTTTGATTTTTGAGCGTAGCTGAGTCATCCTTTAGGTTACCTAATAGGCAAAAGCGATCCAATAACGGGTCGCTTTTTTTGATTTCACAGAAAACTTAGATAAGATAGGTATTTCTTAAATTTGCTTTCTTCAAAATGATGAACCTAGATGTTTGATAATTTAAGCGAAAAACTCGATAAGGCCCTACATAATTTAAAAGGTCGCGGCAAGATTACCGAAATCAATGTCGCAGAAACCGTCAAAGAAGTGCGAAGGGCACTTTTGGATGCTGACGTCAACTTCAAAATTGCCAAAGAGTTTACCAATAAGGTCAGGGAAAAAGCGCTTGGTCAAAACGTATTGACCACACTGCAGCCAGGCCAATTAATGGTTAAGATTGTAAAGGATGAACTCACCGAATTGATGGGGGGTGACGCTGAGGAAATTGATTTGGGTGGAAACCCAACCATAGTTCTTATGTCAGGTCTTCAAGGTTCAGGTAAGACCACATTTTCAGGAAAATTGGCCAACTTCCTAAAAAAGAAGAAAAGTAAAAAACCTTTATTGGTAGCTTGTGATGTCTACCGACCTGCTGCAATCGACCAACTGCATATTGTAGGTGAGCAAATTGGTGCTGAGGTATATTCAGACCGGGAGAACAAAAATCCGGTGGCCATTGCACAAGATGGTATCAAAAAGGCCAAGGAACTGGGATGCAATGTGGTCATTATCGATACTGCCGGTCGTTTAGCTGTGGACCAGGAGATGATGGATGAAATCTCAAACATCCATAAAGCCGTGCAGCCCCAGGAGACCTTGTTCGTGGTGGATGCCATGACGGGACAGGATGCTGTAAATACCGCAAAAGCTTTTAATGACATTCTCAATTTTGATGGTGTCATCTTGACCAAATTGGATGGTGATACCCGTGGTGGGGCTGCTATTTCCATTAAATCGGTCGTTGATAAGCCCATTAAGTTCATCGGAACTGGTGAAAAGATGGAGGCTATTGACGTATTCCATCCCTCAAGAATGGCGGATCGTATCCTTGGAATGGGGGATGTGGTATCCCTCGTGGAACGGGCCCAAGAACAATTTGATGAAGAACAGGCCCGAAAAATCCAAAAGAAGATTGCTAAAAATAAATTTGGGTTTGATGATTTCCTAAGCCAAATTCAGCAAATCAAGAAGATGGGGAATATGAAGGATTTGATGGGGATGATTCCAGGAATGGGGAAAGCACTAAAGGGCATTGACATTGATGATGATGCCTTTAAGCATATTGAGGCCATGATTCATTCCATGACTCCGGATGAACGTGCAAATCCATCAAAATTAAATTCAAGCCGAAAGAAACGAATTGCCGCAGGTAGCGGTCGATCCATTCAAGATGTCAATCAATTGTTGAAACAGTTTGACCAAATGAGCAAGATGATGAAAATGATGCAAGGGGGCCGTGGTAAACAAATGATGCAGATGATGCAAAATATGCGGTGATTTAGTAAGCAGTTAATAGAACAACCTATGGAAATACTCGATGGGAGGAAAATTTCGAATCAGATTAAAGAGGAAATCGCTGTCGAGGTATCCCAAATAAAACAAAACGGGGGAAAAGTACCGCATTTGGCGGCAGTTTTGGTAGGCAATGATGGAGCTAGTCTTACCTATGTGGGCAGTAAGGTCCGGTCTTGTAAGAAAATTGGTTTTGAGTCTACCCTGATCCATCTTCCTGAGGATACCTCTGAAGAGGCGTTGTTGGACCAGGTTAGGACGTTGAACGAGAATCCTGACATTGATGGATACATTGTACAATTGCCCCTTCCCAAGCACATCAATGAAGAAAAGGTGCTGATGGCCGTACATCCGGATAAGGATGTTGACGGATTTCACCCTACCAATTTTGGAAAAATGGCGCTTGACATGGAAACTTTTATCCCAGCTACGCCATTTGGAATTATGGAGCTGCTCAAAAGATATAACGTAGATACCGAAGGCAAGCATACCGTGGTAATTGGACGTAGTCATATTGTAGGAAGACCCATCAGCATTTTAATGAGCCAAAAAGGTAAGGCAGCCAATGCTACGGTTACTGTCACCCATAGTCGAACGAAGGACTTAAAGGAATTTACACAAAAAGCAGATATCATTGTCTCTGCTTTGGGTTCTCCGGATTTCCTAAAGGCAGATATGGTCAAGGATGGCGTTGTCATTATTGATGTGGGCATCACCCGAGTTCCTGATGAAACCAGGGAGAAAGGGTACTATATTACGGGAGATGTTGATTTTGATGAGGTGGCACCAAAAGCATCCTACATAACACCGGTTCCCGGGGGGGTCGGCCCCATGACCATTGCTATGTTATTGAAAAACACGCTCTTGGCAAGGGAACGACATCAGGCTTAGCGTATTTTTCCTTTGAAATTATGCTATATTTAGTAGCATAATCCATTAGCTTGATAATCAGATTATTATTATTCTCAATTTGTTTGGCAATCTGTGGGGTTTCATTTTCACAGGTATACGAAACTTCGCGCTATGCCGATCATAATGGGCTTCCTTCAAGGATTGTTCATGATGTTATTCAAGATAAGGAAGGGTTTATTTGGGTTGGGGGCAATAATGGCCTGTTTAGATTTGATGGAAAGCATTTTGAAGCGTATAAAGCCAATCTAAAGGATACCCTAGGGCTTCGGAACAATCGTATCAATACCCTTTTGCAGTCTTCTGATGGTAAAATCTGGCTAGGAACCCCCATGGGATTGCATACTATGGAAGCAGGGGAAATTAGTTATGTGGAACTCATAGAGGACCCTGAAGAATCCCATCTTTACATCCTTTCCATTTTTGAGGATCGACAACATCGAATTTGGGTCGGTACCTACAACGGGGTGTTCTTGATTGAGCCTGGTAATTCACCTATCCATTTTTTAAAAGATGGCCAAGCCGAAAACCTCTCCAATGAGGCGATTTGGAACATTACACAGGACAATCAGGACCTCATATGGGTTTCCACCAATAATGGGCCTTATGTCATGGAAACCTCCAAATATGAGTTTATTCCCATTACGCTTGAATATGATCAAGATTTGTCCATTACCGACTATAGTTTTTTTCAGAATTGGCACTTGAATGACTCCATAATGTTATTGGGTACCTCTAAGGGTCTTTTAAAGGGAAAACGCCTGGGGCAGGATAAGTTGGTCATTGAACACCTAAAAGATGTCCAAGGTGAACGAATTGCAGAATACTACATCGATAAGTTTTTGATGGCAAGGGACGGTTCCATTTATCTGGCCACATGGAAAAATGGGTTCAAAAAGATAATAAGCCGGCAGGACTCCCATGAGGAGGTGCAAATGATTTCCAGAAATGGATGGCAGGACATGTCCGGTGAGGTAAAGGCCGTATTTGAGGATAGACAGGGCAATATTTGGGTGGCCAACACCAACGGCCTATATAAAGTAAGTAAACCTGATAGTGAGGTGCTTACGTTTCCACCTAGGTATGATAATGATTGCTTACCGGATTTTTATGGGGTCTATGGGATTGTTCAGGATAAGAAAGGGTATTTCTGGATTACTACCCCTACGGCATTGTATCGATTTTCAGCACATGATCTGTATTCAGGGAGCTGCCCGAAAGAATATTTGCATTTTTCTGATGAAGATATGTTCAGGGCACGGGATCTTTTTATTGATTCCAAGAATCGTTTATGGATTGGATCTACTAATGGCCTCTTCGTTACGCAACTGGATACAGAACAAAATCCAAGCAAATTCCTTAAGTATACCACAGCAAATGGCCTGCCCCATAATTGGTGCTATGAAATGGAGCAGATAGATGATAACAATTATTGGCTGGCCAACTATGCGGGATTTGTGAAGCTTTCCTTGGAGGATGGTGATTTACGGAACCCAAGGTTTTCCGTTTATGTTCATGAAGGTGACTTCCCAGAGAGTTTGGCAAACAATCAGGTGTATGATGTTGAAATGGATGCCGATGGCCATGTTTGGATTGGGACCTTCAGCGGGGTCAGTCGTTTGGTCAATGAATTTGGTGATGGGCTTTTTGAAAATTACACCAGTGCTTTTGGCGATGTTGAGAGCTTAAGTAATAATTCTATAAAGGAAGTTTTTTTGGACAGTAAGGACAATCTTTGGATAGCTACCCAAAGGGGATTGAACCGTTACGACCCAGCGAACAATGCCTTTGAACAATTTGGGCATGCCGAAGGGCTTCCATCTGAGTATGTTTTGGGCTTGGCTGAGGATTCCAAAGGCTTTCTCTGGATCTGCACGACCAATGGCGTTCTGAAGACCAGTTATGATGAAGTCGAAGGGAAATTGGTGGCAATGAAACATTATACCTCTAAAAATGGCCTGGTCGATAATATCCCCTATAGAAATTCAATTTTTGTTGATGGTAGGGATAATGTGGTCATTGGCAGTAGGGATGGGATCAGTATAGTTAAATCTGATTGGGAAGAGAACGGCAATCGGCCAAGCTTCAACATGGCAATAACGGCACTTGAAAGTATCGATAATTCAAATAAGGGCTTCCAATCCGTAATTTGTAGGGTCAAAAATAATGCGTTGCTCCTCCCTCATAATGAAAACTCAATTCGGATAGCCTACGCCTCCCTGGATTTTTTGAAACCTGAATTCAATAATTACAGACATAAGGTCTTACCGAACAATGATACTTGGATTGAAACAGGAAATGAAAACACCCTTACATTCTACAATTTGCCGGTTGGGGAATATGAATTTGTATTGGATGGTGCGAGTAGTTTTGGCCAATGGTCCAATAACCCAATAAGGCTTCATATTACCATCGCCCCACCGCTGTGGAAAACAAATTGGGCTTTGTTGGGGTATAGCCTCTTTTTAGGAGGAATTGTTTGGGTGATGTACCGAATACGGATGAAGAAAAAAGAACAGGAATGGAGACGGAAAACCGCTATGGAAACGGCAATAGTCAATCAAAGGGAACAATTACGTAATGAGAATGCGGCAGACTTCCATGATGAGTTGGGCTCCATGGTCACCAAGATATCCATGTTTTTGACCATGGCCGAACGAAATGTGGAAGAGGGCAAGGACCCAACGCATTTTTTCCAAAAAATTCGGAACAATGTTAAGGGACTTTCTACTGGGTTTAGGGATTTGCTTTGGGTCATTGACCCGCAAAAGGACAGTCTGGCACATACATTTTTGAGGTTAAAGGAGTTTGGTGAAGACTTTTTTGAACAGAGTACCATTGATTTCAAAACCAGTGAGTTCCAAGAGGTTTTCGAGGACCGCATGTTAAGTCCAAAAACAAAGAAACAGATGGTTATGATATTCAAAGAGGCTATGACCAATGCCATCAAATATTCGGATGGGACCCAGGCCCAGCTGATTTTGGAAACCAATGGTGCCTTTTCCAAAATGGAGTTTAGGGATAATGGTTCTGGATTTGAGGTTTCCATAAAATCCAAGGGTCGGGGCTTGAAGAACATGGAGGCAAGAGCTAAAAAAATTGATGCGACCATTGTAATTCATTCATCATCACGGGGTACTTCCATACTATTGGATAGAATACCCCATATGGGTGATGTATTTTCTGATAAGCATCGATAACTTGTAGGCATGCAGACCCAAAACATTCATATTGCCATTGTTGAGGACGATAATGAAATCAGGCAGACCCTGAACCTTATTATCGATGGTTCTGCTGGTTTTTCATGCAAGTATGCATTTCCTGATGGAGAGTCGGCCTTGGCTTCCATTGGTAATCTTCCTTTGGATATCGTATTGATGGACATTGACCTTCCGGGAAAATCTGGAATAACGGTAACCAGGCAGATAAAACGGGAAAATCCCGAGTTGGATATTATCATGCTTACTGTTCAGAGTGATGATGGCTCCATCTTTGAATCCCTTTGTGCGGGAGCTTCGGGTTATTTGCTCAAGGATACCAGTCCTGCCGAATTGTTGGTTCATATCCGTGAAGTGTATAATGGTGGTGCCCCTATGAGCAGCAGTATTGCGCGACGAATCATCAATTCATTTCGAGTCATAGATAATCCACTGTCCGATCGTGAAACCGAGATTTTGAAAATGTTGTCCAAGGGCCTTAACTATAAGGAAATTGCCAAAGAGGTTTTTCTAAGTCCGCATACGGTAAAGACCCATATCAAAAACATCTATTCCAAGCTGCATGTGGGCAATAGGGCAGAAGCCATCTACAAGGCCCTAAAACAAAAACTTATCTGAGGGACCTTTTTGAAATACCCCTTATGGGCGATTGACCCAAGTTATTCAAAAACAGACATTTGGGAGGTAAATCATTAAATCATCCAAAAATGGGAACATTAAAAACTATCGGTTTTTCGCTTTTGACCATCTTCTGCGTTGGCATAGTACAGGTTCAGGGGCAAAAAAAACTGTTCAAGAAAGTTAAGAACAAAGTAGAGGACAAGGTTGTTGATGTCGTAGAGGAAGTTAACGTAGATGAAAGCAAACAGACGGAAAGTGGCGAACGAACCAGCACAAGGAAGAAGGATTATATTGTGGACAAAGGGTTTATCAATCGCTCGGACTTGCTATTCCATGATGATTTCAATGGGGAGCTGGCAACGGAATTTCCCTCAAAATGGACCCATATTAAAGGTTCCATACAGAACAATGGTTTTTTGGAAGCCGGGCAATCGGATGGTGTGATCGAGTGGATTTCAAACTATGCGACCATCAAGCCCACGATACAGGGCGACGATTATTTAGGGGATTCCTTTAAAATTGAGATTCAGGTGCATTTTAATCTGGAGGGAGGAAATCAATTTTATAATATTAACCTAAGGAATTCCAACGATATTTATAAACATCATGATATACGAATCGCGAATTCCTTGATTGGCAATGGCAATGATAATCTATCACGTATGCCTGGGCAGCCACCAAGGGGCTGGCACACCATTCAGGTCTCTTTTAACAAGGGCAACCTAAAGGCTTTTTTTGATGGGGTACAATTGGTCAACAATCCTGATATTGGAAAATATGGGTTTACCCATGTGGAGATTTACGCTTCTTCCCCGGGTTCCTCCCGTCCGGGTCAAACAAAATCCATGATCAACCATTTCTCCATTGCCAAGGCAGGTTTGCCGCTCTATGAGCGTTTGGTGACCAAAGGACGAATCGTTGTCCAGGATATTTATTTTGATACTAACAGATTTGTAATCAAACCTGAGTCCTATCCTGCATTGGACAAGGTAGAAGCCATGCTCAAAGAACATGTGGACACTGAGGTGACCATTGAGGGCCATACGGATGCGAATGGATCAGAGGAATCCAATCTTATTCTTTCAGAAAATCGGGCCAATGCCGTAAGGGATTATTTGGCGTCAAAGGGGATTAAACGTTCCAGGCTTTCCACCGTAGGGTATGGTGAAGAAAAGCCAATTGATCCCAGCAACAATGAAAAGGCTTGGGCCACCAACCGCAGGGTAGAATTTGTATTGCGATAATGTTCATGGTCCAAGCAAAATTTGAGATCATGACGAAAATAGCTTTGATCGCATGCCTAATAATGGGGACGGGTCTGTTGCCCACCCAACTTTTGGGTCAAACCAGTCAATATCCGTCCCAGGAACGGGTACAAGGGTTGTTGGATGCATTGGAGTATTGCAAGCAGGAATTAACGAAAACTCAAGCAGATATCAAGAATATGGAAGACAATCCATCCGATTATTTCCTCGCGGACTACAAAGAAGCCCAAAGACTGATTGAAAGAATCAAGATGTGCATGGCTTCCAGACGTGCTGAGTTGGATAGCATCCGCAAGGAGTACCCTGGATGGTTCAATTCTCCAAACGCTGTACTACCCTATGACCGGCATCAAGGAATTACCCCAAGAAGCCTAGAGCGGCAGTTAAAGGAACTGGAACGCAAAATTAGCCAGGTTCTTAACCAATTCGAAAGCCTCCCAAAACCAAAAGGCCCGTAAATAGTTGTATCTTAAATTTCAAAATCAATCCAATGAAAAATATAGTACTACTGGCCTTAAGTTCCATTTTCTTGCTAGGTGTTTCATGCAAGAAAAAACAAAAGGCAGCTGAAAATTCCGAAAACGATTCCGAAGTCATGATTTCCGACAGCAAGAAAAATGAATCTTCTGATGCCGTTAAGTTTGAGAAAGTAAAGGACTGCGATGATTTTATTAATCAGTACGAAGAATGGTCAGAAGAATATGTGGCATTCCTAACCAAGTATAAGGATAATCCAATGAAAGCGGTTACTTCACCCGAGTATGCCCAAATGATGCAAAAGGCTTCTTCTTGGTCGCAACAATGGCTGTCACTTTCCGTATCCTGCGCACAAAATTCCAGTTATGAGAAACGGGTAACGGAAATATCGGATAGAATGGATGAGAAAATGGAGGAATTGGGATTTTAATAATCGTTCCCTTTCGTTGTAGTGTTGGAAAACCTTGGTGTAGGCCGAGGTTTTTTAGTTTTTTGTGTTCGGTTCCTGCCGTTCCAATAGCATCTCTTCCTCATCAGTCGGGGTAATGACGTCCAAATCCTCTCCTTCATCATTGGTGCAGCCCGTTACGGCCATAATGGTAAATACAACGGTAAGCAATAGTAAAATTGTTTTCATCTTAACGTAAAACTTGGGATTCATCCTATAAGAACGTTTCTTTATGGCCCATGGTATTGAAAATCAATGAAATTCGATAAAATGTCATTTTAAAAGCCTGGCACAGCAATATTGATTAACTTATAGGACAAATCAACCACCATGAGATACCTTAATTTTCCACTGTTCCTATGTGTTTTGTGCCTGTTTTCCTGTGAAAAGTCCGAAAAAAGGGCCTCGGTTTCAGTTTCTTTTGCAGCATCAGCCAGCGGACAATCCAAGGACGGCAGGTTGCTTTTAATGCTATCCACCAATGATGAAAGAGAACCAAGGTTTCAAATCAATGCAGGCCTGAATACACAGCTAATTTTTGGAATGGATGTAGAGGGAATGCAACCTGGGCAACCAATCGTCTTTGATGAAACGATTTTCGGCTTTCCCTATGAAAGTTTGACCGATATCCCGGCAGGGGATTACAATGTGCAAGCACTGCTACATACCTATGAAACATTCAATTTGAGCACGGGCCATACTGTAAAATTACCAATGGACAATGGCGAGGGACAGCAATGGAACCGTTCTCCCGGAAATCTATACAGCACTCCCTTTAAAATATCGGTGGGGGAGAAGGGCATCAAAAACATTGAGGTGGTTATGGATCAGGTGATACCACCAATCTCAGCCCCTGAGGATACCGAATGGATTAAACACATTACGATAAAATCGGAAAAGCTGTCTAAATTTTGGGGGAGGGATATGTACCTAGGAGCGCATATTCTATTGCCGAAGGGTTTTGAGGAACATCCTGAGGCAAAATATCCCTTGATGATTTTCCATGGGCATTTTCCAAGTAATTTTGGGGGCTTCAGAACTACTCCGCCCGACCCAAATTTGGAACCCGATTATTCCACCCGTTTTAATGTAGAGGGATACAACATCATCCAGCAGCAAGAGGCCTACGATTTTTACAAACGTTGGAACGAGCCGGATTTTCCACGTTTTTTGATTATCGAGATTCAACATCCCACTCCATATTATGATGATTCCTATGCGGTAAATTCTGCCAGTCAAGGTCCTTATGGTGATGCCATAACCTACGAATTGATTCCACATATCGAAAAGCAGTTTCGAGGTATAGGGGAGGGTTGGTCACGTTTTTTGTATGGCGGGTCAACAGGCGGCTGGGAAGCATTGGCCGTTCAGGTCAAATACCCTGAGGATTATAACGGTTGCTTTGCTGCTTGTCCAGACCCAATTGATTTCAGGGCGTATTGCCTAACCAATATTTATGAAGATGAAAATGCGTACTATTACAAGAGTGAACATAAACCCTTTGAGGTTCCGGGACATCGAGACTACCTTGGGCATACGGATATTTCCGTCAAAAATTATAACCATTTGGAATTGGTTTTAGGGACAAAATCCCGCTCTGGGCAACAATGGGATATTTGGGAAGCGACCTATTCCCCACAAGGGCAGGATGGTTACCCTCAACGGTTATGGGATAAAATGAGTGGAGAGATCAATCCCGAAGTGGCAGAGTATTGGAAGGAAAATTATGATTTAAGGTACATTTTGGAACGCGATTGGAACCAACTGGGGGAAAAACTCAAAGGGAAAATCCATATTTATTGTGGGGATATGGACAACTATTATCTCAATAATGCTGTTTACTTAATGGAGGATTTTCTGGAAAACACGACCGATCCCTATTATGACGGGGAAGTAGATTATGGCGACCGTGCGGAACATTGTTGGAACGGAGATCAAGAAAACCCCAACCATATCAGCAGACTACGTTACAATAGCATGTATGTACCCAAAATCATGGCAAGAATAGAAAAATCGGCCCCGAAAGGTGCCGACCTTACAAGTTGGAGATATCGATAGGACTATGGGAGCAACCAGAAAAATAGCTTGGTTCGTTTTTGCCTTTCTGGCGGTTGGGGTCAGCCTGTATCCTGCTTTATACATCTACTATGGACTTCAGGGAATTGATGTTGCCTTGCGACTATCAAAAAGTGAGGAGCTTTTGAGTAATTCCCTTTGGAATATTGGTTTTTATGGCCATGTCACTTTTGGTGGTATCGCCCTTCTCGTGGGTTGGTCACAGTTCAGTAAAAAGTTGAGGAGAAAACGGTTACAATTGCACCGTAACCTAGGAAAAATTTATGTTTTCGCTGCTTTCATTAGTGGTGTTTGTGGTGTGGGCATTGGCTTTTTTGCCACCGGGGGGTGGATATCGTCCCTAGGGTTTATCCTTTTAGGATTGATTTGGCTGTACACCACGTTTATGGCGTATCAAGCCATTAGAAAGAAAGACATTAACCTCCATGAAGGAATGATGATTTACAGCTATGCGGCATGCTTTGCGGCGGTAACACTTCGTTTGTGGCTTCCTTTACTTCAACTGACCATTGGCGAGTTCCTTATCGCCTATAAAATTGTGGCCTGGTTGTGCTGGGTACCTAATTTGATTTTTGCAGGTATTCTGGTCAGAAAAAAAAGACTTCTCCTAATCGATTGAACAGTAAATTTTTAGTTAAAGTGGAATCATCTTCATAGCCTTTTTCTATCAGTTGTTTCCTATAAATGAAAACAATGAAAGTTAATAGTTCGAGTCATGAAAAATGTATTCAAAAAATGGGGTGCTTGCAAAAAGGGCGGGAGAATGTCAACGGCACTACAAGTAATGAACGAGAGTCGTTATTTGGTGTATTGCCTTTTGTTTACCCTAATGGCCTATTTAGGGTTTATCTGGCTACTGTCCCGATAATGGAAGGGCAAATTTACTTGGCGAACAACTGTTCCATATCTTTAAATGCCTTAAACTCTAACGCATTTCCGGCGGGATCCAAGAAGAACATGGTAGCTTGTTCCCCAACCTCCCCTTTAAATCGAATATGGGGTTCGATTACAAATTCAACACCCTTTGACCGTAACTTTTCGGAAAAGGTTTGAAAGATATCCCAGGAGAGTACAACCCCATAGTGAGGTACTGGAACATTTTTTCCATCCACTGGATTGGTGTGCAACCGTTCTTCAGATTTAGGCTTGTAGTGGATAACCACTTGATGTCCAAAAAGGTTAAAGTCGACCCAATGGTCACTGCTACGCCCTTCTTCACATCCCAAAACCTCCCTATAAAAGGTTCGGCATTCAGCTAGATTGTGGACCGGAATGGCAACATGAAAAGGGGCGATTGTATTCATTATTGTTCAATTTAAGCTTTAAAAGTACCCTATTCATAGCTTGCCCGCAATAAAAGATCCCACATATTGATTTTTGTAATCATGCCTATTTGATTTATGATTAAAAAGTAGGTGTTTAGGGCATTTACCCTTTTGCCCTTTGGGTGAAACAAATGGTAAACGAAAATAGAGCAACGGGTTTCAGAAAAATTCGATTTGCTATCACGAAGGAATAAACCTTAAATTGGCATAACATCCAAGCGACATGATAATCGCTATATTTCGGAACTAAAGCTTGCAGAAATGAGATATCGAAGATTTGGAAGAACAGATTGGAACATAAGTGAAGTGGGGTATGGTATGTGGGGCATGGCAGGATGGACGGAGAGCAGTGATAGACAATCAGCCAAAAGTTTGGACCTTGCTGTTGAAAATGGAGTTACTTTTTTTGATACTGCCTGGGGGTACGGTGAGGGTCACAGTGAAAAACTGTTGGGACAATTGGTTAAAAGACACCCTAACAAAAAACTATATACAGCAAGTAAGATTCCTCCAAAAAATTTTAAGTGGCCTGCCAAGGCGTCATATGCATTTGAAGATTCTTATCCGACCTTGCATATTATGGAATACACGGAGAAAACATTAAAAAATCTTGATGTTGAGCAGATTGATTTAATGCAGTTTCATACTTGGGATGATATCTGGAGTTCCAATGAAGAATGGCAACGCGCAGTGGAAGATTTAAAGGCTTCAGGAAAAATTGCTGCCATGGGAATTAGTATGAACAGGTGGGAACCTGAAAACGGTATTAAAGCACTCGAAACGGGGATGATCGATACGGTTCAGGTCATCTACAATATTTTTGATCAAGCTCCTGAAGATGTCCTTTTTCCCCAATGCGAAAACTTGGATATCGGAATCATAGCGAGGGTTCCCTTTGATGAAGGAACCCTTACTGGTACTTTAAATAAAGAGACCACTTTTGCTAAAGAAGACTGGCGATCCACTTATTTTGTTCCTGAAAATCTTAATTCAAGTGTGGAACATGCAGATGCCCTGCGACCACTAATTCCTGATGGGATGACCATGGCAGAAATGGCACTTCGCTTTATTTTGATGAACAACAATATTGATACCGTAATTCCAGGCATGCGAAAAGAGCGAAATGTGCTCGCCAATGTTGCTACGAGCGACGGTAGAGGTCTTTCGAATACACTACATGCAGCATTGAGAAAGCATCGCTGGGATAGGCAACCAACGTCTTGGTCACAATAGGGGTAGTAATTTTAAGAAGTCAAAAAAGCAATAATCTGTTCATTGACTTGCTCTTGATGCATGGAATGTCCAAGTCCTTCCGTCAATACCAGTTCGCTCCCTTTCCAATGTTCATGAACCTTTACGGATTCGGTATAGGCCACCTGTTTGTCCAGCTTATCGTGAAAGAGCAATCCTTTTTTTGTGTTATTGGTCACAAATCGAGCACTTGAAAATTCATGAAAATGAAAATTGAACCAAATTTTTAATCGCTTGTCCATAGCTTTCCAAACACGGTTGTTGAACTTTAAAATGCTCTGAAAATGGTGCATAAAGCCCTCAAACTCGCAAGGAGAACCTACAGTGACAATTTTTTCTACCGAGGATTCGGGATTCACAAAATGATCGTAAAGAATGGTCATACCACCCATGGAATGTGCAACAACCAATTTGGGTTCAAATTTTCCCAACATATGCCTTAGACTATGCGCATAAAGTGGCACGTGAAGCATTTCCCCAGTGGAATTACCATGTGCTGGTGCGTCAAAAGCAAGAATGTCAAAATCCTGTTCCCGTAGTTTTTTAATTAGGTTTCGCCACCGATGCGTGTTACTTTCCCAGCCATGCAATAACAAAACGCGCTCTTTTTTTCCCGGCCATCGATAGGTTTGAATGTGTTGCTCCATTACTTCTTCGACAGTGAACTTTGCACGATCCAAAAAATCCTTTTGATCGGGCAACACCCGACCTTTTCGGATGGTACAAAAAATATCGAATGCGATTTTGGCTGCTTTTTGCGAATTGAATATGGCGACGAGATTGAGCCATTGGCCATAAAAAAGGGGAACTAAGGCAGCGATACGTTTTTTCATTTTGGTTACTTTTTGTAACTTACTCTATAATTGATACTAAAAATACAGATTCCTTTACGAAGAACAAAGAGGTTACCTCTTTATAATTAGGTGTTACAATGGAAACTACTGTTGAAAATCAGCGAGATAGAACATCAAAAAAATTGGAGAAAATGTTTGGGCATATTGATTACAGGCATCCCCCTGAGCTGTGCCCTGTTCGTGATGTGATGTCCACTGCCTCCGATCAGTGGAGTACCTTGATTTTACTTTGGTTAGGGTATTTTCCTGTTTTGCGCTTCAATAAATTGAAAAAGTATGTTTATGGCATTTCCAACAAAGTATTGAGTCAACGCCTTAAGGTTTTGGAGGCGGATGGTTATATTGAAAGAAAGGCCTATCCTGAGGTTCCCATTCGGGTCGAATACAATTTATCTGAATTCGGGCAATCCTATGTGGAACGATTGTTGGAACTTACCGAATGGATGCAAAAAAATAGCCCTAAGGTTCTAGCCAATCGCGAAAAGTACGGATTGGACTAAGATTCAGATTTTGGTTGAATGGCATTCCAAATATCCAAATACATTTTCCATTGCCCTTCTTCTTTTTTCCAAATGACCACATATTTTCCTTGCCATTCCCCAATAGTTCCATCAGGTCGTTGAGTCTTACCTTCATAATGGCCATAGTCATGGGCATAGTTGCCAAAGAACTTTATTTCCATAGGTGTGATTTTATGATGGATGGTTTTGTAACCATTGTTCCGTGGTGTCCAGTAGTTTTTTAATTCATCTCCAGATAGGATTTTTAGGTTGTTGGGGAAGATTCTGGCGTCCTTGGTATAGCCCGCCATAATCTCTTCAATATTACCATCCATCACAGCCTTTGAAAATGTGTTTGCGGCCGCAACAATTGCTTCCTTTTCTGGAGTATTGGGCTTTGAGGTCGACTTTTTTGTGCAATCAATCTTCCACGTGGGATAGACGATGGTCTCATCGGAATTGACCCATTGGCCACTCCATTTAAAACCTTTTTCAGTTATTTCACTAAAGATGATTTTATAAAAACCTTCCGTACCATTGGGTGCTTTTTGCGGCCTGTAGAGAATAATGTTGCCATCCTCCTTTTTATTTCCTTCCCATGCGGGAAGAACAGGGGTAGGCCCTCGATTACTGTAATAATGCACATACCAACGCGTACTGTCGGGGATAAATTGACGAATACTACCCGAATGATTGCCGTCTGCTTTAAGGGTTTCGTCCTGAATGGCCGTTCCGTTCATGATATACTTAAACCGCCAAAGCATGTCTTGCGGTTTGGCCCACGTTTGGTCCGGATTTCGGGCCTGAGAGACACAATTACATTCGCCGATTAATGGCGCAAAGTCCAATACTTCCTTAGGGGCTTCAGGGTTGGGAAGACCAAAAGGATGCTCCATAGAGGGTTCAAAATCATATTGAGAGAGAGCAAGTATAGGAAAAAGGGCAAAGAAGAAAAGTTGCTTTGTTTTCATATTGGTGGTTTTGTCAGAAATTATGGAAAACAAGACAAGGCCAAGTACTACTTGGGAATAAATTAACAACCGCTACTCCCAACCGATCATCAAGTACTTCAATTTCGCTTCATTGGGAATTTGAACCGCATCGATATTGTTCGTGCTGTACCTTAAACTTGAAGGTAATTCGGATTTATCGATGGTAAAGTACATTGGGCTTCCCTTTGGGAAAACGACCACGCTGTTTAAGGTGGTCACTACTTTTTTGATTTCGTACTGACTTTGGATGTCCTTAAATGTACTTTTTAATCCAATGCCCCTTTCCGTTTCAAACCGAGGATCTTCAATAGTAATGTTTTCTATGGTGGGGATGCTATCTGCCGTTGGGGTTAAGGTGAGTAAATGCTTCCCACCTTTTTCATACACTTTAATTTTCCGTTGTCTACTTATTCGGGAACTTAAGGTATCCTTAACAAGGGAGTCCCCTTCATAGATGAGCTCTAAATCCCTCACCAAACTGATTTTGTCCAGCTTACCTATTTTCTCCTTTGAAATTAGGAAGGTGGTGTCCTTTTCCGCACAGCCATAGGAGAGTCCCAAAATACAAATCCCAACAAGCAAAACTATTCTTTTCATCTTTCTAACATCTAACATCTAACATCTAACATCTAACATCTAACATCCAACATCTAACATCTAACATCTCTGGCGCTTAGCGGTGCCAAAGGGAACGTCAACGAATTACTTTTTTCAAAACCCCCAAGACGCCACGTATAAAAGTGGCACTGGTCAATACCTTAACCACAGGGTTCATGCGAGTGCTTCGTCTACCGGAGGTTCTTGTGGAAGTGGCTTTTCGCTTGGTTTCGCGTTCTTTTTCCTGTGCAGCCTCGGCCTTTGCAATTTTTTCATTAAGGATTTCGTACGCACTTTCGCGGTCGATTTCCTCATTGTATTTTTTTATAAGTTTGGATTGGGCAATGGCTTCCCTTAATTCCTTTTCCGTCAACACGTCCATCCGACTCATGGGTGCACGAAGCATTGTGGCAGCGAGGGGAGTGGGTCTGCCCTTCTCATCCAAAGCGGAAATCAATGCTTCCCCAATACCTAATGACGTCAAAATTTCCTCAGTCTTGTAGAATTCTGAATCAGGATAGTTCTGTGCTGTCAGCTTAATGGCCTTTCTGTCCTTTGCGGTAAACGCGCGAAGGGCATGCTGTACCTTTAGTCCCAACTGGGCTAAAACATCGTCAGGAACATCCGTGGGATTTTGGGTCACAAAATAGAGCCCAATGCCTTTGGAACGAATGAGTTTCACAATACTTTCTATTTGGTCCAGTAAGGCCTTGGAAGCATTTTCAAAAATCAAATGTGCCTCATCAATGAATAAAATCAGCTCAGGGCGGTCGCTATCTCCTTGTTCCGGAAAAGTACCATAGATTTCGGCCAAAAGACTGAGCATAAAGGTTGAGAAGAGCTTGGGCTTATCTTGGATATCGGTCAACCGTATGATGTTGATATATCCTCGGCCATTTTCGTCAATTCTGGTTAGATCATCCACTTCAAAAGACTTCTCCCCAAAAAATAAATCTGCCCCTTGTTGCTCTAGTTCAATAATTTTTCTGAGAATAGTGCCCGTTGAACTTGTGGAAATTCGGCCATATTCCGCCTGAAATTCCTTTTTGCCTTCCCCAGTGGCATATTGCAACACTTTTTTGAAGTCATTGAGGTCCAATAAGGGTAATTTATGGTCATCGCAATACTTAAATACCACCGCCACAATTCCTTCTTGGGTTACCGTTAGGTCCAGAATTCGAGATAATAGCACTGGGCCAAATTCCGATACGGTAGCGCGTAACCGCACCCCATCCTGCTCTGAAAGGGAAAGGATTTCCACAGGAAACCCTTTTGGATCAAAGGGCAAACCTATGGCAGCATGCCGTTCATCAATCTTGGGATGGCCTGGACTTGGTTGGGCAATACCACTCAAGTCGCCTTTAAGATCCATTAAAAGCACAGGAATTCCTTTATCCGAAAGGTTTTCGGCAATTACTTGGAGGGTTTTTGTTTTCCCGGTACCCGTGGCACCTGCAATAAGCCCATGGCGGTTCAAGGTTTTGAGCGGAACTTTGATAAAGGCTTCTTTTACCGTTTCTCCATCCACCATTCCGGCACCCATGGTAATATAGTCCCCTTTCATGGCGTAGCCCTTTTCAATATGGGCAAAGAATTTTTCTTTTTGGTCCATCCCAACTAGTTTGCGATAAAAATAGGGCAATTTGGAAGAAGACGAAAGAAGTTGGATATTGGAAAAAATACTTTGATGTTATGGGAAAATTGAATCATTTAATAATGGCCATAGTGACGTTTATAGGAGTCACGGGGCTATCGGCCCAAGAAAGCACAGAAATCATATTCCACAAACCGGAAAATCCCGCAAGGGCTTCAGCACCGTTTAGTGAGGCCGTGGAAGCTGGGAATTTGTTTTTCTTGGCAGGGCAGATTGGTATGGACCGTTCCGTGGGTAAACTGGCCGAGGGGGGAATACAAGGAGAGACAGAACAGACCATCAAGAACATTCAAGGGGTATTGAAGTATCACGGACTATCGTTGGAAAACGTGGTCAAGTGCACCGTTATTTTGAGTGATATTGATGATTTTCGCGCTTTCAATGAAGTGTACGTAAGGTACTTTACCAAAAAACCCGCTCGTACTACCTATGCAGCTGCTGGATTGGCCGCTGGGGCCAAAATTGAAATTGATGTTATTGCCGTGAAGTAAGATTCTGGCCTTATAAAAATCCCACAATCCAAGAATCGAGACTATCTTTGCAGTATGGAGGTTAAGGATACCATGGATTTGGTGGACAAAGGATTATTTCTTCCTTTGATGGAGGAATTTTACACCATTCAAGGTGAGGGGTATCATAAGGGCACAGCGGCCTATTTTATTAGGGTGGGTGGTTGTGATGTAGGTTGTCATTGGTGCGATGTCAAAGAAAGTTGGGATGCTGAAAAACATCCGCCTACGGACATTGTTCATATCATTGAAAATGCAACCAAATATTCAGATACCATTGTAGTAACGGGGGGAGAACCTTTGACTTGGGATATGCAACCGCTCACAGAGGGCCTCAAATCAAGAAATCTAAAAACCCATATTGAAACTTCAGGGGCATATCCGCTGACCGGACAATGGGACTGGATTTGCCTTTCACCAAAGAAGTTAAAGCCCCCTGTTGGTGCTATTCATAGTAAGGCCCATGAACTTAAAGTGATTGTTTATAATAAGAGCGATTTTGCCTTTGCCGAGGAACATGCCTTAAAAGTAGGGGAGGATTGTGTGCTCTACTTACAGCCTGAATGGAGTGTTCGTGAAAAAGTTACTCCTTTGATCGTGGATTACGTGATGCAAAATCCTAAATGGAAGGTTTCACTACAGACCCATAAGTATTTAAATATACCTTAGCCTTTTATGGGCTGCACATAGTTTTGGACCAAGTTAACGTTTATAGACCCTTATCCAGTCGATTTCCATAACGGAACGGTCGACATAGTTTCCGGAATCCCTATCCTTAAAAAAGGTGCCCCCAACCGCCGTGTTCAAGACCACTTTATGTTTTTTGCCAAAGAAATGCTTTATATTATTCGAATCATTGGCGGTATAGGTATGGATCAACTCCTTGTCAAAAAATATGTCGACTGTATTTTCCTTCCACACCATTTCATAAACGTGGAATTCAGCAGTTAAATCCGTACCCCTTTCGTGAAGTACATCGGTACCTTTATTTATGTTGACACCTGGGTCGGTTCCAAAAAAAAGATTGCTTATGTATTCATTGGGTCTACCGCCCCATGCCTCCAAAATGTCTATCTCCCCTCGAGTGGGCCATTGGTCACCATAGGTCCAAAATGCTGGCCACATGCCATGACCTGCAGGTAATTTGATGCGGGCCATGAACCGATACGCATGTTCGCCCTGTTGATTGGAAGGTCCAAACTGTACCTTGCTTTCAATTCGCCCAGAAACGTACTCAAAGTCTTTGATTGAAGTATTGGAAATGGTTGCTGCCCCTGAAACAGCTTCCCGTTGGATATTTATTTTTAGGATACCCTCTTCCAAAGACAACTGTCCTGGTCGGTACATCTGAATTTCTTCATTAAAAGCACCGCTGTTCCAAGCATTCCATTGGGTAAGGTCCTGGTCAAATTCATCTTCGAAAATAAGTGTCCAGTCTCCAATGTCCTTAGAGACTTCGGGGACAACATCTAAATTTTGTTGCCTTTTACAACTGATGTTGAAACCAATGCATAGCAACAAGGAAAGATATGGGATTACCGTAATTCTATGGGTCTTGGCCATCATATTAGGTCAATGGATTTGATTAAAAAATGAATGTGTTCATTCAGAATTGACGAATAGCTTCAACCAGGCCCAATTCCAATGAAATGGTTCATGACTTTGAAGTTAGTCAAAATGAGGGTATCCATTGAATTTTGGTCAACTCTAAACCAAATCTAATTATTGGCCCTTATTCAATAATTCATCGAGTTTTCTTTTAGAGAAACCCTGGTCCGGTTTCATCTTCAGGGCTTTTTTGTACCATTCAATGGCCAAATCAGTGCTGTCCATGGCCCGATACCCGTCCGCAACACTGTCTACCCAGCCCGCATCATCAGGTTCTAATTCCATATTGAAGTTGAATACCTCCATAGCTTGGATATGGTATTCTCGATTAAGTAGCCAATAGCCTAAATCATCTAGGCTACCACCTCCAAAGACATAGCTTTGCGGAGATTTTTCCTTTTCGGCAAAGTAGATTTCCTTTACTTTTTCCATACCCTCTGTGAGCATGTAATCTTTAAGTTTTAAATGAATGGGCGCTTTGGGTTGGACGGAATCATTGAAAACAGCATTTTTTAGGATTCCTGTAGCACTGTCCGTGGACCAGAAGTTATCCGAATTGGCCATCACGACCACCGCCGACTTCTTTTCCGGCATAAAACCAAAAAAAGTGCGGTACCCGGTATCACCTCCGCTATGTTGGTAAATTTTGGATCCATTCAGCATACCCAAAGACCAACTTAACGCTACTTTTCTTAGGCTATCCGGGGTATGGATGGTTGTTAGCAGTTCATAGGAATCCTTGGAGAATATAGTTCTCCCATCTATGGTTCCCTTATTTAGATAAACCCTAGCCCATAAGAGCATATCCTCTACGTTTGAATGGAGCGTAGAGCTTCCGGCATGTCGTCTATTATACGGATATATCTCACTGACGATCCGTTGTAGACTATCTCCTATGATATGGGGTGTTGTAGCCAGGGGGTTCCCTTTTTCCGGACGAAAAAAGGAGCTGTTTTTCATACCTATGGGCTCAAAGATGTTACGCTCCATATACGATTCAAAAGACATTCCAGAGGTTTTGGCAATCACATCACATAAAATGTCAAAGGCAGGATTGCTGTAACGGTAAACCGTGCCAGGCATAAAGTCGAGTTTGGAGGTCTTATGACTTCTTGCATAACGTTCGGCGGCACCGTCATCAAATTGTGGCTTATCCCATTCATAATCATCAGTATCTGGGATTCCAGAGGTATGGGTAAGCATATGTTTTATGGTAATATCCTTATAGCGTTTATCGGCCATGATAAAATAGGGGAGGTATGCTGTTAGCTTTCCGTCTAAATCGATCTTTCCTTGTTCCACCAATTGAACAATGGCGGTGGCAACGAAAGGTTTGGATACTGAGGCCATGTGAAACAGCGACTTGGATGTCATTGGTTCCTGGGTGCCCAAAGCCCTCACCCCATGGCCATTGGCATAAACAACGGTATCGTTTACGATCATACCAAAGGCGATACCAGGTAAGTCAAACAGTTCTTTTTGTAATAAAACGGATTCTTGAATTTGCAACGTCTCCGGGGAGGCCTCTTTTATTTCGTCCGTTTTACAATTGAAGAATAAGAGAAAACAGGTTGTGATGATTCCAAATCTTTTCATGGTGTTGTTTTTTGATGTGATGTATTACTTTTCAAAATTTTCGATGATAAAGGGTATTCCAATACTCCAATTGTGCTTTAGAATTTTAACTGCTGATGTGATGTCGTCATTCTTTAAGTAGGCAATAATATTTTCGTGTATTTCGATGGATTCCTTTTTTTGGGTCTCGTTCCAAAATGCATAATCATAAAGACTGATTCTAACGCGCAGTTGGTCAATAATCCCTCGGGCGTAATTGTTGGAATAATTTTCGATGAGTTTTTCATGAAACATGCGGTCAAATTCCAGCATTTCCCGAGCGTTTGTAGCCTTTACAAAATTGTTGTTGATTTCCTGTAACTCTTCTAATTGTTGGGAACCATAGGCCGCGTTTTGCAGTGCCTCACTCTCCAATACTCCCATTAAATCGTAGATTTCCTTGGCATCCGCAGTACTTAGTTCCATTACAAAAAATCCACGGTTGGGAATATAGTTGACAATGCCTGTTTCCGATAGCTGTGTTAGCGCCTCGCGTATGGGTGTCACACTCACTTCCAATTTTTCCGCTACATTGGGTAAAGAAATTCGCGAACCGGGCTTTAGCGTTCCTCTTTGAATTTGTTCCAAAAGAATTTCTTTCACCTCATCCTTAAAAATCAGTTTCTTTAACATAAATCAAATATAATATATCATATATTATTTAACAAATTTTAACACTCATTAAAACCAACATCCTTAAGTTCTAGGTCGTCATAAATATGTTTCAAGTATCTTCTAGGCTTGAGTTTTTAGCAACGTCTTTGGAGGCCTCATCTTAATTGGAAGGTAAATCATTTAATGATTATTGACATTCACCATATGAACAGCTTTTAACATGTAACCAGGCCCTTATTCCGTTCTTAGGTTATTTACAGGATTCACATTGGCCGCCTTATGTGTGAGTATACCAATAATGGAGCCAAATAGTAGAAACACGGTTAACGTAGGCAATAAAAACAACCACCATTCCAACGTTATTTGATAGGCAAAATTGGATATCCACTTCTCGATTAACAGATAGGCTATTGGGATGGCAATAAGTGCGGATATGAGAATGGTTTTTGTGAATTCCGTTGAGAACAAACGAATTAATCGCGAGGTTGTGGAACCTAGAACTTTTCGAACGCTAATCTCCTTGGCCCTTTTTGCCAAAGTGAAGGAAGCCAAACCAAAAAGTCCAAGAGCGGAAATGATTATTGCTAATATGGTAAAGTATTTTGATAGGCTAGCTACTCGGTTTTCCGCGAGATATAAGGTCTGGAAATCTTCATCAAGAAAACGATAGTTAAAAGGATAATCAGGTTCAAAACGTTGGTATAAATCCTCTATTGCAGCAAGGCTTTCCTGTTCGTGTCCAGGACTGAGCCTAACCATATAGCTCGATCCATTGGGCCAAAAGCGCATAATACAGGGTTGTAAAGCTTCATGTAGGGAACGAATCTTGAAATTTTTGGCTATACCAATAACTTGTTTAGGCAACTCGCCATCCATGATTGATTTTCCAACAATATCCGGATCTCCAATTATTTCAGCTGCCGCTTCGTTGATAATTAGCTTTTCTGATTCATTCTGGAATTCGGAAGAAAACGGCCTACCCTCCAATATTTCGATATCAAGTGTTTCAAAAAATTGATATCCAATATGAGGACGGTTAAATTTTATTTCTTCTTCACTGACCTTACCCCCCCAACTGAATCCCGAACCGGAACCGTTCATATCCAAAATGTTGCCTCCTGCTATATTACTTGCTTTAAGCACTCCAGGGATTTGTTCCAATTCGGTGATGAACGTTTGCCGGTTATAATCTCCTCCCAGATAAAAATTGATTACATGTTCCCTATCATAACCCAAATCTGTGTTATTGATATAATTGATCTGCTGATTAATAATGAGGACCCCAATTATAAAAACAATGGAAACGGAAAACTGCATGCTTACCATTCCCCTGCGCATCCATAACTCACCAAAAGAGTTCATTATTTTTCCTTTTAAACAATTCAGTGTAGACAATTTAGAAAGATAAATCGCCGGATAGATCCCAGCCGCAAGACCAAGACCAGCTACAAAAAGCGCGACCATCAACCAAAACCCCCAGCCCAATTGTATGGATAGTTGTTTTCCACTGAGTGCATTGATTTGGGGAAGTAGCGCTGCGCATATAATCAACGCCACAGCAAATGAGATGATACACAGGAGTACGGATTCGGATAAATATTGGGCAACAAGATTTGAACGGTGAATCCCCATTGACTTTTGTACCCCTATTTGTTTTATTTTGCGAGTAGCTTGGGCAGTGCTTAAATTGATAAAATTGATGGCTGCTATGATTAAAATTAGGATACCTACTATAGAAAACAATCGCACATAGCTAATTCTTCCCCCGACTACCTTACCATTTTCATACTTTCCCCATAAATAGACGTTTGAGAATTTTTGTAAGAGCAAGCCATTATTCTCACGATCAGGTTTCGAGGCCAATAATTTGTTCAATTGGTCTTCTATTTTTTTATGATGGCTCCCCTCTTTTAAAACGATAAATGTTTTGGCCCCATCTCCTCCCCATTCATTGACCCAAGATTCGTTCTCAAAAACACTTTCATAATTGATTATAAAGTCAAATTGTTGAGTTGAATAGCTTGGAGGGTTCTCCACTATACCCGTAATTGTATAGTTGGATCCATATAAATGCCGTTTAGCCTTTAGCGTTTTTCCAATTACATTTTGCAGGCTACCAAAGAAATTCAGTGCCATGTCCTTAGTGATTACAATGGTATTGGGCGCATTTAATGGATTTTTGGAAGATCCAGCCAATAAGGGGTAGCTAAAAACCTGGAAAAAATCCTTGCTGGCAAAAAGCCCCTTAACTTCTATTTGCTTGTTGTTATAGGAAAGTATTCCTCTTGATCTTATACCATTGTTATTAATGGTTGTGGTATATTCTACCCCTGGAATTTCTTTTTTTATTGCTTTGGTTAGGAGCGCAGGAGTACTTGCCGAAGTCTCAATACCTCGGTTACTGGTGTAATTTACCAGCACTTGATACAATTGCTGGCCATTTGTGTGAAAACGGTCTATTTTCCATTCATTTATTACCCATATGGCAATAAACAATGAGCAGACCAAGGCACTTGATAAGCCAATAATGTTAATTGCAAAAGACACCCGATACTTATTGAAAGTCCTTAGGGCCATTGTAAAATGATATTTCATCATAATTTTTTGTCGGTTAGTTTTTGAAAATGAAATAGGTCGGATAATTCCAGGTCGGAATAATAACAGTACATCTTTATACAATAGTAATTTGGCTTTTTTGCGTCCTTTTTTTTGAATTCTGCGTTCGTATAATTCGATTAAATCACCTTCAATATCGTGGTGGAAGTGAGGATTGCAGAACCATTTTAGTAGTTTAAATGGAAGCTCATGGTATTGATTGGACCCACCTGGGTTCATAGGTTCAGTATATATTGTGGTAGGGCATTCCATAGTTGCGCTCTTGCATCTTTTGCGGATTCTAGCGCTCTTTTCCCATGGACGTTAAGCCTGAAATACAATTTGGGGCGTCCCCCCCTTTGCTCATTGGCCTCCCCTGGCTCACTATCCAGTAATCCCTTCTTTTCCAATCTCCTTAAGGTAGTTTGGAGGGCTCCCACGCTTACCATACGATTGAGTCGTTGCTCTATCTCGTCTTTTATGGTAATTCCATAGGCTTTACCATGCAATATGCCCACGGTGAGGAGTACAATCTCTTCAAATTCTCCCAGTTTTACGTGATTCATTGTTTCAATACTATTTTGTAGTATTGAAATTTACGAAAAGATTTGAACGAATGCAATAATTATAAAAAAACGTAAAGTTTGGAAAAGAGAGTACCGGTATTCCAGTACTGGATACTTGAACAATAGTGTTTGTTCATCCACAAAGTGGATATTCCCAAGTGTATTGGGAGCGCTAAATTCTTTTTTACCAGAATTTCACTTTGATCAACTTGAAACAAAAAAAATCATTTTTTCTTCAAACAGAGACGTAAAATGCGTAAAACACTATAAAACAATTGGTTATAGTCTAAATTGTGATCATTGAACACCCCAATATTCTTAAAAAATCCATAAAACAGTACCTTTTTATACATAGTACTGTAACAAAATAGTTTTTATAGCGTCTATCCATTGTAAACAAGTTAGATCAATCA
>JANQQQ010000028.1 GCA_028284935.1 Croceivirga sp.
CATTTTCGATTTTAATTGATTTGTTTTCATAATTTTCAAATTATTAGGTTGTACTTTATTTTAAATTTTGATACAATGTTATTGATGTGAATTCCGCCCTGCCATCGACATTTCCCGAATGGGGCTTTTCATCTTCCCAACGTTACTCCGTGTTACTTTTCTTTTGGAATATCGCTTTGGGAATCAAGGCGGTAAAGGAGACTCTAAATGTCCAATCACCTCCAGTGAGTTCTGGGCTTTCAATTAGGTAATCGGCCCCAACCTGCACGTTAAATGGGAGAAATCCTTTTGGCTTTACGAGTTTTCCAAAGCCGATTCCCATTGGAACCGTCCAACGATTATCTGAATCGGCTTCCCAGTTGGCGACCACTTTGGGAGAAGTGGATAGATAGTATCCGTTGGGTAGATTGTAATTGATAAAGGGTTGGATGGTAAATGCCGAACTATCACTCTCCAGTGACCAAACGTTATTGATGAGCATGCCGATTACCCAATTACTCGGTTTGATGACGCCAACAACAGATGGGCCAGCACCCCATTCTTGAATCCCCAGATTATCACCTGCCGTGGGCAAATTGAATACGGGTCCTACACCCCAACTGACTTTGCCCTTCTTTGTGTAGAACACAGAAAGGTTCACATCACCTATGCCTTTAAAATTGCCCGACTCGGCAAAGACATTTGGCTGGTTGACAATAGGTAGAATTACCCTGGAAATAATCTTTCCATCCGCAAAAGGTATAACAGGCTGAATATTGGTAACGTTCATTGTCCGATCAAATGGGCCAACTCCAAAAGTGGTATTGTTTTGAAATGGCACACTGATAATGTTGGCAATGGGATCTTGTGCAATTTTGGCCAAGTCTTCTTCAGTAAGTTGGCCAAAACCTTTAGAGCTTCCTAGATAAAGGCATAGCAGTAATAATACAATGGGTTTAATTTTTTTCATGACTTCTAGATTTATTGATTATTGACCAAATCTAGAAGCGTTGACAAGCACAAACATGCCTCAATTACCTATCGTTGCTGTACTACTTCCCAACGTATTGGTTATTGCAAATGATGATAACCGTCTGCGAGTTTAAGAGTTTGTAGGGTCTTGAATTAAATACTTCCCGACCAACATAGCGACCAATATGGTGAGGTAAAGTTGCCCTGTAATACCAATTATAAGGGCGATTGATTGAGCTGGGGCTGTCAATGGCAGAACGTCTCCGAATCCAAGGGATGTCAGTGTAGTAAAAGAAAAGTAGGTAAGTTGATATAAATCGCTACCCTGATTTAGATTGTACGAATTGGGAACCAATAGGTTTATGAACTGAAATAACTGACCTCCAAATAATCCAATTAAAAAGTAACCAGAAACGGCCGCCGAAATAATGTTCAAAGTAATTTTGGGACTGTTCCAAATAATATTAAAAAGGCGATAACTAAGAAAGGTGAGAAAGGTGCTGGTGAAAAAGGCCCTTAAAAACTTTACCACAGGAAGTAGTCCACTTTCAGCCCCAAGCCAAATAAATATGATTGCGACGATACCAATCGCTGTACCAACTAAAAAGTGCCGAATGGAATGTGAAATTAGTTGTATGCCAGTAAAAACAACAAAAGACAATACTACCTGAAAAATCAATGCTCTTAAATGTGGAAGTAAATAAACGGGGATGGGTAGTAATAGTAACAGAACGAGGCTTAATAAAAGCCAAGTAGAATTGTTTTTGCCTCGGAAAAGAAGCCGTTGCAGCTTAAGGTGATAACGATATGCCTTGCGAATTCTTTTCAAAACTATTCACTTTATGTTGTATCTAAGTTTGAGCAGTACTAGTTCTTCCTCAAGCTCATTCCGAAGCTCAGATAGTCTATCGCTTCCCTTTCTTCCTTTTTGACCAGCTATCAAGCCATTGATACACTTTTCCAAAAAAGGGACATCTGCATTTTTGTTACCGTTTATGAATGCCATAGTTCCTTTTAAAGCAAATAAAAAGTATTGGGTCTCCGAAGTGTCCTGATAAAGGTTCATTATCCTTTCAGTCTTCTCCAGGTAATATTGTAGTACTCTATGGCACTCATTGTGTAATCTTTGTTTATCATAAACGGTCATGGCAAGAAATTTCATCAAAAGTATTCCATGACTAATGGGATGGACATCAGTAATTTCCCAACGTTCTTCCTTGACTTCCGAACGTGCTGTGATATTGCCCTATTATTAATATCTTGAAGTGGTCATAATATTAAGTCGATGCCGTTCACCGCAAAGTTTTCCGATGTAGGAATCAATGTTCAAAACATTGATGGAATGCCGATGCTCATTGAAAAAATCCATTCTGAAAGGAAGATTGAAAGTATTTCCTTGGATGTGCCTCATATACTCAAACCATTGAGGTCTGAAGAAAACCACATTTCTTATGATTTCATGGATATTGAAAGGTTTGACCCACCAATTCCAAGAACTAAAAAGGATTTTGTAGACCTTTTAAAGAATTGCTTGCAGGTTGTCAGGACCCTTAAGTTACTTCATCAAAAGAATATGTCCATTGGGACTTTGTCATCTAGCAGGATTGCGCTAAATGAGCAAAAGGAAATTATAATTCTGGGCAATTCTTTATTTCGTGAAATACCCTTTAAATCTTCATCCGAGGTTTATGCTCTCGAAGACTTGTATTTCTCGGCTCCCGAAAACTATGAAAACACGGCAACAGTCGCTGATTATCGTTCAGATTTCTATTCTCTGGGGATTAATTTATATGCATGGGTTACTGGAAGTCTACCTTTTAAAGGGAATGACAAGTTAGAGCTAACCCATCAGCACCTCACAAAGACACCAATTGCTCCTTCGGATATTAACCCCAGAGTGCATCCAAGCTTTGAAGAATTGATTTTGATTCTTTTGGCTAAAAATCCAAATGACAGGTATGCCTCAGCATTTGGTCTGTTTCAAGATTTAAGTGAAATATTGGAAGCATACAAAGGAGATGGGGATAAAAAAATACAACTTCACAGGGATTACAATCCTGGTAAAATAGAATTTGCATCCATACTTTTTGGAAGGGAAGACCAATTAGGAAAATTGGAAGAATGCTACAGAAAAGTAGGCTACCTTGATTCCCAAATTGTTTTCGTAGAAGGTTATTCTGGAGTAGGGAAAACAAGCTTGATCAATAAGTTCATTGATGGTTTATCTCCCGACAAGAACATTGTACTGGACGGGAAGTTTGATCAGTTTAAGAACACACCATATTCCGCAATTCAGTCGGCGTTTACCAGTCTAGAAAGACAACTTCTATTGAACTCAAAACTTGATACAAAAAAACTTCAAGAGACTTTTAAGGAAGCCCTTGGGAAAAATGCTGGAGTTCTGAAGGAAATCGTTCCAGGGATTTCTGCAATGGTTCCAAAATTGGAAGTAGTTGAGGCATTAAATCCGATTGAGACTAGAAACCGTTTTGTTTATGTCTTTCAAAAGTTTTTTGAGGCGGTCGCAGACCTAGGATTGAAAATCATTCTGTTTTTAGATGATTGGCAATGGTGCGACGTCCCATCTTTAGAACTTGTTAATGCTTTGGTCAAGATTGAAAGTAAAAATGTCTTTTTTCTGTTCGCTTATCGGGGTAATGAAATTGACAGCAATCATCACTTTCATAGATTCAAAACGGAAATCGAAAAAAGAGAAAAATACAGTCACTTATTGGTATCTCCTTTAAACGGAAAATCGGCAAATGAAATGATTGCCAACACTCTGGGGATGAATGAAACTGACACTTCAGAGTTTACAAAGCTTATTTTTCCCAAAACCGAAGGGAACCCATTTTATATTAAACAATTCATAAACTCCTTACACCAAAATAGGGCGTTGAGTTACGACTATGACAAACATGTTTGGAGATGGAAAAAGTCGATGGTAGGTGCCAAAAATGTATCGGACAATGTAGTTGGCCTGATATCCAAAAAGATTGATAAGCTCTCTTACGAAGCCCAGATTATTTTTAAGGTTGCCTCCTGTATTTCGGGTCGATTCGACTTGGATTTAATATCGGAGATAAGTGGGATAGATAAAGTGTTAATGCCGATAGTATTGGATATTTCCATTGGTAGTGGTTATATCATCAAGACCCAAAATGATGGTGTGCCAAAATATTCATTTGCCCACGATAGGGTACAACAAGCAGCATATCACCTTCAGGTACCTTCGTTTAATCTATCAAACGAGGAACTACATTATCGACTTGGAAAGACTTTACTTACCAAAAAGAACCAAACCGATTATTCCATTGGCGAAATCCTATTGCATTTTGTTAATGCCAAAGAGCATATAGAAATTGATATTGCCAAGGGAATAATCAAAGCTGTACTGGGCCAGAATAAGGAATCAGGCCTGTCCATTACCCCTCAGGCGAGTAAACAATATTTTGAACTCGGTCTTTTCCTAGTTGACAAATTTGAAATATCACAGTATCGCTTCCAGTGTTTGTATGGAATTTGCGAGTCCTTATTTATATTAGGTGATTTGGAAAGTGCTGAGATTTTTGCAAATAAGGCTTTTTCGGCAACTAAGGAGGTTTTGGAAAAAGTTCAGCTACTAAGAATGAAAATGCTTTTTTACGAAAGCTATGCGATGTATGAAAGGAATATTCAGACTGGTTTGGAAGCCCTTGAACTGTTCAATATTGAGGGTCGAATTCAGTTTGAAAACAATGGCATGGAACCACTTATCCAAAAGGAATATGAGTTGTTCAATTCTCTAGCTGCCAAAGACAACTTACTGCAAGACTTGGCCCATCGAAAAATGACCTCTCCTGAGGATTTGGCCATTATGGATGTATTGGTGAACATGAATGCCTCTGCATACTTTGTTGACCTTTATCTATTTGCTTGGAGCACCCTAAAAATGACCAACCAAACCTTGGAAAAAGGTTTGACGCACTCTACTCCGTTTGCTTTGGTATTTATGGGGTCCTTACTGGTTGCATTCTATAAGGAGTTTGACTATGGCTACGAATTTGGAAAAATTGGGGTTGATCTTCTTGTCCATATCGACAATGACCAATACAAATGCAGGACATTATCTATTTTTCCAATTTTCATTCAGCATTTTAAAGAACCTATACTGGCAGGTACGTCCAATTTGGACGAATCCATTTATAGTGGATTGGAAACAGGTGATTTACCTTATGCGGGGTACTCTTTTTATGCAAAAGTGCGGGATGCTTTTCTAGCAGGGGATGATTTGATCAAAACGTTGGAAATCTGTGATGAAAGCATAGTATTTATGGAAAAGGTCAATAATCAAGGTTTGTTGGCCCTGATGAAACTACTTAAAGGAAGTCTGTTGAAATTGTTGGGCAGGTTTGATTCTGAATATCGGTCTATTGAGAAGGAGGCCCTGAAGTTTTTACAAGAGGTAAAGTTTTTTACCGCAATATCCCACCATTATATCTTCAGGAGTTGGGTTTGTTGTATTCTTAAGGAATTTGAAGAGGCCAGCATTCTTTTAAAGCAAAATGAGGAGATAGTGATCTATGCTGCCTCTCAACCGCACGTACCAAAACAATACTTTCTGGATTCACTTTGCATACTCTATCTGAACGAATCACTTACGGAAAAACAGGAAGAAAAAGTAAAAGAAAATCAAGGAGTCCTAAACCTTTGGAGTAATAGTATGCCCGATAATTTTAGTGCTGAGTATTATCTAATCGAGACACTTTTGAAAGGACGCTCTGGCAAAATCGAAGAGGCGCTAGGAACTTTTAATTTAGCTCTTAAATGGGCAGATAAAGGTGGTTTGAGAGGTGTTAAGGCGTTTGCCTATGAAATTGCCTCTGACATGCTTAAATCAAGCGATTATTCTATTTTGGCCGAGGGGTTTGAAAAAAACGTGAATTCCATCTACGAACAATGGAATGCTGTAGCAAAGGCGAAGAAAGGCAAAGATGAAAAGACAACTTTGGATTACACTTACTCAGACCTCACGACTGAAAGTTTAATTAGGTCCATGCAGGTAATTTCATCGGAAGTTAACAAAGGTGATGTTGTTGAAAAGCTTCTAAATGTGCTTATGGAAAAAGCAGGGGCGGACCGAAGCGTGTTAATCTTAATAGAGAAAGGGAACCCCTTTATCGAGGCAGAAATAAGCTTAAACTCTGAGAAGAAGCTTTTGGTCAAGGAACCCCTTGGAAAACAAAAGTCAATTCCTATTAGCATTATTGAATATGTCATAAGCTCTAAAAAAGAATTCGTTTTTGACAGTAGTGAAATAGCGATTTCAGTAGATAAGGACTATATAGAAAAAACCAAAATCCAATCATTGCTTGCCCTGCCCTTAATAAGGCAAAAAGAGCTTATTGGAGTTCTATATCTTGAAAATCGAAAATTCCCAGGTCTGTTTCAAGGTAAAGATCTAGATACACTTAAGGTCATCGCATCTCAAGCTGCAATATCAATTTATAACACGCTCCTTTTTGAAGAAGCCTCAGAACTCAATATAGCGCTGCAATCTTCCAAGGACGAATTGAGTAAAATGAACCTATTGTTGGAGGATAAAATAAAGGACAGGACTAAAGTTCTTAGACAGGAAATTGAAACCCGTAAGGAAATAGAAGAAGAGCTTAAAAAGGCTCAAAAGGAAGCGGAGAAATTTCATCAACAGCAGATAAAGGAAGAACGACGGGAAAGCTTGCAATCAAAAATGATGATGCTATCCTCCCAAATGAACCCACATTTTATTTTTAATTCTTTAGGCTCGGTACAGTCTTACATATTAAATAATGATACCAATAGGGCTGCGGACTTCATTTCTGAATTTGCAGGGTTGATGCGAAAAAACTTGATCAATTCGACTACCAAATACATATCAATAGCGGAGGAACTGGAGTTTTTGGACAAGTATCTTTTGTTGGAAAAAATACGATTCAACGACAGTTTTGAATACCATATAAGCGAGGAAATAGATAATCCTCATGACACGTTGATTCCACCAATGTTGTTGCAACCCTTTATAGAGAATGCCGTGATTCATGGACTTAGCAAACTAGAAGAAAGGAAAGGCAGCTTAAAAATCCATTTAGATGAAACAGAGGATAGGATTATCTGTATCATAGAAGATAATGGAATTGGAAGAGAGAATGCTTTAAAGCATAAGAGCCAAGGTCATAAGTCAGTGGCCATTAGTAATCTCGAAACCCGATTGGAGCTTCTAAACGATTCCAGCGATGACAAGGAGTATACTTACGAAATATTGGATTTAAAAGACAAAAATGGTCCCCAAGGAACAAGGGTAAAAGTATGCTTCCCGAATGATTTACATTAGTCTATTAAGTAAGTCGTCCTTTTTTCTAACTGACACATCTACGTGCGATCCATCTTTCATTATTACGTATCCACCCTTTCCTTTCACATATTTTTCCAAGTGCGTCAGGTTAATCATGTGAGACTTATGCACCCTAAAGAAATTGCACTGTTCCAATAGGGCTTCATACTCTTTCAATGGCTTTGAAACGAGTATTTTTTTTCCACTCTGCAAATAAAAGTTTGAATAGGACCGCTCCGCTTCGGCTCTTATTATGGCCTCGGCCTCA
The DNA here is from genome assembly GCA_028284935.1 of Croceivirga sp. Taxonomy (GTDB): domain Bacteria; phylum Bacteroidota; class Bacteroidia; order Flavobacteriales; family Flavobacteriaceae; genus Croceivirga. The sequence continues at coordinate 7,569 of JANQQQ010000028.1, forward strand.
ATAAAATCTATTCCGTCTGAAGATGGCAGGGCAATTTTGGTAAAACGTTGGTCATCCAACTTCAAGTTGGATTTGAGTACGTTAATCTTTTCGCTGCTTGCCGTATTTCCTTTTTTGTTGATGACTTTTACCGCCCTTGCCACTGCATCTTGTAGCTCCCTAATATTAATAGGTTTCATTAGATAATCGAGAGCGGCATATTTTATTGCGTTAATGGCATAAAGGTCATGGGCCGTTGTGAATATCACTTCAAAAGGTGGTTCTTCGAAGTGGTCGAACAATGTGAAGCCGTTACCTCCAGGCATCTCAATGTCTAAAAAAATGATTTGTGGACTTTTGTCCATTATCAAACTAACTGCCTCTGCAACATTATGGGCATTTCCCAATATTTCAATTTCAGGGCAAAAATTGCCTAACATTTTTCCTAAGGTCTCGTGATGCCGACCCTCATCATCCACAATTATTGCCTTAATGACACCCTCTGCTTCCATTATTTGTTCGTTACTAAGTAAATATACATTTATTACTCTTTTTGTAATTCTTTGTTATTTAATAATTTAGTCAAAGACATGTCAATTACTTTAGGTTCTATAGCACCAGATTTCAGCGCAAGCACTACGATGGGAAACTTGGGATTCCATGAATGGCTTGGCGCAAGTTGGGGGCTTTTGTTTTCACACCCTGAAGATTACACCCCAGTTTGTACTACGGAGCTAGGAGTGGTGGCTAATTTACACGATGAGTTCGAAAAGCGTAATGTAAAAGCAATTGCTCTTAGCGTTGATAGCCTTAGTTCCCATAAAGGCTGGATTTCTGACATCGAAAAAACAATGAATACCAAAGTGAACTTTCCGATAATTGCTGATGAACGAGCAGAAGTCGCCCAACTTTATGGAATGATACATCAGGGGAGTTCTGAAAAGCACACCATTCGGTCGGTCTTTGTTATTGGGCCAGAAAAGGATATCAAATTGATGCTTACCTATCCTATGGCCGTAGGCAGAAATTTCGATGAAATTTTACGAGTAGTAGATGCGCTTCAGCTTAGTTCTAAACATCCTATTGTTACCCCAGCAAATTGGGAACAAAATGATGATGTGATTATCGATCCCTCGTTGTCGGAGAAAGATGCGCTTAAGGCTTTTCCAAAAGGACATGATGCAGTTACCTCTTACCTGAGATATACACAGCAACCATGATTGATATTGAAAAGGTAATCTACCAAGGGAATAAAACCCTGCCAATTGGAATTTTAATATCACATGTGCCTTTTTTGTTCGAAATTCCTGTCAGTTTTGGGTTGATAGGACTGAGCAAAATCATTAAATAGATTACCTTTTCTTGTTATCAGTGATTAAGTAAAACTGTAAATAGTGATTAGATCAGATAGATTTATCAAAGCAAAAGACCTTCTGGATTGGAATCTAAGCCTCGATCTTGGCCTTGACTCAAGTCTGAAACAAAAAGGGGAGATATTTCTGGAAGAAGGTCAGCATTGTGACTATTTTTACTATATAATAAAAGGGTTTGTACGTGTTTATTATCTAGACTTAGATGGAAATGAAATTACCCATTGGTTCTCAGGTTCCGATTCCATGATTACCTCACCATTTAGTTTTTTCAAAAAAGAGACCAATATCCTGTATTTTGAGGCATTGGAAGATTCTGAACTGCTTTTATTGAGCCATAGCCAATTAGATGCTATAATATCTCAATCTAAGTCTACTGAAAAAGGGTATCGAAATTTACTCGCAGAATTTGCTATGGTATTGAGCCGAAGAATCATGAGTATTCATACCGAATCTGCTGAAAATCGATATCTAAATCTAATTAACGAACACCCTCTTCTTTTTCAAAAAGCAAAGCTTTCACATATCGCTTCGTTTTTGGGGGTTACCCCTCAAAGTTTAAGTAGAATTAGAAAAAATATTTAGAAAATCTCGTTTTTACCATAGGGTAAATTTTCCTCCATTCACTTCACGGAAATTTGTGGTGTTGTTTAATCATTAAAAAATATCACAATGAAAAAAGTAGCTTTAATCACGGGAGCAGCTAGTGGAATAGGAAGAGAATTTTCAAGAATCCACGCTAAAAAAGGAGGCAATATCGTCGCCGTTGATGTCAACGCCGAAGGTTTAATGGAACTCAAAAATGAGTTGGAAAATAAACATGGTGTAGAAGTATATACTATTGTAAAAAATCTTACAGAGTTAACTGCTCCTCAAGAAATTCATAATGAAGTAGTAAGGCAAGGAATCGAAATCGATTACCTTATTAACAATGCAGGATTTGGAGGTGTAGGTGCTTTTCATGAAAGGGATTGGGCGAAAGACCAGGCCATGATTCAGGTAAATGTACTTGCACTTACTTCATTGACAAGACAGTTTTTACCCGACTTTGTAGCACGTGATTCAGGAAGAATCTTAAATGTATCGTCGACAGTTAGTTTAGTGCCTGGACCTTACCAAGCCGTCTATTTTGCAACAAAGGCTTATGTAACATCATTCAATAGGTCAATTTATGGAGAATTGAGCGATACAGGTGTTACATCTACAGCATTATTGCCAGGTGCAACAAAAACTGCCTTTGGAGACCATTCGGGAATGAACAAAACGGCCATCTACAAAAAACCTGCCAGTGCTACAGCAGTTGCCTCAGAAGGGTATAAGGCAATGGAGAAAGGAGAAGTAGAAGTCATTGCTGGTTTGGGTTGGAACCAACGAATGGAATTAAAATTCATCCCGTTTCTATCATCAGAGTCATTAATTAAAAGAATTAAAAAGCAATCCGTAGCACATTAATCATCAATACAATTTTTAAAAAATTAGAAATCATGAATGCAATAGTAGAAAGTCCAGTTGAAAACAAGGAAAGCTCTTTCGAAACAGAAGTACAACAGTTAGTAACTAGTCAAAGAGATTATTTTAAAAGCAATGCAACTAGACCAGCAGAATTTCGATTAGCTCAATTAAAGAAGTTTAAAGCACTTTTGTTGAAGAACGAAGACAAAATGCATGAAGCCATTATGAAAGACTTCGGTAAGTCAAAATATGAAAATCAACTGACCGAGTTTTTTCCTTTAATTGATGAAATCAATATCTCAATCAGAAACCTAAAGAAATGGATGCAGCATCGAAGCGTAAAAACAAATCTGTTGAATTTCCCAGCAAAAAGTTATTTGGTTCCTGAACCGCTAGGTGTCACTTTAGTAATAGGAGCCTGGAACTTCCCTTATAATTTATCATTGACACCAGTTGTAGGTTCAATGGCCGCAGGTAATACCACAATTCTTAAGCCTAGTGAGCTCCCTGCTGAAACTAGCAAGATTATGGCAAAAATTATTAATGAGAATTTTGACTCTAACTATTTAAGAGTGGTTGAAGGGGCCATTCCCGAAACCACTGCCTTATTGAAGCAACGTTACGATAAGATTTTCTTTACTGGTAGCCCAATGGTAGGGAAGATTGTGAACAGAGCTGCTGCTGAACATCTCACTGACGTCACTCTTGAATTAGGAGGAAAAAACCCTGTTATATTCCATAAAGACGCCGCATTAAAAACTGGTGTCAAACGTATGATATGGTCAAAGTTTGTGAATGCAGGACAGCTTTGTATTACCCCTGACTATGCACTAGTGCATAAAGATGTGAAAGAAGAATTTCTTCAGTTGGCGGTTAAGGAAATTGAGAAAGCCAACTTTTCACCAGAGAATCACAACTTTGTTCAGATTATCAACGAAAGAAACTTTGATAGGGTAGTAAGCTTAATCAATTCTGAAAAAGTGTATTACGGTGGCACAAGTGATAGAGCTAATCGAAGAATCCATCCAACAATCCTAAATAACGTATCACTTGGTGATGCCGTAATGCAAGAGGAAATCTTTGGCCCAATTCTTCCTGTGATTGAATACGAAACGATTGATGAAGCATTTGAAATTATCAAAGAAATTGAGAAGCCATTAGCTGCTTACCTATTTTCAGATAGTAGTGCTATCAAAGAGCGTTTTTTGCATGAAATCCCTTTTGGAAGCGGCGGTATCAATGACTGTGTAATGCAGGTTACCAACCCTAATATTCCTTTTGGCGGGGTTGGAAATAGCGGTATGGGGCGCTATCATGGTAAGTTTAGCTTTGAGTGTTTCTCGCATTTTAAAGGAGTATTAGACAAACCAACGGTAATCGAGACAAACTTGAAATACTATGGTTATAGCGAAAAACAATTAAAGTTAATCAAAGCATTAGGCTAAATAGATTAATAAATATGATTTTTAAACAGCGGCGGTTTGGTATTAACTAAACCGCCTTTTCAATTATATCATTTCGTTTAAGGATTGGATTTATGACAAGTCATACTAGCCTCTGGATTTTAGTGGAGCCATTGTCTATGTATGGACCAGTGTAAAAACGATTATTATAATTCTGCTTTTTTTCGGTACCCCTACCCAATTTATTCGGGCTATGTCAAAAGCGTATTTGGTTTCTGAGGTTTTTGATTTTTCGTTTTTAGAAGAATTATGTAGTTGGTCCAAAAGAATTGGCGGCGAAACATGAAATCGCTAATTTTAAAGGGACAGAAATGCTATTTCTTCTTTAAAGTTCATTACAAGCACCCTCTGGAGCACCCTATTAAAAACAGAAAACTCGCAACGTTACTGTTTATAGTATGTTACGAGTTTCTTCTGTGGTACCTCCAGGAATCGAACCAGGGACACACGGATTTTCAGTCCGTTGCTCTACCAACTGAGCTAAGGTACCTTGCTTTTCTTTTTAAAAAGGGCTGCAAATATAATTTCAAATATAGGATTTACAAACTTCTAGTTAGAAAAACACGCTAGTTTTTTTGGTTTCCCGAACTTTAGGCGATGAACCTTGTGATCGACATTGGGAATACCTTAGTAAAGTACGCCGTTTTTAACAAACAGAGGTTACTTATGGAACAACGTTCCGAACAGCAATTATATGTTTCAAAAATTAAGGAACTTTTTGAGATATATCCCAAAATTGAACATGCCATTATCTCCTCTGTGGGGGATGTAGGTAAAAAACAGTTTGAAGTCCTTTCCCTTTTTTGTAAGGTGCACATTCTTTCCCACAAATCCAAAGTACCCTTTAAAAATAGCTATGCCACCCCACAATCACTAGGGATGGACAGAATTGCATTGGCCACAGCGGCTTTTTACCATAAACCCAAGGCGAATACCTTGGTTATTGATATGGGAACCTGTATCACCTATGACATTATCAACAGCGGAGGGGAATATTTAGGTGGCGCTATTTCACCGGGATTGCATATGCGCTATAAGGCCATGCACCAACAGACCAAGAAATTACCGTTATTGGAACCGGAAATCCCATTGGATTTTATTGGTAACTCAACGGCCAACAGTATGCACAATGGGGTAATACAGGGAATCTGTCATGAATTGGACGGAGCCATTGATCAATACAAAAACCGCTTTGAACATTTAACAGTTATTTTAACAGGCGGGGATTCCCATTTTTTTGCCAAACGGCTAAAAAATTCCATATTTGCCAATTCTAAATTCCTACTGGAGGGGTTGAACTACCTGCTGGAATACAATAAACAATAAATGGTCAAGAATTTTTTGATAGCATTGGTATGCCTGCTTTCTTTTGGCATCTATGCTCAAAATGGTACAATTTCTCCATATTCATATTTTGGCATAGGCGATACCAGAAACAACGGAACCATTGACAATAGACAAATGGGCGGCCTACAGATGTATGGGGACAGTATCCATATCAACCTTAGAAATCCTGCGGCTTTTTCCAAACTTCGATTAACTACCTACACGGCGGGAATCTCGCACAGGGAATATCAGCTAAGGGATAATTTTGAGACCCAGCGCATCTCGGTCACCAATTTGGATTATTTGGCAGTAGGGTTCCCCATAGCCAAAAATGCAGGCGTTGGGTTTGGGATTCAACCGTTTACCTCCGTGGGTTATGATTTGATTACAGAATCTACAAATGCAGAACAGGATACCGTTAGAAACGTCTTTACAGGAGATGGAGGATTAAATCGTGTATTTGTCTCCCTGGGCTTTGAGCCTATTAAAAATGTATCCTTGGGGGCAACGGCTAATTTTAATTTTGGGACACTTCGCTATAATCGGTCCGAATCTACGGAAGGTGTGCAATTGGGAACTTTGGACAGCCGTGAGTCCAGAATCAATGGATTTGATTTGAATCTAGGGGGTATGTTTACTCCAAGAATTGGGAAATATACCCTGTTTGCCCATGTAGGTGTGGATACACAGATCAATTTGGTTTCTGAAAACTCGAGGACCATAGGTTCTTTCTCGCCGACCCAAGGGGAAATCGAGGTTTTCGATGTGGATTTGGAGGCGCAGAACCTAAAGAATACAGAACTTAAAATCCCTACAAGAAGCACATTTGGATTGGGTTTTGGCGAAGACAAAAAATGGTTCATAGGAGGGGAGTACTCCTTTCAGGAACTAAGTACGTTTGAAAACACCTTTTTGGGACAGGAGAATGTAACGTATGCCGATGCCAGTACTATGGCATTAGGAGGGTACTATGTACCTAATTACGCTGCTTTGTCGGGTATTTTAAATCGTATTACATATCGCGCTGGATTACGTTATGATGAAACCGGACTAGTAGTGAATGGAAAGGAGATCAATAACTTTGGCATAACTTTTGGTTTTGGTATACCGATCGTTGGTACCGGAACAGATCGTTTCTCCAATCTCAATATCGGTTTTGAATTGGGAAGAAGGGGAACGCGCGCGGCAGGACTTTTGGAGGAGAATTATCTTAATGTAAATATTGGTATTTCTTTAAATGCGTTGTGGTTCCAGAAAAGGAAAATCAATTAAGTCTCAAAAAATTAAAAAATTCATAAATAAAGTCCTTAAAATCAACCAGAATAGAGGTTTAACTATAAAAATTTGTACATTAACCACTTTAAATTTAGTAAAATGAAGAAGAAACTCTACTTGACGATGTTTGCGGTGATTATGTCGATGGGTGTTAGTATTGCCCAAGCGCAAAACCCAGAGTGTATGACCAATCTTTCCATTTTTGCGGAACATGCCAAAGTGAAGAATTATGATGCTGCCTATGAGCCATGGAAGAGCGTTTATGAGACCTGTCCTGACCTAAATAGAGCCATTTATTCTTATGGGGAAAGGATATTAAAGCACAAAATCAAGAATTCTTCCGGCTCGGAAAAAGATGGATATATCCAGGATATTTTGGTGCTGCACGATGATAGTATGAAATATTTCCCATCTAAATTTCCGATGGCTGGAGTCACTGTTGATAAAGTACTTATGATGTATGACAACAAGATGGCATCGGACGATAAGATCTACACGATGTTGGATAAGGCTTTCAAAGAAGATAGGGATAACTTCAAAAACCCAAAAGCACTCTATTTGTACTTTTCAAGCTTGGTCAACTTGCATAATGAGGGCAAAAAAGATTTACAGTCCGTGTTTGATACCTATGATGATGTAACAGGAAAAGTGGAGGAAGAGAATAAGAAGTTAACCGGCGTACTTGGAAAGATCCTAGCTAAGGAAGATGCGGGTACAGCACTGACTTCAAAGGAAAAAAGGCAGAAAAAAGCGGCTACTGTCAATTCTGAGTCATATGGTAAGATTTCAGGCAGTATTGACTCTAAATTGGGTGCATTAGCGGATTGTGGCAACTTAATTCCTTTGTACGAAAAGAGTTTTGAAGCTAAGAAAGGGGATTTGACCTGGGTGAAAAGAGCTGTAGGCCGCATGTTTAGCAAGGAATGTACGGACGACCCTTTGTTCAGTAAAATGGTAAAGGTACAAGCGGAATTGGACCCATCGGCAGATGTTTACGTGTACCTAGGTACGCTAGAAGCCAAAAAAGGGGATAATAAAGCTGCAATAGTTGATTTTAACAAGGCGGTTGAACTGGAAACGGATAACTACAGGAAGTCCAATATCTTATACAAGGTAGCTACCATTGTCAGAAAAAGTAGCAAATCCCAAGCAAGGAATTATTTGAACAAGGCCATCAATGCCAATCCTGCTAATGGAAAGGCCTATTTGTTGTTGGCCAACTTATATGCCGGTAGTGCCAATGCCTGTGGTGACACCCCATTTGAGAAGAGGGCCATTTATTGGAAGGCGGCCGATGTTGCAAGAAAAGCGGGTAGGGTAGATCCCTCCTTGGCATCCAGGGCCAATAAAACGGCGTCCAGTTATGCGCAAAGGGCACCCTCAAAAACAGATATTTTCAATTCTGGTTTGGCAGGGCAGACCATTACCTTCAAGTGTTGGGTAGGTGGTAGCGTTACGGTACCTAGCTTATAAGGTTGAAAAAAGAACATACATATATTAAGCGATTTGCCACAACTTTTGTTGTGGCAATTCTTTTTATGGGGTGTGGCGACCGTTATGAAAGGGTAGGTCAAGAAGCCTTAAAAAAGAATTACCCTCAGGGTGTGGCGACCAACTTTACCTTGACCTATACGGAATCCCAAAAGGAAATGACGACACTCGATTCTGCATCAAGTAGGGTGATTGCCATTTTGAAAAGTCCCTTAAATCAAGACTATGACAATCAAAGGTTCAAGTACAAAGTCTTTCCTAAAGGACTTCAAGTGGATTTTTTTGATGATAAGAACCAGAAAACGGTCATCAAGGCGGATTATGGGATTATTTATTCCCAGACCAATCTCATGGATTTAAAGGGTAATGTGGTCATTGAGAGCCATGATGGTAAAAAATTGGAAACACCCCAGTTGTACTGGGACCGTAAAAACAAATGGATTTTTACCGATGATGAATTTACCTTCACCAATCCAGAAGATGGAACCGTAATGGAAGGTAAGGGAATGGATTTTAATCGGGAACGTACTTTTTTAAGTGCCCAAAAAACATTTGGGATAATGACCATAAAAGAAGAAGAGTAGCACTATGATAAAGATTTTAAAGTATACGGAATATTTATATCTGGTAGTTGCCATAGCCTCCATATATAAGATAATTACACTGTGGCCGGTAAACCCGAAGGACACCTACATTTTTATCTTTTTTGCCGTGGTTTCCATCGCCATGTTCTTTTTTAGAAGAAGGTATCGAAAACGTTTTGAAAAAAGATCGGGTAATCATTCTTAATAGCATTGGACGTCTCCCTCATTGTAATTCTAGTTTCCCTTCTTGCCTCTGCCTTTTTTTCGGGCATGGAGATTGCCTTTATTTCTGCCAATCGTATCCATATTGAACTGGAGAAAAAACAAGAAGGTTTTTTAGCAAAGGTTTTGGCATGGATAACGGAGAAACCTTCCAAGTTCATTGCGACCATGCTCATAGGAAATAATATTGCACTGGTCGTCTATGGCCTTTACATGGGAGATTTATTGATGGAGTGGTTTCAAACGTTGCTGCCTACCACTTCAAATCCCATTCGGGTGTTGCTGACGGATTTCAGTCTTTTTTCACAAACCGTTATTTCTACTTTTGTTATTCTCATTACTGCGGAATTCCTTCCAAAAGTACTTTTCCAGATTTACTCCAATACGCTACTTAAAGTCTTTGCTTTTCCGGCATATTTATTTTATGTGCTTTTTTCCTTTTTATCCTGGATGGTCATCAAAGTTTCCGATTTTATTTTAAAGACCTTTTTTAAGACCGATGGCGATGAGGTACAACTGGCCTTTACTAAGCTGGAGCTTGGGGATTATATTACGGAGCAAATGGAGTCCGTGGAAGAAGAGGACGAAGTGGATTCAGAAATACAGCTGTTTCAAAATGCTTTGGAGTTTTCTGAGGTTAAGGCCCGTGAAGTTATGGTCCCAAGAACTGAAATTATGGCCATTGAGCTACATGAAACCACAAAAACACTCAGTAAACTGTTCATTGAGACAGGCTATTCCAAAATATTGGTCTATAAGGATACCGTGGATGAGATTATTGGTTACGTGCATTCCTATGAACTTTTTAAGAAACCTAAAACCATAAAGCACATTTTGCGGCCTGTGGAGTTTGTTCCGGAAACGATGCTCATACATGACATATTGAATGTATTGACCAAAAAGCGAAAAAGTATGGCAGTGGTTTTGGATGAATATGGTGGAACTTCCGGCGTGATGACCGTGGAGGACATTGTAGAGGAGCTTTTTGGGGAAATTGAGGACGAGCATGATACCACGGATTTGATAGAAGAACTAATGAAGGAAAATCTATATCGGTTTTCCGCTCGACTGGAAGTGGATTATATCAATGAAAACTACAAATTACAGCTTCCTGAAAGTGAGGAATATGAGACCCTTGGGGGATTGATTACCAACTTCACCGAAGAAATCCCGGAGAAGGATGAAGAGATAAAAACAGAACATCATCTCTTTAAGATTTTGGAAGTATCCAATAATAAAATAGACCTGGTAGAGGTACGGTTCCTCAACCAAGAATGATGTAAATGTTAAACCGTTACCCAATGATTTATAAGGGGTTCTGAGCTTTTCCAATTGAAAAGAAAATGGTATTTTCGCCCACTAAAATCAAAGGCAAAAGAAAATCAATAGATGGCTATTTTAGAAAATATTAGAAAGCGGACTACCGTACTTATTTTAATTATTGGTATGGCCCTGTTCGCATTTGTAATTTCCGGCGTGTTTACAGGAAATGATTTTGCAGGAGGAAAAATTGGTTCCACGATTGCGGAAATTAATGGGGAGCCTATCTCCAGGGAGGATTTTACCAGAAAGTTGGAACAGGCGCAACGCCAATTTGGACCCAACTTTTCTTCTACCCAACTGGTGAATAGGGTATACGACCAAGAAATAAGGGGTGCTATTCTCAGTCAGCAGTTCAAAAAATTGGGGATTGATGTGGAGAGTGACCAAATCGTGGATTTTGTTAAGAGCACGGGATATGCACAAGACCCTTCATTCCAAGATGAAAATGGGGTATTCAATCCCGAAGTCTTTAAGGCTACTATTGCCGATTGGAGGGAAACCAATCCATTGTTGTATGATAACTGGTTGGAAATAGAAAAACAGATTATGCAATCCGCCAAAGAGCAGATTTATTTCAACCTCATAAAGGCGGGAACCGGTGCTACCCTTGTGGAAGGGGAGTTTGATTACAAATTGACCGGTGATAAAGTTGACTTTCAGTACGTTCGGGTGCCCTATGCTTCAGTGCCAGATAGTACCATTCAAGTTTCCAAGGACGAAATTGCCGCCTATATTAAGGAGCATGAGGACGAGTTTGAACAAGAAAAGGCTAGGGATATTCGTTTCGTCTTTTTTGAAGAAAAAGCCTCTGCAGCTGACGAAAACGCTGTAAAGGATGAATTGACCCAGCTCTTGGGTAATACTGTGGAATACATCCAGGAAAGGAATACCACGGATACCATTCCCGGTTTCAGGAATACGACAAATATGGCGGCCTTTTTGGATAGGAATTCAGATGAGAAGTTTGATACTATTTTCAAAGCGAAAAAAGACTTACCTGCGCTGGCGGCGGATAGCATTTTTAATCTAGCCGACGGGGAAGTTCATGGCCCTTACAGGGATGGGGATTTCTTTAAGCTATCACGGATAATGGCAAGAAAATCCAATGGTTCTGTCAAAGCGAGTCATATCTTATTTGCCTATGAAGGGGCAACAAGGGCCAATCCCGATGTCACCCGAACTAAGGAAGAAGCTGAGGAGGAGGCCAATAGAATATTGGAAGAGGCAAAAAAGGCAGACGCTGATTTTACGGCTTTGGCCAGGGACAATTCTGATGGACCCTCTGCACCTAGAGGTGGGGACCTGGGATATTTTCAAGAAGGCATTATGGCGGACGAGTTCAATGATTTCTGTTTTGGAAATGAGGTAGGGGCCATTGGTTTGGTAGAAACCCAATTTGGATTCCATATTATTAAAGTGGATGATAAACAGGACATTGTTCAGGTAGCTACACTTTCAAGGGAGATTCAACCTTCGGAAGAGACCGTCAATACCTTGTTTACGGATGCTACCAAGTTTGAAATGTCGGTTGCGGATGCGGAGCCAGAAGCGTTTTCCGATATTGCCAAAGAGGGAAGCTTCGCCGTCCGTCCAGTCAATAAAATCAAGGAAATGGATGAAAATCTACCTGGACTGGATTCCCAAAGGAGCATTGTGCAGTGGGCCTTTAATGATGATACCAAGGTTGGGGAAATCAAACGCTTTGATTTGACCAATGGTTATGCTATTGTACAGCTGACCAAAAAATATAGGAAAGGAACCATGTCCGTAGAAGATGCCTCGTCAACGGCTTTGCCAAAAATCCGCAGGGAGAAAAAGGCGGAGCAAATAATGAGAAAAACAACGGTTACCACCTTGGAGGATTTTGCCACTAATAATGGGGTGACCACCTCCAATGCCTCAGCTGTAACCAGAAAAGCTCCGACCATTCCTGGAGCAGGGCGTGAACCCTTAGTCGTGGGAAAGGCATTTTCATTGGCAGAAGGGGAAACGTCTCAGCTTATAAAAGGAGAAACAGGGGTATTTATGGTCAAATTGACCAAGAAAGAGGATGCCGTTAGCCTTCCAAATTATAGTACTGACACAAATAGATTGACTAATCAAAACCGCACTGCCGTAAACACTGGCGTATATAATGCGTTAAAGGGAGGAGCGGAAATCGAGGACAATCGCGCTACGTTCTATTAGTGGATAAAATAGTCTTCATGTTAAGGAAATCATAGAAGGGTAGGGGTATTATAATACCATATCCCTATAAGGAATCACAACATCAAAACCCTTGACTTTAAAATAGTCGGGGGTTTTTTCGTTTCCTGTTACAAGAACAAAATCACCACCCCATCCCCCGAGGCTTTTTATCGCTCCGAAATAGTCAGGGAATATTTTTTGCTTTATCGGAGCCATTTTTAGGACTTTGGAAAGTACTTCTTCGTGATGCTGAAGTAATGACTCAAATTCATTGATATGCACTATCTGCAAAAACCGTTTGGTCAGGATGGACAGTTCTTGGACCAAAGCATCCTTCGCAAAAGCTTGCTTTCTATAATTGGCGATGGCATCCCTACTATTTTGTTTTTGGTTGAGGTAGACGAAAAAGAGTTGGTCTTTGAATAGTGGGTCAAAGGAGATGCTTTCAACCATGGGGCTGCCTTCCTTTATTTGATATAGGATGGGGGAATTGTGTTGTGCACAGGCAATGTCATATCCACTTCCCCCAAAGGTATTTTGCAATAATTCATAAGGATTTACCTTGGCCCATTGCGCAATGTTATTGATTAAGGTGGAAGACGACCCCAAGCCCCAATTTCTTGGGAAGGTGAGTTGGGAGGTCATTTTAAGGCCCCCAACCTTATTATAAATCTCTGGATTTAGTTGCTTTGCGCGACCCAATAGTTTTTCTAAGGTTTGGGCAACTTCCCTATTGGAAAATGACATTACTTTGAAGGTGCCGGGGTCAAGGCTTGCTTTGAACCAGATTTTCCCAGCCGCGTCAATACTTTCCCAACGTAACGACTTGGAATTGGAAGGTTCTATTGCTAGGGATTGCCCATATTTGGTGGGAACTGCCAATGCCATTGCTCCATCCAATACTCCATATTCAGCGGTCAAGAGAAGCTTTCCATTGCTATAATAAGTAGCCCGCATTACAGTTTTCTAAGTCGTTCCAGATGTTCTTTTACCGAAGCATTACTTACGGTACGCTCTTTAAAGTATTCCACCAATTGTTTTTTCTCTTCATCAGAAGCCCCCATTTGGTTTAACATATTCAAGAGGTGCATTTTCATGTGGCCCTTTTGGATTCCTGTGGTTACCAAGGACCTCAGGGCAGCAAAATTTTGCGCCAATCCCGCAACGGCAACAATTTGCATTAAATCCTTGGCCGATGGGCTTTGAAGTATTTCCAAGGCCAATTTCACCAAGGGATGTAGAGAGGTCAGACCACCAACGGTACCCAGGGCCAAAGGGACATCCATCCAAAACCTAAAAATTCCCGCCTTGATTTCGGCATGGGTTAAACTGGAATAGCTTCCGTCTTTTGCCGCATAAGCGTGGACACCTGCCTCCACTGCCCTAAAATCGTTTCCCGTAGCAAGCACCACCGCATCAATTCCGTTCATGATGCCTTTATTGTGCGTTACTGCCCTATAGGGTTCTGATTTGGCAATTGAAACGGCCTGCACAAAACGCTGTGCAAAATTTCTTGATACCGTTTCCTCACTTCTATCCTCGCTAATGGGACAAGATACTTCTGCTCTTACCACACAATTGGGCACGTAATTGCTCAAAATGCTCATGATGATCTCCAGCTCAATGTCTTTTTTCGAAGCCTCTTCTTTCAGGGTTTTGGCAAATTGTTCTAAACACGAATTGATAAAATTGGCACCCATGGCATCCAAGGTCTCGAAAGTACAGTGCAATTGGTAGTAGCCTTCCAATACATTGGTCTTATCTCTTAGAGCAATGTTTGTGATGCCACCGCCACGTTTCTTCATATTGCGTGTAATTGCTTCGGTAGCTATATAAAAAGTGGGCAAGATATCCTTTATTAAGGTTTCTATGGACTGCTTGTTTCCGTAGTACATAAAATGTACCTGTCCTACTTTTTCCGTTCCCAGAACCGTAGTTTTGAATCCGCTTCGCGTCAACCAAAATTTTGCGGCCTTACTTGCGGCTGCAACAACGGAACTTTCCTCAATGGTCATGGGGATGGTGTACAAGGTTCCGTTGATCAAAAAATTTGGAGCTACTGCAAAAGGCAAATAGTAATTGGTAAGCGTATTCTCTATGAATTCATCATGTACCTTTTGAAGGGCTTCGTTTTCATTGCAATAGTGCGCTAACGTTTTTTTTGTCGATTCAGGGTCTGAGGTACAGTTATGGGCAATCCAATGTATTTTTTCCTGTTTTGACAGTTTGGAGAAACCTTCTACGGTTTTTTGCATGGTTTTGCTTAAAATGCAAAGATACGTCTTACGGTTTCTTGTGAGCTATTGTGCTTTGCACGTATCTATCCTTATATTTAAGGATTCTATAAATTATTAGTAAACTTGAAGGTTTAAATTAGTGTTCCCAATGAATAAAGTATCCTATTTCCTTGTTTTCTTTTTAGTATTCTCAGCCCTTTCAACAGCTCAAAAAAAGAAGATTACCCTAGACGGGATTTGGGGGGGTGAGTTCAGGACTGAAGGTATGGATGTATTACGTTCCATGAAAAACGGAAAGCAGTACACCGTGCTCAATTTTAACCGAAACCCCAGAAGCAGTACACTTGATAAATATGATTATGAAACCTTGGAGAAAGTGGAGACCATTGTGTCCTCATCAGAGAGCATACCCTTTTTTAGTTCTTATGAATTCAGTGATGACGAATCCAAAGTTATTTTGGCTACGGAGATTGAGCCTATTTTCAGGAGGTCTCGCTTGGGGATTTATTATATATATGATATTGGTTCCAAGTCGATAAAAAAGATTTCGGAGAACAAGATTCAGGAACCAGAACTTTCTCCGGACGGAACAAAAGTGGCCTACGCCCGGGATAACAATTTATATCTCATGGATCTACAGTCAGGAAAGACCCAACAAATGACCAGTAATGGAGTGTATGGCAGTATCATCAACGGAATAACGGATTGGGTCTATGAGGAGGAATTTGCCTTTGTAAAGGCGTTTGAATGGAACGGCGATGGCACCAAAATTGCTTTTATCCGTTTTGACGAAACCGATGTACCTCAATTTTCCATGGATGTCTATGGTACCGAACTCTACCCGTTCCAGTATGAATTTAAATATCCCAAAGCTGGGGAGGAAAACGCCAAAGTAAGTTTGCATATATACGATGTTTCCTCAGGTCAGATTTCAAACGTGGATTTGGGAGATGCGTATTATATTCCTAGGATAAAATGGATGAACCATCCAAATTATTTAAGCGTTCAGACCATAAATCGCCACCAGAATCACCTTAGGTTAAGTGAGGTAAACGTCAAAGATAATTCAGTGAAGGTTTTGCTGGAAGAAAGGGATGAGGCCTATGTGGACATTCATGATAATCTCACTTTTTTAGCTGATGACAGCTTTATTTGGACGAGTGAAAAAGATGGGTACAACCATCTTTATTTACATAATCGGGACGGTGGCTTAATGAATCAAATTACCCAGGGACCTTGGGAGGTCACCAATTATTACGGTTACGATCAAGCTAACGATAAAATCTATTACCAATCCGTAGAGAACGGTTCCATTAATCGGGATGTGTATAGTGTATCAAGTTCGGGAAAGAACAAAAAACGGTTGAGTACTCGGGATGGGGCCAATTCCGCAGCTTTTAGCGCGGATTATTCTTATTTCATCAATACGTTTTCAAGTGCGGTGTCCCCCACGGATTATACCTTGCACAAGGCATCCAATGGGAAAGTCGTCAAAAAAATAAAGGACAATAGTGTTTTGGACACAAAACTGGAAGGTTATGAACTGTCCCCAAAAGAATTCTCCACCATTACCATCAACGGGAACGATTTGAACATGTATATGATCAAACCTGTTGATTTTGACCCTGGCAAGGAATATCCACTACTTATGTTCCAGTATAGTGGACCAGGTTCGCAACAAGTGGCCAATCGTTGGTTTGGGGCCAATGACTATTGGCATCAAATGCTGGTTTCCCAAGGGATTATTGTTGCCTGTGTCGATGGCCGGGGAACTGGGTTAAAAGGGCGTGATTTTAAGAAATCCACCTATATGAACCTTGTGAAATACGAAACCGAAGATCAAATTGCTGCGGCTAAGAAATTAAGCGAACTGCCTTATATTGATGAAGACCGAACAGGCATTTGGGGCTGGAGCTTTGGCGGGCATATGAGTACCAATGCCCTCTTAAAGGGCAATGAGGTTTTTGAAATGGCCATTGCCGTGGCCCCGGTGACCAGCTGGCGTTTTTACGATACTATTTATACCGAACGCTTTATGCGAACCCCCCAAGAAAATCCGGAAGGCTATGATAATGAATCGCCATTTAATTATCCGGAATTGTTAAAAGGGGATTATTTGTTGGTACATGGTTCAGGTGATGACAATGTACATGTCCAGAATACCATGAGAATGGCTGAGGCCTTAATTCAGGCTGATAAACAGTTCGAGTGGGCCATCTATCCGGATAGGAACCATGGCATCTATGGGGGCAATACCCGAAAACACCTCTATCGTAAGATGACCAATTTTGTGATGGAGAAACTCAAGGACCGTCCAAAAAAATCTGAACAGCTTTTAAAGGAGTCTATAAAGGGCTAGTGGAGTATTCAGGATTATGCATTATTAACCAAACTAACTAAATATGTCAGACGTAGTAAAACCGGCCAATGAGAAGCAGATTCTAGGCCATCCCCAAGGATTATTCTATCTGTTTTTTGCTGAATTATGGGAGCGATTTAGTTTCTATGGGATGAGAGCACTGTTGACCCTGTATATGGTCAACGTGATCTTTGAAAAATTAATGGAGCGTGATTATGCCACAGCTGCGGTATATGCATCCTATGGCTCACTGGTTTATGCTTCAACTGTTGTTGGGGGCCGAATTTCCGATTCCATATTGGGCATGCGCAATTCCATATTCCTTGGAGGAATCCTTATGTCCATTGGTCATTTTGTCCTGGCCATTGAAAACAACATCGCCTTCTTTTTGGCACTTTCCTTTATCATTGTTGGGAACGGCTTCTTTAAACCAAATATTTCAACGTTTGTTGGGACATTGTACAAAGAGGGAGACCCCAAGAAAGACTCGGGATTCACCATCTTTTACATGGGAATCAATATTGGAGGTTGGGTGGCTCCACTGCTTTGTGGATGGTTGGCAGCTAAATATGGCTGGCATTATGGTTTTGGACTTGCGGGTATAGGAATGTTGACAGGGCTCGTCTTTTTCTGGAGTGGAATTAAAAAGGGTGTTTTTGGGGAAAATGGCCTTCCTCCTGAAAACGGAGCAATAAATAAATCAATTGCAGGCATCAGACAAGGGGTTTTGGTCCCGGTTCTAGCAGTTTTGTCCGCCCCTTTAATCGCTTTTTTGTTGTCTTCTTACAAGTCCTTGGGGGCTGAAGAATCTTTTTTGGAAGGAACCAATATTGTAAATCTCTTGTTTTACTTTATTGGTTTCGCGGTTTTGGCCTACATGGCATATATCATGATATCGGCTACTTCAGAGGAACGGAAGAAGTTATTTGCAGCGGTGTTGTTTACGTTCTTTATGACCATTTTCTGGGGCTTTCATGAACTCTCGGGAAGCGTAATTACCTTATTTGCTTCAAGAAATGTTGATTTGGAAGGTATCATGACGGCGGCGCAGACCAACTCATTGAATTCCATGTGGATCATTATTTTGGCGATTCCTATTTCAATGATGTGGACCTGGTTGACCAAAAGGAAATTGAATCCCAGGACCCCTTACAAATTTGGGTTGGGACTGCTTTTTGCAGGAATTAGTTTTTATGTATTGGCCATAAGTGGGGCCAGTGCCAGCGAAAATGGTTTGGTGCCCTTTGCTTATTTGTTGTTAATGTATTTCCTGATTTCCGTGGGGGAGTTGTTTATGTCTCCAGTGGGACTTTCAAAGATGACGGATTTGGCCCCAAAACGTATTATCGCCTTTATTATGGGCGTCTGGTTTTTGTCTTCGGCCTTTGCCTTTCAGGTCGTTGGATTTATAGGGAAGCAATTAGCCATTGAAAGTACCAATGCCAATGTTGGAGGCTTTGATACGTTAGGTGTCTACACGGACGGTTTTATGCTCATTGCCAAATACTCCCTTGGTGCTGGAGTCATTGTCTTGTTGGCCTCGCCGCTTATTAAACGATTGATGGGCAAAGTTCATTGATTTTCCGAAGTAAAAAGATACGCACCCTTTTCACCGGTAAAGTGGAAAGGGAGTTTTCTTTTAAGGCAGGTTTGTTCCCATCGATTTACATAACTTCTGTAATTACTGCCATCAGCGAGGATCATTTTTGGCCGTATGGAATCCAAAAACCGTTCTAAATGTATTCTAGGAGATCGCGAAAGCAACACATAATCCGGATTTCTGATAGCGCCATAAATATCCAAACTATCTAAGACAAGAAGTTTTTTCCTGTTGAACATATAATGATTTTTTAGGGAATCATAGGTTATGGATGTTATTCTTTTGGCGGTTTTATACGCCTGTATTCCTCCTTCTGCTTGTTCGAAATCATGCGTCAGCACATGTAGTTGTGTACCCTGTTGATGTACTACCACGGGGTTTCTGGTTTGATGGAAGAGCCATAGCTGTTCTTCATTTCTTCCCAACCAGCTGTATGTAAACAGATAACCACTATAAACCACGGCTGCAATCAAAAGGACAATAAGATGCTTAAAATGGAACTTGGCGAGTGTTAAAACAATGCCTATTATAACGGCGTATCCCAATACCAATTGAATTTCATCAAAAGCGATATCGTTGAAAAGAAAGGCCTCCTGTTGTGCTACCCAAGCAATAATGGTATTCATTCCCTCTATTTGCGCATCATACAACGAAACCAGGAACTGTGGTAGGGCATCATAGTGGGTCAGTCCTAGTACCAATAATCCTAATCCCAGTAGGATTCCCAGAAAGGGTACGACGATGAGATTGGAAACAAAAAATAGGGCGGGGAATTGATGGAAGTAGAATAAGCTAATGGGTAAGACGCCCAATTGGGCAGCAATACTAACCGAAAACAACTGCCATCCTTTTTGGATGATCCAAGTTTTGGGATACCAAAACCGTTGTAATTTTGGATATACCCAGACTATGGCGAAAACAGCGGCATAACTCATTTGAAAGCCAACCTGAAAAAGGAACAATGGTCGTACCAAAAGGATAAAGAACATGGATAATGCCAGGATATTGAAGGTGTTGGTGGGCCGGTTCAAATACATGGCATAGGCCAAAAAGGAAAACATGGTTACTGCCCGCACTATGGAAGGGGACAGTCCCGCAACAAAGGCATAGCCCCATAATAGTATAACTATGACCACCAGTTTAATAGCTTTGCCTTTTGGGAATTGCTCCAACGGTCGTAATAAAAATTGAAGCAATAGCAACAGGATGCCTACATGAAGCCCTGAAACGGCCAAAATATGGACGGCTCCTGCATTTTTATAGTTGGTATAGGTGGCTTCGGAAATATCGTTTCGTTGTCCGAGCAAAAGGGCTTGCATCACCCCTAACTGCTCCCTTCCAAATCCTTGTTTTTGAAGCTTACCAATTAGTCCAGCTCTAAAATTGGCAGCACTCCCTACCCAGGTTTTTGACGGGTTTTTGGGAAGAACAAACTGATTTCCAGAAATGCGAAGCTGACCGTGCACTCCTAGCCGTTGCAGATATTTTCTGAAATCAAATTGATACGGGTTTAAAGGAGGAGGAATGGAATCCAGCGAAGAAAAGGTCAATAGCTCATCATCTACGGCGAGTTCCTTTGTTGTGGAATCTTTGGATACATAGAGGATGACCAAGCCCGAAGCCCTAGAAGAGTCCATCGTTTGAACATTTGCAAAATAGCGGTACGAATAATTATTTGGTTTTAAAACTTGGGTGATTTTAAGGTGGAGGTTACTTTTTGACTTTGAAGCGTTGAGATAATGGTTGGGTTGGTTTTTGGGTAGGGAAAAGCTTATAATCAGCATTCCCAAAACACCGGTTGCAATGAAAGCGACTACCCCAAAAAGTGGAAACCTGGCTCTTTTTTGGGTGTTCCACGTCCAGGTTAAAAGTAAGAGGGACACTATGAGCAGAACTGCCACTATCGTAATCCCGGGTTTAAAATAAAAACCAATGAGGATTCCCAAAATGAGATAAAAGGTGAGTTTAACGGAAATAAGGTCAAAAAAACGCATTACAGAATTCGAGTGGCCTTGATAAAGGAATGGTTCCAAAATCCTTCCCTCAGGGAAGATACAATAACCCCTCTAGACGAAGTGGAATGGATAAATTGGATATCATCCCCGTCCACCTGAACCACCAAACCCACGTGGTTGATGCGTTTTCCGCTTTTTGTGGTTTTGAAAAAGAGCAAATCCCCTTTTTCAACTTCTTTTAGTTTGATCCGTTTGCCTTCATTGGCCATTTGGTGGGACACCCTGGGGAAAGGGATATCGTTTTCCTTTAGTGATACATAGACCAGACCTGAGCAGTCCATCCCTCTTTTTGTAGTGCCCCCAAATTTGTATCGTGTGCCAGAATAGGTTACGGCCGTGGCCACAATGTTATCCGCTTTTTCATTGGTGCGTTTTTTTCTTGGAGCGGTCGTGATAAGGGTATCACCCGTTTTGGATTCCACGGTCACGGTTCTTGTCTTACTGTAGGTAGTTTTTTTCTTGACAATACAGCCACCCAGCAACAAAAGGATAAAAAGAAAAGTGAAACTTTTTAGGCGCATCCAAGGAGAATTTCTTCTTGGAATGTAAAATTACATATTTTGAACAATCAATTGGGCAGCTTTTCCACTTGCGCCAGTACCTCCTAATTTTTCTATTAATATCTTGTATTCCTTAAGTAGGTGTTCCCGTGTTGCCCCATCTAGGATTTTGGTAAGTTCCGATGTTAAATTCGTGGTATTTAAGTCACTTTGTATCAGCTCTTTTACAACCTCCCTACCCATGATGAGATTTACCAAGGAAATGTAATCCAGGGTAATGATGCGCTTTGCGATTTGATAGGATATCCAATTGCCTTTATAGCAAACCACTTGGGGGACCTTAAACAAGGCGGTCTCCAAGGTGGCCGTACCACTGGTAACCAAGGCGGCATGGGCATGCGTGAGTAAGGAATAGGTCTGATTGGAAACAAAAAATACATTCTTATTGGACAAAAATGTTTGATAAAATGCGTTTTCCAAACTTGGTGCCCCCGCTATTACGAATTGATAGTCAGGGAATTTAGGAACTACGGAAAGCATAATCCCCAACATTTTGGTCACCTCCTGTTTACGACTTCCGGGTAGTAAGGCAATGATTGGTCTGTCTTCTTCCAAATGGTGTTCTGAACAGAAGGCATTGAAGTCCTTCACAGGTGTAATTGAAATAGCATCCAACAAGGGATGTCCTACGAAAGTAACTTCATAACCGTGTTTTTTATAGAAGGTTTCTTCAAAAGGAAGTATCACGTACATATGGTCGATATACCTCTTTATTTTTTCCACCCGCTTTGCCCGAGAGGCCCAAACCTGGGGAGAGATGTAATAATTGGTTCTGAACCCCTTTTGTTTTGCCCATTTGGCTATTCTGAGGTTAAAGCCGGAAAAATCAATAAAAATGAGGACATCGGGCTGAAATTTCGTGATATCATCCTTGCAGTAATCGATATTCTTAAAAATGGTCGAAATATTCTTCAGTACCTCCAAGAAGCCCATGAAGGCCATTTCCTTATAATGTTTGGCAAGGGTGCCCCCGGCTTCTTGCATTAAATCCCCTCCCCAACAGCGTATGTTTGCCGAAACGTCAATACTTTTTATGGCCTTGATAAGATTGGAACCATGTAGGTCTCCAGAGGCCTCACCAGCAATTAGGTAATACTTCATCCTAAACGAATTTATACGCTAGTATGATCAATGCCGTCAATAAGGTAGCGATCATTACCCCGCGAGCCCTAAGGTCCCTTTTTATCCGTAGAAAAATAAAAAAGGCGACCAAGTTTAAAATGGCCCCCAGGGCGAGAAGGCTGCCAAGATATCCTTGCGCAAAAGCCGCTCGAAAAGTCTCACCAATCGGTAGGTCCGAAAACAAAAGGATATAAAGTAAAGTGCCAAAAGCATTGGCTATGATACCAACCAAAAAACCAATACCAATCTCTTTATTCTTGTTCATTGAGACTCCAATTGTTTAGCTGTTGAATGGCATGATGCGCTGTGAGGTCAAATTGGGTAGGGACCACCGAAATATAGCCATTTTTTAAGGCATGCTCGTCGGTATCCTCACCCTTGTCCAGTAGTTCAAACTCCCCAGTCAGCCAATAATACTCTTTTCCGGTTGGACTTCTACGTTTGTCAAACTGCTCTTTCCAATTGGCCCTGGCCTGTCTGCAAATTTTTATTCCTCTAGGAGTTTTACCATTGGTTTTTGGGATGTTCACGTTCAGCACCGTACCCTTTGGAATTCCCTGCTGGAGCGCTTCCTTGACGATTTTTTTTATGGCTTCATGGGCACCGGTAAAATCAGCATTCCATGAATAGTCACAAAGGGAGAATCCGATGGCAGGAATACCTTCGATTCCCGCCTCAATGGCCGCACTCATGGTTCCTGAATAAATAACGTTAATGGACGCATTGGAACCATGGTTGATGCCACTTACCACGATGTCCGGTCTTCGATTCAAAATCTCCCGCAATGCCAGCTTCACACAGTCGGCGGGTGTTCCACTACAGGAAAACTCATCAGGGGCACCCTTTTCCTTATCAACGATGACCCTGGAAGAGTACAGGGTATTGTCTACTGTTATGGCATGGCCCATACCGGATTGTGGACTATCAGGGGCCACAACCACCACCTCACCTAGCTCCTTCATTAAACCGATTAAGTTCCTGAGTCCGGGGGCGGTAATTCCATCATCATTGGTAACCAAAATCAGTGGTTTTTCCATAAAGTATACTTATTGCTGCAAAAATACGTTTTTCACTAGGATGGGAGTGTTTATCCGTTTAACAAAAAATTAAACGCCCCTCTAGAATGTGGCATGATTTTTTCAGTATCTTAGGGAATTCGTAAGACGTTGAAATGCTGTTGTAGTAAGGTGTTAAAGAAATCATTTTAGTAAATCATCGTCCCAAAACCATACATATGAAAAAGAACCTTGTACTTGTCCTATTGGTCATTTTAATTGCGGTTGCCTCTTGCAGTTTTACTAATAAATCTTTTGAAACCAATGATAAGGACAAATTGTTATTGGACCTAATCACCTATGTCCTTGAACGTGGTCATTATGAACCTAAAGACATTAATGACAAATTTTCCGCCAATGTTTTTGAGGATTTCATTGACATCCTAGATCCCACAAAACGGTATTTTTTGGAAAGTGATGTCAAGGAGTTTGAGAAATACAAGTATCAAATCGATGACCAAATAAAGAATACGGACATCTCATTCTTCAACTTGGTCCACCAACGTTTAATGAAGCGAATGGATGAGGCGAAAGGCATCTATGCGGAGGTACTTGAAGAGCCTTTTGATTTTGAAAAAGAGGAGACCATCAATATTGACTATGCCGAGGTACCCTATGCCAAAAACAGAAGGGAACTTAAGGAAAGATGGAGAAAGCAACTGAAGTACAACGCCCTTGGTGTATATGACAATAAGGTAAAGATTAGAAAATCTGCCATGACCACTGCTGAAGGGGATGGTTCTGTTAGTGTAGATGTTGATGTCAGTGCTTTAGATCCAGATAAAAAGGTATCGGTAAGGGACTTCGAATCTTCCAAATCCACAGTTGATCCCGCTAAGGAGGAATTAAAAAACATGACCTTGGCCGAGGTAGAGGCCTCGGCAAGGGAAACGACTAAAAATACCCTGGACGAGTTCTTTGATTTTGTGGATGAATTGGAGCGTAAGGATTGGTTTGAACAATATGTCAATACCATTGTGGACGAGTTTGACCCACATACCTATTACTTCGGCCCCTCAGAAAAAGATAAATTTGATATTAGCATGTCGGGCAAGTTTGAGGGTATTGGCGCACGGTTACAGAAAAAGCCGGAAGGAGCCAAAGTGGTTGAAATTATTTCCGGTGGACCCGTCTGGCAGGCCAAAAATTTGGAGGTTGGAGACGAGATATTGAAAGTAGGTCAAGATGGGGAAGAGCCTATCGATATAGTGGGAATGCGTTTGGACGATGCTATAAAATTAATTAAAGGCCCCAAGGGTACTGTAGTGGATTTGACGGTGCGAAAAGTGGATGGTACCATTGATGTCATATCAATTACACGGGATGTGGTAGAGATTGAAGAATCCTATGCGAAGTCGGCTACGGTCGAAAAAGATGATATAAAATATGGTCTGATACATTTGCCTAAGTTCTATGTAGATTTTGATGACTACACGGAGCGAAACGCTGCTACCGATGTCGCAAAGGAGGTGGAACGATTAAAGCAATCAGGTGCTGAAGGACTTATACTGGATTTGAGGGACAACGGCGGAGGTTCTCTTAAAACTGTTGTTGAAATGGCCGGTTTGTTTATAAAGGATGGACCCGTTGTTCAGGTTCGTTCTTCCGGTCAAAGAAAAGAAGTTCATGAAGATAAGGATGAGCGCATTCAATGGGATGGTCCTTTGGTCATTTTGGTCAATGAACTTTCGGCTTCTGCCTCCGAAATATTGGCTGCGGCTATGCAGGATTATAAAAGAGCGGTCGTCCTTGGTAGCAAACAGACTTTTGGCAAGGGAACCGTACAAAATGTTATTCCCTTGGATAACATTGTCCGTAGTAACGAACATGGGGATTTGGGCGCAATCAAAATTACGACTCAGAAGTTCTACCGGATAAATGGTGGATCTACACAATTGGAAGGGGTGAAAAGCGATATTGTTGTTCCTGATCGTTACAGTTATATCGATTTGGGTGAACGGGATCAGGAAAACCCCTTAGAATGGGATAGGATTTCACCCGCGGATTATAATGTTTGGGATGGCTATATCGATTATGAAGCCACAGTGGCGAGGAGCAAGGCCAGACTTTCTGACAACCCTCAGGTCAAACTTATTGAAGAAAATGCCAGGTGGCTTAAAGAGCAGCAGGATGAAACAGTGGTTTCTTTAAACTACAAGGCCTATAGCTCCAGGCAAGATCGTAATAAGGAGAAATCAAACTATTTCAAAAACCTCTCTAAATATGATTCAAAGTTGACGTTTGAATCATTGAAATACGAGCAAGATCTTTTTACCCAAGACCCCGTTCTTAGGGAGAAAAGAGATCGTTGGCACCAAGATCTGGCGAATGATGTTTATGTTGAGGAAGCCATTAATGTTTTGCAAGACTTAAAACTCAATACCCTTAAAAAGGAAAACACCAAGTTGGCCGTAAAGGGGTAAGGTAATCCAAAAAAATCTATAAAAACCCATCGTTTTGCGATGGGTTTTTTGCTTGGTCTACTTCGTAGTGGATGACCGCAAAAGGCGATCATTGATTGCTTTTCCAATACCTTGATCTGGGGCCTTTTCAATAATGATGATTTGGAGCCCCAAGGCATCGAGTTCATGCATGGCGGCATACAGGTTTTTCGCCATTTCTTCCAATGAGCCCTTCTGAGTCAGCACAATTTCCCTTTCTACCTTTAATCCCGTAGGCTTGCTAAAAGAGAGAAGACCCATTCTCTTGTCTTGATGAATCCCAACAGTTTCTTTGAGTTGGTCAGTTGCTAATGTTCTGGTATTTGGGGCATAATGCGAAGATAGCATCCCTGGTGCTTCGAGCACTTTGGACTTGTTTTTAAATTGAAGCCTTTTTCCAAGCACCTCACCAATCTGTTCAACGGTGATCACACCCTTTCTGTAAATTATGGGGGTTCCATTTTCCCACCCAAGGATAGTAGATTCAATACCACTTGTACATGCACCCCCGTCTAAAATCAGTCGAATCTTTTCGCCTAATTGGGTATCAACATGTTCAGGACGAGTAGGGCTGATGTATCCGGAAGGATTTGCACTCGGTGCTGCTAAGGGATAATCCAAACTTTTGAGCAATTCCAAGGTGACAGGATGATTGGGTACTCGGACAGCCACCCTATTTGAACCTGCAGTGACCATATCAGGTACTTTTTCCGCTTTTGGCAAAAGTAAGGTCAAGGGCCCCGGCCAGAATTGGGAAGCCAGTCTTCTAATTTCCTCGGTTATGGTGGTCACAAAAGGGGTGACGGATTCCAAATCTTTAAAATGTAGGATAAGCGGATTGTTGATAGGTCTACCTTTGGCTTCAAAAATTTTTACCAAGGCTTTTGCAGAGGTTCCCTTAGCCGCAAGACCATAAACGGTCTCCGTTGGAATGGCAACAAGTTCCCCTGAGTCCAAGTATTCTTTAGCGAGTGAAATATCTTTTACAATCTGAGCCAAGGAGTTAAATTTTGGCAAAAGTAAGGGTAGGTGGCAAATGGTCAAAATTGTCTTATTTTACTTCCAGAAACCAATTGTGTTCAATGACCAAAAACAGATTGATTTATACCGTCCTTTTGCTGGTGTGCGTCGTAGGTTTTTGGTTATTTGAAAACTTTTATACCCCGGGGCATTATTCTCAACCCAAGAAGGGAAACGGGAGTATTTCTTTTGCTGAAGAACTTTTGCCAAGCTCGACCCATGATGCTATTGTTATTCACGATTATTTTATGCTTTCTTACAGTGAGTCTCATGAGCAGGCGGAATGGGTAGCCTATACTTTGGAAAAATCGCATTTGACCTATGATGATAGAAAACGACCCTATTTCATAGAGGACCCCAAAGTAAAGACAAAATCGGCAGACTGGCGAAACTACAAGGGGTCCGGTTATGATAGGGGGCACCTTTGCCCAGCAGGGGATCGTAGGTTTACTGAATATGCTTATAATGAGACATTTTATACCAGCAATGTTACCCCACAGAACAAGGAATTTAATGCAGGGGTCTGGAATAGATTGGAAAAACAGGTCAGGCAATGGTGCAAAACCTATGGAACCCTGCATATCATTACTGGAGGCGTTTTAAAGGGGAATATGGAGGAGATCGGCGAAGAAGACGTGGATGTTCCCAATGCTTTTTACAAGATTTTGGTTCGAAAAAATGGAGATTCTTATAAGGTCCTTGCTTTTTTAATGCCCCACGAGGAAAGTAATTTGCCGCTGTCTGATTTTTTGGTTCCTGTGGACAAGTTGGAGTCTTTGACCGGCTTGGACTTTTTTAAAGACTTAAAGGATGTTGGATCGGAACTGGAAAGAAATGTGGATACTTCCGGCTGGGCATTTTAAAGTTCACTCAGTCTAGCTGCATCAAACTTTAAGAAGATAAAGAGCATTGCCGTAAAAAAAATGAGTCCAGAACCCCCGTAACTAAAAAATGGCAAGGGGATGCCCACAGTAGGCAAGAGGCCAATTACCATACCGATGTTGATAAAATAATGAATGAGCAAAATGGAAATAATTCCGTACCCGTACATTCTTTGGAAATCTTTTTTCTGACGTTCCGCCACGTATATCAACCTTAAGAAAAAGAGGGTAAAAGTGATGATGATGGATACCGTGCCCAAAAACCCCCATTCTTCCCCTACCGAACTGAAAATATAATCCGTGTGCTGTTGAGGAACAAAATCCCCTTTTGTTCTTGTTCCTTCTAAAAACCCTTTCCCCAAAAACCCACCAGATTCAATGGCTTTTTCTGATTGATAGGTATTATATCCAATGGTTTTTTTTATTTGCTCCAATCGCACTGGGTCTTTTTCAAGTCCTAACCACAGGCTGAATCGGTCCCTATGCCGTTGCTCAAAAACGTTTTCATACACAAAGTTGACGGAAAAGGAAAATGCGGCGCATAGTACCAAAAACAAAATCAAAGGGAGTGTGGGTACTTTTAATTCCGGTTTTTTAAATAGAAAAAAAAGTGAAGTCAAAATACCCAATCCTATGCCTACCCATATTACGCCAAACATCAAGGTGGTAACAAAAAGTAGAATAAAGAGGAGTGCAAAACCTAGGTATTGGAGTGGAAAACCCTCTCTAAATAGAACGAAGAATAGGGAGAAATAGACAAGTGCACTTCCAGGGTCCGGTTGGGGTACTATTAGTATAACGGGGGCCAAAATGATAAGAACCCCGTATAACTGATGTTTTGTCTTTTTTAAATCGGTTTGAATGTCACTAAGATATTTGGCCAAGGCCAAAGCAGCCGTAAGTTTTCCCAGTTCGGAAGGCTGAAAATTGAAGAAGCCTAAATCATACCAAGAAGTAGCACCTGCAATGGTCTTCCCAAAAAGGAACAGCCCCAGCAATAAAACCAAGGATATCATGTAAAACAGGCTTGAGAACCTTTCGAAAAAGTTGGAATCCAAAGAAAGAATGATGACAATAAAAACTGTTGATATCCCAATAAAGAATAATTGCTTGCCATATAACGTGGACATGTCAAAAATTGAAGTATGGTTCTCAGTAAGGGTGGTACTATAAATATTAACCCAACCAAAGAAAACCAACATGATGAACAAAAGTACCGTAAGCCAGTCCAGCCTTTTGAGTACGTTTTTACCAGACATACTCATTGATCTTGAAAGGTTCACCGCTCAATGGTTTGGCATATTCATGCTCCAATGTTTTTTCCAACATCTTTCTCTCCAAGTCCTTTCTAGTAATTTCTCCCTTTATGAATTTTTCAATCATCAAGGAAGCAATGTGGCCCGCATATCTTGCACCATAATAACCGTTTTCTATGTAAACGGCAATGGCAATTTTTGGCTTGTTCACTGGAGCAAAGGCAGTAAAAATGGAATGGTCAGTAAGCTGAACCCTTTCCCCATCAATTTTTGTAAAATTTTCTACGGTCCCTGTTTTTCCGGCAATATCAATATCCGGTATTTGAATCCACTTTGCTGTACCATATTTGTAAACGTTGGCCATCGCCTGAACTACGGGGCCAAAATGCTGTGGATTGATGGTAGTATATCTTTTTTGGGTGTATTTTGGGTCATCGATTCCTTTATCACCAATTTTTTTAATGATGTGTGGTGTGTAGAAAAATCCCCTGTTGGCTATGGCAGCTGTCATATTTGCTAATTGAAGGGGTGTTGCCGCTACTTCCCCTTGTCCTATGGAATTGGAAATAATGGTCGAAGAGGCCCATCTGTTATCCCCGTACCACTTATCATAAAATCCTTTGTCCGGTATCCTTCCAGGTGCCCCGGTTGGAAGATCTACCCCTAGATAGTCGCCAAGGCCAAAACTTTTCATGTGCCTTTCCCAGACATCCATACCTTCATCCGTGGTGTTGTACTTTCCATAAATCTTTCGGAAGGTGCCTGCAAAATAGGCATTACATGAACGAAAGATTCCAGAGTTCATATCCCGTATCCCACCTCCACAATGGCATCCCTTTTTTTGATTCCCTACATAGAAACCGTTATAACAGGTAAATTTTGTTTTGGAGTCGATTACGCCTTCTTGGAGTGCAACCAAGGCGTTCAAGGTTTTGAAAGGTGACCCCGGTGAAGGCTGCGCTAAAATGGAACGGTCCCAAGTGGGCCTCGAAATACTGTCATAGTGAAGTGTACTATAGTTTTTTGAGCGTTCCCTACCCACCAATAAAGCGGGATCATAAGTGGGCCCTGAAATCATCGCAAGTATCTCACCAGTCTCCGGTTCCAAGGCAACAATACCCCCACGCTTACCGACCATTAATCGCTCACCATATTCTTGGAGGTCTTTGTCTATGGTAATGTGGATTTCTTTTCCAAGTTCCGGCAAGGTATCCAGCCTACTGTTTTTATAGGGTCCTATATCTCTATTGAATCTATCTTTTTGGATGTATTTCACCCCTTTTCTTCCCCTAAGGATTTCTTCATATTGTTTTTCAATTCCTGTTCGTCCCTTTAACTCTCCAGCCCTGTAGTACGGATTGGTGCGAAGATCGGTCTCATTTACTTCACTGATATAACCAAGAACGTTGGCAGCACTATTGGTTTTATAGTCCCTTAGGGAGCGTTTTTGAATATAAAACCCTTGATATTTTCGCATTTTTTCCTGTAACCTAGCATAATCCTCTTTGGACAACTGGGGTACCAAAACGGAGGGCAATCTTGGGGAATATATTCTGGCCCTGCGCATTTTTTCCACGAAATCTTCTTTGGTAACACTAAGAAGGGAACAAAACTCCAAGGTATCCAAAGTTTTGGTTTCCCTTGGAATGACCATGACATCATAGGCGGGTTGGTTTCCTACCAAAAGTTTTCCATTTCTATCATAAACATATCCCCGTTCCGGATAGTCATAGACTGCTTTTATTGCAGGGTCTTCCAGTACTTGGTCCGGAGAAAAACTGAACAATTGCAGATAGGAGAGACGTCCAACGAAGACAAACCCAATAATTACAACAAATGATGAAAGTAGTAGCCTTCTCATAGTTCAAATTTACATTTCATCCCTAATCATATTCCCTTGCAAACAACGAGCTTAACAGTACACTTAGGAATAACGTAGCAATACTGGTAAACAGTATTTTCTTCAAAATTAAAAGGATATGTGTGAAACTTAAAATTTCAAAGGTGAAGAAGACAATATGTTGCAGTACGATTAATAAGAGTAAAAAAGTAATTCGCTGTATCCTAGTTGTATTTTTAAAGGTAAAACCCTGAAACTCATAATTGGCACCAAAGCAGAAACGCATAACTACCGGTCGCACAAAGGCTAAGGTAAGACCTGCCATGGCGTGTAGGGCCATAGTATCTGAAAACATATCAATGACAAATCCCAAAAGGAAACCCAGGAATAGAAATAAAGGGCGATTGGTCTTAATGGGGTACCAATAAAAAAATAAAACATAAATCATGGGGTTGATAAAACCCATAAAGTTAAGTCGGTTGAAAATCATTACTTGGGCCAAAACCAAGAGCACAAAGCGAAGCCCGTTCAGAAAAATAGGGTTATTCGACATTCCCAGTGCTTTTTTGTAGTTCTAAAATTTCTTTTCTATCCCTGTTTTTGATAATGTAAACATTCTTAATATTGGCCATATCATTGAAGAGGTCCACTTGTATGTCATAAGAGCTTTGGTTTTGATTTAAGTCGTATTTTTTAATGACCCCAATGGGAATGTCCTCAGGGAAAATACTGGACATGGCCCCTGTACTTATGGTATCGCCAACGGTCACGGTAGCTGACCTTGGGATATCGACCAGTTGTACCACATTGTAGTCCTTGGCATCCCATTTCAATGAACCAAAATAATCGGTGCTTTTGATTTTTGCATTGATATTGGATTTGGTGTTCAAAATGCTTTGTACGGTTGCATAGTTTTTGGAAGTATTCTCCACAATACCCAAAATGCCATAGGGTGCAATGACCCCCATATCTTGTTTGACACTATCCCTTACCCCTTTGTTAATGGTAATATAATTTCTTGGCGAGGAAAACATATTCTTGACTACCCTTGCATGGATTATTTCATAAATAGGCGCTTTATTGATTGCAACCGTATCTTTTTTGGAGTTAAATAGTAACAATCTGAGCCTTTCATTTTCTTTCGCCAATCGTTGATTTTCTTCTTTAAGGCCAAAGTAATCACTGACTGCACTTTTTGTTGATAATACACTTCCTGTAAGTAATTTGGATGAATTAAAAAACTTTGATTGGTGATAGGAATGTGAACGAATGGTCAGGACCAAGCAGAATATCAAAAGAAGTCCGTAGAGAAACGCATTTCTATAATTGAGGATAAAGTTGATAATCCGTTGCATTCCTAAACATTGAAATGTCCATCAATAAAAGAGAGTGATGGGAATTATTTAATCAGTATATTTTTATACCGTTCCAAGTTTTTCAGTGCTATACCCGTTCCCCGAACAACAGCTCGTAATGGATCCTCGGCAATATAAACGGGTAAATCCGTTTTTTGTGACAGTCTTTTGTCCAACCCCCGCAGCATAGAGCCACCACCGGCCAGATATATCCCAGTATTATAAATATCTGCTGCCAGTTCAGGGGGGGTTTGGGAGAGCGTTTCCATTACCGCATCTTCCACGCGAAGGATACTCTTGTCCAATGCCTTGGCAATTTCCCTGTAGGAAACCTGTACCTGTTTGGGCTTACCAGTCAACAAATCCCTGCCTTGAATCAACTTGTCGTCTGGAGGGGTCTGTAAATCTTCCGTTGCGGAACCAATTTCAATTTTGATTGCCTCAGCCGTGCTTTCACCGACGTAAAGGTTATGCTGGGTGCGCATGTAATAAATGATGTCATTGGTAAAGACATCACCTGCAATTTTAACTGATTTGTCACAGACAATTCCACCTAATGCAATAACGGCGATCTCGGTGGTACCACCTCCAATATCCACGATCATGTTTCCTTTTGGTTGCATGATGTCCAATCCAATACCGATGGCTGCAGCCATGGGCTCATGAATCAAATAGACCTCTTTTCCATTAACGCGCTCAGCGGATTCACGCACTGCTCGCATTTCCACTTCGGTAATTCCGGATGGAATACAAATGACCATGCGCAAAGCTGGAGGAAACCATTTCTTTTTGAGGGCCGGAATATTTTTGATAAACATGTTTATCATTTTTTCCGAGGCATCGAAATCGGCAATCACACCATCCTTCAAGGGACGAATGGTCTTAATGTTCTCATGGGTTTTCCCCTGCATCATGCTGGCTTCCCGACCCACGGCAATAATTTTGCCCGAAACCCGGTCACGGGCCACTATGGATGGACTATCAACAACCACTTTGTCCAGATGAATAATGAGGGTATTAGCAGTACCAAGGTCAATGGCAATTTCCTCGGTCATGAAATCAAAAAATCCCATAAAGTTAGTTTAGTATCGGATTAAAGGTAAATTTTATCGGCAAAAGTAGGAAAATTAATGCTTAAAATGCCGAGTGCCAGTCATTACCATTGATAGCCCATTTTCATTGCAATAATCAATGCTTAATTGGTCCTTTATGGACCCGCCGGGTTGTATCACGCTGGTAATTCCGGCCTTATTGGCAATTTCCACACAATCTGGAAAAGGGAAAAACGCATCGCTG
Organism: Croceivirga sp.; assembly: GCA_028284935.1. Taxonomy (GTDB): domain Bacteria; phylum Bacteroidota; class Bacteroidia; order Flavobacteriales; family Flavobacteriaceae; genus Croceivirga. The sequence goes on from JANQQQ010000028.1 coordinate 41,278, forward strand.
GCCATGACCGCCCCATTTAAATCAAATTCAAAATGGCTGGCCTTGTGGATGGCTTGGTTGAGGGCGTCTACCCTTGAGGTCTGACCTGTACCACTGGCACATAACTGTTTGTTCTTGGCCAAAACAATAGTGTTTGATTTGGTATGTTTACATAGTTTTGAGGCAAATATTAAATCCTCCAATTCTTGCGCAGTGGGTTTGCTATCGGTTACATAGCTCAAATCTTCGATAGCATCCGTTTTCGCATCTTTTTCTTGCAATAATGCCCCGTTCAAACAGGTTCTGACCAACATTTTGGGGAGTTCCACTGGTTTTTGAACAAGAATGATACGGTTCTTCTTACCTTTTAAGATTTCCAAGGCTTCTTGGGAATAGGAAGGTGCAATGACGACTTCACAGAACAATTGGTGGATTTCTTCCGCGGTCTCTTTGTCAATTTCCGTATTGGCAATTAAAATACCTCCAAAGGCTGAAACAGGATCTCCCGCCAAAGCATCAATGTAGGCTTGTTTTATAGTAGCCCTTGTGGCCAGGCCGCAGGCATTGTTGTGCTTTAAAATGGCGAACGTTGGGGCATCATTTTTAAATTCTTCCATGAGGTTGACAGCGGCATCAACATCCAGCAAATTATTATAGGAGAGCTCTTTTCCATGAAGTTTGTCAAACATAGCCTCAAAATCGCCAAAGAAAAATCCTTGTTGATGGGGGTTCTCCCCATAACGTAAGACTTTGCCCTGGGTTTCACTGAATTTTAGGGCTGCTTGTTCATGGTCTTTGTTGAAATAGTTGAAAATTGCGCAGTCATAGTGTGATGAAATATTGAAAGCTTTTGTAGCAAACCATTTTCTGTCCTCCAAAGAGGTTTCCCCGTTCCCTGCGGAAATGAGCTCCAGAAAGCGATTATAATCTTCCATTGAGGAAACGCAGAGCACGTCTTTGTAGTTTTTTGCCGCAGCGCGAATTAAAGAGATGCCCCCTATATCAATTTTCTCAATGATGTCCTGTTCTGAAGCGCCGCTGGCAACGGTTTTTTCAAAGGGATACAAATCAACAATAACAATATCCAATTGTGGAATATTAAATTCCTCCATTTGAGCCACGTCACCCTCATTGTCCTGACGGTTCAAAATGCCCCCAAAAACCTTGGGGTGCAAGGTTTTTACCCGGCCCCCTAAAATGGACGGATAGCTCGTTACATCCTCAACGGCGACTACATTAATGCCCAAATCCTTGATGAACTTTTCGGTGCCTCCCGTGGAATAAAGGGTAACCCCCAGCTCATCTAACTTTTTTACTATAGGTTCAAGACCGTCTTTATGAAAAACGGAAATAAGGGCAGCCGAAGCTTTTTTGGTAGTACTCATGGGTGTTTCAGTTGGAAAATTGGAAAAGCCAAAAGTACTTTTTTTGCCTCCTGATGTAAAGTCAGGTTATCAACAATTTAGGGCAAGTTTTAAAGAATTCTGACTACTTGCCCATTCACCCATTCCAAAAAACGTTCGTCAGCTTCAGAAAAGGGGTCGGCGGTATTGGAATCGATGTCGATTTGCCCAATATTTTCGCCATTCTTGAACATAGGCACCACAATTTCGGATTTTACGGTTAGACTGCAGGCAATATAATTGTCCTGGGCATGTACATCAGGGACAACAAAGTTTTGATTGCTTTCCGCCACTTGACCACAGATGCCTTTGCCAAAAGGGATGATGGTATGGTCCGTAGGTTCCCCCACGTAGGGACCAAGTTTTAATTCACGTTTGTCGCCATTTTTAAAATAGAACCCAACCCAATCGTAGTAGTCTATGCTATCGCTAAGCAATTGGCAAATCTGCTGCATTTTTTCATTTGAATTCCGGTGTGATTCAGAAATAATTTGTTCAACTTTGGTTTTCAGTGACTCAAACATGGATGAAATAATTGAACGGTAAAAGTCGTTGAAAATTCAAAAAATTACAATACAATTTTCTTTATCAAGGTTTATTCAAAGCGATTAAATGATTCTCAGAAATTATTTTTCCCGAATCAGAATATCCTTCTATGACAACCATAATTTTATTTTCGTTTTCGACAGGCACTTTAAAACTTAATGATTTGAAATTGCTTTTAGCCTTTATGGATTTCCAGCCCAACACCCCAAAATGCTTAAATCCGGTGTTGTTCGTTTCAAAATAATTGGGGCGTCTAAATTGCTTTGGTGAATCAAAACCTTTATCAACGATAATTTCTTTAGTTATTTTTTCGCTTGCTGGAAGCGGACGATTAATGTATTTCTCATTGGTAAAAACTACTACTAAGGCAGAACAACTATTGGAGCGATCCCAATATATTTCATCAATGAACTCCATCCGGGTTTCTTGATAAATATCTATGTAAGGGTTAAAAACACCATTAAAGATAATTGAAGGAAAAATATAACCACATCGCTGTGTCCTATTTGCTAACTGAATGGTACCTGCCCTTCTGATATCGTAAAAAAATGGGCTAATGGGAATGTCATAAAAACCTTGATTTCTAACGAATTCTTTTAGGGTTTTCAAACCAATTGTACTATCAACCTTTACACCAAAGAATGAAGGAAAAAAATGTTGATAGGTCATTTTTTTTGCCTTAACAGTGACCTCATCCAGTTGTTGAATATTTGTGCCTATGCCCGAAAGAGAGAAATATTCGTCAGCGAATTCTTTTGATTTATGGACGTGATTCGTCTTGAATCGATGTCTAAAGCTGGCAATAACAGGTTTAATCGTATAATTGAAATTGGCTTTGTGGGGCTTTTCATCCTCTCCTATCATTGAAAGATTTAGTTTGCTGCCTTTGGCCAATATCAATTCCTTAAAACTAAATCTACCTTCTAAAACTTCGGTATTAATCAACAGTTCGTTTTCCTTTGAAAAAAGGACCACGTTCTTTGGCTTGATTTTTTTGTTGTGTGGCTCTACAATCCCTTCAATGCCGCCGGTAAATGTATTGGACGTTGGGACAGTAAGGTTTTTGTTAAGAGCCATCCTAAAATCATATTTTGGTTTGGCCATAACGGTAATTTGATCAATAAAACTTAAATCTTCCAATGAAATTAGGTCCTTAGTCCACAAAAAACGCCAATCCGGTCCAGGAAAGTAGGGTTCCAAATGATGCGTAAAAAAAGCTCTCTTTCTAAATCGTTGTGATTTGGTATCCCCAGGCAATATGGAAATACTTAAATTTTGTTCCTTGGCTTTTGATTTATTACGGAAGTTCAAGGAAAGTTGAACGGAATCACTTACTTGAGCGCTTTTGATAATGTCAAACTTCTTGGATTCCAACTCCGAATTGTGAAAGAACAACCTTTCTGCATATACTTTTCCTTTGCCATCAACAACGGTAGCTGTAATCATTCCTTTTGGGAGTGCATCGTAATCCACTTTAAACTGGGATTGGCCGGTTTTGGGACTTGGCACAACAGGCATACCAATGACACTTTTATCTTTATGAATAAGTAGTGTAAGACGTCCTAATTTTTGATGCTCATTAAATCTTTTATCAGATACCTTTAGAACAATTTCTTTCTTCAGCGGATTTCTGGTAAAAGCCAAGGTAACACCCTCTGTAGCAACGTTTGGTAACTTTTTCTCTAAAATTTCTCCTTTAAGGAATAGCCTTAAGCGATAGCTTTGAGCATATTCGGGAATAAGCGAGAACGTACCAAAACCGTAACCGTTAAAACTAATCTTTGAGATTCGCTTGTTTTCGGCATTAAGTAGTACAACAGAATCAGGGACTAAGGTTCTTCCCATCCCATCGATGGTACGAACCGTACACTTTCCAAAAACACCCGTAAGTAAATGACCGCCCTCTGGAGCAATTACAATCTCTGGATTTCCACTTTTTTTTACATAATCATAGTTTACAAAATCATTGGCTGAAAAATTGTTGATTAGGATTGGAAATTTGGAAGAGTCATCTTCTTCAAAATTTTGCATTGAAGCAGTATAGGCTTGTAAAAAGTATAACCCTGAAGCAAGGGAATTTGGTAAAAGCAGGTCACCTCTTCCTAAACCATCGGCATACAATATAGTTTTCTGTGCTATGATTTCCCCATTTCCATTGATCAAGTCCACGTAGACGAATTCTCTTTCTTCACTAGGTAAATTAAGGGTCTTGTTAAAAATATATGTGCTGAACCAAACATGTTCTCCAGTAAAAAAAACCGTCTTGTTCAAATGCAAGTGCACACTTTTTCTATCTGTTTTAAAATAGTTTTCATACTGCTGAATGATGCTTTCTGTCTCAAAGGAGTTCTTCTGTGCAATTGCTTGAAAATGAATTAACATCGTTAATGAAAGGAGAAGTTTTTTCATTTTGGCCTTTTCTTAAAAATAGAACATTTACAATGCTCATTTTTGAAATGAATTGTTAAAACTCAAGAAATCAAAAGGATAAAAACTAACTTTGCCTTGTGAAGGAAAAATTGTTGCGGTTACTTTCTCCCCCCCTTGCGGCGCTGTTGGTGCTTTCTACGATTTCATGGTCGGTAGAGAAGCATCTATGTATGGGTCGTGTCATGGACATTGCTTTCTTTCACCAGACCGATGGCTGTGGTATGGAAGAGGCTATGGTATTAATGGGAAAAACCGCATCCGATATGGGTTGCTGCGGTAATGAATCCTTTACCTTGGAAGGCCAAGATGACCTACAGCAGTCTTGGGAGGAACTTGACGTGGATGCCCAACAGTTTTTGGTTGCTTTCGCATATTCGTTTCTGGAAATACTGTCCCAATCCATGGGAGAGGATGTTCCCAAAACCATTTATCCACCCCCTTTATTGGTGCAGGATTTGAATATTTTGCACGACGTCTTTTTGATTTGATTTGTTCCTGAACGGGCATGTATTTGCCGTTGAATAAGGAGTCAAATATCAAATCTACAATGCAATGAAATCATATGTTTATTTAGGAACCCTTCTGATTGGGAGTATCCTATCGACCGCTGCCCAAGAAAAAGTAGAGGGTATGGTCATGGAAGCCAATAATGAAGGAAAGCATATCGGCCTACCGGGTGCCAATGTATATTGGTTGAATTCGCCTGTAGGCACAATTACAAATAGCGATGGCCTATTTTCCATACCGTACAGCAAAGCCTACAACAAGCTTATTATCAGTTATGTTGGTTTTGAAACGGATACGTTAACCATCAATGAACCCAGGACGGTGCACCACTGGCTAAAATCTTCCAATCAATTGGATGAGGTTACTGTTGAACAAGAACGGGAGGCACTTCAAAAGACCTATTTTTCAGCCCAAAATGTGGTGACTGTCAACAGTGCCGAATTATTGAAGGCAGCTTGCTGCAACCTTTCCGAAAGTTTTGAGACCAATCCAGCCATTGATGTAAATTTCAATAATGCTTTGAATGGGACGAAACAGATTCAAATGTTAGGGTTAACGAGCCCCTATTTATTGATTACCGAAGAGAACATTCCCATGGTGCGTGGCGCATCACAAACCTATGGATTGACCTTTACCCCAGGGACTTGGGTAGAAAGCATTCAAATTACCAAAGGCGCTGGTAGTGTGGTCAACGGTTTTGAAAGTATTTCAGGGCAGATCAATACCGAATTGGCAAAACCTCTGACGGATATCCCACTTTTTGTGAACGGCTACGCCAACTTAAATGGAAGGTTGGAATTGAATACCCACTTGAATTATAAGTTATCGGAAAAACTGAGCACAGGACTGTATTTACACGCTAATGAACGTCCGTTTGAGGTGGATAACAACGAGGATGGGTTTTTGGACATTCCTTTGGCCAGTCAAATCAATGTTTTGAACCGGTGGCAATATCAAAACCCGGAAAAAGGATGGGTAAGTTTTTTCAACCTAAGATTTTTGAATGATGAAAAACAAGTAGGGCAGACCGATTTTAATCCTGATATGGATAGGTTCACGGCCAATGCCTGGGGCGGCGAAATCGACACCAAGCGTTTTGATACTTCCTTAAAATTGGGTTATGTCTTTCCAGAATTACCCTTTCAGAGCTTTGGTTTTCAGGCGGCCTATAGCAACCACCAACAGGAGTCCTACTACGGATTCAACGTTTATGATATTGACCATGAGAGTATCTACTCCAACCTTATTTTCAACTCTATTATTGGTAGTACAATGCATAAGTTTAAAGCGGGATTGACCTTTGCATATGATAATTATGTAGAGTTGGTAAATAACATCAATTTTGAGCGTTCGGATAATTCTGCGGGAGCTTTCTTTGAATACAGCTACGATAACTTGGAAAAGGTGAGTCTTACCGCCGGACTTCGATTTGACACCCATAACCGCTTGGGGAATTTTTTCACTCCTAGGTTTCATATTCGATACACGCCATGGGAGCGGGGGAGTTTGCGGGGCTCTTTTGGAATTGGGCGTAGAGCGGCGAATATTTTTGCCGAGAACCAACAATTGTTTGGTTCATCAAGGGCTATCCAACTTTTAGGCAATGATGGGCCGGTTTATGGTTTTGAACCGGAAAAGGCCACTAATTTTGGGTTAAGTTTTATCCAAGGCTTCAATTTGTTTGAACGTCAGGGAAATGTCTCCATCGATTTTTATCGAACTGATTTTGAAAATCAGGTCGTTGTGGATTGGGAAAACCCTAGGGAAATCACGTTTACCAATCTGGATGGGGAAAGTTATGCCAACAGCCTGCAAATTGAGCTGAATCATGAGCTATTGCCGAATCTTGATTTGCGAGCGGCTTATAAATTTTACGACGTAAAGACCCAATATCAAACAGGATTGCTTCAACGACCTTTGGTGGCTCAAAATCGATTTTTTGCCAATTTGGGCTATGAAACCGAATTAAAGCAGAACGGAAGTCAATGGCGTTTTGACTATACCTTGCACACTATTGGGGAACAACGTTTGCCTAGCACTGACGCTAATCCCCTTCCACTCCAATTGAGTGATTTTGTGGATGGCTATAGTTTGATGAATGCCCAGATTACCAAGGTGTTTTCAAAAAAATTTGAGGTGTATCTGGGCGGTGAAAACCTAACCGGTGTAACGCAACCCAACCCTGTTTTGGGAGCAATGGACCCCTTTGGTGCAAATTTTGATACTACTATTGTATATGCCCCTATTTTGGGTAGAATGGTATACGCAGGATTTCGATTTAAATCTTAAATTAATAACATAATAAAAAAATAGAATAATGAAAACTTTTGCAGCTACTGGTCTTTTTCTAATAATGAGTGTCTTGTCCTTTTCACAAGACAAGAACAAGAAAATGAATTTCGAGGTCGATGGGGTGTGTGAAATGTGCAAAATGCGAATTGAAAAAGCGGCACTGGGGGTTCCTGGGGTAAAATTTGCCTCATGGGATATCCCAACCCATCAACTATCACTAGTTGTTGACGAACGAAAGACCAACTCCATGGAAATTAAAACGGCCTTAGTGGCTGCGGGACATGATACTAAAGAGCTCAAAGCAACACAGGAGGCTTATGATAACATACATCCTTGTTGTAAGTATCGGGAGGATGATACGGACCACAGTGAAAAGCACCATTGATGAAGCAAACGTATGCCATTTCTGGAATGACCTGCGGAGGTTGTGTTGCTTCGGTTACTGAGAAACTTTCAAAAGTAAGTGGGGTTGAACGAGTAGAAGTTAATCTAGAAAGAGGAGAGGCCGAGGTTGATATGCAAAACCAAGTCTCACTTTCAAATTTAAAAGCGGCTCTTCCTGAAAAATACACTATCCGGTTGCAAGAGGAGTATAGTGCTTCCTTGGATATTGCCAATGCGAAAACCAAATTACAGCAACTTCAACCCTTGTTCTTGATTTTTGCCTATTTGTTTGGTGCGGCCTTTCTTTTAAATTATCAGCACTGGAATACCCAAGAAGCCATGCTTGATTTTATGGGGCTGTTCTATATTGTGTTCAGTTTCTTTAAGTTCTTGGATCTAAAAGGTTTTCCAGAAAGTTTTGGAATGTATGACCCTTTGGCCAAGGCCGTTCCGGCCTATGCCCGGATATACCCTTTTCTTGAACTCGCTCTCGGCCTGCTGTTTTTAATGCGATTTCAGGTGCAAACGGCACTTATTGTAACTGTAATCATATTGGGCATTACCACGGTAGGAGTGACCAAAACACTGTTGGATAAAAAGTCTATCCGTTGCGCTTGTCTGGGAACAGCTTTAAAACTGCCCATGACCGAGGCCACGTTTATTGAGAACACCATAATGCTTGTTATGGCAGGAATCATGCTTGTGTAGGGATAAATAAAAACGCCCTGAACCTCAGGGCGTTTTTGTTAAAATATATTTCCGCAAACAAGTTCAGTTTATGCCTGTCCGCGCTGCGGACTACATCATGCCAGGCATTCCTCCTCCGCCACCCATTGGAGGCATTGCGGGCGTATCTTCCTTAATGTCAGTTAGGGCACATTCCGTAGTAAGTATCATACCAGCAACGGAAGCGGCATTTTCCAAAGCCACTCGGGTTACCTTGGTAGGATCTATGATTCCTGCTTTCATCATTTCCACATATTTATCCGCTTTGGCATCATATCCAAAATCAGCTTTACCTTCCATTACTTTGGCAACGACTACAGAACCTTCACCACCAGCATTTTCAACAATGGTTCGCAATGGGGACTCAATGGCCCTGGCTACAATTTGAAGTCCGGTTTCCTCATCAGCATTTTCAGTTTCCACCTTTTTCACAACAGTTTTTGTGCGGACAAGGGCCACACCACCACCAGCAACAATACCTTCTTCGACGGCAGCACGTGTGGCGTGCAAAGCATCGTCAACACGGTCTTTCTTTTCCTTCATTTCAACTTCAGAGGCGGCGCCTACATAAAGTACGGCCACACCACCGGCCAATTTGGCCAATCGCTCCTGTAACTTCTCTTTGTCATAATCTGAAGTTGTGGTCTCGATTTGTGATTTGATTTGGTTGACACGAGTCTTGATGTTCTTTGCAGAACCTGAACCGTTAACAATGGTAGTATTGTCTTTGTCTATGGTCACGCGCTCTGTGGTACCCAACATATCAACGGTTGCATTCTCTAATGAAAAACCTCGTTCTTCGGAAATTACGGTACCATTGGTCAAAATAGCGATGTCTTCTAACATGGCTTTTCTACGATCACCAAATCCAGGGGCTTTTACCGCAGCAATTTTCAAAGATCCACGAAGCTTGTTAACTACCAAAGTAGCCAAGGCTTCGCCATCTACGTCTTCAGCGATGATTAAAAGGGGCTTTCCTGATTGGGCTACAGGTTCCAAAACAGGAAGTAAATCCTTCATCGAAGAAATCTTTTTATCGAACAATAAAATGTACGGATTCTCCAAATCCGCAATCATCTTCTCTGAGTCGGTAACAAAATATGGAGAAAGATAACCTCGGTCAAATTGCATACCTTCAACAACGTCTACATATGTATCCGTTCCTTTAGCCTCCTCCACAGTAATGACACCTTCTTTGCCTACTTTGTCAAAAGCTTGGGCAATCAAGTCTCCTATGGCTCCGTCATTGTTGGCAGAAATAGCTGCTACCTGTTTAATTTTTTCAGAGGAATCCCCTACTTTTTTAGATTGCTTTGAAAGGTTGGTTACAATGGCATCCACCGCCTTGTCTATTCCTCGCTTCAAATCCATGGGATTAGCACCTGCTGCAACATTCTTCAGTCCTTCCTTTACGATAGCTTGGGCCAAAACAGTAGCGGTGGTGGTGCCGTCACCTGCTAAATCATTGGTCTTGGAAGCCACTTCCTTGACCATTTGGGCGCCCATATTTTCAAGGGCATTCTCCAATTCTATTTCTTTGGCTACCGTTACGCCATCTTTTGTAACTTGAGGTGCGCCAAACGATTTGCTAATAATTACATTTCTCCCTTTTGGTCCAAGGGTTACCTTTACTGCATTTGCCAATGCGTCGACTCCTTTTTTGAGGCCATCTCTCGCATCGATATCAAACGTTATGTCTTTTGCCATTTTTTAAATTTTTAAAAAAATTAAATTTCCAAAACTCAAATCCCAAATCCCTCTAACGGTTCCATTGAAATAAAGCTTTGGAGTTTATTATTTGTTATTTGAATTTTGACATTTATACAATTGCGAGAATATCGCTCTGTCTCATGATTAGATAGTCTACGCCGTCCAATTTAAGATCGGTCCCTGCATATTTTCCATAAAGCACAGAGTCCCCAACACTGACTGTCATATCTTCATCTTTGGTACCTGGTCCAACAGCTACCACTTTTCCCTTTTGAGGTTTTTCTTTGGCGGTATCTGGGATAATGATACCCGAAGCTGTTTTGGTTTCAGCTGCCATAGGTTCAATTAGGACCCTGTCCGCTAATGGTTTAATGTTCACTTTAGCCATTTGTATAAATTTTTAAGTTTTATTTTAACAATTCTGCATTCAATTGGTCAGAAATTGTGCCATGCTGGCAAAACTGACAAACTGCTAAAACAAAAATGCCAGCTTGTCATTTAAGCTGGCATTAATGTCTTATTATACTACTGTTTGTTTTATTGAATGGTATCCAAGGAATTATCGGAGGCAGGTACCTCTTCAGGAATTTGTTCCGGAACGGTTTCAGGAATTGTAGTTTCCACATCGTCACCCTGCAACAACTTTGAATCCGGAGTACTGTAACTTCCTTTAAGGGCAACATTGGAGAGCAAAATTAGAACAATTAAAAGTCCTGCCAAGGTCCAAGTGCTCCTGTCCAGAAAATCCCCCGTTTTCTTTACCCCACCGGCTATTTGGGTTCCTCCACCTCCAAAAGAAGAGGAAAGTCCCCCACCTTTTGGGTTCTGCACCATAATGACCAAAACCAATAATAGGCAAACAAGGATAATCAACACCAAAAAAATTGAAAACGTACTCATTTTAATCCTTTTCTTTTTGCAGTCTTTTTACTGCAGTAATTCGGTCGGCAAAGAAACCACTTTTTTCTGGATATTTCAAACTCAATATTTTATAAGCTTGGATCGCTTTTTTATATTTTTTCTGTTCCAAATACACCTTTGCCAAAGTCTCTGTCATCAACTCGGTCGTATCAATTTTGACAGAATCGGCGATGTCTATTTTTAGTTCGGTCTCCTCCCTTGGAACAATTTTTGGGTTGCTTTCAATAAACTTATCGAGCAGTTCAAATTTTTTCTTTTTGGCCAAAGGCGTTTTCTCAGGTTCCGCACTCCTTTGTATGGGATGCTTCTGGGTAAGTTGTAACCATTCGGAAAAGGAGTGTTTCTCATTTTTGGTAAACGTTAGGGGCTTTCCCAATTCCAAGACCTTTTCAGATGTGGCATCCTTTGGAGGCTCTTTTAGGTCAAACAAGGCTGGATCTAAAATTTTTTCTGCATGATGTATATTTTGCGGTAGTGGTTCCTCATCGGATGCACCAAAAATCATTTCAGTGCTGGGATTGGGTTCAATTTCTTCCGATAGGGTTTCCTTCTCGGAAAGTTGGGTTTCCCGCCCCAATAAGGAATTGGCAACGTGATTTTGATCAAATTCCTTTGAGGTAATGTATTCAAAAAGAATTTCGCGATCCGTAGTGTGGGCCGCGGCAAGCTTTAGGGCAGCATTGTATTTGTAGGACTCAAGATTTTTTAAACCTTTTAAGAGCAATGCCCTGGCCGCCTGAAAATAAGGGTACTCCTCCAGAATGGTCTCCAGTTCCCTAGTTTGGCCTGGGGAAAGGATGGTATTTGGATTTTGGAGCAGTTGTTTAAAATCGGAAACGTTCATAGCTACCAATCTGCCAATGAGGCATTGAAAATATCCTGGGTTATCCGTTCAAATATGACTTCATGCGCTTCGCTTTTGACATTTTCCAAAAGTGTGGTTCCAGGAAAATCGAAGAAAAACGAAAACCGTTGTTCAAAATCAGAGTCCTCTTTTGTGGTATTGTAAAAACGCACGTTCACGCTCATTGTTAGTCGGTTTTGGGCCGCGGTCTGGTTGGCAGAGGCACTCATTGGAGAGACCCTATATTCCACAATTTCGCCTTCATAAACCAGATCCCCCGCATTGCTGGTTAGGGATAGGCTGGTAAGGTTGGCAATCAAATCTTGAAGGGCATTGGTGAAGTCCCGATCCAACTGAGGCTCAATAGTGGAACCTGGACTTTGGTCCGCATAATTTTGAAAAAAGTTGACCTGAAATGACTGCGCCGTTCCTGTGCTGGCTCCCGAAAAATTATAGATGCCGCAACTTTGGGAAAATCCCAAAAAACAAACCCCAAAAAGCAAAACTATTTTTTTCATCTTCCTAACATCACAGGTCATATTGCTTAATTTTACGATACAACGTCCGTTCAGAAATCCCCAATTCAGCTGCAGCCGCTTTTCGTTTTCCACGATTGCGTTCCAAGGATTTTTTGATAAGCTCAATTTCCTTTTCCTGAAGGGAAAGGGTTTCTTCCTCTTCAATTTCCTCGGCAAAGTGATACCGGTCTTCGGTAGGTTGCGGTGTGGCGACCGTTACATTTTGAACTATGGGTTCGGGGAGGGATAGTACCTCGGCAACAGTTTCTTCTGCAGGTACGCTTTCTTTGTCGTCCCCATATATCTTGCGAATAAGTGTTTCATTCTCTTCCTGGACCTTTTCGGAATTATCTCCTTTTAGCAATTCCAAGGTCAACTTTTTTAAGTCGTTGAGGTCACTTTTCATATCGAAAAGTACTTTGTACAGAATTTCACGTTCGTTGCTGAAATCACTTTCCTTTCCATTGGCATTCACAACGGCGGGGAGGTTGGTCGTTGCTATGTTGGGCAAATAGGTATGCAGCGTGGCTGCTGATATTTCCCGGTTCCCCTCCAATACGGAAATTTGTTCGGCTATATTCCTGAGCTGTCTGATGTTCCCTGGCCATCGATGTTTCAACAATAATTGAACAGCGTCTTCAGTCAAGCGTACGGTGGGCATTTTATACTTTTGGCCAAAATCAGAAGCGAACTTTCTGAACAACAAGTGAATGTCCCCTTGTCTTTCGCGAAGTGGTGGGATATTGATTTCAACCGTACTCAAACGATAATACAAGTCTTCTCGAAACTTCTCTTTCTTAATGGCTTCGAACATATTGATATTGGTTGCCGCTACTATGCGAACATCCGTCTTTTGTACTTGTGAGGATCCTACCTTCAAGAACTCTCCGTTTTCCAAAACCCGTAACAGCCGTACCTGTGTTGTCAAAGGAAGTTCCCCTACCTCATCCAAAAAAATGGTTCCGCCATCCGCAACTTCAAAATAGCCACTACGGGTTTGGGTTGCCCCGGTAAATGCGCCTTTTTCGTGCCCAAAGAGTTCACTGTCGATAGTTCCTTCGGGAATGGCCCCGCAATTGACGGCAATGTATTTTGCATGTTTTCTATGGGAAAGGGAGTGTATAATTTTAGGAATGGACTCTTTTCCAACACCACTTTCTCCGGTTACCAAAACGGAAATATCCGTTGGGGCAACCTGCATTGCTTTTTCCAAGGCACGATTGAATTTGGGGTTATTCCCAATGAGTTCGAATCGCTGTTTTATGGCCTGTACGTTCTCCATCACTGATTTTCGCTATAACCCACAGCTTCACCCAATAGCGTGGCTGAAGTACAATCGTTGATTTTAATATTTACATACTCTCCCACCTTGTAATTTTCCTTAGGGAAAACAACAACGGTGTTCTGGGAATTCCTACCCATCCAATGGGCATCTGATTTTTTTGAAGCCCCCTCAATCAATACTTCTTCAATCCTGCCAAGGTGTTGCTGTGTTCGAAATAGCCCATGCTTTTGCTGAAGGTCGATGATTTCCCGTAACCGCCTTTTTTTTGTGGTCTCGGGCACATCATCTTCCAATTTTCTAGCAGCCAATGTCCCAGGTCGCTCGGAGTAGGCAAACATAAACCCAAAATCGTATTTTACGTATTCCATCAAGGAAAGCGTATCTTGATGGTCCTCTTCCGTTTCCGTAGGAAAGCCGGCAATCATATCCTGACTAATGGCACAGTCAGGGATGATTCGTTTAATGTTATCGATAAGTTCAAAGTATTCCTCCCTTGTATGCAAACGGTTCATGGCCTTTAAAATGCGGTTGCTTCCGCTCTGCACGGGCAAGTGGATGTAATTACAGATATTTTGGTACTTGGCCATGGTTTCAATGACATCCAATGTCATATCCTGCGGATTGGAGGTGGAAAATCGAATACGCATCTTGGGTTGTGCCAAGGCCACCATTTCCAATAATTTGGCAAAATTGACCGAAGTCGCCTTTTGAATTTCTGTAGCTTTTTCAAAATCCTTTTTCAACCCGCCACCATACCACAAATAGCTGTCCACATTTTGGCCTAGCAACGTAATCTCTTTGAATCCACGCTGCCAAAGGTCTTTGACCTCTTCCAGTATGGATTGGGGATCTCTACTGCGTTCACGCCCACGTGTAAAAGGCACCACGCAGAACGTACACATATTGTCACAGCCACGGGTGATGGAAACAAAGGCGGTTACCCCGTTCGAATTTAATCGCACAGGTGCAACATCGCCATAAGTTTCATCTTTGGAAAGGATCACATTTACGGCATTTCTTCCTTCGTCAATTTCTTGGATGAGGTTGGGAAGGTCTTTGTAAGCATCAGGACCTACCACCATATCCACGATTTTCTCCTCTTCCAGGAATTTACTTTTTAAACGCTCGGCCATACAGCCCAGGACTCCAACTTTCATCCCCGGGTTGACCTTTTTTACGGCATTGAATTTCTCCAACCGCTTGCGAACGGTCTGTTCTGCTTTTTCACGGATGGAGCAGGTGTTCACCAGAACCAAATCTGCCTCGGTCAATTCGTTGGTGGTGTTAAACCCTTCTTTGGCCAGAATGGAAGCAACAATTTCACTATCCGAAAAATTCATCTGGCAGCCATAACTCTCAATGTATAGCTTTCTGGAATTTGTACTGTTGGTATCCAAGACGAGCGTAGACCCTTGCTTGTCTTCCTCTATTATTTTTTCCGCATTGTAATGGCTCATTATCTCTTCCAAAATTCAGGAATGCAAAGATAGTGTTTCATCCAGAAGTGTGACAATTTGACAGTTAAAAATGCTTTTTTTTATCTTTTATTTAGCTAAAAAAGGTATCGAAGTTCCTTGCTTGTATTTGTTGGATATTAGTTTTCATTTGGTGTTAACTGAACTTGGTCATTCCCGGCATAGGGATGGTATAGTTCCCATTTTCATCAGGTAAAACGGGAGCTTCACTGCTCCAACTGAGATTATCGGGTACTAAGCTTTGTGCGGCGTTGAATGCCTGCTCCCATGTTATGGTCTGACCTGAATAGGTGGCCATACGCCCCATGATGGCCGTTAAGGTGGACTTGGCAGCATTTTCGGCATCTGCAATAACTTCTTTGTTTCTAATGGATGCAAAAAGTCGATCATGTTCTACTTGGTAGGGGTTGGGATCATCTTCTTTGTTGGCGTTCAAAAGGGTAGTTCCCTCTAGATTGGTGATCAGTCCCTTTTGTGCCTCAATGGAACCTTTGGTACCCTGAAAAGCCTCATCAACCCTATTGAAACACCCTTTTTGATGTCTACACTGACTGGAGATGACGGCGCCACTTGGATAGGTAAACTCCACAAAGTGGTGGTCAAAGATTTCACCATGGTCCGGTCCTGTTCGGGTTTGTCGTCCGCCCATGCCCTGTGCTGACTTTGGGTATTCCCCAAGAAACCAGTTCGCCACATCAATGTTATGGATATGCTGCTCCAGGATATGATCGCCGCATAACCAATTGAAGTAATACCAATTGCGCATCTGGTATTCCAATTCGCTCTGTCCTGCCTGTCTTTTCCTTACCCAAACACCGGCACTGTTCCAATACACTTGTCCCGAAAGGATCTGTCCTATAGTACCTTTTTTAACCTCATCGAAAAGCAAGTTGTACTTTTTTTCATAGTGACGTTGAAGACCTACCACTACATTCAATCTTTTTTGCTTGGCCAATTTTGCGGACTCCAAGACCCTTCTAACCCCTACGGCATCCGTAGCAACGGGTTTCTCCATGAAAATGTGCTTGTCCTGGGCAACAGCATACTCAAAATGTATGGGTCTGAAACCGGGAGGTGTGGCAAGAATAACCACATCAGCCAAATCAATGGCTTTGCTATAGGCATCAAAACCAACAAAACGATTTTTTTCCTTCACCATGATTTTGCGCTCACCCTCAAAATGCTCCACAATTGCCGAAAGACTACCTTCCAAACGATCTTGGAAAGCATCTGCCATGGCCACCAATTCCACATCCGGATCCGCGGTAAGTGCCTGTACGGCAGCACCTGTACCACGACCTCCACACCCTATCAGGGAAAGTTTAAGTTTTTGGTTTCCTTCCATATAATTCATGGCGTTCATTGATGTACTATTGGCAAGAACTGCCCCTGTTGCCAACCCAGTGGTTTTGACAAATGTTCGCCTAGTTAGTTTGTCTTCGTTATCTTTTTTTTGGTTTTGTCCCATGTCTTTATGATTTTGTGTGTTTTTCTTTCCAATAAACTTGTTGTTCCTTTCTGCTTGGGGTAGTATAGGGTCGCACAATTCGAAAACCTATGAAAGGGGCATCCGTATGCCACCATTTGCTCTTGGGGATTTGGGGATCACGTGCCTTCCAAGTTTTGTTGGAAGCCATTCTGGATGCACTTCTAAGGTTTTCCGTAGAACTTGACCAAGAACCGCCCCTTAATGTTCTTGGATACGTTTTTACCGGCTTTTCAAATGGGTTGTCCACCTTTTTTCGCTTAGCATAGGTGTCCGCTGCATAAGCATCCAACGTCCATTCTGCCACATTACCATGCATATCGTATAAACCAAAGGGATTTGGTTTTTTGAGTCCTACCTTATGGGACGTACCATTGCTGTTTTGATTGGACCATGCAAAATCATCAATTTGGGAGGTGTCATTACCGAAGGAATAAGCCGTTTGCGTGCCTGCTTTGCAAGCGTATTCCCATTCAGCTTCAGTAGGCAGTCTGTAGAAGTTACCAGTCATGGCGGAAAGCCATTCACAGAATTTAGAGGCCGCGTATTGTGTCATGTTCACAGCAGGAAATCCCTGAATGCCCATGCCATTGGTCATATCAACATAAGGAATGGTAGCTCCTGCAACCGCATCAACATTAATGGATACCTCGTTCCCGATCCCTTGTTCGTTCTGCTGGGCATCTATTTGTCTTTCCACAAATAAATTGTAAATATCCCAGGTAATTTCAAATTGAGCCATCCAAAAGGAATCTATCCGGACTTGATGTTGAGGCCCTTCATCGGGCAATCGACCCGACTCTTTTTTTTCACTTCCCATGATAAAATGCCCACCCTTAATGGGAACCATTTCTATTTGAAATTGGGTCCCGGAAATCTTTTGGGAATAGGAGTCAAAAGATTTCTGGCATAGAACGTTCTGGAAACCAAAAAAAACGGATAGTAAAAAAAAGGTTCTCAAATGAAAGGTTTGTAAATGAATGAATTAAATGTATGACTTAATCCATCATGTTTTCAAGTTTTTTTGAAATTTAAAACGCAACTTTGTTCAACAAAAACCATCTATTTAGCGTTATTTTAAAATAAATCTTCAACAAAAAACTTAGAAAATGAAAAAGAACGCCCTACTGATTTTATCTTTTTTGACCTTAACCCTATTTTCTTGTGAGACTAATGATAATGAGGAAGATGGCGAATTTGCCGACTTTTTGGTCGCTAGACCCATTACCATGACTAGAGCCGAGTTTGCCAATAGCGTGGATATTATTGACCCAGCTCCTATAGACGAATCAGGAAAGATTTATGCCTACCGAGACTATATTTTTGTGAATGACAAGTACAAAGGAGTACATGTTATTGATAATAGCAATCCGGAATCCCCACAGAAAATTTCGTTCATCAAGATTGCTGGTAATGTGGACATTTCCATTAAAGACAACTTTTTGTACGCTGATAGCCTAACGGATTTAATTGTGCTTGATATTTCGGATATCAATAGCATTGAGATCGTAAATCGCTTGGAAGGGGTGTTGCGGGACAATGTGGTATGGCCAGCGGCGGAGATTTTCGAGTGGGAGGACATCGATTACGAAAACGAAATTTTGGTGGGCTGGGAAACCACGGTTGAACGCCGCAAGATAGAGGAGGTCCGGACCGATATCTTCTTTGAAGACGCTGTTGCAGCAAACGACTCCGGAGGGGATACCGGACAAGGCGGTTCATTGGCAAGGTTCAAAATCGTTGGTGACTACTTGTACGCTGTGGACAGCCATAACATCAATGTTTTTGACATTTCCAATTTGGAGGCACCCCAAGATTTGGATGATGTCTATGCCGGCTTTGATATCGAGACTATTTTCAATAGGGGCGAACATTTGTTTTTGGGCAGTATGAGGGGGATGTACATTTATAATATTTCAAATCCCGCCACTCCAACTTTTGTATCCGAGTTTGAACATGGTACGGCCTGTGATCCGGTGGTGGTCGATGAGAATTATGCTTACGTCACCCTACGGGGAGGGAACTTTTGTGGTGCCACTGAAAGCGGATTGTACATAGTGGACATTACGACTATTGAACAGCCGGAGCTGAAAGTCATTTATCCAATGGATGAACCGTATGGACTTGGTATTAAAGACGATAAGTTGTTCGTTTGTGATGGAAGTTCGGGATTGAAGGTATACGATAAATCTGCAGTTCCTGACCTGCCACAGTTAAATCATTTTAAAGATATTGTTACGTTTGATGTTATTCCAATGGAAGAACAGTTGTTGATGGTCGGTGATGGAATCTTATACCAATATGAATATCTGGATAATGAAATTCATTTGATAAGTAGTTTGAATCTGAACTGAGATGAAAGTATTTCGATATATTTTTTGGTTAGCCGCCCTGATGGTATTGGGTTTATCTTCATGCTCTTCGGATGACGGACAAAAGGAAGATTTAGAGGCGCAGTTCAATGCCCTTGTTCGGCTTTCGGAAAGTGTGGTCTGTGAGGACATTGGTGAATGGAGATATGCCGGTTTAGGAGCAAAACCCTGTGGGGGACCTACGGATTATATTGCGTATTCCATTCGCATTGACACCGTTGATTTTCTAAGGCGATTGGAGGAGTACAACGAAGCGGTTCGTGCTAAGAATGAACGCGAAGGTTTAATTTCAGATTGTGCGCTGGAACCCGCACCAATCGGAGTGCAATGCCAAGATGGAAAACCGGTTTTAATTTATAGCCCTTGCGATTTGGAACCAGATGTTGGCCCATGCGATGCAGCATTTCCAAGATATTATTTTGATCAAGAGACTCAAGAGTGTAAGGAATTCATTTGGGGAGGTTGTGAGGGTACCGTGCCTTTTGAAACTATGGAAGAGTGCAGGATTTGCGAAGGTGGTTGATCGCGAAACTCGATGAAAATCTAAATAATCCGCTCGCAATAATAGCATGAAATATCCCGTTTTTTACGGGATATTTTTTTGGTTTCAGTTTTCTGACAAAATTTGAAATTAAAAAATTCACATACTTTTGTTGCCATTAAATCCAATCGAATGCCCAAGAACTTAGTCATAGTCGAGTCCCCTGCGAAGGCTAAAACCATAGAAAAATTTTTAGGAAAAGACTATCAGGTAGAGTCCAGTTTTGGACATATTGCTGATTTGCCCTCAAAGGAACTGGGCGTAGATGTCGATAAAAATTTTGAACCCAAATATATTGTTGACAGAGAGAAAAAAGCGCTGGTCAAAAAGCTAAAGGATTTGGCCAAAAAGGCGGACATCATTTGGCTGGCGAGTGATGAAGATCGTGAAGGAGAGGCCATTTCCTGGCATTTGGCAGAACAGTTGGGACTGGATAGGGAAAAGACAAAAAGGATTGTTTTCAATTCCATTACAAAATCGGCGATTCAAAAAGCGATTGAAAACCCCAGAACGATCAATTATGATTTGGTCAATGCCCAACAGGCACGACGGGTTTTGGACAGACTGGTGGGATACGAACTTTCCCCGGTCTTATGGAAAAAGATAAAACCGGGACTTTCGGCAGGGCGTGTGCAGTCAGTTGCCGTGCGATTGATAGTCGAGCGTGAACGTGAGATCGATGCTTTCGATCCACAAGCCAGCTTTAGGATAAAGGCATCGTTTAAGACTGCTGACGGGAAAAATTTTGACGCTAAGCTGAACAAGGCATTTGAAAGTAAGCAAGCTGCTGAAGATTTTTTAAAAAATAATATTGGAGCAGATTTTTCCGTGGCCAAACTGGATAAAAAGCCGGCGAAAAAATCACCTGCAGCCCCATTTACTACTTCTACATTACAGCAAGAAGCATCACGAAAACTTTACTTTTCAGTGGGTCGTACCATGCAGGTAGCCCAGCGGTTATATGAGGCAGGGCTAATCACCTATATGAGGACGGACAGTGTCAATCTTTCCCAAGAGGCACTAAATGCAGCTAAAAGCGCCATAGTCTCCAACTACGGCGAGGAATACAGTACCGTTAGGAATTACACAGGGAAATCAAAAGGGGCGCAGGAAGCACACGAGGCGATTCGCCCTACCGATATGAATTTACAATCTTCAAACTTGGAGCGCGATCAAGCAAAACTCTATGAACTCATTTGGAAACGAACCCTTGCCTCCCAAATGAGCGACGCTCAATTGGAGCGTACCAATGTTAGGATTGAGTCGAATGGGCATTCCGAAGAATTTACGGCCAATGGAGAGGTAGTCACCTTTGATGGTTTTCTCAAGGTATATCTCGAAGGAGTGGATGAAGAGGACGCCGTTGAGCAGGAAGGAATGTTGCCAGCCATGAGAGTCGGTGAACAATTGCATAATAATTATATTAGTGCTACTGAGCGCTTTTCAAGACCTCCTTATCGTTACACAGAAGCCTCTTTGGTCAAAAAATTGGAAGAGTTGGGCATTGGTCGACCTTCCACCTATGCGCCAACCATTTCCACGATTCAAAATAGGGAATATGTCCAAAAGGGTGCAATTGAGGGAACGGAGCGTTCTTATGCCGAACTCGTTTTGGAGTCGGGTGAACTGACCGAAAAGAAACTGAGTGAAATGGTAGGGTCGGATAAAGGTAAATTGGTGCCCACGGATATTGGGATGATTGTCAACGACTTCTTGGTCAATCATTTTACCAATATTTTGGATTATAACTTTACGGCCAAGCTGGAAGAGGATTTTGATGAAATTGCTTCGGGGGACGAAGACTGGCAAAAAGTTATGCGCGAGTTCTATGAGAATTTTCATCCCACGGTTTTGGATGTTGAAGAAAATGCCGAGCGTGCCAGCGGCGAGCGTGTATTGGGAACAGACCCAAAAACAGGAAGGCAAGTGGCTGCACGATTGGGACGTTTTGGACCTATGGTACAGATCGGTACGGTTGAAGAAGAGGAAAAACCCTTATTCGCCAGTTTGTTGCCGGATCAATCCATTTCCACAATTACCTATGAAGAAGCCATGGAGCTGTTTCAACTTCCAAAAAAGCTGGGAGTATATGAAGGTGAGGAAGTGGAAACCAATGTAGGGCGCTATGGTCCCTATGTCCGTTTTGGGAAAAAGTTCATTTCATTGGATAGGGGTGAAAGTGCTTTTGATGTGGATATGGAAAGGGCCATTGAATTGATTAAGGAGAAGCAAAAAGCCGATGCACCCATCGCCAATTATGAAGGTAAGGATGTGACCAAAGGTGTTGGTCGTTTTGGTCCTTTTATCAAATGGGATGGGATGTTCATCAATGTAAACAAGAAATACGACTTTGATAATTTATCACAGACCGATATTCAGGAGCTGATTGAGACAAAAAAGCAAAAGGAAAAAGAAAAGTTGGTTCAGTCCTGGCCAGAGGAGGGCATCCGCATTGAAAAAGCAAGGTGGGGCAGACATAACGTCATTAAAGGAAGGATTAAGGTTGAACTCTCAAAAGATGTGGACGCGGCTCAACTTTCTTTGGAGGCTGCCAAAGAGCTCATTGATAAAAAAACACCGAAAAGAAAAACAAAGACTAAAGCAAAAGCTAAATAATATACCCCAATTATGGCCTTTGATTTTTTAGTGCCAGTAAGTGAAAAGGTTTTGGCCTTTTCAGAATTTCTACCCCCACAGGCACTGGGAAAAAACATTTATAAGCATACTGAAAAGAAAGGTCTTCCGGTATTTGCCAATGCAACCGTTGCCATTTTTGGTGTCTTGGAATCCCGTAACGCCTTCGAAAAAAAGCCGGAGAAACTTGATGTTGATGCGTTGCGAATAGAACTGTATCGATTAATGATGGGCAACTGGAATTCCACCATTATCGATATTGGCGACATAGAAGAGGGTGACTCCGTGGAGGATACCTACTTTGTGGTCAAGCAAATTATGGCCGGTCTTCTTGAAGAGAAAATTATACCTATTATTATTGGGGCCACTCAGGACATTACCTTTCCTACGTATAGAGCATTTGATGGTATCAAGGATATGATCAACTTGGTATCCATTGATAGCCGATTTGATTTTGGTGAGGACGATGAGTTGATTTCTTCAGAATCCTATATGAGTAAGATCATTACGGATAAGCCCAATAACTTATATAATTTTTCAAACCTAGGATATCAAAGCTACTTCAATGCGCAAGAGGAAATTGATTTGATGGAGCGTCTTTTTTTTGATGCCTATCGATTAGGGGACATTATTTCAGATTTGACCATGGCTGAACCTGTATTAAGAAACGCCCATTTGGTCAGCTTGGATATGCGTGCTGTCAAAGCAAGCGAGATGGGGGTGTCCTCAAGTTTTTCCCCTAATGGTTTTGACGGAAGGGAGATATGTGCCATTGCCCGCTATGCCGGGATAAGTGATAAGGCCCGCGTCTTTGGTATCTATGAAATTGAAAACACCCCCCTTTCATTTAGGCTTGTGGCACAGATCATATGGTATTTTATTGAAGGGCTAAGTTTTAGGGTCAAGGAAGTGCCGACTTCCAACGATGAAGACTTTACCAGGTTTACCGTGCCTACGGATACCGAGGAATTGGTGTTCTTCAAAAGTCACGTTACAGAACGATGGTGGGTAGAAGTTCCTTCTATTTTGCCAGAGCATACTAAAAATAATTCAGTGGCGTTATTACCATGCACTCAACAGGACTATCTGGAGGCATGTAACCAAAATATTCCTGAACGGTGGCTTAAAGCTTATAAGAAGGGCTTAAACTGAAACAAATATTTTTGGTAGATAAACCGTGTTGGCACAATAAATTGCTCAAATTGAAGTTTTGTGATTATGAAATTGTGTTGCACAGTTTACAATCTTAAATCGAAAATTTAACCTAAAGTATGAGAAAGCTATTAATATCATCTCTAGTACTTGTTTTTTTATTGACCAGCTGTGGGTCAAAATCAAGGTCTAAAGGTGAGCTGGTCGGTGTGCGAGGGAAGAAGTGGTATCCCGAGAAGCCATATGGAATGGAATTGATACCTCGAGGCTCCTTTATCATGGGTAAGGCCGATGAAGATCAAGCCAAAATATTGAACGCTCCTACTAGAACTGTTACCGTACGTTCCTTTTACATGGACGATACGGAAATTACCAACAGTGAATATCGTCAGTTCGTGGAATGGGTGAAGGATTCCGTTGCGAGAACCAAATTGGCCATTTTGGCCGATGAACTGGGTCTTGGACCGGAAGACGACGATAGCATTGGTGAATTTGCCTTTCAAAGTGCGGATACCACTAAACTATCCGTTTGGGAAAAATACAAAATTGACAACTATCTAGGTATGGGGGATGATCCTTACGAAGGATATGCCCTTAACAAGAACGTTGATTTGGTATGGGACACCAATGATTATCCAGATGAATTCTATGCTGAAGTCATGGATTCCCTCTATTTGGCGGAAGAAGAGACCTACAACGGTCAGCGTACCATTGACGTAAAGGCATTGAAGTACAAGTACAATTGGATGGATATTGAAGCCGCTGCAAGAGCCAAGTCAGGCAAACGAAGTGATTTTATTAAATCCGAACAATTGGCCATTTATCCAGATACTACAGTTTGGATACGTGATTTTGAATATTCGTACAACGAACCTATGCACAATGATTACTTCTGGCATGATGCCTACAGTGATTATCCCGTAGTAGGTGTAAATTGGCAACAGGCCAAGGCATTTTGTCATTGGAGGACCAAGTTCAAGAATGATGACCAAAAAAGCCGTGGTAAGCAATTTGTGAATCAATTCCGTTTGCCCACGGAAGCTGAATGGGAATATGCTGCAAGAGGGGGTATCGAAGGCGGTACGTATCCATGGGGTGGTCCTTATGTGATAAGTGATACCGGTTGTTTTATGGCCAACTTCAAGCCCCAAAGAGGGGATTATGCTGCAGATGCGGCCTTGTATACCGTAGAGGCCAAGTCGTATGAACCTAACGATTTCAATTTGTACAATATGGCCGGTAACGTATCTGAATGGACAAATTCCAGTTACGACCCCGGAGCTTATGATTACGTTTCCACAATGAATCCAAATGCTGGTTCTGGTCAAAATAGGAGAAAAGTTATCCGAGGCGGTTCATGGAAAGACGTAGCGTACTTCTTACAAGTGAGTACCCGAGATTACGAATATCAAGATTCTGCCCGAAGTTATATTGGCTTTAGGACAGTACAGGATTATATGGGAGAGGAAGATTCCACTAGGGGTCAAGGCCTTCCAAACAGATAAAAAGGAATAATTTACAAATCAGTAACCAATTCTTATTTAAATACTTAATTAAAACTAAAATTATGGCACAGTCAAAATCAACAAAAAAACTGTTTAACATGGCCTACGGCCTTGGAGCATCGGTGGTAATCATTGGTGCATTATTTAAAATCCTTCACTGGGAATTTGGACCACTGAACGGTGGAATATTACTTGCAATAGGTCTTATTACCGAAG
Organism: Croceivirga sp.; assembly: GCA_028284935.1. Taxonomy (GTDB): domain Bacteria; phylum Bacteroidota; class Bacteroidia; order Flavobacteriales; family Flavobacteriaceae; genus Croceivirga. The sequence goes on from JANQQQ010000028.1 coordinate 66,204, forward strand.
CATTGATTTTCGCAATCTCCGCATTTGAACCCGTGGATGACGAATACGATTGGTCTTTGGTATACCCAGAATTGTCCAATGGTCAGCAAGCCAAGGGCAAGAAAAATGATGTAAAAGAGGCTCAGGAAGCCGAGGGTATCCTTGGTAGAAAGTTGGATGAACTATTGAAGGAGGCCAATATTGATTCTGAGTTGTTTACTAGCCTAGGTGAAAGTATAAGAAGTTTTGAGGGAGCTGCCAAAGATATGGCCCCTACTACTGACGCCATTCAAAACACACAAAAATACTCTGAAGAGTTGTCCCATGCAGCTGCCCAAATGGAATCTTTGAACAGTTTGTATAAAGTACAATTGGAAAGTGCCAGTCGTCAAGCTTCCATCAATGAGGAAGTGGTACAAAACGCTGGTGCCCTTAAAGAACAAATGGAGTCTTTGGCTACTAACCTATCTTCTTTGAACGGAGTGTATGGTGGTATGCTATCCGCTATGTCCAAAAACTAATTAGGCCCCCAATTAAACCAAACTTTAATCACATTTAATTAAAACTAATTAGTAAAATGGCATCAGGAAAAGAAACACCACGTCAGAAGATGATCAACTTAATGTATTTGATCTTCATCGCGATGTTGGCTTTGAATATGAGCAAGGAAGTTCTTGCAGCGTTCGGATTAATGAACGAAAAGCTGGAGGTTTCCAATGCTAAAACAGATGAAAATAACTTGGCATTTTTTGAAAACTTAGCCACGAAGGCTTCTGAAAACGAAGCCGAGTATGGGACTTTGTACAAAAACGCTCAAGAAGTAAAAGAGCTTTCCACAAAGTATTACAATTATTTGGAAGGATTGAAAAAAGAGATGACTGCAGATTTGGAAGATCCAAAAGACTATGTTGTTATGGATAAATCTGACTTTTTAGACAATCTTTTTTTCCAAGGTGACAATTTAAAACCTGAAGGTAAAAAGTTCTTGGGTATGATCAACGACTACCGTGATGGTGTTGTTGGTGCACTTCCAGAAGGTAAATTCGGAGATATTAAAGAAGCTGTTACCACTAGATTTGCGACAGGTGATGGTAAAAAGAATGATGGTAAAGTTGAGAAAAGGGATGGAACCCGACAAGATTGGATCAATTACCACTTTGAAGGTTTTCCATTGGTAGCTTCCTTAACCAAGATTACACAATTGCAGGCTGATATTAAGGCCACTGAGCAAGAGGTGTTGAAAGGATTATTGGAGGGTAACTTAACTGCCGCAGTTTCTTTGACAAATTTTGCTACTTCTTTAAATGCTTCCAAATCTGCTTTTTACAGTGGTGAGAAGTATGATGGGAAGATTATTATCAGTAAAACTGATAAAACCTCTACTCCTGTTAGGGCAGAATTGACCTTGGATGGTAGAAAACTGCGGGAAGGAAAAGATTTCCGTTTGGAAGCAGGAGGTGTACAAATGCTGATTAACTCAGGTGCCGCAGGGGACCATGAGGTTGCCGGGATGTTATACTTTATGCAGGATGGCAAGGAAATTGAAGTTCCAGTTGCCAATAAGTTTGCCACTATCAATAAGCCAAATGCTGCTGTAATTTCTGCGGACAAGATGAACGTGGTGTATCGTGGTGTGGCTAATCCAATGACCATTTCCATTCCTGGAATTCCAGATAACAAAGTTTCAGCTTCGGCTTCGGGATTGAGAAAAGTTAGTGGTAGTAAGTATATCATGAATCCAGGTACAGGTCGTGAAGTGACCATCAATGCTTCTGGTGTATTGCCGGACGGACAGCGAATCAACACTCCTGCTACCTTCCGTATTAAGGATATCCCAAGACCGGCAGGTACCATTCGAGGGGAGGCTGGTAGCACCAAAATGCCAAGAAGAAATTTGGAGATCTCTACTATTGGATCCATGTTGGAAGACTTCGATTTTGACTTGAACCTTGCCGTAAGCGGATTTAAATTTAAGGTTCCCGGTCAACCTACCGTAAACGTAAATGGTAATAAGCTTGATTCCAGGGCAAAATCTGCCTTGAAAAGAGCAAAAAGGGGTGATGCCGTACAGATTTTTGATATCAAGGCATACATCACCAACAACAAGAGCTACAAGTTGAAGAAAGTATCTCCTGTTGTAGTTGAATTGACAAACTAAGAAGACAATGATGAATTGGAAAAATGTAATCTTGATTGTAGCGCTGGGAATCCTCCCGGTATCCCTAATGGCACAGGCAAACATTTTGAATGCCAAGAAGCCCGAGGATATCGGTAAGAAAACCGAGGCGCAAATGGCTTCAGATGATGATAAGCCATTGGACTACGGTTATGTGGACGACAGGGATATCCTCTGGTCCAAGACCGTATGGGAGACCATTGATTTGGACGAACGTGTAAACTTTCCACTATATTACCCAACCGATACCATCGGAATAGGGGCGGATAGAAGATCATTGTACCATGTTATGATGAAGAATATCCAAAATGGAAAATTGACTGATGTTTATACCGATTCCTACTTTACCGAGAAGCGTAATTTTGGTGACCTTACCGCTACCTTGCAAAAAGTAGATACCACTGATTTGGGATACGAGCAATTGAATGCCGGTGAGCAGATTTCTCAGGAGTTTATCAACCGAAGGGATATTTCTGCCGCAGACATTGAGGAGTATCGCATAAAAGGTATCTGGTATTTTGATAAGCGTCAAGGGGAACTAAAGTATCGTTTGCTGGGCATTGCTCCGGTAGCTCCCGATGTAAACTTTATTGATGACGAGTCGGTTGACCCAGGCGAGAACAAAGTTGAGTTGTTCTGGGTGTGGTACCCAAGTGCCAGGGAAATTCTGCACAAGGCCAAAGTATTCAACAACAGAAATTCGGCCCAGCCCATTTCATACGATATGTTGTTGAACGCCCGAAGGTTCAACGGAGTCATCTATAAAGAGGATAATGTTCACGGTGACCGTGCAATCAAAGATTATATTTTTGATAATGCCCTGTTCCAATTACTGGAGGCAAACCGTATAAAGGAGACCGTAAGGGATCGCGAACAGGATATGTGGGCCTATTAGCCTCAACCAAAATTTTCCAATTCAAATAATGCAACGTCCCGATTTTCGTCGGGACGTTTTTTTTTGCCCAATGTTTTGCCTTTTGTAATTCTTACGGCGCTGTCACATTGAGTACAGTCGAGATACAGTCGAAGTGAAAGCGACGGGCAATCTCAAACCTATTTTGACCGTTTGAAAAACCTCATTTAGATTTCCCGCATTCGCTCGAAATGACCTTATGAGTTCCTACCTTTACCCAATGGATGTGGACTACATTGTTGTTGGTTTAGGATTGGCAGGAATCTCCTTTTGTGAACAATTGGAGGAAAACGGGAAATCCTTTATGGTGGTTTCCGATGATTCCGAACAGGCCTCCTTGGTGGCTGGGGGGCTTTACAATCCGGTCATCTTAAAACGGTTTACGTTGGCATGGAAGGCCGATGAACAAATGAAGTTGGCCCTGCCCTTTTATGCGGCACTGGAGAAAAAGCTCAAGGTAAAACTGGATTATAAGGTCCCTGTGTATCGCAGGTTTGCTTCCATTGAGGAACAGAACGGCTGGTTTGAGGCTTCTGATAAAATTGGTCTGAAAGATTTTTTGTCAGTCAAAATAATGGAGAACAGCAATGATTTCATTGATGCCCCTTTTGGCATGGGAGAAGTGTTGCATACAGGAAGGGTGGATACCAAAAGACTAATTGATACCTACAAGGCCTACCTCTTAAAAAAGGGTGGCATGCGTCAAGAAAATTTCAACATTGACCATCTTGATTTTGAAGATGATAAGGTTCGATATCAAGATATAGTGGCCAAAAAAGTGGTTTTTGCTGAAGGCTTCGGACTAAAAAGGAATCCTTTCCTTAACTATTTGCCCCTTAATGGCACCAAAGGCGAATTGTTGACCATTCATGCACCTTCCTTAAAGGAAAAGAGCGTCATCAAGTCCTCCGTATTTATTATTCCTTTGGAAGACGACCGCTATAGAATTGGTGCCACCTACAAATGGAAGGATAAAACCAGTATACCCACGGAGACTTCCAAAAAAGAACTTTTGGAAAAGCTAAGGACATTTCTTCGTTCCGATTTTGAAGTAGTCGACCACGTAGCAGGAATTCGCCCAACAGTTGCCGATAGGAGACCTCTGGTTGGACAACATCCCAAACATAAGAATCTATATGTGTTAAACGGTTTTGGCTCTAGAGGGGTATTGATTGCCCCTTTTGCCGCCCAGCAACTCTATGGATGTATAGCATATGGAAAGGAAATCGATTCAGAAATGAATATCAAACGATTTGAGCATTCATACAGCTAAACCTTTTTTTTTGCCAAATTTTCATCGTATTTCATAAACAGATTGATCCAAATGTTGCGGGAAAGTCGGATGATCACTGGTAGAAAAAGGACCAAAGTAACTACGATGGCTATAAAGGAGGTTTTTAAATCGGTGCCAATAAAAAGAAAACTGATCACAAAGGCCGCTACGGCAAAGGCGATGCCCACAGCATAACTCACATACATGGAACCATAAAAAAAGGAGGGTTCAATTTTATACTTAGTGTTACAATGGGAGCAGCGTTCATGCATTTTAAAGAGCTTGGTAAGTACGTATGGGTTAGGGTTTTCATACATGCTCTCCTGATGACATTTAGGACAACTTCCTGTTAAAATGCTATACAGTTTTGTGCCTTTTCCTAACATTGGTGTTGTTTTTGGCAAATTTACCCTATTGGACAATGTTATATTGATGAAATTTGTCAATAATATTTATGCAAACATAATTAGAGCTAATGCTGAATATCCATAATCTAAGTGTTTCTTTCGGTGGCGAATCCCTTTTTGAGGAGATTTCGTTTCGTCTAAACCCTGGGGATAAAGTGGGACTCATAGGCAAGAACGGAGCAGGGAAATCTACCCTCTTAAGGCTATTGTCCAAAGAAATGCGGGCAGATTCAGGAGTAATTGCTTCGGATAAGGAAGTTAAAGTAGGTTTTCTGAAACAGGATATCGACTTTGAACAGGGAAGGACTGTGTTACAGGAGGCCTACCAAGCTTTTCAGGAAATTAAGCAATTGGAACTTCAATTGGAGAACATCAACCAACAACTGGCGGAACGGGAGGACTATCAGAGCGAAGCATACAACCAATTCATGGTGGATTTGAACGATGTCACCCATCGCTATGAAATATTGGGGGGCTATCATTACCAGGGAGATACGGAGAAGGTACTGTTGGGGCTTGGTTTTAAAAGGTCAGATTTTGAAAATAATACCGAAACCTTTTCAGGAGGTTGGCGTATGCGTATTGAATTGGCCAAACTGCTCCTACAGAATAACGATGTCCTTTTGTTGGATGAACCTACCAATCACTTGGACATTGAATCCATTATTTGGTTGGAACAATTTCTTAAGAACTATGGAGGTGCTGTGGTCATCGTTTCCCACGACAAAATGTTCTTGGATAACGTGACCAATAGGACCATTGAGATATCCCTCGGTAGAATTTATGATTACAACAAGCCCTACTCCAAGTATTTGGTGTTGCGCAAAGAGATGCGGGAGCAGCAATTAAGTGCCCAGAAAAACCAAGAAAGGGAAATTCAGCAAGCAGAACGATTGATTGAAAAGTTCCGGGCCAAATCCACAAAAGCATCCATGGCCCAGTCACTCATAAAGAAGTTGGATAAAATGGAACGCATTGAAGTGGATGAAGAGGACAATAGCGCTATTAAGGTACGCTTCCCCATTTCCCAACAACCGGGAAAAGTAGTGGTTGAAGGGAAGGGCCTGGGCAAGGATTACGGAGAACATAGGGTGTTGGAGAACGTGGATTTAATGATTGAGCGATCGAGCAAAATTGCCTTCGTTGGGCAAAATGGACAGGGTAAAACCACTTTGGCAAGAATGATTGTTGGCGAGTTGGAACATACCGGAGAATTAAAACTGGGCCACAATGTGCAATTGGGCTACTTTGCGCAAAACCAAGCGGATTATCTTGAAGAGAGTAAAACCATACACGATTTGATGTTGGATGCTGCTAACGAAACCAATAGAACCAAAGTTAGGGATATTTTAGGCTCATTCCTTTTTAGGGGTGATGATGTGGATAAACAGGTAAAAGTGCTCTCTGGTGGGGAAAGGAACCGCTTGGCTCTTGCCAAGATGCTACTGCAACCTTTCAATGTGCTCGTCATGGATGAGCCCACCAACCACTTGGATATTAAATCAAAAAATGTTTTAAAACAAGCGCTTAAAAGTTTTGAGGGAACCTTGGTCCTAGTTTCCCATGACCGTCACTTTCTTCAGGGGCTAACGGAAAAAGTATACGAATTCAGGGATGGGGAGGTAAAGGAATTTCTGGGGGACATTGATGATTATTTGGAGCAACGTAATGCAATGGATTTTAGGGCCATTGAGAAAAAGAGCGAAAATGGGCAGGGAAACAGCACTGAAAAGAAAAGCAAAAATGCAAATGACTATCAAAATCAGAAACGTTTAAAAGCCGTTAAAAACAAATTGGGGTCCATTGAAAAAAAGATTACGCTCTTGGAGGGCGAAATAGGGGAAATGGATCACGAACTGTTGATGCAGTATGATAAGACGGTGGCCAACCCCTCTTTTTTTGATGACTACCACGGGAAAAAGGAACTTCTGAACCAGTTGATGCAGGAATGGGAAAACCTATCCACTGAGTTGGAATCTTGATTTCATAGCAAAAACGTCACATACAGAATCAACCACTTCACAACACCTGGTATTACGTTTACAACAAAGTAAGCAATTAGATGGCCTGTAATTTGGGTGTTAGTACTGGTAATACTTAATTTGTAGGTAAAATCTTACTAATTTTGATTGAGATAATGAGATTACGTAGTTCCACGGTATTCATTTTAGTAATAATCGTCCATTTCGGGTGGGCTTCAAATGTGTCTATATCAAAAGCTGAAAAAGAAGCATTGTTGGATCTGTTTGAATTTACCAATGGGACGTCTTGGACCAGCAGCTGGGATTTAAACACTCCAGTTTCTTCATGGAAAGGGATTCGCATACAGGATAACCATGTAATCGCCATCAACCTATTCAACAATAATTTGGATGGGGTACTACCAGAAAGCTTGGGAGACCTGAAGTACTTGGAGCATTTGAATTTGGCATTCAATAACCTAACCGGGGTTTTACCTAAAGATATTGTCAAGTTGGAAAACCTAAGGGTGCTGAAACTGGAGATGAACAGAATTAAGGGAGCTCTACCCGAAGGTATTGGTCAACTTGAAAGATTGGAGGAATTCTCCATGTTCAATAATTTCCTATCGGGTCCTATCCCGAACAGTTTTGGAAAAATCAAAAACCTGAAAATATTGAATCTTTCCAGTAATAATCTAAAGGGTATTATTCCACAATCCTTGGGTGATTTGACCAATTTGGAAAAATTGGGCTTGTTTGAGAATAGTTTGGAAGGGTCCATTCCAGGTGAATTTGGGAACCTTACCCATCTAAAAGAGTTGGTTTTGGCCAATAATCAACTAGGAGGGGAAATACCGGTGGAGTTTTCACAATTGGCAAGTCTTAGAATCCTACAAATCCAAAACAATAGGTTTGACTCTTTCACTGGATTGAAGAACATGGATGCAAAACAGTTTTTGGTGTTTGACACTGATGATAAAACAATACACCCTTACAAGGAAATTAATCTTCAAAAAACACGTACCAGAATGGCGGATACCAAATTTGAGGATGATGACAATAATGAGTAGTTAGTTATACTTTAGTTTGTTTGGTTCGGGGGACGCAGCGGTGTGTCCCCTTTTTTGTTTTACCATCCTAAGGTTCCATTAAACATTTATGAAATATTTAACCAAGAGGGCATAGCCAAGACAATAGATTTGCACTGAACTAATCGGCAGCTACATGCGCAAGACTATTTTATCGGTTCTCCTTGGTATTGTTGTAATCATAGGGGCATATTTCCTTTCGGGGGTAATTGCCAACAGTAAGGAAGACAAGAGGCCAAGACCTCAAAAAGTAATTAAGACTGTATTTGTGGATACTGTTTCCAATGGAGAGGTTCCTATTGTTGTTCCCGCCAATGGAAATTTAGTGGCCAAAAGACGAGTGGAGCTTTTCGCGGAGGTGCAAGGCGTTTTTAGACCGGGCAATAAGCCGTTTAAACCTGGCCAGCAATACCGCAAGGGGCAGACCCTAATCCGAATTGATGCTTCTGAATACTATGCCAGTGTTCAATCGGCAAAGAGCGACCTGTACAATTTAATAACTTCTATAATGCCCGATCTGCAATTGGACTATCCAGAGCATTTTCCCAAGTGGCAGAAGTATTTGGCCAATTTTGATTTGGAGAACTCCACTCCTTCACTTCCAGAGGTTACCTCTGAAAAGGAAAAATATTTTATCACGGGACGAGGTATCTACAGTAGCTATTACAATGTTAAAAATCTGGAACAACGTCTTTCAAAATATACCATTTCTGCTCCGTTTTCAGGAACACTTACCGAAGCCTTGGTTACGGAAGGTACATTGGTCAGGGCAGGTCAGAAATTGGGGGAGTTTATTGAAACAGGTACATATGAGTTGGAGGTGGCCATTAGCAAAACGTATGCAGACTTTTTGAGGGTAGGGGAAGAGGTAAGCTTGTCCAATCTAGAAAAGACCAATGAATTTATGGGACAGGTGATTCGGGTTAATGGTAGGGTGGACCAGTCTTCACAAACCATTACCGCTTTTATTGAGGTGAAAGGGGAGAATCTAAAAGAAGGGCAATATTTAGAAGCCAACCTTAACGCCAGGAATGAAAATGATGCCATAGAAATAGATCGTTCTTTGCTGTTGGAAGACGATAAAATCTTTGTGGTCAGAGATTCCATTCTGGATGTAATTGATGTTAACCCTATTTATTTTACGGATAAAAAGGTAGTCCTTAAAAATGTCCCCAACGGCGAAACTATTGTTTCAAGACCTGTTTCAGGTGGATATGCTGGGATGCTTGTGAAAGTATATGGTGCAGCAACTAATGGAACTACCCAATGAAAAAACTGATTTCCTATTTCATCCGGTATCACGTTGCGGTAAACGTAATTATCATTTCCTTTTTCATCTTTGGAATTGTTGGTTTTTTCACCTTGAATTCTTCTTTTTTTCCTTTAGTTGATTCAAAGAATGTATCCATAGTTATTACTTATCCTGGAGCGTCTCCTCAAGAAATCGAAGAAGGGGTAGTATTAAAAATCGAAGATAATCTTAAAGGATTAGAGGGGGTAGACCGGGTAACTTCTACTTCTCGTGAGAACTCAGGTTCCATTAATGTTGAGATTGAAAAGGGATATGACATTGACTTTATGCTATTGGAGGTCAAGAACGCCGTGGATCGTGTCCCGACCTTTCCTTCGGGAATGGAACCTTTAGTAGTCTCAAAGGTAGAGGCGGTGAGGCAGACCATCAGTTTTGCAGTAAGCGGGGATCAAATTTCGTTGGCTACCTTAAAGCAGATCGGTCGACAGGTCGAGAATGATTTGAGGGCGATTGATGGCATCTCCCAAATTGCCATTTCTGGATATCCCGACGAAGAAATAGAAATTGCGGTAAACGAAAATAACCTTTTGGCCTATAATGTTTCCTTTAATGAGGTGTCCCAAGCAGTAGCGAATGCCAATCTTTTGGTGACAGGAGGGAATATTAAGACAGATGCTGAGGAGTATTTGATACGGGCGAACAATCGTTCCTATTATGGGAAAGAATTGTCCAATATTGTTGTTAGGGGAGATGCTTCGGGCAGAACCGTACGTCTTAAAGATGTTGCTGAAATTAGGGATCGGTTTTCCGAGACCCCAAATGCTTCGTATTACAATGGTAATCTTGCGGTCAACGTTTCTATTACAAGTACCAATACAGAAGATTTAATTGGTGCTGCGGATAAGGTAAAAGACTATATCGAAGAATTCAATGAGAAATATAATAACGTTAAGTTAAATGTCTTAAGTGATTCTTCAGTAACTCTAAATCAAAGAACAGAACTACTAGGAAAGAATGCCCTTCAGGGTATGTTATTGGTATTGTTATTCTTATCACTTTTCCTAAATACCCGATTGGCTTTCTGGGTGGCCTTTGGACTTCCCGTGGCCTTTTTGGGAATGTTCATTTTTGCTCCTATGCTGAATGTAACCATCAACGTGCTTTCCCTTTTTGGGATGATCATTGTTATCGGGATTTTAGTAGATGACGGTATTGTTATTGCAGAGAATATTTATCAGCATTATGAAAAGGGAAAAAAGCCCATACAAGCTGCCATTGATGGAACCATGGAAGTAATTCCGCCCATTGTATCGGCTATCGTAACGACCATCTTGGCATTTTCCATCTTTCTCTTTTTGGACGGTAGGATCGGGGATTTCTTTGGGGAGGTATCGGTCATTGTAATCTTGACCCTAACGGTTTCTTTGGTGGAGGCGCTTATCATACTTCCCGCACATTTGGCACATTCCAAAGCCCTAAGAAAGCAAAACAAGGAGGCTAAGACGGGTATTGGCAGAGTTTTTTCCCAGCTAAGGGTCATCAACAAAATGGGAGATAGGTCCATGGCGTGGATGCGTGATAAACTCTACAGCCCGGTACTACGTTTTGCCCTCGAGTATAAAATGCTGACATTTTCCTTTTTTGTGCTGGCCCTCTTTCTAACGTTTGGATCCATAGGAGGAGGAATCATCCGCACCGCATTTTTTCCAAGGATTGCCAGTGATCGGATAGCGGTAGAACTTTTAATGCCCAATGGCACCAATGAAAAGGTGACGGATTCCATTATCAGTTTGATACAGGAAAAAGCGGCTATTGTCAACCAAGAGCTTACGGAGGAGTACCTAAAGGGCACCAATAAAGACCTCTTTGAAAACATAATCAAAAATGTGGGTCCCGGTTCCTCTGCGGCGACCTTGGTCATCAACCTTCTTCCAGGGGAGGAGCGCCCCGATGCCATCAGGGCCGACTTGGTGACGAGAAGGCTTCGGGAATTGGTCGGACCCGTATTCGGTGTGGAAAGTTTGATTTATGGATCCGGAGGTAATTTTGGAGGTGATCCCGTTTCCATTTCCTTGCTTGGCAATAATATAACGGAACTTAAAGCCGCCAAGGCTGAACTTAAAACAGCGATGGTGGAAAATTCATTATTAAAGGATGTTGCGGACAATGATCCAGCAGGAATCAAGGAAATTCAGTTAGGGCTTAAGGATAATGCATATTTGCTTGGTCTTGATTTACGCAATGTAATGGATCAGGTCCGTGCAGGATTTTTTGGAGCCCAGGCCCAACGCTTTCAAAGGGGACAGGACGAAATTAGGGTGTGGGTACGATACGACCGTGAGAACCGATCGTCCATTTCTGACTTGGATGAAATGCGAATCTTGACCCCTTCCGGTTCCAGGGTTCCCTTGAAAGAGATTGCGGATTATGAAATTGAACGGGGGGACGTGGCCATCAATCATTTGGATGGGCAAAGAGAGGTGAGAATTAGCTCCGATTTAAAGGATCCTGACAATACCAGTGCACCAGATATGCTGAATTGGATTAGAACTGAAGTAATGCCTAATATTCAGTCGAAATATCCTTCCGTTACTGCTTCTTACGAGGGTCAAAATAGGGAACGAAATAAGTTATTTGATTCTTTGACTTTTGTTGGATTGAGTGTTTTAGGATTGATTTACATTACCATTGCCTTTACGTTCCGTAGTTTTAGTCAACCATTACTTCTTTTAATTTTGGTGCCATTTAGTCTTACTGCCGTATCATGGGGTCATTGGATACACGGTTTTCCCGTAAATATTCTTTCCATGTTGGGGATTATCGCCCTCATCGGAATTATGGTGAATGATGGTCTGGTATTGATAGGTAAGTTCAATGGAAATCTTAGGGAAGGAATGACTTTTGATGATGCCATTTACGAGGCGGGAAGGTCTAGGTTTAGGGCCATATTCCTGACATCGGTAACCACTATCGCTGGTCTGGCACCGCTATTGTTGGAGAAAAGTAGGCAGGCACAATTTTTGAAACCCATGGCCATTTCCATTGCCTATGGAATTGGGTTTGCTACGGTCCTTACCCTGGTAATGTTGCCCATATTTCTATCCTTCAGTAACCAGATCAAGGTGTCCGCCAAGTGGTTGCGCACAGGTGACAAGGTGAGCAAGGAGGAAGTGGAACGGGCCATAAAGGAGCAACAGGAAGAAGCCCATCTTTCTGAGAGTGCAATATCATCTTTAAACGGCCATCAAAAATCTTTGGATATTAAAGACAAATCCCAACAAGAATTAGAAGAGATATTATGATGCAGAAGATTTTCCTGCCCACCTTCTTATGTTCTATCCTTTTTTGTACCTCTTTGTTTCCTCAGGAAGTACTGACCAAACAAGAAGCAATTCGGTTGACACTGGAGAATAATTTGGGTATTCAAATAGCTGAAAATAATGTTGAAATTGCTGAGAACAACAAGAGTGTTTTAAACTCAGGTTTCCTTCCTACCCTTACCGGAACTGCTGGAGCCAATTACCAACGTGATGACTCTACCTTTGAATTTCCAGGTCAGTTTTTCATTGATGAGGAGACGGGAGAGCGAGTACCTAGGCCAGACGCCGAGCTGTACAAGGCTGAAGCACAACGCTACAATGCAAGGCTCACGGCAGATTATGTTCTTTTTGATGGGTTTGGAAGATGGTACGATATGAAAAGACTCAAGGAGGAATATAACCTGAGCTCCCTACAAGCACGCGAAACCTTGGAGAATACCATTTTACAGTTGTTCACGGTGTATTTTGAGGCGGCCCGCATTTCCGAGAACATTGAAGTATTGAAGCAGACCTATGAGAATACGAAAAGTCGACTTCAACGGGCAAATTACAGTTTTGAATTTGGGCAGGTAAATAAACTCGAAGTATTAAATGCTGAAGTGGATTTGGTCAATGACAGTATCAACATGATGAACGAAAGACAGTTGTTGGAAAATACATTGAGGGATTTAAACATCGTTTTGAATGCAGATTTGCAAAGGCAATTTGCTGTTGATACAACACTTGCATTTATCAACGAATTGCAATTGGAGGATTTTGCTTCCCAAGGCGAAAATAACAATGTGAGAATGCTTCAGGCCAAATCCAATATGACCATTAATGATTACTCCTTAAAATCCGCCAAATCCGTTTTTTTACCCACGGTTGGCCTGACTGGATTTTATGGATGGAACCTTAACAATAATGCCCCTGGGCCTTTCTTTCCCGGGGTAACGGTAAATAACCGACGGAACTTTGGACTCGGTGCCACGTTGACTTGGAGTCTTTTTGATGGGGGCAATGGAATTACCCAAGTAAAAAATGCGAGAATTTTGCTGGAATCCCAAGATGCCCAACAGGAACAAATTGCACAGGAGGTTAAAAGGGATATTGCCAATGCCAAAGGCGATTTTCAAAATCGGTTTAAAGTCTACCAATTGCAGCAACAGAATGTCATTACAGCAACCGATAATTATAACCGTTCCAATGAGCGTTACAAATTAGGTCAAATTACATCCGTGGAACTGCGTCAGGCCCAAATTAATCTGTTGAATGCCAGGACGAGTAAGAATTTGGCCAAGTATAATGCCAAGTTGGCAGAGCTTCAACTCCTGCAACTTACGGGACAGCTTTTGAACGTAGAACTTTAAAACAAAAAGGTGCTGGAACACTTTTTTCAATGTCCGTATTGTTGGGAAGAAATCTCGGTGCTATTGGATTCCTCCGTTCCCTCGCAAAGTTATGTGGAAGACTGTGAAGTGTGCTGTAATCCAATCGAAATTACTTCGAACTTCATTGGTCAAGAATTGGCTGATTTTTCCAGTCGGGAGTTGGGGCAATAGATATTGAGGGCCAGTTCCTCACTTTGGATGGTCTAAATTAATAATGGAGATTTCACCCACATAGGTATTTTCAAAGGAGAAACACCAAATTTTCAAGTTGGTAATGCAAAACAGGGGTGTATTCCTATAAGATTCGGTGAAAGAAAAATAATCCATTATATTCACAGGGAAAATACTGCCCATTCGATAAAAAAATGGGAGGGGCGACCTAATACCTAATCAAACCAAAAAGAAATGAGTGATCAACAGCAAGTATCCCAAGAGAACGAGAGTTATAGTCTACCCAGAGTCATCTTCTTATCATTCGTTGCGGCGATAGGCGGTTTTTTGTTTGGATTTGACAGCGGGGTCATCAATGGTACTGTGGATGCCTTGCAGATTGCATTTGACTCCGATGCTACCGGTACTGGTTTTAATGTTGCGTCGGTGCTGTTAGGATGCGTTGTGGGTGCCTTTTTTGCCGGTACATTGGCCGACAGGTTCGGAAGAAAACCGATGATGTTGGTCGCTGGTGTAGTTTTTATTATCAGTGCATGGGGATCTGGTATCTCCCAAGGTTCATTGGAATTTGTTATTTATCGATTGATTGGTGGCCTTGCCGTAGGTGCGGCCAGTATATTGGCACCTCTTTATATCAGCGAAATTGCTCCTGCAAAAATTAGAGGTCGCTTAGCTACCCTGCAACAATTAATGATTGTGATTGGGCTTTTTATGGCCTTTATGAGTAATTATTCCCTTGTAGGGATATCGGGTGGTGCGGAAGAGGAACTATGGATGGGCTTCCAAACTTGGTCATGGATGTTTTGGGTTGAAATCCTTCCCGCCGCCATATTTGTGATCGTGCTTCTTTTTGTACCTGAATCACCGAGATATTTGGTGGCTTCCAACCAGTCGGAGAAGGCACTAAAAGTGCTGACTTCCATTGGCAATGCCACTCAAGCTGCTGCCAAGGTGGAAGACATAAAATCTACCGTTAGGGAAGGGAGTCGTCCCAAGCTTAGTGATATTATCAGCAAATATACCGGCAAAATTCATCCTTTGGTTTGGATTGGTATTGGCATCGCCGTATTACAACAGCTAACCGGGATTAATGTCATCTTTTATTACGGGGCAACACTTTGGCAGGCCGCTGGCTTTACGGAGGCCGATGCACTACTTACCAATGTTATTGGTGGAAGCGTGAATATCTTTTTTACGTTTGTTGCCATAGTTTTAATTGACAAAGTAGGTAGAAAGCCGTTATTGCTCGTCGGTTCCATCGGACAAGCGGTCATGCTTGCGGTAATGGCCTATCTTTTCGGTACTGGGACTTTGGATGCTGCCAATAATCTCGTTCTGGAAGGAAACAATGGAACCTATGCTTTAATTGCGGCCAACGCCTATATCGCCTTTTTTGCGGCCTCATGGGGACCCGTGATGTGGGTAATGCTGGGAGAAATGTTCCCCAACCAATATCGAGGAGCTGCACTGGCGGTATGTGGTATAGCCCAATGGGGATCCAATTTCGCCATCACCATGACGTTCCCGATCATGTTAACGTATTTAGGACTCGGTGTTTCCTATGGCGTTTATGCGCTGTTCGGTCTAGTCGCCTATTTCTTTGTGAAGTCTTTGGTCAAAGAGACCAAGGGAAGGACTTTGGAAGATATGTCCCGTGAGCAAGATGAAGAGGAAAGAAAACATGCGACACAATAGGGCATCGGCTACTTATTTGCTTTGATACCCCTTGATTTTTTCATAAGAAAAACGATGAACCCAAAAAAGCTCCTTGATTTTCAAGGAGCCTTTTTTAGTAGGGGACATAACTCAAACCAATGATTTGTAGGTTACATTCACCTCTGGGCCGCTTCCATGTCCGCAGGGTTTTCCTTAACTAAGACCCATTACCTTGTTTGGATGCTTCGCTGTTGGAATTTAATAGGTTCTATAACAGTATTGTTGTGCCATGTATTCAACAGACTGGCCTTTTCAACTCGATTCTCACAAGTACCAATGCCAAACCATGTTTTTTTATTCAAAAGATGGATTGCGGAATTTTTATCCGAACTTACAATTCAGAAGTAATATCCCATTTTCCACAGAAAGAATAAATGATGGACATAAAAACCTTCCCTGAACTTCTGGGTGTATTGACGGGTTTTTTGAGCCTTTTCTTTGCCTTTTTCCTTTTGACCTTGAAAACGAAGAAACCAATCAGTAACAACCTGATTGCCATGTTTCTCATTGTTTTTGCTATCGATACTGGAGGAAATGTGTTATTGGATACTTATGTCTATCCCAAACATCCTGGACTGGGCCTACTTTTAAGCTCCTTAATTTTTTTGGAGCTTCCATTTTTCTATCTCTATTTACGCACTATTCTTTACAATGATTTTAGATGGAAGCCTGTCCATGTGCTACATGGGGTTCCTTTTTTATTGGCATTTCTGATTTTACTTCCCAATTTCTATTTGGCCAGTTTTGAAGAAAAGTATACTGTTCTAAAAGGCGAAGCCCCTGTGTTGATAGAGCTTAAAATTGCATATATCCTTATCCATCTACAAGTTTTATTTTATCTCATTGCCAGTTTTATTCTTGTCTCCCGCTACCGAAAGCTTTATTTGGAAAACCATTCGAACACCAAATGGTTTAACCATAAATGGTTATTTCAATTGGTAGTGTTCCTCAGTATTAATTTTTTGGTCTCTACTTTGAAGAATACTTCTTTGTTTCTTAAAAAACCGATACTTTATGAAAACGTAGCAATGATCACTAATCTCTTGGCGTTGGCATTGATTTCTTGGATAGTATTTAAAGCCCTACGCCACCCCGAACTTTTTAAAGGGGTGAATTCAAGAACGCGATTGGCTAAACAACTAGTCAAAAAAAACGATGCGAATCTTCAGCTGACAGAAAAGGAAAGGAACCTTTGGAAAGCACTCAAAAAATATATGGTACAAAGCGAACCCTTTATGAATGCTTCGTTATCAATATCTGACGTAGCGGAACATTTGGAAGTGCCATCAAAGGAACTCTCCATACTCATCAATCATAAAATTCACAAGCACTTTTTTGATTTTGTAAACGAGTATAGGATTGAAAAGGCAAAATCAATTTTTGAGAGTAGTGTCGATAAAAAACTCACGGTTCTGGAAGTACTTTATGACGTTGGTTTTAACTCAAAATCTTCGTTCAATACGGCCTTTAAGAAACATACTGGACTGACGCCGACCCAGTTTCGCCATCAACTTTAGTTTCTATAGGACGTTCCAATCCATTTCAAAAAAGCGTTTGACTTTTTTTAATCGGTCGACTTGAACGCTACTATGGGTCAATTTTGTTTCCAAATGACAAAACAAAAACCGGACAGATGGAGATAAAAAGAATTAAACCGATACGACTGGGAACCTCTGCTATCATTTTTTTTGGGGCCGCACTACTATTTTTAGTCTTGGAGCGTATGGTGTTGCCCTTTCTTAATGATAGAGGGGTTTCCCAACCTATTATGTTCTTGGTGATGGCATCGCCCCATGTTATATTCTTCATTGGAGCCCTGATTGGATTTCTACTGGAAGGGCATCCTTTGAATTGGGATTCGTTGATGAGCCGTTTTCGATATAAAAAAATCAAGGGAAAAAAATGGTTATGGACCCTATTGTACGTGGTGGTCTTTGTTGGCCTCTACCTCTTTGTGTATACCTTTGCTTTGCCATTGGTCAAAATTATCCATGCATGGTTCCCAACAACAGAACTCTTGACGGACATCATGAGCGATGGTGAAACCTTTGTCGGGTATCCCCTAAAAGGAAACTGGTGGTTGTTAGGTCTATTTATGGTTTTGTATTTCTTCAATATTATGGGAGAGGAATTTTTATGGAGAGGCTACCTGTTTCCAAGACAAGAAAAAACCCATGGTAAACGTACATGGGTTGTTCACGGCTTGCTTTGGACCTCTTTCCATCTATTTGCGCCTTACAATGCTATTATGGTGTTTCCTGGGGCTATGTTTATGTCCTATATTACGCAACGAATACAGAACAATACGGTGTTTCTTATAGCTCATGCTATGTTGAATGGTATTCCTGTAGTTATGCTTATCATGGGAATCATAGGATAATCACTAAAAAATTTCCAATAAGGTTGACATTTTGGGTAGTGATTGAGCCATTTTAATTTACAATCCTATGTAAATACCCTCTAATTACTAATGAAAAGAAAAAAGAAACCCTACTGATATCGATATACAAGGATCATAGAAAATACTTTCCGAGACAGAAATTCCCTAATGTGCAATTGACCTTAATCAATGTTTACAAATCATTTGGTCTACGAATTAGGATTGGTAGTGTTATTCAATTTGATTGTAAGTAAGCAAAATGAAATGGGCAATTGCCCCTTTTTACAGGGTTCTAAAAAAATTATGCTCTTCTCGCTACAAGACGCATTTCAGTAAAAGTTGTTCTTGGCGTTAAAGAGGCACAGCTATTTGGTGCGCAATCAATACTATTGGGACTTTCTGCAACAAACAAAAGGACACCAAAATAATCAATGCTAGATAGTGTCGTTTCTAATTCAAATCTAAAAGAACCATCTTGGGAAAGTGTAATGTTCCTTTCAATTATAGTTTCATCAAGTTGACCAATCCCTTCAACTCTTTTCATACAAAGGAATCTTAATGTCGCACCTGTCTCACGGGACAAGTCATCTTCATAAATGACTACACCTTCGTAGGTGGTGGCACTATTTTCATTATCATTTGAACTACATCCTAAAAAAAGCAAGGATTAAAACAATTAAAAATGCAGTGTGTTTTATCATTACCATCATTTATTTCGGTTGATAACCTACAGCTACGGGCCAAAAAGTGTTCATTTATTCTCTCAAAAAATCCAATACTAACGTATTAAATTCGTTAGGTTGCTCCCAAAACATGGCATGGCTATAAATGGAATTGACCTTAACATTTGGAACATTGGCATACAGCCATTTGCTGGCTTTTTCAAACCAAGATTCCCTAACAAGAAATAAGGATGGTTTGTTTAGATGTTTTGCTTCCTCAGTATAATCACATGCCAATCCATCAATATATAAGCTTAAGGCAACGTGAGGGGGGGTCATCAGTATTTCTCTTCGCATCCAAGCTTTGGTATCGTTGTCAATAGGGTCTTTTAACATCCATTCAATTATCCCATCCGGATTTGAAGGTTTTGAAATCATTCTCTTTAAACTACTTCTATAATCATCAAATGTTCCATATGCCCATTCTTTCTCAACATCACCAATCCATTTTGGTGGTTCATCAATAAAAACCAGCTTAGAAATTTTGTCGGTTGAATAGGCACGGATATATTCGAACATCGTAAGGCATCCACTGGACCATCCTACCAGTACCACATTTTGTAACTTCTTTTTCAATATTAATTCTTGAAGATCTGTTGCATGGCTCGCATAGTTATTTTGGTCAACGGTATTGTCAGATCTTCCTTGACCTCTTGGGTCATAGGTGATTACGTGATAATTTCTAGAAAAGAAAGGTTTTTGTTTATTGAAAAAATGATGGGTCATCGTCCAACCAGGGATGAAAATGATTGTTTCTCCCTTACCCATTTCATCCACAAAAAGTCTTGTCCCATCTGGTAATTCAAAATAGTTTCCCTGACCATAGATTGAAATGGTAAAAAGTAAAACCACAAAAAAACTAAAAGGTCTCATAGATGCGTTTTGGTAAGGATTCTTTGTATTGGATTTGCAAATAATTATTCCCGTCAATTAACTTGGCAAAGCCTGCAGGGGTAATTTCTGGATTTTCAGGGCCAATTAAAGTTGCCACATCCCCGATCTTAATTTTAGTTTCCGATCCAAGGGATATATTGGTATGACTGGAATTGACGTTGACCACCTTGTAAAGCTCATTGCCCAAAAGGACTTTGGCCCCATTTTCTGCCCTGCTGTCATATCCATCAGCCCAGCCAATGGGTAAAGTGGCAATCCATTCCTCGCGTTCAACTTTATAAAATCTAGAAAAACCAATCGTATCACCAGCTTTTAGTTTTTCCAATCGTATTACCGGTGCTTTAAGACGGTAGGACACCTCCAACGGAAATTCCTTCGCTTTTTCCATTTTAGCGTTCGGGAAAGAACCATGTAATAGAATTCCTGGGCGAACGGCATCTTGATGCGAATTGCTTAAATCCAAAAGGGAATAGGATGGCGCCAAATGTGCCAATCCAGTGGATATACCATTTTCGTTCAAATTCTTAATAAGGGTTTCAAATCGATGAATTTGTCGTATTGCAAAATCCTTTGGGGAAGTAAGGGTAGAAAAAGTATGGGTTATTTTCAAACCGCCACTCTTTGATATTTCTTGTGCGATCGTATGGGTTTGCTCATATGGGATACCCATTCTTCCCAGCCCGGTATCTACGTATAGCGCAACTTTTACAAGTTTTTTAGTCTCTTGGGACAAAAGCTGGATTTTTTTTAAAGAGTCTTTCGAAAAAATACTTAAAATAACGTGTCCATTTACAAGGGAGGGCCCATTATCAAAATCAAAGTCGCCCATTAACAAAATGGATTTTTTAACCCCCGCTCTCCCGATAGCAATGGCACTTTCATCGGTAACGACCGCTATACTTGCTATGGATGTCGAATTATTCAAAATTTTGGCCACTTGGACATCTCCCAATCCATAAGCATTGTTCTTTAAAACGGCTATAACGGGTTTTCCTCCGGCCATCTTACTAATTTGGGCAGCATTATGCAAATAAGCTGATTTGGAGAGTTCCAACCAAGGCTTGCTTTCGTAAGACCTTTTAAATAAAAGGGGAGTATTGGCGAGAAGCTGGGGTCCAACGGTTATGGTTGTTAAACCAGCAAGAGTATTATAAATAAACTGCCTTCTATTTTGTTCCATTGCCACTTAAGTTGGCTAAAAATGTCGTTAAATTAAGGTTTCATAATTTTTTCCAATATCCCCATGACAACAGTTTCAGACGCTGGAGAATCATAATTTGAAAGTACAACAACATTTAATCCGGTTGGCCCATGATAGCCCACGGTTGCACTAACACCTGGTGACGCACCTATAAAATCAAACACAGCCCTTTCCGTTTCCAGTTTTTCGTCTTCAAAATTGGATATTAAAAGGGATAAAGAAGTCGTATCAATAAATCTTTCATTAAAAATAGAATTAATGAATTCTGACATATCCCCTATGGTTGAATAACCACCACCATCTGAAGCTCCCCTAACTGACATTATTTCACTAAATGTTACATTCTCTCCATTTTCAGTTTTTGTTAGGGGCTCAGCGAATGTGGAGTCCAACTCAGAAAAACTTGGAAACCCAGTGTCCTTCATGTTGAGGGGGGAAAAAATATTTTCTTCTACGAAGGAATAATAATCCTGACCGGAAACTTGTTCAATTATTCGTCCCAGCAAAATAAATCCTTCATTACTATACTTATAATTGGTCCCGGGGTTGAATTCTAGAATTTTCTTTTCAATAAAATTAACGTAATCAGATATTTGGTACAGGTCAGTTTTTGATTTTTTGTACTCGGGGTCATCCCAATAATGACCGAAACCAGATTTATGGGAAAGTAGGTTTCTAATGGTAATATCATTGGCTCTTGGATCCGAAAAACTGAAGCTAAATGCATCAAGTTTGTCCTCATAATTCAATTTGCCATCATTTATCAATTGGATAGCAGCCAGAATGGTGAACAGTTTTCCAACTGAGGCAAGAGAGAACTTGGTGTTGAGATCATTTTTTATCGTACCACCACTATTGCTAAAACCGACACACTTTTTTATAACCCTTTTTGAATTCCTGTCGGAAAGAACAATACAACCTGAAAATTTTCCTTCTTTGGAAAGATGATCAATGAGGTCCTCTATTTCCTTTTTGAATATATTTTTCTCCTGTTGGGAATAAGTTGAATTCGATAAAAGTGATGCCAATAGTACTAAGACAGCTAGTTTAAAAGAAAATTTATCTACCAATCCAAAGCTAAATTGATATGACATTCTTGGTAACTCTTTGTAACTGATTTTCATAAGTTCAATGATTGATATTGTTGCCAAATTAATTGGGTCAATTCCTAATAGGTATTTCAGAAATTGCTTTTTAAGTGTTCTTTTTCGATGATTTCAAATCCAGTCCTGATTTATTGGTTAACTGCCGTGAATAGACCGTACTTAAAAATCAAGCAATTTTTGAAAGGACTTTTATTTTAAAATCACTTTAAATTGAAAATTGCTTGATTCCTAACGCTTACCCTCATTAAAGGCATAATGAACAATAAAAAAACTACAGTCTTTTTGATACTTACGTTTTTGTGGTCTTGGACCTTATGGTTTAAAGGTTTAGATCATTTAATTGATGGTATTACCCAAGATTCCATCGACAGTTTTTTGATATTTTTTTTTGCAGGTATTTATGGACCAACTATTAGTGCCATAGTAACCGCAATTATTTTTGATGGTTTCAAAGGGGTTTTGGATTTACTTAAGAAAGTATTTATTTGGAAGGTCCCATTAAAAATATACTTGTTCATTATTCTTTTGCCTGCACTATTTGTTAGTATCGGAATTGTGCTCTATTACCTATTTATCGGAGCTATTGGAAGCTTTGATGAGATGGGTTTTATAGCAATTCCCGCTGTGCTGTGGGCCGGGTTCTATGCAGGGCCTCTGGGGGAAGAATTGGGTTGGAGAGGCTTTTTGCTTGTCGAATTTCAAAAAGGATTTTCTAGTCTAAAAAGTGCAATTATTATTGGGATAATCTGGTTTGTTTGGCATATACCTCTATTCTGGGCGCCATTCGGAACACTGGTTAGTGGAGAATCAATTACTTTTTTTCCTGTTCTCACCTATTTTTTAATGCTCATCTGCCTATCCATCATAATTACTTGGTTGGTAATCAACTCAAAAGGCAGTGTTCTAGTTGCGCTCCTTTTTCATTTGTCCATAAATGCAGGAATAGTGCTGTTGTTTTTTCCCGAATTGAATATGGATTTCAAGAAGGTGCATTTATTGTCCGGAATAGGAATGCTAGTATTTACTTTAATGCTACTACTAAATAATAAATTAAAAAGAAATACCTAAGAGTTTATCGGCACCATTAAAAATGCCATCAAAAATTATAAAAAATCACTGGAACTTAATCCTAAGAATACGAATGCCGTAAAGATGATAGAACGTATAAGCTTCAAAAAATAAAGGCTTAACAATGAAAAAGGGGAAAGTTATCTTTTTTGGCAATCCTGTTAAGCCTAAAATCCAAGGCAAGTTGATTTAGAATCGAATGCTAGGGGATTCCCATTATAAAAGTATTGGGCGAACAATTCCAATAAGAATAATGTTAAAATCTGTAACTATTGAAGTTTTTTAATGTCCTTAATTAGTGAGGAAACTTTTTACAAACTATGGATTACAGGCCAAGTCTTATCTTTATTGACAATGGTGAAATGCCGGAGTTTCCAGATTTCTTTTCAAACGAAGTGTATATCTCTAAAGGGAAGTCTCCAGAGTATCCAACGCCTGTTTCATACTCCTCTTCCTATACGTTGAAATGCGTTGTTAGTGGAAATGAAAAATATGAAGTTGATGGAGAAGTAAAAACCCTTGATAAAGGGACAATTCTGTTCATTGAGCCCAAGTCCAAAGTTCAATTCTTAACCGCAGAGGGACTTGCTACATCTATCTTTCTCGATGAAAAAATGTTGAAACAGGCCCACCATCAAATAATAATGGGGCCAAAAATACTTGATTATCCTTTCGATGAACCAAGAGATGGGAATGTTCCATTTTACGCACTTAAAAGCTATCAGAACACCCATGAACTTAGGGCTATTGTTTCAAAGGTATTCAGTTATAAAGGCGAGGTGGACTTAAATTTCTATTTAGAGTTATCTGAAAAGATCATCCTTGCGCAAAATGAGGAATTTCTTAAAAAGGATAGGCTCGGTTTCAAAAAAAAGACAACTAAATTTGAAATTTTTAAGCGACTCCTAATTGCCAAAGAATACCTCGAAGATAATTTAAGCTCCAATATTTCCTTGGATGAACTGGCTTTGGTTGCCTGTCTTTCAAAGTACCATCTAATCAGAACCTTTAAATTGGTTTTTGGTAAATCTCCTGGTCAATATCATATTGATTTAAAAGTTAATCGCATTAACCACCTGCTTTCATCACAAACCAAAATTGAATCTCTAACTCAACTTGCCTTGGATTTTGGGTTCAATGAATATTCTGTCTTTTATAAACATTATACCAATAGATTCCATAAAAAACCAAGTATCGGTTTGGGAAAGAAAAAAAAATTCTATTTTAACTAGTATTTGGCCATATTTTTTCAAATTCCCTTCACACTTCCAAATACCAGATTTGATACCAAATTAGGAGCTCAAAAATGATATGAAGACTTTCAACAAATAGTAAATTCGGTATTCTTTTTTGGACATATTTTTGCCGGCTAGGAGGGAACAACTACTTTTTATCCTTACCCTATCCTTACTCTTTGTACTAAAACACTCAAGAATATTCTAAACCAAATGGTCTTCTTCTATCTTAATTCATAGCGCTTTAGCCTGAGACTGTGAATTCCTTAATTGATGAAGGAAGCAATCGAGGTGTATTCTCCATATAAATTTTAAAAAGAGCAATTTTTGAAATCTTCATTGATCCATTGATGGCTATAATCACCTTTGGGTATCTCTTGTTTTTTTGAAAAAACAAGGCAATAGAATCTAAATAGACTATGAAAAACGTTGTATTTTTTATTATGACTGTCCTTATTAGTGGCTGTGTGGAAGAATTTCAATATGATGGTGCAACCAACTTATTGGATTCCAATCAAAATATTCTGGTTGTTGAGGCCAATTTGACCAACGAAATAAGTTCGCAACAAATCCGCTTGAGTAAGGTTGTGGATTTTGGTAACGATTCCATAGCCCTACCCCAAAGCAATGCATTGGTAAGAGTTATTGATCAGAATGAAAATGTATATGAATTTAAGGAGAAAGAAAACGGTATTTATGCGTCATCTTCAACATTCTCTATTAAGGAAAACAATGCTTATCGATTGGAAATTCAAACACCTAATGGAGATGTATTTGTTTCCTCCCAGGAAAGACTTCCAGAAGGAGAAAGCAAAATTGGAAATATGGTTGCGGAACGGGAAATCTTAAAAAACGGGATGGATGGAGTAACCATTTATTTGGAGAATGGAAGCGCAAATACAAACAATCTCCCCTATAGGTATGAATTTGAGGAAACCTATAAGATCGTTGCACCGTATTGGACATCGGTAGATTTTCAACTTACCGATTATGACCCTTGTTTTCTGCCTATTGAGTATAATTTAGATGTTGTTCCGAGAACTGAGGAGCAACAGGTTTGTTTCAATACGCTTCATTCAAAGGGTGTACTCCAATTGACCAACACTTCAAGTAAAGCAGCTATAAGGTCTATTGAGAAATCGGATTTTATTATTTCAAACCGCTATAGCATACTTGTTAAACAACTTTTGGATACCCAGGGAGCAAGAGACTTCTATAGGCAATTAAGCGCGTTTAATTCCAATGATTTTGTTTTTTCACAAATCCAGGTTGGGGAATTACCTACCAACATCACAGTAATTGCTGGCGAGACGGGAGTCATTGGTTATTTCTCTGTTTCCAATCTAGATAAAAAACGCATTTTTTTTGATTTTGGAGACATTTTTCCAAATGAATCTAAGCCCGATTTCGTAAAAAATTGTCAAATTTTTTCCGCTCCTCTGGAACCTTTTGCGTTTTGCGTGAATGGTATCGCGCCATATTTTTGTGAAGAACCCATTTTGGAACAAGTGGATGATAATTTAGTTTCTTATTATGATCAAAACCCAGAAGAAGGTGCAAACGACTGTGAAGGTCCTTTTTTGATGGTTGATCGGGTTTGTGGGGATTGTACGGTTTTAGGAAGTAATATTAAACCCGATTTTTGGGTGGATTAGACAAGAAATACCGGTAGTATATTGATGTGTAGCTCACTGAGAAGGGACTATCCTTTTGTTAAGAGATGATCTAGTTCATATAAGGCATAAAGGCACCTAATCTACATTAGGTGCCTTTATATATATTTTAAAATAAGTATTATACTTTGAATCTTACTGCTTGGTGAACAAATACGTGGTCTGCACCGGCGGGCCACAATCTGATTGCGCATCATCGGTAAACGTAACCAAGAAACTACTGTCATCGTTGATATCATAGGTTTCCTGGACATCAGGCTGGGTGAAATAATCGGTTCCATCCGAACAATTGCACGAGTTATTCTGATTGGGAACCGAAATACTACCACAGATCAATTCAAAGCTAAATGCCGCAAACGTACCCGAACAGAAAAACGGGTAGAACTCGGTCTGAAAGGTCCTTGTCACCGATGTTGTCCCTACGGCAAGTTCCACAACCGATCCACTTGAAAAAGTATTACTGACCCCATCGGAAAATGGCGTGGTCTGCTCAATTAGATAATCACCAACAAATGCAGTTGCCTCAACTGGGCATGACACCGTGGGGAAATAAATGAACGGGGAACTGTAAAAGGATCCCCCCAAGTTATTGGCATTGGAGTTGGTGGAGGAGAACGTCCTTCCGTCGTTCAACACGAGCTCAAAACGGATGGGGAAGAAATCCCCACCGAACAGATCGGCCTCGCTGACCCCGGTAAAGGAGAGCAACTCACCAAAAGATACAGAAAATGAAGTCCTTGGCAGGCCAAAGGGCCCCTCGGTAAAGTCCGCACTGGACAGGGTGGCAAACAATGCCTCGGCCACATCGAAATCAGGTTCGCCCACTTCCACCGTATTGTCACTAAAGGCAATATAAATGTTGATGTTGTCCACCAATGTTCCCCCTTCTATATCCTGAACTTCAAATTCAGCGGAGAACTCTGCATCCGCATCCCCAATGGGGAGCTCGTTGGAAATCAGGTTCACGGTCCTCAAAGCGGCACCCCTGGTGATACCATCCGTTACCGTATCCACCGGCAAATCGGACTCTTCACAGCTTGCCAGGGCAAGTGTCCCTGCTACCGCAAACAATATGTATTTATTAAAATAGTTCTTCATCTTTTAGATTTTATTAGTTAGCAGGTGGGAATGCAGGGCTTGCTGGGTTGGTATCCCAGAAGACCTGATTGGTCAAGTCGGATCTTTGCGTCAGGTTGGGGTTGTTGATCACCTCGTCCTGGGGATAAAGGAACGTCCTTGGGAACGGTCCCGGGTTCTCCTGCCAGTTGGGCAGTACCGTTGTTGGGTATCCTGTCAACCGGTAATAGTTATAGGCCTCGGTCCCCCCACCGAACAGGGTGGTAAAGTACTGTTCCGCAAAAAGGTTCTCCTGGTCATCCCCTGTTGCTGCGTTGAAATCGGCCACGATGCCATCAATGTAATCCGTGACATCGGTTGCGGATGGCTCAAAGGAAGTGTCCCTACTGCCATCAAGGGCGCCAAAGGACTGTACCTTCGCTATCGACTTTTCCAGACCGGACCTTAGGAAGGTGGCCCTATCGGCTGCGCTCGTTGCCATAATACCCCTCCAGAAATCAACGTAAGAAGAAAGGAAGATGGGCTCTATACCGGCACCTCCTCCACCAAGGCTCAGCCCTACGTTGGCAAAACGGTCGTCATCAAATAGGCCTCCGGTCGGGTAGACACCCACGGCCGTCCTGAAGAAGTTGTCCGGTGGGGCACCTTCTGCATTTCCATGGGACCTTCCCCAGTACCCGTTCTCTACACTGCAGTAGGTGAAACCACCATTAAGGTAGTGTGGGGGCGGGATGGCCAAGGAACAGGACAGGGTCTCCCCATTAGGTGGGGCATCCGCACCAGGGGTGGTCTCGTTCTGGCGGTAGAAATAGTACCGTATCCTCGGGTCATTGTTGTCCAACATCAGCTCCATCAACCAGTTGGACTGGTAGATGTTGGCTCCTGATGGCGTATAGTCATTGGCATAGTCCGGATGTCTATCGTCCGGTTGCAGCTCACTGGTCCCATAGGCAAACTGGAAATCGTCTTCCGCGTCCTGGATGTAGTTGCCGCCGTTGATAATGGCATTGAAAGCAGCGGTGTCCCCCGTAAGCACATAGGAACGCAAACGGATGGTATTAATTAGTCTGATCCATTTTGAAGTATCACCATTATAGAACAGATCAAGGGCTCCTTGAGGATTTGGATTTCCGGATAACAAAGCTTCCGCTTCATCTAAGATTGCAAAAGCTCCGTTATAAATGGTTTGTCCATCATCTAAGATTGGAGCTGGAAACTCAATCGCATTGGCTGCTTGGGTAAGTGCAGCTTCTCCAATGTAATCCGCCAATAGGAACAGCATATGTGCCTGCATGACCTTGGAAATACCAATATGGAAGGAATAATCAATGTCACCATTTTCATTGATGGTTTCCAAGTTCTGCAGGTTGGTCAGCATCCCGATGGCAATACTTGGATCTACCGGATCGTTGACATCACTTACGTCACTACTATAGTACCTTCCCCAAATTTGGTTAAAGGTATCACCAGGATAATTGTTGAAATAATCCAAACCGTTCATATAGTCGATACGCGTCAATTCCGCTCCCAGATCACTGATATCGTCCATATTGGACGCATAGGCCAGTTGGACCGAGTTCAAGAGCAGGTTGGGATCTGCCGCATCGGGGGAAAGGTCGTTGGGACTTACCGTCAAGTCCAGTTCCGTGGTCTCGCAACTTGTGAACACCACAAGACCCATGACCACTAACGTAAAATATCTATAAATTTTTCTCATTGTTCTGTTCATTAACAATTTTTATTAAAAAGTGGCTCTTAGGGTCACACCGTACCTTCTACTGGAAGGACCGTTCAAGAAGTCAAAGCCCCTTGAGTTACCAACACCGGCACCCTGTACGTTGGGATCGAAGTTGGCACCATCAGGGGTGTTATAGGCATCGAACCAAAGGTTGAACCCCTGTGCGGTGATG